>NZ_LATZ01000030.1 GCF_000981385.1 Bacillus sp. SA1-12
TCTCATTATTGCTTTCCTTATCAACGCTTCATAGAAAGTAAGTCCTCCACGTTATCAGCTTACAACGTTGAATTATATCTATTATAGAATGAACTTAGGTGCTTCCTGTAAGCCTGTTAGCCGTTCTTATGCCTGTAACACATCATGGACTTTCATAATTGTCATTCTTACTCATCCACTGCTAACCTCACATTAGGTGATATACACATTTCTATGTATTGCCAGTCTAGACCCGTACATTCAGAAGTTCGTCAGCTTAACCTTTTTACTTTAGGTTCTTTTGCATTCTCACCATATTCATTCAACTCAAGCATCATGATTTACACCACCCCCTCGGGTAGGCTTTCGTCAGCCGAACTGTTACGGTAAATTCTCACGCCTTTTCGCCGAGCTTATAACACTATTATTCTTACTAATTCAAGTGCTATTCGACTAAGAGAGAACCCTTCAGGGCGTTACCCCACCATTTGATTCTTCGATATAATCCTTCAGTTCCGGAAGGAACTGTCTAACCTTTACTTGGGTAATGTGACCATTCCCAATTTAAGCTAGAAACATTTCGCACAACAATCTGGCCCAATACACGAAAAAAACGCGTTCCTAAATAAAATCGCCTTATTCCAGAAGATCTTTACAATGCTGTTATTTTGCAAGATTTCTAGAACTTTCAAAAGTGATGACAATATATAAAAATAATCCTAATATGACTTATTTATCTAATAAAGCACTAGACTACATTGAAGAAATTATTTTCTTTTTAACAATAAGATGAATATTTATTTCTAAGCCGTTAACTTTTATTTAGGTTTCTATAGACTAACTAAACTCCAAACTGTTTTAAATGATGGTCAAGGTGCTTATAAATTCCTTTTCCCCATTGCTCGGAAGTAAGTTTACCGAAAAAAGGATGTGGATGAGTCGTACACTTCTCTGGACCATTATTTTGGAAAGTTATAATTTTTTGTTTCAGTTTTTCCTTCTCTGTTTCAAATTTCTTTTCATCTACAATCAAAATGGTCGGAATTGTAGACATATTTTGGACTAATGGCTTGTCATTATAAAAAATTAGTTTCACAAAGTTTCCTATTAATATCCCTAACCAACCCCTCGCAGGAAAAGAACTTCCCATTGCAATGTCTTGAAAGGATGAGCAATGTGCCAGCATTTGGGCAACATCCATTTTACCCCATTGCGGTTTTGAATTTGGGCTTAATTTGTCAATACGGTTTAAAATTTCCTCTGAATGCAATTGAATAAAAATATTTTTCATTTGTGCACCTCTCTTTACAGGTATACCTCTACATCACCACAAAAAATCCATTTATTCTGTTCTACCTCATTAGACAGCAAATTTTTCCAAAACCTCATAACAATAATAGCATAATAACCCAATTCTGTTCGAAAATCTTATTCTATTAAATGGCCCTATAATGGAATAGATAAGGACTAAATGTTTCTTTTTTTATAGCTATCTATATAATCAACAACAGCATTTGTAATTTCACAAATGCATGAGTCCGGCTCCATCCCGAATTCATGCCCTGGAAGCTGCTTAAATTTAGTGTCGTACACCATGAACTTATACCTAAAAAATAATCATAAATACCTGACCATCGTGTTGGGTATTATTATTTAATTTTTAAATAGATCAAGCCATGTGGAATAAAATGTATTTTTTCGGCCTAAATTGTATAGTTAAAAACCTAATGAAGGGGTGTATTTTTTGAAACAATATGTTTTCATTATCAACACAAACAATATGGAACGTGATCTTATTATTAACGCAAAAGGAATGACAGATGCTTTTAAACAAGTAACACAAAAAGTGAAAGCTAATGATAAGACTAAAACAAAACTCATTAAATTTAAAGGTGTAAAGTATTAATAGTAATTTAGTAACTATATAAAATTTTACAATTAAGTATAATTATAACTAGGGTGCAAGAATATTTCTAAATTCCCCGAAATTGTTTACTATCTTACAACTAACAAACTACCTTGCACCCTGCTTGCAATTTCTTTCCTCCATTATTATTATCTCACCCTTATTTACCACTTTCTAATTTTAGGGCCTAAATTGGTAATCTGATAAAAGTATTATGTTACGATACAGCTTAATTATGAAATGAAGATAAAAATGAACAACAAAGAAAACAACACCAAAAATAAAAAAATTAGGTTAAAAGTTATACTGCTGTAGGAAAAAATGGAGTGAAAGTTAAATATTCATTTACAGATAATGAAGAGGAAGTTAAGAAATCAAGAGAAATATTAAAGACTTCATTAAAAGAGAGATTCTATAACAATCTTATTTTTTAATTTGTGTGTTTATCTAGCTAAATTCACTAAAACAAAAATAAAAAAGAACACTTAAATAGTGTCCTTTTACTTTCTTACTTCACTAACTAATCCATTTAACGGATTATAAACTCGTGCTATATCTCCATCATTTTCCCATATATAAGCGTTTGTCCATAATAATTGTGAAGGTGGATTATGCGTAGCTCCTCTTCCCGAAACAATTGTTACTGATGAGCCTTTCTTTAAAACATAATTATTTGGAAAGTAAAAAGTTTGTCCTCCATCTGCACTGAACAATCTCCATCCAGTTAAATTTAAATCCCTGGAATCGACATTTTTAATAACAACTTTATCTTTATCTAAATCTAAGCTTGTAATTTGTAATTTTCCAAGCGGATCTGGATAACTAGATTGATAAGCAGATACTAAAGCATTACTAATTGCAGATGTACCTCCAAGGACAAATACGTTATAAACTCCCAATTTGTTAACTAAGATTCTGACATTTGGTAAGTAGTTCGTGTTATGCGAAAGGACAATAGCCGCATTCTTACGATGAGCCAATCCTGAAGCTGCTACAGAATCAGGATAATCCTCTTTTCCAGTACTTACTGATGTTCCACGTACTAATATTGCGTTATTAGGTTGAAAATTAGCTAATGCTAAACGATTTGTATCATAACGGTCTTTTCCAGCATATCTTTTCACTGAAATTCCTTTTGATCTTAGACTATCTTCAACCTTCTGACTAACTACTCCTGTTCCACCATATATATTTACACTTTTAATGTTTGAAGGTATGTTTACAGGAATAGTGTCTTTTGTTACTAAGTAAATTGGTACTCCATTTATTGCAGAATCAGTTGAAGCAGATAATGCGTCTGCTACAGATGTTCCACTTGCAACAATTGCTCGTGTATTGGTATCTGTACCTGCTTCCCTGTTAATATTGTATGCAGTTTGATATCTCTCACTTCCAGATATCCTTTCAACTTCTAATCCCTTTGATTTAAGAGTATTAACAACAGTATTGCTAATCGCTTTTTCTCCACCGAGAACATACACTTTTACAGTATTTAATCTTCTTATTTCATCTAGGACTTTAGTAGAAATCGTATTTGGATAGGTTAATAGTATAGGAGCATTTTTAGCACCAGATAAACTTGCAGCACTTAAAGCATCAGCAGGATTATCAGCTCGTGCTAAAATAACAACTCTTTCTCCGTCAAGACCACTAGGCCATCCTTTTTTGGAAATTTCAATAGCTGTTGCTAAACGATCCGAACCAGAAACTCGTGTATAATTACCAGTTGCTTCAGTTTCTTGAACGGCAGAAAACAAAAGTGATCCAGTTAATACAGCTAGTGTTCCAATCTTAAACAATTTCTTCAATTTATTCCCTCCCTAGTAAATTTGTCCGCTTAAAAATTATATACCAGATTGTGGAATGTTTACAATATTTAATAGTAATTATGGACTATAATTCTATTATTATTTTTCCCTTGCTTTTTGGTTTGAACTTTGACTGATTTAGGTAAGAAACAAGGAAAAGTCATGTGATTTTAGACTATTTGATATTAAAACTATCCATGTGCCTTATTAATTTTGAACACCTTGTGAAGATTTTGTTACAACCATATGTGTTTTCGACAATATAACACAGGAAGGAAATCTTACATTTTATTAGATTACTATACCTTTCTAACTTATTATGAATACAAGGTATTCCTATTCGCTTCTTAGGTACAAGGATAAAGCTTCTCACAATCCCCTGTGTGTTAGATAGTCCTTGTACCACTTTTTTTAGATTTACAAAAATATTCTTAAAGGATGGTGTATCAATTGAAAAAATTTGTCTTTACCATTGACTCTGATGAGATTGTAATTAAAGCAAATAGCATTCTTGCAGCAGTTACAGAAATAAAAGAATTAACGAAAGTTGTTGAGGGAAAACGGGATATAAAATTTATAGGTATTAAATATTGATATCCCCTCTATTTCCTCAACAAACACCTTTAGCAATGGAAGACATTTATCGCTCCTCCTCTACCCTTTTAAATTATTTAATTGACTATAAAGATTTTTTCACCTGGCTTAAGTAGCAAGGTTTTGCAGATGTAGATTCTATTTAATCTTTTCCTCATCAAGTTTTAGATAAACTTCCATTAGATGCTGCAAGAGCTTATTTTAATAAAGTATTGGATGAAACTATAATTGTTATCCGAACATGAGGAGAAAAAGCGCGAACGATCTACGACCACAAAAAACCACTTCCCCTTATTTTTTATTGGAAGTGGTTTTTGCAATTGATTTAAATTAAAAGAATCATCAAAGTATTAACTAAGGATGATTATAATGATTGTGATTCAACCAAACTATAATTATTATAGTAAATTACTTCGGTAAGGATTTTATAACCTTGAATTCTCTCGTAAGCTTCTTTTGCTTCTTTCACATTGTCAAACTCAAACATTTTTATATTGTTCGTTAAATGGACAGTAATGATCCACACGAAGATTTCCCTCCAATAAAAGATTTCTTTTAATTTCAGACAGCATGATGAGAAATCTGTATTTTATACCCAACCCCTTAAACGTGAAGCTTCAGCTGTTTTTCTAATTCCAACCATATAGGCCGCTAAACGCATATCCACTTGATGGGCCTGTGATGTTTTATAAATAGCTTTAAAGGAATCGACCATGACTTTTCGCAGTTTTTCAGCCACCTCTTCTTCTGGCCAATAATATCCTTGATTATTTTGAACCCATTCAAAATAAGAAACGGTGACACCACCTGCACTTGCCAATACATCCGGCACAAGGAGGACTCCTCTTTCATGCAAAATTTTGGTGGCTTCAAGGGTGGTTGGCCCATTTGCTGCCTCCACTAAAATCGAAGCTTTAATTTGATGGGCATTTTGTGCTGTAATCTGGTTTGAGATAGCAGCTGGTACAAGAATGTCACATTCTTTTTCAAGCAATTCTTGATTCGTGATCACATCTGTAAATAAATTTGTTACTGTACCAAAACTATCACGTCGATCAAGCAAATAATCAATATCAAGCCCTTCTGAATCATAAAGTGCACCATGTGCATCAGAAATACCAATCACCTTTGCTCCAGCATCATGCATGAATTTTGCCAGGAAACTTCCTGCATTCCCAAAGCCTTGAATAATGATTCTTGCACCTTGTAATTCAATGTCTTTTTTCTTTACAGCTTCTTCAATACAAATTGTTACACCCCGAGCTGTTGCCGCTTCACGGCCGTGTGACCCACCTAAAACAAGCGGCTTGCCCGTAATAAAGCCTGGAGAATCGAATTCTCGAAGACGACTGTACTCATCCATCATCCATGCCATAATTTGAGAGTTTGTATACACATCAGGTGCCGGAATATCTTTTGTTGGTCCTACAATTTGGCTTATTGCACGAACATATCCACGACTTAATCTCTCCAGTTCCCTAAACGACAAATTTCTTGGGTCACAATTAATGCCACCTTTTCCACCGCCGTAAGGGAGATTTGCGATCCCGCACTTTAAGGTCATCCAAATAGATAATGCTTTTACCTCTGATTCATTGACCTCAGGGTGAAAACGTACGCCACCTTTTGTCGGACCTACTGCATCATTATGTTGCGATCTGTAGCCGGTAAAAATTTTAATAGAACCATTATCCATTCGTACCGGGATACGTACCGTGATTGTTCTAAGTGGTTCCTTCAGCAACTCATACACATCATCGTTATAGCCTAACTTCTGAACCGCTTCCTTTATAATGAGCTGAGTTGAATTAAATAAACCCAACGTTTCACTTAGTTTATTGTCTGACTTTTGAATTTGATCATTTTTAGCAGGGGCTATCACATTCATTCTCTACACCTCTTAAAATACAAGTTGTTTTCTCTTTTCATCTATTAGTTTGTGATAATATCATCATCTTCATCATCATTTGGGTTATCAGAATTAGATGCATCTTTTTCTAGTAATACAACTTTCTCTCTTTCATTCCAGTTCACTTCATATCCTAATGACTCTGCAACTTTTATAACAGGTAAATAAGATTTTTTATTCGATTGGTATATCATTAAATCCGTTGATTCAATAACACCTAAACCAAGCAGCAATTTATCTGATTGAATATAAGGTTTTCCGTCTATTATCTTCATTTGGTCAGCTGTATATGGATATACTGCTCCATTTACTTTTAAGGTAAACGGTCCCTTTATCTCTTCTTTTATTTCTTTTGGCTCTTTTGACTTATATGATACGGCATCTACACCGAGAACCGTTCCCTCTCTTGTATTATCGGCTCCTCCGTACATTTTGCCATTTTCATAATCAAAAATAACCGCCTGCACATTTCCAATATGTTGTGGTTGTTCTTCAAACACATGGCCTTTTGCCATCAATTCTAATCTTGTATTCTGATCAATACCTGGCTCCCATCTAACAGTCGGGTATCCACCTGAATAAATACGAGGTGTTAAAATCGCTTCTTGAATTGGCATTTGATGATCGATAACGTTCATAATTGTTTCAACGACTGATGCGATAATCGTCGGTCCGCCTGGAGAACCAATGGCCATAAACGGCTGCCCGTCTTTTAAAACAAAGGTGGGTGACATGCTGCTTCTTGGTCGTTTTCCTGGCTCTACTTGGTTAACACCACCCGGTGTCGCATCAAAATCTGTCATTTCATTGTTTAGCATGAATCCATAATTCGGTACCATGATGCCGGATCCAAATACTTGTTCAATCGTTGTCGTATAAGAAACCATATTTCCCCATTTATCCATTACAGAGAAGTGAGTGGTTTGTCCGATTGGATTTTCTTCTTTTACTGTCACTTGAGAAGAAGATTCCTTTCCTTCATACTTCCATGGGTCACCTTCTTTAACATCAGCAGTAGCCTTATATGGATTAATAAGCTTTCTTCTTTCTTTTATATATTCTTCATCCAAAAGTCCCTTTGTTGGTACATCATAAAAGTCTTCATCTGCCATATAAGCTGCTCGATCAGCATAAGCCAAATGCATTGCTTCTAGTAAGTGGTGAAGATATTTCGGTGAATTCACTCCCATCTTTTGTACATCGTAACCTTCCATTAATTTCAAGATTTGTTGAACTGTCAAACCGCCTGAACTTGGCGGAGCTGCACTTACAACTTCAAAATCTCGATAAGTTGATTTAACAGGCTCTCGTTCTTTCACTTTATAGTTTTCTAGATCTTCTGTTGTCATCGTTCCTCCACGCTTTTGCACTTCTTTGACAAGTGCTTTCCCAATTTCACCTGTATAAAACGCTTGAGAACCTTGTTGTTGAATTAACTTAAGCGTCTTTGCCAGATCTGGTTGAATAAGGATATCTCCTTCTTTTAACGGTTTACCGTTTGGAACAAATACGTCGGCTGCTGTTTGATATTTTTGAAGTTTTTCTACATTTTCATCAATATACTGAGCCATTGACCAGTTAACTTTAATACCTTTTTCAGCTTGTTCAACAGATGGTTCGATAACTTCGGATAAGTTCTTCGTTCCATATTTCTCAAGAGCCGTTTCAACTCCTTTTACCGTTCCTGGAACAGCTACTGCTTTTCCAGTTGTATGACGTTCACTAAAAGGAGTTGGGTTTCCATTTTCATCTAAAAAAAGTTCAGGTGTTACGTTCTTTGGAGCTACTTCACGACTATCGATCATCGTTATTTTATTTTCATCTTTGCGATAAATCATCATAAACCCGCCGCCGCCAATTCCCGACATCATTGGTTCAACAACAGTTAACGATAATTGAATAGCGGCTGCGGCATCGACCGCATTTCCACCTTGTTCTAATATTTTTTTACCCGCCTCAGCAGCTAATGGATGGGAAGCTGATACTATTCCTTTCGTTGCCCCTTTTTTCATAGAATCATCCACTCCAGGAACACTTGCGAAAGCTGGCGTAATCATAAATAAAACACTAAAAATAACTAAAATAAAACTCTTTAGATATTTCATAGATCGTTCTCCTTTCCGTTTTTAAAATGATAGAGCTTCATAAAAAACCCCAAAGCAATTTCAAGAAAGTGTAATATAAAGAATTCCTTAAATAATAAACTATTTGTTGTTTTTCCTCTTAAGCTTCAACAATAAGATGTTTTTCGTTTCTAGGGTTTGTTTTCAACGAAAAAATCAATATATCAAGAAATTTTATTAGTTATTTGGTTTATGTAGTCTACTTTTCCTTTTACATTAAACTCACCTTCCCATTTTGAGATAACAACTGCTGCTAATGAATTTCCTATAACGTTTACAGCTGTTCTTGCCATGTCCAAAAGGCGGTCAATACCAGCAATAAACGCTAGTCCTTCTATAGGAATTCCGACTGTGCCAAGCGTCGCTAATAGTACAACGAATGATACTCCAGGAACCCCTGCGATTCCTTTAGATGTAACCATCAATACAAGTACTAAAGAGATTTGATCAACAATAGATAATTCAATGCCATACATTTGGGCAATAAAGATGGCCGCTAACGCTTGATATAACGTAGAACCATCCAGATTAAATGAGTAACCTGTCGGGATAACAAACGAAGCAATCCCTTTTGGACAACCAAGTTTCTCCATTTTGGTCATGATTCTTGGCAATACTGTTTCAGAGCTCGCTGTCGAATAAGCAAGAATCAGTTCATCTTTCAATAATTTAATAAAATGAATAATGTTAATACCCGCCCATCTTGCGACAAGTCCTAAAACAACTAATACAAAGAAAGCCATCGTCGCATAAACCAGAATCATCAGCTTACTTAATGGAATAAGTGATTGTACGCCAAATTTTGATACTGTAACACCAATCAATGCAAATACACCAAATGGAGCAAATTTCATAATTTGGTTTGTCACATAGAACATGGCTTCCGCTGTACCCTCGAAAAATCTTAGAACCGGTTTTCCTTTTTCACCTATCGCTGCTAGGCCAAGCCCAAAGAAAACAGAGAAGAAAATAATTGCTAACATGTTTCCTTCTGTCATCGCTGCGACAATGTTTGGAGGAACGATATTTACAAAGGTTTCAGCAAAACCATGACTCTTTGTTTCCTCGGACGTCTCTACATAGCTGCCGATATCTGTTTTCTGCAAGGATGACATATTAACGCCGCTTCCGGGTTGAAAGATATTTGCCGCTAACAATCCGACGATAATGGCAATTGTTGTAATAATTTCAAAATATAAAATCGTTTTACCACCGAGTTTACCAAGCTTTTTCATATCGCCAACACCGGCAACACCGACGATTAAGCTTGAAATGACAATTGGAATGACGATCATCTTAATTAAACGAATAAAGATATCGCCAATTGGCTGTAAAAACTCTGCTACTTTTGGATCTCCATAAAACAGAGCACCTACGATAATACCTGCTACTAAACCTATTAAAATTTGCCATGCTAGTCCTATTCTTTTCACTCCATACTCCCTGCCTTTTTAAGAATTTTATAAAACTTGTTTTCTATCATAATCTCTAGTTTTTTTATGAGTTTCTTCCATAAACATCAGAGAAAATAAGAAAAAAAGTCGCCCTATAAATCAGATTCACCCTTTCCAAACACCTGTATTGTATAAAGAATTTTAAAGAAACATGATCTTAGCTGTAAAAAGTTCATGGCTGATAAAAGTTTCGTTTAATCTGGAGAGATTAAAAAATTAAATGGAAACAATAATAGAAGTGGTTAAGACGTACGTAATAAAATTTGGACAAACCCTCCTCTGCATCAATTTCATTATTAGTTGGAATCCTTCAAAAAATCTTTTTACTCAAGAACTAAATAGCGCTCTTTTGAAAACCTTTTCATTTTTTCGTTCTAAAAATACTTAATCATCTCCAATCTATTAAAATTAAGAAAATTATATCTATTGTTCTTTTTATATAAAACTGAAAAAAAAGAAAAAAAGTAAAGCATAAATCTTGTCTAAATGATTTCAGACAAAATTTATGCTTAGAATAAAGCGTTTATATCCATTGATAAAGATGTTTAGGCCTCCCCATCTTTTGATAACTAACAATTTTTTGGACTTTCTCTTTTTCGATTAAATGAACTAAACATCGATAAACTGTAGGATAAGCTAAGCCTACTTCTTGTATAATTTCATCAATCGCACAGGGCTGACTACAAGATTGTAAAAATTCTAAAACATGAGATAAACTCGTTTGACTCATTCCTTTTGTTACAAAAACCTCATCTTTTTTCTTCATTGTTGCCTCAAATAGACGTCTATGTAGTTTAATCCGAGAAATGAGGTCAGGGGCTTTTATCGGTTTAAGTGCAAAATCCGTTGCTCCCTTATCCAAAAAACAATCAGCAATCTCCTGTCGTTCATCCACTGTTAAAACGAGAATAGGAACTTCTTCATTCAACATTCGGATCTCATCCACCGTCTTCAACCCATCCATTTCAGGCATATGAAAATCTACAAGAACGACATCCACTTCTTTTTCCAAAAATTGCGCTACACCTTCTTTTCCATTGCTGCAGACGATTGCCTTCCAACCTGCAAAATCACAAATTTCATTCAGCATATAGCGAACTGATTCATCATCATCAATAATCAAAACTTTCATGATTACCTCCTACTAAACAAATCCAAACAGTGGTTCCCTTCCCAATTTTACTCTCAATAAAAACAGTTCCCTCATGTCCTTCTGCTACTTGTTGAACAAAAGATAATCCAATACCGGGATGCTGTTTTGTACTGTACCCAGCTTTCCATGCCTTCTCTTTTTCCTCTTCCGACATCCCTATTCCATTATCTGATACCCCCAGCCAAACCTGTTTGTCATAGACCTTGGCCTGTATAGTCACTTTTCCTTCAGTTTGCCCCTCAATAGCGTCAAAAGCATTATTAATCAAATTAACTATGGCACGTGTCATCCTGATTTTATTGATTCTAAGTTGGATTTTTTCAGATTCAGCAGGCAATTGAAAATCTACCTTAGTGTTAGTACCACTCAAACGACTCGCATGAACATAATCAATTAACTCTTTTAAAGAACACCAGTTTTTTCGGGATTCACACAAAATTTCAGAAATCATTTCACTCATTGAACGAATAGATATCGAAACATTAGAACAATATTCCTTTATTTTTTCATCTTGAACACGGAGATCAATGAGGGAAATGAGTCCTTCAATGGATGCCAGCGGAGTTTTTAGATCGTGAACCAAGTTCAACATTTCTCTGTCTGAGCGGGCTTCAAGCGCCTCTAATTTTACTAAATGAAGGTCTTGAATAATTCTCCATCTAATGAGATATCCAGTTAGAATCACGGCATTGATAAGGAATATGGCACATAGAACTAGTGAATATAACGAAAGAGATTCAACAAATCCAATTTGAACCGCCAATTGCTTAACTTTAGTTGAAACAGCCCCGTGACCAAAGCCGTAAGCTGTAAGAAAAGGTACCTCATCCAACCATTGTACCCCGAAGAGGATCTGAACGAGAACAAGCGATTTCATAAATAGGCTTAATCTCCCTTTTTCCAGCTTCTGCAGTAAAATAATAGATAAAATGATCAAGATAGCCGGAGTTCCAAAATGATAGTTTGGTATAACAGATAAATTAATAATAATATACCTAAGTGGAATAAGGAAAAGAGGAATGGCAATTTTGAGCCAACTCCGCTGATATCTCTTCCCTAGCTGATCCCCTAGTAAAACGGCCCCCAGATAATAGGGAAGTGCACGGATTGTATTAAGCGTAACTAATAAAAAGGCGGTAACTAGCAGGGAGTTCCCGCTTGGACTGTGCTCCATTTGTTTAATTAATGTGTCTATCCCTATACTTTCTGTAGTCAACCAGTACGGCATGGAAATCCCTAAAAAAATTAAAGCTAGTCCCAGCCATATTAATTTTGAATTAAGTGCCTTATTCATTCATAAATTACCCTTTCAGAGTGATGAGTGTTGGAACATTACTGTTAAATTGAGTATAGTCAAGGGCTAATTATAAAACAATATCTCCGTTGTTTTTTGCTTAAAATATCCACAAATTATTTTTAGAATTAGTGGATATTTTAACGTTTAGGTTGGATTGAGCGTTTTTTATACTTCATCCATTTTCCCCCTACATACGTTTTTTGAGAGCGTTTAACTTACCTGAATTATTACATTTTGGAAGTTTGTATGGAAGTGCAAATTATTGACATGGGTACTATACAAAATTGATATGAGATAGTTTTTAACAAGAAAAAAATCCACCAATTTTAAGGTGAATGTTTATGATTCTCGAAATATGATGTACCCTATTGATAAAAAATGGACTGATCGGTTTTTACCGTTCAGTCCATAAAGAATGATCTTACTCTAGAAAAGCGCCATTTTCTGGAATAAGAACCAATCGCCTTCCTTACTACAGAATTCCGTCCTTTAGTTCAATAACAAATTCAGACTTGGCAGTATTTTATTAGAGTGTATAATGGTGATTTTCACTTTCTAATTGGTCGGAGTGAGTCCAAATTACCCCCCAGAATAAGCTTGTCAAATCGACTTGCCATTAAAGTTGATATGTATAGTAATCTTGTGAATGTATAGCTTTGAATCCTACTGCTTGATATAACCCCAGGGCATGGTCATTTTTCGTTTCAACTTCTAAATGTACCGAAAAACCATCTGAAATTTGATCTTTAATGACTTGCTTCAACACGTTTCTGCCAATTCCTTTGCCTTGATGTTCTGGCAATATGGAAAAACCATATATCCAAGCTTGCCCATCTTTTCGTTTTACAATAATTTTCCCTACCGTTTTTTCGTTCACATCAATCATTAACATGTCGGTATCTTCCTCTCTCCCGAACAAACTTTCCATTGATAGGGCATCTTCTTTGCCCATACCGAACGCTTCAACGGATAAACGTACACGCATGTCTAAATCATCCACATTTGCTTTTCGCAGTGTTAAACCCTCTACTGTTTCTAGGGGGCTTTCTTGCCAATCCATTTGATGTTCTGTAAATGCATAAACAGCACCTTGTTTATTCAAAAAAGCTTTTGCTGAATGTGACCCTGCAGGTGCGTTCAATAAGATTTTCTTGTATCCGTTTTGTTTAGCTGTTTCCATCCCTTTTTTGAACAAAAGGCTGAATCGTCCCTTTCGTCGTTCGCTTGGTTTCACCATTCCGCACACTTCAACAGTAGACCCAAAAGAATACAACCCTAAAAACGCGACAAGTTCATCATTTTCATAATGAAGAAAGTCCAGTTGATTAGATTCGCGATTTTCCAGCATATCCCAGTTAAGTTTCAGTTGTACATTATCTTGAGTTTCGCACTCTTTTTGTAGTTTTTTAATAGCTTGTAATTGTTGTGTCGTTAACATAAATGTCTCCTTTATTAACGAATTGTTTTTCAATTGTATATTGCTTATCCTTCTCACTAATAGGAGAATTCAATATGATTTAGTTGATATCCTTTTCAAATGATGAAAAAAGAACCAACCTGCTATTTAATAAATCTTATTCCATGAGTTTTATTAAACTTATATGATTACACATAGGTCTACACCAATGTTTTGAAGGATAAATAAAAGCTAAGTGTCAACCTTCTATTAGGTTGACACTTAGCTTTTGGAGTATATATCAAGTTGAATTATTTGATTATTTTTGCGGAGCATTTCAATAAAGCACCCTTTTTTGGAATATCCGATGCAGCCCACTACTTGTGAGTTCTCCCAATGTGCTTAATCAATACCGCTAAAACAACTTTTGATTGCACAAAGGATCATGATCCTTTGCAGCTAATTTTCCAATGAAGTTAAAAACTGTCTTCATCCTGTCCTGACAATGAGTTAACTCTTTGTCAGCTCGTAGTACCCTGCTTTATTTTCGGTTTATTTTCTTGAGGAACGGCCCGTTTTATAAATATTGAGACAATCCATGCAATGGCCACTAGTCCGAATGCAAGCAAAAACGCGCTTTTCATTCCTGCAATCATTGCTAGGATTTGTAATGTCGTCTCATCTTCCTTCATCACCGTTGTTTCCATAAAACGAGTAGAACGATTGGTCATGATAGATACAAGCAATGCTGTCCCGACAGCGCCGGCAACCTGCTGAAGCGTACTGATAATAGCCGTTCCATGTGGATATAACGGAGGCGGCAGTTCGTTCAAAGCGTTTGTCATGATCGGCATCATGACCATTGAAATCCCCAACATTAATAGCGTATTGAAAATCATAATCGTACTATACGGAGTTGACAATGTAATAGAAGCAAATTGCCAAAGCGTATTCGCGATCAACCCTAATCCGATAAGCGCCAGCCACTTAGCCCCAAATTTATCAAATAATCGGCCTGTAATTGGTGACATAATCCCCATAACAATACCGCCTGGCAGCATAATCAAACCTGCCTGCAACGGACTGTAACCTAACGCATTCTGAAGAAAAATCGGCAGCAGCATCATCGCTGAAAACATCGCCATCATGACAATCATCATGATCAGCGTCGACATTCTAAAAATGGTGTATTTAAATGTTCTTAAATCCAGCAACGGCTCTGAAATCGTCAATTGTCTCCAAGTAAACAGGACTAAAGAAACAACGCCGATTGCTATTGGAACTAGGACTTCATTACTCGTCCAACCCCCATGTCCTTCACCAGAACTGCTGAATCCATACACAATCCCCCCAAAGCCTAAGGTTGAAAGGAGAAGCGATATCGGATCAATCTTCGGTTTCGTCGTCTCTGTCACGTTTTTGAGCATCACATATGCAAATATCATAACAAACAATGCGATGGGAAGAACTCCGTAAAAGAGAACCCTCCAGCTGAAATGCTCGACAATGATCCCTGATAGAGTGGGTCCAATCGCTGGAGCAAACGTAATGACAATTCCAATTGTCCCCATTGCCGAACCCCTTTTTTCAAGAGGTACGATGGAGAATACCACATTGGTTAGTAAAGGAAAGAGCAGCCCGGTACCCGCAGCTTGCAGCAGTCTTCCGAAAATGAGTACTTCGATCCCTGGTGCGATAGCCGCAACAAATGTCCCCACTGTAAACAATCCCATAGCCCCAAGGAACAAAGTTCTTGTCGTGAACCGCTGAATTAAATAAGCGGTGACTGGAATAAGAACACCTATAACAAGGAGGTATCCAGTAGACAACCATTGTGCAGTACTCGGTGCGATTCCAAATTCATCCATAATTTTTGTCAGTGCTACGTTAAGTAACGTTTCATTCAAAATGGCTACAAACACACCTAGAATCATAATCATGACCAACAAAAAGTTAGCTTTGCTTCCAAATGTCCCTCCGTTTTGAGTCGATTCATTTTGATTTTTCAAATTCTTTCTCCTTTCGAATTGCGAAATGCCAATTCAACATGTTATTGCCTTAGGAAAGTCAAACGATTTTACCGTTCATTCAGAACATTTGGTGTGATTGAACATTTCTCTCTCATACAAATTCGCAGTAAAGTTGTTTGGAATTACCGTAATTTCGTTGTCTGTTCAAGAAAACTTTCCGTCATTATTCTTTTATACTTGCCACTATACAGAACAAATATTCGCATTAATGTTATCACATTAAGTAGATTCTGCCAATCAAAACATGATGTGATTTATGATCTTAAAAAATATATTGTTTACTAAATAAATCCAATTTTATACACAATATCTTTCTTCACTATTTATTCTGACAATTCCGATGTGATCAATTTGAAAGTAAGTAGATTGTTGTTTTTCAGGGGAAAATTGATTGAAGTTGCTAATAAGACTTTTGGTTTTGTGAGGGAAATAATCCTTTAGGAGCTGAATCTTAATCAAGATTCATGCTTCAATTTGTAGTTAAGGATGTTGTAAAGAATTCACTTGACTACTATTTAGGGAAACTTTTAGAGGACTTGTTAGATCCTTAACCTTTTTGCGATAAAATCTATCACACTCAAGCAAAAAAGGATTTTCAACGGAGCTGTTGGGAAGATGGGAAAAGAACTAAAAATTCTTTTCCCACTTAGTTTCTCACTAATTATTTTATCTATTAACACACTTAATCTCATTTATAAAGCGGAATATCCCGGATCGTTTTCTTCTTACCATACCCAAACGCACCAAATCGTTTGCATGTTTCCGCAGCTGCGACCGCTGCCCTGGCCATTGCTTGTGTTGGATCAGGATTTTGTACATACTCTTTTAAAAAGATCGCGACAAATGTATCCCCTGCTCCTAAAGTATCAATCACTTCTGTCTCGACAATGCCTTGTTCATATAACTGGTGAGTGTCAGAAAATAGCGCACCCTCTTCCCCTCTGGTGACGAGGACATTTCTCGTGCCCAATTTATGTACCTTATTGATGAGCTCTTCACATTCGTTTCTCGTTAAATCACCGCCGGAGAAAATCGCAAATGTAAGGTGCGGACAGACTTGGGCCAGGTATGCCTCATCATAGGTGGTTGAAAAATCAAATGATAGCAAAATATGCTTTTTTAGCATAGGAAGCTCACTTTCCAAACGACTAAATACGCTTGTATGGAGCAGGGTATGGCTGCCGATGTACTCTAACTCAGAATCAGGGAATGTAAGCTTAAGAAGGGACTGAACTCCTCCCCTATTTGAACCAACAAACTTGCGGTCCCCATGTTCATCCAAGCTGACAACCGCCACTCCTGATGGACCGATCGCTCTTCTTACACGTGGCACATTAATATCTTCCTTTATTAATGAATCAATAATGTGATCGCCTTCTTCGTCATTGCCGACAATTCCGATATAAGAAACATCCTGAACTCCGTTTTGTCGCCAATACACCGCCACATTTAGTGCATTTCCTCCTGGAAACATTTCTCCACGATCCTCATAATAATCAACCACATTGTCACCAACAGCAATTAACTTCATCTTCACCCAAACCCCTCTCAACTTCTCTATCTAAATTGTCATAAGCATAATGCAGAAACTGGTCAAAAGTAAATAAGATTCTATTAAAACGATATATTCCTATTAATAAGCAACCTTACGATAATATCTCCTCGTTTCTAAGGAATGGTTGCGTTGATCCTCCAAATGAACGCTCACTCGCTGAAGTACAGTTGAGGTGACAATTGGTGATAGATATTTTCGAAACTCAGGGACAATTCCCTTTAACTCGTAATCTTTCGTATCAAATACTGTGAGCTTTTTCGTGTATTTCTCGGCAAAGCGTTCGACCCGTGCCATCAGCGGGCGTGTTTCATCCTCACCCTTTAGCAGTATCATGCTTGTGTCTTCCTCGACAATTTCTAATGTTCCATGGAAGAATTCAGCGGCATGAATCGATTTTGTTTTGATCCATTGCATTTCTTCCAGGACACACATCGCATAGGAGTAAGCCCGTCCCCAAGTATTTCCGGCTCCGACTAAAATGTGATAGGGTTCATCTTTATAGGTTACTGCAAACTCGTTTGCTTTTGATTCGGCTTCGGTTTTCACATTTAATAATACCTCTGGAAGTGCTTCTAATTGTTCGGCAAATGCCTGATAGCTTGGGAAGTCTCCTTTCTTATGCATCAAGTTAAAAATGAGGAAATAGAGAATCAATTGATTTGAGTCACCGGCAAAGTCGTTTTCTGCATAATTTACGAGTGGATAATCAACGATTTCTGCTAAAGGCTTATGGTATTCTCCAGTGATTCCGATCGTTGTGGCCCCTCGCTCTTTGCAATAGTTCGCAGCTGCAACCGTCTCTTCTGTTGTCCCTGAAAGCGATGAGAGGATGACCAATGATTCTTTGGTTAATTGCTGATGATTCATCACGGTAAATTCAGCAGCAATTTCGGCATAAACCGGGATGGATGAAGTGGACTTGATCATAAATTCAAACGGATAAAATGTCGCAACAGCGCCGCCTGATCCTAGTAAAAAGAGATTCTTGTAATCTTGCTGACTCACTTTCTCAACAACCTCTTCAATCTCGCATCTAAGTGTTGCTGCCCCTCTTGTCACCTGTAAGTATTTTTCCTGATCAAACTTTAACATTTCTCTCACTCCCACCTCGAATTTTTCAAAAAAAGGTTATAATACATTATAATACGTTATGTATAATGTATACCTCCTGATAGATAGAGTCAACTATTTTTTACCAAAGAGAGCCTGATTCTGCTCCCATTGTCGTTATCCCTTTATACTTCCAGCAGCTAAACCTCTAATAAAATACTTTTGCGTGAAAATAAACAATAAGATAAGCGGTATGGCTGACATAACAAGCCCTGCCATTAATACGCCCCAATCAGTTCGTAAGGCATCACGAAACACTAACAGCCCGGCAGTAATTGGTTTAACCTCTTCACTCTGGATGAAGATGACCGAAAACAGGATCTCATTCCAGGCAAAGTATGCTGCCAAAATAATCGTCGTAAAAATAACTGGCTTACTGATCGGCAGGAAAATTATATAGAAAATCTGAAAGCTATTGCACCCATCGATACGGGCAGCTTCCTCCAGCTCCTTTGGAATCGAGAGGAAAAAGGCGCGTATAATGAGAATGGATAACGGCAAGCGATAAGCGACAAATGGAAGCACAAGCGCCCAGTACGTATCATAGATTCCAAGACTTTGTGTTAATTCATAAAGCGGAATCAGCGCGACCTGTGGAGCAAACATTAACCCTGCAGAAACAAACAATAGAAAAAGCTTTTCTCCTTTTAAATGGAATCTCGCTAACGCGTAAGCACATAGCGCCCCACATAAAACGGTGAGAAGACAGGTTAATGAAGTGACAATGACACTGTTTAAGAAATAGGTAGATACCCCGATGCTCCATGCTTCCACATAGTTTGAAACAAGCCAGGTTTCAGGCATGGCCCAGCTGCTCGTAAAAATAGATTTTGTATCTTTAAATGAATTAATGACCATCCAAAATAACGGATAGGCAATCGCAACAAAATAGAGAAACAAGAGGATCGAGACGAAGAAAGCCCCGATTGAAGTGGCATTTATCCGTTTCTTTTTTGCAAGAATCGTTGGATTCACCTGTAAATCAGTTGATTGGTGTTGAAGATTACTCATGTCCTCACTCCTCCCCTGTTTTAAATAGTTTTGCTTGGAATAAGTAGAAAATAAGCGTGATGATTAACATGACGTTCGCTATCGCTGAAGCATAGCCTAATTCGCTATCAATAAATGCTTTTTGATATAAATACGTACTAAATACTTGGGTAGCATTTGCCGGACCTCCAACGGTTAACACGAATACTTCACTAAAGACTAAAAAGGATCCCGTAATGGTGTAGACGGACATTACAAAGATCATTTCCTTCGACTGCGGCACGGTTACATGCAGGAAACGCTGGATTCTGTTCGCCCCATCAATGGTTGCCGCCTCATATAACTCCTGAGGAATCTTTTGCAGAGCCAGAATATAAAGCATCGCCGCCCAGCCAATATTTTGCCATTGCGAAACAGCGATCACCGCAAACATCGCGGTTTCATGGTTTCCTAGCCAGCCTGTTGCCCAGGATTCTAATCCGATCAGCTTTAAAAAGGCATTGAGCAATCCGATCTCAGGATTGTAGATATATTGAAAAAGAATCCCGATCACTGCCATCGAAATAAGCACAGGGAGAAAGTAAACCGTTCTTAAGAACGTCGAAAATCTTCTAAAAATCACGTCCTCAAGAATCGCAGCCAGGATTAAACCGCCAATGACCTGGAAAACGACAGATGTAATGACAAAGACGATGTTATTCTTTAACGCTGTATAAAAAATAGGATCTTGAAAAAGACGAGAGTAGTTTTCGATATTAATAAATGCTTTTTCAGGTGAAAATGGACTCCACTCAAAAAAGCTTAACCAGAAATTATTGATGATCGGATAATAAACAAAAAGAAGGAGTAAAAGAAAAGCCGGGGCTATATACAGGTATTGAAACACTCGTTTTTGGATCATATGAGACATTCCTTTACAAATAGATTTAAGGGTCGTGCCGGCTAGCTTAAACACTAGCCAACACAAATTAGTTCACCTATTTTTTAATCGATTTGGCTGCCGCCTGAACCTGCTCCATGACCTGCTCAGGAGTGGCTGTTCCTGAATGCATTTGCTGAACACCTTCGATATATGGCTTCGCAATTCTTGAATCAATCGAATTATCTAACCAGTTTAAAATATCATCTGTTTCGGCAATCATATTGGTTAGCTTAATCTCCATCTCTGTTGCTGTGTTTTCATTCACTGCGCCTTTAACCGCACTTGGCATGCCTGCTTCTTTCATCAGCTTTTCACCGATTTGTTTTGATGTTAAGAATTTCAAGAATTTCATTGCTTCATCTGGGTGTTTAGAGGCTTTCGACACCATAAAGCCCTCTGGTGCACCGATGATTCCTGTTTGGGTTCCTTCCCCTCCCTCAACGGTCGGGAATTTAAACGTATCATACTCAAACTCGGCTTCCTCAAGAAAAGGTGCTTCAAATGTTTCGAGAAAAATCATTGCGGATTCACCATTTAGGAAGAAGTTCCTTGCTTCCTCATGGTCCAATGAGTTTGTATTCTCATTAAAATAGGGCTGCAGCTCATCCAACTTCTTTAAGGCCTCGACATACATCGGATCCGTAAACTCGCTTTCACCAAACGTGTTATCCTTTGCTAATGTTTCCGGCTTCACCATGCGCTGATTCAAAGAGGTAATATAATGTCCCCCGGCCCATGGGAATTTGTTTCCTAATAAAATTGGGGTTTCACCCTTTTCTTTTAAAGTTTCTAATAGATCGATAAACTCCATCCAAGTCGCTGGCGGTGTTACATTGTATTTTGCAAAGATTTCTTTGTTGTAGTAAAACACCTTTGAATCTGTATAAAGCGGCACACCGAAATGTTTTCCTTCAGAGGTGAAGGGCTTTGTGGCCATGAGCTGTTCTGACCACGCTTTGTCTTCTTCAAAATACTTGGTAATGTCTAAAGCAATGTTTTCGCGAATGAACTTATCGCCGTATTCTCCGACCCACGTAAAGAATATGTCCGGCGGATTGTTATTCCCTAAAATAACATTGATTTTCTGTTTGTATTCATCATTCAACGCTGTCACTTGATCGATTTTGATAGTCGGGTTTTCTTTTTCAAATTGCGCAATAACCTCGTTATAAAACGTCTTATACGGTTCATTTGGCCATCTGTGTAAAAACGTTAAGGTGACCTTTCCATCTGCATCTTTCGAATCACCTGAGGAAGAAGAACTGGATGAACAGCCAACGACCAATGACAAAACCAATAAAAGATTCAGTATAATTCCCCAATTACGCTTCATGACATTTCCCCCTTGAAATCATTAATCATATAAACCAGTTATTCAAACGCTTACATTATCTGGTTATCAAAGAGTTTGTTCGGAAAGATCCCCCCTTTCCAGTATTTGTAACGTTATATAACGTATTAATCTGGTGTATAGATCTTCCTATTCATCGAAATCTACTCGCCAATGACCTGAATATAAACCTTCCTGCTTTGCGGTCCATCAAACTCAGCTAAGTAAATATCCTGAGCATGCCCGAAAATCATTTCGCCATTTTGAACAGGCAGCATGCAGTTATTCCCTGATAGCATGGACTTTAAATGACCTGGTGCATTGCTTCCAGTGGCTCCGTAGGATGGCAGAAAATGCGCATGGGCATAGGGTTCATCCTTTGGAATCAGCCGATCAAGGGTTTCTTCAATATCAATTTCCAAGCAATCGAGCCCTTCGTTCACCATAATGCCTGTTGTGGTATGTGCGGTGATGACGGAGACTAATCCGTTTTGTATGCCAGATTCTGCTACAAATTGCCGGACCGTTTCGGTAATTTTGATTAACTGAAACTCTTTCTGGGTCAGTAAAACGATATTTGTTAAGTTCACCATTTAATCATCTATCCTTTCAGCCCTAAGAATTTTTCAGCGTTTTCCCCTAAAATCTTGTCTAATGTAGACTTCCTCATCGGGATGCTTTCTAGCGCAGGCTTTAAGCGATTGGCACGGAATCGGGGTGTATTCGAGCCGAACATCACTTGGTCCTTCAGGTTGCGATCAATCCATAACGGCCCCATATTACGGGTAAAAACCTGTTCATAAAAATCCTTCGCCGTATCCATATACAGCATCGATGTATCGGTATAGACATTGGGATATTTCAGCATCAGCATGATCGTTTCATGAATCCATGGCCAGCCGAAATGGGCTAAGCAGATTCTTAATTCCGGATAATGGTAAGCAACTTCCTCAAAATGAATTGGCTGTGAATATTTCACCAAGGCATTCGGCTCCCAGCTCATCCCGGCATGAAACAGAATCGGCTTATTGTACTCAATGCATTTTTCATAAATCGGTCTTAATTGTTCATCACCTGGATAAAACACCTGTTTCGATGGGTGCAGCTTTAGCCCCCTCAGCCCAAGATCTTTAAACGCATACTCAAGGACATCAAGTGCATCCTCACGATGCGGGTCCACACTGGCAAAGCCGATGAATCGATCAGGCACCATATCTACAAGTTTCTTAATCTCTTCATTTGAAACAACATGACCACCAGAAATCGTTGTAAGATCCTCAGGAAGCAAGACCGACTTATCAATACCGCCATAATCCATTCCGACAAGGATTTGCTCAATGGACTGCGGAGACTGCTTAAAAATGCCAAACTGCTCCTTCCGAAACGCTAAAGCCTCCTCATCCTCACAAATCCCTTCGAAGAAAATCGGATGTGTATGTACATCTATGACCATATGACATTCCCCTTTCAATCTAGTAAAGGTACTAAAAACATCTTTTAATAGGGTTCAAATTTTGTAATTACCTCTGCTGCTGTGTTGGCACCTTTTTTTAAACAATCCTGTACACTAAAACCATTTATCACACCATACATAAAGCCGGCAATAAAGGAATCTCCAGCACCAACTGTGTTTACAACTTCCACTTCTTTTGCGACTTCTTTATAAAAGGTTGAGCCATCATAGGATAGACTTCCATTCTAACCTAAGGTAACTGTTACAAGTGTTGGGCCTAGAAGTTTTGCTTTTTTCATAATGTTTTCGATATATTCATCATGCTGATCGTAGGAGAAAAAGGCATAGTCGACATGTGGAAGAATGTCTTTGACCTCTGGATTGTGATGGTAGGTTGAAAAATCAAAGATGATCTTGCTGCCGTTCTTGCGAATGACAGGAAGATGGTCAATGACCTTTCCGAATAAATCGGTATGGACAATTTCAAACTCCTTGAGAAATTCTAGATCATCACTTGTAAGCGAAAAGTCCTTCATGACCCCTTCGATTAGTTCACCATGTACCCGGTCATTGCCGTTTAGCTGCATTTTAATAATGGCTGTATTCCCCTTCACAACACGAAGATGTGATAGATCAATCCCTTCGTTTCGCAATGTTTCGATCATCATCTCACCATAGTGATCATCTCCAACTACACTCACAACTGAGGTTTGAAGGCCGAAACGGCTCATGTGTATGACAAAATCGATTCCGTTTCCGGTTGGGTATGATCGTTGGAGATTTTCGTAAATGTCGATACAATTAAAGCCAACTGCGGCTATTTTCATTTGACTCCCCCTTGTATATGTCATGTTAGTATTGCCTTTTTCTTTTATCCTCACCTTCTATTCAACTCTTCGTAGTTTACTAATGTATATAACGTAATATAACCTATTATGATGTTACATTAATATTTCTATTTGGTCAATATTCTGAAAGTTGGCTTTCTATGAGTTTTTGTCGTCAATTTTTTTGGATGGTTTGGGATTTTGTCGAAGTTTGGTGATGCTTTTCTAATACTTGGAGTTTGCTTTGTGGTGAAATTATAAAAAGTAATGAGAATCTGATTTAATACTGTTGTTGGACAAATATCCTTTTTAATCACAAAAAAAGAGTCCAATTTGGACTCAAGATTACCAATCGCTTTCTTAAAGTTCCAAGACATTAGGTAATAACGTCCAAAACTACTAAGGAACAGTAACTGAACTAAAGATATAGCCAAAGAATTTATCATCTCTTGAGCTATATTTTTAAAAAAATCTTATTTAACATAATTTAAGATCACTTTAAACACATAGGATGGTTTTTTTAACAAGCTCTCAAAATCGATACTCTTACTTTCAGATCCTTTGTTTATTAAAAGTACCCTTTGTACTGTATTCATTTCTATAGATAAATCCTTAATACGGTAGCTTTCAATCCTAGTTGCCTTATCCAAATGTAGGTCATCAAGATCAAATTGGACTTTGTCAGAAATTCGTCTTAGCATTCTCCACAAAGCGACTTCCTCTTTAGATTTCATAAATATTTCTGGAAGCTCTTTAGCTTGCTTTAATGTGTTTAGTGTCGTTAAGGTATATACTGAAATTCCGTATCCAACAGGTTTGACAATATCCTTAAGTGATTTCCAAACTTCTATCTCAAAGCGAACAATTTCTTCTGCATCTGTTGATGTAGATACTTCTACATGGTCGCTTTTCATGATTTTCACTTCGGTTATTTTTCCATAAACCGTAATACCATTCTGAGAGGCAACTCCGTTTTTCGAATAAAGTGCAATATACTTTGCTTCCTGCCAGCCCTTTTTTAAACGGCTAGTTGGAATTTGATAAAATAAGTGTTGATTATATTCTCGATAATCTTCTTCTCTAGATACTATTCCAACTAACACCTTGTCATCTAATGAAGATACCCACTCTTCTTTTGTTCCCCTTGGAAGTATTCCTTCCTGTTGAATCTCTTCTGGACTTTTCTCAATAAGATGTTCCACAAATTGCTCGACCAGTCTTGTTGCATTTGGCAAAAATGGTAAGGCACCAATATTTACTTTATCAATGCTTTTGTAAAAATGATGCTCTTCATATTCCTCTTCATTTTTCCAAGGAAACAAGACATACGCACCGAAAGCTGTTCGTTCAAAGGGTCCATTCTGTTGAACAACAAGGGAATCACGATATCGGTGCATCGTGTTGATGTCGTCCTCCATTGGGCCTGGATTGTGATAATGTCGTTGATAATAGCTTCCCTCTACTGCAAAATCAATTCTGTATTTGGCATCAAAGATATAGTTATAGTGAAAGTCTTTACCTTTTTTCTCGATACTGAGTGTTGTATCAGGCTTTTGAGAAATTGTTGGTAGATTTCTTTCTGTTTTCTGGTATGTCAGAGTGATTTGCTCTTTTGTAATTGGGTGTTTGTACACTCTTTTCGCCGTCGAATTTGTATCTAGATTAACGAATAATCCATCTCGATTTACTTTGATAATATCCTGATTCACAAGGTCATATTTTTTAGAAAGAATCTGTCCAAGCTTAATAAATGTCCAATACTCATACATGGTTGCGACGTCTTTCACTGACATTTGATACATTTTCCCTTGGAGGGATAAGCCTTTTGATAGAATCAAATAGGTCTGAAAAACATCACGATAACCTGGAGCCATTTGAATAACAAGGCTCATAATGGAACGGTCTAATTTACCAATGGATCTCCAGAAGGAATTTTTCAGTTGAAGTTCTAAAGCTTTTATTTTTTTGGAAATTGACTCAATTAAGTCACGATCTAGTTCCTTTTCAAGTTTATTAGCATGTTGAAGTTTTTCTAGAAGGTCATGAATTTTATCCTTTAAACGAATCATGATCCACTTGATAAATTGATTCTCTAGCGTGTTATATGTTAATTCTTTCTTAATTTTCAGTCCAGAAGAAGGCATGACAAAACGACCATTTAATTCAATCCCGCTTTTAACAACTACAAATAAATTCGGTCTCTTATTTAAATATTTACGTCCCTTAGAATCTAGGCGGGCAAGTTGGTCTCCTCTTGCTTTTTCATGTGTTGTTATTAGTTTATGATGCGGTTGTTTTTCGATTTGGTTTATTGATTTTATTAAGTGATCAAAATGGTGACTTAGTAATCGAAAAAATTCAGCACGTGAAGGCTTGCCTTCCACATTTATTTTTGCTGTTAAATAGGTTTTCTTTATGAAATGAAATGCTAAATTATAGATTTCATCATTTACTTCATCTATTAGCTTTTTATAATCGTTTTTATAATCTAGCTTAGATGGAAAAACCTCAATTGTTACTTCAAGGAGAATCTCGTTTCCGTTTCGAATTTCAAAAGTAGACAAACCTACTTCATTTTAAAACTGGAGGCTTCCCATTAAAATATAACGATTGTCCATAATGTCCACTTTACCTACAGTTTTTCGAAGCAATGGATGTTCATGGTAAAACGAATACACATCATTTGTTTTGGGTTGAAGGACAAGCTGATAGTTTCCGTTTTCAAAAAAGATAGGACGATTATTGAATGGCTCAACCATTTCTTGTGTCTCCACATCAAAAACTTTAACGAAATTCACATTTTTTCCATTCACAGATAAAGTCATTTCATCATGAAAATCTAATTGACGATATTGGCGGAATCCTTCATAACGTTCATGATATGGTTTTCCTTTGAGAATCAGCGTGAATTCATCTGTATCAACATGTAAAAGCTCTACCTCATTAGGAACCGATCCAGAAGGATGTAAAGCCATCGTCCACTAACCTCCGTCTCATCTCCACAATCTTCTTGGCACATTTCGGGTATTTTGCTAATGAAAACTCGCCAACTACATCTTCACTGTAAACCTTATTTGTACAAAACGTATATAAACCATCTAACACTGCTTGAACACGATAATCACTACCAGAAATTCGAGGGAGAATCTTCTGTAAAACACAGCGGTCAAAGGCTTGTTCGAACGTAAGTAAATGGCCTTCCTCGTTATAAGCAAGGTAAAAGCAGATTTCGTCTCTTACTCGATATCCAATATGAGCACCAATTGGTTTAAGTATTTCATTTAACATGACTAATTCGCTTGTTGCTTTCTCTACAATTGACGAGTGTTCCTTATAAACATCCTTCAAGTGAAGATAGCTGCCAGTTAACTGATCATTTCTTAATTCAATACGTTCACTTTCCTCCAAGTCTTGTAAAAATGAAAGATAACCAAGATTTACTTCACTGAATTCAATTGTGTTTGCTCGATCCAATACTTTTTTACTAAAAGGATGTGTTGTTTCGTCCATGTTAACTGTGCCGATAATATAAACATTTGAAGGCAGTGAAACTGTTTTATTTGCAATCTCTTCTGACAACAGCTTTGATGTCACAATTTTCCCATCTTGCCAACGGCGGCTTTCCATCACACTTAACAAATCACTAAAGTAATATTCAACTCTTGCAAGATTCATCTCATCCAGTAAAACAAAATAAGGTCGAGCTGGATCCTCTTCCGCTCTTTGTAGAACTTTTGTAAGAGGTCCTTCTTTAAAGTCCCCCTTGATGTCAACATAACCTAATAAATCAGAACCATCATTCCAATCTGGACGAACTGGAATTAATGTAAACTGTCCATTTTCCTCTGTTGCTCCTACACTTTCAGCAAACCATTGTATGATCTTTGTCTTACCAGTACCTGAGATTCCAGAAATAATCACAAATGGTTTTGTTTTTAAAGAAGGTTGATGATTTCATCTTTTTCATAGTAAAAGCCCTTGCTTGCGATGTATGTATTTATTTGTTCGATAATTTCAGGCATTGAGTAGTATGGAGTAGGAGGATCCTTAATAAAATCATTTTCGTTATTATTTATCATGATAAACTCCTCGTAATACCGCACCATTTCTTCTAAATCACTAAGAAGTTGGTCCTCTAATGACATATTATCGATTGAATATGGAATGTAGGCAGCTGTTGACAATTCATATTCTCTTGCTTTTGAGCTTTGTCCCAGGTTTAGGTCATTTCCTTTTATTACTCGATCACTCATCGAAATAGAGTTACGTAAAGCTTGACTTATTTTCTCCATTTCATCTTTAGAAGTCTCCGTCACACCTTGAGCAATTGTTAAATAAAGAGACTTCATATCTTCGCTAAATAAATAAACAATATAATATCCTCTTTGAGTAGAGGTGGTTACTTGATTATTCATTACCGCAACCCAAGGAACGGAAGCCCAGTTCCCCTGGCCTACTGAGCCTTTAATTGTATATTGATTTTTATCTATGAAGTACAAACTTCCCAGTAAACTTGGAATGACATTCCGAACAGTCCCTCCAAGCTCATGTCCAGCAAAAGGACCATTCTTTGCGGTAAGATATTCATTCATTACTTTCAAAAAGCTTAATCTTAGTTCTCCATCCACTTTGACATTCCACTCCTCATCCACCAATCCAACCTGTTCCAACCATTGAAGAATGTTTCTTGTTCGGTACTCAGCTACTGACTCAACCATTAGATTTTCACCACGTGAATTTCGAACGATTAACATCCCCACCTCCATTAAGCATTTTAATTTCTCTTGCTTTGAAAATGTAGGGATTAACTCAAGCAGTTCCATTACCAGTTTAAAATAGTCATACTGTAATATTTAATTCTTTAATAAACGCTTTTTTATTTTGAGAATTCTTATATTTTTCAATAAGGTTCACATCAACTTGGAATGTATTATTTAATATTCCTAATAGCTTTAGACCTTGTCTTGCGCGTGACTTTAGTCTTTTTATATTGTCTTCTTTATAAATTTTAGTTATGTTTACTGGGTCAGTACCTTCTACAATCTCATTTAAAAGAGAAATGCACTGTTCTAAGCTCACCTCGGGTAACTGATCAGTTGTGTATTCTTTCAATTTAATAGCTGTTCTATTATCTTTTACCGTTTGTTCTACAAATGGTAATTCATTAAAGAGAGCCATTAAAAGGAGCTTCTTCCTCTTGCTTTATCAAAATCATTTGCTGATACTACCCTTGACTTAATAAATTCTCCCCAGCCTTGTTCAATGAAATTCATAGATAAGAAATCTGTTGGTTCTGTTCTTTCCCCTTTTTCGAATTTTTCTCTTGAGGATTCTGTTTCAACGTATATACCTGTATCATCAGCTTTAATTATCTTGTTTGGCTTTTGTGATGATAATGTATGTATTATTAGGTTTTTCTTTGCTATTTCTTTTAGAAGATTTACAATCATTGTTTCCTCCTGAAGCAAATACTATAGTCACATCTTACCATATTTAGTAAAATGATAATTAAAAAAGAGTCAACCTCTAAATTTTGAGGTTAATTAATCAGAAACAATTATTATTGAAAATTGAATACCAACAAATATCTTCAATCTTTTCATTTATATTAGATTATTTATTTTCATATTATAAATATAAAACGTTCCTTATGATGTGTAAGGAACGTGTAAATTACCTTTTCTAATCTTAATCAGATCCCGGATGTCGGGATCGAACCTCCAAAATGAATTTTTTATTAAACCACAATTTAATACTTCAATATGTTTTCTTCAATTTTAACTAGCACAATATACTATTTCTAAAAGAAAAATTCTTTACCTTAATAATAAATTTATAACGAAAAATAAAAGTTCTTAATTTTCTGTGCCATCATAGTTCTTCTTATTTCTAAAAACACTTCATAATTTGAAAAATCCATATTAAGTATTTGTTCTGGAATACAATTTTCTTCTAGGTTTTTCCTTAATATTTGTAAGTTTGATATTTCTCCATATTTTTTTGTTGTTGTAGAATTGCATTGCCTCATTACAGCATCCATATAAATGTTTGGGGCTTGGTCTTTAATGGCAATATTTATTTCTTGCTGTGTGTAAGTATAATTAGCTATTTGATTATATTGTCCACGGTTATTATATCCATTACGTTGTAAGTATTTTTTAGGGAAGATATAATGTATATCCCCTCTTTCTTCAATTAAATGTCTAACTTCAACTTCTTTAGACAAAAAACCTCTGTCACTACCCTTGACTTGTGCCATTAAAAATAAATGAAAATAGGGGCTGCTTGCAACAGAAGTATTGAGCCGTGTTACCAAAATGTTGTTCCAAAATGCATCCGAGAGTTCACCTTCTTCTGTATTTTTTACATAGATTTCTGGATCCCCTGCAGTATTAAATCGACGAACATCATACTCAAACATTGATTCTGGAGAACCAGAATATCTTCCCGTAAGCATGGATAAAACTAACCATTTTCTTACTGTTCTATTTATAACTGTTTGATCTAATTTTTTATCACGAAGTAATAAGTACAAAATGTAACCGAAGTTTAGTGTGTTTTGTGAACGGATGAGGCTTTTATTAATAATGCCAGCTGATTTTACAATCATGAGATATCTCTTAAAGTTCGTCTCATTAATAAAAGATAATACTCCTTCTTCCAATGTATTAAAGGACTCTTCTGCAATTTCTTCTTTGTACTCTCTTGTTTCAAAACTTCTACCCGATAGAAGGCTAACAAGATTAGAAAGTTTTCCCCTAAAAAACTTAAATGTAAATGCTACGCGTAGTAAATCAGAATAGTCTGGTATGTACAAAGAATCCGTATGATCTTTTATCCATTTTATTTTGTTAAAATATTCAGTCGAGGTAAATTCAGTATCATTTGCTTGTATAGATGAAAAATCAGCAGGATTCTTTGCTAAATGACAGAAATAATCTATTAATTTTCGAATAAAAACTCCGTTGTAGGTTTCATTTACTGCTATCTTAGACATTGCAAAATCCGCTTGACTTAAAACTACACCCTGTGAATTAATTCTTATAAAAATTTCTGTTACCGTCTCGATATCTAGTTCATGAGAAAGTTCTATAATACCCAAATTACTATAACGGATGTTTAGTAAATTATTTATTATTTGTCCTATTGCACTTTGATCAGCAATTTCATTAGTATGACAATAGCTTCCTACAAAGCCAAAAAGGTCAAAACCTTTTTTAAAGAAACTTGAAATATCGCTAATCCATTCAGAGTCCTTTTGTATTGCTGGGTTCGAAACTTCAAACCTTTCTTCCTTTGGATTAAATGCAATTTTAACCCTTTTTTTCTTATAGTCTGAACCAATAACTTCTTCCCCTAATAAAGCCGCAGTCATAGCAGTAATTCTTTGTTGACCATCTATTAGTATTTTCTTTCCCATTGAGTGAGTTCCATCTTTTAACTTTGTATCTGGATTTCTCCATGTAATGATGTAACCGACAGGATAACCTTGATATAATGAATCCATTAAATCCCTAACCTTACTACTATCCCAAACAAATGGGCGTTGTATCTCAGGGATTGCTATTTCTTCAGCTTTGATCCATCCTAATATCGTATCAATTGAACTATTATTAACTACGTATTTTGCCACTTTTATCCTCCTTGCTATTATTAATGTAAAAAAGAGACGTTTACTTTAACTTTTACGATTTCAATTAACAAAAAAATTCATATTTACAGTTTTACAAAAGGTTTTATGACTTGAAGGTACTAGTGATAATATTATTATTTTCCTATCAGAGTTTTGATTTAAGAAACCTTACTCCTTATATATCCTTTAATCCTTTTAGACAAACTATCACTTTCTAATTCTTTAAAGTTGTAATAATAAAGAATCTAATCACTTTGTTTCTAGTATTAGAATCAATTGCGTGCATGGATATACCTTAGTATTTTTTCTCTTTTTGCACTTCAATTTCTGATAACTTTGTTTCTATTGTCCTTCAACTGAGATGTTTGATTTTCATTCCAAAGTTATGCCATATTTATTCCATCCTTTTGTCTTGAGGAAAAAATTCTAAGAATTTTTGGAGTTTATTGAGCAAACACAGTAGAATTGGATGTTCTTAAATCAGAACCGGATTTTATTGAGGATGCAGAACAAAAAGCATTATAAGATATTATTACTATTCATCGTGAACCATCATTTGCACAAATTTTGTTTAGCCTCATTGATAAGAAAGGCTGCATTGACTACGATATTTACAAAGACTGGTATTGACCGCAGGCATTTTTCGAAAAGCAAATCAAATTATCGACCAGGCAAACCTACAGTGATCGTGCTGCCTTTGGCTCTTGAACTAAACAAAAAAGAAACCGATAAAATGTTACGTTCTGCCGGTTTCTCCTTTTCAAATAGTGATAAGTTTGATCTGGTTATTCTGTTTTGCTTAGAAAAAGGAATTTATGACTTAGATGAAGTTAATCAAGCATTGAATTACTTACATCTAAAGCCTTTAATTAAGTATTAGAATAATATGGATATCTGTCTTGCAATTGCTAAATCAACATCGATTGTAGGATTCATATTAATAATGAAATTGTTTTTCTAATTTCTTAATTTACATGTAAAAGGCTATCATTCAGGTGTTTACCCGTTATCAGCTGGAAGAAGTCTCTCATCAATCACCTTTTCTAACCGATTAATCCGTTCTTGTAAAAGATGTCGTTCTTTTTCTTGGTGTCTGGCTTTTGAGGAATAATAAGAGTCTGTTTCCCACCAATCAAGGCCAATTTCTTTTGCCTTGTCAACAGACGCAACGAGTAACCGTATTTTGATGGTGAGCAGGTCAACATCAGCCAGCGATATCTTGATATCACCTGCTATAACGACACCCTTATCTAATATTTTTTCTAACACCTCAAGCAAATTCCCTGATTGTGTAGAGGAAGGCTTCCTCCTTTTCGTATTGCCTACATTAATCTTCCAAGCGGGCCCAATTCGGTGTTTAGATCCTCATGCTCCAGTCCAAAAATAATCTTTAATTCCTCCATCTTTTCTTAACCACGTATCAACACTGGCAATGACAATACGGGCATCAATTGTAAGAAGCTCAATTCCAATTAACGAAACACGAGCCCACAAATCAATGACGAGACCCTTATCTAGAATACGGTCAATTACTTCAGCTAGACTTGAAGAGTCTACACTTTTCTGAATAGCAGCCATCACGTCCCCACCTTCCATAGGCTAACTCAAGGGGGATCCTTATAGATTATTCTCTGTATCATTTACAGGTGACGCACCCCTTCATAACAGAAGCTTCTTCGTAAAAAACGAATTACTAATACTATATGAATTTCTGATAGAGTTCGTATGGACAAACACAATCAATTAAATACCTTCGAAATTTCATTGGGATAATCTCGCTAGTTTTTCTCATATAAGATCTATTAATACTTTTAGCTTGAAAATCTAAGGAGATAACATTATGAGCGAAAACCTGAATGAATGTAGTGAAAAGATTACGAGGGAATAGTAAAAGTAAGGAGACGATCAAAAACTTCACTAGTTATATAAAAACTGAACATTCATATGGCATTAAAACAACGAAAGAGGAATGTTTAACCCGATTAATTAAAAAGGCATGAGTCCAGGCTGAACTCATGCCAAAAATACTACAAATATAATGATGTTCAAGGAGAAATCGTGCACACTATTTTTTCCCATCTCTCAATTTTCTAAATAAATCCCTAAAGATCACATCACGATTCATATAGTTCACATACCGGATAAAATGTCTCGATGAATCAAAGCTCCATGTCAGCTGGTCTGTTAAAACGGGACTGTGAACAAGCTGTGTAGATACGGCTTTGTCTAAGTTTAAAAGATACGCGATAGCAGAAATATCCCAGATCACCTTGGAATAAGCAAAATGATCATCATGATACTCCTCAAATCGTTCAGCGAGGAAATCTCCAATTTTACCCTGACCTCTTACATATTGATTCATTTCCGGCAGTGTCGTATGTAGATGGGAGGTTACGCCCATGCAAGGGATTTGAACAACAGGTACCCCGCAATCAAAAATCAATCGGGCAGCTAAAACGTCTTGCTGCAAATTAAATTCAGCTGTATCCTGCCAATGTAATGCATGACCTCCAAGCCATACAACAACGATTTTTTCGATAATTTTTGGTTCGATTAATATAGCTGAGGCCACATTTGTAATCGCACCAATGGCCACCACATACAAGGGATCGTCCTCATCCGCCTCCATTGCTCTCTTTACTAAATCTAACGTTGCTTTATTACGATGAGGCTGATGTAAATCTCTTAAATAATCTGTTGATCCTTTATAGACGAAGCCTTCTGGAGTGACATTCAGTTTTTCTAGTATTCTTAGAATCTCATCATAGCTTTTTTCCATCCCATCTTCCGGTCCGGTTGATTTATCATTGTAAAAAGGAGCAGCATAGATGGCTTCAACATTTAACTTTTCTGCGGATTGTAATGCATAGACAATCGCAAATTGATCATCTACCTCATTAAAAGTATCCGTATCCAGGACCATGCGGATTTTGGAAGTTGGGGGTTCTAATCTTTTTACTAGTTTTTCAGTACTGATTGTTGGGAAGTTCATGGCATACACTCCTCTGATAAAATGGCTTTGCTCTAATTTTACTAGAAAATACCGCAATTGGTAACCGTTTTCAATTATTGATTCTTTCCTTTTCATTCCTCCCTTATTTTTTTAGTAAATTCTTTTTCAGCACCATTTTATGGAAGAGCTATCGCTAAATTATTTTAGTAAAAAATAATTCAACTACCATAACTTTGATAGTCTCTAAAGGATTATGTTCATAATATTTAACTAATTCGATCGCTCAAATACTTCCCGATAATAGTCCCTTAACTCAGCTGAATTATCTTTCCATTCAACTGGATGTCCGTTGATTATCTGGTGAAGTACATCCAGACACCTATGCCATCCTGCTGCGGTATTAACTGCCCATGAATCATCGTTAAAAGTATGGGTAAAGACCATTCGACACCCTTTATCCTCTTCACGCAATGAAATGTTTATCAGATCATCACCTTCACGGAAACCAAATAAATATGGCTTTTCTAACTCTGTAATGGTACCTTTATAGGTCGTTCCTTCACCGTCATCGAAGGCAATCTTGCCACCAAGTCTGAGATCCATCTCCCCTGTTGCGAAAGGGTACCATTGGGTGAAGCAGCTTTGATTTGTAATGACACCGAAAACATCTTCTGGATGATGAGGAAAAAATCGTTCAAATCTTAAAGCATAACGACCGTTTGACTCATGTAGTGTACCGTATTCATTCATCATTTCATCCTCCTTCTTTATATCCTTGAAGTCTTGCTATTCACTATTCATTCAAAAAAACAAATGAAAGGTTGTATAGGCTCAGAAAAAACACCAACAATATTCATATTTGTTTTCATGATTTTATAGTACTAAACATTTATATAACAAAAAACCAATAATAACATCAATTTCGTGTTCTTCATACAGATAGGTAAGGGTTTGAAGTTATCGCTCCCTTTTCCCCCCGTCCACACCGTACATGAGACTTTCACCTCATACGGCGTTCCAACTAATCCAATTCGATTTAGTCATCAACACTTCTGAAATCGTAACGTCTTCCGTGTCTCAATTCTTCCGTTTCAATAAGTCGGTGCCTCCCATGGGAGGTAAACCTCTTTTAGTCTTACGAGAACCTTATTAACCGATAAAGATTTGCCTTGCATGATTAATTGAATCTTCATTAGTCTAGTGGCTATCCCTTCGGGTTGATTAGACCTTTCATCGGTACTGTGCCACCACTTTCACTGATATAAAGTAAAGTTATACAATAACTATTCTCATTATTGCTTTCCTTATCAACGCTTCATAGAAAGTAAGTCCTCCACGTTATCAGCTTACAACGTTGAATTATATCTATTATAGAATGAACTTAGGTGCTTCCTG
>NZ_LATZ01000031.1 GCF_000981385.1 Bacillus sp. SA1-12
TCAAGGGAAGACTGTTGGCTTACAAGCATATGATGATCAACTATTCATTTATTATAACACGGAGTTAATTGTCCAACACCAAATTAGTCAATTAAAAATCAATTACAAGGATGAGCACTACAAAGCTGAGCTCAGCAGAGCTCTTCCATACTATCCTGATATTGATCATCTGGCAAAGAAAAATTTAGAGACAATTGGAGATGTGTATAAAAATGAATAACACCTATCAACAGTTAGTACGAAATTTAGAATATTTAAAGTTAAAGCAAATGATCCAGCATCTAAGTGAAACCATCGATTTTAGTGTTGGAAATCAAGTATCTTTTGTAGAAACACTTGTAAAACTCACAAATTATGAAATTGATGTTCGAGAGAAAAATATGATTCATTCAATGGTAAAAGTGGGGGCATTTCCCCACTTAAAAGAACTAAACCAATTTGACTTTGAATTTCAGCCGTCGATTAATAAACAACAAATTCTTGATTTTATCACTTTACGATTTATTGAGAGAAAGGAAAATATTATATTTTTAGGCCCTAGTGGTGTGGGGAAAACTCATTTAGCCACTGCCATCGGCATAGCAGCTGCTAAAAAGAGAACCAGCACTTATTTTATTAAGTGCCATGATTTACTCCAGCAGTTAAAGAGAGCTAAAATTGAAAATCGTTTAGAAGCAAGATTAAAGCATTATACCAAATATAAACTGCTTATTATTGATGAAATTGGCTATTTACCTATTGATCCAGAAGATGCGAAATTGTTCTTTCAACTTATTGATCTAAGGTATGAAAAGAGAAGTACAATTCTAACAACTAATATCAATTTCAAGTCATGGGATGGAGTCTTTCAAGATTCTAAACTGGCCAATGCGATTTTAGACCGGGTTTTACATCACGCAACAGTAGTAAGTATTGTTGGAGAATCTTACCGAATCAAGGATCATCTTGCGAAAGAAAATGAGTAGAATTTGTACATACTTAAACGATCAAAAGTGTACATACTTAGGTTGACATTTATAGTTTAAGAGGGATTAATTTATTTTTACTGAAATTAGTTTGGTGAAAATGAGAGGGAAAAGGGAAATTTACTTCCCTTTTCAAATTATTGAGATGACTGCAAAATGCAAGGGAAATAGCTTTACAAAAGCTTCTTTTTCCCCCCTCTTAAGTAATGGTATATATTTAAAACTATATCTATCTAAATCTTGACTATATTTAACTGTTAAAGGGTGATTAAGCCCCTTGGATTTTCCTGAACTAATCATTCTATATCTTAGTAAGTAGATACGTAAATTTAGGAAAAAAGTTATTAAAATATTATATAAATTCATAACTTACCTCCTATCTACTTGTAAATAAGATTTTATAAGCTATGAGTCTATTTTATTAGAAACTTCAAGGAAAAATAATAGTTTCGACAAAGATTCTATTAATTTAACAAAATATATAGTTTTTTTCTTTTTGTAATGTCGCTTTAAGTGAAAAAAACAGAAACAAAAGGGTGAATACCTCCTATGATAAAGGATTTAAATGTATATGCTATTAGAGTTTATGTAATAAAAAAATAATAGGTTTTAGATTTGCCTTAAAGCGTGACATAACGTTATGTAGGAAAATACATTAGATAAGTTAGGAGCCAATTGGTTCATCTAACAATCAAACTGGATAGTCTTCTCTACTGTGTAATGCCCAATAAAGCTGAACCAATTGCATTTCATATTTTATATGTTTTCTGTAAAAATAAATGTGTTTTTCTGGATCAATATGTTCGTAAAACTTTGCCAAAGTTCCGTATAAACTTGTTTCTTGAAGAAGTTGAGCTATAGAGAACTAATGCTGTATTTCGCTAAAAATTTATAAAAAAGTCGAGATAACTCGACCTTTCTAACAAGGAATCCTTGAAGGAGGGGCTTCCTTGGTAATATACATTACTAAAAGTTGCAACACGATTTCTTTATGTCGTTGGGATTGACAATTTAAATAAGTGTGATTGAAGAAGTTTCGTTGATTAAAAGTAAATGCATCTCTTTAATTCACGAAATTAAAAAGGACTGCTATCCAATGATAACAGTCAATTAAGAAGAGGATAAATGAGCAACAGTTTCGGTTATTGGAGGTTCCGAAATTATTGACTAAATAAATTTATTATTTGTAATGCTTGTTTCAGAACAAAATAAACAAGAAAATTTAAAGGACACTTCGCTTAAATACTGTACAAGGTCATGATGCAAATACAAGATAATTGGGACAACCTTGTACCTTGTAGGTTAAAGTGTCCAATAGTATTAGTATTATACAAAATATGTGTTAGTTCTTTGAGGTTATGAAAGGAATTCTTTAATAAAATTCTATTAAATATTCTTATCTTTATTGGTTCCTTCAGTAGTTTCTTGGATAATTTCTTTTAATTCATCTGAACCATTAGTCATTATTTGATAAATTTGATCTATTTCTTTTGAGTCTTTTCTTTGATTATTTTCCTTTTCCATAACTAGCCTCCAAATGTTTTGAGATTACAAACCGTCTTATAATTTGGTTGTAATCAGATAAGAAGGGTACAAGGCTATGATATGGACAAAAAGAGGATTTACCTTGTACCTTGTTGGTTAATATAACCAATAGTATTTGGATTATACAAGAGATTGTTAATTCTTTGAGGTGTTAATTTTGGATAAGATTTCTTTGATTTCTGAGGCAGGAATACCTGATTCTAGAGCGTGGAAAAGAAGATTAATCCATTCATTATCTAAATTTTTTATGTCCAAGTTTTTATTCAAATAAATCCACTCCTAAAGTTATGTGTTTATAAATTTAATTATGGGGATTTTGTGAGAAAAAGAAAGACAAAACGATGAAAATTAAAGAAGTTTACAAAATCTTAAACATGAAAATATAAAGGTTTAGTTGTCTCATCTTGCGATAGTAATGAGGGTATTATGAAAAGTAGTGAGAAAAGAAAAAAGACCTAATTAGGTCTGGGATCTTTGTTGAAGAATTCTATTATTTCTTCAACTGTAATACCTATTTCAAGGGCATGTAAAAATAGTTCAGTCCAATCTTTGTCTAACCCTTTTTCTTTTATTAATTCTATTAACACTGTTGACCTCCTAAAATATAAAAATATTTTAGGCAGCTCAGCCATCTTAGTTTAAAACCTTAGACCTGGAGCTTTGCGTCCCTATTTTTCAAAAGGTTTGCCTTTATCTAATTAAACATATATTTATTTTACTACTTTTATTTGATGAATTAAACCAATTAATTAGACAAGATATAAACATTATTTTTCCAAGAAAAATTATTAGATAAAAACAGTTAAAGGAAAAAGCTAAATAAATAAGCCTGGTGGAAACCTGACTTTTTAAAAGAGTGGAGTTATAACCACTCCACAATTGAAGGTATACGTAATTTTCCTTGCTTAGTTAGATTTCGATATTTCACACGACATTTAATAGGTTCAATGAATAAAAACTTGTCATTTTCAGAATGAACTTTATACATGGAATTTAACTTCTTACGATCATTTGGTGGAATAAACTCCATTAATCCAGCGGGTTTACCATCAAGGAATGATAATAATACACCAAATTCATCTTTACGTATTCCAGTAATGTAAACATCTTCATACTGATAATTGATTACTTTTAGCCAATTGTATGAACGTTTACCGATGTCATAAAAAGAATCAGATTTTTTTAACACAATCCCTTCTAAGTCTTGTTGCTTAATCAAATCAAAATAAGCATTAGCATTACCAGGAATCCATTGAACAACTGCAATATTAGGATGATTGGAGGGAATTATTTTATTTAAAAGTTCCTTACGGGAGAGTAACGGAAAGTTATATACCTTAATACCGTTATGTTGAATGACATCAAATACACATTATTGGACACCGTAAGGTACATTCTTTGATCTAAATCGTTCCATTGTAGCTTCAAAGTCAGGTTTACCATTTTCATCTGAGACTAAAATTTCACCGTCAAGAACGGTGCCATTTGGTAAGTCTATTTCAGTTAATTCTGGATATATAGCAGTAACTTCATTGTTATGTCGTGTAAAGATTCGGACCTTATCGCTAAACTTAGTCCAAATGATACGAATCCCATCTAACTTAAGCTCTGTTATATAGGAATCATCATCGAATGGATGATCTGATTTATGCAATAACATTGGTGATATGAACATAAAAACACCTCATAGTAATTTTAGCATTCTATGAGATGTAAATTTACTGGGAATTGGAGTTAATTCTTATTTGATAGAAAATGAAAGGGGGGACCTATTCAGGTCAAAGAGTGTTTATTAAAGAATTCCCTAATTTCTTCAACTGAAATACCTAATTCTCGGGCGTATAAGATTAGATCAACCCATTCTTCGTCTAAACTATTTTCTTTGATAGGTGAAATTACCATATTAACCTCCTAAAATATATATATTTCGGCATATAGCCATCTAAGTTAAAAACACTATAAATAGAGATGTGATTCCTATTTTTTTAGGAGATTTGCCTTTATCTCAAATTAAATATATATCTATAATACTACTTTTTACTGGGAAATTAAACCAAATTAATTAGACAAATTAAAACACCTATTGTTATTTTTTGTCGAACAAAAAATATAAGATTAATAAATAGTTAAAGGAAAAAGTGAACAAAAATAGCCAGGCGTCAACCTGACTATTTAAAGGTTATCAATTTCTATTATTAGTGATTTTACTAATTTTACAGCTGGTAGAGCAAAAAGAATTCCTAGAAAAAACTTCATAAAACCTCCAATATTATTGTTAAAGATTTATAAATAATTCATATAAGAAGAAATTTCCTCTACATAAATAATTCGACAGGGAGGGGTCTTTGTGAGGTTACAAGAATTAAAAATAAACCCTAGTACAATGAGACTAGAGGTTGATATAATGGAACTAAAAGGAAGTTTTGCCATTGTTCTGTGCGAAGGTAAAGCTAAAATAACCGAGTTACCTTCCCATGGTGAAACGAAGATAATCACTCATCAAGGTAAGGTGAAACGCGATAAGTTTGATGAGGGGGAAGCGTTTTGAGTGGATAAATTTCTAATTAAAGAAACTTGTGAAAGACTTTGGAATTGTCTAACTCCAACAGATTGGATACAAATAATATTAATATCAATTGCATTAATTTCAGTAATAATTGCAATAGTTGCAGTTATTTTAACTGAAAAGCAAATTAATAAGCAAAGTGGAGAAATAAATAATAGATATAATTTATTATTTAAAATAAAAACATTTAATAGTATTAAAGGAAACAGTAGGTCTTATTGGTTTGTTATAACGAATGAAGGATTTCCCTTCTATTTTATTAAAAATGTTGAGTGGATAGGAGACGGTCTATCAATTAGTCAACACTTTAAAGGGGATATATCAAATAGGGAAAATAATGAAGAGGTAAAAGAAAATTATGAAGCTTTTTCAATTGTAATCAAGGATAAAAATGGAATAGAGATGGAGGGATATATAAAAATTGATTGGTTAGATATGGAGAATAATGAATACTCAATAAAAACTCAAATAATTAAATTAAATAACGGACAAATAATTAACGATATTGATTTGACTTATCAAAACTTAATATAGTTCTACCAGCCATCTGGAGGACACTGATCTTTACACAGTTTTTCTGTGTTTTGATTGGTGTCCCTTTTTTATATGAATGAAAGGGAGCTGATCAAGTGGAAGATTTAATTTTTGAATATAAACGATCGTTAAAGGAAGTACGGATAATGTACAATACATATAAGAAAATTCCTCCTGAAAAAATAACTGCAAAACAAGCAACTGATAAAAAAATAATCAGCAGGATGATCAGCGATTTGGAATTTACTATTGAGTGGTTAGAAACGGGGCGACAGCCTGGGGCGAAAAGAGGGTATGATCGATGAGATTCTTATAAGAGGATGCTTTTTAAAGATCCGAAGATAATAGAAACATTTAGTAAGGGGATTTATAAGGATTCAGAAGAAAATACTTCTAGTGCTGATAATAGAATTGAGGATGCTTTATCTGTCTTAACAAGTCGTGAGAAGGAGATTTTCTTATTGAACAAAGTGAAATTGTTCTCTTATGAGGAGATTGCTGATATTTTAGGTATTAAAAAATCAACCGTTCAAACACATATAAAGCGAGCTGAAAACAAAATGATGAAGCGTAAAAACGAGAGCCTTTTCTGTTTAGCAAGATGAAGCTCTTTTTGTCATACGTTTGCCACCTATTTATGAGATGGGAAAATTTAATAATGGATTTTATAGCCAAAAACACCCCTTTTGTTTCGTACAATATGCTCGGGGGTTGATAAAATGAATAAATATAAGATTAGTTATTTCCTTGATAATGGTTTTTCAGTATCACAAATAGTAGAATCGGACTCTAGAGAAAATGTGTATAAAAGATTAGCTGAAGAATGCATAATAAATTTTACTGATGAAAATGATGTTTATTTTATTTTAAATATGAACGAAGTTAAGTTAATCAGTGTAATTGAGGTCGAGTCTAAAGTCCAATCACTTTATAGTGTTTTAAATTGAAATGTAGGAAATGATAAGTAATTTAGCAGTAAATAGAAATGGGTGGGACTGCTTCTTAAACACTAAATAGGTATCTTGTCCGAAGAGGTTTTTAGGTAAAAAGAAGGATATTATCTCCTTGTGTAGAAAAATATTATTTGTACATAAAAGGAGGTAATTATATGGCAGTTAACAACCACCAAATATCAATGTTATTAGAAATGGCAGGACGTAGGGCTCTCGAGTTAGGTGGAAGAGGTGGGTTATATGGAGTTATTGATGCAGACTATATTGACAGAGTAGGAAATGCTTTTACTGTTTTAGTTGCATCTTTATCTCCGTATTATAAAAACGCTTCTCCTGAGGTTGCAAGTCAAATTGATTCTTTTCTTGGAAAATTTGCATATCTTGATGAAAGTGATCTTGATAAAGAAACTTATTTCCAAGGTGTTGAAGAGTCTGCAAGAGAGTTAAAGGTATTATTGCAATCATTATATTTTTAGTAAACAAAGCATCCTTCGAGGTGCTTTTTTATTTTCCAAAATAACTCAAATAATAGGGGGTGCAGGTGATGTAGAATGGCTGAAAAATATGTACTTGCTGAAAAAGATTATGTAAAAGGGATGAAATACAAAGACATTGCTGAAAAGTATGAGGTATCTATCAACACGGTGAAGTCTTGGAAAAAGCTCTATGGTTGGAATCGTAAAAGGGGTGCACCCAAAGAAAAAAGTGTGCACACAAAAAAGAGAGGTGCACCTAAAGGGAACATCAATGCAAAAGGCAATAATGGTGGAGCACCTAAAGGTAATCAAAATGCTGTTACTCATGGATTCTTTTCCAAGTACCTTCCAGAAGAAACCTTAGAGATTATGGAAGATATGAAAGAACGTTCAGCTGCTGATTTAATTTGGGATCAAATACAAATCCAATATGCTGCTATTATTCGTGCTCAACAGATTATGTTTGTTAAGAATCAAGAAGACATAACAAAAGAGATTAAAAAGCAAAAGAGCATGGTGTCTGAGGATCAAGAAATGATGGAAACAGAATGGGAAATCCAATTCCCTTGGGATAAACATACTACTTTTCTTAATGCTCAGTCTAGGGCAATGTCTGAATTAAGAAGCCTTATAAAGCAGTTTGATGAATTAACCTCTGCTGATGATGAAAGACGTCTTAAATTGGAGCATATGCGATTAAATATCGAAAAGACAAAAGCAGAGGTAGATAAAATATCTAAAGGTTCTGATGACAAACCAATTGAAATTCTAATCAAACGTAAGAGTAAAGGTGATGGATCATGATCGAAAAAGAGGTCAATCCACACTTTGAAGATTTTTAGTTTGATTGGTCCCAGAAGTTTTATTTCCTTGTTGGAGGCTATGGTTCATCTAAGAGTTATCATGTTGCTCTCAAACTCATTCTCAAGCTTCTTGAAGAAAAAAGAACAGCATTGGTTGTTCGTGAAGTTTATGATACGCATAGGGATTCAACTTTTTCCTTGCTTGAAGAAATAATTACAGATTTGGAATTAGATCATAACATTCGATGTATTAGTTTTCCAATGCAGATACGTTTTCCAAATGGTTCAAAGATTTTGGTGGACCGATTAAGGATTCAATTGCAAGGGCAAGAAGAAGTGTTCAAGCATCGATGACTAGCTTATTACAATCACAACGTGCACAACTTGCTATCGATACGGGGTTAACAAGCTCTGACTTTGGTCGTATTCGCCAAGACATAGGAGCCGAAGTTTCATCCTTTGAAATGCCAGAACCAGTCATCAATGTTTATAACGAGTGGGATGGAGAAAAGGTTGTTTCATATGTGGAAAGAGGGAATGCAAGAAAATCACGTATTACAGATGGATTTGGAGGTAAGTAATCGATGGATGTATTAATTGAAAAACTGAACGGTGAACGTAAAAAGTTCTCTGACCTCAGTCTTATCGTCCGTGACTTTCTTGTAGGAACAGCAGGCGTAAGGCAATATAAGTCAGAGATAACAGGCAGACCGGGAAACATTGACAAAGGTGCTGATTATGGTCCAAGAACTATAACAGTGCCTTTTATGTTTAAAGCAGTGGACTTAATGGATTATCCTCTCTTGAGAGATGAAATATATGCTTGGCTTGGTGGAATAGAAGAGTTTTGGATATATGAAGGAAGATCGTTAGGATTGATGAATTTCGAAGCACCTGGAGAGAAACAAGGCCGTTTTACTGGATTTGAATCAGACATTATTTACGGCAAAAGGTATTTAGTTCGTAGAACAAGTAACTTAGCACCTGATCAAAGAGGATTGTGGGGATTAGATACTATAGAGTTTGAAACAGTTGGATTACCTTTCGGAGAAACCACTGCTACAACTCTCACACCTTTCATTATCGGTAATGGTACTGGTGAAGTTGAGAACAACATATGGACAGTTGGACAAGCTGAACTATTCGGAGAAGAACCACAATATGTTTTTGCTAATCCTACAACTATACAAGTCTATAACGGTGGTACTGAGAGAGTTGATCCAGCAGAAGGCATGTACCTCTTAATAGAATACAGAGGTGCAAGCAAAGATCTAACTTTGTTTAATGATACAAACTGGACAGAATGGAGTTTTTCTGGAAGTACAGTTGAAGGGAATTTACTTGAGATTGATGGTATTGATTCTAGACTAAATGGTTTATCTATTGTGCGTAACACAAACTTAGAATTAATTACACTTGAGCCTGGATGGAACACGATTCAAGTAACAGGAGCCACTAATGGAACATTATCTTTTGATTTTCGTTGGTACTTTAGATAAGGAGTCACATCATGTTAGCGATTAAAGATTTAAACGGTACAGTATACTTGCTTACTGGTGCCTCTAATATTATCCGTAAACGAAGGGTTAATGGTGAGAAGGAATTTTCCTTTAAGCTTGAAAAAACAAAACAAAACGCTCATTTCTTTGATGCCATAGATAAGTATTGGAGATTAATTGATTTTGTAGGTGAAGAATACCCTATTGTTTATTACCGAGATGTGTCAGAGGGTAACAGTTATTCAAGAGAAATAAGCTGCTTGCATAGCTTTTACGATGACATGAGGAACCATTATATCTATGAAATATTTACTGGAACGAAAACATTTGTAGATATGATGAATTTCATCTTTGAGGGATCAGGATACACTTTTAATATTATTGGCTCCTTTTATGCTCAGAACTTTGAAAACTTTGGTGACGACTTTGGACTTGAACTATTTAAAACAGCTTTAGAGAGATACAAATCGGAATTTAAAGTTCAAGGTAAATTCGTTACTCTCCAAGATAAAATAGGTAACACAACAGATTTTCAATACCGTCACAAGTTTAATCTAGAATCAATTGAACGTGAAGTGGATGCACTTGATTTCTCCACTTATGGCGAAGGATTCGGAAAAGACAAATTGCATGTGACTTATCGATCTCCTCTAGCTGATATTTACGGTGAAAGACCTATTAAAGCTATTCGCGATGAACGTTTTACAAATGCTGAGAATCTAAAAAATAAAGTAAAAGAAGCCGTTGATAAAAGTTTGAAGATTTCCTTAACTGTTAAACTCTCTGATCTTAGGGCAAATGGTTATAACAAGAACCATCCGGATGAAGGGGATGTCATCATCCTTGTTGAAGATCGTTTCAATATGAAGGTAGATACTCGTATTGTTGAAATCGTTGAATTACTGGACAAGAAAGGAAAGGTAATAGATTGTGATGTTACTCTTTCTAATTTTAGTAATATATTTGAACAACAACGACGTATGCATAATGCTACAAAGTCGCTGGCAGATGCAATCGAGGGTAAGAGACCTTTGCCTTTTGAAGCACTTGCAATTGCAGTACAGCAGGCAACAATCGCTTTACAAAATGCCCAAACAGAGCTGCAATTCCCAGACAATGGAGGAATTCTCGCTATTGATAAAACCAACCCTAACAAGTTGGTTCTTTTTAATTCTGCTGGAATAGGGATTTCTGATGATGGTGGCCAGACCTTTGAAAATGCCTTAACAGGTTCAGGTCTTGTTGCGGATGTTGTCACAACGGGGACAATAAACACTGCATTTGTTAGGATTCAAGGTGCTACCGGAAAGATGTATATTACAGGAGATCAGTTTAAGTCTATTGATTATGTTGATCCTAGTAAGTATGTCGAAATCGTTCCAGGAATGCTTACAGTAGGAAACGGAGCAATTAAAATTATTCGTCCTGATGGAGCTGTATGGGTAGAAAACGGTGTTCCTAAACAAGATGTTGCAGTTCAAGAAACCTCACCAAAATTCATTGGATACAATACGACAGAACGTGATCGTTATTACAGAACAACTGTTCAAACATATGAAGAGTTAGGAGCTTACAGAACGACTCACGTAGGAAGATATTTGAAGGTTGAAGGATATGCCATTGTTAATAATGGTGATTTAGGATTAGCTGTTCAATCTTATGCAGGCGGAATTAGTTTTTATCAAGTAATGACAATTCACTATGATCCTAATTCAATTGGTGGTACGTTTTTCGAAATGACAATTGATTTAGGAAAACCAAGTTATTCAAGTATTAGGTTTTATATTAAGTTCCGATCAATTGATGCTGCAGAAGAAGTTGGTTGCCGTATTGATGGAGTTTATCAATTTGGCTAAGAGGGGAAAACATGGAAGAAGAAATGAGAATATACGTAAATGTTGATGGAACGGGTAATGTAGTAGAAGGCTTAGGAGGAACAAATCCTAGACCTGACAAGGAATACGCGTTTTTCTTTATTCGGGACAAACTCATTCTTGATAACATTTTAAAATTTAAAGTTGTGATTAACGGATTCAAACCAGATCTCATTTTAAAAGATGGCGAAAGAATAGAAGAAGTGATAGACTCGCCAAAGCCGACTGAACTTTCATCATAGTCTCTCATTTATTGGATTAAGGAGGCGAATTTATGGCAGATGAAATAAAACAATTAGACCTTCATCCAGATGAAATATCTTTAAGAGAAATTAGAAATAACAATAATTCAAATTACCAAAAGATTAACGGTAATTTTACACTTTTAAAGTCGCTTCCACAGCAGGCAGAAGATGCCATAACTAGAGCAGCCAATGCGATAAACGCAGCTAATGAAGCTAAGCAATATGCTCAAACTGCTGAGACAAAAGCAGTTAGTACACAAGCACAACTAGACACAATTATTATAGAAAGTGGAACTTCTGATGCTGAAACATTGCAGGCAAGAACAACAGCTAAGGGTACAACTTATCCTTTATTGAAGGCTCGTCTTGATGCTTCTGAAAAAAAGCTAGATTACTATATAAGTATTGCGGAATATGATCATTTAAAAGTCGCAATAGCTCAAGGGGTTGATTGGACACAAGCCTTTGCACAAGCTCTTCTAGATTTACCTGACAAAGGAACAATCATTTTCCCCCCTGATGACTATTACATTACAAATGTTAGTTCAATAGGAAAAAGTATTTCTTTGATTGGTTATGGTGCAAGAATCATCCAGTTAACAAATTCTACTGTCATTTCTTTAAAAGGCGGTTGGGATACTGCTTATAGCGTGAGTGCCATATCTACCACAAGTTATGATTTCGAAGGTCAAGGTTCTATGAATGTATCAAAGGTAACCTTATCTTCAGTACCAATTTTGGAGAAAGGTGATGTTGTCAGAGTTATTTCTGATGATGAAATCGAAGGGGCGAAAACAACCAGTACAACTGACAAGCGAAGAAGAGGAGAATACGCAATCGTTGGGGATGTTGTTTCAAGTGATGTCTATTTGACAGGGATATTAAGGGAAACCTACTCAACCAATGTTCGACTTGTTAGATTGAAAGATATTTCTTTTAACATTGAGGGAATAACGTTTGATTCGTTGCCTGAAGGTGATACAAATGGATGGAATGCAACTTTAGTTTCGATTAGAGCTGCACAAGATGTATCTATCCATAATGTTAGATGTTTAAGAGGTTATGCGTCATTCTTAACATTAGTTGGTTTATATAGATACACCATATCTGATTTGAAAGTGAAGAATCTGAAAAACAATCCTTCTGGTGGATGTTATGGATATGGCATTAATGATATTTCTTGCGAATATGGAAATGTGTTTTCAAGCCTTTTTATAGATTGCAGACATGGTTATACAACAAATACGAATGATATACCTGCGGGATCAACTGATTTCGAAAGCTATGGAAGAAGTGCAAATACAAATGTAAGTGGATTTGCCCAGGGGTGTTCGAATACAGGTTTTGATACACATGACGAAGCCTTTAATATCAAGTTCAATGACTGTACCTCAGTTGGAAACTATAGAGGCATGGATGCTTCGGGATCTGGATTCAGCGCACGGGGAAGAAAAATAGGATTCAACAATTGTACTGCATTGAATTGTCGATATGGTTTTAATATATTTGAGCAATATCCGGAGTCAACCAAAGAAGTCATTCTAGAAAATTGTAAGGTTATTGGAGCAAGTGATTATGCAGTATATGTAAATAAGACAGGTTCAGGTATAGGGGTAGATAAATTTCGAATTGTCGGGGGAAGTTTTGAGTGTATTGGAGGTTCTCGAATATTCCTTTTTGTAAATGCAGAGGTTAATGTCGAAGGTGCAACACTTATCTCAAAACAAACAGCAAGCTATGTCCGTTTTATTGTTGCAGATAATTCGAAAGTTACATTCAAGAATGTAGATATTGATTTAACAGGTTATGCTTCTTCGAATGGAAGAATCTTTGGTTTATCTAATGCTGCAACTTTAACTGCTGATGATGTTCGTGCTGTTTTTGGAGCAACTACAGGAAACGTAATTATAGAAAGTTTAGATACAACCGCAAATGTTGCAAGGTTTACAAATTTTAAATCAGATAAGAATGTCACAATCTCAAAAGATATCTCAAATTTTTTCTTTGGTTCTAAAGATGAAACAATCCCGAACATGACCATCTATCAAGATGTAACTGCAGATAATCAGATACCTAACATAGCTAACAATGCAAATGACGTTATTTATCTACGTTTAAGATCAACAACAGGAAATTGGACTATGGGTGCTTTACCTGATGGATATAAACGTGGTCAGTTACTTATTATTCGAAATAGTGGTTCGGGAGCGAATACGATTACAATCAGAACAGGATCTACGTATAACGCCATTCTTTATGGGGCAGCAAATAAGGTATTGAGTAATGAACAGGCTATCACTTTAATTTGGGACGGTTCAGATTGGATGGCATCAGGTCAGTAATGAGTAATATATCAAGATGTAGAATAGTGTTTTGGGGGTTAATCATTAATTAAATAGGGTATCTATGAAACGAGAGGAGATGGGCAAGAGGTGGTGAATCATTGCATTCTCAATATGACGAATTAACAATTGAGATGATAATAGAGTTTTATTTTGAATTTAAACTCAAAATAGATAAGAAAATGTTTACAGAAGCAATGAAGGCTGAATTACACCTTATAAAAGAAGCTGCTAAAAATAAAGGAATTCTTATCTTAGCTTAACTGTAACTCTGATTGCTCTTTCTAAAAATTGTCCCTCCCTCTCTAATTAAAGTAATTTTTCACCCTAGAAGTTTTTGAGTACCAAAGTAGTCACCCTAATCTTGGCTTTTTATTTTGCCTTTAAGGAGGTGATCAGACGGCAGTTTAAATCCAGTATTTAAAAAGATTATAGTATGTACCAATTCCTTTTAAGTTTGCATAAGTTCTTCGCTGGAAATAATAAGAAAAAAGGAAAATTCCGTTCTGATATAGAAAAATCAGGGTTTTTTTTATTCTAGAGGAGACGTTATGAAGGAGCAAAAAATAAGTGCACTTCAACTTTTTTATGTAATTGTTGGTTTTGAATTTGGAACTGCGATTATTTTAGGATTAGGTGCAGGAGCTAAACAGGATTCATGGATAGTAATATTATTCAGTATGTTCTCGAGTTTGATATTAATGGGGGTATTTACCCAATTATCACTATATTATCCAGAAGATACATTGGTTACAATGCTACCTAAGATAATTGGAAAGTATCTATCTTTTCCTTTGATTATTCTCTATCTTTTGCATTTTATATATTCTGCAGCAAGAGCATGTCGAGATCTTGGTACATTACTTAACACTACCATATTAGTAGAAACCCCGATGGTGGTTATAATCGGAATTTTTGTTGTATTAGTGATTTATTGTCTTCGTGGGGGAGTTGAGACTCTTGGAAGAATGGGGGAAACAGTCTTTCCAATTTACATTATGTCCCTAGTTGTGGTTTGGGTTTTATTATTTAGTGTAGAGGAATTTACTATTAAAAACCTAACTCCTGTATTAGGCAATGGTTTAAAACCAGTATTGAAAGAGGTTTACCCTACTGTTGTAAACTTCCCATTTGGAGAAACGATTATAATCATGATGTTTTTTCCGTTTTTAAATAACAAAAGTAATATCAGAATGGTAGGAAATTTAATAATTTTAGTTAGTGGATTAATACTAACATTAAATGCAATTATTATTTTGTGCGTTCTAGGTTCTGAAATATATGGAAGAAGTTGGTTCACTCTTCTTTCAGCTACTCGGATGGTTACAATAGCAGATTTCCTTGAACGATTTGACGCATTAATTATTTTAATGATGGTATCAGGTGTATTTTTTAAGGTTGGGGGTTGGACATTTGGGGCTGCTATTGGGATTTCTCAGTTAATCAAAATAAATCAGAATAAATCGGTATTACTAGCTTTAGGCACTATTATTACCCCTTTATCTTTATTAATTGGAAATAATTTTCCGGAACATCTAGAAATTGGTATAGAATATTATGTTCCATACTTCCATGTTCCATTGCAAATAATCATACCAATAATATTACTTTGCATCGCCTTTATTCGAAAAAAATTAAACCATAATAATTCTACCTGAATTTAATTGATTAAAGTTGAAAAGAAGAGGAAAAGAAAAATACATTAATTTAAACTATTTCAATTAGAGCCGAAAAGGCTCTTTTATTGTACATTTAAAGAGGTGATTCAGATGGCAGTTGAATTAACAGTATTAATTGCTATAGGAAGTTTCTTAATTGGCATTTTTACATTTAGTCGAAACCGGGATAAAGATGTAAAAAACGATGCTACTGAATCGGCTGTAATCCGAACAAAGCTTGATAACATAAGTCAAGGTGTGGAATCTATTCGTATTGATATTCGAGCAAATGAACAACGGGTAAGGGATTTGTCAGACAGAGTTGTTAGAGTAGAAGAAATCTCTAAACAGGCACATAAACGACTTGATAAAATTGAACATAAGGGAGAGGTTTAAATGAAAAATATTATAGTTAATTTAGACAAAGGTACGGTCATTCGGACGGTGCTTCTTTTTGTTGCCCTAATAAATCAATCACTCATAATGTTTGGGAAATCACCAATCCCAATAGTAGAAGGTCACGTAACCAGTCTTATTGATGGTGTTTATTTATTAGGATCTATGGTATTTACAATTGTGACTTCACTTTTAGCCTGGTTCAAAAACAACTATGTGACAGAGAAAGGTCAATTGCAAAAGAAAACATTACAAGCTCAAGGTTTAATCAAAAAATAAGCTGCAATTCGGTGGCTTTTTTGTTTCAAAGGAGAGGATAGTAATGGTGAAGTTAGTTATATCATCTGGCCATGGTAAATATGTAAGTGGAGCTAATTCATATATTAATGAAGTTACAGAAGCGAGAAAAATAGTTAGTAAAGTCGCAGATTACTTAAAAGAATTAGGATGTACAGTATATGAATTTCACGATAATACATCCAAAACTCAAAGCGAAAACATTCATACCATTGTAAGATACCACAACACTAAGAGCAGAGATTTAGATATTTCTATTCATCTTAATGCTGCAAGTAAAACGAATGATCCTCGAGGTGTGGAGGTTCTTTATATTTCAGAAAGTGGAAGGGAAATTGCTGAAAAAGTAGCTAGTGCAGTTGCAAAAGCAAGTGGATTAAAAAACCGTGGGGCAAAAAAACGTACAAACCTAGGGTTCTTAAATGGTACAAAGAAAACTGCAATCTTAATTGAAGTTTGTTTTGTTGATTCAAAAGCAGATGTTGTACTTTACAAAAGTAAGTTCGATGAAATTTGTAAAGCTATTGCTGAAATAATTTCAGGCAAGAAATTACCTGAACCAAAACAAGAAGAAAGTGTGCAGATTCAAACAGGTGGATTGACAGCAGACATGGTGAAAGAGATTGCAGCTTACTTTATTGATAAAAAATGGTGGGCGCAAGTACAATTCAAAAGTGATGGTGAAAACCCTACAGCATTATCCGGAGGGTTATCGCCTGAAAATCGTAAAGAATATGAAGCCTGGTTACAAAAGCGGAATTGGTGGTATAAAGTTCTGTAATTTGGACATTATGATGTATTATTACCAGTAATGCCTGGTTCTCATAGAAGCCCCTCGCCTTGGAAAAGTGAGGGGTGATTTAGTGTTCATTATTATATAAGTAAAAAACTGGAATGAAGGATGGGTTAATACTTGTATTTATTTTTCAAATCACTCATAATGAGTAAGGTGATTTGATATGGAACTAAGTACAATATCTAATAATGAATTAGTAGTTCTTTACATTAATTATAAAAAACAATTGAAAATCTATAAACAAAGGAATTCTTTTTTTGACCTTAATAAGATTTTGGAGATCAAAAATTACTTATCTCTAATTAAATGGGAAATGAAAAAGCGTGGATTAAATAAAAAAGAAGCGAAAAAATATGTGAATATTTAATCAATAGTATTTTTCAGAAATGAACAATTATAATGTGTATATTTTAATACATTTATGTAAATAAATAGTTCATAATCGGATATAACCTCCAGAATATATTTGATTAGTCGAAATTTTCTTAACTGTCATTGCTCTGTCTCCAACAAGGCAGAGTTTTTTTCAATTAGAACCCTCGCCTGTTAAAAGAGAGGGTTATTTTATTTATTTTCAATCTCATTTACATGACTTTTAACAATTCTCCATGCCTCATTCGGAGAAATATTATTTCTTTTACATAATTTAATTAAAATAGCCCATTTTGTTTCTAAATCAAATTGATTGTCTTCCAATTCCAATATAAAAGAAGATGAAACATTATAAGCCATACAAAGTTTCCTCAATAATATACTTCCAACATTTGAACTTCTTTCAGCTCTAGAAATAATATTTTTATCTACATCGATCATTTTTGAAACATCTGCTTGAGTAAACCCTCTTGCTATTCTGATTGCTTTAAGTCTTTCACCGGAATGCATGACTTGCACCTCTTAGTTTTTTGTTCTAAGAGTATAGAAATATTGTTAAGAAAGTGTTAGTTAAAGGTAAAGAATTGTAAATTTTATATTTTTATTCTATTTGCAATTAAATTGTTTTCCTTATCCTTAACCAAATTTTCTATTAGTATCTTCACAGTTTCCGCACTTCTGATTCTGATTTTCCCGTTAACCGCATCTATTCTTTGAGTGTTGGACTTTTACCATGTAATGATGTATTAAAGTAAATGCAAAAAATTTTCCATTCAAGATCACTATACATAAAAATCACACTCCTATAAGATATATTAAAGAACGAATGTTCGTTCAATCAAGTGGAATAAATAAAATTTATATATGCTAAAGGGAGGAAAGTAAAATGGAATAGAGTTTAAAAAATTATTCTGATGACTGTAGGAGTAGTAAGAAGAAAGAATGTTTTGCTTCTTGTTAGAAGAAAGATAAGAAAAAGGAACCTTGGTATAACTACTGGTACAATTGGTGAATTTTCTAGTAACGTTCTATCAAATAATCTAAACTAATAAGGTCACATTAGGGTTAACCAGTTTTTACTGGTTAACCTTTTCGTTTAGGAAAGCTAGTTTTCTTAACTTGATAAGAAATGATAGGGATTTACCAGGATGCCAGCTTTTCTCACTATTTTCTTTCAAAAAAATGATTAAAAGAGAAAAATACTTACCAATAATAAGTTTGTTTATGTAAGCATTAATATTGAGTTGAATGAAAATATCCACATTTAACACATAATACTGAACCCGAAACATAATTAATTAAATACGGTTTTTCTTTATTACACTGAGGACAAAATTTTAAAATAGTTTGTGTATTTTTTATAATTGTTTTATTCATGTAATCCCCCCCTATAAATTAGTATTATTATATGGGTTGAAAATAAAGGAAATGATAATAAAAAGTTAAAATGCATAAATAAAGTAAGTAGCCTGTCAGGAGCTCTTTTTACTTTTTAATTATACTTTCCATCCTCAATATCGTCTTTAATCAACCGAATATACTCCCTCAATTCCAGACCTAGACTATCCTTTTTATTAAAGGGTAAGTGCGTATTTATTAAAACCCTTATTTAAAAGAAAATAAATGAAGTGACCTTCAATAAAATTCATTTTAGTCCAATCATCTATTAATAAGAATCATAGTATGGGATAGATAATTGTTATTGAGGTGAGTGAATTAAATGATTGGTCACAAACTGAACCATAAACAATGTTGTCCATTGTTTCCTATGTGTACATGCTCATTATCCCATTTTTTAAAACTTATAAAAAAACGAAAGCATAAGTGCAATTGTCCACCAGGCCCTCCCGGTCCTCCAGGTCCTCCAGGTCCTGAGGGGCCACCAGGAACTACATGTATTAGAACTGATCCTGCCAATGGATGTTCTGTTGCAGAAGGAACTGCTATAGCTGCCTCTGGCTTCGCCTCTCATGCTGAAGGAGAAAGTACTTCCGCACAAGGACGTGGGGCACATTCCGAGGGGTGTAACACTCAAGCCATTGGGGATTGTTCTCATGCTGAGGGAGACTCTACCATTGCAAATGGAGTAGCTTCTCATACTGAGGGATTTAGTACAGTAACAACTATTACTGGTATTAATGCACATGCCGAAGGGGAAGGGAATATAGCGAGTGGAAGGGCCTCTCACGTAGAAGGTGGCGGAGTAGATCCGTTAGGTAATCTAGCTCCAAATATGGCAATTGGATCCAGTTCCCATGCGGAAGGAGTAGGAACGATTGCTAGGGGATTTGCATCCCATGCCGAAGGGGGGACTTCAGATATTACTTCTTCCCCTGGCACAGAAGCAGAAGGGGCATTTTCGCACGCTGAAGGCCTTAGTACTGTAGCTGTTGGGCAAGCCTCTCACGCGGAAGGGGAAGATACTAGTTCCAGTGGTAGGGCATCTCACTCAGAAGGAAATATTACTTCTTCAATTGGTATTGCATCGCATTCGGAAGGTAATAGAACACAGGCAGGTGGTGATTTTTCCCATGCCGAAGGTCAAGGTACGTTTGCAAGTGGAACTCGATCTCATGCTGAGGGAAGGGATACAATAGCAAGTGGAGATAGTTCTCATGCCGAAGGTTTTAGTACAATTTCGAGTGGACCTAATTCCCATGCCGAAGGAGCAAATACAGAAGCGAGTGGAGATAATTCCCATGCCGAGGGTCAAGATACACTTGCAATTGGAACTAATTCGCATGCAGAAGGTTTTGACACTACGACGGGAATTTTAGGAGATCCAAACGCAGGAGTTGCCGCTCATGCGGAAGGTATTAGTACAACTGCTTCTGGCATTGCCTCTCATGCAGAAGGACAAGGAACAATTTCGAGTGGATCTCGTTCTCATGCGGAAGGGATCAATACTTTTGCCAGTGGCGTCGCTTCTCATACGGAGGGAATAACTACCGAGGCCAGTGGGGATTCTTCCCATGCAGAAGGGCTCAGTTTAATTGCAAGTGGAGCTAACTCTCATGCCGAAGGAAATGGGACCAGAGCCTTTGGGGAAAATTCGCATTCCGAGGGGTTTCAAACTACAACGGGAAATGCATTAGATCCAACACAAGGAACGAATGCCCATGCGGAAGGGTCAAGTACAACTGCAAGTGGTTTTGCTGCCCATTCAGAAGGACAAGGAACAATTGCGAGTGGATCTCGTTCTCACGCTGAAGGGAACAATACAGTAGCTAGTGGAGTGGCTTCTCATACGGAAGGATCTGCAACCGGTGCAAGTGGAAATGCTTCCCATGCCGAAGGACAGAGTACTACCGCCAGGGGGAATACTTCCCATGCCGAAGGAAATGGGAGCAGGGCCTTTGGAGAAAGTTCTCATGCAGAGGGGTTTCAAACTACAACGGGAAATGTATTAGATCCAACACAAGGAACGAATGCTCATGCAGAAGGTGAGGGAACAACGGCTAGTGGAAGAGCATCTCATGCGGAAGGATTAAGGACAACAGCCAGTGGATTTTTCGCTGCCCATGCAGAAGGTCAAGATACTATCGCTAGCGGAAGTCTTTCTCATGCGGAAGGTGGAAATACAGTCGCTAGTGGTACTGCATCTCATGCCGAAGGATCTAATACACAAGCAAGAGCAACCTTCTCCCATTCAGAGGGATTCCTTACGATTGTAGATGTAACTCACACAGGTTCTCACATAATGGGACAAAATGGAACTACACGATTCCCTTTTTCTTGGCATCTGGCAAATGGCCTTGTAATTGGACCAACATTAAACTCTGCGGTGATCGAAGGGCTTACAGGAAATCTTTATCTCGACGGTGTTGTATTGTCTCCTGCTGCAGCCGATTATGCTGAAATGTTTGAAACAATTGATGGAAACCCGATAGACGTCGGCTATTTTGTCACCTTAGAAGATAATAAAATACGCAAAGCAAATGCAAATGATGGTTATATTATTGGGGTAGTGAGTGCAACTCCAGCTATGATTGCAGATGCTAGTGATTTACGATGGCACAATCTCTTTGTGAAGGATGAATGGGGAAGGGTCCAATATCATGAGGTTACTGTTCCAGAAGTGAAAGACGATGAAGGAAATGTACTTCAACCCTCATTTACAAAAACAGAACCTATATTAAATCCAGATTGGGACTCTTCACAAGAGTATATCCCACGTTTGCATAGACCTGAATGGGTTCCAGTGGGTCTTTTGGGAAAACTTCTAGTTCGTGACGACGGCACATGTAAACCAGGTAGGTATTGCAAACCAAATGATGAAGGTATTGCCACAGCTGCAGAAACAGGCTACCGCGTTATGAAACGTACAGGACCCAATCAAGTATTAGTGTTGATTAAATAAGATGCCTTATCCTGAATTAAATAGAAAAACTTGCAAAATTATAGAATCTCCGTTAAATGCCCTTCCAATGGAAGGGCTATTTTTTCTTATCTCAAATAAAAAAATGTGATTGGTTTGTTTTTTCCAGTAAACAGTCTAACCAAATTAACCAACGGTGTTACGAGTAAGGAGCTAGTTTCGTTTATGATAACTTTAAACTAAAGGTAAGGATAGGTGAAGATACTTTGGGGATATTAGTAGTAATCTGATCGAAAGGTGAATTAGATGAAGCCTTTAATTGGTAAAGAAGAAATTAAGAATTCTGAAGAGTTTTTTCAAAGAATTCATCAGGTCGAAGTGGACTATTTTACCTATTGGAAAGAGCACACGTTATGGCACTGGGAATTTTGGTTTTCAGTAGCTCTATCCATTATTCCATGGTTGGTGTGGTTACTTATTCGTAAACGTGGAAGTGAGGCAAGATTGCTTTTTGCAGGAGGTTTTACGTTATGTATTGCTTCTTGGCTTGACTTTTTAGGACTTGTATTTGGTTTATGGCATTATTCTGGAAGAGTCTTGCCAACCATCCCGTCGTTTTTTCCTTGGGACTTTTCTTTAATACCAGTATCAATGATGCTTTGGTTGCAATTTAAGCCAAGTATTAATCCATTCATTAAGGCTGTTTTTTATGCCGTACTTACTTCTTTTATTGGTGAACCTTTATTTGAGTGGATAGGGTTATACACTACGGTAAAATGGAAAGTTTTTTATTCCTTTCCCATATGGATTGTTATCTATTTAATAGCATATCGAATTAGTAAAGCAAAAGCATTTGATCCATTATAAATATATAAAGAAGTAATGGTGATGAAGGTTAAAAATTCAGTTGTCATTAACTTCAACGTTTATTGTGTGTTAAAATACTCAGATTAGTTTAAGAGTATGTTCTTCACCTGGGTTGCTGGTTAATAAAAAATTAAATTTCAGAACTGAGTTAAAAGAATACAATGCTATTGATTTGGAACTGGTGATTTTACATATAAACAGTTATTTAAGGGAAAATATGTGAAAGTTTATATTCTTTGGGGGGTACTAAAGTTGTTCACAAATAATAACAGTAGGTTGACATCCACAGAAATTACAAATTTATTCACCCAATATATTCAGGACACCTTGTCTATTTGTATTAGTAAACATGTGTTAGCAACTGTTAAGGATTCTGACGTTCGGTCGCTGTTTGAATTTGCTATGGGATTATCCGAAAAACATGTAATTAAAATTAAAGAAATTCTCAAAAAAGAAAATTTCCCTGTACCAAACGGTCTTACTGAAGAAGATGTAAACTTAGAAGCTCCCCCATTATTTGCAGATATTTTTTGGTTACACTACCTACATACAATGACCCATAATGGTTTAACTGGTTATAGCCTTTCTTTCGGTAACTCAATTCGCCAAGATATGCAGGATTATTATTATCAATGTAATATTGATGCTATGGAAGTATATAAAATGTGTGTTGGCATTCTATTATCTAAAGGGCTTTATGAAAAACCTCCTTATTTCTCTATCCCTCAAACAGTTGAATATATTACAAACGTAGGTTATGTATTAGATGTGATTGGTAAAAAGAGACCTTTGAATTCAGCTGAGGCTGGAAATATTTTCTTTAATTTAATAAAGAACCGTTTGGTAAAAGCGGTCTTACTTGGATTTAGTCAAGTAGCAAAGAATAAAGATGTTCGTCAATATTTTGAAAAGAGTTTAAAAACTTCAAATAAAAACTTTGGGATTTTTTCTTCACTGTTACGTGAAGAACATCTTAATTTTCCAAAGCTTTTGGACCAAGAAGTTACAAATTCCACAATTCAACCTTTCTCGGATAAACTCATGATGATATGTGTGGGATTTTTACAAGGTTCAGCAATTTCATATTACGGTACTGCTCTGGTTTCAAGTTTAAGAGCTGATTTAATCGGACAATGTGAGGCAGCAATTCTAAGGGTTATGAAAGGTGTACCAAACTGGGGAAATATAATAATTGAAAACGGATGGATCGAAAAACTGCCAGAGGCAAATGACCGGCAAGAATTACCTAATAATTAAACACAGATGGTAGTGTTTTCGAATATTACATTAAGTAGAGATTCATCTTTTTTCGTTAGCTGAAAGTAGATTTTTTTAAGTCGATAATTAATATTCCTGCCATATATGCTGTGAAACAATACAAGTTAGAAGGATATTTATTGTATGTAACTAACATCGAGTTCTTCAAAAGATAAGAATGAATACCTACATTCAGAGAAGAAAACTTATCGAAGAATCTTACTTTTATATACTACATAATTATGGTAATGTTTTTTTCATAAATTACCAAATAATAGCAAAGAATAGATTTATATCCCAATTTATTCTTTGGAGGTAACTAAAATAATATGACTGAACATAATATTCAACTAACTTCAGCTGAAATAGCATGTATTTGGACTAGCTATATGAATGATAGTATGTCCAAATGTGTTTTAGACTATTTCCTAAAAGATGTAGGAGATAACGAAATTAAGTCTGTTATTCAATTTGCTTATGATATTTCATCTACTCATTTAGAAAAATTAACGACTATTTTCAATAAAGAGCAGATTCCAATACCAACAGGATTTACAAATGAAGATGTCAATATGAATGCCCCACGTCTTTATACTGACCCTTTTATGCTAATCTATATAAATCATATGGCAAAACTTGGACTACTTGGTTATAGTGGATTTGTCTCTATGAGTGCTAGAGATGATATGAGAGCTTATTATAGAGAAGCTCTCATAGAAACATCAGAATTATTTGAGAGAAGTTCAAAGGTTTTACTATCAAAAGGGTTGTTTGTTAGAGCCCCATATATAGCTTATCCGACGCTAACAGACTATGTAGACAGTAAAAAATACTTAAGTGGTACTTCTATTTTCAGTAAACAACGACCATTAAATGCTATTGAAATATCCCATTTATACATGAATATTCAAACGAACACAATAGGAAGTAAACTTTCGATTAGTTTTGCTCAAACCTCATCAAGTGAAATTGTTCAAAAATGGATGTTAAGAGGAAGAGATATTTCAAAAAAACATGCTCAATTGTTTGCAAAAGCCCTTTTAAATAATGATATACAATCACCTGTTTCATCTGATATTGCTATTACCGATTCAACAACACCCCCATTTTCAGATAAACTGACAATGTTTCATATGGGGTTCATGAGTGCGGCCGGAACAGGTAATTATGCAACAGCAGCAGCAGCAAGTCAAAGAACTGATCTTATAATAAATTATGAACGCCTATCACTTGAAATTGCTCAGTATGCGAAAGATGGAGCAGACATTATGATAAAGCATGAATGGATGGAACAGCCACCTACCACCTTGGATAAAAACAAACTTACAAAGGAAAAAAATATCAATATTTAATACAGGCTTTATCTACGGACTAATAATAATCATAGAAGGATGAGGTTTCTTTGACATCTGAGCAAATTGAGCATTTTGAACAAATAGAAAAATATTCAGATAAGCTTACTAATTCACAGGTTTATTTTTGGAAACATTATTCAAGCTGGGAGACTTGGCAATTTTGGTTTTTGTTAGTTGTATTTGTTTTATCTTTGATTATTCTTTATTTGTTAATTGATAAAAGAAAAGCATTACTTCTTGGGTTCTATGGTATGAATATTCATATGTGGTTAAGTTATTTTGATGATATGGCAATTGAAAATGGATTATGGAAGTTTCCATATAAAATCGTCCCATTCTTTCCGGGCTTTGCAATCGATGCAGCTTTTGCACCAGTAATCTTTATTCTAGTTTATCAATGGACGCTAAACAGGAATAAAAATTACTATATATATGCTGTAAGTCTTAGCGTTTTTATAGCCTTTCTATGGAGACCATTTTTATCCACTTTGGGATTATTCCGAATTTACAATGGGATAAATTATATATATTTATTTCTTGGATTGCTTACTGTGATGTTGGTATCAAAATGGATAACCAATATTTTTGTACATTTTCAAAAGGAATCAAACCTTCCTAATGAAGGGGCTTAATTAGATGAGGTTTCTTCTATTATAAAAATTAATGTAGTGGTATCAAAAGGAGTAACACACTCTATTTCTTCAACAGTCATTTTTTCTTCAAAATTAAGCTTTAAAATAAGGGTTGCTTCAGCTTCAGTTAAGACTGTATCTACCATAATTAAACCTTCCTATGATTATTTTGTCCAAGTAAATTAGATCATAAGAGGGTAAACTAAATATTATTTAATTGTAGATATTTTGTAATTATTTGACTTTTATTCTATTTGCAATCAAATTGTTGTCCTTGTCTTTAACCAAAAATCCTTTTTCCAGAAGTATCTTTACAGTTTCCCTTACAGCTGCTTCCGATTTTCCTGTCCATCTCATTAATTCTTTAAGTGTAGGGCTTTTACCATGTATTGAAGTATTAAAATATATGCGGAAAATTTTCCTTTCAAGATCACTATACATAAAGATCACTCTCCTTTAAAAAATATTATAAGAACAAATGTTCTTATTTTCAATTGTAATTATATAATTAAAGCACAAAACCCCCACTTTGAAAGTTGAGGGTTATCATAACTTATTTGCCGGCAAAATTTATTAATGAGAATATAGTTTAGTAAGGTTGATCCTTGGATAAATACTCCCATAATGTTTGTTGTAATGTACCTTTTGTTTCTGCTTTCTCTTCAAAGGATATTCCTGCATGGACCATTTTCCTTACTAGTTCGGGACGTAGCCCTGTAAGGATTGGTTTACATCCCATCATCGAAATGGCATTTAATACCTTTATGAAGTGGTCTATGACATCTATTTCCATATCGGCTATTCCCGACATATCCATAATCAATCGTTGAATCCTTAAATTTGATATCTCGATTAATGCTTTTTCTTCAATAATCTTTATACGATATCCATCGATCATTCCAATTAATGGCAAAACAGCAACAGATTTGCTAACTGGAATGATTGGAACAGATAGATGCTCAACTAATTTCCTTTGCGATTTAATTAAATCATCCTTGTAATTTGAATAGCTAATGAAAAAATTGTTTATAAATTTGTCGAGTCTGTTATTAATCATCTTCTCAAGTTCAAAAAAATCATCTCGGTTTCTTGAATTACCATTTAGCTCGTCAAAATGATAGAGAAAATGCCATATAGTTCGTCTTATTACCTGTACCCACTCCAATTTAAGGGCGAGGGTTAAAGCATGCTTTGCCCAGATGATTCCTTCTTGTTGAGCAAACTTAATTAGTTGGTCTTCTTTATTCTCTACGACATAGAGGGAAAGCTTTTCAGCATTTTCCAAAAGATTAATATTACCCTTTTGTAAAATTTCATTAATTTTGGGTGCTACAGTAACGGCCTCTGATAATAGTTTATTTTGAAAAATATGTCTGTTTTCAATAATAAAATCATTGATTTTCTCTTTTTTGCTAAAAGTCGTATCCATTGAAATCTCCTCGTTTATTTTATCTTGAATTGTATTCACGAGAGAATAGCCTTTTTACTATAATTCTTTATTTGTTAAAGATATCCCCATCTGTTTTAACATTTTTCCAAAGTAAAGCATTTTTGAATTCAATTCATTATAAAAAATAGCTGTTAAAAAAGAATGGAGCGTTCACTTTAATCATTGTTTATAGCAAATGCAATTCTTATCGTAATAATTAATTCCATAACCAAATAAAAACAAAAATAATTTATCTTTTGTCTCCAAATGATCCTACTGGAAAATATAAAAAAACAAAACCACTATTAAAACCTACTACACGTTGGCTTCCGGTTGACCACATAGGCCCAAGTATATAGACATAACAAGGGCATATCCCGAGGACATACAGGTTACAGGTCCATATTACATTATAATATATGGTGTCACACATAGGGGTATTGTATCTAATATTAAACCAAATGGAATTACCAGTTTGCGGAATGAAACTGAATCAACTCCCTGTTCAGCCGGCAGCTCCAGCTTTTAGAACTGATTAACCCGAATATATATAGGTCCATCGCTACCATACCCTATTTGTGATGATATGAAACACCCTATTATTAAGAAATTTCACATTTTTTTATAATTGGCTTGGTTTTGGGTTATTTATTACCTAATATTGTTTATAACATTAGGAACTGTAATATTTAACTTTATTCGAAAAAAAATATAATACTGTCCTTTATCTCCATCTTTTTTTGTTTACTGTACCCATAATAAATTTTTTAGGTTGTATTGGAAGAGGAGAAGGAATGAATGAATTTGAATATATATTTAGTCAATTACAGCAAGGTACTATTTGGTCTATTTACATATTTGTAGGTCACTTTTTTTACTCTTCTGGATTTTTCTGCATTTTAATAACCGAATACGCGTTAGTTTAAGAAGTATTATGTAATCCAGGTATTAGGGAGTAAATCTTCCTTATAGTACAGATTTAATTATAGGAGACAACTATAAACTCTATATTAAATAAGTAAGAATTAGACTTATTTTAAAAATGCAAGCTCCTTTTTACCAGACAAGACATATAGTTGAATTAGGCTAATTGAAAATTATATCTTTACATAAACTTTACAAAATTACACTTGAAAACTAAGTATAAGTAAATTATTATATAAGCGAATTATTATATACAAATATGCAGATAACCTTGGGGAACTTAGGAGGTGTTTAAAAAGTGATAAAAGCTATTATTGAAATAGAAAAAGCTGCAGTAATTCTAAAACTTTTAGGCGATAAAACAAGGTTAACTATGGTAAAAATGTTGGATAAAAATGATTGCTGTGTTTGTGAGTTTGTTGAAATTTTTAAAGCAAGTCAGCCTGCGATTAGTCAACATCTCCGTAAATTAAAAGATGCAGGAATTGTTAAAGAAACAAGAAGAGGTCAGTGGATTATCTATTCATTAAATAAAAATAGTGATTTTTATCCATTTGTCCAAGACTTGCTACAGCATCTTCCAAACCAAGATTATCGAATTAAAGAACTTGAAGAACAAGGTTTAAGAATTTCGTGTGAATAACGGAGGATTTAAAAAATGACATCAGTAATTTTGGCATCAGTCATCTTTTTAATCACACTTACCTTGGTCATATGGCAGCCAAAGGGTCTTTCCATTGGGTGGTCTGCATGTGGCGGAGCAATTTTAGCTCTATTAGTAGGTGTAGTTGATTTTAAAGATGTCATAGATGTAACATCTATTGTTTGGAACGCTACTTTGGCATTTATTGCAATCATCATTATTTCTCTAATCTTAGATGAAATTGGCTTTTTTGAATGGTCTGCTTTACATATGGCTAGAGCAGCCAAAGGAAACGGTATTATAATGTTTGTTTATGTAAGTATACTTGGAGCCATTGTTGCTGCATTCTTCGCGAATGATGGAGCTGCTTTAATACTTACACCAATTGTTTTAGCAATGGTAAGAAATTTAAAATTTAGTGAGAAAATGGTCTTTCCATTTATTATTGCTAGTGGATTTATTGCTGATACCACTTCACTGCCATTAGTAGTAAGTAACTTAGTTAACATCGTGTCTGCTGACTTTTTTGGCATTAGGTTTGTAGAGTTCGCATCTAGGATGATCATACCTAACTTTTTCTCTTTAGGTGCAAGCATCTTGGTTTTATTTCTTTTTTTCCGTAAAAGCATTCCAAGAAACTACGATCTATCTCAATTAAAAAGACCAGTTGAAGCTATTCGAGATGAAAAAATGTTCAAATTGTCTTGGGTTGTTTTGGTGATATTACTAGTTGGATATTTTGCATCTGAGTTCATTGGAATACCTGTTTCCATCATCGCAGGAATTGTTGCTATCTTCTTTTTATTCATGGCAAAAAGGAGTCCTGCAGTTAACACTAGAACTGTAGTCAAAGGTGCACCTTGGGCTATTGTCTTTTTCTCAATCGGAATGTATGTAGTGGTTTATAGTTTACGAAACGTTGGCTTAACAAATGTGTTAGCTGATTTAATCCAAGTAACCGCTGATCAGGGCTTATTTGCAGCAACGGTTGGAATGGGCTTTATCGCAGCAATTTTATCTTCGATCATGAATAATATGCCAACCGTTATGATCGATGCATTGGCTATTTCTGATACTAATACAACAGGTGCGATCAGAGAGGCTCTTATCTATGCAAATGTAATTGGTTCAGATTTGGGACCAAAAATTACACCAATCGGTTCTTTAGCCACCTTATTATGGCTTCATGTTTTATCACTAAAGGGTGTAAAAATTTCATGGGGCACATATTTTAAAACTGGAATTATCTTAACCATCCCAACATTGTTTATTACACTTGTTGGTCTATATATTTGGTTACTTATCATCCACTAATCTTACTTATAAAGGAGCTATTACAATGTCTAAAAAAACAATCTACTTCTTATGTACTGGTAATTCTTGCAGGAGCCAAATGGCCGAAGGCTGGGCAAAAAAACACTTAAGTGATGAATGGGAAGTTAAAAGTGCTGGCTTAGAAGCTCATGGTTTAAATCCTAATGCAGTAAAAGCTATGAAAGATGCTGGAATTGACATTTCAAATCAAACATCAGATGTGATTGATCCTGAAATATTAAATAATGCTGATTTAATTGTAACACTTTGCGGTCATGCAGCAGATAAATGCCCAGTAACTCCTCCACATATCAAACGTGTGCACTGGGGCTTTGATGATCCAGCAAAGGCAGAAGGAACAGAAGAAGAAAAATGGGCATTCTTCCAACGTGTTCGTGATGAAATCGGGGAAAGAATTGAAAGTTTTGATAAGACTGGTGAATAATTAAAAAATAAAAGCCGTGAGACCCCCTTTTGGCTTTCTCTTTACCTAATGCTTATTTTATTAATTGACAATAAATTTTGAATAGAATAATATAGGTTTAAAAATATCGTTAAATAACGATATGTAGACAGGCAAAAGGAGAAAAGGTCTTGATTAATGAAGAAATCCATCTATTCCTTAAAGCACTAGCTAGTGAAAAGAGACAGGAAATTATGTTTTTATTTCTTGATAAAAATGAAGTAACGGTTAATCAAGTTTCTGAACTAGTGAATATTAGTCAATCCACGGCCTCCGAGCAATTAACTATTTTAAGAAAAGCTGGGCTTCTGTCTTCACGAAAAGCAGGAAAAGAAGTATTTTACACAACTGACAAAGATAGCATTATGATGCAATTACAAAATTTAAATAAATTATTGACTGATTGCTGCAAATGACATGTAGAAGTATCTATATGTTCTTTTTTTAAAAAACATATCGTTAAATAACGATATGACAAGGGGTGTAAACCATGAAAGATGTATTTGATAGTATTATGATTGGAGCTGGTCAGTCAGGGTTAGCAGCGGCTTATCACTTAAATCAAAACGGAATAAAATACCTCGTCCTTGAAGGTGAAAATCAAACTACTGAATCATGGTCAAAATATTATGATAGCCTAACCTTATTTTCTCCTGCATGTTATTCCTCCCTTCCAGGATTACGATTCCCTGGAAATGAAAGTCGTTATCCTACCAAGGAAGAAGTTATTTCATACCTCAAAGAATATGCTAAACATTTTAATTTAAACATTCGTACTGGAGAAAAAGTTACAGTAGTTCGTAAGGTTGGAGATTTATTTGAGATCGAAACCTTAAAAAGTGTATATTATTCAAAAACAGTTATTTCAGCAACAGGAGCTTTTGCCAATCCCAATCTACCAGCAATAGAAGGAAGTGAATATTTTAAGGGTAATATCATACACTCCAGTCAATATAAAAACGTAGACGAATATAAAAATCAAAGAGTAGTTGTGGTTGGTGGTGGAAATTCTGCTATACAAATTGCCTATGAGTTAGCAAAAGTGGCAAATGTAACAATTGCTTCAAGAAAACCTCTTTCTTTTACACCACAAAGATTACTCGGAAAAGACATTCACTTTTGGTTAAAATTAACTGGTGTTGATACTCTTTTTTATGGAAGAAAGTTTGCTTCAAAGGTATCAATTATGGATACAGGAATTTATAAAGAAGCGATTGTAAAGAAAACGCCAGATAGCAGAAGAATGTTTACAAAATATACAGAAGGGGGCGTTGTTTGGAGTAAGGGAAATGAAGAACAAGTAAACACTGTCATTTATGCAACTGGTTATATATATAATATGCACTATTTAATACCTCTAAAAAATACGATAGATAAATACAATTCCCCGAGACAGGATAAAGGATTAAGTTCCACAATCGATGGTTTATATTATGTTGGACTTTCAGGTCAGCGATCATTTTCTTCAGCAACCATTCGAGGTGTAGGGTCTGATGCAAAATATGTTGTAAAAAAAATAGGCTATTATTTAAAGTATTTTGAATCAAAATAAAGATCATATTTATAGACAATCACTATTTTAACTGTTGGATAACAAAACAATTCACAATGTTAATGCTATTACAATATAAAAGGTCTCTTATTAAAGAGA
>NZ_LATZ01000032.1 GCF_000981385.1 Bacillus sp. SA1-12
GTTGATATAGCTCATAAAATGTACTAGTTTAGTACGTTGTTTTTTTAATCGAAATTAACGTTGGCACGCTTGGTTTTGTTTAGTTTTCAAAGATCATAATCAGTTGCACCTCTCAGGAGCAACCTCTTTATAATAACAAACCTCATCATCTGAGTCAAGTTATTTTTTTGTTTTTTATTTTTCATTTATTACTGCACCGTTTCAGCAGCAACGTTTTATACTATACCATGCTCTTTATCTGTTAGCAAGAGTTTTTTCATAAAAAAATTTTAATAAATGGAAGTAATAAAAATAGAAGCTCCTTGTTCAACATTCTATTTGAACAAGGAGCTTCTATATAAATTAAGAAGAAATGATATCCCATTCTTTAATTTATTACCTTAAGCGATAAAAATAAAGTAGAGAATAAATACAACTAATAAGAAGTACATAATAGGATGAATTTCTTTACCCTTTCCTTTTAACAGCATCGTAATCGGATAAAAGACAAAGCCGCAGGCAATTCCGGTAGCAATACTATAAGAAAGAGGCATCATGATAATGGTAAAGAATGCTGGAACTGCGACCTCCAAACGATTCCAATCAATATCTTTCAATGCAGAAACCATTAAAATACCAACTATAATTAAAGCAGGTGCTGTTACTGAAGGTGTGATAACTCCTAATAATGGTGAAAAGAAAAGTGCCAGTAAAAATAAAACAGCCGTTACCACTGAAGCAAAACCCGATCTTGCACCTGCCGCGACACCTGCAGATGACTCAACATATGCGGTGGTTGTTGAAGTACCTAGAATAGAACCAATAGTTGTTGCCGTTGCATCAGCAAATAATGCTCTGCCTGCACGAGGCAATTTATTATCCTTCATTAATCCAGCTTGATTTGCAACAGCTACAAGTGTTCCGGCAGTGTCAAAAAAGTCAACAAATAGAAAAGTTAAAATAACCACTAACATCTGAAGAGTAAAAATTTGATCAAAATTTATAAAAGCTTGTCCAAATGTCGGTGCAATACTTGGCACGGCACCTACAATTTGCTTTGGAGGGTCAATTAACCCAAAAATCATTCCTGTGATTGCTGTAAGAAGCATCCCATAAAAGATTGCCGCCTTCACTCCACGAATCATTAAGATAATCGTGATGATTACACCAAAAATAGCTAATAATGTTGTACCTTTATGAAAATCACCTAAAGCAACTAAAGTTGCATCGTTATTAACAATAATTCCAGCATTTTGAAAGCCTATAAACGTAATAAACAAACCAATACCTGCACCAACTGCATATTTAAGTTCAGCCGGTATTGAGTTAATGATGGTCTCCCGAAGTCCTGTAAGAGTCAATAGAATAAAAATTAATCCAGATACAAGCACACCAGAAAGCGCCGTTTGCCATGGGATGCCGTAAGTAAGCACTACAGTAAAAGCAAAAAATGCATTTAATCCCATTCCAGGAGCCAATGATATTGGATACTTCCCAACAACACCCATAATCAACGAACCGACCGCTGCGGCGATAGCTGTTGCAACAAAGACCGCTCCTTGATCCATTCTCATGGCATCTGGAAGATCAGGTACAGCCTGTAAGGAAAGTGTAATAGGATTAACAAATAAAATATAAGCCATTGAAAGAAACGTAGTTAACCCACCAATCATTTCGCGACGGTAATTTGTTCCCAATTCGTCAAATTGAAAATACTTTCTCATAATGTTAATATCCTCCTTTTTTTGTAGCTTGCGCTAATGCAGACAAAATAAACGAGTCTAGGCTAAACAAACCTCATATAAACACACAAAAAGCGCTCCATGCCTCGGAGCGCTTAACGTACAAAATAGTTAATAAGAGAGCTTTCACCTATATTAACACTTCGTAGTCAAGCTATTTACGGCAGCTTGGTAGAGACTTTTGGGCCATATCCCCAATATTATACGACGTATTTCGACTTATTTAATTTCCTTTTTTATTCTATCAGCCTAACATTTCCTCGTCAATAAAAAACGAACATTATTTTAAATAATGTTCGTTTTGTTCGTGTTTTACTCCCACTCAATTGTTGCAGGTGGTTTACTTGTAATATCATACACAACACGATTTATATGTTTTACTTCATTAACAATTCTTGTTGATATAACTTCTAATACATCCCATGGAATTCTAGCCCAATCTGAAGTCATACCATCAATCGATGTAACGGCACGAATACCGATTGTATAATCATATGTTCTTGCATCTCCCATTACTCCAACGCTGCGGATATCAGGAAGCACCGTGAAGTATTGCCAGATATCACGATCCAGACCAGCCTTTTTAATTTCTTCACGGAGAATATAATCAGATTCACGAACAATTTCCAGTTTCTCCTCTGAAATTTCACCAAGAACCCGAATTCCAAGACCTGGGCCAGGGAAAGGTTGTCTCCAAACAATTTCATCCGGAATTCCCAATTCCGTTCCTAAAGCACGAACCTCATCTTTAAATAAAGTATTTAAAGGTTCAATTAATTGAAACTCCATATCCTCAGGAAGACCGCCAACATTGTGATGAGATTTAATCGTTTGAGCCGTTGCCGTACCGCTCTCAATGATATCTGTATAAAGAGTTCCTTGAGCTAAAAATTCAATACCCTCCAATTTAGCAGACTCATCATCAAAAACATAAATAAATTCATTACCAATGATTTTACGTTTTTGCTCAGGATCTGAAACACCTTTTAATTTATTTAAAAAGCGATCCTTCGCATCAACTTTAATGACGTTCATATTAAAGCCTTCAGTAAATGTCTTCATAACACTTTCAGCTTCATTTTTACGCAGTAAACCATGATCAACAAAAATACACGTTAATTGATCGCCAATTGCCTTATGAATTAAAACAGCAACAACTGAAGAGTCTACCCCGCCGCTCAATGCACAAAGCACCTTTTTACCGCCGACTTTTTCCTTAATTTTTGCTGATTCCATTTCAATGAAGTTCTCCATTGACCAGTTACCAGCACATTCACAAATTGAAAAGACGAAGTTTTTCAATAAATCATTTCCATATTCACTGTGACGTACTTCTGGATGGAATTGTACACCATAAAATTTACGTTCTTCATTGCTCATTGCCGCATATGGACATGATGTGCTTATTGCCGCAACCTCAAACCCTTGTGGAATCTCTTTTACTAAGTCGCCATGACTCATCCAGACAACCTGCTGTTCTGGCAGATCAGCAAATAAAGCAGATTTTGCCTTAAGATCAATCGTTGCTTTACCATATTCACGATGATTTGCTGGTTCAACCTTTCCTCCAAGAGAATATGTCATAAGCTGCATTCCGTAGCAAATCCCTAAAACAGGGATACCTAAATCAAAGATGGCTTCATCACATTTGAATGCATTTTCTCCATATACACTATTCGGTCCGCCTGATAAAATGATTCCTTTCGGATTCATTTGCTTAATCTCTTCCGCCGTTAATGTATGTGGATGTAATTCACTATAAACACCAAATTCACGAATGCGTCGAGTAATTAATTGATTGTACTGACTCCCAAAGTCTAAAACAACTACCATTTCTTGAATATTTGCCAATGTCGTCACCTCATACGTATTATCACTGCAAAATAATGTATTTATTCAAAACCCTATGGCTTAGAAACAAAAGCACAAGCACATCGCTTGCTCAATTTAAAGCAAATAAGACAACCCAAGCTTACGTTCTTGGAGCTGGCAGTCAAAACCGCGACGTCAAACCCCATGACTGCACTTGCACATTAGTCTTCGTAATTAACAACCGAACAGAATTCACAAAAAAACTAGACTTCTGTCCTTCAAATAAAAAGAAGGCAGAATTCTAGTCTTATACGTGCAAACTTATTCTGCCTTCATAGTCAGGTAATTTCGGCTACCCGGTAGAGACTCTCGGGACCATTCTACCCGAGGATATATGAAGGAATAACTATTAATTTTTTCTATTCTATCAATCTTCTTATACAATGGTCAAGATGATGTCTTTTTTATTAAATTTTCCCACAATTCTACAGACTTCGTCCATTCATCTTTTGCATTATCACGGCGGTACAATGCTCGTTCATAGTTTTTCGTTAATACAGTCATATTTTCCATTTGAAAGTAATCGTCAATAGACTGCGCATATTCCCTTAAAGTTTGGCTATCCTTCCTTTTCATACCGAATCGATCAAATTGCATTAACAATGACTCATAAGCCTGGAAAAACACCTGATCATCGGTGCGTTTTCTGTATTTACGAATGATTAGCATTGGCAGCCATTTCATTCTTGTTTTATAAACGGCTAACCCTATTAAAAGAATAATCGCTAATGTGATATATAAAGCAGTACTGTCCAAGCGAATGTTTAAAAAGCCTCCGCTGCCTTGTTCATTTTTAGATGCAGAATTCTCTTCCTGTTCTTCTTGCTCTGGTTTTTCAGGTGTTTGCGGTTGTTCTTGCTCTTCCTTTACACTTGACTCATCTTGTTCAATTTCCTGCTCTTGTTCCTCAGCAGCCTTATAATCAAATGTTAAGTCATATGGATTTACAAAACCCTTTGTCGGTTCAAATGGAACCCAGCCAACACCATCGAAATAAACCTCTACCCAAGAGTGGGCATTATTATTTGTGACCTTATATTCCTTCTCCGTATTCGTTACATTTTTAACAAATTCACCTTCAGTGTAACCCTTTACCCATCTTGCCGGAATGTCAATTGAACGCAACAAGACAATCATAGACGTCGAGAAATTATCACAATACCCTCTTAGCGTTTCAAAAAGAAACTGATCAACGTAATCCTGGTCTCCCCCAGGAATGGCAACATCTTCTTTATCATAGGAAAATTCTTCTGATCCCAGGTAACTCTCAATTGCTTTAACTTTATCAAATTGATTATCTTCATTTGCAGAAATCCGAACAGCAAGATCTCTTACTCGGCTGGGCAGAGATTCAGGCAGTTGGGTGTACCTTTCGATAAAACTTTCTGGGACATTCGCATAGCTTTGTTCTTTTCTCATTTCATTGAGAGGATAAGATGGAAGATCATAGCTAATGTCATAGGACATAAACTCCTGCCTTGACCCCTCATTTTTCCTAAACGGAGTAATCAATTCCGTATTTTGATTTAAATAAAAGGATAATTCGTTCTCTGTATCAATTGCTGATAATCCCAAAGGATACATCACATGTAAGTGGCGATAGCTATTATTTAACGTGATCGTAGACTTCAAGCTTTTCGTCTCCACACGTTCATCCGTCCAATTTAATTCGTTAAAATTTGTTATTTCCTCTAACTCAGCCTCAGGATCGGATGCTTCCCAACCTTTTCCTGTATACACATCCTTTGTTTCGATCCGCCAATATTGCGTATCAGATGAAACATGTGTAAACACCTCTGTATCGTCCTCAACAAATCCGCCGCCAAGCTGCTCATCATTTTGGCTATAACCAATTTTCTGCATACCGCCTTCCTCACCTTCCCGGCCTATTGCGGTAATATAAGGAACTGGATCAGGCCATTGAGGTGAAGCCTTTGGTGCTAAAATAGCGAGAACAATTGAGAGTGAAATAAACACAAATAACGGCAAGATCCATCGCAAAGAGGTTAACCGCTTCATCTTTAAGTTTTCGACCTTTTTTAATCGATCAAGATAAAGCATTCCAAGCATAAAAAATCCGATTAACACAGTCCTAATGATGGCTAGTGTTGCATAATACGGGGTAAAAGTATCTAATATGGTTATATAAATGAGTGTCAGCACAAAAAATAACAAGATTCGCTTTTGATAAAGAATCCAATAATGAATTAAGTAAACAAGTAACCATAAAAGAATAAAAAACAACAATGATCTGAATGATGAGGTCAAGTTTACCCAATCTGCACTTGGCATTAAGCGAAGGTTAAACATGAGATCCTGAAAGAGATCTTTCAACCAAAGAAAGCTAAAAAACACACCTTCATAAAAGAGTCCGTGCAGCATAAATAAGATGATCATGGTCTTGACCGGAATGGTTACATACCAGGGAGCTTTTAAAAAAGTTAATAAAAAGCTTATTCCAATAAAGAAAACGAATATAAATGTATTTGCTGTATCGGTAAATGCTTGAAGAGGTCTTAACCATTCCCACAGTAACATAAACGTAAACAAAAAATAAACAAAGGCGAATGTTTTACGATCAGGCGAGATTTGAGTATTCATGATCCTCTCACCTCTTTAAACTCTTTATCCGATTTTTGACTGCTGAGAATTTTGATAACAATATCAAGCTTCTTTAATCTTTCAATTAATACCGTTTCTTCTTTTGAGATCCCATTATAACTGTTCTTTATCACAAACAGCATGAAGGTTTGTTGCTTTCTTAAAAGAGACTCCAGCTTCCGAACTAAATCAACTGTTAGCTGACTAGTGATAATCATATTCGTGACATATTTCAAATCCGCACCTATTAAGTCTTTACCTAAAACGAACGATATAGGTTCTTGACTATCACAGTCAACCTTTGCAAGATGGTAATAGAGGTTTCGAACATGCTGCTCATCAGACTGGAAAGGAAAGACCTGATTGCTGCTTCCAATTGAGACCAGGCCAACACGGGCTCCGCTTTTGATAATGGCCTGTATTAAAGAAGCAGTATACGTAATCATCGATTCAAACATCGGTGACTTGACCCGATCCAATAAAATGACGACATCATGACTTTGCATTTGCTCAAATTCCTTTGTCATAATGGAATCCCTTCTAGCTGTAGCCTTCCAATCAATCCAAGCAAATTTATCACCAGGCTGATACTCTCTCACACCAACGGCCATTGTTGAATCTTGCCAATACTTCGCCAAACTTGATGAGGCACCTTGCTCGAATTGTTTTCGTTTCGGATGATAGACTAAATCAACAAACGACGGATAAACGAGAAAATAATTTTCCACTTCAAAGAATGCTTCTTTTTCAATTAAACCAAAGAGGTCCCCCGCTTTAAGGCGGATTGTCGTAAAGTGATGCTCTCCTCTTGGAATTTGGTTTAGTACATAGCTAAAGGAAATGGTTTTTTTAAACCAAGGGAAAAAGAGTTTCTTTGGTTCTTCTATCTTTTCACTGCCATGAAGCCGTTCGGTAAGGACATCCTCTACTAAGAGATAACATAAAGGAAATGGGAATTTTCTTTTAATCGACACCGTTGCAACAAGCTTTTGACCTACAGTAAATTGCTCTTGGTTGACTGTTCGGGTAACCTTAAATGAACGAATTGGATAGATCAATAGCAAGAGTGAGTAAATGGCAAAAGGAAAAAAGCTATAAAAGAGAAACCAACTGACAAATCCTCCTTGAAACATTGCATAACTGAATGCCGCTAACGTGAGTAATAAGAGGGAAACCAGCTTCCAACCAACACTAAATTTCTTAAGAAGATCCTTCATTAACGACTTAACGACCTTTGCACAGGCACAGGCGTCCTATCAATAATTTCACCAACAATTTGCTCAGCGGTTTTCCCCTCAAATTTTGCTTCTGACCTTAAGATTAATCGATGCGGAAGTGAGTATAGGGCTAAATATTGAATATCATCAGGAATGATATAATCACGGCCAGTAATAAAGGCATAGGCTTGAGCTGCCTTCATTAAGGCAATTGATGCACGCGGACTGGCTCCTAAGTAAATAGAAGGATGTTTCCTTGTTTTGCTTGTTATATCAATAATATAATGTTTAATCGTTTCATCTACATAGACTTGCTGGATTTCGTATTGAAGTTCAACTAATTCTTCTTTCGTGATCACACTTTCAATTTTATGAATAGGTCTTTCTTTTTCCGCAAGGGATAGGACCTCATACTCCTCAGCCTTTGATGGATAACCCATTCTTAGTTTGAATAGAAAGCGGTCAAGCTGTGCTTCAGGTAAAGGATAGGTACCCTCGTAATCTACTGGATTTTGAGTCGCCATTACAAAGAAAGGCTTAGAAAGTACACGAGTAACACCATCAACTGTAATACTTCCCTCTTCCATCCCTTCAAGCAAAGCTGATTGTGTTTTCGGAGACGTCCGATTAATTTCATCTGCAAGGATGACATTTCCAAAAATCGGCCCCTCCCGAAATTCAAACCTTACATCTTTAGGATTATATATTGAAACACCTGTTACATCTGATGGGAGTAAATCAGGTGTAAATTGAATTCGCTTAAACTCGACTCCGACCGATTTTGCCAGAGCACGTACCATCATCGTCTTCCCAACACCTGGTACATCTTCCAGTAATACATGGCCATTTGCTAATAACGCAACAAGACTTAAGATACTTACATCTCTTTTCCCTACAATAACTTGTTCTATATTTTTAATAACTCGACCGAGTTTTGGATGCATTTCTTCCGTATGGGACATGATTTTCCTCCTAGAATGAGTTTCGACCTTACTTCCTATTATAGTATTCTAAGAAACTTATCAAAACCCTTTTGCATTCACAATTCTTTCTAAATTTAAGATATTTTTCATTTATTTGAAGAGCAACTTCTTTCTCTTAATTTATTCATATATAAAAAGCCGCCTGACCGAGTCCAGGCAGCGAATAACTTTATATGATTAAGGTTTCATTTCCCTCTCAGCTTCTTTTTTATTTCGATAGTAAATAAAGTCAATTTTTCTCATCGTTCGTAACCCTTGATTTACAATGATGCCAGAATAAACCGTGGTTAGAAATAAGCCAAATAAAGCAATCCAAAACAGTGTTGTAATTTTAATGTCTCTTTGACGGTCAAATTGCACTTACAATCCCCCTTCCTAACAACTCTTTATTTATTTTTTGTCAGAAGAAAGGGATTATTCATTAAAGCACCTTTTATTTTCTACACATTAGGAAAAAATAAGGATGGATTAAGGTGTCAAAGGCAGGTCCGAAGTTTGCATACCGGTAATAAGCGTACTTTGATGCTTCTCTACATTCTCAAAAATATATAATGGCACATTCTTGTATTTACCGTATTCATCTTCTACTGTATCAACCCATTTAAAAAAATTTGCTTTCCTAAAGGCATGGGCTTTAGGATTTGGAGCTGTACACGGATTCCCATAAGGTATAACCACTGGAAGTAACAATGTAACAAACACGTAAAAACACCTCTATTTTATGATCTTTACTTCTGCTTTTTAACAAAGTAAATTAATTTAAATTTATTCAACCAAAATTTTTGATCATTCTTCTTAACGTATTTTATGTAGTGGTATAATAAAATGGAACGTTATATTGTACGTGAGAAAAAGCATGACTATTATACCATGGAAAAATTTTATGATCGGATTTAACCGCCATTTAAACAAACATAAGCCAGTTCTAAGGGTAAGCTGACTTATCAATTAATTCTCTGTTTCAACCTTTGTATACTGAATTTTCTTTCACTTGAGTATGCAAACAATTTGTATATTTTAATGACAAGTTAGGGTAAAGAGTATAAGAAATAATAGTAATTAATTTTTTAATAGGCAAGGGTATTATGAATACGCAAACAAAAGAATTAGAGTTGCAAGATACAATAAGAGAACTTACAAAAAAAGTAAAAGAATTAGAAGAACTTGTTGAGCAGATAGCTGTCCCTATTATCCCATCCATTCTGCCCCATACGATTTTAGTTCCATTTTCTGGAGGATTATCTCAGAGCGGTTCGAAATGATCATACCCAAAATTTTGCAACATGTGAATAATTCAAGTGTCGATACAGCAATCATTGATTTTTCAGCTATTTCTACTAAAGATATTACTGATTTAGCCGTGTTAGGAAAGTATATTGAGGATTTAACCGGCTCCCTAAAGATTATGGGGATTGATGTTCTTGTAGTTGGGTTTACTCCTGAATTCTCTAATGAATTGGTAAAGTCAGGATTGTCATTCGTAAAAGAACTACAAGCTTTCTCCAGTTTTAAAACAGCATTACAACGACTAATGAAGCAAAAGGGACTAGCAATTGTTAGCACAAAATAAAGGTTAAGACTTCTATTAAGGGGGGTTTAGACTGTCAAACTTACCTTAAGGATATTTATGTTTACCCGATTTACAATAAAAAAGGCTGCCTAAATGGCAGCGTTGCTTCCTAACTCACAAGGTATTACAATTTTACGGATAGCATTGTGCTTATTACAATTATCAAGATCTAATCCTATTATTCTTAAAGATATCCTCAATTTGTTCTAATGATAATCCTCTTGTCTCCGGTAAGTTTTTCGCTACATATATGACTCCAATAATCGCAAAGAAAGCGAATAAGAAAAATGTCCCTGAGATGCCGATTCCGTCTATAAGAACTGGAAAGAATAATCCTACTAAAAAATTGCAAAGCCATAAAAACAAAACGGCCATTCCCATTCCAATACCACGTAAACGAACAGGGAATATTTCAGCAAGTATAAGCCATACCATCGGACCAATCGCACCTTGGAAAAAGGCTAAATATAAGACTTTTCAGGAATATTTTTATGATTGCTTTTATTTAAAACAGGGACAAAATCTTGAAGGATTGAAGTAATAAGGGTATAAGTAATAGTTGAAAGCATTTCTTCAAAAAATTCATTTTTAGGCTTTGTTGCTTGGATTAGAAGCGATTTCCATAATAATGCTGTTTCCAGATCAAATTCATCATATAACATAATTTCGGTGCATTGTTTTGCTTTCTCCATAATTTTTATCCAGATCTCATTTGACTCTGATTCAACTAGTTGAAAGGCTACATATAATAGAGACAATCCCTTCTCGCTTTTTATTTGATGTACAACCTCTGGTCTTGATAAAAAAAGAGTGTTTTCTTGAAGCTTGTAGGTGCAATGATTATCTATATATGTTCCTTCTCCCTCAACTACATAACATACTTTAAAAAAGGAATGCTTATGTAATTGATTGTCATAATGCTTAGGCATGACTCCCCAGTAATGAACTTGAAACGAAGCGCCATTTTGATTTATACGGTGAACGTAATCATTCAAAGAAGTTTTTCCTGATAGATACTTAGTTAAATCCAACAAAATTACTCCCTTTCCAAGTGCATTGCCTCTTTTAATCTTTACTTATCCATCCCTTGTAAAAAAGTTAAGAGCTTTTCCATCCAGCGAATATTCTCGTCGGATTGGCTAAAGGCATGTTTGCTAATGAATTGTACAGCCTCTTGCTGTTTCACATCCAGCAGTTCAAGCTGTCTTTTGAATTCTTCTTTATTTTTAGCTTCCCTATATTTGGCCCAACGTTTCTTTTCTTGGTCTATAGCATCCTCCAAGAAAAAAGCTGCTTTAACTGAATCGACATATTTCAAAAGATAAATGGATATATAAAGATCTTCTATCCTTGAAACATTTTTAAAACTATTGTAAATCTCCTGTTCAAGAAATTGTCTTCCAGCGTAAGTAATTGCGTACAGCGTTTTATTTGGGCGATTTTCTTTCTGAATTGTTTCGACAGGCTCAATAAGACCTTTTTTCTGTAGCGCCTCAAAATTGTAGTAGAATTTTCCCTCACTCATTTTATCTATAGGTAGTGATTCTAATAATCTTTTCTTTAATTTATATGGGTGACTATTTTCATCAGCTAAACTCCCGAGTATAAATAACGAAAGAGACAAGATTCCTTCTCCTTTCTGATAATCAGTTATTTAAACCCTTAAATTTTATCATATTAAGCAATCATGTAGCTTTTTTATTTGAATAAGTAAAACAAACCCACTTCATATGTAGGCTTCATGACCTATTACATATTCTGGGATCAGATCTAGGGTTAACGATCTTTATTACTTTTTACTCTTTATAAATTACTTTGATTAGAGTAAGGTGAAAATGATGATAGAGCACTTAAAGTATTAAGCTTTTAATTTGTCTGTATTGAGTAGGTTGTGTTTATCATTTTGAAGGAGGAATACGAAGATTATGATCAAAGAAGTAATTCCTGTTAACGAAATCACAAATTTCCAATCACGTGCAGAAGAATTTTTCCCTATTGAATGGTATAAAGAAAAGCTTCAGAATCAGCCTGTTTATTACCATGCAGAGACGGATACTTGGAATGTGTTTAAATATGAAGATGTTAAACAGGTGTTAAGCAATCATGAATTCTTTTCAAGTGAAGGATCTAGAACAACCATTTTTGTTGGAGCTAATAACAAACAAGAAGGAAATTCACCTATAAATATTACAAATTTGGATCCTCCTCAACATAGGAAGAGTCGTTCATTGTTAGCAGCAGCCTTCACTCCACGTAGTTTAAAAAACTGGGAACCCCGTATTCAACAGATTGCAACCGAGCTTGTAGAAGACATCGAGGAAAACTCCACTGTTAATATCGTCGAAGCCTTGGCATCCCCTTTGCCAAGTCTAGTTATAGCAGATTTATTTGGTGTACCGATACAAGATAGGGATCAGTTCAAAAAATGGGTTGATATCCTTTTCCAACCTTATGACAAAGAAAGGCTGGAAGACATAGAGCGTCAAAAACAGCTTGCTGCAAAGGAATATTTCCAATATCTCTACCCTATCGTACTTCAAAAACGTTCGAATCTTTCCGATGATATTATCTCTGACTTAATCCGGGCTGAAGTTGATGGTGAAAAGTTTACGGATGATCAGATTGTGCAGGTGACAATGCTGCTGTTAGGCGCAGGTGTCGAAACAACCAGCCATGCGATAGCCAATACATTTTATTCATTGCTCTATGATGATGAGTCAATATACGGAGAACTAAGAAATAATTTGGAACTCGTGCCAAACGCAGTCGAGGAGATGCTCCGATATCGTTTTCATATGTCAAGGAGAGATCGTACAGTTAAACAAGACAATGATTTACTGGGCATTGAGTTAAAAAAAGGGGATGTCATCATTGCATGGATGAGTGCATGTAATATGGATGAACATATGTTTGAAAATCCATTCTCTTTAGACATCCATCGTTCAAACAACAAAAAGCATCTAACTTTCGGAAATGGTCCGCATTTCTGTTTAGGTGCACCACTTGCACGATTAGAAATGAAAATTGCACTTGAAGCATTCTTACAAAGATTTTCTCGCATCGAAGCGGTGGAAGGATTTGAATTAGAAAACCATTTAACTGCTTCAGCTACAGGACAGTCTTTAACTTACCTGCCGATGAGGGTTTATAAATAAGATTTTTAGAGAAGGTCAAAATGGTCACAACTATGTGCTGTGACCATTTTGACCTTTATTTAATACTACATCTGACTGCAGCCTATCCTATTGTTACAATCATGACCCCATAAGCTTCTAAAGAAGTTGCTCCTTTTAATTCCTTGCCTGTTAACAGGTCTGTGCCTTCATTGATCTCAAATTCCACTGTTGATGCATTGTGGTTCATGACAAATAAATAAGACGAGCCATCCTTTATTCTCTCTGTCACTTCCACACCCTTTGGAACAGCAAGTAATGGTTTTATTTCCTTTTCCTCACAAACCGTTTTAACGAAATCTGTTAAAAACGCTTTATCAGGGCATGTTCCTACGTAATACGCTTTTCCTTCTCCATAGGTATTACACGTAATCACCGGTGTACCAGCATAAAAATCTGAGCCATATTCAGCAAGCACTTCTGCACCCTCTGAATGGATAATATCAAACAGCAAACTGCACTCATAGCTGCCTGTTAGGCTACCTGCTTCTTTTTTCATAACTATTTGATTTTTTACTTCAGGCGGCAGGGAGTCAATCTCCTCTACCCAAATACCAAGGAGATCTCGCAGCTCCCCTGGATAACCGCCAAGAGTAACAATGTCATGTTCATTCACGATTCCGCTAAAGAACGTTGTCACAAACGTTCCTCCCTCTTGAACAAACTTTTTTACCTTATTGGCATACCCTGATTTCACCATATATAACACTGGAGCAAACACGATTTCATACTTGCTTAAATCCTCATCAACACCAATCATGTCAACTGAAATATTTTCTCCAAATAAGGCGGCATAATAGTTATGAACCTCATTTACATAATCCAATGCCTTTGATGGACCACTTGATAATTCCGTTGCCCAGCGATTTTCCCAATCAAACACAATCGCTACTTTAGCTTGTACACGTGCATCGAGCAATGTATCGGAGAGTTTTCCCAGTTCTTTTCCAAGTGCAGCCGTTTCCCGGAAAACCCTAGTATTCTCATGACCAACATGCTCGATCACAGCCCCATGGTATTTTTCACACGCTCCAACAGATCTTCTCAGTTGGAAAAACATCACCGTATCCGCTCCACGGGCCACGGCCTGATAGCTCCATAAGCGCATTACACCCGGCCGTTTCAACGAATTATATGGCTGCCAATTCTGCTGGCTCGGCGTTTGCTCCATCAACATAAAAGGCTGGCCGCTTTTCAAGCCTCTCATGAGATCATGCCTCATGGCCGTAAAGCTCTCTGGTGTATCATAAGCAGGATAGTTATCCCATGAAACAACATCCATTTCTTTGCCCCATTTAAAATAATCGAGCTCTTTATAGGTACCCATTAAATTTGTTGTTACTGGGATATCAGGAGTATGCTTTTTCAAGACATCCCGCTCAAGCTTAAAGCACTCTAGTAAGCTATCGGATTGAAAAATACGATAATCTAAAGATATTCCTTGGAAACTAGTAGAATCTCCATTCCACTCTTCACTTAACGCATTCGGTGGGACAATTTCTCCCCATTCGTAAAACGTATGGCCCCAAAAGCGTGTGTTCCATGCTTTATTTAAGCTTTCTAAGTTTCCGTATTTTTCTTTAAGCCAGTTTCTAAAACTCTCAGCACAGTTGTCACAATAACAGTAGCCGCCATACTCATTGGACACATGCCAAATTAATACGCCAGGATGATCCTTATATCTTTCTCCTAACCTGTTTGCCATCCGCTCTGTATACTTCCGATAGGTTGGACTGTTCGGACAAGAATTGTGTCTGCCCCCAAACTTACGTTTCCTACCTTGGTAATCAACCCTGAGTACATCTGGATATTTTTTTGCCATCCAAGCGGGATGTGCTGCAGTACTAGTTGCCAAACATGTATAAATTCCATTTTGATATAATCGCTCAATATGCTCATCCAACCATTCAAAATCATACGTTTCTTCATCAGGCTGATTTAATGACCAAGAAAATACATTTAATGTAGCCACATCGATTCCGGCTAATTTAAACATGCGAACATCTTCATCCCAGTCCTCTTTTTCCCACTGCTCCGGATTATAATCTCCGCCATACCATATTTTAGGAAGTTTTTCATTAATCATATCCCATCACCTTTTTCCTTAGTATCATTATAATTACATTGTATACGATTACAATGTGCGATTATATATAATATAATGGAAAGCGATATAAGAAAAAGGAACTCTTTAAACAACAATTCCAGGAAGGGAACCTCACAATGAAAAAACACTTTCTCATTCCGTTAAATGAAAGTATACTTCCGCTTTTTGCTGAAACTATTGGCTTTAATCCTGCACAAGAAACGATCTCTCGGCCAAATGGTTATCCCTATTACCATTGGATTCAAACAGTAAGCGGACAAGGTTTCATTATGCTTCAAAACCATCAGATCAACCTTACCGCCAATAAAGGTGTCCTCCTCCTGCCGCACATGGCACATTCGTATAAAAATGAACAATTTGATTCTGCTCCATGGGAAACACTTTATCTTACGTTTGGCGGGATAATGGCAAAAGATATTCTGATTACACTTGGACTCTATCAATCTGCTTTTTTCCATTGGGAACAAGAGGCACCGATTTCTACTTTCATTCCGAAAGTGTTAAAGCAAAGTGATGAGACGATTGAAAGTTTTAGCATAAGTGCCTCTGCCCATGTCTATGAATTTCTTCTTCTTTTGAAAAAGTACGGAAAAACCAATAAAAGCAATATAAAAGAAACCAATAACTTAGTGACGTTATATTCACTTATTGAATGGATGAAGTCCCACCTTTCCGACCCAGATGTCGGCCTTGATGAAATGGCTCTCTTTATCAATACATCAAAGCGCCATTTGAATTCATTGTTTCAAAAAAACTTTCACGTGACGCCCTATGCCTATTTTGTGAATTTGCGTATCCAGCAATCGAAAAAACTTCTTCTAGAAAACAATTCGGCGACCATCAGTGAAATTGGCGTGCAGGTAGGTTTCCGCTCCACAAGTCACTTTGTAGCTACTTTCAGAAAAATGGTCGGGATTCCTCCTGAAAAATACCGTCATCTGAATGGAGTATTTTAATAGGAAATGCTCGCTGTTCCTCAAACAATTTAAAAGTCTATAAAAAGGTGATACAGAAAGAGTCTGAGCTGTTATTATTCATCTTCCCTTCATTGAATTTTATCATTTAAGGCAAAATGTGCCGTTGACTATGAATATTGTCCACCCTATCACCACTTTCCTGAATATAGTAATAGTAGAAACCAAGGAGGTGAGCAATGTAGCTTTTTGGAATAATGATAACTCAGAAAATGCAAAGGCAAATGCTAAGGCAAATGCAGAAAACAAGACAAACGTCGATAATGAGTTAGATAATGATAATGATATTGACGTAAACGATAAAAACGTTAATAATGCAAAAATTATCAAAAGTGGTAATTCGAAAGTGGATCTTAACATTAGAGTGGATAGTGATTCCCGTGCAAGAGTTAGAGCCAAAGCAGAATCCGATCAGGAACAGGAACAAGATCAGGAACAGGAGCAGAATCAGGGGAATCTAGGAAATTTAGGAAATCTAGGCCAGCAGAATCAAGGGCAGAACTTTGGCCAAAATCGAGGACGGAATCAGGGGCAAAATCGAAATCGAAAACAGGAAAAAGATAAATTTCGCTGGTTTTAAAAGAAATATATATTAAGGAATGGAAGCTTCTTTTGTTATAAAGGATATTAGCTTTTCGCTAATATCCTTTTAATTAAATATATAACAATCACTTCAAATGTTCGCTCTTCTTAATTATGTATAGAAATGACTGCATTTGTTTTTTTACACTTAAACAAAAGACAGAATTCTCCATAACATAACTTGACGCCTTGCCAGCATTTTTTATACAAATGTTACATATTGCCGTTACACTTAAGTTACTTAATTCCTTTAAATCAATTATGTTAAAATAAAGAAATGACTAAAAGTTAGAGAATAGTTTATTATTCTCATAGGAATGCAATCAGAGTAGCTTAGGAGTGTAATGAATCATGAACAAAAAGGATATTGCACAGCTTCGAAAACAATTCAAAATAGATAATGATTTACTCAAAATCTCTGACATTTTTAATGTCTATATTATGAAGGAATCAAGTGATATTTATCATTACCAAAGTCAACCTTTTGAAATGCTTGACCAGGATCAACAAGAGTTATTTATGAATAACTTCAAAAAATTACTAGCCGGCCAATTGGATGAGAAGCTCTTTGAACTAAAGTTTCAGCGGGATGTTAACAATAGCAGTCAGCTTATTTTACATCAAGGATTACTTAGCAGTGATGCGGAAGGCTGGAATGAGCAAATGCTTCAAATTGTAAGTAAAATGCTTACAAACCGACAATATGAGATGGATATTGTTGTCACATTTATTCGAGGAGAATATTTAAAGCCAACGAAACGCCGAAATGAAGAAGCTGAGGAAAGTGAACGAGATACCGTTTACTCCCATCCCTTTATTTTATGTAGTATAAATAATACACAAGAGCCAAAAAAGGAACTGCTTTTTGACTATGTTGAAAAAGAGTTCAAGTACAATTTTGTTGTTGATCCAATTATAAACCTCAATGCTCCAATCGCAGGGTTTCTATTTCCTTGTTTTACTGATAATGCAGCAGATGTCAACCACGTTCTGTATTCTGCAGGTAAGGTACATGAGCCTGATCATCAATTCATAGAGGAAGTTTTAAATGGTGAAGAAACGATGACCGCGAAAGATGATAAAATCGTCTTTGAGGAAATTATTAAAGACGTGACAGGTGATCAATTAAATACGTCCACTCTCTCCAGTGTGTATGAAGAAATTAACCGTATGATTGAAGAAAATGAAGAAGAAGAACAACCGACATTAGATTCAAAGGATGTTGAACGTGTTTTAAAAATGAGTGGCCTTGAAGATATAAGTGCACAAAGTGTCGAATCAGCCTTCAAAAAAATAATTGATGATGACAAATATGAAATGAAAGCAAGTAGCATCTTGCCTAAATTCACTTCAAAATCGATTAAAATAAACACGAAAATAGCTAACATTTCTATTAGTCCGCAAGATTTACGGTATGTCAAACAAGTTCAATTAAGCGGCAAACGTTACCTTATGATTGAAGCGGAAGAGGATACTGTCATCGAAGGATTCACCATGATTCCAGAGGCTTTTAGTGTGAACTCAGAGGAATAATATACAGAAATATTGATTACTTACTAACTCGTATTCTAGCAAAACAAAGCACGGTTACGAAGCCTTTACTTTTATTAAAAGCTTCAGAACCTACTTTCGTATGTTATTGTGACCTTAAATGTTCTCAAATATACCCGCTCCAAAAGTTTTCCAGGATTACACAAATCTATTCCATATTGTTCTCTGCAAGAGATAAAAATAGAGGCTTCTCATGAGTTTGTATGACTAATGTGAAGCTTTTATTTTTCTTTATTTTATTTACAAGTTTGATTTGCACTGTCAATGGATTAAAACGAAAAAAAACTTAGCAATCTAAAAATGCATATTGACAATGATTATCATTATTATTATATTTGAATTATTGATTTTATTGATAATGATTATCATTATTATTTATACGTGTTTATTAATCTACATAATTATTAGTAAGGAGAATTTCTATATGAAAAGGTTATTCCTTCCATTCCTGCTCCTTTGCATATTAATTCTTAGTGCTTGCGGGAAAAACGAAACAACAAACGAAAAGAATTCTACCGAGACTGAATCAGAAACGGATACGTATCAATCAGAAATTGGCCCAGTTGAGGTTCCTAGAAATCCAAAAAGAATAATTGCTCTCTCTAATGGCCCCAATGTACTGGCATTGGACGGTAATGTCGTTGGGATTGATCAATGGACCAATATGAATCCCCTTTTTCAAGATAGGCTAGAGGGTGTAGAAGTCGTATCAGATGAAACCTTGGAGAAAATCATTGAACTCGAACCAGACCTAATCATAGCAGGATCCGAGATGAAAAATATTGATAAACTAAATAAAATTGCACCAACTGTAGTATTCACTTGGGGGAAATTAGATTATTTAACACAGCAAATAGAAATTGGAAAACTCTTAAATAAAGAAAACGAAGCAAAAGAATGGGTTAATGATTTTAAAGAACGTGCTGAAACAGCAGGAGAAAAAATTCAGGAAAAAATCGGTAAGGATGCAACAGTATCCGTGATTGAGAATGGTAATAAAGAAATTTATGTGTTTGGAAATAATTATGCACGCGGAACAGAAATATTGTATCAAGCAATGAAATTAAAAATGCCTAAAAAAGTTGAAGAAATGGCACTTGAATCAGGTATCTATGTACTCTCCACGGAAGTGATATCTGAATTTGCAGGAGACTATATGATCTTCAGTAATAACCCGGATGCTGAAAGTTCATTTTTGGAGACCGAAACATGGAAAAACATCCCTGCAGTTAAAAACGATCATGTAATTGAAATAAATAGTAAAGCCTCTACTTACAGTGATCCAATCACTTTAGAGTACCTACTGGAGATTTTCGAAAAATCATTTCTTAATAATTAGTATGATAAAGAAAAAAGGTAATAGGACGAAAACAAGGTCTCCTATTCTACTAGATTATAAATAGCTAATTATGATATATCTTGATCATGAAATTTATTAGTAAATATTAGTCTGAAACAAGCACTAATATGAATAGTTATAGGATGTAATCAATTTATCCTCTGAGAGCCTAGACCGTTGTTATTTATCATTTTTTTAATTGACTGCTATCTAAAGATAGCAGTCCTTTTTAATATCGTACTTGTTAGTTGAAATAAAATTATCGTTATTATTGGCTAGTTCTGACGGATAAATATAGGCTTCTTCAAACCCTTTTCTTATTAGAAGCAAGTAAACGATTGGATTTGCCGTAAATCTATTCCAAAATAAACCCATCTAAATCCAGTCCAACGATAGCCTGCGACAGAGTTTCGACCAACAAATGTTGGATAAAACCAAAATTGTTCAAAACCTCTCAGCCATACATACGTGTATCTAAATAAGCATCTTCGAATTCCTCCTGGATCAACTGCAAATGCTTCCACTTGTTGTTGAGGAACATAGGATGGCGGCGGTGAAGTTGGTGGTCCAGCTGTTGAACCTTGACCAGGAGGTGGAAACGCAGATGGAAATCCGCCAAATTGTCTTTCCCCATGGTAATAAATCTCTTCTTGGAATGGAGGTGAATATAAGTACGCTTCATGACTATTTGGATAGGTATAATACATATGAATATGATTAGGATACATAAAATACACTCCTTTACTATTTAATCTCACATCATCATATTCTTTAGTCATCCACCTATCATCTTGTACGTTCAAAAATGGATATTTGCCCAAGAAGTATATAATTCCTATTATAATTCCACGCAGACCTTACAAAACCATTATCCCTATCACAGTTCATATATCGCACACACTTTCTCACTTTTGAATCGCTTTAACATAACGTTAATGAATTTTTTCTAAACGTAGGTATCATATGGGTGTTGACCTGCATATGGTACACCAAGTAATGCCCAATATGTAAAGGGATGAGCTATTAGTAAAGGTAATTTTAAGAATAAGCGTGTGGAGACTACCCTTTCCCTGAAGACATAGCGTTGTTTGACATGGGGCTAGATAAGTCGAAACCTTTTATAATGGAATGGCACCTAATTATATCCAAATTGTGCGGCGGCAACTTGGAACAAGGTTATTCAGCCTCTGCTAATGTTGAAATATAAAGCTTATTATATGCATGCTTTTAAAAGCAATGGAGGTATTGTATGACAAATTTTTATTCTTTTCACGGGACTGTCACCATGATTAGTGATTTTTTCACAGGCCAAAATGGTGAAGGAAAAGGCTGTTATAAATTAATAACTGTAGAAAACGGAATGGGAGCAATAGTTAATTTCGTGGTGTCACCCTCAACTTACTTTGTAGATCATGTAATGGTGGCTGCAGGAGATCATGTGACTGGATATTATGACGGAAATGCACCTGCTCTTCTTATCTACCCTCCACAATATCAAGCTCTTGTCATGGTAAAAGATAGCCCGTATCAACATGTAAAAGTAGATTATTTTAATAATGAGCTGGAAAGTAGTGATGGGCGATTACGGATAAATATTTCTCCATACACTCAAATTGTATTAACAAATGGGCAACGCTTTTCAAATAACCCTGCAAACCGAGATCTGATTGTTGTTTACGGACCTGCTACAAAAAGTATTCCTGCCCAAACCACGCCCTATAGAATAATCGTTTTGTGTTAGGGATGAGGAGTGATTAATATCATCTGAGCGTCTTCGCCCTGACATTAATGCTTCCGATTTTCGGAAAATCACTTTGCCATTCATATAAAAAGAACTTGGAAATTTCCAAGTCCTTTTTCGTTTGTTGCAAAAATAAGACCGTTTTTAATAGCAATTGTATTCCCGCTTTATTTTAATTCCTTTTACCATAGTAGATGGTCCTCTCTGTGTATCACTACAAGCTTAGTATAAAAAACCCTATTCAATTTAAATGTGATATAAACTCAAATGCTGTTGTTCCATATACGCTTTTAAAGTGCTTATTTAAATGAGTTAAATCAACAAAACCACATTCGGCTACAGCCGAATAGATATCTCGATTTTTTTCTAATAGCTGCTTTGCTCGTTCTATCTTGCAGTTAAGGAAATATTGATATGGCGATATGCCAGTATGAGCCTTGAAAAATCTGATAAACTGATATTTCGATAAATGAAGCTCTTTACATATCTCGTCTAGTTTAAGTACATTACCTAAGTTGGAATGAATCATATCCTTCGCCTTTTTTATTAGTGCATGGTCTTTCTTATCGTCTGTAGTATGTTTCGTTTGAATAAGGCTATCTGTGAGAGATAGAAATAATTCACTGCACAAGGCCTCATCTTTTCCGCTTAATATTGCATTTGAAAGACATATTATTCTTTGTTCAAGTCTTTCATCATACACAATAGGAGTGGAAAAACGGACAATATCCTTTTTCTCCATTACCTCTAAAAGCAATTGCGGCTCAATATATAGCATAACGTAATCAAGGCCTGCCTTATCATGTGCCATTCCGTCATGCGCCTGCTCTGGATTAAAAAGCATAACACCATTTTGATAGGATAATTGTAAACTGCCGTCCAAGTTATACTGTTGAATACCACGCAATGTTACACCTATTGCATACTCCTTGTGAGCGTGCTTTTTATAGGTAAAATCAGTAATGCTTGCTGACAACGCAGTAATACCTGCCGATTTTTTATAGATAAATTGCTCCACTTCATTCACCTCTTAATTAGCATGGCTACATCCATATCATGATTGCAGAATAAGCTAAAAATAATGACATCATTACATTAACGGTCCTTTTATGATTCTGTAAAAACTCCTTGAAGATGGTCCCAAAAAGAACCCATGTTATAAATGCTAAAAATCCAATAAGAGTTATAGCGATAACACTTATTGTCACCTCTGGCATTGCAATATTGTATGGCATAATAAAGCTGGGAAAGACCGTCATAGTAAACAGTACCACTTTTGGATTTAAAAACTGCATAAGAAATCCTGACATAAAAGTAGCAGTTTGGTTTACTGTTGGTTTTGATGTATCCATTTTGTAAACTTGATATGCGAGATAGAACATATATAAGCTTCCGATGATCTGCATAACAATTAATATTTTTGGGATGATCGTTGCAAGTATTGTATTCAACATAGCTGAAATAACAAGTAATAAACCAAAAGCAATCGTTGCTCCATATGTATATTCCAATGCCTTTTTTGTACCCAAACTATGCACGGTGGATAAAATGACGATATTTGTGGGCCCTGGTGTAAAAGTAACAATAAAACAATATATTAAAAAAGATGTAATATTCATGTAGAAAACTCCTTTTCAAGATATTCTCATAGAATTATACATCTGCAAATTTAATGCCATATAGTACATTATTGCATGGTTATTCTGAAAAGTTAATTTACAAATTTAGGGTGCTCAGTGGCTAAAACAGCAGGAAAGGTAAGATTCCATAGGCGTTTACGCCATTCGTGCAAGTATATTTTTTACAATCTTTCCATTTTTTATTTTCTCGCACTTTAGTATCCGTCATCGTATTATCTAAAAGAAGGTAAACAAAAGGAGTGGTAATCCATATTGGATCAACACTCCCTTCGAAATCACATTCAACGTAATCGCTCTAAGTTTGTCTTCATTAACAAAGAAATCTGTTGCTCATCTGTCTTTGAGATCTGGTCAAGTTGTTGAACAATTAACTCTTGTCTCTGCAATGAATGGTTTTGACTTAACTTTGCTTTCCCTTCTATTTTATTAATTTTTATTTTGAATCCTTGAACTCCTTTGTTCATACCAGCGAGATACTTTGCATCTACTTCTTGCAAACTGTATGGGCTGTCAAGAGCTTCATATTTTAAAACCATATCATGTAAGGTGCACATTAACTCATGTTCATCCTCTAATAGTTCGACTTCTCCGTAAACATGAACGGTCACATAATTCCATGTTGGTACTGCTTGATTTGTCTCATACCATGAGGGGGAGATATAACAATGAGGACCATGAAAAATAGCTAAGACGGTTTGATTATTAATATCTTTCCATTGAGAATTAGGACGAGCAAAATGTCCATATAAGTATGAATGATCCTCGTTCAAAATTAACGGTAAATGAGTCGCAAAAGGCATTCCTTTATGTTGGGAAAAAAGAGTCGCAAAACTATGTTCCTTCATAATGTCGAAGGCAAACGTTTCGTCTTTCATTTTAAAATACTCAGGAATATACATGTTTTTCTCCTCTCATAATCTATTCTTATCCTTCTGTATTATCTTTTCTTGATAAAAACCATTTTTTAACCACGAACCTTCATGATCAATTACAACTTTTTCATCTCCTACAATTCAAGTGATTTCATAAGTTATATGCTATACGATTCTTTTCAAACATTATATAGCTATTTATATTGAACATTCAGTTAGTTTTTCCGTGATAATGCTCTTTTTTTGGAGACGGGAGCATTTTTGCCTAAAATAACAGAAAAGACAACAATTACTGCTATTACAATAGTAAACAATGTAATGGATTCATCTAGAAAAACTGTTGCAAATAGAATCATCAAAAATGGTTGTAAGTATTGAATCTGACTAACTCTTGCTATCCCACCCATAGCCATTCCGCTGTACCAAGCAACATATGCTAGAAATTGACTAACCACTGCGAGATAAATAAAACTTACCCAAGCTTGTAAAGGAGCATGTAACATATCAATTTTAAGGTTTAGCCCAACTGGAATCATGAAAAATGGCGCTCCGATTAAAATTGACCATGCAATGACTTGCCAACTACCTAATTCTTTCGACAATCTTCCACCCTCTGCGTAACTAAGTCCAAGTATTAGCACCGCTGCTAATAAAGCTAAATCGGCAAATTGTAATTGACCTAATCCGAGATGAAGTGCATACATAATAACAGCTAAAGATCCGATTATACTTGATATCCAGAATTTGAGAGAAGGGATTTCACCACCTCTTAACATTGCAAATCCTGTTGTTGCTAATGGTAACAGGGCTACTTCCACAGCTCCATGAGAAACTGGCAAGGATTCCATTGCCCAAGAAGTCAAGAGAGGAAATCCTAAAACGGCACCAAAAGCAACAATAACCAGACTTTTGAATTGGCGAGGAGAGGGTAGTTTTTCTTTTCGAATAATCAATACTACAGCAACTAAAATAGCTGCAACAACTGTTCTTCCTAAACCGACGACCGTGGTCCCAAAATACTCTACGGCAACACTTGTAGAAGGGAGCGTTAAGCTAAAGCAAATAACACCTACTAAGCCCAACCATAATCCAAATTTTTCTCTGGTTTCTCTCTGCATCTTAACCTACCCCTGTTTTTTATTTTGTCTCACATCTGTACCATTTTTTATTTTTAGTAAAAACAATTCTGATATAATCAATATATTAATGGGTACGTATAATAAAAATAAACCAAATTTTCACCCATCTGTCCTGGTACAGTTAAAGGAGGATCAAAACATGAGCTCAAAATATAGTGAGATAATGGAAGAAATTAAGCTTCGGCTAGCAGATGGATCGCTCATTGCAGGCAGTAAACTCCCTTCTGTTCGTCAACTATCTGAGCATTTTTCATGCAGTAAAAATACGGTCATTAAAGCATACGAAGAACTTGAAAAAGAACATTTAGTTTACTCAGTTCCTAAAAGCGGCTACTATGTTGTGAATGAATTACAACATTCCACAAAGGAAAATGAAGCAATTGATTTCCTTTCTGCTGGTCCAGATAAAAACGCTATGCCCTATGTCGAGTTCCAACATTGTATGAATCAAGCAATTGAACAATATAAAGAAGAGCTTTTTACATACTCTGATCTACAAGGTCTTTACTCCTTGCGAGTACAGCTAGTGAAATATTTACAGGATTTACAGGTGTTCACTCAACCTGAAAGAGTTGTCGTAGTATCAGGCTCACAGCAAGCCCTTAATTTATTAATTTCAATTCCATTTCCCAATGGAAAAAACAATATTCTAATTGAACAGCCTACTTATTTCGGATTTATTGAGTCTATCAATCTGCATCAGGCTACTACTTTTGGAATTGAGTTATCAATGGAAGGGATTGACCTTGATCGTCTGGAATATATTTTTCGAAATAATGATATAAAATTTTTCTATATTATCCCGAGATTTCAAAATCCTCTTGGACATTGTTACACGAATAGCGAAAAGAAAAAAATCGTTGAGTTAGCTGAAAAATACGATGTATATATAGTGGAAGATGATTTTTTAGGAGACCTTGATCCAAATACAAAATCAGATCCTTTATTTTCTTTTGATCCTTCCGGAAGAGTGATTTATATTAAAAGCTTTTCGAAAATTCTCCTCCCTGGGTTAAGGATTGCTACTGTCGTCCTTCCTTCAATAATGATGAACAATTTTTTACGATATAAATTTTGTTCGGATTTTAATAGTGCCGCACTTTCACAAGGTGCCCTAGAAATTTATTTAAAAAGCGGTATGTTTAATAGCCATCTCAAAAAAATAAAAGAGGTATACCGCTCTAAAATGCAAATCCTTAAAGAAGCATGTGAATTATGGCTACCGGCTAATTCTGATTTTTCTAAACCGTCTTCAGGATTCTATCTATCCATTAGTTTGCCTGAGAGTGTAACAGCAAAACAGGTCGTTCATATGTTAAACGAGCAAAAAATTTATGTTGATGATGCCTCTAGAATGTTTTTACCAGAATTTAAAAGGGAAAATCTACTTCGACTAAGTATCTCTCAAGTACATGAGAGTCAAATTAAACCGGGAGTAGAGCGATTGGCTCACTGTATCGCTTCAATCGACCGTAGAAACAATCATCTTACCCCAAAAAACTTATTCTCTTTTAGTATGGATAAGTTTATATAGAGGGTAGCAACTTGATTATTCGGATTTTCGACGCTAAGAAAAATAATTTCAAACAGTTGTTTATATGACTTAGAATTTTGGAAATCATTTGAGACCTATTTACACTCCAATTTAACCCCTCCTCTCAACACGATGAGTTTTGGAGAAGGGGTTTGGTTTTCAATTAATTTGTCTCCGAAGGATTAAAAACTGCCCCGTTAGCCATCCATGAATCGCAAAAAACAGCTCTTCACCACAAAGAATGAAAATGTATTGAATCCGTCCATACTTGTTCTAAGGCTGGAGAGGAAGGTCGATGAACTATGGTGCCATAGAGCCCATCCGTTAGTCTGACTCCAACGACCACGGTGCATCACAAACTGTCGCTCCCTTACGGGAAGCACTCATGGTAGATTAATCCTTATTCTGATTGTTGCACCAGCCTCCAATTTACAAGCCTAGAAAGGAAGAATTTCAATGGATGTAATCATTGAAAGAGCATGTGGTATGGATGTTCATAAGGACAATATCACTGCATGTATTATGACACCTGATGGAAAGGAGATTCAAACGTTTCCTACCAAAACAGTTTTTCTGCTTAAGTTAATCGACTGGATTAAGGAACATGACTGTACTCATGTTGCAATGGAAAGCACGAGTGTTTATTGGAAACCTATTGTTAACCTACTAGAATCTGAAGGGATTGAGTTTCTAGTAGTAAACGCCCAACACATGAAGGC
>NZ_LATZ01000033.1 GCF_000981385.1 Bacillus sp. SA1-12
TTGCGAAATATTTAATGGACAAAGAAATTAGACCTGTTATGCCTTACACAAGACCCCACACTAAAGATGAATTCATGAAAAAATATGAATATGTCTACGATGAATATTATGATTGCTATATTTGTCCGAAGGATCAAATACTTCCTTACCGCACAACGACCAGAGATGGTTACAGACAATACGCATCAAATCCAGCCATTTGTAAGGATTGCCCACTCCTTGATTCATGTACACACAGTAAGGATAAGAGGAAAATGATTCACCGACATATTTGGGAAGATAAAATTGATGAGGTTAATCATTTACGGCATACAGAAATGAATAAAAACATATACGCTAAGCGAAAAGAGACAATAGAACGTGTCTTTGCAGATGCTAAAGAAAAGCATGGCATGCGATGGACCACTTTAAGAGGAATTAAAAAAGTGGCCATGCAGGCGATGCTAACTTTTGCTGCCATGAATCTCAAGAAAATGGCAAACTGGGCATGGAAGTATCCATGCCCAGCCTAAGAAAATAAAGAGAAAATGCAAACCCCATTTCAAATCAAGGATTTGAAATGGGGTTTGTCTACGGTCTGAGCCCATCATCTCTTAAAAGAGACGATGGGCTTTTGGCCAACCGCGGTACCACTCTTATTGACTTCTTTTCTTACAAAGTCCAGCTTTTTTGCACAGTTTTAATATGCTAAACCTTGTAACGGAGGTTAGTCGTTAGAGCCTAATTTATTCGGCTTCACCACTCCTAGACGAGTTCAAAGTGCCATGTGACTGCGTTTCACCACCCCGCAGCTCTCTGCTCATCATGACCAATCTTCTACTACTTCTAATCATCGCGTTCATTATTTTTATCAAGTAATCTATGTGGTAAATTACTATATTGCAATACTATACAAGTTGATAATCACATTGTCAATGAATTTATCGATTTTTCTAAAATTTCACTTATGTTATCAGTCTCTTTTGCCTTTACCTTGTATGTTTTTTAAAACTTTTAATTTAGGAGAAAAAATGAAAGGGTACAATTAAAGATTATCGTTTAAATGCTTCAATAATCAACGTTGGTTGTACTAGTTTCTCTTTTTGTATAGGGTACTGCGTTATTAATAAATAATGCACAAATATGGAATAACATATTAATTAAACAGCCCTGTTATTTTCATATGAAAATAACAGCTGCTTCATTGTTCTTAGAATAAACTATAACTCTATTTCCTATTCTTTGATCTTTTTGCAGAAGACTTAATTACCCTTTAACCAATCAATTCAAATTTATTACTTTCATACAATAAGAGTAATTATACTTTCCAATCAAAAAAAGGCGCGTTTCCAAATTAAACGCACCCTTGCAATTTATTTTTATCCTTTTATTTTGCTTCATTCATTTCAGTACTAGTTACATATTTTTTTTGAAGATCTGCATAAACACCAACTATCCGATTAGCAATTTTTTTATTTACGGGATCGTTGTCTGAGCCAGCCCAAGGAACAACAACGCTAAATGCAATTTCGGGCTTTTCAGAAGGATAGTAACCAACAAAATTTAGGTTGTTTGTTTGTCTACCCCAATAAGCACGTTTAGGCCCGTAATAAAGTGTTTGTGAGGTACCTGTTTTACCGGCCACATCATATTTAATATATGCCCTAGCAGTCCCGCGACTTCCAGAAACGACCCGTTTAAACCCTTGTTGTACTCGTTCGATATCTTCTGATGTGTTGTTTACTTTATTTAATATGTTAGGAGATTTATCAATAGCGATCGGGCCAAGTTCTCCGTTATTAGCCGGGGCATGAATACTTGTTACAATTCGCGGCTGAACACGATAACCACCATTAGCTATAGCCGACACATATTGTGCTAATTGGAGTGGAGTATAAGTGTCAAATTGACCAATGGCTATATCTAAAAGTTTACCGCCGGTATCTGGAGTACTTATTAGACCTGCAGACTCTTGCGGTAAATCGATACCTGTTGGAACTCCTAAACCAAATTGCGCAAAATAATTTCGTAACTTCTGAAAATCTTCTTGTGTTACATTAATCGGTCCATTTTTCACATACGGAACATCAGCAATTCTCATTGCTACACGGAACATATAAACGTTTGACGAACGCTCTAAGGCACTTAAATCATTTACATATCCCAGGTTACTGTAAGACCCCTTTGGCGGTGTTCCTCTAAAATAAAGTTTTGTATCGTAATAACCTTGACCATGCGGCATACCATCTTGGTAACCTGACAAAACTGTTGCTCCTTTTACAGTTGATCCTGCTTCATACTGTGAAGCAAATGTACCATATGCATAGTCAAGCATATCTCCATTTTCTGGATCTATTAGTTTACCTGCCATAGTCATCACATCACCCTGAAAAGGATCCATTATCACAACAAATGCACGATCCAACAAGAAGTTTCCTGAACTGCTTCTTGCCCTGCGTAATTCTTCTTCTACAATTTTCTCTACTTCCATTTGAAGTTCTATATCAAAAGAAAGCTTTAAATCATAGCCTCTTTGACCTTGATCAACGACCTCTTTAGAAACGATCGTTCCACTTTTATCCGTAATATATTCAATCTTTGCTTTTCTTGGATTAAGGTAATCTTCATATTGATATTCAATATAGCTTTTACCTACCCGTTCGTTACGAGAGTATCCTCTTGCCGTATAAAAATCCTCTCGAGATTGGAGTATCCCTTGTTCAGGTGTTGTTATACCTCCAAAGATTGTATTTAACGAACTATATGGGTATGAGCGATCCCAATCGGTTATAATATCTACTCCCGGTAAATCCTCTAAATTTTCGGCAACTATAGCAATTTCTTCTTCTGTCAAATTTAATGATTTTACGGTTTGTGGCTCATATTGATAGCCTGATGAAAAACGAGTGTAAATATAAGCAAGTTTTTGTTCTTCTAGATCTTCTTTAATGGCTGTTATTGCTGCACCAGGTACACGCTCTACCTGTAATTTGTATGTTTCAGATGGTTTTAACTCTAATTCCTTTTTCGTAAGTAGCTTTTCTGCTTCTTTTGGATGTGATGCGAGCCAATAGTCACGTATATCACGTTCTTTTAATTTTTCTTTTAAGTATGCAGGCTCATAGCTAATGTAATTCGCAAGTTTCTTTGCAGTATTTACCTTGTCTTCTGTTTTTGTTGTTTTTTCAACGGTGTATGTAATAGCTTGTACACTTATATTGTCTACAACAACTCGATTGTAACGGTCATACATTTTTCCACGTGGAGCTGGAAGACTTGCAAAATCTGATTCCGTTCGTGATACTTCCTTAGAAAAATCCTCCCCTTGGACTATTTGCACGATTCCAAGACGAACAATGATGGCAACAAACAATAAAAAAATAACAAAGAATAATGCGTTTATTCGGATAAATCTCGATTTTTTTAGCACACGCTGTTCGGATGCACTTGTGCTAGGTTCTGTCAAAGTAATCCTCCCCTTACAATTTTTTGAAAATATCACCTATACTATACTATTATATTTCTTTTCATATGGATAGTCTTATTTTCCCAAAACTACTTTTATATAAAAAAGATTATAAGAACCGTAGACAAACTTTTTATTAATCTCGTTATAGTGAAGCTTGTCCGTATTGTAAAACTATGTTTTCATCTATTGTAGAATTAATCTTCTGCCTATTTTTTCACTGACTAATCTGTATAAACTTATAGGCAGCAAAAATGTTCTATAACATTCATCATTGTTGAATTAATTTTTACATTTTTTGTTGACATTTTTTTATGGTTCAATTTATTATTTTATTGAATGAATCATTCATTCATTTTAAATTTCTTTATTGGTATCGTTATTTCTTTACTGGCTATTTAATTATTTACAATTTTGTATTGGGGGCTAAAATGATGATCAAACCAGGTGTAACATTTATTAATGGCAATTGGGAAAAAGCAATTGTGATTGGCGGAGGTATGGCTGGACTACTCTCTGCAAGAGTACTCTCTAATTATTTTGCAGAAGTGCTTATCATTGAAAAAGATGATCTACCTGTGAAACCTGAAATTCGAGCAGGCACTCCTCAAGCTTTTCACCCACATCGGTTTACACCTCGAGGTAAAATGATAATGGAACGGCTCTTCCCTGGATTTAATGATGAATTACTGACTTGCGGGGCTCCAACTACACAGAATAAAATGATTCACCAGACCAATCAATATGGATTCCTTGTCATGCCCAATACAGAAAATGATGCAACATTCAGCAGATCATTACTCGAGTGGGTATGTCGGAATCGCGTGAAAGGGATTTCGAATGTTCAGTTTCTTACAAAAGTTGACGTAATCGGCTTGCAAATGATTTCAGATCAATCAGTTGTAACAGGTGTCCATATTCGAGAACGAGAACTGCTCGGCCAGCAAAAAGCACTAGATGCAGATTTCGTAATTGATACTAGCGGCCGTTCCTCTAAATTGTGTAAATGGCTGCAGCAGCTTGGTTTTGAAGTGCCAAATCCTGATATCCTCAAAGTCTCTCTTGGTTACAGCACACGCCATTACAAGATTCCCTCTCATTTGTCAGTAAATTGGGATGTGATTCGAATTGCAGGAGATCCCGCCAATAAGACCTTAACTGGGTGTTTTTCCACAATAGAGAACAACATAGCTGAAACAGTCCTTTATAGTCCTGGGGGGCATTATCCAACCACGAATGTCGATGAATATGAACAAGAATTTACAAAACTTGCCGATCCGTTAATAGCAGAAGTGTTGCAAGAGCTTGAACCAATTACAGGTCCCAAAGGTTATAGAATTACTGAATTATTCCGTCATCACTTTGAAGAAATGGAGCAATGGCCATCAGGATTGTTGGTTTTAGGAGATGCTTTTTGCAATTTTGATCCGATTTTTGGCCAAGGAATTACAATGGCTGCAATAGAAGCAGAGGTGTTAGACTCCTGCTTGCGTGAACAACGAAATCATCCCTTGCCCTATTTTGAACGTAACATACTTCAAAAAATGAATGAAATTGTTGAACCTGCCTGGTGGTTGAATTGTGCAGCTGATCTGCCATGGCAAGGAGTTGAATATGCAGGCAAACCGTTGAAGGGTATTGAATTTGCTCAAAAATACTTTGCATTGTATATTAAACATGCAACTACCAAACGTAATTTTGAACGATATGGTTTGTATTGGGCGGTGAATACATTATTTTTACCACTAGAAAAACTAATAAATTCGCAAATGTTAGCTGCCATTCTTGCTTCTGAGGAAGCATCTTCTGAAAGGGAAGAATTACTTTTTGAACTCTCAAAGGGATATGGTCAGACAGTTGATGAACAATTGTCTAAGATTCTACCATCCTTTCCCTCAACAGCTTATGAATATTTAAATGCACAATCATGATAAAAATAGTATAGGAGTGAAACATCATTGCACCATTAAACGAAGAACAGTTGCAGCAAATTCGCGATGAACGAAAAGAACAAATTATAGAAGCAGCCCTTAGGGTCTTTGCCCGACGAGGAATTATTGGCACGAAAATGAGCATGATCGCTAGTGAAGCTGGAATAAGTGCCGGGCTTCTCTACCGCTATTTTGATTCTAAAGACGAACTATTTATCACACTCGTTCAGAAAGCAGTTGATGAATCCATTGCCGGAATCAAGAGCATCTATCAACTACCTGGATCCCCATTAGAAAAAATAAAAACGTTAACAGCTGAGATACTCAATGAAGGCTCCCAACTTTATTTCATGTTGATGCATCACGCTCGTACGTCAGATGAAGTACCAATAACGGCCAAAAAGATTATTGAGGAGAATACCATGGAGACTTACATCGACATACTTGAACCCCTTTTCATTGAAGGTCAGAAAAGTGGGGAATTTGCAAAAGATAATCCTGGCGAACTGATATCATGCTATTTATCTCTTCTTTCCGGTCTAATGACATTGAATATTCAGGGCGATGAAAATTATCAGATGCCAAAAGTCGATTTTTTATTGAGATTTATCGTTAGGCCTTCTTAATAACTAAAAAGTGCAAGGCGCTAATCCTTGAGCGACAAGCTAAAACGAGGCGGCTAAATGAATTTAATTTGCACTTCCAATTATTATAAAAATAATAGAAAACCTAAACGAAAGTTAAATCTCAGGTTTAAACCTAATTAAAAAGATTCAGTAAGAATCTCACATATGTTCAACATTGCTTGTTTAACTAAAGTACCCTTTCGTATTATTCGATCAGCCAGAAAATTTTCTGGTTGATCACTTTTTATATCGATATATGATAACAGCAGCCGGGCAGAACGTAAGAAAGAGTGAACATAAGGGATGTTATATAAAATATAAAAGAATCTTTTGTTAAAAGATTCTTTTACCATTATCGCCTCCATCTCCAATATTTTAAAAATAACTACTTTTGCTTATTTACATAGCTTAACTGATACTTTTTTAATCCCTTCAGTTCCAATAAGGCTGCCTGCAATTCCAATTAATACACTTGATGTAAATAAATTAATGGCATAATAAATACCAGTACAGATAATACAATCAATGATTAAAAATTTTGTTATTGTTGAACCTTTAATTGATTGGAATATAACACGATTTCGTTTTTTTATTCTCATAATGTCACACCTTAGAGTTTTTAGATAAGATATGGCTACAAAAGATTGTACTATTCACAAGTGAGAACGTAGTTTAATCTGTTAAATGGCTAAATAAGACTTTTCAGAAATATTATTCGCTCTTCTTGAAATAGTGTACAGGACGAATTTCAATACGCCAGCCAAATTCCTCTCCCGCACTTACCTGTATTGTCGGATGCAGTGAGGCCATCTGAATGGCTTCTTCAATGTCTTTTGCTTCTATAAGGAATATACTTCCGATTAATTCTTTGGTTTCTGTAAAAGGGCCATCAGTAACCGTTACCTTTCCGTTCAACCGACGCAAGCATTTTGTTTCCGATTCAAGACCAGCATCTATTATCACTTGCCCGTTTTTGTAGAATTCCTCTAGATGAGGCAGACATTCTTTCATAACTGCATCAATCTCTTCTTTTGGTCGGGTGTCCATTTTTTCAGAATTTAAATAACCAATACATAGAAAAATCATCTTAATCTCTCCTTAAAATTTGTTCATATACTATATAGACGATCGGGAAACAGCAAAATCGACACAATAAAAGCGACTATTTTCACTTACAATCGTTGGCTTGTTTCAAAAGATATTCGCGCTGCCGCGTATTGGTGGTTAACGAAGCCGCACGCATGTATTCTTCATATGCTTCACTAAGTCGGCCTAGCTTCTGGAGTAAGTTCCCTCGAGTACTTGGAAGTAAGTAATAATTTTTCATAACGGGATCCAAATGCAAATAATCAACAATTTCTAATCCAGCTGCTGCTCCGTATGCCATAGAAAGAGCCACAGCTCGATTCAGTTCAACAACTGGAGAAGGTGTGAGTTGAGCAAGTTCATGATAAAGAGCTGAAATGCGAACCCAGTCCGTTTCTTCAGCAGTTTTGGCCCGCGCGTGGCACGCTGCAATAGATGCCTGCAGCCCATACATGCCTAGTGTCCCTCCTAATCGTTCTGCCTTTTCAAGTGCATGATAACCGCGACTAATCATCAGCTGATCCCAAAGTTCCCGATTTTGTTCTAAAAGCAAAATAGGATCTCCTGCTGGGTCGACTCGTGCATTAAACCTGGACGATTGTATCTCCATTAAGGCTATAAGACCATGTACTTCGGACTCATTGGGAATAATGTCAGCAATATGTTGACATAGTCGTAATGCTTCGCTACAGAGCACGGGGCGAATACAATTATCACTTGAGGATCCCGAATATCCTTCGTTGAACATCAGATAAATGACTTCAAGGACAGAAGAAAGCCGTTCCTCAAATTCTCCCTTAAGAGGTACTTCGAATGGCACTTGAGCAGCAGACAGTGTCCGCTTGGCCCGGACGATCCGTTGTGCGACAGTTGGTTCAGCAACAAGAAACGCTCGTGCAATTTCTTCAGTCGTTAGTCCCCCTAGCAATCGAAGTGTAAGAGCTACGCGAGCCTTTTGGGACAAAATGGGATGGCAAGTCATGAAAATTAACCGCAATAGTTCATCACCAATCTCATCATCAAGAACTTGATCCCAGTCAACTTCATGGTGGGATTCCAACTGATAAGCAATCTCATGATATTTCTGATTATGTAGCTTATTTCTACGAAAATAATCAATAGCCCGTCTTTTTGCGGTTGTCATTAGCCATGCACCTGGATTGTTCGGAATGCCAGAATTCGGCCACCGTTCAAACGCTAGGATTAGTGTGTCCTGGGCAAGATCTTCGGCAACCCCCACATTTCTAACCATCTTTGTTAAGGAAGCAATTATTTTAGGGGATTCCATTTTCCAGACCAATTCGATTTTATGATGAATACAATGCTCAGTCATTTTTTATTCAAACCTCCTCTATAGGTATAACGAATGAAAAATCGTAAATACGACATGGCTATAAAACTTTCTGTCATTTTTTATCCTTTTCTTTAAACAAATTTGAACTTTGTTCATAAAAAAAGCACTCCTCCCTATTTGAAGAAATGCACTTGTTAGTGTAAGTATCCTTATTAACAACCTCATTTTATTGTTTTTAAATCTGTGTCTTTTTCGTATAGCTTAATATGTTCCCCACTTACTCCATAAACTATGCCACTATTTCTCCATCCATATTTTTCATAATAATGTTCAAGATCTGTAGATAGATAAAGCTTTTCATATCCTTTTTTGATTGCCTCTTTTAGCCCGTGTTGAAGTAGCTTGGAACCTATTTTTCTTCCTCTATGTTCCTCATCAACGTAAAGGCAAGCAAGCCACGGGCATAGGTCCTGCCGGCTATTAAGGTCATTTCTTAATAATGCATATGTCCCAATGATATGTCCCTTTTCTATCGCAACATAAAACCTTGGAATATCTGATGAAGTAGTACATGAATGAATCATAGCGTCTTCATAAAATTTATAATTTTTTTCGTTTCCCCATTCTCTCCAAAATACTTGAATTGCTTTTTCAAATAAATCATTCCTATCCCGAAGTTCAACAATTTCCATATCATTTCCTCAGTTCCATATATATTTATAAAAAAATTTCATTTCCTTTTATTAGCATTCCTGCTCCGTTAGTGGGCCAAATGGTAGCTGCGGTCTTGAACTCTTGGATACTCAGCTTAACAATGCTGAAAAAAATTGATTGATCCTCTTTTTAGCATAGTCTCCTTTTTTACAAATTTATTAGCATTAAAAATGACTAAATACTTGATATAGAAATTAAATCACCTTTTTATTCCATCCTATAGGAATCAATGGTCCTACTAACCAATCTATTTAGCTCTTGGTTTAACAAAGGACTCTAATGTTTATTCCTTATTATTACTAATTCTTCCTGCATCCTGCAATTCCTTCTTCTACAACGTTGGATAATAATAAAGGCTTACCCTAAAGCAAAGCATCGGTTTATTTACGAACATTTTTAATAATCTATTCTCAGTTTTTCTTAATTAACTTGATAACACGGGTTTAAAATACTTTGTTATAATATAAAAAGCTAATTGGAGATAAATTCGAATAGAGGTGAAACAAAATGTATTGGACTCCATTATTTGAAAATGATGTACCAGTAGCACCCTTCTGCTCATAATGGAGTGAAGGTAACTACATCTCTCCGTTAGGGGCATTCTCGACCTAATCAAAAGACGGAGGGTAAAAAAATGAAAAACACCTTATTAGGTTCGTTATATTTAATTTTAGCTTCAAGTATTTGGGGCGGTATGTATGTTGTTGTTAAAGTTGTAGTATCGGTTATACCACCACTGGAACTTGTGTGGTTGCGATATTTAGTAGCTATTGTTGCTCTTCTTATTATCGGATTTATAACAAAACAAAAGTGGCGAATCGAAAAACGTTATTTCTTAATAATCATAGCAATTGGGATCATTGGAAATACGATTTCGATTGTTGCTCAGGAAACTGGCACTATGCTATCAACAGCACAAATGGGAGCGATTATAACTTCTTCAACACCTGCATTTATGGTTGTTTTTGCTCGCTTAATCCTTAAAGAACGGTTAACGTTAAAAAAGGGAATCTCCGTTTGTTTAGCAACAATTGGAGTTCTTTTTATTGTTGGAATCGGAGATGTGAATAGTTCCAGTACGCTTGGAGGTATAGCGTTATTTATTGCAGCTTTAACATGGGCGTTCATGTCTGTACTTGTTAAGCGATTGCCTAGTAATTATTCACAAATTGTGGTAACTACCTATTCAATTTTGGTTGCCTTAATTGTATTGACTCCTTTTGTTTTGCCAAGATTACACGAAATTAATATTTATCAACTGACAGAACCGACCATTTGGGGAGGACTCTTGTATTTGGGAGTTGTTTCAACTGCAAGTGGATTTCTACTTTGGAATCGTGGTTTACAAATGCTTAACGCCTCTAGCGGCGGGATTTTTTTCTTCTTTCAACCCTTGGTTGGTACATTACTTGGATGGCTAATACTTGGAGAGAAGATAGGCGTATCGTTTTGGGTAGGCTCTATCCTCATTCTCACAGGTGTTTTATTCGTTATCATCGAGAAAAAATAGTATGAAAAAACCCCTTCAACTATAGTTGTAGGGGTTTTGAACTCGTCATGAATGTATAAAAAAATTCACATTTAATCAACAAGCAATTTTCGTAAAATACCATCTTGTTATTTTTGAAGAAACGGTATATAGTTTCACAATATCTTATTTAGCTATATTCGGTTGATTTACCTCAATTTCTAATGTTTGCTTTTTTATTACTATTACGAAAAGACTTGCCAATAAACAGAACATCCCTGCTAGCGCAAATGCCCATGAATAGGAGTTGAAAATGTTGTAAAGGATACCTGCTCCGCTTGCAGCCACTGCAGAACCTAATTGATGGGCAGCAAAAATCCACCCGTAAACAACTACACTTTTATCAATTCCAAATATCTGTCTTGAAATATTAACCGTAGGTGGTACAGTTGCAATCCAATCTAAACCATAAAAAACAGAAAAAATAAGCAAAAGTGTCATTGAACCTTCAGTCAATGCAAATGGAAGAAATACAAGTGAAGCTCCTCTCAAACTATAATACCAAAACAACAACCATCGATTATCAAACCGATCGGACAGCCAACCTGAAAGAGTTGTTCCTATTAAATCAAACACCCCCATTAACGAGAGCATTGAAGCAGCAGTTACAGCAGCAAAACCAAAGCCTATACAGTAAGAAATAAAATGGGTACCAATTAATCCGTTAGTCGAAAGTCCACAGATAAAAAAGCTTCCTGATAATAACCAAAATTCCTTAACTTTTACAGCTTCAAATAAAGTTTGAAAGGCACTTGTAATTGGATTTATTTTTTCGTCAACTTCACTTTCATAGGATTTCTCTACTCCTCCATATGGAAGGACCCCTGCCTCTTTAGGTGAGTTTTTCATAAACAATAGGATAATCATGAGCATAATAAAACTAAGGATGAAAATAAGTCCCATCGCCCATTTCCATGAATGTGACTCCACAATGATTGCTAGTATTGGAAGAAGGATCAATTGTCCGGTTGCTGTGCTCGCCGTTAAAATACCCAACGCAAGCCCTCTTCTTTTTTCAAACCACCGATTTGCAACATATGAACTTAGTACCGTTAAAAACACACCAGATCCTAGGCCTATAATGATTCCCCAAATCAAAATTAATTGCCATGAATTCACCATAAAAAAGGTGAGAAAAACACCGAACATTAACGTGGTCATGGCCAATATCATCATTTTCTTTAAGCCAATTACTTCAATTAGAGCAGCCATAAATGGACCAGAAATTCCGTATAGAAGAAGGCTTATCGCAAAAGCAAATGAAACTGTTGACCGTTCCCATCCGAATTCAGTTTCAAATGGAACAATGAAGACCCCTGATGATGATCGTACAATACCTGCAATAATAATAGAAAGAAAGGCTATGAGTAAAATAACCCAACTATAATGAAAACGCCTCAACTCTACACCCCTCTGGTATGAATATAGTGATAAAATTTATTAAATTATCAAGTAAACTTTTTACTTGTTCCAGCTATAATGCTTAGAATTGCATTCTTCCTCCAATAATACAAACCGTTTTCGCTATAATTAAAGTATTTCTTTTTCAAGCCCAATATTTATTTCAGCTACTGAATAAAGAACCGCTTTTCCAGCCATTTTTACTCGCATATCTTCATGTTTGCAATATAGCGTGCCACCCCTCCTTGATTGTTGCCGTGCCACCAATTCCTGTTTACCTAATCTCTTTGCCCAAAAAGGAATTAAGCTACAGTGCAAAGAACCTGTTACCGGATCTTCATTAACTTTTAATTTAGGAAAAAATGCTCGCGAAACAAAATCGAATTCGCTTCCTTTAGCTGTAACACAAACACCCAATCCTTCTGGTAATCTTTCTAATTTGGCAAAGTCAGGATTTACGTTTTTCACTTCTTCCTCGGACTCCAATACAAATACAAGGTCTCGATTTAAGTAGGCTTCTTTTGGCATAATTCCCAAAGCGCTGACCATGTGATCGGTAACAGAAATTTCTTCTGAAGGAACGGATGGGAAATCTAGTTCATACAAATCATCTTGCTTATTTACGGTTAATTCTCCACTAATTGTATTGAACTTGACCGTTTCCAAATGCTTTTCATAATAATTCAAAATGATAAAAGCCGTTGCTAATGTTGCGTGTCCACAAAGGTCAATCTCCCCTCCTGGTGTAAACCACCTAAGCCGATAATGATCTGATTCTTTTACTGCAAAAGCTGTTTCGGATAGATTATTTTCAATGGCTATATTCTGCATAAGTTCTTCTGAAATCCAATCATTCATCAAGCATACTCCAGCTGGATTTCCTTCAAAAACCTTTTCTGCAAAAGCATCAACTACAAAATATTTCATCTCATATTCCTCCAGTGTTATAATGTGTTCAATAAATTAATGGTAGTTTACACCTGTTTATATATAACACTCAACACCAATGTATAACACTAAAAGGAGATAATCTAATGCACATTGAAATTCAACGGAATGCGGACATTTCATTAACGAAGCAAATATACCATTCAATTCTGGATCATATCCGTTCTGGACTCTTAGAAGAAGAGGCACAATTACCTTCTGTACGGGAGTTATCAAAACAGCTTGGAGTAAGTTTAGTTACGGTGGTAAAGGCATATCAAAAACTAGAACATGAGGGTTTTATTACATCTATTCAAGGAAAAGGAACATTTATAAGAAAAACTAAAAATGAAAAAACAGACAAGATAGAAGAGGTCGTTTCATACGATTGGCAGCTTTCTATTCAAGATTATTTACCTAGATCGCAATTTGCTCGTTATCACCAGGTCCCTCAAAAGATTCATCTTTCATCTTCTATGATTGATCCTGCACTTCTTCCTAATCGGTATTTAGAGCAAGAGATTTATAAAATGCTTTCTGAAAATCCAAAAGTACTATCACAGTATGGAGAAATTCAAGGAGATATAGCGCTTAGGCAAGCAATGTGTGAGTATCTAAACAAAATGGATGTACCAACGACCCCAGATAATATTTTAGTTACAAGCGGTTCACAACAAGGGATAGACCTAGTTGCACGTACATTTGTTGGACCAGGTGATGTGGTTATAATGGAAGCCCCAACTTATCCAGGAGCTATTGATGTGTTCCGTGGGAGAGGTGCAACGATCCTTACAGTGCCTGTTGACAGTGATGGGATGCGAGTAGATTTACTTCAGAATTTATGTGATAAATATAAACCAAAAATCATATATACAGTTCCTACTTTCCATAATCCAACTGGAGCGGTAATGCCTACAAGACGCCGCAGACAAATTCTTGAAATAGCGAAAAGTATCCAGTGTTTAGTTGTTGAGGATGATCCATTTAGTGAAATATATTTTGAACAAAAGCCGCCAGCATCTATGAAAAGTCTGGACAACTGTGGTCATGTGATATTCTTGAAAGGTTTAAGCAAAACACTAGCAGCAGGCTGCAGAATTGGAATATTGGCGGCTTCCGGTTCTGTATTTAAACGCCTATTAGCTGCCAAGGCTAACACCGACTTAGGGAGTCCTTTACTTACACAAAAAGCCATCCTTCATTTTATAACATCAAAAAGAATGATGGATCATCTAAAGAAATTAAGAACAGCACTAAAGATAAGGCGTGATCTAGTTCTAGAGATTTTATCAAACCATTCTCCTGAAGAAGTTTCTTGGTTCATACCAAAGGGAGGATTAAATATATGGCTAACTCTTCCTGCTTGGATTAATACTGATCATCTATTATTAGAAACAAAGAAAGAACAAATTTCTTTTTTACCTGGTTCTGCTTGTTACCCTACAGAACAGGAAAATCATCATTTACGCCTTAGCTACTCTTATATGAAAGAGGAACATTTAAAACAAGGTGTTACAACAATTTGTAATATTCTTAAGTCAACTATTGACGCAAAAACAAAACAAAATTGCTCACCACATTTTTAATTAAGTCTCAATTCTAAGAGATTGTTGTTTTTATATAGATTCTTTGACGAAAACAGTTTTTGGTTGAGAAGGTAAAACCCCATTTTTTTAAAATGGGGTTCGAAAAAACTATAAATGAATTCTTACTCTCTCTTCTTTTCAAATAGCCCATTGTATTTTAAAGTCAGGTGGAAAATATTTCTAGTTAACCATTTTTGATGGGTTTATTCTAACAGTTACCAGAGCAGATCAAGTTGTTCGTTGGCTATGAATCTCTTTACAAAATCTTTTGTTGTTTGACTAATTGGTTTGTACCTATACTTACAAGCACAAATACAAGAAGTGAGGCAACGACAGGAATTGTTACACTATTCATACCAAATAAATCTCCATGGAAGTGATAAATATAAACGTACGAAACAAGGCCTACAATCATCGATGCAATTGCTCCGTATTTATTGGCAACTTTCCAATAAAGACCTAGTACGACAATCCATAAAAATGTCGATTCAAGCCCGCCAAACGCAAATAAGTTTAACCAAATTAATAGTTCCGGCGGTTTCAATGCAAAGAACACAACGGCAATTCCGACAACTGTTGTCACAGTAAAGCTTATGCTTTTAATTTCCGAATCTCTAGCACTTGGTTTAATAAAGTTTAAATACACATCTTTTACAAGCGTCGAGCTTATTAAAATTAATAATGCGTTTACCGTTGACATAATGGCAGCCATTGGTGCAGCCAATACGATTCCAGCAAGAACAGGCGGTAAAATATCAAGTGTCAGTGTTGGCATCACTTTATCACCAATTTCAATCCCTGGAATCACGGCACGTCCGAATACACCGATTAGGTGCATCCCAAACATAATTGTCCCAATACCGATTGTACCAATAATGATTGCACGATGCATTCCTTTCGACTCTTTATAGCTCATCGCTCGCACTGCAATTTGTGGCAAGCCGATTACACCGATACCAATTAAAATCCAGAATGTTGATACATAAAGTGGCGAAAGACTTAAATCTGCTCCATAAGGCGAAACAAGATTTGGATTTTCTTGAACGAGTTTCGCCATAATAGCTGAAACCCCGCCTCCTTCAATAATGACCGCTACAAGTAGAATGACTGTCCCTATAATCATAACCATACCCTGCAGTGCATCTGTTACTGCAACTGCCGCAAATCCGCCAATTATGACATATACAAGCACCGCAACTGCAAAGATTAACAAAGCAACTTGATATGATAACCCTGTTAATGACTCAATTAAACGTGCTCCACCAACCCATTGTGCTGTCATCGAAGCGAATAAAAAGACAAATATTGCAATTGCAGAAATCAGCACAATCGATTTTGATTGATAGCGTGCCTTTAGAAAGTCAATTAACGTAATTGCTTCATATTTACGTGCAATAATCGCAAACTTTTTCCCTAAAATCATTAAAACAAAATAACCAGCTGGTAATTGAGCCATTGCAAGCAGCACCCAGCCTAACCCTGTATTATACGCTACACCAGGCCCACCAATAAAACTTGACGCACTTCCATACGTCGCCATCATTGTCATTGCTAACAGGAACCCACCCATTTCTCGACCACCAAGGAAATAATCCGATAGAAATGAGTCTGATTTCCGAACACGTGCATTTGCCCAAAAGCCAATAAAGAAAATAATGACAAGGAAAAATGCTAGTGGAATAATTACTTGCCAGTTCATTCTTTCTCTTCCTCCTCAAGCGAAACTTCGGTAAAGAAGAATTTCATCACTGCGGCAATTAAGACAATCATAAAAATCGTACCAGCAATACAGCTATAGAAAAACCATGCTGGAAAACCGAGAATGTACGCATATGTCGTCGGGTCCTGATCTCCAAGTCCATACGCAAAGCCAAACCAAATGGCAAAATTAATGACCACAAGAATGATCCCTATAATTGCTTCACGATGTGCAATTTTAAAGCGTCTATCTTCCATTTGTTCCACACCTTTCCATACTTCATTTTAAGCGTAATTTACTGAATGACAAGTATAATTTTCTATTATTTCACCTAAATAGAACCTTTACTATAGGGGTGTACCACAAATAAAAAGAAATTGCCTGTTTCCCTCTTTTGAAGATTTACCTCAAGGCTCGATTAATTTTGCTTATCATAAAAAATATAAAAACCCAATTCCCCTATTTTAAATCAGAGAAATTAGGTTCTTTTCTTTACCCCATTAAACCGCAAGATTGTTGAATAAGCAAGAATTCCTGCTTGTCAACAGTCATTGAATGATGTAGGAGCTCTTGTTTTTTATTAATGTAGTAAACTACAAACAACGTTAACACCTGACATACTTGCGTTTGAAACCAAGTTTGCCTCTATCTATTTCCTTTTGGATATTTTCTGAAGCCTGCAGTATACTGCTTTTTTTCTTGTCCCGCTTGATTTCGACTGGTCCAACTGCTTTTGCGGTTTCAACCGCCTTTTCATGGAGCGGCAAATAAGAAATCCCGACTGTGTATATAAAATTATTCATTGCAGATTTTGTTCTATTAGGAGAAGTATGAATCGTTTTTTCTACCAGATCAAGCATATGGGCCATTTTGCTTTCACTAAACTCACTGTCCAGCCGATTACCTAAAAGCCAGCAGTAACAGCTCCAACCCGCAGACATTTTAAGTTCTTCCCCGCTAGCGATCCATTTATCGGCAACAGCTTGCGCAATCTTAGTTTCAGCCAAAGTTACAGCAACAACATAATCGGACAGCATATAAAAATACGCCGTATCAATCCAACGGTCAAAATCCGACTCCGTCATTATCATAGGGTCCGCTATAATGCCTGCAAAATACATAGCATCATAATTCCCGGTGGCGTACAACTGCTCGGCTAAGGGCTGATTTTTCTTAATTTTCTTAGCAAGGGGCTTCATTGCACCTGTAGCCACCCCAAAAAGCGGTTCGTGTGCACCATTGCTTATGTATGTCTTTTTTATTCTTTCCTTACCTAGAGCTTCCAGTTCCTGCATAACTATTTCGAGATCCATCTTTTCCCACAACCTTCCTCCATAAACATATAATTTCTTTTTAACAAACTAGCTTATTTTCTTTGACAACCAATACACTAACTTGTTTTAAGAGCTAGCAGCTTGTACCACAAATCATTACACCTGAATTTATTGTTTTTACCCATACTCTAGAATAATCCCAAACGACAATGATGCAGCTACAAAACACTTTTTAGGTAATATCTGTGGAATACATTCGTTTCTTATTTATATATAACATAATTTTCCCTAGTGGGAGCATGCTAATTTGAATTATTCTTATATACTTAAACGTACCCTTTATGAAGGGTACGTATTATTAATTACAATGATCCCCAGATGAACATTTATAACCCTCAACATCAATTTGAATCGTTGTATGATGTAATTGAAACTTGTCGTGTAATAGAGTCTTTGCATTTCCCAGTAAGTCTTGATGGACGACCTCCTGCTCTACTACAAGATGACAGCTTAAAGATGGGAAATCTGATGTAATGGACCAAACGTGTAAATCATGAACATCTTTAACTCCTTGAAAATTCAATAATTCTTCTTTTATCTTTTCCACATCAATATTTATTGGGACACCTTCCATCAAAATATGGAAAGAGTCTTTTGTCACTCTCCATCCACTAATAATAATTAATATGGCAACAATAATACTTGCAATCGGATCAGTAATATTCCAACCAAAAAACATAATGAGTAATGCGGCAACTATCGCTCCAAAAGAACCTAACATATCACCTAACACATGTAAGAAAGCACTTCTTACATTGAGATTCTCATCCTTGTCGCCTTTCATTAAAATAAAGGCTGCAATAATATTTACGACTAGACCTATAATGGAGATCGTTAACATTCCAACACTGACCACATCTGGAGGATTTAGTATCCTTTGATAAGCCTCCCAAAAAATATAGAGTGAAATGACAACGAGTGTGATGCCATTAATAAATGCAGCCAGTATTTCAAACCGTTTATAACCAAAAGTTTTAGATAGAGAAGCACCTTTTTCACCAAAAGTAAGAGCTAAATAACTTAGACCTAATGCCGCAGCATCGCTTAACATATGACCAGCATCTGATAATAAAGCTAAACTATTAGTAAGAATACCGCCGATCACTTCAATCACCATATAGGTCGCAATTATGAAAAAAGACCATTTTAACGCGACCCTATTATTACTTGAGTGATGGTGGTGGTCATGATGACCATGTTCGTGACTATGTGAGTGTCCCATTATATTCCCCCTTTATATATGAATATATGTTCATATATAAATTATTAAATAAATCGTTTAAGTGTGCAAGACATTTTTACTTTTTTTAGAATTTCTTTCCTTTTATTTAGAAAAAATGTCATCTGAGCTTGTTTCGTTTATCCTAACAAATTTTTGATCACTCTATTCCCACTAAAATAAAATAAAAACATCCAAGAAAACCTTAGGTTTTGTAGGATGTTTTTTATTGTTTAAACCCTTATTTCCTTTTTAATAAAAGAAAAAAGTTAAAAAGCTGGTGGAGTTACTGAAAAGAGGATGACTGCACTTTTATTAAAATTATTTTCCCATTTATGCATCATATATGATGGTATTTTGACACTATCACCAGTTTCTAATATGTATTCTTTATCATCTAAAAACACTTTAATTTTCCCTTCTAAAACAATAGCAACTTCTTCTCCTTTGTGTTCCAAAAGTTTCTCAGATGATGATGTAGCTGGAGGAACATTCATAATCGCAGTTGCCAGTGTTCCTGTAAAATCAGGTGATAATAATTCATATGTTAGGTCTTCAACAATCATTTTTTTCCGTTCATTTGACCTTACAACTAAATCTTCAGTATTCGTTTCCTCAAGTAAAAAACTAAAAGTAGGAACATCAAGAGATTTAGCTAAAACCTTTAGAGTCTGAATGGAGGGATTTGCTAAGCCTCGTTCAATCTGACTTAACATTGAAGGTGTAATCTCAGCTTTTTTTGCTAATTCCCTACTGCTCAATCCTTTGGCTTTTCTGTATTTCTCAACTTTTTTGCCAATATCTATATTTTCCATAACCACACCTCTAAAAATTAAATATAATTAAATATGAATTAATATTATTAAAAATTATTTAACGTATTTAGAAACTTATGTTAAACTAAATTTAATACTATTAAATATATTTTATCAAATGCCAATTTTCAAGTCAGTAAGGAGTTGAGAAAATGAATGATATCTTAACATTCTTAATTCTTTCATTATTTGTTGTTATGAGCCCAGGTATCGACACAGCACTTATTACAAAGAGGACCTTATCAGACGGAAGAATAGATGGATATAAAATGGCTCTAGGTATTACAACTGGATCTTTGGTGCATACTTTTGCCGCTGCTTTTGGGCTATCAGCTATTTTGATGCAGTCTGCTGTTGCTTTTGAGATCATTAAATATGCAGGTGCCATTTACTTGATCTACCTCGGATTATCATCTTTCATCACAAGGAAGAATAAGAAGATTACCGGTGTTGAACAACAAAATGGCTCTGAAATGAAAAAATCAGCTTTTAAACAAGGGCTCTACTCGAATGTACTAAATCCCAAGGTTGCCATGTTCTTCTTAACATTCTTACCCCAATTTATGAAAACAGGAGCAACCGCAACGGTGCAACTCATGATAATGGGTATTATTTATACATTGCTATCCATCACTTGGTTTTTTGTTTACGTCTTTTTCATTAATTATTTGCGTAAATGGCTAATGTCACCGAAAGTGCAAAGTATTATGGATAAAACAACCGGTCTTATTTTAATTGGATTTGGATTAAAGCTAGCAATAAGCAAACAACGTTAAACGAATGAAAAAACATGGGGATAGGATCTCAATGTTTTTTCATCTTTTTTCAACTAATCTGCCATTTTCGTTACAATGTGTACAAGATTTCACAAATGTACTTATAGGGAAAAATTTTCATGGACACAATTTTTGAATAAATTAAACAGACTATTCCTAGTCAATGATTTTTTTTCCTTCTGCTAACAACTGCAAATAGTAACTATGTGTCCTCAGTAATTTTAAATCCTTTGACCTTATAAATCAGAAGGGATTGGAATTTATTCCTTTTAATATCTCCAGTGAAAAATACGCTATGCGTCAATAGATAGTCCTATTCAAGTTTGTGTATAAACCTTATTAACTCAATTTTTTAAACTTCTTCATAATAAATGATCGATTAAATCATTTTGAGGAATTAGTGAATCTTGTTTAGATAATCTGATGATAAAGTAATGATTTTTCATTCATCATAAAAAAATGCTATTTCTTTATGATAAAAAAATAATTTTGTTAATTCAGTTAGTTTCCAAATTAGCTCTCTAAGTGAATAACAAATAGTATCGATTTACTCAAACAAATGAATATTTGGATCCTGTTTATAAGAATGGACAAGAATAGCATGTAATTGACCTCTATGATGAGATAGATGGGCCAAAATTTCTAGCAGCCATTCGTAACGAGTGTATGTAACACCCCAGTAAGCTGTTTTCTTTTGGAATAGTTCCTTATCTGTATAAGCTTTATACCTTTCCTTTAATAAGTTGTAATTTGATATCAGTTCCTCTTTCATTTCATCTTTACTTCCTATTACTTTATTTGAATAGTATTCATTCATTTCGTCTGAAGTTTTTTCATCTGCGATGAATAAATCTGCTTCACATATAAGTGCAATATGTTTTAACAGCTCTCCTATTGAATGTTTATTTTCTGTGGGTCTTTTTTCTAAATCACTTTCCTCAATCTTATCTATAATGGTTAATACTGTTTTAATAAGTACATTCATTTGATTAAAAACGCTCTGGCAATATGTATTCATGCTGCCCCTCAATTATAAATTTTTCTTTAGTTAAACTTACTAAAAATGAATTGTAATTCAATTGGGCCATTTTATTAAAGTAATCCCCTAATGAAAAATAATCCTTTCAAAATATGCTTGTATTATATTTTTATGCATGCCTCAGCTTCTGCTCTCATTTTAATCTCGTTAAGCGTTTCTTCAGGAGTCAATTCTGATGAATCAATCCAAAGCCCTATCCTTGGATTTTCATTGATCAAAACTTCATGGAGTTGATCAACCTCCCATGTAATATAGCCGTTCTTTTGACGATTTTTCTCCCGTTCAATAATTGTGTGTACATTTGGATTCAGTGTAATAAAGTATAGTGGTCTCGATTCAAATGCCTGAAGAAAAGAATGCACTTCTTTTCCCAGATAATTATCCTGAACAACAACAGAAAATCCGGCTTTAAAATACTGATCAGCCACTTGTGCTGTCATGTGGTATCGCAGCCTTAATTGCTCCAGCGCAGCTTTAGAATAATCAGGTGTCATATCAATTTTTCCTTTCACAATCATCTTCCGAAAAAGATCTCCATGTAAGTGAACACCTTTCTCAAATTGTTCTGCTACCATTTGTCCAATGGTTGATTTTCCTGAAGCCATTATTCCGGTAATAATATAAATTCCGTTTGGAAGTGTCATAATGAATCCGCCCTCTTTATAAGTTTCTTTTTGGCACACCAGTATAATAACTGATATGAAAAGTAATCATCAGTCCAAAAATCTTGTAAACTTTTAAAAAAGAACTAAATTTATAAGCCGTTATTTTTAACCAAGATTTGATTGTGTATGTGGTGTTCCATATGCTCAAGATAATCTTGTATAAGCCACTCGAGTGTTTTAAGTTGATTATTGCTAATGTCACAAATATTATCTAGCTTTTCACTAGGAATGTTTTTAACAATCGTCACAATATGTTTATTTAATGTTTGAAAAAGATTTATGAGTTCATCAAGAGGTCGGTCTTGATAATTTTGGATGATGACCCATTGGTCTTGATTATACGAATGAATACTATATACTGGTTCTTCATATTGAATTCTTATGAACCGCTCAAGATTATTTACGGCAGAGTCACATAGGTGACCTAATATCTCTTTTTTAGACCATTTAGCAGGTAATGGCCGATTAGATATTTCTTTTTTAGACATAGCGTTGTACTCTTCTGGTAATCTACGTATCCATAGATTGATTCCCTCAACTACTTTTTGCATGTTTCTTCTCCCCTTCAATTTCTTTAAATTATTCTACGCCCGTTATTACAACATTATTATTAATAGACCAACCTTTTCTATAATAGTTCCTGCATTATATTCAACTTTTCTATAACATTACTATTGATTTTATTTTACCTATTTGTCTGCAATTTGGGAATTTATTCCGATGTTTAATTAGGGATTTTTGCTACCGAAGTCTTTATTTTATTAAATCAGCGGGCAGGTTATCGCAAATAAGATGGAACTTTTTTGAAACTATCTTCATTCATTTCCGTCTAATAATGGGGGTGAATTTTTATAAACAAATTAATTATGTCTATGTTTATCTTTTTCTTAATGTTTATCACGGGATGTTCCTTACAACCTACTGGGGAATTAACGAGAGTAGATGTTCAAAAAGGAATTTATGAAGATATACTTATCATAACAGATGATGAAACAATTCATTTATTAAAAAGATGTTTTAGAAAAGTTAAATGGGAACCTGATACATCAGCAAAAATGTCAAGAAAAGAGGATATAGTGGCTACCTTATTTTATACATATGATAAAAATATGCCAGAAAGACTTTATGAATACAGAATTTGGTTTAATGGTAACGATACTGCAACAATTATTAGTAATAATGAAAATGAGGGTTATGGAACTTTAGATTTAGATCATTCAAAAATACTTAAAAATAATTTGTTTAACTAACGTTTCCTTGAATTTACTAGAGGTATCCTGCTTGATTCATGGTGTAGTTTAATAGAAGAAGGATTTTAATTGGTCATCATGAAGAGAATTATGACTGCATAACGATACAGGTACAATCAGGCGAAACTTAATACCTAGGAAAGGAGTTCTTTAAATGGTTATAGCTAGAAACCGGAAGTTATTAGTTCCTGGAGCAAACCTCTACTATGAAGTACGTGGATCAGGTCCTTTACTGTTGATGATACATGGTGGAGGTGGCGACGCCGATAAACTTCAAATGATAGCAGATGATCTCGCTGACAGATACACAGTTGTTACCTACGACCGCCGTGGTCATTCCCGCAGTAATATCTCCTATCAAACTGAGAATTACCACGTCAAAATACATAGCGATGATGCCCATCGTTTGCTGGCCAAACTTACTGATGAACCTGCCTATGTTTTTGGGAGCAGTTCCGGTGCTGTGATCGGACTAGATTTATGCATACAACATCCGAATCAAATACTAAAATTCATCCCGCACGAACCAGTCTTATTGGAGTTATTACACGGAGATGAGCTAGAACAGGCTAAACAATTCATGGAAAACCTTAAGCTGAATCATCGAAATGAGGTTGTAAAGTTATTGTCAAATTCAGAAGTGAACCGTAACAATACTGAGCAAAATGAGCGTCTATTGAGTAATTCAACGTACTTTGTAGAAAATGAAATCCCTGGAATTCTTAACTATTCGTTAGATATAAATACCTTAAAGACTGCTTTGACATCTTCAACAATGCATATACTTCCGGCAGGTGGAATTGCTTCAAGGGAGTTTTTTGCTTACAGATGCTCTGACTTATTAGCGGATCATCTAGAAACAAAGTTTGTGGAGTTTCCTGGACATCATGGTGGCTACAATTCAGAGTTTCATAAAGAGTTTGCAGAAACACTACACACTATTTTGGTGGATAAACATGATTGATTTGCCTGTCTTTAACTAATATCTTATGGTGTGGAATTTAAGAAGCTTTAATCATTTTACAAATTTAATAGTTTGATTGTTCAACAGCTAATGTTATTAATATGCAACGTTGAACACATAGGTGTCCCTTATAAAAATCTTCTATTACGATTAAACCTGTTGAGTAACGTTATTTACAAAAAATAAAAGCACCTTCACATAAATAGATAAAGGCAGCATTCTTGATGTGACCCCCAAAAGTTAGAGTTTTGTATTAAGCAGCTGATTGGCTGGTATGGATACGGTATTGAACCGGACTCATACCTGCCAATTTTTGCTTTATACGCTTGTTATTATAATAATCGATATATTCTTCAATTCTCTTTTTTAATTCCTCAAATGAGCACAGTGCTTCTCCATAATACATTTCTTGTTTGACTAACGCGAAAAAATTCTCCATCGGAGAGTTATCTAAACAGTTTCCTTTTCGCGACATACTCTGGTATACCCTATATTCCTTAAGTGTTTTTACCCATTTATTATGTTGATATTGCCATCCTTGATCAGAATGTACAGTAGTCCTGTACTTTGAAACTTTTACTATTTCAAGGGCTTCCTCTAGAGGTTTAAGGGCTAATTCTAAGGTTGGACGCATACCTATCCCATACGAAAGAATTTCACCGTTGAACATATCCATAATGGGATTGAAATACAGTTTTACACCGTCAGAACACTTAAATTCTGTGATATCTGTTGCTAATTTTTGATGACACCTATTTGTGTGGAAACGGCGATTAATACGGTTCTTGGCAACAGTTCCAATAGTCCCTCTGTAAGAACTGTACTTCCGTGATTTTCTTTTGAACTTATCTCCTTTGAGTCCGAGTTTATTCATGATGCGTTGCACCTTTTTATGATTCACTTTAGAACCGCGATTTTTCAATTCTAGCTTGATACGACGATAACCAT
>NZ_LATZ01000034.1 GCF_000981385.1 Bacillus sp. SA1-12
GCCGAATGGATTGCCCAACTTCTTCGCCATGGTTTACTCAAAGCAAGTTTCATTCCAAACCGTATTCAAAGAGAGCTGAGGGAACTTGTCCGTTATCGCCGCAGTATTATCGAAGAACGTGCAAGATAGTTCTTCTTCAAACTTACTGTTCCTTGGGGAAGCGGATGGGGAGGTTTACCAAAAATATTATTCTAGGAAAGCTTCCTCTTTAGAAACTCTTATCATTTCACTAGGGAAATATTTAGAAAAATACTTCTTCACCATTACATGTATATCTTTTTGATACCACTTTGAAAGTCCATGTTCCTTAAATAACATTGGCATTCCTAATCTCTCTGAACGTTTCCCATTCGAACCATCCCCAATGGTCAACGTATCAATCCAAATATGATCTACCATTCCATCCAGCTCTTTTGGAAATCCAGGAGTAAATGGCAGTACCGGAGAAATCGAAGCTTGCGTAAATATCCCTGCCTCATGAACTTCTTTCAAAGCTTTTAACCGCAATTTGATTCCTGGTGCATAGGGAGAAAAAAGTTGTTTTATATCTTCCCTATCTGTTTCAACTGTCATAGATACAAGAACTTTACATTTTTCTTTTAATTTTACTAACAAATCAATATCTCTTGTGACCAGTGGGCTTCTCGTTTGAATTTGAAGAGAATCAGGCGGATTTTCACTCATTTCTTCTAATATCCCCCGAGTAATGTTTGCTTTACGTTCAATTGGTTGGTAGGGATCTGTTGCGGATGACATGAAAATGTTTACGGAATTTTTTTTCTTACGAAGTTTCTTGATTTCATTTCGGTAATTTTCTGCTGCGTTTGTTTTTATGTCTAACCATTCTCCCCAAGGGATTTGTTTGAATCTTTGAATAGGCATCTCTCTTACATAGCAGTACTTGCATGAAAAGGAACAGCCGCTATATGGATTCAATGAATGAGTAAATCCAACATCTAAATAACCCTTTGCTTCTGTAAGAATTTTCTTGGCAAGTATTTCTTTTGTGTCAATCCCCAAAATCGTTCCTCCTCTCTTTAATTGAATAGGATGTGTAGAAAAGCTGTTACGAGTTTCTTAAATAATCAGCTTTTAATCACTCTTCTCTCCTGCTACTTTATAATTCATTTATCGTATTTCATATGTTAATTTTATCAGAAAATTTATTCAAAATATCGCTTAACTCTGGATGCTTTTCTTGTGTCTCCTTCTTTAATAAAGGTACTCCTTTATATAGCGGAAAGAAATTATCATCTTCTAATACGGAAGATGATATCTTTGGATGTAAATTGTATCAAGTAGAAATTCACTTCTTTAATAACGATAAAAGCCTTCCGCATACTCCCCCTATTAAAGCAGGAAATACCCAGCCAAATCCCATTTCATTAAATGGTAAGTTTATAATTGGAGAAATAAAATCCCAATTCTTATTTATGGCAACCAGACCATCATTAAGACTCACAACCATTGTAAAAAGCACGGAACCCCTATAGACAAATTTCTGGCCATTGAAAAGTTTATCTAAAAAGGTCAAAACAATTAGTACGATAATAATCGGATAAATAAAATGTAAAACTGGGACGGACAAGCCAATTAATTGCTCTAATCCCACATTCGCAACGACTCCACTGAATATTACAAAAATAGAAACGAGTGTCTTATAAGACACGGTTGGAATTAGTTTATTGAAATAAAAAGCACACGATGAAAGAAGGCCAGTAGCAGTCGGAATGCACGCTAATAATATCGCAATGCCTAAAATTATATTTCCGTATACACCAAAGTATTCTTGTGCGACACCAGATAAAATAGATGCACCTGACGTAAACGGCAAAGATGAACTTAATGCACCTAAATATCCTAAGCCGATATAAACAGCACTTAAAAAAAAGACAGCGATAACACCAGCCTTCCATATAATGCGCTGAATATTCTTTTTCTGATGAATCCCCCTGTCTCTAATAGCATTTATTATAATCATCGCAAATACGACCGAGACAATGGTATCCATCGTTAAATATCCTTCTGTTATCCCCTTGAAAAGTGGGTATTTTGCGAACTCTTCAGAAGGAGTTTGCGGTGTATTAAATGGCTTGAATATAACGGCTGCAATTAAAGTGAATAAAACAATAAGTAAAAAGGGCGTTATCATCTTTCCAAAACGATCAACGAATTTACTTGGATTAAGAGCTAATATATAAACGATCAGAAAATATAAAAAAGTAAAAATAGCAAGCGTAAATGAATTGCCCCCATCATTCAAAAAAGGGACGACGGCTATTTCGTATGAAACAACTCCAGTCCTTGGCCCCGCAAAAAAAGGACCGACAGTTAGGTAAGTTATACAGGTTAAAACCACTGCAAAGACAGGGTTTACTTTTTTACTTAAATCTTCTGTTGAACCTCGATCACTTGCATGAGCAATGGCAAGGACACCTAGTAAAGGCAAACCCACACCAGAGATAAGGAAACCACCTATGGCAAAAGCAATATGATCTCCTGCGTTTTGACCTAATTCAGGGGGGAAAATTAAATTACCCGCTCCAAAAAAAAGCGAAAAAGTCATTAGCCCAATAAATAAAATTTCTTTGTTAGATATTGTTTGTTTCATGTTAGGACAACTCAACTCCTCAAAATTGCAAATGTACAAAAAGGGCACTTTTGTAAAAGTACCCTAGTATGTCACTACATGTCAACTTTATATCAATAAAATAATGATCCTTCCGGTAAGACACTGCGTCCATGGTTGCAATCAGACTTTGCTCATGATAAATGTCGATTCGATAAAATCTAGTACGATAATTTCGTTTTACTTCTGTCGCACGGGCAACTAACTTGTCCCCAGGTTCAACTGCTTCAATAAACTGGATGGTTGTTGAGAGCCCTAATGACGTTTTTCCATATGAATTACAGGCTACTGAAAAAGCATGATCTGCTAAGCTTAATAACTGCCCCGTGTACAGTTCCGTATTCATTTACCATATTGCTTTGCACTTCTAGCATTGCTTCTGCAAAACCCGACTCAAAGTTTGTTAAATGGATACCTAACGACTGAGCATAAGGATCGTTTTTTACCTGGTTATAAATTTGTTGGTAGTGTTTTTCATAAATTTGATACTCTCCAATTTCCTTCTTTACATATATCCCCCCTATAAATTTATTGAATAATTCACTTCAATTATCATTCATCGTATTTATAGTATTTTAAAAAACAAGTTGCACCAAAAGCATATAAACAATCGTTCCCCCCGCTATAGAGAGGAGCATGTTTTTCTTCCAAAAGTGAAGCAGTGCAACTACCGCTACTCCTATTAGTTCTGGGATACCATGACTTCCAGATAACAAACTAACATCTTTTAAACAATAAATAACCAATAGTCCAATTACTGCAGATGGCAACACGTCACCAAGATATTTTACATACTTTGGTGTGGGCTTACCCGATGGGAAAATAAAGAATGGAAGAAATCTTGTAAGCATTGTTCCTAATACAACCATGGCAATTGTGATTATTTGCTGCGTTAAACTCATCGTCATACGGTAACCTCGACTTTCTCTAATGGTTTTCTAAGAATAGTAAGTATCCCTAGAATCGCAAGCATGGCAGGGATAATGAAGTTGGTTCCGCCAAAAATAATAAGACAGACAGTTGAAAGCCCTAGCCCTGTTAAAGCACTATGGTGCTTCTTCTCTTTCATCCATTGTTCAATGAAAATGACAACAAATAAAGCCGTCATCACAAATTCAAGCCCTTCTGTATTAAATCTCACAAAAGATCCAAAAATGCCTCCAATTGCTGATCCTATCACCCAATAGGAATGATTGAGCAATGTCACAAAAAACATAAACCATCCATTGTCTACATTCTTTGGTATATCTGCCGTACAATTGATTGAAAAAGACTCATCACATAGACCGAATATCAGATACGGTTTTTTCTTTCCAGTGCCTCTATACTTATCGAGCATAGAAAGACCGTAAAACAAATGGCGTGCATTTACCATGAACGTTAGAAATAGTGCATTTATCGGATTGAAAGCAATAAGCAATAAGTTAGCTGCCACAAACTCCATTGATCCTGCAAATATTAATAGACTCATTAGAATCGGGTAAATGGCATCAAATCCCAATGAATTCATAAAGATCCCATAAGCTATTCCCAAGAAGACAAATCCGGCCAAAATCGGCACTGTATATGGAAAAGCTGAACGAAATGCAATCCATATTTGATTTTTATTTTTCATATGACTCACTTCCTGTATTGAAATGTTTATACTATTTTTAACACACGAAATCCATACAATAAATAAATTAATTGTATGGATTACAATTATTATTTTTGGATAAAAAATCCCCATATTAAAGAAATGGGGACTGATCGATGATGTTTCTATAATACGGACTGCCTTTAAGGATCTTTTCAAATCATACATTTTTCGATTAAAATACATACAATAAAGTTTGGAATATGATTTTAGAGGTGAAGTATGCCAGTAAATTCATTTGATCATTATCCAATGTCTTGGAAACCTGATAAGAAAGCATTAATACGCCCTTTTTATAAGTCTCTTGCATCAGTACTTGAACAGGATATACTAAATGGTTTTTTAGCACCTGGGACTAAATTGCCTCCGCAAAGGGAATTAGCAGATTTTCTTGACTTAAACTTCACCACCATTACCCGCGCCTACAAAATATGCGAGGTAAAAGGGTTGATTTATGCGATTACAGGAAGCGGAACCCTTGTAGCTCCTAATGCAGCTCGTTCTATCACCATTTCTGCAGATAAGATGGCAAATAATATTGATCTTGGTTTTGTGGCATCCTTCGAGCAAACGAATGATTTTGTAACAGACATTATTCAAAAGGTTGTGAACAAAAGCTATTTAGAGCAGTTACTAAATTACAATGATCCGACTGGTATCCCACATCAAAAAATGGCAGCTCTAAACTGGATGGAGGCTTTCGGTATTCTCACAGATCATGAGCATTTAGCCATTGTTTCTGGTGCCCAAAATGCATTGGCTATTACCTTAACAGCTTTGTTTGAACCTGGTAATAGAATCGGAACTGATTTATACACCTATTCAAATTTTATTGAGTTGGCAAAAATGTTCCATATTCAGTTAGTCCCCATTCTTGGAGATCAGTTTGGGATGTTGCCGGACGAACTTGAAAAGCAATGTTGCCAACTAAATATTCACGGCATTTTTTTAATGCCCTCTTGTAACAATCCAACCACAGTTATGATTTCAGATTTTCGAAAGCAAGAATTGGCAGAGATTATTCGTAAGCATCGTTTAATTTTGATTGAGGATGATATACATGCATTTCTGACAGCGGGTATTATCTCTGATTACAAACAGCCAATGTTCAATTTACTTCCAGAACAAAGCGTCTATATATGCGGCACCTCTAAGTCAATATGTTCTGGATTAAGAGTTGCCTATATGGTCTATGGGGATGCATTACGGGACAAAATTTTACGGGCTATTTTTAACATTAATGTAAAAACCTCTTCTTTTGATGCGGAGGTCATCTCAGAGCTTATCTTATCAGGGCAGGCTCATGAAATTGTTTCTAAAAAGAAACAGCTGGCACAGTCTGCAAATGATATTTATTCGGAATTTTTCCCTTTAAAAAAGAAAATTGGACATCCTCTTAGTTTTTATCGTTGGCTTCCAATACAAGGGATTAATGATTCGTCACAGTTAGAGATGGATTTAATAAGGCAAGGTGTTCGAGTTTTTCATTCTGATCGTTTTCTAAGCGGACAGACCACTTGCACTTGCTTCTACATACTCATTAGACGAGTTAAAAATAGGTTTACAAATATTAAAACAGTATCTCAGCTATTAAGATAAAAACACCAGGTAAAGAACTAAAGAATTTCTCAAAAAGGTAAATAGCAAAAAACGCTAAAGAAGTCTCTTTACTTTCTTAGCGTTTTTTTATTTTAAAACCCCTAACTGTTGCCTTGCATTTTTCCAACACACTGTATCTTTTTCGTAACGATTTTCTAGAAGTGTTCTCCTGTTTCCGTATCAAAGAGGATACCACCTTCCTCACCCCCGACTTTCCCATACAGATTAACTCGAGCTAAGCCATTATCATATTTTCAAATTGGTCTTTAATTAGGAAGAATGAAAGCAATACAAAAATAAGTCGTTTTTTTCTTTCAATCGGTGCTAATAATAAGATGGATAAACAATAAATTAAGGAGGAGTTATATGCAACAGGATCAACATGCTAAAGAGAACTTTGGTTCTAATATGAAGCCGGAATTTGCTGGAACTGATGCACAAAAAGTAAAACAAGAAATTCAAAAAGATGTAAGCGAAGGACAAGGAGCAATGACTTCCCGCGAGGCAGGAGCAATGCGCGATTAAGAAACCACTCATCTGAGTGGTTTCTTATTTTTCTTTAACCATTAAATAACGTATACATTACAGTGATGGTTTTCATTTTTATATAAAAACTAAATTTACTAATAAATATAATCGATAGCCTAACCTTATTGATAATACTTATATTCCTCTTACATTTTTATAATTATCACATTGAAAAAGGTGATATACCATAAAAAATCATGTTGACACCAATGTATACGTTAACATACAATTTAATCAATGATATTCTACTGGTTTAATTCCTTGCACCATCTACTTAGAAATAAAGGAGTGATATTATTGGATGCGCTTTCATAAAAGTAAGTTTTCATCTATGATCATTCTTAAGCTGGTTATCTTGGCTATTAGAAAAAAAGACTTATCATACAAAATTAAAGAAATGGATGGTAGGTAGAAAGAGATCATTTTAACAGCATTACCTACCAATTTATTCTCCTGCATGACACGATTTGTTTTTTCGTATGATTAAAAGGGATGATTATTTTGTATACGCTTCCACCCCCTATTTTTTATTTCTAAAATAGAGTTGTAGCTTAGGGATCTAACTATTTAATGACAAATAATTTGATTTCATCATTATTACGGGAGATGGTTTGTATGTTAACTTTCCTAGCATTATTAATGATCATTGTATTCATTGTACTTCTCTCAAAAAATAAATTATCTGTATTTGGGGCATTAACGATTGTTCCATTTGTTTTTGGAGCAATTGCAACCTTTGTAACGGATTCTTCCTTTTTGGATCTCTTTGAATGGATTAAAGAAGGTATTTTATTTAGTGTAGATGAAGAAACAGGAAAGGTTTCTACTGGGGTTATTTCACCTGCTATTGTTATCTTGTTTGCGGTGTTGTATTTTGGTGTAATGCTTAATGTTGGTTTGTTTGACCCTTTATGCGAATTCTTTATTAAAAAAGCGAAAGGGGACCCATTAAAAGTTACAATGGCAACAGTTTTAACTGCTACAGTAGTCACTTTGAATGGTGATACGACTACAACTATTATTATTTGTATTGCTGCTTTTCTTCAACTTTATAAACAAATGAATCTTAAGTTAATTTATTTAGCCGTCATTATTGTTACCCCTATTGGAATTTTTAATCAGCTGCCATGGGGAGGCCCAACGATTGCTGCAAGCACAGCAATGGGTGTAAGTATTAGCGAATTATTTGCAGATTTATTGCCAGGAATGCTAGTTGCGGAAGTTTTTGCCATTTTTATGGCTTATATCATCGGGATAAAAGAAAGAAAACGCTTAAAGTTTGATCCTAAAACTGCCAAAGATATTTCTCCAGAGCAAATGGAAAGCATGTTAAATGCTATCCGTCTAAAAGATCCTGAATTAAAGAGACCTAAACTATTTGCATTTAATTTAATTTTAACGCTTGTTATTTTAATCATGCTTGTAATGGATGTGGCACATGGCGGTGTTTTATTTGGTATAGGCGCAGCAATTGCCCTTACGGTAAACTATAAGTCTGCAAGTCTTATTAATGAACGAATTGATGACTTAGCAGCAGATGCTTTAGCACCTGCTTTGGCAACTTTGGCTGCTGGGGTTTTCTCTGGCATCTTAACAGGCAGCGGGATGGCAACTGCTTTAGCAACATCGATTACAGCTATTATCCCAGAATCATTAGGCTCAAATATGGCACCAATCTATGCGTTAATTGCAGCACCGGCAATTACATTTTTACCGCAGGATGCTTTCTATTTTGGGATTGCCGGCGTTATGTCAGACGTAATGGGACAATATGGAATTTCTGCTAACGAGGCGGCTGTAGCTTCCATGGTAGGACAGGCATTCCGTCTAATTTCACCAGTTATTCCAGCCCTATATATGTTAGTTGATTCTACGGAGACAAACTTTGTAAACTTTCAAATAAAGTATGTAATTTATGCTTGGCCAATTATATTTATATACCTAGCTGTTTATACATTAACCGGGGCAATACCGATTTAGGAAAAAGGCCTTTCTAAGAATTAGTTGTACTTTTTGCTATTGGATAAAATTGATTTCATGAAGTACAACTAGTTCAATTCTTTGTATTATGATCATCGTCTAGACTTCTTAATCATTAATGATCTGTCGCTCCTTTATATTCTTTTTCTAATTTTCGTAATGTTAACTCATATAACTGACGATCATCTGATGCCTTATAAAATTCCAATGCTAATAACTGCTGAATCATTTGTTCTTTTTGGTTGAGGATCGCTTTGTTGGAAGTTTTTTTCATTTTCATTCACATTCCTTTGACACCATTATATTAGCTGATTTTCCTCTATATAATGTATATAGTTATCTAACTCCACCTTAAGGTCAGTTAATCGTTTTAAAAACTTTGTATGATAGTTAAATGACACTTCATCACCTTCATCAAGGGATTGATCAATGCGAAAATTTAAATAATTTACCTTTAACTCTATATCTAACCTGGATAAAATAGTACCCTTCTTAAAATATTGATTTAATGAATCTAGTGACATATAGAAGCTATAATAATTATTAATGATTACCAAGCCATACCATCCGTGATCGATGACATATTTACGTTCTTTTGAAACTTCAATGATATCTCCGTATTTAATCATTATTTCATCTGAATGATCACCATCAGGGCAAAAACATTCTATTTGATGTTCAAATGGTTTTACTGCAATAAAATGTTCGTTCATTCTTTTTTCTCCTTTACTTAATACAAACTTGATAAATGTAATCCTTTTTACCCTCTATAAAGCTAATACCTTTCAACAAATTAGTGCAGAAAATTTAGAGTTGAGCTTCTGATTTCCTTAGAAAGTTCATCATTGTCTTTGCATTGCTTAGTAAATGGACAACTCATACATTCTCTCATTGAAGCTGTTCTCTTATAATCACTAGGTTGTTGAAGAAGACTTTTCATATATTTCAGATAGAATATTCCTTGAGAAGCATCTTCCTCTGTTGGTGAATAGGTATAAATTTTCCCAGTAAAAAGCTGAATGATTTCAATTTTTTCTGGAAGTTTTCCAAATGCTTTTTCTGAAAAAAGAACGATCAAATAATTGTATAATTTGATCAACTCATCATCTGCTTCGACAAGGAATTTTTTTATTATAAATGAATGGGTAGACCATTCAGCTAATTCGAAGGTCACTGACAGATGTGTTTCCAATTCTATAGCATAAGTCCTTAGTTTTTCATATAAGAATAAAGGTGGTTGCTGAATTTTCCTCGATGTTAAAAATTGAAGCAAATGATCTGTTATTTTTGCTAACGTCATGTAATAATGTGTTCTCGAATCGAATAATTGTGGAGTTATGTAGTTTGAATACTGTTCAAATAGTTTCAAAATACTTAATTTGTTTTGTTCTTGTAATGGAAGCAGGTAATATTTTTGAACCACCTGATTAATGATATTCTGTACAATCTCTCTCCATTTCATTGCGCCATCATTTAACGTAAGGATATGGTGATAATAAAATTTATATGGACACCGTATAAACGATTCTAAATGATATTCAGTAATGGTTTTAATTGAAACTGGATGATTCCTGGTTTCCATCCGTATTCCTTCCTTTCACTTACATGGAGCCTTTAAAAAAGTAACGAAATTCCTTCCAAAGTTATGGCATTCTTCTATTTCTTTCACATCGGGAGTTAATTCAATTTTAAGTCCTTCAGAAAACACCTCTGCTCCTCGTTCTTTCAGTTTTTTTCATTAGTATTTTAACGGCTGCTCCAAATTCCGGGTAGGCTGAATCACCAGAACCAAAGACTGCCGCCTTCTTACCGATCAATTGAATATTGTCCGTCTCATCATAAAAGTCTAAAAAATCATCAGGTAATTCACCATCTCACCATGTATAGGCACCTAACAATATTCCAGCAGCATTTTCCAAATCAACGACATCTGGACCTTCAAATACATCTATTACTTCGATTTGCTCTCCCATTTCTTTTACACCTTTAGCTACAGCATGTGCCATCATTTCTGTATTACCGCTCATGCTGGCAAAAATAAGAATGATTTTTGTCATTTAACCCTCTCCCTACAAATGATAATACTTCTCATTTAAGGGTAGAAATAAAAAATCTAATTCGATATCTTCGACTCCACAACAGGGACATTGGATATATATATTTTCATATTCATCATTTAACTCATTTTCTTGTATAAACCCGCACCATTCACAAATGATCACTTTATATCTAAACCTTTCTCTAAATATAGAAAATGCAGCAGTTTATATGTAATCTAATTAAATGATAATGATTATCATTATCTACGATAAGTTTAATTGAAAATCATTCTCATTGTCAAGGGTTTGTATAAAATTTTCAAGGCTATTTTTCGTTAATAAAAATAAATTTCATTGGATAATTCTTGGTGAGGGAAATATGCTTCAGCCTACAAAAAGAGCTTGGTGACCAGCCAAGCTCTTTCAATAGAGGGGGGGGAAATCAAAGTTTAAGTCTAATCAAATTTCTTATTTTTAATGATAATGATTATCAATATCATTGTCAACTGTTTTTACTATATCCTATCGATCTTTTTCTTTTATTTTAAAGAAAGCAATGCTGCTGGTAATCTGTTAAGGGATTCATTGTAAATGAAGAAGCCATTAGTTTTGATTCAAGGGGATGCTGATCATACCAAAGACTTTATCTTTGCCAATTGGTTATCCCATTGCAAAATTAAAACAAGACTTAACACTGCACTCTTTGCGACATACACATACTTCACTATTAGCCTCAGACAATCAAGTAACTAAAACATGTTACGCAAGAAATGAAAGAGAAGCTTCCCACAAGTTTGGTCAACTAGTAAGAAGCCTCCGTTTCTTTGGAACTCTCTATGGAATCTTTTTTTTAATTTTATATCCTAAATAAAGAATCATAAACCATACAGGTGCTACAATTAATGCTATCCGCATTCCTTCAATAAATGCCATTAAGACAATAACAAGTGCTAAAAAAGTCAGTGCTATATAAGTGGAAGCTGGATATAATGGCATTTTAAATACTAGTTTTTCGATTTCTTTTTTTGATTTTGATTGCCTGAATTTTAATTGTGTAATCAGGATAATCGTCCAACTCGTGATAACCGCAACTGTGGCAACGGAAGAAATATACATAAACACTTTTTCGGGAACAATGTAATTCAATACTACTGCCACTAATAAAAATAATGATGAAAACAGGATTCCACGTGTCGGAGTACCATTCTTGTTAAGTTTTCCGAAATATTTTGGTCCGTTATTTTGCAGAGATAAATTGTATAACATTCTTCCAGAACTAAATAGCCCACTATTAAATGCAGATAAAGCTGCTGTTATTACAACGAAGTTAATGATATGGGCGGCACCTGGGATCCCAACATTATCAAAAATTAACACAAATGGGCTGCCCTTTGCCCCAATTTCATTCCAAGGATATAAAATCATCATAACGCCTAATGCACCAATATAAAAAATTAATATCCTCCAGACCACATTATTAATCGCTGATGGAATTGATTTTTGAGGATTTTTTGCCTCTCCTGCCGTAATTCCAATCAATTCTATACCGCCGAATGAAAACATTACAAGAACCAATGACATTAAAATACCTGTGAATCCATTTGGCATAAATCCTCCATGACTCCATAGGTTTTCAAAGCCGATTGGCTGCCCCTCGTTTCCAATTCCCAAGAAAATGATTCCTAACCCAAGGAGAATCATTCCGATAATGGCTATAACTTTAATCATTGCAAACCAGAATTCAAACTCTCCAAAAGCTTTTACGTTAGCAAGGTTTATCATGGTAATCATGACTAGTACAACCAGTGCTGTCAGCCATTGTGGAATATCTGGAAACCAGTAATTCACATAAACACCAGCCACCGTTATTTCTGCCATTCCAACAACAACCCACATAAACCAATAGGTCCAGCCAGTAAAGTAACCTGCAAATGGTCCTAAATATCGATTTGCATATGAACTAAAGGCTCCTGAAACAGGTTCCTCTACCGTCATTTCCCCTAGAGCTCTCATAATAGTGAAAATAACTAATCCTCCCACTAAATAGGAGAACAAAATCGATGGACCAGCCATTTGGATGGTTGCACTTGAGCCATAAAAAAGGCCAACTCCGATTGCACCTCCAAGTGCAATTAACTGGATATGTCTGTTATCTAAACCTCGATGCAGATTCTCACTCTGATGATTTTTACCCAATCAATATTCCTCCAATTAAAACTATATTCTAATTATAATAGATAAAAAAGCGCATGCTCTGAACTGCTTAAAGCAGTAAGAAGTACATGAATTAAAAACCTTTTTATAGATGAAATCATTCATTACTCACCGCCTAATCATTATAACATAATAATATATTTCCAACTTTTTAAAAAACCTCTCAAAAAATGTATCATTATTTACAAATAAAAAGTGCCTACAAGTCATGGTTAATAGACCTGTAGACACATTATTTGCGGAAGTCTAAATTGATTGAAAATTCCCTCTTATTATGCGTATAGTTAAGCTAAATAAAACAGTAAAAAGGAGTAGGACTCATGGATATGAAAAGAAATTGGGCAGGTAATTTTCAATATAGCACGACTAACTGGCATGTACCTGAATCTGTAGAAGACGTTCAACAATTAGTTTCAAGGTTACCAAAGCTACGAGTGATCGGAACGCGTCACTCGTTTAATAACATCGCAGATTCGAATGAAAATATAGTATCCTTGCAAAAGCTCAACAAAGTCTTATCCATTGATCGAGAAAACGAAACTGTAACCGTGCAGGCAGGTACCAAGTATGGAGACCTTTGCCATGTGCTTCAGCAACATGGCTATGCCTTACATAACCTTGCTTCCCTTCCGCACATTTCAGTTGCTGGAGCTTGTGCTACAGCAACACATGGTTCAGGTAATGGCAATCAAAATTTAGCTGCAGCTGTACGTGCTATGGAAGTTGTTACTGCTGATGGAAGTATTGTAACTTTTTCAAGAGAAAAATCAGAAGAGGAATTACATGGCTCGGTTGTTGGACTAGGTGGATTCGGTGCCGTCACAAAACTAACACTAGATGTCCTTCCAAGTCATCAAATGAGGCAGGATGTTTACGAAAATCTTCCGTTAGCACAACTAGCTCACGATTTTGATATCATTTATTCCAGTGCCTATAGCGTCAGTCTATTTACGGATTGGCAGGACGAAACGTTTAATCAGGTGTGGCTGAAGAGCAAACTTTCGGATGATCAGACTTATTCGTTAGGAGAGGACTTTTTTGGAGCAAAAGCGGCCAAAGTAAATCTCCATCCCGTATCAGGGGTTGGAGCAGAGAATTGTACAGCGCAGCTAGGTGTGCCAGGGGATTGGCTTGATCGCATGCCACACTTCCGAATGGATTTTACTCCAAGTAAAGGGCAAGAGCTGCAAAGTGAATATATTTTGGCCCGCGAGCATGCCTACGACGCTCTTTGTGCAATTAGTGAAATCCGTGATCAAATCGCACCACATCTATTTATATCAGAAGTGCGGACTATTGCGCAAGACGAGCTTTGGCTAAGCCCATCCTATAAGCAGGATTCAGTTGCCATTCACTTTACGTGGCAGGATAAATGGACGGAAGTTCAGCAGGTGCTGCCACTCATCGAAGCCCAGCTTGAACCTTTTCAAGCAAAGCCACATTGGGGAAAACTGTTTAGTACCTCACCTGCAAAAATACAATCGCTTTATGAAAGGATGCCTTCTTTTCAGCAACTGCTTATGAAGTATGACCCGAATGGTAAGTTTCGTAATACCTTTTTGAATAAATATATATTTAATGAGGCAGAGTGAAATCGTTATGCAAATTAGATTCATATTGCTATATGCCTGTAATTGAAAGGGCAACAATATTAACTCTCGGAATTTCTAAACAGAATTCCTCTTTATTTCCAAGAATCAGGAGGGATAAACAACAATATATTCTTTTTAAACTGTATAATTTTTGTAAAAGACTTTGAAAACGTTGGCAGGATGACATGGACACGAATTACAAATCTGTACGAATGTAACCAAATAAACTAAGAAAGTGAATCCAATAAGATAAGTCATACTTATCTGGACCTCATGGATAAAACACCAAGGGGATTTTTGAAAAAAAGAAAAGGAATTGCCCAAAAGAGACAATTCCTTTTCTTTAGCTTTGTTTCATTTTTTCTTGCTATGAGCAAAAGTATGAGCTTTAATGACCTACTGCCTCTAAAATCCCCTATATATCAAGGGTTTTGAGGTATTACATCATGCCGCCCATTCATTTATTTATATAATAGAAAGAAATAGGTCCTAAAAAACCTTATTAATTCCACATTTTTTTGTTCGACTAAATATTTTCTAATACAATAAAATAGACAGGAGAACAAACAAGAGGACAAAAATATGTTTAGAAAAGAACCGTGTTTCAGAAGCTATTCGTTTAAAAAGGTCGACTAGCGAATAGAAGCTAGTCGGCCCTTCATCTCTATAAAGGTAATATCTTAGCTTTCAAGAGTTTTTTCCCAATCAGCAGCGAATTTTTCTATACCTTGATTCGTAAGTGGGTGCTTAGCAAGCTGTTCAATTACACTAAAAGGTATGGTTGCAATGTCCGCCCCAGCCATAGCGACACGAGTTACATGGTCTGGATGGCGAACTGAAGCCGCAATAATTTGTGTATCCAAGTTATGGACACGGAATAGCTTAGCAATTTTTTCTACTAATTGGACACCATCTTCTGAAATATCATCTAAACGTCCTAAAAATGGAGAAACATAGGTTGCACCTGCACGAGCTGCTAATAATGCCTGGTTTACCGTAAAGATAAGGGTAACGTTCGTTTTAACACCTTTGTCTGCAAGGTAGCGGCACGCTTCTAAACCTTCTAACGTCATCGGCAATTTAATCGTTACCTTCGAGTCTCCACCATTAATCTTAATGAGCTCTTCTGCTTGTGCAATCATTTCTTCAGTTGTCACAGTATCAGGAGTGACTTCCGCGGAAACAGATTCAACCCCTGGGACCGCTTGACAGATTTCAGCAATACGATCTTCAAATTTCACTCCTTCTTTAGCAACTAAGGAAGGGTTCGTGGTAACACCTGCTAATACACCAATTCTATAGGCTTTTTTTATGTCCACTAGATTAGCAGTATCAATGAATAGTTTCATAGCCAAACTCCTCCTGTTTTTCAGAATTAAAAAGATTTCTAGTTATTTCGACAACATTTTTAACGGTAAATCCAAATAACTCCATCACCTCAGCGCCAGTTCCGGAAGCACCGAATGTTTCAATCGATAACACTTTTCCTTTCGGTCCGATAAAACGTTCCCAACCTAGAGAAATTCCCATTTCAAGTGCCACACGATTCGAAACAGAAGATGGAAGAACATACTCTTTATACTCATTCGATTGGCTATTAAACAATTCCCAGCTTGGCATAGCCACGACTCGAACCGAAATCTCTTCTTTTTCTAACTCCGCTTTCGCTTCTACCGCCAAAGACACTTCCGAGCCTGTAGCCAGCAAAATGACATCTGGATTTTCATCAGTTTGCGTTAACACATAAGCCCCTTTAGAAAGATTCTCGATATTGGCTTTTGTCTCTTCAAACACCGGCAAATTTTGACGGCTTAGAACTAAGGCAACCGGACCATCTGTTTGTTGCAAGGCATAAGCCCAAGCACTAGCTGTTTCATTTGCGTCAGTTGGACGAATGACAGTAAGCCCCGGAATCGCACGAAGTGAGACTAGGTGCTCGATCGGCTCATGCGTAGGACCATCTTCTCCTACAGCAATCGAATCATGCGTAAACACATAGGTGATTGGCAGCTTTTGCAAGGCAGCCAGACGAATAGATGGACGCAGGTAATCGTTGAACACAAAGAATGTACTTACAAAAGGCTTCAGTCCCCCATGCAGAGCGATTCCATTCCCCGCAGCTCCCATCGCATGCTCACGGACACCGAAGTACACATTTCGACCAGCAAATGATTCTACTGCATAAACGGCTTCGTCTTTCATATCCGTCATCGTGGAATGAGAAAGGTCTGCACTCCCTCCAAAAATAGCAGGAATTATTTTTGCATAATGATTAATGGCTTCTCCACTAGCTACCCTAGTCGAAACGGCTTTTTCCGTATCAAAAGTTAAAATGTCCTGATCTTGGACAATGGCTTCACCTTTAATCGCACCTTCTAATTCGCGGGCCAATGAAGGATAAGCCTCCCGGTAAGAATGGAATAAATCATTCCATTGTTGTTCTTTAACCATCCCTCTTTGTTTTAACTCTTCAAAGTGGGCTTTTACTTCTTCCGGAACAAAGAAATCTTCTTCATAATGCCAGCCGTACGCTTGCTTTGTAGCAGCTGCCTCTTCTGCACCGAGTGGGTTACCATGTGCTTTATTAGTTCCGGCAACTTTTGGACTGCCGTATCCGATAATCGTTCTAATTTCAATCAGAGTCGGTTGGTCCGTGTTCAATTTAGCTAATTCAATCGCGTTTGTGATGTCTGCAACACTATTTCCGTCTTCCACACGTAAATATTGCCACTTAGCAGATTCCACTCGTTTTTGAATATCCTCTGAAAAAGATAGGTTTAAGGAACCATCCAAAGAGATATCATTTGAGTCATATAAGACAACCAATTTCCCTAAGTTCATATGACCTGCTAGAGACATAGCTTCATAGGAGATACCTTCCATTAAATCGCCATCGCCAACTAAAGCATATGTGTAGTGGTCAATCACGGAGAAACCGTCTTGGTTAAACTTTGCGGCTAAATGGGCCTCTGCCATCGCCATTCCTACTGCATTGGAAATTCCTTGTCCTAAAGGACCCGTCGTGACTTCTACCCCATCGGTGTGGCCAAATTCGGGATGACCTGGTGTTTTGCTATTCAACTTCCGGAAGCTTTTCAAATCTTCTAAAGACACGTCGTACCCTGCCAGATGAAGCAAGCTATATAACAAGCTGGAGCCATGCCCGGCAGATAGGACGAAACGATCCCGGTTAAACCATTTTGAATTTTCAGGACTATGTTGTAAATGGTTAGCCCATAGAGCGTAGGCCATTGGCGCCGCCCCCATAGGGAGTCCTGGATGCCCGGAATTAGCACAATTAATGGCATCTATGGATAAAGTGCGAATCGTATTTACCGCTAATGTTTCAATATTCATTGTTTTTTTTCCTTTCATATAGAACTAGAAAGAGGCCATTTTACCTTGCACTCACAAAAATCAATTAACAGACGTGCATAAGGTTTTTTCATATTCAGCAATCTTATCAATACGTCTTTGATGACGACGGCCTTCATACTCCGTTTCAAGCCAGACCTTTACTATCTCCTTTGCTAAACCATGACCCAGGACTCGTTGTCCTAATGCCAAAACATTGCTGTTATTATGTAATCTTGTAAATTTCGCACTAAAGGTATCATGTGCAAGGGCACAGCGGATGCCTCTCACTTTATTTGCTGTGATCGACATCCCAATGCCTGTTCCGCATATCAAAATCCCTCTGTCAACAATACCCTGTACCACTTGTTAAGAAATTCTTTAGATTTTTATGATATTACTTTCGATATTACTTTCCCAGTCATGTCCTCATAATCTTTACACATGATTTCCCATGATTTTTCGATATCTTCATCTAATCCAAATAAACCGCTACGACCTATGATATAAATATCAGGACCTGCTGCATCAATTCTTTTAAATGTTTTCCGACTAGATGATCCATCCATTTCAATGACATATTGATATCCTTTTTCGTCTCTTAATTCTCTTAATGCTACAATTTTATCTAGGGTGCTTTCGATAAAACGTTGCCCAGCGAACCCTGGATCCACTGTCATAATTGTAATTTTATCTACTAATTCAATATAAGGGAAAATCGTTTCAATAGGCGTTTCTGGATTTAATACTATCCCTGCTTTTAAACCAGCATCATGTATTTGATCAATTAATCGAAAAGCCAAACCATCAAGTACTTCTGCATGCATGCAAATCCATTCGCACTTTATATCAACTAATTGTTGGACCCAGAAACTTGGATTCTTTACCATAAGATGGGCGGACATAGGTAAATCACTTATTTTTCGAACTTCTTCGATAAACCATGGGGATAATGTAATATTAGGAACATAATGCCCGTCCATAATATCAATATGATAAGAATCTACATGATTGTTTAAAAAAGTGATTTGTTCTTTAAACTTATCTAAGTCCATTGTCATCAATGATGGTGAAAATTCTACTTTTTTCATATTCTATTTATCCTCCACAAAATCTTTTTTCTTTAGAAATAATGGTAGGGTTTGTAGTCACCCCATCCACTAGCCCTAAAGTATCTATACGGTTAACACTTTCAGCATTTGCTATCTCTTAAAAAACCTCATTTAATGCACTCACATTGTTATTAAATAATTTGAATATCATCTAAATCAATATCATCTTCTTCAATTTCTACTTGCTCGTCTTCTTTCACATTTTTCTTAAGCAAAGCCAAGGCCAACCCTGTTACAAGAACATTCACTAAAATGGCTACAGCTCCTGTCCATGGTTGCGACATAGTAGGTAACATCAATACGCCACCAAATGGTACAGTTGCATCTGCTCCTAACACCATCGTTGTTGCTCCACCAGCCGCTCCACCAATAGCTACTGCCGTTACACAACGAACAATATCATTCATAACAATCGGAATGACACCTTCAACAATATTAATAACACCCATTGGAACTGCCGATTTCAAAGTCTCAATTTCTGATCGTGTATAGATATTTTTCCTAAACATTTTTGCAATAAAGTAGGCTAACCCAAATCCAATTGGTGTTGCTGTATTTACTAATTGTAATGCTGTAATGGGTCCATTAATTCCTTCTGCCTGCATTGTCAATACGAAGGCAAATACAGTCTTGTTAATTGGGCCACCAAAGTCAACTCCACTCAATAAGCCTACAACTCCACCAAATACTAACAATGAAGAAGTCCCTAAACTGTTTAATGCATTTGTTAATAATGATGTAAAAGCAGCGATAGGGATACCAATAATGTAAACCATGATGAGCCCGCCAATAATGGAGGTGAAAAATGGAACAATTAAAGTTGGCATTAATCCCCTAGCCCAATTAGGAACTTTAAGATGTTTAATAATAGCTACGGCAAGATAGCCCGATAAAAATCCTCCTAAAATCCCACCAATGAATCCAGCACCAATTGCATTAGCAGTTAAACCAATAATAAAACCTGGAGCGACCCCTGGTTTTCCTGCAATTGAAGCAGAAATCCCTGTTGAAATAACTGCAGGTAGTAAACCTAAAGCAAGGGCTCCCATCTTAGCTAGAGAATCCCAGAAGGTAAAAGGTTGTGTTAAGTCAGCACCACCATTACCTCCAAAACCCATACCAATTGCGATTAAAAAACCTGCTCCACAAACAATTGGAATCAAATATGAAATTGCCGTCAATAAATGACCTTTAAGATTTAAATTTTTTATTCCACTCATTTTTAACCCCCCTATTACTCTACAAGTCTTTTAATTACATAAAGCATATTTCACATCTACAGCATCTTTGGACTGTAGCATTTTCTCAACGACTTCATCGTTTCCTAATTTCCTTGCAAATAGTGATAATAATTTTAAATGTTGTTGTGCTCCATCATTATCTTTTCCAACAGCAAAAAGAATAATTCCCTTTACACCTTTCCCGTCGAGTGTCTCCCAAGGGATTTCTTCCTGCGTAATCCCAATCGCTACTCCTATTTTTTTTACAGAATGACTATTACCATGAGGAATCGCAATATAATTTCCGATTCCAGTTTGTCCCACTTCTTCCCTAGCATAAATATCTTTTAAAAACGCTTTAATATCTGTAATGTATTCATTTTGCAGCAACACCTCTGCTAATTCTTGGATCGCTTCTTCCTTACTTTTAACATTTATGTTGGTTTTGATTGTATTTATATCGACAATATCTTTTACTTCCATTATTTTTCCTCCTATTCGATGGCTTAAATTATTTCTTTTGATTTACAACTTCTGCCGCTTTTTCAATTAATTTATTTGGTGATTTTACAGCTATTTCTGTCGTAACTTGGATGATTCTCTTTCCTTCAAAACGTTCTCTTCCTGCGATTTTAACATCTGCAGCTAAGATAACGATGTCTGCTTCATCGATCTGTTTTTGAGTCAGTTCATTCTCTGTTCCAATCGTTCCTTGTGTTTCAATATGAATGTCATAGCCTGCTTTCTTTCCGGCATTCTCTAATTTCTCCTGTGCGATATATGTGTGTGCGATCCCAACTGTGCATGCTGCAACTCCTACTATTTTCATCATTCTTCCTCCTAATTTTTTAAAATTTCTTTAATAAAATTTTCTTTTTCACGACTATTTAATAATCGGTTTAAATACTCTTCATCTGCTAAAGCTCGGGTGAATAAGGATATTTTCTTTTTCATTTGAACGCTTTCATTTTCCTTTAATAAAATAACAATCAATAAACAAATATCCTTTGTCTGGCAATCCCATGATCGGATTGGATTTGCTAAACGGATAAATAGAATTTGACTCTTCTTTATTTGATTGCTTTCGATATGAGGCAACATCACATGTTCAGCGATTAATGTGCTGCCTACTTTTTCTCTTTCATTTAATTGATTGATGACTTCCTCTTTTTGCGAAGGATTATCCTGACATACGATTTCAGAAATAAAAGAGTGTACTTCTTCTTTTGTTTTTAACTCACAATTAAAATAAACTTGATAGATTGAATTAATCTCCATGATAAATTTCCTCTATCTTTCCCTGAAGTCTCTTCTGGTCATCAATTGTAAACATCGCACTCACTAATAAATAAGGAATGGGTACTTCTTCCTTAATATGAACAGTACTCAGGATCAATTCAGCATCTGAGTATTTCTCTTTTAACATTTGTGTATTTCGTGATGCTACTACATCAACAATTTCTAACTCGGGAAATTTCTTTGAAACTTTTGCTTTTAAAAGTTCTGAAGTTCCAATTCCTGTCGTACACATGATTAGTGTTTTTATTGGCCGTTGATGTTGGCCCGTTTCAATAGCTCTTGCAAAATAGAGGGTGATAAACCCATTCTCATCATCATTTATGGCTGGTAAGTTAAATTTTTCACTTACCAATTCGGATACGTTTGTTACGCCCAAAAATACTTCTTCATACGTTACCTTAATCTGACTTAACAAGCTGTTTTTAACTCGAATTTTATGCTCTAATCGATTAAGCATCGGTTTAATATGGTTAGCTAAATCAATAAAAATAGACTGACTGTCTATATCAATTCCTAAGCTAGTACTCATTCCTTCAATATATGCTTTCGTTACTTGGATAACTTCTGATGAAAAAGTGGAAGTTTTAGCAAGAGATCCCTGCATTCTTGATGACACTAAATACTGATAAAGAAAATAAATCTCTATATCTGGCAAAGAACTGTTCAAATATTTTTCAATATTATGGACAATAACTTTCGCAACCGGATACAAAATATCTCTTTTCATGTTTTCCATTTCTTCATTAGAAATCTTATCAGTAAACAGTCTGGTAGGAACTTTTCTTGAGCGACTTAGTAGTATATATAAATGCGAGAAAATGTTTACATTATATGGATAGGGAATCGTTATATCTAAATCTTCTTCGATCTTTCTTAATTGATCCAGTATAAACAAAACATCGTACTGATTGAAATTAAGTTGTTGATTCCTTTTTAAATCATCAATATCAATCATATTAAAGATTTCAATAATATCTTTAATGGCCTTCCGAATATTAACTTCTTCCCCTAGTATGGCTAGTGTTCTGTTTTTTCGCTCTAGAACTAAATTGTACTTCTTAAGCTCTTCGCTCATTATTTGTTCGTCATTAAAAGTAACGGAGTCTCCTACATAATAGCGACTAAATAAGTGGTAAACATTTATAGGTTTAGGCGAAGACAACAATAATTCTTCCATAATTCGTTTACGTCTCTCGTTAGGAGAAAATTGTATTTCTTTGAATTTAATATTGCTTTTTTGATAATTAATAAATTTTTCGTAATCTAGTTTATACCCTCTCCCTCTTTCAGATATAATTAAAGGGCCGTCCACGTACTCGTTGTTAATTTTATTTATTAATCGATATACTGTTTTTTGAGAAACATTTAGTACTTCTAGGAGATCCTCCGAAGTAACATAACCTTGATTCTTTGAAAGAAACAGTAACAGATCTTGTTCACGGTTAATTTTTGAACTCATTCCTATGCCCTCCTGATATTATATTAACCTATAGAATAATAAACGATTCGCTAGAAAATGGCCGTTGCAACGGTCACTTTTTTTAGACATTCTATAAGGTTTTTCTAAGGTCGTCGCCTCTATTAAAACGTTAATAGAGGCAAGGATAATTGTCCTTTCCTCCCTCAAAAGTGAGTAAGGGCCATAATGAACTTGACATTTATAGATAGGAAAATCACTGTGAGAACGATAGCTGATTGGACGAATCATCATGTATCAAACTATCGAATAAGAGTAATCCTATCTAAACATTGCCAAACTGTGAAGATGGTGAAAAACTTATATTATGCTTTAAAGATATAAGGACTTGCATCTAATCTTTCGTTCGTTTCAACAAATTATTAAACGAAGGTTGCACAACTTTCATTTAAAATAAAAAAACAAATGAAAAACCCCTATCCACCAAAGTGAATAAGGGTAGTTCCAATATGGTGAAGAAAAGTAAGTTAAAATAACAGTTGAATGACTTTGTTAAATCATAATAGATTTAGCATATAAAATTACTATATATTAACACATAAAAACGCTTGGATAAACCAAGCGTTTTTTCGATCCTTATTCAAGAAACGCTTTTGGTTACATGGATAATGTTACGTGGCGGTGAAACTGCCCCATTAGCCATCCATGAATCGCAAAAAAACAGCTCTTCACCACAAAGAATGAAAATGTATTGAATCCGTCCATACTTGTTCTAAGGCTGGAGAGGAAGGTCGATGAACTATGGTGCCATAGAGCCCATCCGTTAGTCTGACTCCAACGACCACGGTGCATCACAAACTGTCGCTCCCTTACGGGAAGCACTCATGGTAGATTAATCCTTATTCTGATTGTTGCACCAGCCTCCAATTTACAAGCCTAGAAAGGAAGAATTTCAATGGATGTAATCATTGAAAGAGCATGTGGTATGGATGTTCATAAGGACAATATCACTGCATGTATTATGACACCTGATGGAAAGGAGATTCAAACGTTTCCTACCAAAACAGTTTTTCTGCTTAAGTTAATCGACTGGATTAAGGAACATGACTGTACTCATGTTGCAATGGAAAGCACGAGTGTTTATTGGAAACCTATTGTTAACCTACTAGAATCTGAAGGGATTGAGTTTCTAGTAGTAAACGCCCAACACATGAAGGCCCTCCCCGGTCGTAAGACCGACGTTAAAGATGCCGAATGGATTGCCCAACTTCTTCGCCATGGTTTACTCAAAGCAAGTTTCATTCCAAACCGTATTCAAAGAGAGCTGAGGGAACTTGTCCGTTAT
>NZ_LATZ01000035.1 GCF_000981385.1 Bacillus sp. SA1-12
TCTCACAACACCGTACGTACGGATCGCGTATACGGCGTTTCAATTTATATCACAGTGTGTACTTTTAGATAATGTTCTAAAGCAGAGGGGACTCCCCTTTGCTTTAGTCTTTTGTTTGAGATTGCTCTTTGGACGACTTTTGATAATCCTATGTATCGGTAACCTTTTCGACAGTAGGTTAATCCTTTTGCTTCTTCCTCTGGAATCCCTAACTGGATAAGCGATTTGATTTGTTTCTTCGCTACTTTCCATTGTTTCCAGATGATGGCCCTAATTCTGGAACGAAGCTTATTGTCTATTCGTTCAGTCACCTTTTTCATGTTTGCCACTCTGAAGTAGTTTACCCATCCAAATATAACTTGTTTCAGTTTCAATATTCGGTAGTCTAGTGGAACACTCCAGCTTCGTTTTGTCAGTTGTCGAAGCTTCCTTTGAAACTTCTGTACCGAACTTGGATGAGGTTTCACTTGATATCTCTTATTTTTATAATCGTAATAATATCCAAATCCTAAGAATTTCAGATCTTTTGGACGAGAGATTTTACTCTTCTCTGCATTGACTATCAGACCTAATTTCTCTTCTATAAATCTCACGATTGATTTCATCACTCTGCTCGCTGCTTTCTCGCTCTTCACAAAAATCAGGGCGTCATCAGCGTATCTCACGAATTGAAGTCCTCTACTTTCTAGTTCCTTATCCAGTTCGTTCAACATAATATTACTCAAAAGAGGGCTGAGGTTGCCTCCTTGCGGAGTCCCAACTGGTGTTTCTTCATATTTCCCATTCACCATAACCCCACTAACTAAGTATTTTCTTATTAGAGAAATGACATCTCCATCATTTATTGTGTTGGATATAATTCGCATGATTTTATCGTGATGGACTGTATCAAAGAATCTTTCAAGATCAATGTCGACTACCCAGTCATGACCATCATTCAGAATTTCCAGGCTTTTCATAATCGCCATCTCACAACTTCTTTTTGGTCTGAAACCGTAACTGAATTCGCTGAACTGTTCTTCAAATATCGGGCTGAGAACTTGATGAATGGCTTGTTGAACTACTCTATCCACTACTGTTGGTATTCCCAACTTGCGCATCTTTCCATTTCCTTTTGGGATCTCCACTCTTAAGGCAGCTTGTGGTTGGTATTTTCTTGTTCTGATGCGCTGACGCAGATCATCCTTATTCTCTTTCAGATATTGCTTTAGTTCGTCGACTGTTGCTCCATCGACCCCACTTGTACCTTTATTTTTATAGACACGTAAGTAAGCTTCATTCATATTTAGATTACTTAGAATCTGTTCTAAAAGTTCCACACTCGTTTCTCCTTCCCTCTCACGTAGTAAGTGATAGCTCCCTTTTGGATATCCTTTGAGATACGCTCATACTTTTACCATTAACACATTCGGAGTTCGTCACTCACGCATTCGTGGTGTTGAAACACTATAAATTGTTCAGCCCTTCATGAATTTATTTCATTACTATGGCTTCTGCTGACTTCTTGCGACAAACCTTTTTTCGACTGTACTTCTGTACATCCGCAAGATCTCCCAGGGTAAGACAACTATCTTTCCTCTTTTACTCGCCTGATTTACTCTACAAAGTTACGCACATCTTTTGGACTTTAACTTGCTTAGGAGTCTAATCCCTTTGTAGAGCCTTAGTATCAGATTTCTGTTCGTCGAGTCAAGATTTTATTCCACGCTTCCTCCAGCCCTTACCTCACGATAAGTACCTTGCGCTTCCTTAGTGGTTGGTCGATGTGTACCCCCACAGTGGACTTTCACCACCTAGATAGTTGCCATGCCTGGCACACTAAGAAAAAGCTGCCACAATGACAGCCTTGATCTTCAACTTTTGCACTCGTTAGCTTAATAAGATGGTGAATAAATTTTATCTGTATCTGTATCAATAACAAACTCGACTTTTATATCGTAGTCATATGGAATTTGTTCAAAATTATGAAGCCTGCAAAACACATTAGGAAGGTCTTTTATCTCAAAGGTTAATTTTTTCGCTTGCAGATAGTTTTGTTTTAACTGATGTTTGGAACATTTTTTACCTGTAAGTAGAACTTGTTGGAAATAGCCGTCGATTTCAATAATCAATATAATCACGCTGTTTGCTAAACAGCCAATATAGCTTAGATTTTAGATAGCTTAATAATAAAAAATTATAATGTATCAACTACTGAATTCCATGCTGTTGAGGTAGGATCAATAATTTTAAAATGCTCTATACCTGGCAGAATAACTAATTTAATTTTGTTGTTTTGGCCCACTGCCTTGAAATAGTAATCTTTGCTTAACTCTACAGGAACATGGCGATCTAACTCACCATGTACTAAAATCTGTTCTATCATCATAGGCAGTAACTCGATTGGGGAAGTTAACTTATAGCGTTCGTCAACCTCGTTTGGTGACCCACCCATTAGTGCAGAAACAAGACTTTTTATCCCCTTTTCTTCGTGGATTTCCCACATTTTTATTAAGTCCGTTACTCCAGCCAAACTTATAACCTTTTGCATAGGAACAACCAACTTATTAAAAATCCCGTCTGATTCTACTTGCACAGTTCTTGAAGCTAGCCAAAGTGCTAAATGTCCTCCAGCAGAATGACCAATAACAATTACATTGGATAAGTCCAAAGGATAGGTTTCTTTTAGTTGATATAGATGATTTAAAGCATCAATGACATCATTAAATGTACCTGTCCAACCTCCTCCTTCCTCCCCGACTCTACGATACTCAATATTCCAAGTGGCATATCCCCTACGAGTTAAATCCTCCGCAATTGGGTTATTTTCTTCTAGGTTATACTTCGATTGCCAAAAACCTCCATGAATTAAAACAACTACTGGACAAGGTATGGAACTCTTAGGCATACGTAATTCACCAAATTGAGAAGGGTGTTCTCCGTAGGATATACAAAATTTATTACACAAATTAATTCCTCCAAATAATAAATACAATAAAACTTATTTCTATAAAAATAGCTACAGTTCCTTTACTGAAAAGTGGCTATTCTTATTTTTTTGATGAATTGGTTATTAAACTAAACTGCCCCCTTTAGCACAAGAAGAAAAAGCTGCTGCCACGACAGCCCTTATCTTCAACTATTGCTACTTACTTTAAGAAGAAATTAAGCCAAAAAGATTTAAAAGAGAATACAAAATAAATCCCACACCCAAAAATATAATAATAAATCTCATCACCCAGGGTAATTTTGGAGGAGGAAAAAACGCAATAATACCAACCGTTAAGAATAAAATCCCTAATATAAAATTATAAAAAATCTCCAATAAATCACATCCTATGTTAAGTTATAATATTCTTTTACGGATATGGATTAATAACGTTTCACCAGTGAAGTAAACTGCTTACTTTACTTCAATAAGAAAAAAACGCGATACCCTTTGTTTATGTATCGCTCCTGTTGTTAAAATAATTTTATAAAGTTAACTTGTTTTATGGAATATCCTAACGGCTTTATGTTCTTCATCTTTTTTTACATATATATTATATTGTGTATCGTCTTTAAATCGTTCATTACGACTATTGAAACCTCTAAAGGGAGTTTCAACTTTATACTTTATTCCTTCTTCTTTTAATTTTGCAATAATCTTAAAGTATTCTTCATTACCATATGTAGAGTATATTTGTTTCCAACTCCTGTTGGAGTAGGTTCGAATCAATGAAATAATAGGGTGAATATAGAAGCAAGAATGACAATAGTTATATACATTCTAATTCGCCCCCTAATAAACTTCTTTATTAATATTTCTGTAAATAATATGTAATTCCTTCTTCAACTATACTGCTTACGTTAGTTTAAGTACATTTCTTCACAATCTCTTCTAAAATATCCATTTATTTTAAAATGAGTTACTCAACAATCTTGTCCTTTACGGAACAACTCTATTGTCACTTAACAGTTCCTAAATCTACCTTTCAATTGATGTTCCGTTCCTTTTCACTATAATAAATGTAATCATCATAAGAAATTAAGTTTATCCCACCGTGGAAAAATTACCTGTCATTGGAGCATAATTTTTACCAATGATATTAATGAAGTTGGTAATCATGACAAATCAAAGTCCTATTGATTATACTGGCAAGGTTCTAGATAAACGAAATGATCTTACTGGACCTTACGATTCAGACAAGGCATTATATCCAAAACGGCCCAAGCATGTATCGATCCAGGAGCCAAAACGAAAATAGATCAGACTCTGAACTCCAAGTGGTAATGCACTTTCCAAATGGGGGTCAGCTTACATAAACATAAGAACATATCGAAAATGCCCATAAAAAATAAAGAGCAATTTATAGTACAAATACATTAAAAACCTGATTTATTATTGAACTAGGCTGTACCTTTAGTCAAATAAAAAAAGCCTTGCTCCTTATTTGAAGCAAAGCACCCGTTAGCCATCCATGAATCGCAAAAAACTGATCTTCACCACAAAGAAATGAATTAAGTCCGTCCATACAACTTCTAAGAATGGGAGAGGAAGGTCAATATACTATGGTGCCTTAGATCAAGGGCTTAATTAGTTTGATGTGTCTTCTATTATCAAATTTAATGTATGATAATCAAAAGGAGTAATACGCTCGATTTCTTCAACAGTCATATTCTCTTCAAAATAAAGCTTTGAAACAAGAATTATTTCTGTTTCAGTTAAGACTGTTTTTACCATAATTAGAACCTCCCATGAATATTTTATCCTAAGTAAATTAGATCATAAGAAGATAAAGTATAAATTGTTAAATTGTAAGAAATTTGTAATTATTTAACCTTAATCCTATTGGCAATTAAGTTGTTATCTTTGTCTCTCAATATAAGACCCTTCTTCATAAGCGAAATAACTGTATTTCTCACATCTTTCTCACTTCTTCCTGTCCATCTCATCAATTCATTAAGAGTGGGACTTTTACCATGTATAGAAGTATTAAAATATATGCGGAAAATTTTTCTTTCAAGATCACTATACATAAAAATCACGCTCCTTTATCAATATTATAAGAACATATGTTTGCGTTTTCAAGTAGAATTTTATTAGTTTTTAATAAGTCTTTACTAAATCCTCATTGATATTGGAACTTCAATAATTGTTTCGGAATCATTCCAAGGTTATTAAAAATTCGCTTTATTGAGTGCATTCCTTTTAGATAGAAAAACTTTTAGTTACATAACCGTTCCTTTCTACATTCCAGGTGCCAAGTTTTTAAATACCAAAATTACATTATTTGTTTTCTTACTTGTACCAAGTTCTCTTCAAGAAAATTGATTATTCATTACTTATTCTTTTTCAGTACATTGCCCCTATATTAAAAAAGCAGTACTTCTTAATTGAAGTACCGCAAACATTAGGAAAGCCGCTACTATTAGGATAAGAATTGTCATGCAAGTTGATATCTAGACTTTTTATTTTATTTTCAAATTCATCAAACACAATTGTCTCCTTCTTGTGTTTGTTAACTAAACAAATTATTGGTAGATCCTTTAAGCTGCTTGTAAAATTAATGTACCCGTAGAATCTGGAGAAAATTACTAGGAGGTCATATGAATTATACATGGAATAATTCATATAAAAGTTTAAATATAAATAGTGGAACTCTAAAATAACTTGTTTAACCTATAACAGGTATAGGATGAATATAATGTTAACCTATAAGGAGTGGAAATAGATATGAAACCAAAAGGAACTGAAGAGTTTATTTTGTTAGATAAGATTGTAGTAACGGAAGGGTTTTTAAAAACTAAACCAAGTGTAGAAAAAATCCACCAAGCTATTGAGCATGTTAAACGGACAGGATATTTAGACGAGCCTATTACGATTAAGAGAGAGTCAAAGATCCTTACAGATGGTTACACACGTTATATTGCAGCTCAAAAGATGGGGATAGATCCAGTTCCTATTGCCTATGAAAAAGCGCCTTTACATAATCATATTTAAAAAATAAAGGTATGGATGGACTTCAACTAATAATCGGAATATCATGTTTTGTTCTTTCTTCAATCACTTAATAATAAGTTGAAATCCCTCTTATTTGTTTTCAAAATAAAAAGGTGATCCAAACTCCATTTCCCTAAAGCCTAGGTAAGTGTCACATTTATGAACGTTACGATGTCGCCCCCTATAATTAGAGTTTGAGAAGTAATTTGAGCAATCTACTATTTTGGTTATAATTCATTTTAGACCTCCTGGTAATTGAGTGTTGTCCTTTTCGCTGGCCAGCTTTTGGAATCTCTCATTCTACCAAGAGGTTATTTTTTTGTTCAAACTCTATTTTCCTTTATGGGTGTCCATTCAAGTAGATGTAATTCAGTCAGAATCGCCCTTAGCAACATACTTCCCTAATTCTGTTACAGTAAATGTGACTTGTGCTATCCTATTACCATTGTCATCAACCAACAAACGACCATATTGATTACGAAGTATCCGACTCATGTCCTCATCATCATAAGCAATCACAACAATTACTATAGTATGAATTTTACTTTCAATTGTTACAAGGTATCTTTTTCTAGTCCGCTTTATAATCTCCATAAGCATTCCCCCTGAATAACCTTGATCATAACTAAATATAAATACCCTGTCTTATAGGAGAGCAAACTGTAAATACGTGGAAAACCTCTTTGGATGACCAATAAAACCTATACAAAATAGTTAATATAATGAGATGTTATCGGTACTGAATGGTCTTATCCCCGTCAAGTAGACAATTAATAAAAGGTTCACTTATTAGGCAGCCTTAGCTCTATATTCAGTAGGGCTAAGATTATTTGTCTCGTCGATTCTATTTTCCTTGCCTTCTGTCTTTTTCTTTTCAACCACTTCCCATTTATTATCTTTTAATTTAAGTAATACCATAACATTTGTGTTGTCTTTTTCCTTATAAAGAAAATAAGCAGTTAACGGTCTAATATAAGGAATTGGAATTAATTGTAAATTTGACATTGATTCGAAAACCTGGTTTAACGAGTTATAATATGAATCTACCCGTCCCCCATAAACAAGGTGAGCTGCATCGGTTCTTTTTTTTGTGCATATAGTTGGTAAATAGTATAGTTGGAGATAAATACGATATTTATAACTAGAGAAAGGTTGGATTTAAATGAAATATAACTTTGATGAAATAGTAAATCGGAGAGGGACCTATTCAATAAAATGGGATGGCGGAGAGTTAATTAAAGAATTTGGCTTGACTGAAAGATATGATGAAGAGACTATACCTTTATTTACTGCAGACATGGATTTACCTGTACCTCAAGCCTTGATTGATGCTTTACATAAAACCGTGGATCATAAAATTTTTGGTTACTCAATATTTCCTAATGAGTACTATGAAGCCATACAACATTGGTTTAAAAAGCGACATGATTGGGAGATCAAGAAGGAAGAAATCATCTATAGCCCTGGAACGGTCCATGCATTAAATATTGCAGTAAGAGCTTTTACCAATCCAGGTGATGGGATCATTATTCAGCGCCCAGTTTACCCGCCTTTTACATCTGTGACAGAAGATAATGGTAGAAAAATAAGAAATAATGCTCTTAAATGTGATAATGATGGGTATTATTCGATCGATTTTGATGATTTTGAAGCAAAAGCAAAAGAAGAAAAGACGAAAATGTTTATTTTATGTAATCCTCACAATCCTACAGGAAGAATATTTAATGTGAATGAACTCAAGAAAATATCCGATATTTGTGCAAAAAATGGTGTCCTTATCGTAGCAGACGAAATACACGGAGATTTAATTAGACGTGTTCAAACCTTTACACCAATCGCAAAAGCTGCGGACAATACTGATCATATTATCACGTTAACCGCTATCAACAAAACATTTAATGTAGCAGGTCTTCATTGTACAAATACGATCATCCCAAACTCAGAGCTTAGAAAAATATTCGGTAAAGAAATGGGCTTTCAATTAGCATCGCCATTTACAATATCTGCCCTCATCGCTGTATACAATGAGGGGGAAGATTGGTTAGAGCAACTGAAAGAATATATTGACGGCACCATGAAATGGGCTGTTAATTTCTTAGCTGAAAAAATGCCGAAAGTGAAAGTGAGAATTCCAGAAGGCACTTATATTATGTGGATGGATTTTAGCGAATATGGCCTTACACCAGAAGAAGTCCATGATCGCATTTATAACAAAGCGAACGTATTATTAGAAGATGGCGGCATGTTTGGAGAAGAAGGTGTACAATATCAAAGAATTTGTATTCCATCGCCAAGACCGATTATTAAGGAAGCATTCGAAAGGATTGCCAGAGAATTTGAGCAGGAATAGGTGCAAGGCACCTATTCTTGCTTCTAATAAATAACAGCCCAATTGAATACGACTTTTCAAAGATATCCTTAGATTCACAAACTTCCCCTTCACCAATGCCCATTTCATATGTATGTTGAGTGGATCTCAAATAAGCTTATTACGAGTAACATCTCTGTGCTTTATTTCCTCTAGACATTTAGACGATAGACTAGGTTTCCCTCAGCTAATGAAAATAAAGGATTAAAGGTTTAGTACTAAAAATAATGTGCAGATTAATATGAAAGCCTTCATATTTACGTCCTCTCAATTTGCTTTTTTTATATTTTTTGTAATATTGAGGGCAAATTTTCACCTTTTCATATTCCACTAAACTGGCCCCCGGTAGTTTAATAATTTCTAATTAATTATCCTTCTAAGATTGCAAGGTATTTCAACGTTTCTCCATTGAGTTCAACGAGTAAAATATCTCCTCTTTCTTTGGCTGAAAAAATCTTTGTACCAACAGGAAGTTTATTCGACGTTTCATTATTAAAATCTGTATTAGTATCATTTCTTGTTTTTATTTCCCCAATTTGAACGTCCATTGTTAAAGATAATTTTTCTACCCAATCAATATTAGTCCTGTAGATAACTCCATCGAATTGAAAAATATCAGCATCAGGGTCCAATGTTAAGACTTCCTCGGCATCAATATTGTCAATTGATACTTTGGTTGTTTCCCCTACATTTGAGCATCCTGTAATAGTAAATAAAGCTAATGCAATCAAAACATAAAATAACCTTAGAACCATAAAATTCCCTCCTTTATTATTAAGACGGTTATTCTCTATCAAGAGTTTCCTTCTTCAATTAACCTGCTTCGTAGTTCAAAAAGGAAAGCTGTTTCATCACAAAATCTTCTGTATACGGACTGCTTAATAACCTATGTGTAAACCTAAACGAAAGTTGAAACATAGGTTTTATTATTCATTAAAACATAACATCTGTGTAAACCTATGTGATCTTAATAAAGTTATTAAAAAAGAACGTTATTCTTTTAGCTATCAGAGTGAAAGGTGGTCTGAAATCTTGTGGCACATAAATTACACTCTCCTTTCTATCCAGTGGTCACTGTACCATTGCAGGAAAATACCTGTAAGACACTATTATTGAAAATAGAACAGTCGACTCCTTCTTTTATAAGGAGCCGACTGTTCTGTTTTATGCTCTTTCAGACACATGTTTCGCTTAGCCTTCTACGCGTAAAAAAGGCAACAAGGAAAGTAGACCAAGAATCGTCAATATCGTACCTAAAAAGGGTGATGCATGACTAATATGTATCACCCTTTATTTTTTATGACTTTTTTAATTTAGGTAATAATAATTTACAAACGGTTAATCTTATTTCATTTCACATCCACATACACTGAGATGTAGTTAACATTTCAATGAAAAAGGAGTGAATTAGGTTTGAAAACAAAAATCTCGTTGATCGTACGTATTATTTTGGGCCTTTTACTGTTAGCTGCTGGAATAATGAGTTTATTTAGTTCAGCAGAACCTATGCAATATCCTGAACCTGCTGATAAATTTATGAGTGCATTGATTGACACAGGTTATATGATAATTATCATCGGTGTTCTGAAAGTTCTAGTTGGTGTGTCTTTACTTATTAATCGATTTGTACCATTATCTTTAGTTGTATTTACGCCAATATCAATCAATATGGTATTATTTCATGCATTTCTTGATATTAAATCTATTCTTCCTGCCTTAGTCATCGGTTTTCTTAATGTTTATCTTCTTTTTAATTATCTAGAAAGCTATAAACCTTTGTTAAAAGCAAAAAATTAATAGATACGGAAGCTATAGCTGCCGTATCTATTAATTAAAAGTGACTCATTTTTAGGGTCACTTTTTTTGTCAAAAGAAAAAAACGTATTTGATAGCATGTTTGAAAAGCTAAGTAACAACCTAAACGGAAGTTGACACTTAGCTTTTATTATTTGTTTATTACAATACTTTAACAATAGTGTTACAAATTTTAAATTATTCTTGTCTAACATGGTAAATGAATTTAGAGTAGGTCTAGAGTATAATATTTTAATTGAAGTGGGGATTGTTCCTGGTTAAATTTCTTGTCGGTGAATTGCTGCTTTTAAGGGAGTGTGAACAATGGATCTTCGTGAAATAGACAAAATGATCCAAATGTTAGAAAGGATCGAAAAAGAAATACAAGAAACAAAAAAATCACTTCATTTAATACTTAATACAATAGATAAGTATGACAAATTTGCATATTTAAAAATATCTTAAATAGATTATGTTACTTTTGTCCAAAAGTATCAACTCAGCAAATGGCTGCTCTTACATGAGTGGCCTTTTTATTTGTAAACTCAAGTTGAAATCAGGTTTAAACTGATTGAATAGCTTCAGTAAAGTTCACACATATGTTGAACAACAATTACAACACAACAAAGCCTTTCCAAAATTCAGAAATTTTATTAAATTATAATAAAAGTTTAATAGAAAGGTTGAATCCCTATGCGTGAGGTTTATTCAAACATCTTGTTAATTGTGGGGTGGCTATTTTTAACCTTTAGTTTTTATTTATTCTTATTGGCCTTTATTGAAATAAACTCCCTCTTTATTGGTGTTCTTCTTCTTATTCTTGGGTTGATCTCCCTATTCTTTTCAAAAAGAATTGGAGATCATTTAGGAAACATGTTCTCTCTTTTTACAAGATAATTAACAATAAATTGAATATCAATGTTCTGAAACCTAAGTGTCAACTTAATCGAAAGTTGACACTTAGGTTTTATTTCAAAAAAACTATATGCAAAGACAGGTAATAAAATTATAAAAATAATTAATCTTTTCAACTATAATCTCCCCCCGTTCAATAACTTGTTAATTCCATTTTTATACATATAATATCATATTGATTTTGATTTGATTCTATAAATACCATGTCAGTTAAGGGAGGATGTAGTCACATAAAGCTTCTTATCGGTATTGAAAAAAGATCTTCAAATCGAAGATCTTTTTTCAATGATTGTTAGAAATCTTCCTTGTAAATATCCATAAAATCTTTAACAACATCGTTCTCAGGATCTTTATTTAGTATTTCTATTGCAATATTTTTAACTTCTTCTTTAAGTATTAAATTATTGGGTAGATCTGGTACTTGATAAAGAAATAACAGCATTTCTTTATGTCCAATATTATCAGGTTCTAGCATTAAGGCTCTTCTTGTATGGTATAAAGCTGATTTATAGGCACCCTCAATATGACAGTAAGGATGACAAAGAAGATCGCAAGCTAGGGAATGTAAAGGTTCACTTTCTTGTTCCATAAGAAGATGACATACAAAAGTATATATGGTTATATCTTGATCACTTTCATAAACTAGTTCCATAAGGGTATCGCTAAGTTTCGAAAACTCCATGTTTTTAACTTGCTTACTTGCTTCAGTAAAATTAATATTTAAAATATTTGTTTGTAATAATTCCTTCATTTTCTTCCCTCACATACAATTTATAACAATTATATCATGGTAAATCTTATGTATATTCCATACATTTTTAGTTTACATAATTGAGTGTTATAGGCAATAAAAAGGATCTTCGACCGGAAGATCCTAGAGGTTTGCCAACATCAACAAGAAAAAAAGAAAAATCTGTTTAAATTAATACAGGATTTTGATCAAACTTTATTACAAATTATCAATCTATATTATAAATCTATTCTCTTCTCCAACAGGAATCATTTTATCTCAAGATTTATAAATGCATCCCCGTCCACTGCCAATAAGAAAAATAGAATAACATCATGACTAGTATATAAAGAGGCATTAATATAGCGCTAATCTTCAATAGATTACTAGCATCATATGAAATTTTTCCTTCCTCATAAAAGAAAAGTAAGGCTTTGGAGCTAACAGGGACCGTCACACAATAGTTCATACCTATTAAACTTAAAAAAACAACTGTTGAAGGATTAACTTCTATTGTTTCACTAAATAATAATAAACCTGGAATAAAGACGATTGCACGTGTTGTGTGTGATGTAATATACAAATGGCTTGTCACGGTTACGAGCAAGATAATCAAAACAATGAGCCATTCTGGAGCACCTATAAACAAATAAAGAACATTTAGCATTTCTTTTTCAATCCATTTAACTATACCTGTATCAACTAACACTTTTCCAAGTGCCGTTGCTGCAGCAACAAATAGAATCAAATTCCAGGATATTGAATTCATTCCTTGTTTCCAACTAATGATTCCGTAATTCGGCATCATGATTAAAATGGCGCCTACCATCGTAATAAACGCTATATCATAGCCATGTATGCTTTCTGTTACCCAACCTACGATTAAAAACAAAATCAAGATCACAGTCTTTTTTTCTTCTCTATTAATCTGTTTTTTACACATGATTTTTTCTTCATTTTTTACGTTTTCGATTTTCCTTAATCCATCTCTTGGCCACAATATCCATTTTATTAAAAAAAGCGAAAGAAAGGTAACAATAAGAGCGAATGGTACTCCCCATATCAACCATTGGATATAGGAAATGGATTGATCAACTGTACTTTCAAGTAAACCTATTCCAATTAAATGAGATCCTGCACCTATTAAAGTAGCTGATGTACTCATTAATATCATAATAGGTGCTAAAATAGCCAAAACACTTTGTTCTTTAGTCGAAAATTTTTGACCAAGCTGCTTCATAATCGGCATTGATAACGCAGCTCGACCCGATGTAGATGGAATAAAGAATGCTGAAGCAAATAAAACTGAACTTAACCCCAAGAGCACATTGCTTTTTCTATTAGACTTGCTCAATATTGAAAGAGTTAAACGTTCTGCTAACCCGGACCTTTTAACTGCCTCACCAATGATAAAAGAACCTATCATTAGCCATACTACTTCCTCAGAAAGTGAATGGTATAATAAATCTGGTTCTCCCGCATTCATGATGACGATGAACACAATGAGTGCAATGGCTACAAATCCAGCCGAAATTTTAGTCGTGATCCATAACGTCATAGCTGATAAAAATGCAAACAAGGATATCTTTGCACGGTAGTCTAGACCATCAATCAATACGGTGACAATCATGATTAGGACGTGTATACTGATGATTACTAGTGACTTTATAGGTAATGGTTTTGTCGGTGTTTTGATTTGACTATGCTTTTCAAGTTGTTTCTCTATTCTCGTTATCATCTTTGATAAACTCTTTCTTTATGATTCCTTCTTTCGGCAATTCCAAATCCAATGGCAACTTGTCGTAAGACTGACTCCGTACTTTTTTCTATCCATTTTGGTGCTTTTTTTATTGCCTTCTTCAAAGATGTTGGTTTTTGAATAATACTGATATAGGCATCTATACCTGCATCATAGTTTAAATCTGCCCCTTTACCAATTGTTCCGGTAATAGCAATAACTGGGATGTTATTTTTTTTCGCAATACGTGCAACCTCCGCAGGGATTTTTCCATTTGGGGTTTGGAAGTCCAAACTACCTTCTGCAGTTAATACTATATCTGCTGTTGAAATTTTTTCTTCTATATTTATGTAGTCCTTAATAATATCGAATCGTGGATGTAATGTGGCACCTGTAAAGGCAATCAGTCCTGCGCCTAATCCACCGGATGCTCCGCTGCCTGGCAATGAACGAACATCTATCCCCACTGCTTCTTGAATTAAAGACGCATAGTGTTCTAAAGCTGATGCTAATTGTTCAACCTGTTGTGGAGTCGCTCCTTTTTGCGGTCCAAATACACGTGCAACGCCTTCTTCTCCACATAAAATATTCTTCCAGTTACACGCAACATCAATTAAAACGTTATGTAATCGTCTATCTATATTAGTCGTCATTATAGAATCCACTTTCATCAAATCTTCTCCACCATTGATATCGACACTTCTTTGTTCCTTATCAAAAAAATGAGCTCCTAATGCTTGCGCCATTCCGGCTCCCCCATCTGATGTACCAGAATCACCACAGCCAATTAAGATATTGTCAACCCCTACATCAAGCGCAGCGAGAATCAACTCTCCTACACCATAGGTAGTTGTTTTTAAAGGGTTTCTCTGATTACGAGGTACTAGCTTTAATCCTGATACCGCTGCCATTTCAATTACAGCAGTCCGTTTACCATTTTCTATAAAAATCCCAAAATGACTTTTGATCTTCTTACCGACTGGCCCTGTTACTTTTTTATAAATTAATTCTCCACCTTTTATGCGAACGATCGTCTTCGCAAATCCTTCTCCACCATCAATCATCGGTATAGTTTCCATATCGATAGACTGATCAAAACGTTTCACGCCAAGTTCCATTGCTAAAGCTACTTCTTCAGCATCTAGACATTCTTTAAATCCTGACGGTACTATTACAATTTTCATCTAACCCTTCCTCCAAATCTACTTTTATTACTTTCTAATATACTTTCTAAGAATGAGAAGATAATGAGAGAATCATTAAAAATCAGGTACAAAGTCAATAAGTATCATTAGAGCACCACCTAAAATTACCATCAGAGCAAGGTTCAAAAGTATCACATGAATACTCTATACAAACTTAGTAAACATAATGAAAGATTATCGGTACTGAAAAAGGATCTCCCGAATTTTGGAAGATCCTTTTAGCTGCTTATTCAATTAAAGCGCCCTTTTCATGAAGACCTGATTTCAAGATAATAATGTTCTTGCTACCCATTAATAAGAATAAAGATTTAATTACTGGTGGTAATCCCCTAAAAAATACTTAGAGAGGTTTGAAATCTTCATCTTTTTCGTACCCCCCTCTTAGGAATGGGTCTTCAACATTGTCTTTACACCTTTTTTCACTTGCTCCATAAATTTTGAAATTCCTTTGTGCTTGTCTCAGAGATACTTCATTAGCTCCGCCTTTAATCCATTTTAAAGATAAGCCCCCAATAGGTGACTTTATATGGTATCCATTTACTTTGACAGTAAAAAAGCAGTTAAATAGATGTATCTTCCTACTTTGATTCAATTATACGTTTTTGAGTCTCAATATAGTCATAAACTTTTGTAATTTCTTCTTCATAATTTTTATCAATTTCAAAATACTTATAACCAGCTTCAATACATCTTCTTCTATATTGATTATGTTCTTTGATATTTTCTGTAATATTTTCTGTAATATTGAAATCTGCGTCTAGTTCTCCACGATCTTCAATAACATTTCTATGTTTTAAGATTTTTGATTCAAAGTTTGCCTTAATATATTGAGTTGAAAAAACTAAGAATACAGATATAATTTTTTCAGCATAGAATTTCTCAAACTCTTTTATATAGTGAGGTAATATATAGCAACCTTCAATAATTAAGTTTTGATTATTCTCAATGTTTGTTTTAATAATCTCCCTAATTATTGGCCATAATTTATCTCCTATTAATTCGCTGCTGTCCAACGGAGTGAATCCACAATTCTTATCACTTCTGTATATCCCCATTTTCAGATGATCAATGGAAAGATAGGGCACTTTATATTTTTCAAGTAAATGTTGAGCCATAAATGTTTTACCAGACTGACCATTACCACTTATTAAAATTATCAATATATCTCTCCTCAGTTTATACTTTGACTTGACGTAAGAAAAAGACGCGTTACTCGATAAACGCGTCCTTTAATTGAATAACAATTGTTCTTCTTAACTGGTTTAGTACAATTTTGAAGTAGAGCCCCGATTAGCCTGCAATGCCACAAAAACACCTACTTGTTAATCAAAAAGATTAGTTACTTTTCGCAGCAACAATCATATAGTTCGCAGGTATAAATTGATTCATCTTATCTGGTTCTTCATACATCTTTTTTATAATAAAACCTTGTTGTGCAAATGAAGTAATAATTTCAGAAAATGTCCATTTCCGTAAATAAGTTTTTGGGAATAAACCTTGATTTTTTTCAGGGAAAAACCCTTCATACGCAACAGGATTAAAACGTAAAGATTTGTCAAAATAACCTTCTTTGAGTATCAAAGTTCCATCTTTTTCATTTACCTCTACAACCTTACTAAAAGGGTGAAAGTCTCTTAACAAGAGTTTCCCGTTTTCACTTAATAAATCAAATATAATATTGGCTAATTGTTTTAGGTCCGAAAAATAATGTAATATTCCAAATTCCATAAAAACAATGTCAAAACTGTTTTTCATCTCATCCATTGGGATTTCAGTTAAATCTGAGACTATGTAATTTATTTTGACTTCGGCTTCTTTAGACAATTCCTGAGCATATCTGGCATTCTCTGATGATATGTCAACTACCGTAACGTCAGCACCAAGGACAGCGAGAGAAACTGCTCTTATTCCTCCAGAACCTAATAAATTTGCAATCCTTTTTCCAGATACATTTCCTAGATCATTTATATAATAGTTGAGCCATCTATCTGTATTTTCTCTTATTTCTTTTCCCATTTTTTCAGGTGTACCATAATTAGTAACCCAATGTTCTAAGCCTTATATTCCCAAGCCAACTTATTCTTTTTACTTTGCTCTTTTTGCATAAAAGCCTCCCTTATTCCAAATTATAATGTTCATCAACTTAACTTAATTCTGCATTCATTCCTAAGCTCCTTTTATAAATCCCGTTAATCAAGTCAGTTTAGCTTTAGAATTCTTCCTGCTTCATCATAACCTGTACTTACATCAAGAAAAGAAGATTACATTTTATTAAATAATCGCGCCCGATTCTTGAAAAAGTCTATTACACAACTTGTTTAATAAATTTTTTGTTTACATATCCATATCTAGTGTAATTTTCATCTACTATCTTGATTCGCACCAAGTTACAATTATTTGATAAACCTAGATATTCTGCTTCATATAGTCTTTCATTAGATAAAGTGACGACTATTTTAGTGCCTTCCTTCATACATATTTCACCACTTTTCTTTATATCGCTTTTTTAACCAACTATTTATTTCGTAACCTTTGTTAAAGAAATGCGCCCTTTTCTGGAATAAGACTGACTTCTTTTAGCTGCTATTTGAATTAAAGATACAACAAAATTTAACGATAGTGAAAATACAAAGGATAACCCTTTAATCGGATTGTAATTTTCGCTGATTTTCTGCAAACCAAAGGAGTGCTTGCTGTTCCATTTCCTTCACAAATGTCTTTTTTGCTGGACTATATTCACTTGTGTTATCGAAACGTTGAACCAACTTTTCTTTAAAGCGACTGTACTTAACTACTTCTTCTGGATGGGATCGCAGATAATCTCGAAATATTAAGTGCCGTTCAATTTGAGGATTATCAATTTGATAAAAATGAATATGATGAGTTCTGTTTTCTCCACCTTTTCGAAGTAACCTTCTACCTGTAATGCCCCATTCCCCCGCAACATCATATCCAAGAGAATCCATTTTGTGGTTGAATAAATCCACTTTCTCTATGTCTTTAACGATACACATCATGTCTATTACAGGTTTTGCCTTCATGCCCTGAACTGACGTACTCCCAAAATGTTCAAATCTGATTATCTCGTTACCAAATATTGTTTTCAAAAATTGAGACTCAGTTTGAAACATTCGAGATCAATCCTCACTAAAGTCCGTAAGTCGAACTCTCATGTGTATACCCCCTTCGTGAATCAATACCCTTTTTATGAATCACGCTCGATTCTTGAAGAAGAAATTCAATTAGTCAATAATTGTTCTAGATAAGGGTTTATGTAGCTTCTATACTCTTCTGTTAGACCTTTTGGTAACTTATTAAGACTAAAGAACTGTATATCAATAGATTCCTCTCTATCTATTTTTATTTCACCTTCAATATCATTTGTAACAAAAACCGCAGTGACAGAATATAATTCATCTCCATTAGAAATTTTAAAGTAATAATCAGGACCAGAAAAAACACCTAATAATTTCAAATCACCTATAAGGAGACCTGTTTCTTCTTTTACTACTCTCCTAGAAGTATCCTCTAAACTTTCTCCTAACTCCATCAAACCACCAGGTAAACCCCAACCACCATCAGACCTGTGCTGTAATAACAATTCATTATTATTATTTAAGACTAAAACAACTGAACCAGTTAATATTAAAGGTCTGCTGCCAACTAACTTCCTTAAATCCATAACGTAATTCATCCTAATTCTCCCCTATGTATATATTATTTTCTAATCCAAATATCTACCTTAAAGAATAAGTTATATTAGCTCCTTATACTCTAATTTTTAATCATCGAGCACAGTCGTTTTTAGTATGAATCTGATTAGCTTTATTACAGAAAAGCCCCCAGTAGTTGAATATAATATTTTTAAAATCTATCAAGCAAGAATAGGCTGTTTTATCTTCTATCGATAAAGTCTCTGCAATTTTATTCCCAATAATCGAGTGCATTATTCTTGAACCCATAATTCCCCCGCCCCTTCAATAAATTCTTCAACTACCCTTACATTTAATGGCATGTATTACAATTTCTAGGTATGCCAAATAAATTCCTTCCTTACGGGGTATCACCAACCATTTATCGTATTTCCCACGCTAAGGACAAAACCCTTGATGTATAAGGTGTTTTCCATTAACGACCATTATAGGGAAGTTAAATACTTACCATCTTTTGGTTGTAAAATAGATGATTTTCGTTCCCTAAATCCTTCTCTAAATGTAATTCCCTTTTCACAAAGCTATTCACGTTAAAGAGAATTAGCTTAGAGTAAAAAAAATCACTATTTTGTTACCAGAAAATGTCTTATCGTGGGTTTTTCGTCAAAATGTTAATGCTGCCCCTTTCTTAAGTAGCAGCAATTTGTTCTTGAACTTCACGCCAAAAAGCCAAACCCAGATGGATCTCAAGGGTTTGGCTCGCCTGGTAACCAGGCTTTTTCTATTAATCTACCATATTATCCAGTATTTTGAAAAAGATCATAAGGGGGCTACTTAACTGGAGTAGGGTTTTGTAATGGATCGTCTTGCCCCATTTTTTCTAACCTTTTTTTTGTATACATACTAGTCAATACTAACAATAACAAGGATAAGATTACACATCCGCCTGCTATCCATAACAGCCATGGCATCAAAGCTTCAAAAATGATCTCCATATAAATCCCCCTTATCATTTTTAAAATTAATCTATGTTAGTAAATTCTGGAATAACCGTTAATTTCCTTCTTGATAAGATCAGGAAAATGCGTATTAGGGGTACGGCAGGAATTCTTTTTGGAGCCACTTATAGATTGACAAAAAAGTTATTTAATTTTAAAACCTCAAACACGCATACCCCGTCCTGATTTTAGGACGGCGTAAAATCGAGTTGTTTAATTTTTCATAAAAAATGCTTCACCGAGTTTTATTCAATATTAGCGCCCGATTATTGAATAACATATAATTGAATAACATATGAGCTTTTATTAACAGTTTTGCTTAAAAATAAAAAATCCTCTATCTATTTAAAATCATCTGGTCAGTTTCTTTAAATCCTATTGATTGGTATAATTTTTTTGCATTATCACTGGCTAATAAACGGACCGTATTGATTTCCTTTTTAGAAAACCAGTCTAACACTTCTTTGGTTAATTTTTTTGCATAGCCTTGATTTCTAAACAAAGGATCTACATATACATCACCAATAACCCCATATTGTTCTTCCTTATAAAAACAATAAGGAATATCTTCTTTGATAAATGCTCCAGCACACGCAACAATGTTATTTTCATGTTCAATGACGAAATGTATAGCTTTACCTATTTCATACAGTTCTGTGTAAGTCTTATCAACAACCTGAATAAAATCATCTCTAAGACGGTGTTCCATACCAACTTCTTTAAACATTTTTTGTTTAAGTAGTGTTATAGCAGGGATGTCTAATAATGATGCAGCTCGTAACAAATTAATCTCCCCCACATTTATTTATAAACATTTAATACTCTTAATCTCAAGAGAAATCCTTTTTGGAAAAGTCCATTATTAAACAACTTGATCCTTTAGTCCAAATAAGAAAAATTGTCTCTACTTTTTCTAGAAATGTGCCCTTTAACGGAATACAACTTTGAGATTCTATTGGCTGGTTTTAAGTAAGAAATAATTCAGCTAATTACTTTGGTATCATCTCCTCTTTTATTTCTCATAATAATTTCAAGTTCTTTTTTTGTATCAGGATGCAGCAAGATCTTATCTGTAAGATCTAAGGTAGAATCTTTTACTTTTCTTCCCCATTTTCTAGAAAACGAACGCCAATCACAGACCATTTCAATCATATATTTTCTAGGCATGGGTAAGGCTTGTTTATTATTCGGATCAACAACCCAATATTCCCAATGATGCTTATTTTTATGTTGATGATGGAGCCAGGCATGTTTCCATTTCAATTCATCCTCTGCACTTTTTTCTCCAGTGTAAAAAAATTTCTTTGCATACGGAAAAAACTCTTTTGGAGAAAACTTTGACCAATCATGAATAATCCCTTGTATATATAATCCTTCTTTCCAACATTCAACAAGAACATTAATTTTATGGTCAAGGATATAAAGGAAATTCCTCCAACATGCCTTTAGCATTAAGAAATCCCTCCCTATATAAAAATGGTTAAGGTCATATTCTACTTGAATACAATAAATCCCTTCTCAGTTTAAACAATAAAAAAGAGCTGTCGATCCTTACATAGATCTTCAACTCTTGCGCCCTTTAACAGAAGAACATACCTACTAACTGTTTTTTGCAATAGGATCCTCTATGGGAATGATTCCTATACCAGAAAGTCAGCAATTTCAAGGTCTGGCTCCACCAAACAAGGATATTATGCCTACTTCTCCATGTAAGTTGGTACAGACCAAATCCTCTGCAATTTTACTTTCGCTATAAACATTACAAACCTTAATTTTTGTCTCAATTAATAAAATGTAGTTAGGGTATCTACTCATCATATTTGATAAATTCCATGTTCTATTCGCTGGATACAATATTTGGAAAAATTGTAGTAATCAAAGTCATTGTGACTTTCTCCCTTAGTAAGACCGCTGTAAAACATCCCCCACACAACCTCTCTAACCATCGCCACAAATTTCATGTCCTGAAAAATTTGGAACATTTCCTCATCGAAATATCCGAAGTATAACTTCAACCACTCACGCTCATCCGCTTCACTGAACTGGTTTGTAAACGGAATAAGCGTCAACTCAAAAAATACATCTCCGATCCCCGACAACTCCCAATCAATAATTTGCAACTGTTGACCTGTATAAATCATATTGCATAAAAAGGAATCATTGTGACAGAATTTGTTGTTATATTCTTTGTCACTTTTCCTTTTATGAGCAATTTTCTCTACTCGATGTAAAATTTGGTTTAATCCATCAGGATGCTTGACTTGGAACTTATCTGCTCCTTTCAAATATCCATGAATTAAATCATAAGGGGTACATGTTCTACTTTGACCTTCTATACGATGTATTTGTTTGAGGCGATCTATAATCATTCCTTTGATATTATCGGATTTCAGATCATTTTTCTCAAGTATTCGCCCTTCAAGAAATTCTGTCACTATAAATTGTTCCGGATTATTACTGTGAATCACTTTAGGAGCAAACCCTTCGTGGTTTGCCTTCTTCATCACTTCTACTTCAGAGCAGCGTGTCAGGTTCAAATACTCATTTTGCCTGCTATTGATGCGAAGAACATATGTACATTGTTTCGTTTGTACCTTATAGGTTTGGTTGCACAGCCCTCCTCTTAGATTTTCTAAACTTAAGAATTCATTGCTTAGCTCTGGTACTTGGCGAATAATTTCTTCAACTTTCATGTTCAATAGAATCCACCCCTATCGAATATTCAGTAGCCAATAATAGGAACCTACTAGAGACCTTTCACTCTATATCTTTCGTTTATATAATATCAATTTAAATCCAACTAAGAATTACTATAAATAATTCATATATCTTGACTATATCAATTTCTTTCTTAATATCATGTATTTACTGCACGTAAAGTTGAACTATTCCCTTGAACGTCGGTAATGACCGCAACTCTGTTCCAATCAGAAACCTCTCCTACTTTTTGTTAAAATCGTGACATTTAAGTTGTATTTCAATATCACAATTTAAAATACCTGCTTACCATATTCAACTAAATTGTGATAAATTAAATAACTCTGAGCTTCGATTCACTTTTTAATATTCATTCTCTTATTCATACAGATAGGTAAGGGTTTGAAGTTATCGCTCCCTTTTCCCCCCGTCCACACCGTACATGAGACTTTCACCTCATACGGCGTTCCAACTAATCCAATTCGATTTAGTCATCAACACTT
>NZ_LATZ01000036.1 GCF_000981385.1 Bacillus sp. SA1-12
AATGTTGTATCTTTCTAATAGCTTGTTATATCTTATTGAGGTGTACTGGAATCCTTGATCGCTATGTAATAGGAGTCCTTTCACATCTCTTTTTTTTATTGCTTTTTTTACTGTATCAGCTACTAGCTTTAGATCATTTCTTTCACTTATTTTATATGAAATAATCTCATTGTTGTAAAGGTCTAGTATCGTAGATAAATAGAGTTTCTTTCCATTAAATAGTAGATATGTTATATCAGTTACCCATTTTTCATTTGGGCGTGAAGCTGAAAATTCTCTGTTTAAATCGTTCTCTGAAACGACATATTTTTCTTTTCGTCCAAAGTGTTTCCACTTCTTTACTCGTATCTTTGCTTGAATTCCATTCGCCTTCATTAAACGATAAATTCTCTTATGATTAACTTTCAAACCATACATCTTTTTAAGCCAAGTTTGAACTCTTGGGTAACCGTAGCTCCAATTAATATCAGGATCTTGTTGGCATTTAATAATCTTAGTTACGATGGATTGATCTTCCAAGTCCTTATCTGTTGGGTTATCTTGGCGTTTTAGCCATTTGTAATAGCCACTTTTTGAAACACCGGCTATCTTACACAACGTGATAATAGTAAATTGATCCGTAAGCTCATGAATTATTTTGTATTTTAACGATTTTTCTTTTCCGGAATCATCTCCCTTTTCGCAGCTAATAGCTTTTTTAAATAGGCATTCTCTGCTTCTAATCGACTTATTTTTTCTGTATCACTCTCGTGGTCTTTTTTAGCTTTACCTTTAAGTGGGTTTCGAGATTTTCCTCTCTTTTCGTTTAACCCTTGAATTCCCTCACTTTTATAATGAGCTATCCATCTTTGGACAATTGTATATCCAATCCCTAACTCTTTGGAAATTGATCTGATCCCCATATCTTCGTTTTCGTATAAATTAATAGCTTTTAGTTTAATTTCTTTTGTATAGGTTGTTCTAATTTTCCCCATGAAAAAATCCCCTCCATAGAAGACAGTACAATCCTTTCTTTTTACTGTCCACTATAAGGGGATAATAACAGCTTGGAAGATCCTTTTAGCTGCTTATTGAATTAAAGCACCTGTTTAATATGGTAAATTTTCTAATTGCTCATTGTTGAGTAATATCAACAATTAATTCATCAAACAATTTTCCTTCAATAAAAACCTGTAGCTTCCATAGTCCTGAGGAGGGGAATAATACCGAAGAACGAGCGTGCCCGTAAATAACATCATCACGAGGAATTAATCTTTCATCTTTAAATGTTATTGGATTAACTGCTTCCGTTTCACCTTGCTTAAACGCTTTTACTTCCCATTCTTTGTAAGAAATATCCCCAGTACCCCAAAAATTCCACATCCATTTCTGTCCATTCTCTGTAACTGTTTTTGGACCAATTATTCCAATCTTGCCATCTTTTCCAAACATTTCTCCATATTCAGTTGTAAAGAATGGACTATTATCTTTATATTCTTCTTTAATCGTTTCTTCTGATTTACAAGCTGTCATAGAAAAAACAAAAATAAACAAGATCAATATCGATGAAATTCCCCTCAAAAACACCCCTCCTACTCAATACCATAATTCAATATTCTATTAAAGCAATCCTGCTCCGTTAGACGAATAAGTAAAAAATCACCGAATGGCATCCTAATCTGAACTCTTGCTACCCTAGAGTTTAAGTGATAACATTCACAAATTATTATAAAAAAGCCGATCTTTACATTGTGTACATCGGCCATGTTGGTTTCTAATGCTGAAAATAGGCGAAGCGACCACACTCCCAAGCGAACTAACAAACCGCAGACTCTATGTAAAAAGCGACGCAAAGACAGGTTTTGCGCCGCTTTATATATTAGAATTCATTATATCAGCGTGTGTATTGTCGGAATCTTAGTAAGGATTTCTATTAAGCAGGAATGGTGAGACACCGCTCTGGTAGCCATTGTACGAAGCTATTAATTAAATCTGGACGTATTAGCAATTACAAGATTTCGATATATCCTTCTGTTCCATGCACGCGAATACGTTGCCCATCCTTTATTAGTTTGGTAGCATTTTCCACTCCAACAACTGCTGGTAAACCATATTCACGTGCGATAACTGCACCATGGGTCATCAATCCGCCAACTTCGGTGACCAGCCCTTTTATGGATACAAACAATGGTGTCCAGCTGGGGTCAGTGAAGGAGGTTACTAATATATCTCCCTCTTCTAGATCAGCATCTTCCAAGTTTAAGATGACACGGGCTCTTCCCTCTATAACTCCAGAAGAAACAGCCAGACCTACAATCGCTTCGGCTGGAAGATTTTCTCGTTTGTACTCACCAACAATGATTTCACCATCAGATGTGATCACACGTGGGGGAGTCAGTTTTTCATATAATTTGTACTCATCTTTTCGTTTGTTGATAATCTGGTCATCCAGTTGGTTGGTGTGTACGACTTCGTGAAGTTCCTCAAAAGTGAGGTAGTAGATATCTTCTTTTTCATGAACTGCTCCCTCTTTAACGAGTCGGTCTGCTTCTTTCAGTATAGCCTGCTTATAAACGAAATAGCGATTAATCATGCCGTATTTTGGATATTCGCGGTAACCGATGAAATTACGGATACGATCGATCATTCGTTTTGTGTCTTTGGCCTTTTGTTCACCATCCGGCAATTGCTTCAATCGAGCTAATAACTCTTGTTCTTTTTTCAAAGCCTCCTGTTTCCCTTGCTCAAATTTCCGCTTGCCGGCATCAGGCTCAAAGTTTTTGATGTTACTGAGAATCATGGGGACAAGTATAATTGGTTTTTCGCTCCAACGAGTTTTCGTCATATCGATTTCTCCGCTGCAACGCATTCCATATTTGTTAAGATAAGCTATTATTGCGTCCCGGGCTTCCTGTCCGCCATTAAATTTAACCAGTTCATCCAAAAAGTTATCATCTTTTACATGTTGTAAATAATCAATTACTTCTGGATAAGGACGAATCACATCTGCGACATCCAATAATGCCAGACCCATTTCCGACGTAATATTGTTTGGTACAGATTGTGAAAGAATGTCTGCTACGTTTTTTTCACCTAGCCACTCGTTCATTTTTTCATTGATCCAATGTGAAGCATTTATAGCAGTCATAAATACAGCTGTACTTTGTGGGTCAAATAAAATTTTCTTTAACTCTTTGATATCTTCCAAAATAAAATCAAAAAGTTCCGAGCCTGATTTCGTTTTAATGTTTTGTTTTAACTCTTCTATCGACGTTTGACTGCGCCTAATTAACTCATGAACAATAGTCGGATTGTTTTCGAATTCTTCCGGCATTTCTGTATTGTTTCTGTTGGGACTCGGTACTTTTTGATCATTTGGTAACGATTTTATAAAATCTCCTCGTTCTACAACAGTCGTAAGTGCGTCTTTCATGAGCGGATCGTGTTGTCCCATGGAATTCAATAACATGATTCTGCTGTCAGGTGAAGCCAGCATAGGTGTGACATCCACAAACAACCTTCCACCAGCTTTACGCATAGGTGCAGGAGTTATTAACAGATGAAAAGACAATCCCAATGGTTTCATAGGGTCGGTCATCATTTGTTGATGACCGACAGATACATAGACATGATTTTCTTGATCATTCGCTACAGGGATAGGGAAAAGCGTCGTGATTGGCCGACTCTGGACAATATAAAATGTATCATCAACCAAACACCATTCGATATCCTGGGGGTAACCAAAATAAGCTTCGAGCTGTCTTCCTGTGCGTGCTAGTTGCAGAATTTGCTCATCAGGAAGTGTTTGAGTCTTTTGCATGTCAGGATCGATCTGCTGGGTCACTGTTCCACCTTCTTTTCGTCCATAGATAGCCAATTTTTTGGTTGCTATCATCTTATCAATGATTTCCTCTTCCCGTACTTTATAACAATCGGCAGATACCAAGCCAGAAACCAGTGCTTCTCCAAGTCCATAACTGGCATTAATTGATAGCAGCTTTCGGTTAGATGTAATGGGATCTGCAGTAAATAAAATCCCAGAAGCCTGTGGGAAAACCATCCTTTGAATGATAACGGATAAATAAACTTGACTGTGTTCAAATCCATTTTGCATACGGTAGATGACCGCGCGATCCGTAAATAGAGAAGCCCAACATTTGCTGATATGCTGTAAGATTGCTTCTTTGCCGATGATATTTAAATAGGTGTCTTGTTGACCAGCAAAAGAGGCATGCGGCAAATCTTCTGCCGTCGCACTAGAACGCACTGCATAGGCATGATCTTCACCAAGCTGGGAGAGATAATGAGTAACTGCTTTCACAACATCGGGAGGAATTTCTACTTCCATAAGGATTTGTCGAATCTTCCTGCTGATTTCAGCAATTTGATCCCGATCCTCTACTTTTAGCTTTGATAGTCGATCCAACAGAGCATGATACGTTTCATTTTGTTCGATGGCTTTTTGATAACCCACTGTTGTAACACAAAATCCTTCTGGTACTTGTATTCCTTCAATTTTTGATAATTCCCCTAAATTTAACCCTTTTCCGCCAACGAGCAAAAGCTGCGTTTTTTCCATTTCCTGAAAACCGAGAACCAAGGAACCCATTCTACATCCCTCCAACAAATCTCATTAAAGTTCTATTGCATTTTAGCAATAGTAAATGAGAATAAAAAGTCTATATTTACCATTCTCTAAATGCTATAATTAAACTGGGAGGAGATCAAAAAAATAATTGGACCTTCCATAAAGTATGCCAATGCCCCTGTTCACCCCTCGAAAGCAGATCATACTTTTTTTAACCCATAATGACTATCAATTTATCAATTTAATCTGTTTTTTTCCCAAAATGCTTATATGAATAGGTGATATCAAGATCTTATTAAACTCCCTCTGTTTACACATCTTAATAAATAATGATTTGTTATTAAACAATAAAGAGCTACCCATACAGGCAGCTCCTTAAGCATTAGATAATTGTGTTTTTCAAATTGGCATACATCGCCTTAACTGTCTCGTCAATTTCATTTCTGGACATCTTCATCGCTTTTTCAGCACGTGCGTAACCAATTTCCGTTTTTCCTGCTTCAAGGCCTTTAAATATCGCATCGGCAAATTCATCTACAGGGGTGCCGAAGGTATGCAAGCCAACTCCGCCTAAATCGGTATTAACTGCTGGCGGTGCAACTTCGATCACCTCAATGACCGTATCTTCAAGCTGATGCCTTAAGCTCATCGTAAATGAATGAACCGCCGCTTTCGTAGCTGAATAAATCGGCGCAATCGCCATTGGAGTAAAGGCTAAACCGGATGATACATTAAGGATAGCCGCATAGTCTTTATTGGCAAAATACGGCGCAAATAGCATGCTAAAATGAAATGGCGCCTCAATGTTGGAGGCTATTTCTTGACTGTAATAGTTCCAAGCTTCCTTCGCATTCGTTTTAAGAACATGGTAGCGTTGCTGAATGCCTGCGTTGTTTACAAGCACATTCACATCAGGGTGCTCGCTCATTACCCATTCGAACAAAGCAATGCGATCTGACTCTTTGGTGACATCACAAACGCGTGTAATCAGTTCAGGATATTTTTCCTTTGCTTCCTGGAGCTTTGCTTCACGTCTGCCGCAGACAATGACTTTATTGCCTGATTTTATGAATCTCTCAGCAAACGCAAACCCGATTCCTGCTGCCCCTCCAGTAATCAGTACTATATTCCCAGATCGTTTCATCATATCCCTCTTTCGTTGAACATTATGTAATTCATCATAAATTTTTAACTTTGTTACCTCTAAATTGTTGCATCATTATCTTATTTTTCACTCTTAACCCCCTACTATTCTTCCTTTTAACTATTAAAATTTCGACGACACTAATTCCTATTCCTTCATGAGCAACCTGTTCCTTTACTTTAATAAAAAAAGCATTACTCCATATTGAAGTAATGCAACAGTTTAAGTGCATGCTTTCAAAACCTTTCATAACCCTATGAATGTATGAAAACCGGCACTTTAAATCCTTGTAAAGCCCCTCCATTCCGCTGGTAAAAGTCCCCGATATTTCTGAGTAAGATAACGATCGTCAACAAGTACAATCACTCCAGTATCTGTCTCAGACCTGATTAATCGGCCGCCTGCCTGCAGCACCTTGTTCATGCCAGGGAAGGTATAAGCGTAATCATATCCGTTTTTTCCTGTAGTTTGAAAATACTCATTGATAATATTACGTTCAAGACAAAGCTGTGGTAAACCTACTCCAACAACGATGACACCATTCAGCCTATTCCCTTTTAAGTCAACACCTTCAGAGAAAATACCGCCTAATACCGCAAATCCAATCAGTGTTTCCGTATTATCTTCTTTAAACTCTTGTAAAAATTGCTCCCGTTCATTCTCATCTAGTCTGTTTGTTTGAATAATGGTGCGAATTTCTGGATCAATTGCGGTAAAGTCTTCATACACATTTTTCATATAGTGATAGGAAGGAAAGAAAATCAAATAGTTTCCGCTTCGTTCGCGCAGAAGCTTTGAAAGCATGTCAATGATCTGCCTTTTTGTATGGTCTCTGTCATGGTATCTGGTTGATAAGGGTTGAAGGAAGACCTCTGTTTGTTCTTTTGCAAATGGTGAAGGAATCGAAATGGTATAATCCTCTGACGTACCCCCTAGCATATCCAAAAAATACTGGAGTGGTAATAGTGTGGCAGAAAAATAGACAGTTGTTCGAAACTTTTTCCGGATCTGCTGCAAAAGATGAGAAGGATCCAAACAAAACATTTTGAGATGAATGTCATTTTTCTCCGTTTCCACATAGGTCACATACCGTTCATCATAAAGCTTTGAGATTCGGACAAATCCCATTGCAGCAAAATAAGTATCTAATAGTGTTGTCTGATCAGCGGATTTTGTTGGCTGCAATAATTCGATCTCAGCGTTACGAACAAATTCTTCAAGCATGCTGATGAGATCGGCATCTATTTCCTTCCACACAAGATACCCTTTTTCGGAACTCTTTTTCTTCATGTCAATGAAATATTTATTTAGCATATGAACAGAATCATGCAATTCGGTCTCTTTATATTCACGTTTTAATGTAAGAAAATTTGACTTTTGTAAGTCAGCTGAAAACATCTCTCGAGCACGGTCCACAAGATTATGAGCTTCATCGATTAATAAGGCAGACTGTCTTTTATGTTCATCAAAAAATCGCTTTAATGACACTTTCGGGTCAAAAATATAGTTGTAATCACAAATAATCGCATCTGCCACAAATGCTAGGTCTAAGGAGAATTCAAAAGGACAAATCATATGCTTCCTCGCATATTCCTCTATGGTTTGGCGATTAATATACGTTTTATGAGAGAAAATATCTAACACAGCAGCATTAATTCGATCGTAATAGCCATTCGCAAACTCGCAATACTCCTTCTGACAAAGAGTTTCTTCTTTAAAACATACTTTATCCTTTGCTGTAATGGTAACTGCGCTCATACACAAACCTTTATTTTTCATTTGTGAAAAAGCTTCTTCGGCGGTTTGTCTTGTGATAGTTTTTGCCGTTAAATAAAACATTCGTTCGAGCTTACCTTCTCCAATCGCCTTCACGGTTGGGAAAATTGTAGAAATAGTTTTTCCAATACCAGTAGGTGCATTAGCAAAAATATTTTTTTCCTCCGAGATCGTTTTATAAATGGCACCTGCGAGCTTACGTTGACCCTCCCGATATGTTTCAAAAGGAAATGACAGGTTTTTAATGCTATCATCTCTTCTTAATCGATGGATTTGCATGAGTGAGGCATAGGGAACATACTGCTTCACTAACTCGTTGACAAACTGTTCGAGCTCTTGAAATATAAAATGTTGTTGAAATGTTTTTTGCTCTTCTGTCACAGCATGTATGTAAGTTAATTGAACACTCATTTCATTTTGTTCATGATCTTTTGCATACATATAGGCATACACCTTAGCCTGCGCCCAGTGTACAGGGTATGTCTCCTCCTCAATTCCGCTCAAGTCTTTTGAGGTTGACTTAATTTCATCAATAACGATTTTATCATCACGAAAAAGCAGCCCATCACAACGACCTTCAATTAAGAACTTTATTTTTTCATATTTAATTTCTGTTTTTAGAAAAACCTCTTTTTGATCTGTTTCTTGATACGTACTTTGTATGGCCTTATGGGCTTTTGTCCCTTCTGTAAGGGTTGTAGAAGTTCGAAAACGATTATCAATACTTCCACTTTGAAACACATATTCAACTAATGTACGTACAGAGAGCTTTATTTCGGGTAGCATGTCATCACCTATAGTTAAAATCGATTAGTTCTATCGTACAAGGTATTACTGAAATTGACAAAGATAAAGTTAACTAAGTAGAAAAATGATAGATTTTCTGAAGATTGCTCTTTAAAATCCTACAATTTGCCTTCGTCTGCTCTTAAATAACAATTCTATATTATTTCTTCAAAAATCATCTCAATTTGATATTTGTTTAATATCAAATTGAGATATATAATCATTTCAAGAAGTTACATAAAACGCTTACAACACACAATATAAGTTGCTTCTGAAATGAAGGAGGATATAACATGAGCCAATTAGTGAGAGAAACCAAAATGAAGGCTTTATTAGCCAAACAAAAATTCAATGAAAAAGAAATCGCAGAAATGTCAGATTCCCAAATTGAATATTATCACTGGCTCTATTTTGTAGATTCTGTTTACGACTATATGTAAAATTAAAGAACGGATATATAATGCAAAGCTTTTGTACGAAGTACAAAAGCTTTTTTAGTACCTTTCTTCATAATGCTAGTAATATTGTCGTCTTGTACGTAATTTCCCTCAAAGAAAAAAATCTTCATTATTTTGAATAGTATAAATATCCAATAACCCTTATAATATAATCAGGCATCTAGTGTAGGCAAATCACTAAAAATATTGGTATTCATTGAGGAGGTAAATGAAATGGAAGTAACAGTAGAAACAACAGTTCAAGCTCCAGTAGAAAAGGTATGGGAATATTGGACAGAGCCAGATCATATGACAAAATGGAACAATGCTTCAGATGATTGGCATACACCATTTGCTGAGAATGATCTAAGAGAAGGCGGAAAATTCGTATCAAGAATGGAAGCCAAAGATGGCAGTGCTGGTTTCGATTTTGGCGGAATCTATGATGAAGTAAAGTTACATGAGGTTATTGCTTATACCATGGATGATGGTAGAAAAGTGAAAATCAGTTTTAAAGGTCAAGGAAATGAAACCGAAGTCATTGAAACGTTTGATGCTGAAACAACACATCCGATTGAGTTTCAACAACAAGGATGGCAGGCGATTTTAAATAACTTCAAAAAATACGCCGAGGAAACAAACAATAAATAGACTGCTCGGGTTACATTTTGATTAATTTACATAATCAAATCAATTAAAGGCGTTTCTGTGGATATAAATATTCTATGCTCACAGATACCGCCTTTTTTTATTTTACCTTCAATTAACTAACCCCCCCCGATTTGACTAGGAAAGAAGGTACCCTATTTCCTTTTGGGTACCCTCTTAAATTAAACCATTAGTACGCTGTTTCTTCGTTATTTAGATTTAATTGCCAAATAATACCGAATTTATCTGTTACTTGACCATAAAGCTTTGCCCAGAAGGTCTCTTGAAGCTCCATGACAACCGTTCCGCCCTCTTTAAGTCTGTTATAAACAGATTGAAGCTTGTCTGCATCGAAGCTATGATAAGCAATGCTAATGTTATTACCAACTATAAATGGTGAACCAGGGAACGTATCAGAAAACATTACATTGCTGCCTTCAATATTCAGACGTGTATGCATAACTAAATTTTTTGCTTCCTCTGGTAGAGGATAATCTGGATTTGGAGGGTTTTCTCCAAACGTCATAATGTGAGGTTGTTTTGTTCCAAAAACCTCTGCATAAAACTCAACAGCTTCACGGCAATTTCCGTCAAACTTTAAATAAACATCTACAGCCATTTCATTCACTCCTTAACATAATAGATCTTAAGGTTGTCTCTCCTTCATTCTAACCAAAAAACGAATAAATAACATTTATTTCTTTTCACAAGGTTTAGTTAAAAAGTTGAGTTCCTTGGGTTTGTATTATGTTAAGATTGAAAGAAATTAATTTATTTCAAAGCAATGGCAGGTCTATAATAGAGATACATTTCCTATTAATATAGAGCCTGCATATGAATAAGATTTTTTCTTAAGCTGACTCCTTTAAAACTTTTGTAACCGCTTTAACCAAAGCGTGGATATCAACAGTTATTTCTCTTTTACTTTATTTAAAAGGATTAAGCTTATCATAAAGCTTATATGTTAGACAGTCCCTTACTGTCTTAATTGATTACTAGTTAGCCCCTGGTTGCTGCTGCTTATGCGATAAATAACTGATGTACTGAACGATCTATTAAACCATCACTGAGAAAACGGTTAAAAACACCTAAATAAGTAAGAGAGTAATTGACGCAGCTCATTAACCTATGCAAGTATTACTTTAAATAATTCTTTTAAGGAAAGTGATAACATGCTTTATATATGGGACATTGAGAAGATCATTAAAGAAACACTAATTGAGCACAAACTAAATATTAACTATGAATTTACCAATAATCTAACTGCACCTATGAGTTATAACGTATCTACAAATACGATCAAATTTAATTATCTTCAAGTTAACGCGTATATAGGTAATTTTAAATTCAAAGAGACAGAGGAAAACTTTGTAAAAATCATTCTTTATCATGTGATTGGTTATTATTTAGATTTTAAGAAAAATAAGCATGATTTAAGAACGCTCATATACGGAGAAGAAGAAGAAAAGGAGATGCTTAAAGCTGATATCGAAATAAATGCTTGGGAATATGGGCGAATATTGGTACCCCTAAATTTATTAGATTCTTATGATAAAGTACGTGAATTAGATAAGATGCTGATAAAAACTTATAAATAAGGTATTCCATTAAGGAGCATTTGCTGACTTGGCGGTAAGCCTTTCTTAATTGCTGATAGAGTGGTTGCTTGCTTGTATTTACTATAGAATGGAAAAAACCAGCTAATTTTTAGAAAAGCCTTTTGTACCTAGTACTAAGGCTTTTTTGTTTATGACAAACAGAGAAGTTGATAGTGACCTTTATAGTAATAATTCCCCCTCTTTCAATTTTCAGTAAAAGAACTGAAATGATAGAAAACTTAGGTGACTTCAATTTAAACAGGAATGGATTATGGTAACAATTTTCACCAATAAAAGCTATGATCTTTTTAAACCCTTCTGGATTTTATATGAATGAACTTATCTCTTATTACTTTTATAATAAATAAAAAAGGAATATACAAATAGACGAAATAAAATCCCAGTTGAGAAACATAATTGTTTAATAACTCTAATTTCAAGTAATTATCAATTATAAAGGTGCATACTAAAATTAAAGCCAATGCATTAATTAATGAAATCCTAGGCTTAATATTAAATAGTTTCTTATAGATTCTGCAAATGCTCCATAAATGTACACTTATTGTCGGAATAATAACAGCTAACCAGCTAAATATAAAGATAAATTCAAATCTTTCAACAAAAGGTAGTTCTATGATTTTTGTTATCTCTAGTGTAGGCCATTTACTATTAACTAATTGGCCGATACTGAAATATGTTAAACTTACTAATGCTACAGTAGTTAATAAAATGGTCGTAAAAATGATCGCAATATTTGCCCATTTTTTTGAAGTATGACTATGTTTCAATAACGGGAAATAAATGAGTAAGGTTTCAAATCCAAAAAAGATGGAACTACTTTCTTTAAATGCTTTAATAAATTCATTGAAAGATAAATTAAAAATAGGCAATATATTATTGATATGTGAAAATTTCAGCGGGAAATATAGACTAAATATAAACAAAATAAAGGGAATAAGTGCAAATAGAAAACAAATTCCCGTAACAACCCTAAATCCACCAGAAACAATATAATATATCATCATTAACATAAGGATACCTATTTCCCATTTACTAACAGATGGAAAGGCCCACACTTGGACGATTTCAAGGTAAGTACGAAAAACTGTTATTGTAACTCCTAAGAAATAAATAGAAATGAATATTGTGATTACATTTCCGAAGAATTTCCCAAAGAATTCTTTATGAACCGTCATAATATCTGTATGATCACCTTGTAGGATCTTATAAATTAACCATAAAACAAAGTGAAGACTTATCCCCGTAAGAAGCACTACGATCCAACCATCATGTTTGGCATTTTTTGCAATGATATTTTGAAATCCCAATAGACCAATGCCATTTTGGGAAGAGATCATAATAAAAAAAACTAAAAAATTGGATACAAGATAATTTTCCTTCTGTACATTACCCATTATTCTGCTGCTCCTGTATTAACGATATTTACATTTACTTTAATATTAAATTTAATACTCGGATAGATTTGCTTATAAAATTCATTCTTTTTCCAGTTTCTTTGGGTAACTCTATATAATTCTCCAATACCAACTGGATCAACATTTTCATTTTTAAGTTTTTCCAACAGATTCACTAGGTCCCTTTCTATGCTCGTTTCAATTTCTTTTTTTATGCTATTATTGATACCCGAAACTGTTAATTTAGATGCTTGTTCCTTCAAGTAAACGTTAAATGTTAAATGATAACTTACTTCAGGACTGTTGTTAGAAAAGTTGACTGAAGGTTTTGTTTTCTTCGATATAACCTTAACTAATAAGTTAATATTATCACTGGTTGTAAATTCGTATGTGCTGTTATAAACCGAACGATCAACTAACATTTTCAACAAAAAAGTCTCATTATTATTAAGAGATACTCTCAGCTTATCGTTTTTAAAAATCCCTACACCATCCCCTACTAATAACCCCTCATTGTTTATTTCCATTTTAGGTATATACATATCTTGGCCTTCGGTATAATACTGATAGGAGATTGTGTGTAGGTTGGTTAAAGGGACATTTCCGTTTTCCATACTCTGATCCAAAACAGAGGATAGAAAATATGGCGGGTATTTTATACTTTCTTCTAGAAGTTCCCTCGCTTTTTTCTTTGAGATAATTAGAGTGGAATTCGTTCCAATATTAGGATCACTATTCAAATTAACTAATAAATCTGAAATACCGTCTCTAGCAAAGTCATCACCTATGACAACTGAGTCTAATTGTGAAATGTCAATTTCTTCAGCAGTTTGTTTTGAAAATGAAGTGAAGACACCTGTTGTTGTTTTTGATTCGGCTGTAAACAACTTTCGGGGATGAGATTCTTGCATTGATTCAACATAAACTGGATAAGAGGCTGTCCCTTTTATCTTGTTATTTTCTATGTCATAACCTATCGTTTGGATAATCTTCACATCATCAATAATAGTTGTTCTTGTGCAACCAATTAGAAAAAAACAACATATAGGAATCCATATAAATCTAATCTTCCATTTATACTTATTCATTATTAAAGTCGTCCCCTATATCTTTATTTCTTCCATTCACTTTGAATCTGGATTTAAGAAGTGGTCTAAAAAGCTCACGTCTCTTTCTAATATATGGTAATGAAAATCGAATAAATCCATCTGTAAATTCAGCATATCGAAATGGATATAATGGGGCTAAATAAGGCATCCCAAAAGATTTTAATCGGAGAGTATGTGTATATAAGATAATAATGCCAGCTACTAATCCTAATCCTCCCCATATTGATGCTAATATAATCAAAGGAAACCTTAAAAAGCGAATTGTATTTGACATTTTAAACGTTGGAGTTGTAAATGAGGCTAATGCTGATAGTGCCACAATAATTAATAAAATATTACTAGTTAATGCAGCTTCAACGGCTGCTTGCCCAATAACAATCCCTCCAACAATTCCCAATGTTTGTCCTACTTTAGTGGGTAGCCTTGCACCAGCTTCACGTAAAAGCTCAATAATTACTTCTAAAAATAGGGCTTCAATTAATGGAGGAAACGGTACGTTTACTCTAGAGTCAATAATAGGGCCTAACATATCCTTGGGTATTATAGCAATATGAAATGTTAAAACAGCTACATAAATTGGAGTTGCAGAAATAGAAAATAACACACCTAAAAATCTAATTAATCGAAAAAACGAGCCAAGTACCCAAGGTAATAAATAGTCTTCTGGCGAAACAAAAAAATCAAAAATAGAGGTTGGAGCATTAATGACATAGGGAGATCCATCACATAAAATAGCTAATTGCCCATTTATAAGACAATATGCAGCACGGTCTACTCTTTCAGTCGTCAATAATAAAGGAAATGGTGTAGATGAATGATCAGTGATCAGTTGATCTAATAGAGAACTATCACAGATTAAGTCATAATCAAGGTCTTTAATTCTCTGCCTCGCCGTATTAAGATGTTCAGGGTTCATAATTCCTTCAAGATAGGCTATGACAACTCTTGTATTTGACGTTGTTCCGACAAATGTTTCTTCAAATTTAAGATTGGGTGTATTTAAACTTTTTCTTAATAATCTGAGGTTTGTATCTATGTTCTCTACAAAACCAACCTTTGGTCCGATAACGCTGTATTCATTTTCAGCATCATTTTGTTCACGGTAACCAGTTGCAATGGTTAATGAATTGACAATAATCCCCTGAGCTTTATTTATAAAAATAAATGCACTTCCTTGTAGGATTTTCTCTGAAATTTCTTGAACATTAGTACTTACTTTTATATCCTTTATTGGAATAATTTTTTTTATGTCTTCTAAATTTGAGATGTCTCTAAGGTTTTTAAGAATCGGGTTCGATACATGTTCCTGGATTATTTTTTCATCGACTAATGTATTAAAATAAGCAATTTTCAAAGACAAACACTCACTTATAATTAAGCAATTGAAATCGCTAGATTGTGAAAAATAAGATAATATTTCATCGATGTTTTTAAATTTCGGTGATGAATTTATGTTAAGGGATACCATATATATTTACTCCCTTTCTATCGTTCAAAGATGAGTCTATAATAATGTCTCCGTAGAGGTGCAAGATATACATATCCTATATAAGATCATGAACAATTTTTTTGAATTCGCGCTGATTTGGATCGCTTCATCTCATTCCCTTTTGAGAAGTACATATAAATATTAAAAATCTTCATTCTAAACACAAATATAATTATCTAAATCAGATGAATACCCCTGGAACTCTCATACCACTATCCGTACCAAAACGTTCTATTTATGTATGAAGCAGTTGTGAATCTCAGTTACCTCGGATACCCTTCCATTAAGCTAAAACATTACTTTTGTCTTATCAGCTGGACTTACTACTAGAGCTTACACCTATGTCGGTTGCAACTAAAACAAAGCAGGGAAACTCCAATAGTCTCCCTGCTTTGGTCATTTCAGTTTTCTAGATTATTTATTGGCATACAAAAGGTAAATATTAAATTTGTACTACTCCACCATCGACAAAAACTTCACTTCCATTCATATAACTGCAATCATCCGACGCAAGGAACACAGCAATTTTGGCGACCTCATGAGCAGACCCTATTATTTCCCTTGGGATCTTAGTAGCTACTGTTACTTTAAATTGTATTTCTTGTTCTTCATTTCCCCTTCCTCCCAGATATAAAAATCCTGCTGTTTCTGTCGCTCCGGGACTTAAAACATTTACTCGGATATTTCATCCTTTAAATCATAAATCCAACTCCTAACAAAACTACGTATGGCTGCCTTTGATGCACTATAAACACTAAATGCTGGTACACCTTTTGATACCATGATTGATCCTATTATAATGATAGAGCCACCGTCTTTAAGAAATGGTAAAGCCTTTTGGACCGTGAATAGAGCACCCTTGACATTAATATCAAATGCCTTACCATAATCCTCTTCAGTTATTTCTCCTAATGCTGCCCAATCGCCAACTCTAGCATTCACTAAAAGAATATCAATAGACTTTTCTAGTTTTCCTACAGTTTTATATAATTGTTCAAGATCGTCCATATTGGAGACATCTCCCCGAATTCCTATGGCACCTTCCCCTAGCAATTTTACAGCTTTGTCAAGATCTCACTGTCGGCGACCAGTAATAAAAATCTTAGCTCCTACATTAACAAATCGTTCAGTTGTTGCAAGTCCAATACCACTGCTATCTCCTGTTATGACTGCAACTTTTCCTTGATGTTTACTCATATCACCTCACTCCATATTAAGTTATAAATTACTTATTATATCTATAGAAATTATTGATCAGTTTCGAATTTTCAACAAGATTCTCTTCTAAGGAAATTGTCATGGATCTAGTAAAATACTTGACAATCTTTAAGGTCTTCTGAAAACATAAGCACCATCTTGACGAAAAAACATATTAATTATTTGAAAATACCTATTATCTAACATAACAACACTAAGATTATCTGGATTTCCTAACTTTTTTATTATAGAATCTCCTGAGCTTCGATCTATATAGTCCAAACCATTTGTTTATTCGGCTCACCATATAAATATTAAATATTTAAAGATGCTGCAAGGAATTATGATAAATTATAGATCAAGTCATACAGGCAAGAAGCTCATCCATATAGATTAACAAACCAAGGAAGATTAGATAAATGAAAGGTTGATAAAAGAAAAGGATATAAAGAAATAAATATGATTTCACAACTTCTTATGAAATCAAAATGGTTGGTGGACTAAAGCACAGGGAAATACCTAGAACATGACTCAAACTAGATGGGGAGGTGAAAGGTAAAGGGGTTAATTAAGTTCATTTATTAATTTTTTAAACTTTTGCTTGAATATAAGATAGATTCAAAAGTCAGAGCACCTTTATTTTCCATTTAATTGTTCTAAATATCATTAAAGTACTTGTTAAATTTAATGTAGATTTGTTGACTGTTTAAACATAGAAGGTGATACACCAAACCTCTCTTTAAATACTTTCGAAAAGTGTGCAACATTTTCAAACCCTGTAGAAAAGCAGACCTCTGTAACAGAAAATTCTGTATGTAAAAACAGTTCTCTCGCCTTGTCTAAACGACGATTTCTTATCCATTTTAGTGGAGAAGTATTGTATATTTCTTTAAATTCTCTTTTAAATGTTGATAAACTTCTTCCAGATAGATAGGCTAAATCATTTACATTTACAGGATTATATAAGTTTTCTTCAACAACATCGAGGATACTTCTTCTTTCTTTTTGTTTCAGTAGTAAAAATTGAAATAACAATTTCTCATTCGTATCTACTAAATCGTACAGTAATTCTAACAATTTTAATTTAACCAATCCATTGCTAATACTGCTTGAATCATTAAATAAGGGTTTTAGTGATTCAATATACCCTTTTAGTCGTTTATTTATAGGATTAACAGTTAATGGAACAACTATAGAAGGAAATGAATGGTTAAAATCATACATTTTTATAAACTCAGTTAGTAAGTCATCCTTTAAAAAGAACATTATATAGTCAAGTAAATACTCCGACTCTTCCTTCCCTGTTTTTTCATACTTGATGACAATAGATTTATGTAATAAAACCATTTCATTCTCATTTACTTTATATGTTTTTTCACCAAAGCATATTTTATATTGGCCCTTAAGAACAAACAATAACATATGATCTTCTAAAAACATGGTTCCTGTAGTTCGTTGTGTATGCAAACAGGATTCTACTACGGAAAAACCATTCATTTTTAAAACACTTTGTTCATAGGGTGCTTCTGTAAATCCATGAGGTACTTTTAAAATCTTAAGCATTATTTTCCTCCTCACTCTAAAATTTTTTTATTCTTCGTACTCCTAAGAATTGAATCCAATTAAAAAGTCTTTATGATGAAAGAACATGGATTCATATACTATCATGACTGTATTGAATTCATGTCCTTTCAATATATATTTAGTATAATTATGACCATTCATACTCCATATGACTTTCGACTAACTCATACCACCGTTCTCTTGATAAGTTTGCCTGAACACACTTTGTATTCTGAGGTTTCTATTATCCCATCTTCATTAATCGGATAACACTTCCCCATCTCTTTTTATGGATGGATGAAAATGGTATATTCCCTCTATAAACACTTGATACCAAACCTAAAAACCAATACCGTCCAAAATTTCCGACTATGATCCTTAATACCCTTCTGATACTCGGGATGCCACTTTAAATACTTCTTTGTCAAAAATGGTAACCGTAATTCCAATGAATGGGCCATTGTCATACGATCCGCTTTAACTAAAATATCCCCGCGCAGTCAAGTATTCATATCAATATATTACATTTTTTGCACATCATGTAACTGGTGAATGCTTTGTAGGTATACTTTTGTTACATTTTGGGACGGCCAATTTCTATTATAATTACAGCTATTAAGGATATCGAGTAGGAGGGGGTGACTAACCCTCGACCTCTCACACCACCGTACGTACCGTTCGGTATACGGCGGTTCAATTAAGTTTGACGTAGAAATTCATATCTTTGATATAAACTTTTAAGCCCACGGGAACTCCAATAGGAGTTATCAAGGGTTTTGTGTAGAATTGGACTACAGGCGATTCTCCAATATTTCTTTCTTGAGTTTCCCCATTCGTATGCCATGTTATCAGGAACACCTAAACCTTTTAGTTTTCTAACTCTTGTTTTAGGTGTTTTCCATTGTTTCCATTCAACCATACGAAGTCTTCTTCTTATCCACTCTTCAAATTCTTTGAACTTACTTGGTGTATCAGCTAAAGCGAAGTATCCGCACCACCCTGTTAGATATTGGTTTAGTTTTTCAATTCTAACTTCCATAGGACTAGGTTTTGAACGAGATGTGATCTGTCGTATCCTAGACTTTAGTCTTTTGATACTTTCATTCGCTATTCTGACCTTGGGTTTCTTATGGTTTGTAAAACTGAAACCAAGAAACTTCCGTTTCCAAGGGCGGTCTACCGCTGACTTCTCTCTATTAACTTTAAGTTTTAGTTTCTTCTCAATAAAACTTGTAATTGAGGTCATCACTCGTTCACCAGCTTTCTTTGACTTCATGTATATATTACAG
>NZ_LATZ01000037.1 GCF_000981385.1 Bacillus sp. SA1-12
CCATGAATCTCAAGAAAATGGCAAACTGGGCATGGAAGTATCCATGCCCAGCCTAAGAAAATAGAGAATAAATGCAAACCCCCTTTCAAATCAAGGATTTGAAAGGGGGTTTGTCTACGGTCTGAAGCCTGCTGAATAATCAGCAGGCTTTTTTTGTACTATCAGCGTATAATAATTTTATGGATGACAGTATAAGAAAAACTAAGGCTTTCGCCATTAGGACTTGGCGACAAGCCAAGTTTTTCTACTGATTTTTAAATCTTATCCTGAATACTATAGGTTTAATTTAGTTATAGTGAGGTGATAATGGTAGATTGAAAGGGTGTGAAAACCGTGTTTTGGATCATGATCATTATACTTTTTTTCCTTTTGCTCTTTTTCCTTATTATCATTACAAAAATTACGATAACCCTAGACTTAAACCATACAGGAGATAATGATCGATTTAAAATAAAATTTCGCGCATGGTTTGGATTGTTGCGCTATACCATTGATATACCGCTGGTGAAGATCGATGATGATGGACCAAATTTGATTATTAAGCAGGATAAAAAAGCAGGAAGTGAAAATAAAGATAAGCAGGTAAAAGAAAAAGAAGATAAAATATCTCCTGATGATGTACTGACCAGCCTAAGTGATATAAAAGAGATTACTCAGCATATAATCGGGATGCATAGAATTATTCGAAGGTTTTTACGGAAAATTAAAATAAAAAAATTAGAATGGCATTCTCAATTCGGAATAGGAGATGCTGCACATACCGGTATATTAACAGGTGCAGCTTGGACAATTAAAGGCGTTGTTATTGGATTAATCACCCAATATATGAGGTTGAAAACAGAACCTATTGTGACCATTACTCCTGATTTTAACCGATTTTGTTCAAGAACGAAATTCCAATGTATTTTTCAGTTTCGAATCGGGCAAGCTATGTTCGCAGGTATTCAATTCATTAAATATTGGAAAGGCGGCCGTCCAAAGTTAAAATCCAAGCCATTTTCATTTTTCACAAACTAGACAATTGGCTGACCTTTAAGGATGGAATGGGTACGATCGGTTAAATATTGTATTTAGATAAGGAGGCTACATAACATGAGTGATCATCCTATACAAGGACTTATGAAAACAGCAATGGAAAACCTAAAAGAAATGATTGATGTGAATACCATCATAGGTGATCCAGTAGAAACGCCAGATGGAAGCGTCATCTTAACAGTATCCAAGGTTGGATTTGGATTCGCGGCCGGGGGAAGTGAATTCAATGGCACTGGTGCTGATAATGGCAGTGAACAGAAAGCTTCCAAGCTTCCTTTTGGCGGAGGAAGCGGTGGTGGAGTATCGATTACTCCTATAGCATTTTTAATTGTTTCTTCAACAGGTGTTAAAATGCTTCATTTAGATGAAAGCACACATTTATATGAAAAAATATTAGAAGCAGCACCGCAAACGGTTGAGAAGATTCAAGGTATGTTTAAGAAAAATAAAGATAAAGGGAATAATGAATATTCACAAGAACAACAACAGCCAAAACAAGATTTAGACTTTTAACTGCCCATGAGGCAGTTATTTTTTTGCGAGAAATGATCCGAAAGAAATTTATGGTTACATTGTTCAAAACATTTGATAAATCTTGAAAGCTAAGCTATATTTACACTGTACATAATAAAAAGGAGGAATTTGGTATGGCTTCAATTACGTTTAAAAATAACCCTGTTACGTTATTAGGCAATGAAGTAAATGTAGGTGACACAGCACCGGATTTTACAGTCCTAGCAAACGATTTATCTGAAGTTACACTTGCAAATTCAAAAGGGAAGGTTCGTTTAATTTCCGTTGTCCCTTCAATAGATACTGGAGTTTGTGATGCGCAAACACGCCGCTTTAATGAGGATGCTTCAAAATTGGACAATGTTGAGGTTTTAACAATTAGTGTTGACTTACCATTTGCCCAAAAAAGATGGTGTGCTTCAAATGGCTTAGAAAATGTTCAAACTCTTTCTGACCATCGGGATCTTTCTTTTGGTGAGGCATATGGCGTTCATATTAAAGAATTACGTTTATTAGCTCGCGCCGTATTTGTTGTTGATGCAAATGATAAGGTTACATATGTTGAATATGTTAGCGAAGCAACAAATCATCCGAACTATGAAGCGGCAATTGAAGCTGCTAAAACTGCTCAATAAGAATAGGAACAAAATTTGTTTTCCTGACTGCCATTTCGGCAGTCTTTTTTTTTCCTGTATTAATATCTCAAGATGAAAGGGCAAAGAGCACCATCAATTTTGGAACGTCAATACTTGTCATGACTGATCGATGTGCTTGCGCTTTTCATATTCAATGTCTAAAATGGTAAGAGTATTACGGCGAGGAGGATGAGGATGAAAACAGTTTCTAAGATAGAAAATTTGTTTGCAGTAATAAATGAAACGGCGGAACTTATTGCGAAAGAATGTCAAATGACTTACATAGAGGCAGTTGCTGAGACGGGAGATAATATTTTTCAAGAATCGATTTTGCAGGATGGACTTAGCGAGATAACTGAAAAAAGCTTGAAACGAAAATACGAAGGGATTCAAATTGCTTCATTTGAAAAAGAGGAAATTCGCAAGGCGTATCAGCTGGCGATTTTAAAGGGGCTAAAAGAGGCGGCACACCCAAACCATCAAATGACACCCGATAGTATTGGTATATTTCTAGGCTATTTAGTCAGCAAATTTGTTGGTAATCAAAAGGACATATCCATTTTAGATCCAGCTGTCGGGACGGGTAATTTGCTTACAACGGTTATAAATTACCTCTCAAATAAACAGGTGGAGAGCCATGGGGTAGAGGTAGATGATTTGCTCATTAAATTGGCCTATATTAGTGCAAATCTTCAGGAACATCCAGTACAATTTTTTAACCAGGATAGTTTGGAACGTTTGTTAATTGATCCAGTTGATATCGTTGTATGTGATTTGCCTGTAGGGTATTATCCTAATGATGTAGAGGCTTCCAGATATGAATTAAAGGCAGATGAAGGACTTTCTTATTCCCACCATTTATTCATTGAGCAGAGTATAAATCACACAAAAGAAAGCGGCTATTTGTTTTTTATTGTTCCTAATTCGTTATTTGATACAAAAGAAGCACCAAAGCTTAATCAATATTTAAGAAAGACTGCCATCATTCAAGGGTTTATTCAATTGCCATTATCCTTATTTAAAGATGAAAAACATGGTAAGAGCATCTTCATTGTCCAAAAAAAAGGCGAATCAAATACACCGCCAAAGCAGGCATTGTTAGTAGAGTTACCTAAGTTCTCTAATAAAGAAGCAATGAATTCGATTATGAAAAAAATTGACAAATGGTTTAAGGAAAATAAATAAGTGGAAGATTGTAAAATGAGGCTGAAGAGGCCTCTTTTTTGTTGAGATTTTAGATTGATTCGAAATAAAAAGCGCTAAAAATATGTTACGCCTAAATTTTTAGAATTATAAGACTTTTATCTGTAAACGATAACAATTAAATCAAGTTCTTGAAATGTTGAAATAGCAGTGTTTAAATGGAAAAGGCGGATAATAATCGAGGTCTTTTTGCAAAGAATAAGTGGTAAATAATAAGGCAAAATGGCTTGCTGTGTAAAAATGATTAACATTGTATGACAATGACTAAATAAAGGAAGAATCGCGTCTTACTGTTTGTATAATCAACATCAAGTATTTACAGTTGGAACGGACGAAAAGGAGAGTAACGGAATGGCAAAAATTATTGCAATTAACGCAGGTAGTTCATCATTGAAATTTCAACTTTTTGAAATGCCTAGCGAAACAGTTCTCACGAAAGGATTAGTAGAAAGAATCGGTCTAAAGGATTCTGTATTTTCGATTTCTGTGAATGGCGAGAATCAAAAGGAAATTTCAGACATTCCTGATCACGCAGTGGCAGTAAAAATTCTTTTATCTAAATTAACCGATTTAGGTATTATTAAGTCTTTAGATGAAATTGAAGGAATAGGCCACAGGGTTGTTCATGGCGGAGAAACTTTTAATGATTCTGCATTAATAACCGAAGAAACCTTAAAACAAATTGAGAATTTGTCTGAATTAGCGCCGCTTCATAATCCAGCTAACGTTGTTGGTATTAAAGCATTTAAAGAGGTATTGCCAAATGTTGATGCTGTAGCCGTATTTGATACAGCATTCCATCAAACAATGCCTGAACAATCATTCTTATATAGTCTTCCTTATGAGTACTATGAAAACTTTGGTATTCGTAAATACGGATTCCACGGAACGTCACATAAATATGTTTCAGAACGTGCAGCAGAAATTTTAGGCAGACCAATAGAGCACCTTCGTTTAATTTCTTGTCACTTAGGTAATGGTGCAAGTATTGCAGCGATTGAAGGCGGTAAATCAATTGATACATCTATGGGTTTCACTCCGCTTGCAGGTGTGGCAATGGGGACGCGTTCCGGAAATATTGATCCAGCATTAATTCCATTCATCATGGAAAAAACAGGAAAATCAGCAGATGAAGTATTGGATATTTTAAATAAAAAGAGCGGAATTTTAGGTGTTTCCGGACTTTCCAGTGATCTGCGGGATATTACACAGGCAGCAAATGAAGGCAATGAAAGAGCAAAGATCGCTCTTGAAGTATTTGCAAGCCGTATTCACAAATATATTGGTTCTTATGCAGCAAGAATGTCTGGTGTAGACGCGATTATCTTTACTGCAGGTATCGGTGAAAATAGTACCGATATTCGTGAACGTGTCTTAAAAGGACTTGAGTTTATGGGTGTATATTGGGACCCTGCACTAAATAAGGTTCGTGGTGAGGAATCATACATCAGCTATCCGCATTCACCAGTAAAAGTTTTAGTAATCCCTACAAATGAAGAGGTTATGATTGCGCGAGATGTTGTACGCTTAGCAAAGTAATACAAATGATATGACAGCCGGGAAGAAATCGGCTGTCTTTTTGTGTTATGATAAAGTAAGACTTACACACGGACATAAGAATCTGACTGGAATCACTAACTATAATCAATTTCATTTCTATTTATCTATATAGATAAAAGGAGTCGTTAGGATATGGAGTCATTACGTGATAGAGCAATTTTGGATGAGATCATGTTATGGGAAAGTGAATTACAGAATGATCTTCGAACCGATTTTCAACGAACATTTGATAGATGGATGGATCATAAACTTAATGAGATACCTGATTCCATGAAACGGTTGTTTTTTAAAAAGCTTGATGCAAGTTTATTTCATTTACACTCCTTTATTCAAAGTTCTTTTGTTCAACAGGATGCCAAAAAACAAATCCTATTATCAGCAAAAGCATTGAATGAAGACATTATTAATATTAATGATTTACATAAACTGCCAATCGATCAGCTCCATTATTTAGCTGATCTACAGACATCAAAGCACCGCCTATATTCTTTCTTGCAGGGAGGAATTACCGGAACAGGGGGTCTTCTGTTGTCTGGTGTTGACATCCCAGTTCAGACGATTCTTAATTTACGTTCGATCCAAATGGTGTCAATGTGCTACGGGTATGAAATATCGAATCCTTATGAAATGATGACCTCGTTAAAGGTCTTTCACGCATCATTAATGCCTAAGCATCTTCAATATAAAGCTTGGCTTGAATTAAAGGAGGAACTCCAAGCTGATCAGATGATGTCTTATTTTTATGAAGGGGAAGATGACTTGGTAAATTCAAAAAGCTTAGAATTCCTCTTAAAACAAATTGCAAAGCTTTCTGTTATGTCCCTTTTTAAAAGAAAACTTATTGCCGGACTTCCTCTCATCAGCATTATGATGGGTGCTGGATTAAATTATCAGCTGACTCGTCAAATAACGGATTTTGCTAATAAGTTTTATCAGTATCGATTAATAGGCGAGAAAAGTAATGCAGGAGGTTTGTATGATGAGTAGTATTGAACATAAGCTTGAAGCTCCTCATTCTGTAAATTGTAAAGTCATCACGATCAGTGACACGCGAACTAAAGAAACGGATAAAAGCGGAAAGCTTTTGATGAAGCTATTAGAGGATTCTGGACATCATGTGGCTGAGTATGAAATTGTAAAAGATGAAAAAATATTAATTCGAAGTTCTATGTTAAAAGGCTGTGAAGCTCGAAACATTGATGTGGTTCTTACAAATGGAGGAACAGGGATTGCCAAAAGGGATGTCACCATCGAAGCGGTTCAATCCATTATTGAGAAAGAAATACCAGGCTTCGGTGAAATTTTCCGAATGCTAAGCTACACGGAGGATATTGGCTCTGCTGCCATTTTAAGTAGAGCGATCGCAGGTGTATCAATGGATACAGCAGTTTTTGCTATGCCAGGTTCTTCAGGGGCTGTAAAACTAGCGATGGAAAAACTAATTATCCCAGAATTAGGGCATGTTATAAGAGAAATACGAAAAGATTTATAGATTTAATCGATAAAAAATCGGCCGTGCCGATTGCTACTGCTTCATCCTATCTTATATCTCAAGTAAAAAAAGAAGGCCTGCCCTTCTTTTTTAATTGTGAACTTTTTCAATTGATAAATGCTGTGTCGTCCTAAACCATATCCATAGGTCGTTAATGATGGAGGCAAGTTCTGAGATCTCTTCATTTAATTCGCAAGAATGAAGAAAGTCCTCTTCATGATTAAGCTCATTTTGTTTTCTATTAATTTGATCCTCCAACTCCATAATCCGATCTGGTATTCCTCCGCGAATTTTTTCCCATTCGGTTAAAATGCTGTTTTGAATAAAAACACTATACAAATTCCAGGGCTTAGTTAACTTGGGAATTTTTATTTTTAGTCTAGAGTCATAGATAAAGTATTCGTTCAATTCCTATCCTCCCAATACATGTTTTAATACATTTTACAACATTCTATAGGTAAGAACTACCTTACTTTTGCTAATCAGATGTTTGAATATTCCCATAATAGAGCAGAATGACGAAAAACTCGGCTATTCATTCATCCAAACTAATTTTTATACAAAGATTCTGTGAAAATATGCATTTTTCTATTGACGAAATAGGGCGCAGTTGGTAAAGTGTTACCTATAAAGAAAATGTATTTTTATTAACATATATTCATGTTTATACAACCGAGGAGGAACAAATAGATGAAGAAAGTTGTGTTAGCTTATTCTGGAGGATTAGATACCTCTGTTGCAATTAAATGGTTACAAGAAAAAGGCTATGATGTTGTGGCAGCGTGCCTTGATGTAGGTGAAGGAAAGGATACAGCATTTGTTCAACAAAAAGCTCTTCAAGTCGGAGCGATTGAATCATATATGATTGACGCAAAAGAAGAGTTTGCTAATGATTTTGCTTTAGTTGCTTTACAAGCACATACATTATACGAAGGAAAATATCCGCTAGTTTCTGCATTATCTCGTCCGTTAATTGCAAAGAAACTTGTTGAAATTGCTGAAAAAGAAAATGCAGTAGCAATTGCGCATGGCTGTACTGGAAAAGGAAATGACCAAGTCCGTTTTGAAGTTTCAATTAAAGCATTAAATCCAGATCTTGAGGTGCTTGCTCCAGTAAGAGAATGGGGTTGGTCACGTGAAGAAGAAATCGAATATGCTCAAAAGAATGGTATTCCAATTCCAATCAACTTAGATAGCCCTTATTCAATTGATCAAAACCTATGGGGAAGAAGTAATGAGTGCGGTATTCTTGAAGATCCATGGGCAGCTCCTCCAGAAGGTGCATATGATTTAACAGCTCCATTAGAAAAAACACCTGATCAAGCTGAAATTATTGAAATTCATTTCGAAAAAGGTATTCCAGTAAAAATCAATGATCAAGCATATCCACTGCATGAATTGATTCTAAAGCTAAATGAGATCGCAGGAAAGCACGGTGTAGGACGTATTGATCACGTTGAAAACAGACTTGTTGGTATTAAATCTCGTGAAGTATATGAGTGCCCGGGTGCCATGACACTTATTAAAGCACATAAAGAGCTTGAAGACTTAACATTAGTAAAAGAAGTGGCTCATTTTAAACCAGTTATCGAGCAAAAGCTTGCTGAGCTTATTTATAACGGACTATGGTTCTCGCCATTAAAGACTGCTTTACATGCTTTCTTAAAGGAAACTCAAACATATGTAACAGGCACAGTGCGTGTAAAACTATTTAAAGGGCATGCTATTGTAGAAGGAAGAAAATCTGAGTACTCTTTATATGATGAAAAGCTTGCGACATATACAAAAGACGATGCATTCGATCACAATGCAGCAATCGGATTTATTGAATTATTTGGACTGCCAACAAAAGTAAACAGCATGGTAAAAAACAAGAAGGTGGAAGTATGAAAAAACTTTGGGGTGGACGCTTCCAAAAAACCCCTGAACAATGGGTGGATGAGTTCGGTGCATCCATCCATTTTGATCAGGAATTAGTTGAGGAAGACATCACAGGCAGCCTTGCACATGTAGATATGCTTGGCAAGTGCGGTATAATAAGCAAAGATGAAGCAGGACAAATTACAAAAGGCTTAACAACTCTTTTAGAAAAAGCCAGAAAGAATGAGCTTAGCTTTTCAGTTAACTACGAAGATATTCACTTAAATATCGAAAAAATGTTAATTGATGAAATTGGTCCTGTTGGCGGAAAGCTACATACTGGAAGGAGTCGTAACGATCAGGTTGCTACTGATATGCATTTGTATTTACGGAAGCATGTAGCAATGGTTGTTGAATTAATTGAAGGGCTCCAAAACGCTCTTATTGAAAAATCTGACGAGCATATTGAAACAATACTGCCCGGCTATACTCATCTTCAACGGGCACAGCCGATTTCATTTGCCCATCATTTAATGGCTTATTTCTGGATGCTGGATCGTGATAAACAACGATTTGCTGAATCACTTAAGCGGATTAATCTTTCTCCATTAGGCAGTGCTGCACTTGCGGGGACAACCTTTCCAATTGACCGTGAATATACAGCTGAAAAACTTCAGTTTGATGGGATTTATGAAAATAGCCTAGATGGTGTCAGCGATCGAGATTTTATTATTGAATTCCTCAGCAATAGCTCATTATTAATGATGCATTTATCGCGTTTTTGTGAAGAGATTATTTTATGGTGTTCTCAAGAATTCCAATTTATCGAGCTCGATGACACGTATGCAACAGGAAGCAGCATCATGCCTCAGAAAAAAAATCCCGATATGGCAGAATTAATTAGAGGAAAAACAGGAAGAGTTTATGGGAACTTAATGTCTTTATTGACGATCTTAAAGGGACTTCCTTTGGCATATAATAAAGACCTTCAAGAAGATAAAGAAGGAATGTTTGATACGGTAAAAACCATTGAAGGAAGCCTCCAAATCTTTATCGGTATGATTAATACTTTAAAGGTAAATAAGGATAAGATGGAGAAGGCAACAAAAGAAGATTTCTCTAATGCAACAGAACTTGCAGATTATCTCTCTACAAAAGGAATGCCATTCAGAGAAGCACATGAAGTTGTTGGCACACTTGTCTACAAATGTATCCAATCGGGTATTTATTTAAAGGATTTACCTTTTGATCAATATAAACAAGCTTCTGAGCTGTTTGAAGAGGATTTATATGATATCATCAATCCTTTTGAAGCTGTAAGAAAACGGATGAGTGCTGGCGGTACCGGATTTGACATGGTTCGAAAAGCTATTGATAAGGCGAAAGCAACGCTAAAATAGACCTTCAAAATTGAATAAGCTTCTTCATTTCAGAGACACTAAACGCGAGCAAAAAAGAAATGAAGGGGCTGAAAGTGTTGAAGGAAAAAAGAATAACAAGGCAGACCTACTACTACGACCATTTAGGCGAAGAGGAAACAATGAAGCAATTAACGGATGCCTATTCAAGCGGTGTAGTTGAACAACAATATGAACAAAATTTCCTGCAAGAGCACTTTCAAATAAGGAAGGGCTAAAGGATGAAAACCTCAAACACTAATAGTGTGTTTTGAGGTTTTTTAATTTTAAGCTGCTTTTTTGATTGCGCTGTAAACTTCCTTGTTGATCGCTAGCGAGAAGCGTTAATTATTCATTTGCGATGCCAGCGGAAAGCTCAATGTTCTTCCTTTTTCTTAGAGGTCTCACATATCCGGTCTAATCAATATACTGCTAAATTTAACTTAAGCTTTAACATAGTCTATTTGTTTAGATTAAAAGAAATATAAAGCTTTCAAACAGTTTATAGTAAAATGGTTATGTTATTATCACAATAGAGGTGAAAAAATTGTTATCATCAAAATGGTAATGAAAAATGAAAAGCATTATACATAAGGACAAGTTATATGAGGAGGAAATGATCGTGCGACATGCCCTTATTACGGCAGGCTCAAAAGGCTTAGGTAAGAAGGTGACAGAAGAATTTTTGAAAAAGGGTTTTTCTGTTACGGTAAGTTATCGAAAAGATACAAGTGCCGTCGATGAATTTCAGGCAAAATTCTCCTATTATCGAGATCATCTTCACTTCGTTCAAGCAGATGTAACAAAAAAAGAAGATCTGTCGAAGATGATTGATCAAACACTTGAACAATTTGGGAGAATAGATTGCTTAATAAATAATGCTGGTCCTTACATATTCGAAAGAAAAAAGTTGGCTGATTATACAGATGAAGAATGGTATCAAATGATTGAAGGAAATTTAAGCTCTGTTTTTCATTTGTTTAAAAAAGTCGTTCCAATTATGCGTAAACAAAAATATGGACGGATTATTACATATGGTTTTCAAGGGGCAGCCACATCTCCAGGCTGGCTCCATCGATCCGCCTTTAGTGCAGCAAAGGTTGGATTGGTATCATTAACAAAATCAATAAGTATAGAAGAAGCTGAACATGGGATCACAGCCAATATGATTTGTCCAGGTAATATTGTGGGAGAGATGAAGGAAGCAACGATTGAAACTTCCAGGCGATTGACCGATCAACATACACCCATCGGGCGTTCAGGAACAGGTGAAGATATTGCCAGAACCATTGCTTTTTTGTGTGAAGAAAATTCAGACATGATCACTGGTTCAATTATTGAAGTAACAGGCGGAGCAAATGTTATCCATCGTTTTCTTGTTTAATGATCACATTTTTGTCCTCTTTACCTCACTTTTTTAAAAACTCCTAGGACCTGTCTGATTTCGTAATCATATGATAAATTACGGTAATACTGATAAGGACACAAGTTTGAAATGATGATGACTAAGGAGGACGTACTATGAAAATTGGTATTCCTGCAGAGATAAAAAATAATGAAAACCGTGTAGCGATGACTCCTGCAGGTGCTTTTCATCTTGTTAAATCAGGACATGAGGTTTATATCGAAAAAAATGCAGGACTTGGTTCAGGGTTTACAGATGAAGAATATGTTGAAGCTGGTGCAAAAATTGTTGAAACTGCTCAGCAAGCGTGGGCGATGGATATGGTTATGAAGGTAAAGGAGCCATTAAAAGAGGAATATGGTTATTTCAGGGAAGGACTTATTTTATTTACGTATCTGCATTTAGCACCAGAACCTGAATTAACTGTCGCTTTAATTGATCATAAAGTCATTGCTATAGCATATGAAACTGTTCAGCTAGCAAATGGTTCCCTTCCGCTTCTCACTCCGATGAGTGAAGTTGCCGGCAGAATGGCCTCCCAAATAGGCGCGCAATTTTTAGAAAAGCCAAAAGGAGGCAAGGGAATTTTATTAGCCGGAGTCCCTGGTACGAGAAGAGGCAAAGTGACTATTATCGGCGGGGGAGTTGCCGGAACAAATGCAGCGAAGATAGCGGTTGGCTTAGGTGCAGAGGTAACAATCTTGGACGTCAATCCAGAGCGTTTAAGACAGCTGGATGATATTTTTGGTAATGACATTTCAACGCTCATGTCAAATCCTCTCAACATTGCTGAATCAGTATCAGAATCTGATTTAGTGATCGGGGCAGTGTTAATTCCCGGGGCAAAAGCACCTAAGCTTGTATCTGATGAGGTCGTCCGCTCTATGACCAACGGATCTGTCATCGTTGATATTGCCATTGACCAAGGCGGTATATTTGAAACAACTGATAAAATAACGACTCATGATAATCCAACCTATGAAAAGCATGGAGTGTTACATTATGCAGTAGCGAATATGCCTGGAGCGGTTCCGCGCACATCTACGTTTGCATTAACAAATGTAACAGTTCCATATGCCGTTCAGATCGCCACAAAGGGATATAAAAAAGCTTGCTTAGAAAATGAGGCATTATTAAAAGGGATCAATACATTAAAGGGATACGTAACCTACGAAGCGGTAGCAGATGCACATGGTTTATCCTTTTCAGATGCCCGGACTCTGCTTCTTGGGGTATAGATTTCATGTTCTATTCAAAGGTATAAAGGTCTGCTACAGTCAGGCCTTTTTTGTTTTAAACATATAACAATTACGGTAAAATTTTCATTGAAGGTTAAAAATTTAGGAGAGCAGGTGTAAATGTCAATGCAAGTTTCTTATCATGGTCATTCAGTAGTAAAAATAGTAACTGAAAATAAAAAGATTATCATTGACCCGTTTATTAATGGAAATGACTTAACAGATTTACATGTAGCAGATCTTGATGTTGATGTGATTATCTTAACACATGGTCATAATGATCATGTCGGTGACACGGTAGAGATTGCGAAGAAAAACAATGCATTAGTTATTGCTCCATATGAATTAGCCGTTTACATAGGGAAAAATGATATTACTATTCACCCAATGAACCTAGGTGGTGCTTACCAATTTGACTTTGGTAAAGTAAAGCTGACACAAGCATTTCATGGGTCAAGCTACCAAGAACAAGATGGCTCAGTGATTTATACCGGCATGCCTTCAGGGGTTCTTTTCTCAGCAGAGGGCAAAACAATTTATCATGCTGGTGATACGGGGTTGTTTTCCGATATGAAGATGATTGGGGAGCGAAATGAAATTGATGTAGCCTTTTTGCCAATTGGTGATAATCTAACAATGGGACCTGAGGATGCTGCGGAAGCTGCTTTATGGCTGAAAGCGAAAAAAGTTGTGCCAATCCATTACGACACATTTCCTGCGATAAAACAAGATCCTAAAGCATTTGCAAATATGCTTCCAGAAGGTGTAGGCATTCCGTTAAAAGTCGGCGAAACTCTAAAGCTTTAATAAAACATACACAGAAGTGGATGATTGAGGTCATCCGCTTCTTTTTTTTCTTGTACATGCATATGATATGGTAATGATGAAGTGAAAGGATGATTTCAATTGAAAAATTTACTGTATGCATTAATCTCCCTAGTGATGCTTTTTTTGGGATTACAGCAAATCACAATGACAGGCGATCATATGCAAACCGTATTTCTAATGAGCTGGCTATGTTTAGCGATTTTTGTGATTGGCGGAAATTTTGCTCATTATTTATACAAGCCGAAAAAAGCAGAGTATAATCAACAATCAGTTATTGATCGAAATCGTCAAAGAAAAAGACAGCGCCAAACAGCGCGTTGATAAAAAAAAGCGCCACCCTTATAATAAAAGTGGAAGAATGGGCGATTTATCATACTAATGACAGGCGGAAATCACGCCGATAAAAGTTCGATAAATTAAGGTTACTGGCATTGGGGAGCAGAAAGCCTTCAAAGTTGGTAGTTTCATTTTATAAAAAGGGTGATGCAGCTTGGCTACAAAGCACGAGCAAATTTTGCAATATATTAATTCACTTCCAGTTGGTGAAAAAATTTCCGTCCGGCAAATTGCTAAAGAAATAAACGTTAGTGAAGGTACAGCGTATCGGGCAATTAAAGAAGCAGAAAGTAAAGGCTATGTTAGCACAATTGAACGTGTTGGAACAATAAGAATTGAAACGAAGAAAAAGGAAAACTTTGAGAAATTAACATATGCTGAGGTTGTTAATATTGTTGATGGACAGGTATTAGGTGGACGAGCGGGCTTGCATAAAACTTTAAATAAATTCGTTATCGGTGCGATGAAGCTTGAGGCAATGATGCGATATACAGGAGCTGGAAACCTATTAATTGTCGGCAATCGTACAAACGCACATAAATATGCGTTAGAGGCTGGTGCAGCGGTTTTAATAACAGGCGGATTTGATACAGAAGATAACGTCAAAAAGCTTGCCGATGAACTGGAACTGCCGATTATCTCAACGAGCTATGACACGTTTACTGTTGGTACCATGATAAATCGTGCCATCTATGATCAGTTAATCAAAAAGGAAATTGTCCAAGTCGAAGATATTTTAACACCTTTAGAAAAAACGATTACACTAAAAACAACAGATACAGTATCAACTTGGTATCAATATAATTATGAAACAGGACATGGAAGATTTCCTGTAATTGATCAAAACCTGAAGGTACAAGGAATTGTCACCTCAAAGGACATTATGGGTCATGACCATTCAACATTGATTGAAAAAGTAATGACGAAAAGTCCTGTTACTGTTACCGGAAAAACATCTGTTGCCTCTTCTGCACAAATGATGGTTTGGGAAGGGATTGAGGTGCTTCCTGTAGTTGATCAACATACTCGTCTGCAAGGGATGATCAGCCGTCAAGATGTCTTAAAGGCTTTGCAAATGATCCAACGTCAGCCGCAAATCGGTGAAAAACTTGATGACATTATTACTAATCAGTTTATAACCATTGAAGATGAACTAAAAAGGGGAAGTGTATTTCGCTGTGAAGTAAGCCCGCAAATGACAAACCATCTTGGGACAATCTCATACGGTGTCTTTACAACCCTTGTAACAGAAGCGGTTAACCGCTACTTAAGAGCGCAAAAAAAAGGAGATATCGTCGTAGAAAATATTACGATTTATTTCATCAAGCCTGTGCAAATGGAAAGTGTCCTTGAACTGCATCCTAAAATACTAGAAGTAGGAAGAAAGTTTGGAAAGATTGATATTGAAGCCTATAGTGAAGGAGCAGTAGTGGGGAAAGCGATGATGATGGTTCAATTAATTGAAAGATAAGTACAAAAGCTCAGGGCGCCTTAAGCAAATAAGCCGCTCAGGTATAGAAAAGATATACTTTTACTAAAAAAATAGAGTGTCCTTATTTTTCAACTGCAATTGCATGGCCTGTGCATCTACACTAGGTAAATATTTTTACTTCCTTTCTAAATAAGAAGAGGCTTAGCCTCTTCTTATTTTTGTGAGTGCGCCCAGCATGGGTGTAATCTATAGGGTGAAAGTCCCGAACTGTGAAGACAGAAGTAACAGTTAGCCTAACACAAGGGTATCTATGGTGACATGGAATCTGAAGGAAGTGAGCGGCAAACCTCCGGTCTGAGGAACACGAACTTCATATAAGGCTAGGTATCATTGGATGAGTTTGCTTAACAAAACAAAGTCCTTTCTGTCGAAGGTGATACAGAGTAAATGAAGCAGATAGGTGGAGGGAAAGATTGCACTCTTACCTGGGGAGGTCTGATTGGAACGCCAAGTACATTTGGTAACCTATCTAGCGATAGATAGCTTAACAATCAGAAGTCAGCAGAAGTCATAGTACCCTATTTTCTCGAGAATTAGGGGAAGGGCTGAACAATTAGGAAGAACTAAGAACTAGGCGTAAACTTCTTATGTTGAAACAGATAATCTGAAAAGAGCTACCTAAAGGAAGATATGGTGAATTCCATGGGGGACTTTGGGAGTGTGGAGTAAGAATAACACAATTAGATTTCTACGTTCACGTCGAAAGGAAATATCAAATGTTGATAGATATGATTTTGTCACGGGAAAACTTAATTGAAGCACTTAAGCGTGTGGAAAGTACAAATGCTAATTTAAATATGTAAAAATTTGATTAATTAAAGATGTACAGTTTCGACTCATTTCTACATACTAATCTTGGGGTGATTAGTATGTACATAGCGTTAGATATCCAAACAGATTTTAAGATTAATAGTCTTACAGACTTACCAAAATTAAAAATACTGATGGAGAATTTAAAAATGCGAATTAACAAGAGTCAATTAGCGAGAGAATTAAATGTAGATCGGCGTACCATTAATAAATACCTGAATGGATTTACTCCCAAGAAAACAAAAAACAAATCTTCAAAAATTGATGAGTACTATGGAGTTATTTCCCTTTTATTATCAAAAGAATCAAAACAAGTGTTTTATTATAAACGAGTGCTCTGGCAATATTTAAAAGACAATCACGACTTGGATTGTGCAGCTTCTTCTTTTCGTAGATACATTCAAAGTAAACCTGAGTTTCAATCTTACTTTAGTGAGGGAAAGAGAATCAATTCAACTCAATCTAGTATCAGGTATGAAACTCCACCAGGGGAACAGGCACAACTTGATTGGAAAGAGAACATTCGGTATGAAACAAAAGATGGTGAAGTTGTTCATGTAAACGTGGCGGTATTATTGCTTTCATATTCTAGGTTTCGAACTTTCTATATGACCATATCAAAGTCACAAAGTGTGCTATTGTCATTTTTAACAGAAGCATTTGAAGCCATAGATGGTGTACCGAAGCAGATCGTGACTGACAATATGAAAACGGTAATGGATGAAGCAAGAACAAATTATACCAAAGGAATAGTCAATAAACGTTTCGCTCAATTTGCGGATGATTTTGGATTTAAAGTGCAGCCTTGTATTGCAGGAA
>NZ_LATZ01000038.1 GCF_000981385.1 Bacillus sp. SA1-12
TATAACACTATTATTCTTACTAATTCAAGTGCTATTCGACTAAGAGAGAACCCTTCAGGGCGTTACCCCACCATTTGATTCTTCGATATAATCCTTCAGTTCCGGAAGGAACTGTCTAACCTTTACCTGGGTAATGTGACCATTCCCAATTTAAGCTAGAAACATTTCGCACAACAATCTGGCCCTATACTAAAAGACGCGTTGTTACATATACACCTAATATTGTTGAATAATGAGAGAGAAGCAAAGCACCCCACTAAAGGTAGGGTGCTCCATTTATTAATATATTTCCTTTGCATCAACAGATTGGTGATTGTATCAGAACCTCACTTTCCTTTAGGTCCTTTTTGTGTCAATACTTCAAATGCTAGGAATTGTGTTACTTGGGTTGAGTTGAAATTGTTATCTGAAACTAGGACGAGACTGTCGTTTCCATTCGCAAGCTTAGGACCCCATGAGATTCCTTCGATGTTGTCGAGTTTAGATAAGCCTAATGTATTTAAGTCTAGAATCAGGCGTTTTTTGACCGTCTTAAATTTGCTTTCTTGTAATGAATCGATGTTGCTTATATCACTTGCTCCGTTAATATCAATCTCATAAAGTCGAATGTAATTTTTAAAGCTTCCATCTTCCCCTTGGACACCGGCACGTTCAATTAGTAGAAACTTGTGGTCGTTTACCGCTAGGATCTCTGTCACACCATTGTCTGCATATTTACCAGGGCCAGGCTCTGCTGGAATTGGATCAATCGGGTAAGCATATTGTGCCAATACATTTCCTTCACGATCATATTGAGTGATCCGGGAAAGTGCTCCAGTGTCTGTCGTCGGTAGTGGTCCGTCCTGATATAATGGTCCTTCCGTTGAAACCCAAAGCGATTTACCATCTACTGCAAATGTAGAGCCTTCAAAGACCATGTTATTACGTGGCCCAGTTTCTTCTGTTGGTGATACTTTGAATTGTTCTGGTACTGGTAAGTTCGACAAGTATTGTCCGTTAGTAGTGGCTTGTCTCACAAATGGATTTAAGCCAAAAGCACGATCACCCTCACTTGTATACCAAATGGTTCCATCGATAGGATCCAAGCTAACCGATTCAAAGTCAGGCACTTCTCCACCTTGAGTACTGTACTGAGCAGGATTAGGATAATTCGTACCATCAGACTGTTTTAAAAATTCCATATCGGTCAATTCAACAGAATGAAAACCTTTGATATCATAGGTAAGTTGGGCATTATAAAAACGTGCAGGATTGATTGCTGATCTATCGTCACTGATCATAACCCATGTGTCATTTTGAGAGTCGTATCTAAGTCCAGAAAGACCGCCAACAACTGTTCCTTTAAAATTCTCATTGTACGGGATCCTCTGCTCGCCAATGAACTTTAAGCTCCCAACTTTATGCACTTGATTTAAGTTGTTTACTTTTGCCTTTTCCTTGCTGGACTGTTCCTGTTTTTCCTGTGTTGAATTTTGTTCAGACGCATTCACAGTAGGTGATAAAGCTAAGACAGAACTCAATGCAACAGCACTTAACACATTAACATACTTTGGCAACCTTAGTTTCCTCATATAACTCTCCCCTTGCTTTTTTATTTTTTCACAAATTCCTTCCCCTAAAGTAGCATCAATATATGAATCTTTGTTTAAGGTTCTATTAAAAAATGTAAAGCCAGTTTTAAGATTTCATATTGCTGCTTGTGAAACGAGAGATTAAGAATTTACGCTAAGAGGAGTCCCTTTTTTTAACTCTATATTGTTCGTGAAATTGATATTATACACGAAGTTGATTTTTATGCTTTAATCTCCACCTTTTACTATTACGAGATTAGCCCGCATTAAACAGTCAATGGGTCGTTTATAAATATTAACCAATTAGGAGGAGAAAGGAGTTCTCCTCCATTTTATGTTTTTTAGATAAACGCCCGTTCCTCCACTATTGCGCCCTTTAAGGAAAATGGATGAATCCTTCTGACTATAAATAATTCAATTCACTATTTTAATTTATTATCCATTTCAGATGTATCTACACCTTCTCCAAACCAATCTGTAAGCTTATCTTTTGCTTGTTTTTTGATATCTTCATCAATATACATAGCTACTTGAAATAAGGCTGCCGTGATTACAGCTAAATCATCAACAAAGCCTGCCCCCATAGCAACATCTGGAATTAAATCTAATGGAAGTATAAAATATCCTAATCCTCCTACAATTGTAGCTTTCACTTTCAAAGGTATCTCTGGTTTCTGCAATGTGTAATAAAGGATTAAAACAGCATATATAACTGTTGAACCTGCCTTCTTGGAAAATTTTTGAATCTTATTCCATAACCCCTCATCGGAATAATGCTTTTCATGTTTTTGAATAGCTTCTTCTTCCATATTTTCTGCTTCTATCTTTAATTCATCTACCTTTGCTTCCTCCATATTTAATTCTTCAATGGTTGCTTCTTGTTTTCTGAATTTCTCTAACAATCTGTATCCCCCCAATTTAATTTCCATGATTTTCATATTTAATAATACACCATTTTTATTAAGGAAATATAGTAACCTCATTGTTCATCAATCTTACATCAATACCTCTACATTTATTTAAAGAAAGATGCTCGTTTGTTACAATTCTAAAGCTATTATTTTCAACTTTTTGTTTCATCCAAAAACTCCCAACATTATTCAACAATATGGCCTTATTCAAAAATGGACACCATTTTATTCAAGAATGACAACGTTACTTGAACAAGAAAATGTAATATTAATAACTAATTCTTTTGACTGTGACAAAAAATGACCCTATACAAAAAGACGCGTTGCTCGATAAACGCGCCGGATTGTGGAATATTGAAAATGTGAAAGTGCTACAAAAATGGCTTCTCAGTTATCGCATAACTTTAAAAATTACCATTCTGTTTAAGTTATGATTCAATAAAAATTTCACTTTTCTTATTATAAATGATTTGCTCGTTTTTTATTTCCACTATAAAGTACAGCTCCGCCAAAACCTAGGATAATGAATCCCAGCAGTAAAAGATTATACACCGTTGTAGCAGTTGCCGGAAGCTCATTTTTTTCCATGACTTTAACAGGATGTTGGGTATTTTTATCCGAATCGACCTGTTTATTCCCATCAGATGAATTTGAATCGCCTTCTGTCTTTTCACTACCAATTTCTGATTCTTTGTCATCTGAATCCTTATCTTGCTCATCATCTTCATCAGGCGTTTTTACAGGAGCTGTTTTGTCCATGTTAACTTCAAAACTTTTATAAGCTTCAACATTACCTGCGTTATCAATACTTCTATAATCAACAAGGTTCTTACCTTCAGCAAAGGAGTTAATAGGTTCAGTATATTCCGTCCATTCACCGTCATTCATTCTGTATTCTGTTTTTGCTACTCCAGAATGTTTATCAGAAGCTGATAATGTGATGGAAACATCTTTATTTGTCTTATTTTTTGGAACATCGCTTGCTGCTGAAACTGGTGCTGTCTTATCTATTTTAACTGCTTTACTTTTCACTTCCTCTTCATTCACGGCTTTGTCGATACTCTTATATTCAATTGTATAAATACCTTCGTTTTGTAATTTAAATGCCTTCGTATACTTGTTCCAATCACCATTATTTAGTTTATATATTGTTTTAGCAACTCCCGATTGATCATCAGTCGCATTTAATGAAACATTGACATCACTAGAGTACCATTCATTACCCTTTGGTGAAGAAGATTGCAGTTCTATTTTTGTTACAGGCGGTGAGCCTATAGTAATACGGTAATTGCTTTTGCTTACTTCTCGGTAATCGTAATTACCTTTTTTATCATATAAATAAATGCTCTCTATTTTCCATTCACCTTCACCCTTATCCTTCTCAACGTTATAGGTACCCTCATATTTTTTGGTTTTAGAATTATAGTTGAGGGGAATCCCTATACCATAAGTGTTTGGATTACCTTTTGGATTTGTATAAAGAACATATACTCTACTAACCCCTGATTCATGATCTGTTACATCTGCAGATATCTTAACTTTATCACCAACCGTAGCCTCTTTAGGCGATACTGTCAAACTATTTAATGCCGGTGGTGTATCGTCAAAACCGGTTCCGTATACTTTGATACTATAGTTGCTTAAATCTCGGTATTCGTTAGTATCGCTTTCATCATATTTATAATTTGGATCGCCCTCAAAAGAATACTCATTATCTTGGTTATCATATACATTAATGGAAGTTAAATGCCATTTAACATCATGATCATCCTTTTCAACGTTGAAGGTACCCTCATATTTTCCGGTTGTAGAGTTATAGTTGAGGTCAATACTTTTACCCTGACCAAATTCGTATAGAGTTGAATAATGAACTCTTACATTTTTAACCCCTGTTACATCATTTGTCACATCTGCCGAGATCTTAACTTTATCACCAACCGTAGCCTCTTTAGCCGATACTGTCAAACTATGTAATGTCGGTGGTGTAATGTCTGGAATCCCGTATACGTTGATATCATAGTTGTTTAAATCCGGGAGGAATTCGCTTTCCGTATAAGAATTATATCCGTTAGGAAAACTATCACCAGTAGAATTAGTATAAATTACACTAATATCGTATACTCTCCATTTACCATCACGATTATCCTTTTCAACGTTGAAGGTACCCTCATATTTTCTGGTTGTAGAGTTATAGTAGAGGGAAATTCCTTTAGTACCAGAATCGTTTAGATTTTTATAATAAACACTTACATTTCTAATCTCTTTTACATCATTTGTCACATCTGCCGAAATCTTTACTTTATCACCAACTGTAGCCTCTTTTGCCGATACTGTAAAACTATGTAATGTCGGTAGTGTATCCTCAAAACTGGTTCCGTATACGTTGATAGTATAGTTGTTTAAATCAAGGAATTCGTCTTTATAATAATAATAATTATTTTGGTTATCAATCACACGAATGGAAGATATTCTCCATTTACCATCACGATCATACTTTTCAACGTTGAAGGTACCCTCATATTTTCTGGTTGTAGAGTTATATTTGAGAGGAATTTCTTTACCATTAGAATCGTTTGACTTTGGTTTTGTATAATGAACAGTTACATATTTAATCCCGTTAAAATCACTTGTCAACTCTGCCGAAATCTTTACTTTATCACCAACTGTAGCCTCTTTAGCCGATACTGTAAAACTATGTAATGTCGGTCGTGCAATATCCCCTTGTGCAAAGCTTGTTGTTGGAGATAATAAGGATAAAATCATCAATAAAACCGTTATTTGTGTAAGAAAACGTTTCTTCAAAACTATCATAAAACCGTCTCCTCTCCTCTACTTTATTATTTTATAAATTACTTCCTATCAAATGAAACTTCTCCACCCTCCCTATTTATAATTTAAACCCAATTAAATATAATAAATTTTATTTTTTTTCAAAAGATTCAAATTACATACGTTTTAATAAGACTATATTACCAATTAATTCCACAAAACCGTTGTAAGTTTATTAATAATTCATGGTTTAGCAGCTGATAAAACAGTTAAATCGTCATAGACTCTCCCCTTTTAAGTTAAATGTGTTTAACGTACGTATAAAAAGGCATCAGATACAAGTACCCTCTTTCATTCAGTCATGATTCTTGTTTAATTAAATGGCCCTAAAATGAAAAATGAGCGCTTATCCTTGTTCCAGGATTGCGCCCATTAGCTTAATAACATCTAAATTTTTTTAATATATTAGCTAAATAATAAAACGAGAATACGTAATAACTAAACCGAATAGTATCAAGACTACTTTCATTAACCAAAATGAGATATATTTAAATAATAAAGATAGCAAAAATAATATAAATGATTCTACTATTCCAGCATTGTAAATAGCCGTACCTTTTATATATTCCTCTTTTTAATGCTCGTCTTTAGTAAGCTTAAACCCCTTTATTATAAATAATGACACCAATTATAATGATAATTGATACTCCAATATACGTCCAAATTATTTTCTCACCTATTTCTTTAGCCCTATTATTATTTTTTTAAGGAAAGCACTCCTTTAGCTTACCAATATAAGCGATTAACTAGTATGAAATATCATAATTTCATATTAGTTCATTGAGTTTACAATCTTCAACATCTCTGATTTCGTTGGTGGATTCTGTGACACATAATCCAAGGAATAATAAAGCCCATCACGTTCCCAATCTAATCTAGAATCGCCACTTTCACTCACTGAATAAAAACCAGTGCTGTTTCCAAGTAAAGGAATGATTTCCCCTTTTTTATTGTAATAATTTGGTTTTTTAGGGGTTACGTAAATTACTAACTGTGTAGAAAATCCTTTTTGGTAACTTATCTCTAGCTGGTTTAATTCTTGATCAATCCAACCGTATTGTTTTGTTGGTTTAAAAGGAATATAAGTAGGTGCGTTTACATGATAGCCAAAATTTTCAATTGCTTTTTGAATTGGTTGTGTTTTAAACTCTTCGTCAATTTTAAAGAATCCTAATACTATTACAGTTAGTAAAAACACTGCGAAAAGAACTCTTATTGGCCTTTCCACTCTTTTTTCATAACGGGAACCCTTAAATCTTTTATTAAGGTTTATCTTCTTCTCCCTATAATAATTGATCCCCCTAGCAATTAAGAAAAACGGTAGAAAAAGGTAAAAGGCATCAAAATCCATTGGAAAAAAATAATATATTAGTGTTATCAGAGCTAATAAAAGCATTAGCATATAGTCAATGATAATGAATCTTCGTGCTAATTTAAAATCGGGCCCAAATATTTGTTTTAACTCTTCCCATACACCCAATCTACTCATAGAAGTAACTCCCCCTAATTACCTTTTCAAACATTTGTTAATAAAATATCATACCCGTTTGTCCTTTTATACGGTAATTAAACCCAGAGAGTGGTACCATCAGCAAAACGCGGATTTACAACGTTAGGGAAATACAAATATAAAAAAGCCTAATTTCTCGGGTTTTATAAGTGAGAAATTAGGCTTTAGTTACTTCATAAAAGCGCCCTTTTCTTGAATAACAACTTTGCTTTAATAGCTGGTACAGTTACAAATGACTTATCTTATTTTTCTTTACTCTTGTAAAAGTACGGTCCTCAAAGGCTTTTATGAGTCGGATGTCAGACTTGCCGCAAACCCTGTCCTCCATGATGGAAAAAACGGCTTCCAACCGTAATCCTTTCGAGCCTTGACATTCGATGCTCCACGTTCACCCCGGTTGCTGCCTGGTTGGACATCGGGCTTAGGTGCCCCTAATGCGTCAGCGTAAACGGGAAGCCAATCGATACCTTTAGCTGGTTCATTGTCCACGATGTTAACCGGACCTGAAGGCCAATCCAAAGCGAGCAGGGCTGCGTTGGCCGCATCCTCCACATGAAGGAAGGAAGTAACTCCCTCGGTAGCCGGAACTTGCTTAAGTTTAGTCTTTTCTGCCATAAATCCCTTATAATCGTACCAAGTACCTTGCCCGTACAACATTCCATACCGCAGAATAACGTGATTTGGTACCTCTGCTACAGCCCGTTCCAGCGCGGTTACACCATCAATTGTTGTCTTACGAGGATCTGGCGCGTTAACATCCAACGCGACGTCTTCTGAGGCGGGTTCCTGTCCTGGTTCATAAGCAAATGAAATACTCTGCGCGATGATTCGCGGAACGCCTGCTATAAGAGCAGCGTCAACTAGGTTTCTGGTTCCCTCTACTCGGATTCTGGTGTTTTCTGAGAAGTTTCTACTACCAAGTGAGGTAAGCTGATGGATGATTGCCTCAGGGCGCACTTCAAGTATTGTTGATATGATGGCCTCCCGATCAAAAGCATCAATAATTAGGGGACTCGCACCCGTTTTTTGAATGATATCTTTGTTTTGCTCGTTTTGAGTCATGCCAAATACCTCATGACCTGCATGTACCAATTTCGGCAGCAACAAACGACCGATCACACCAGTTGATCCAGCCACAAATATTTTCATGGACCTTCCCCCCTCTTAAATTGTGATAAGTAATGGAAGGTATAGGTAGTTTCTGTCCCGTAATCAGTGACTTACTCTACAATACCACCCTGTTAATTGAATAACTTAGAGCTTCGATTCACTGGATAATCATTCCTTCTCTTATTCAAGAAAATGACCCTAAAATGAAAAATGAGCGCTAATCCTATGTTCCAGGATAGCGCCCTATTCCAGAATTACTTAGGCCGTTGAAACGTGTTAACACCTTATTACACTAGCACTCTTTTAATTGAAGAATTTTTCATAAAAATAGACAAGACCCCAAGCCGAGTAATCATGAAGTTTGGGGCATGAATTGGTAAAGTCCATAATCTTGCATCACGGAGGTGTGTCCCATTTGCCGCAACATGGTAGCTATATTGCCACGATGATAAGATCCGTGTGTGACAACGTGTAGCACCAATTCAGAAACAGGCGTTTCAAGTAACCCAGCATAGGGGTTATCAACCACTATTACCTTTTCAATATCTTCTTCGCTGTTCAGAAGTTCTTTATAACGTTTAGATAAGTCTAAAAAGATCTTTTCCATTTCTTCAATACTTTTTGTTTCTACCTGTTCTCTTAATTGATTCGCATACGCCAATGCTTCTCTCATGTTTTTACCTGAAATAATGTCAAACCATGTGTAATCTGTGCAATAAATATGAGACAATACCTTTGATACCGAAGAAAAACCAGTTTGAATTTCCTTTTGATAAATATCTTCCGGAAGTTCTTTTAAACGACCGATTATAACTCCATTTGCCCATACATGGTAGTCATACATTTTTAATGCGAGATGCGCCATTCTAAATTTCCTCCTTTTTTCTACTATTCTTTCGTATTGATCAATTGATACCTAAATGAAAAAACTTACTTACAAATTCTGTAAGATAGATTTATATATTTATTCTGTTTTAATTATAAAAATCCTTCTATAACTTAACTGCCGTGAGCTCAATAGCTTTATTTTCTAAAATGGTACGATATTTGAAAAAGACTCGCCCTTTTCCTAAAGACTCGATATCAAGATAATTTTAAAGCCATAACATAACGAGCTCCTGCTTTTGCTCCCATTTGAGGAATAAGAATATCGCATTCCTGATTGTGTTTACTTAACATAATCAGTTGTTAGCGAAAGTAAATAATCAGAAGGGTTTACTTAACTGATTTTTATTCGTTTAATAATATTTTCATCATGCTTTATCAAAATCTGTTGAACAGGTTATGTCCTTCCATTTATCAAACTCTTTTTGTAAGGTAACTAGTTTTTCCGAAGCCACATGGTAAGCATCCGAACCTAACAATAAATGAACGGGAGGATCCGTTTCTTCTGCGGTGCGTATTATAGCTAAAGCAGCTTTTTCAGGATTACCTTCTTGTTTTCCATCCATAACATTATCAAGAAAATCCTTCACTTCATGTACTGCTTTATAATCCTCAATTTGTTTTTTGCTATACATAACGGAACTACTACTTAAGAAATTGGTTCTAAAAAAGCCAGGTGCTACCATAGTAACTTTTATGCCAAATGGCTTTGCTTCATCTGCCAGAGATTCAGATAAACCAACCACTGCAAATTTTGTAGCACTGTAACTACCGAAACCCATACTGCCCACGTATCCTGAAAGTGAAGCGATATTAAAAATATGCCCTGATTTTTGTTTCCTTAAATAAGGCATCGTTTTCCTAATTACATTCAATGTACCAAATACATTCACATCAAAGTTTTGACGGATTTCTTCATCTGTTAATTCCTCCAGGCTCCCACCCAAACCGTAACCAGCATTATTTACAACTACGTCAATCTTGCCAAAGATTTTAATGGTTTGCTCAATTGCTTGTTGTACACTGCCTTCATTAGTCAAGTCAACTGACAAAGGAAGAAATCGTTTTGTATCATCATTAACTGCTTTTATTAATTCATTTATGGTTCTTGAAGTTGCAGCAACTTGGTTGCCATTCTTTAATAATTTTTTTACCAATACAAGTCCCAAACCTTTTGAGGCTCCAGTTACAAACCATACTTTATTTTTACTCATAGCGAATAATCATTCCTTTCTTGTCAAACTTATATCCCTCACCAATTCAAACCAATTCTTCCTTATTGTACCACTTTGAGAGCGAGAGTAGTGAAGAGTTTTCTATTGTATAATGTATACATTTGAGGTTTACATAATGTAAAGGATAGAAAGTAAGCCAAAGTCCCAAACCCAGTTGTATCAAGGGTTTGGCTCTTATCTGTTTTAAGGTTTATGCTTGATATTATACATTGTTGATTTATTAATGATTTTGGCTTCTGACCATATTCAAGAATAACGCCCTTTAACTTATTACAACTTTGAGATTCTATTGGCTGGTTTTAAGTAAGAATTAATTCAGCTAATTACTTTGACATCATCTCCTCTTTTATTTCTCATAATAATTTCAAGTTCTTTTTTTGTATCAGGGTGCAACACTATCTTATCTGTCAGGTCCAAGGTAGAATCTACTCTGTTTCTTTCACATGCGACACCTTATTATTTCCTTCATCTTGACATATCGAGAAATCTAGATATACACTTACACTCATGGAACCTATTGATGTATTCAAAGCGTTATCTAACGAAACAAGACTCAATATCCTAGAGTGGTTAAAGGAGCCCGAGAAGCATTTCCCAAAACAAGGCGCTCACCTGCCAAAGGAGGTAAGTTACAAAGGCGGAGTTTGTGTTGGGGATATCCAAGAAAAAGCCAAAGTTTCTCAATCCACGGTTTCTAGCTACTTAAACATGATGCAAAAAGCTGGTCTACTCGAATCAATTCGTGATGGACAATGGACTTACTACAGACGTAATGAAGAATTTATTCAACAGCTAGCTAACTATTTTAAAACAGAGATCTAATTTATATTGATTTCTGTTTTTTTATCAACTGTAATATCGATTTTTCCAGATATATAATTATACAAAAAAGGAGATATCATCTATGCGCTTTATATCTTATATACTAGCACTATTAGCTGGAGCAGCACTTAGTTTTGAAGGTGCTATCTATGCTGAATTAGGAAAAACAATTGGACAAATAGAAACAAGTTTCTATAACTTCTTTATGGGCTCGATAATCATGGGGCTATTGTGGCTATTTTTTGGAAAAGGAAAGCTTTCCTATACATTTGAAGCACCTAAATGGTCATTACTTGGTGGTGTCTTGGGTGTTGTTTATTTAACCTCCATTGTTGTAAGTTCCCATTCGTTGGTGTTGGCATAACAATGGTTGCAGTCATTATCGGACAATTAGTAATGAGTATGGTTATTGAACATTTTGGATGGCTAGGCAGTAAGAAAACTAGGATCAATAAAGAAAAGATTTTTGCAGTAATTTCAATGATTATCGCACTTATATTGATAAATTAGGAGGTCTATGATTATGGGGTTATTTATGATTTTATTCACATTGATTGGTGGTATAACATTAAGCGCACAATCATCTATTAATGGTACATTTAGTCGAAAAGGCTGGAACAATTGAAACAACATTTTTAACCTTTCTTACTGGAACAATGTTTCTTACCATTTTCATTATATTTTTTGGAAGTGGAAATGTTCTTGCACTTCTAGAAGTACCTAAATGGCAATTAAGTGCAGCATTTTTAGGCACAATGTATTTACTACTGACTGTCATGGCGGTTCCTAGAATTGGGGTTATAGCAACTAATATTGCTGGTATAGCTGGGCAACTTGTGATTGGTGTAATGATTGATCATTTTGGATGGTTCGAAAGTTTAGTCATAGAATTAGATATTAAACGTGCCTTCGCATTACTATTTATGTTAATTTCCCTTTATTTTATTTATAAAGGGAATAAACACTCAAGCGAAGAATCAAAAGCATAGCATATTGATATAAGTTAAAACGCTGCATAGTTACAGCGTTTTTAAATAGATATAAGGATTTTTTTATATACTCCCACTATTATTCAAGTAAACTGCCCCGATTGTATATGTACATTCCTTCACAATCTTATCTAAATTTAAACATAAATATCTCAATTAGTTTAAAGTTGATAAGTCCAATGTGCTGGGAATGTTCAACTTCTAGCTGACATTTTCAACTTCATTGATGTCATGGCAGAATTCAACATTTATTTTTTTCGGCTTTCTAGATCTACAGGAAGGTCTGCAGTATATTTTTGTTGTTTTTCCTGCTGAAAAAAATAACCCATCATATGTTCGATCACAAGTAAAGATTTTCTCCCACATTTCATCAAAAGAAAGATTGATTTTAGCCACCATTAAACTTCTCGCCCTTTCAGGTTAGTCCTCATATAAAAGTGAGGTATCCTTTAACTCCAATAATTGTGCCGCATTCTTTTCTATAAAGGCAATAACCTTGTCAGATAGTGCATTTCCGAAGCTAAAACGCTTAACTCCTAACTCTTTAAGCTTATTACAATTCGTTAGTCCAGGTAAAGATAATACATTGAGTGGAGCATTTATATGAATAGTGATTTCTTTAATCTCATTCTCTTCGATCAAACCAGGGACAAAAATTCCACTAGCCCCACTTTCCACATATGCCTTTGCTCTATCAATTGTTTCTAATAAAGGGTTTTCCTTTTGAAAATAAGTATCAATTCTAGCGTTAATATAAAAATCTTTATAACCATTATGATCTAACGCTGTTCTCATTTTTGATAAAAGGTTACAATGCTCTGATATCTCCTTTAACCCTTTTTGTTTTTTTAATGAATCCTCAATATTGATACCAGCAACTCCAACATCCGCCGTCCTTAAAATATTATCAACAATCTTTGCAGTATCTTCACCATAGCCTGCTTCGATGTCTGCGGAAACAGGGATTTTCACATTCTCTGTTATCGTTTTGATGATTCCTAAATGTCTTTCAAAACCAATTAATTCACCATCTGCATATCCAAGCGAGTTGGCAATTCCCCAGCTCGTCGTACCAATCGCTTTGAATCCTACTTTCTCGAGTGTTAAGGCGGATAGCAGATCCCAGGCATTTCCTAAAAATAATAGTTCCTTTGACGTATGTAGCTTATTAAATTCCTGAATTTTTGTCATTTTACTTCCTCCTAATGTTTGTTGTACCCCATTCTAACAAGAAAGCTACATTCAATTCGTCCTCTTTCTTGCTCTTATGGTCTACGAAAACATCAAATGGAGAGATATTCTTTGAAAAGAGAATATCTTAACAGCAACTTTATCGATTAAACTTCTCTTTAGCCAAAATAAACCTTATACCATTAAATGGCCCTAAAATGAAAAATGAGCGCTATCCTTGTTCCAGGATTACGCCCGATTCTTCAATAAGATGCTATTTTTAAATCCATTTTTCTATAAATATCAACTTATCCTTTTTATAACCTTGCTTTTCGTAAAAAACTTGAACCTTCTCATTATTCATTTTAATCAAAAGGTTAACTTTTTCACACCCAATTTGCTTAATGTTGATTTTGAATAAAGGTTGATTAAACATTTTCTGTAAACCCACAAGCTATGGCTAATAAAAGGAAACGATTTTAAAAAAAGATTAATCAAAACTCATTGAGAAATCTTTGATTGAAAAGATAAAGGATAACCACTTTATTCAATACTTCGCATCTTTCTTACAAACATCTCAACTTTATTTTAAAGACACAATTACCAATGGCGGATTCCTAAGAAGATTAATAATAAAATCCAAGTAAAAATTTAAGAAAAATTTAATATTTACCCCTCTTTTTATTTTAAAAATTTTTCCTACCCTATAAACAAGTTACATCAAGGAGGAGACAAAAAATGAAAAAGTGGGGATTTTTATTGATTTTTGCATGATTACTAGTTTTTATTTTTAATATATTCCCGAAATCCCAAGATAAAGTAGAGGATCAAATTTATGAACAAAATGATCATACAGCTACTGAAAATACCTAAAAGATTGAGTTTACAGAAGAGCAGATCTATCAAGGGAATCTGCTTTTGGTTAACAGTGCATATGCTGTTCAACAAGGTGGTATAAAATCGGATATCATAGATTTATTTACACACAAAGAATGAACAACCGGATACCAATTACTTAATAGTGAAAGAAAATGATCAGAAGAACTAGCTGAAAAATTTTCAAAGATGATAGCATAGTGTAAAGTAGGATAAAAGCTTAGATTATAAGTTTGAAAAAGAATTAGGAATTGAGGATTTATATGGAAAAATCAAAAAATAATCAAAATAAAATAACTGCTAGCTTGTTGGCGGTATATTTATTTGCATTAACATGGATTATAGTCTTTAAAATGCAATTTTCATTTCAAGGCTTGCCGGATTTTAGGGAAATCAACTTAATCCCTTTTGCCGGTTCAGCTAATGTTAATCATCAAATAGATTTTAATGAAATAATCTATAATGTACTTGCATTTATCCCATTTGGAATTTATATCAGTATGCTAAAACCAAATTGGTCTTTCTTGAAAAAGATAAAAGTAATAGCAGTAGTTAGTTTGTTATTTGAAGTATTGCAATTCATCTTTGCTATAGGAGCTAGCGATATAACTGACTTTATGGGAAATACATTAGGTGGAATTATTGGAGTTGGAGTTTATATTGTATTTTGTAAGCAGTTTAGTACAAAAGCAAATAAAATCCTTAATGTTTTAACTTCAATCGGAGTGATATTCCTTATTGCATTAGTGCTGGTATTAATGAGTGGTGTTATTAGGTTTAAATTTTAACAATTGGAGAATTGCTGTTCATGAAAATTAACAAAGGGTATACCATCCATGACTTTGATACAGCAGGTTCTTTATTTATAAAACAAGAATGACGACTATCACAAGCCACCTATTTTGAGGGTGGCTTTTTTATATCCAGTAAACAAAGTAATGTATATCCGATACATTTCCAGTTAACATAATCACTTAATTTAGAAGATACCCAAAACGCCAAACCCATACTAAAGGGTTTGGCTCTGTTCGTTATTTTATCATTTATACATGATTTTATACAACTTTGTTACATCAACGTTTTTGGCTTTTGAAGATGCCTAGTTGCTGCATAAAAATGTGGAGTTTTATGAAACCTCTTATTCATGACAGATAGGTAAGGGTTTGACGTTATCGCCCCCTTTTCCCCCTGTTAGCACCGTAGGTGCAACTTTCATCGCATACGGCGCCCTAACTAATCCAATTCATTCAATTCTATGCATTTAATGAAGCAAATTTATTATTCCAAAATCAGATTGCAGTATTTTTGCATTGTTTTCGAAGTTCATTGATCTTATCTTTTTGCTTTTTGTTTAACTGTAAGGTATTAAGTAAATCTCTAATTTTCTCACTGTCTTTTAGATGTACAAGTCGGTGAACATCTTCATGAAGAATTATCAAGTTTGAGAATCTATCATCTTTTGAGAGATGGTATGGATTTTTATGGTGACAGTGCCAATCAGATAAGCCAAGTTCTTTTTCTGTAACGGCACATTTTCCGTATTGGGTAATGAACTTGCTAATGCGATTATCGTTATACTCAATCGTACGATTTGGGATAAAGTGTTTCATGACATAGCTTAATACGTTTTTGTTAATCGCTTTTAGGCTTTGGTGTATTTTTTCTCTGCCTTTAGCAGTATAAATACACGTATCTTGCGAGAAACATAGATTTGTTTTATGCCGTTGGGCATAAATCGGGACAAACACCATTTCCTGTATCTTATAGTATTGTGGGTCGTATCCTTTGTAGCGTTTCTGTAACGTACTAGTCATGTCAGTAAATTTGGCTTCTTTTCTGACGTTCTTTAGTCGATTATATAGCGTCTTTTGGAGGTAAGAGTTCAACTCAATTAAGTTATTTGTGATTTGAGTGGCGGCAGAGTAATAATTTTGAATTCCCATTACAACTGTATTAAAATGCCAAACTGTTTCTTTACAAGGTTTTTTCTTAATGGCTTTAATAGATTCCTTGATTTTTATGAACGCATTGGACTTTGCTTTCTTCGTCATATTGGACTGAACTACATAGCCCATCCTTGTCTTACCTTTCTTAATAGCTCGGAAAGCAAACCCAAGAAATTCTGACGAATTTTTCTTTAGGTTTATTACATTTGATTTTTCTTCACTTGTATCAAGGTGTAATCTTGTATAGAGAAAATCTTTTAAAGCGTAGTTCATTTTGATCGCTTGCGAGCGTGTACGACATAAAACTTTAAGATCATCAGCGTATCTTACGATGTAACATTCTTTTAGATTAGATTTCTTGAGCGCTTGTATTTTACTTCCGTTGTGTTTATATGGATGGTTGCTTTTAAATGTTTCCCATTGGTTACTTATCCACCAGTCTAATTCATTTAAAACAATATTAGATAATAATGGAGATAAAATGCCACCTTGCGGCACACCTTTTGACGGTATGCCTTCACCTTCAATTTCAGCTTTTAACAATTTTGAAATGATAAAAAGTAGTGATTTATCTCTAATGCCTAATGACCAAATTTGTTTAAGTAATTTACTGTGGCTTACATTGTCAAAGAAACCTTTAATATCTACATCTATGCAATGATAGAGGCCCGCCAAGTTAATAAGGGACTCAAACCTTGCTTTCGCGTGATGAGTGCTTCTGTTCGGTCTAAAACCGTAACTATGCTTATGAAACTTCGCTTCGCAAATCGGTTCTAAAACTTGTAATATGCACTGTTGAAAGATTCTGTCCCATATCGTCGGGATACCTAAAGGTCTTACTTTGCCATTCGGCTTTGGTATGAACACACGCCTAACTTTTTGTGGAACATACGATTGAAGCATATTTTGAACCTTCTGAATGACTTCTTCTACAGACAAACATTTGACATCTTCAATGGTTAATTTATTTGTACCAGCCGTTTTACTTCCTGTATTTCTTTTGATATTTCGATAAGCAAGACGTATATTTTCATCAGAGCTAATCCATTTCATTAAGTCATAGAAATTTTGACCATTAACACTTTGAGCGTACAAATTGTCAAAACAATGCTGCATATCGTAATACTCAT
>NZ_LATZ01000039.1 GCF_000981385.1 Bacillus sp. SA1-12
GTCCTGAGCCAGGATCAAACTCTCCAATAAAGAGTTGATATAGCTCATAAAATGTACTAGTTTAGTACGTTGTTTTGTTAATCGAAATTAACGTTGGCACGCTTGGTTTTGTTTAGTTTTCAAAGAACTTTTATCACTTTCATCAAGAAGCGACTTAAATATAATAACATATATCTTTAAATTAAGTCAACATCTTTTTTTAAAAAAATCATAAAGGGAAAATCCCACGTCATCAGCGACGTATAATACTATATCACCCATGAAATTACATGTCAACAAAAAAATGAAACAAATGAAGTGATCCATTTGTTTCAACCAATGACCATTGTTTTAATAATAATTAAAGCGACTAATCCTGGAATACCCAATATTCCAGAAACACTAGAAGTAATTAAATTTATAGGTATATGAAGATCGAAGCTCGTACCAAATGCATTTACAAAAAACAGCAGCAACGCTCCGATGATGATCTTTATACATAGTTGCCCGATAAATCTAAGAGGACTAATGGGAGCACCTACAAACAAAAGGACTAGAATTAACCCCCCGAGCACTGAAAAAACAACGATTGGATCCATATAATCACTCTCTTTCATTTCTCTTTAGTAAAAGATATGAAAAGAGTAAAAAAATAGAACAAGCTATTTAGGCGCAATATTAAGATAAGCTTACATACGGCCTATCTTAATATTGCGTTTTTTAGCTTCTTTTAATAAGAAAAAATATTTTGCTTCAGCAACCTTTAATTCGTAGAGAACTTGTGAAGAAGGTTCTACACTTTTTTCAATGAGTTGCTTTTGCCGATTCCACTCTTGTTTTAGATTGAGTAAATTTTGTATTAATTGCTGGTCATACTGATTTCTTAACCAACCTTTTCGGCGAAAAAGCATAGTTGTCCTCCTTTATTCACATTAACTGTCGTATGATCATAATTCGTTTAAAAGATGTAAAAAAGCAGTTTAACCCTAAGACCGCCTTTATAACTCACGTCTTCCTTCTAATGCCTTCGATAAGGTAACCTCATCCGCATATTCTAAATCGCCGCCTACAGGTAAACCATGTGCAATTCTTGTTATTTTAATACCAGAAGGTTTTAATAATCTTGAAATATACATAGCTGTTGCCTCACCCTCAATATTAGGGTTAGTAGCCAGAATGACTTCTTGGATTACATCATCCTGAAGTCTTTTTAATAGTTCAGGAATTTTAATATCCTCAGGTCCAATTCCATCCATCGGGGATATTGAGCCATGTAAGACATGATATAACCCGCTATATTCTTTCATTTTTTCCATTGCAATTACATCTTTTGGATCTTGCACAACACAAACTACGCTTTTATCTCGTCGGTCATCCTCACATATATAGCAAGGGTCTTGATCTGTTATGTGACCACAAACCGAGCAATAGGTTAAGTTCCTTTTCGCATTAACTAATGCTTTAGCAAAATCCAACACGACATCTTCTTTCATATTCAAGACAAAAAAAGCCAGTCGAACGGCCGTTTTTGGTCCGATTCCTGGCAATTTCATAAAGCTATCAATTAGCTTTGATATTGGTTCAGGATAATGCATGATAAATCCTCCTAGAACATCCCTGGTAAGTTCATTCCTTTTGTAAATTGACCCATTGTTTCGTTTGTCAGATCATCCATTTTTTTCAACGCATCGTTTGTTGCTGCCAATACTAAGTCTTGCAGCATTTCAATATCTTCTGGATCTACAACTTCCTCTTTAATATTTACTTCAACTAACTCCTTTTGACCGTTAACAATAACCGTTACCATACCGCCGCCGGCAGTACCTTCAACTGTTTTTACCGCAAGCTCCTCTTGCGCTTTCGCCATATCCTTTTGCATTTTTTGCATTTGCTTCATCATTTTTTGCATATTGCCCATACCGCCACGCATCATATTTCATTCCTCCAATTGTTATTCTTTTATTTCGATTAAATCATTACCTACTAATTTTCTTGCTTCAGAGATTAGAGGGTCTTCCTCTTCTTCCCGCTGGTTTGCATTTTCATCTTTATGGTCCCTAAGGAATTCTTCTCTTATTTTAACCCAATCATGTTCAGGAACGCCAACCATTTCCAAACTTTTACCCGTAATTTCTTGTAAAATTACTTCCATATTAGAGCGGACATTGTTGTTATTTTCAGCCACCATCTTGCAGTGTATTTCAAACTTAAACTTCAAAACAAATGCAGATTCTGAAGCTGCTACAGGTTCACTATCATTCAGTAAAGCCGCATGAGATACTTTATTTTGCCTTTTTAGCAATTCCAAAAGCTCTCCCCAACGACTTTTTACAGTTTCTAAATTTTTCCTTGTAGCTACTTTGAGGATTTCCTGAATTCTGCCTTCAGGGGTTTTATAGCCGCTTTTTATCGATCTTTGTTTTGGTTCATTTGGTGCTGATGGTTGTTGAGGTGCAGTTAGTCCTTGCTGCTTTAGTCTATTTAATTCAGTTTGCAGACTGGTGATCTTCTCCATTAAGGAATTGTATCCTTCATTGTCAAAATGGGAAGCCGCTGCCGGTTGTTGACATAACTTTACAAGGGCAATTTCCAAGAAAATTCTAGGATGGTTTGTAAATTTCATCTCTTGTTGGCTTTTACTTAACATTTCTATTGATTCATAAATTTCGCTGGTTGGTATTACCCTTGATAACTGAATAAACTGTTCATCGACAGTTACCCTTTCTAATACATCCTCTAGTGTAGGTGCTGTTTGGTATAAGAGCATATCTCTATAATAATAGATAACATCCTCAATAAATCGCGCTGGGTCCTTCCCTTGATACATTAGCTGATCAAGGGCCTGCAAAGCAGTTGTTACATCCTTTTCGTGTATCGCTGATGCAATTTTTCCAATAAAGTCTTGTGAAACAGATCCCGTAATCAGCAATGCCTCGTCTAATCTGACAAGATCGTCACTATAAGAAATCGCTTGGTCAAGGAGGCTTAAAGCATCCCTCATCCCGCCATCTGCTGCCCTTGCAATCACATCCAATGCTGCTTCTTCAATATTTACTTGCTGTTTATGTATGATTTCTTTCATTCTTCTAACAATGTCAGAAGCCGTAATTCTTCGGAAGTCAAAACGTTGACAACGCGAGATTATCGTTAATGGAATCTTGTGCGGCTCTGTTGTCGCCAATATAAAGATAACATGCTTTGGCGGTTCTTCTAATGTTTTTAAAAGAGCATTAAAAGCGCCAATCGATAACATATGAACCTCATCCACTATATAAACCTTATATTGGACAGATGACGGCGCATACTTGACTTTGTCACGTATATCTCTGATTTCATCCACACCATTGTTAGAGGCTGCATCTATTTCAATGACATCAGATATTGTTCCGGTCGTAATTCCTTTGCATGTTGGGCACTCATTACATGGTTCTGCTGTTGGCGCCTTTTCGCAGTTTACCGCTTTTGCAAATATTTTTGCTGCACTCGTTTTCCCGGTTCCTCTAGGTCCTGAGAAAAGATAAGCATGTGAAAATTTATTTTGTAACAGGGCATTTTGTAACGTTTTAGTGATATGTTCTTGTCCGACCACATCATGAAATTGCTGAGGTCGATAAACACGATATAAAGCTTGATATCCCACAAAAACGCCCCCCTTTATCTTCTTCTATAATATTATAACAACCAACTTCCGTTTTACAAAGGTTTACCTATTCGTAAAATGGATAAAAACAAACAAAAACTCACCCTGTAACAGAGTGAGTCGTTATTTTAAAATAAACTGCCGTGCACCTTCCTTCGATTAGCACCCATAGGCGTTACTCAAGCAGTTAGCTCGACCCAGGCGACCCTGCGGCACATGAGAGCTTCCACTTAATGCTGCTTCCTTCCGGACCTGACATGGTTCATGGATTCCCATTGCGCAGGACCCAGGCGTCAACACCACTTACTTGAGGCAGCCCTACAGTATGCTAACCTCTAGAAGGAATTCGGCCTCGCTAGAGCGGATTGCGAGTACAGGGCACCGCTACCTCCCCGCTTAGCACGGCAAAATTGATACCATATTTAGTTGCGCCGTTAAGTACGACGCATGTATAAGTATATAACCTTCTCCGTAAAATTGCAATGGCTACTCACTGTAAGTTTTTTCCGTTCACTTTTGATTGCTTTTTTCGTTGCCTAAGTTCACGAAAAAAACTGCTTAATAGGATGCTGCAAGCCTCTTCCTCGACACCTTTTTCTACTTCCACTTGATGATTAAATCTTTGCTCTTGCAGCAAATTCATTAAGGTTCCTGCACAGCCGCCCTTAGGATCAGCCGCTCCGTATACGACACGTTTTATTCTCGATAGGACAATAGCACCTGCACACATAGGACATGGCTCTAGTGTAACATAGAGCGTCGCCTCTTCAAGTCTCCATGTACCCAGTGATTTACATGCTTCATCTATCGCTAAAATTTCTGCATGTGCAATCGAACGCTGATCCTTTTCCCGTAAGTTATAGGCAGAGGCAATTACATTTCCATCGAGCACAATTACTGCTCCAATAGGAACCTCACCAATTTCCTGCGCCTTTCTTGCTTCTTCAATTGCTAACTTCATAAAATATTGATCGTTAAACATAAATGTGCCCCTTATATATTTTACTATTCTGTTCACTCTAATTCATAAAGGAGGTTCAGATGGAAAACCAATCAAACCGGGTACTTCTCATTATTGATATGATTAATAACTTTCAGTTCGATCATGGTCCTATTTTAGCAAAACAAGCCGAGGATATCTCACATAATATTTTCTCCCTGAAAAAGAAACTAAAACCAAATGGAGTTCCTATAATTTATGTGAACGATCATTATGACCTCTGGCAGGCAGATTATCAAAGGATTGCTGATAAATGCAAAAACAGCCTAAGCGAAAAAATTATCCATACATTATATCCTGAGGATGATGAATTTTTCTTAATCAAACCTAAACACTCTGCTTTTTTCGGGACAGCTCTAAACACTCTGCTTTATAACCTAAACATAAAGGAAGTCATTATTACAGGCATCGCGGGAAACATATGTGTCTTATTTACAGCAAATGATGCTTATATGAGAGGTTATCGGATCACCATTCCTTCAGATTGCATTGCATCTAATGAAGAGGAGGACAATAAATTCGCTATAAAAATGATGAAACATACATTAAAAGCCAAAATTACCAATAGTGAAAATCTAAGAAATGCGCTAGTTCCTTGAACAGCTATGCGCTTTTAGATTATGTATAGGGGACATTCTTTGTATACAATTCCTAAGAGGCCAGGCATACAGGGCTAGGCGCCGAGTTAGACAAAGGAATATCGTTCAAGGAATATACTATACTTTCATTGCGCTAAAAAAGAAACTAACATGTGAGCTGTCCTCCCAACATATGATGTACAAAAAAGTATGGCAAGGAGGACAAACATGCAAATACATATTGTCCAACAAGGACAAAGTTTGAATGGCATTGCTCAAGCCTACAGTACGACAGTCCAAGAGATTGTTAGAACAAATCAAATTCCTAATCCGAATAATCTTGTCGTAGGCCAAGCAATTGTCATTCCGATTAAAGGGAGATTTTATTGGGTCCGTCAGGGCGATACTTTATATAGTATTGGCCAAAGATTTGGAATCTCACCAGCTGAATTAGCAAGAGTGAATAATATTCAAATTAGCCAGCCGCTATCAATCGGTTTTCGATTATACGTGCCGGAAGGAAGGAAAAGATCAGCTGAATCCAATGCATATATTGAGCCTAGGGGCACCAGTGTATCCCCAAACCTTGAACAGGCGGCACGAGAGGCAGCACCCTATTTAACCTATCTTGGCCCATTTAGCTTTCAAATTCAAAGAGACGGAACCTTAAAGGAACCTTTATTAAATAACTTCCCGCAAATCGCCAGACAAAATGGCGTTACCTTAATGATGGCGATCACCAATCTTGAAAATGATCAATTTAGTGATGAACTTGGCCGAATTGTCTTAACAAATATGGACATACAGAATAAACTTTTATCGACCATTGTGACAACAGCCAAAAAATACGGGTTCCGCGACATTCATTTTGACATGGAATTCTTAAGACCTCAGGACAGGGAAGCGTATAATCAATTTTTACGCAAAGCTAAAAATAGATTTAGTCAGGAAGGGTGGCTCCTCTCGACTGCATTAGCCCCTAAAACAAGCGCCGGTCAAAAAGGCCGCTGGTACGAGGCACATGATTATAAGGCCCATGGGCAAATTGTTGATTTTGTTGTCATTATGACCTATGAATGGGGATTTAGCGGTGGTCCCCCAATGGCAGTATCTCCGATTAATTCCGTTAGAGAAGTACTTGAATATGCTGTATCGGAAATGCCTAGCCGCAAAATTATGATGGGGCAAAATTTATACGGGTATGACTGGACCTTACCATTTGTTGAAGGGGGTCCATTTGCAAAAGCGGTAAGTCCGCAACAAGCTATTCAACTTGCAAGCCAACATAATGTACCGATTCAATATGACGTTGAAGCACAGGCACCTCACTTTAATTACAGAGATAATAATGGGAAAGAACATAAAGTTTGGTTTGAGGACGCACGATCAATTCAAGCGAAATTTAATCTCATTAAAGAGCTTAATTTACGAGGTATAAGTTATTGGAAGCTTGGTTTATCCTTTCCGCAAAACTGGCTGCTCCTTGCGGATAACTTTGAAATTGAAAAAAAATAACTTATGGAGATCTGATCTTTTTCAGGTCTTTTTTTATTGTTTCATATTATGAAAATCCTATAAGCTAGACAAGGATAATTTAAAGTCACATTAAGCCTTCTATTCATGAGCATCTAATTTCAAGGCGCTTGCACTTTTATTTAAATACTGGAAATAAAAGCATTCTCTTAAATGGTTGCTCCAAAATAGAAATGCTGTGGTAAAATGAACTTTGTGATTTTTAAAGGATAGGTGTTTCAGTTTAAAGGAGGACCATTGATGAATACACCCTTTATTACTGTAGAGGGCCCAATAGGCGTTGGAAAAACGTCATTATCTAAAGCTATTGCTGACCATTACCAATTCCATTTATTAAAGGAAATTGTAGAGGAAAATCCATTCCTAGGGAAATTCTATACAAACATTGAGGAGTGGAGTTTCCAAACTGAGATGTTTTTTCTTTGCAATAGATATAAACAATTGGAAGATATCACTAAAAACTATCTTCAAAGGAATAAACCTGTGGTAGCAGATTATCATATTTATAAAAATCTTATCTTTGCCAAGCGAACATTAAAAAAAGAACAATACGATAAATATGTAAAAATATACGAAATTTTAACTGCCGATATGCCTACGCCTCGTTTAATCATCTATTTACATGCTAGTCTTTCAACATTACTTACCCGTATTGCAGCAAGAGGACGAGAAATTGAGCGCAATATTGATCCAGACTATCTCTTGCAGCTTTCCGAAGACTATGAAATAGCAATGGCTGAATGGGAAAAAAATAACCCTTCTGTACCTGTTATTAGACTTAATGGCGACTCTTTAGACTTTGTTAACAATAAACAAGATTTAATCACGATTTTTAAACAATTAGATCAGCATTTTCAAAAAGGAGCAAGCTCAAATGAAACTACGAGACAAATATAACATCCCACACAACTCAGTAATTACAATCGCCGGTACTGTTGGTGTAGGAAAATCAACTATGACAAATGCACTTGCGAATGCGTTAGATTTCAAGACCTCTTTTGAAAAGGTTGACTCAAATCCGTATTTAGATAAATTTTATGCTGATTTTGAACGCTGGAGCTTTCATTTGCAAATCTATTTCCTTGCAGAGCGTTTTAAAGAACAGAAGAAAATATTTGAATATGGCGGGGGATTTATACAGGATCGTTCCATTTATGAAGATACAGGCATCTTCGCTAAAATGCATTACGAAAAAGGGACAATGTCTGCAGTAGATTACGAAACTTATACAAATCTTTTTGAAGCAATGGTGATGACACCTTATTTCCCTCACCCGGATCTCCTTATCTATCTTGAGGGAAGCCTGGATGATATTTTAGAAAGAATAAAATTACGTGGCAGACCAATGGAACAACAAACACCTGTTGAATATTGGGAGGAAATGCATCGCCGTTACGAAAATTGGATTAATAACTTTAATGCTTGTCCTGTTTTACGAGTAAATATTAACGACTATGATATCATGAAAAATGAACAAACAATCGAACCAATTGTTGAGCGAATTGGTTATTTTATTGAGCAATCTAGATTATTAAAAAAATAGGGTGCGACTCAACGGGTCTTTATAGGAAGTTCGTATAAGATTATAATAAATAAGCGATCTCAAAGGAAGCATGCTTTTTCCTGTGAGATCGCTATTTTTTTAGAAAAGGCTCTCTTCTAAAAGATTTGTTGTTTTTTGATATGGCTTTGGCTTTACTTCATTCTCCTAATAACAGCAAAAAAAGCATAAAAAAAATCGCTACATTCATAGTAACGATTGTATCAATCCCCATATTTTATGCGCTAAATATGAGATAATGGTTTAATTATGGAGGAGGAAGGGGGATTCGAACCCCCGCGGGCTTTGACACCCCTGTCGGTTTTCAAGACCGATCCCTTCAGCCGGACTTGGGTATTCCTCCGTTTCGACAAGATTTACTTTACCATATACTAATTATGCCTGTCAACAATTTCATAAAAAAAATTAAAAACTTTTTCTATATAAATAGTGTGCTCGTGATCAAATGGCTTTATTCAGATTGAAACAGAGAGTATTGATACGGTTCAAGACTCCCTGTTTCGATCACTTTATATATTTACTGAATGCTAATTCGCTCTTTATTCCCCATATATGGTCTTAAAACTTCTGGAATAATGACTGACCCATCTTCTTGTTGATAGTTTTCTAAAATGGCTGCTACCGTTCTTCCGATTGCCAATCCTGATCCATTTAGGGTATGAACATGCTCAACCTTGGCTTTTGCATCACGTCTAAAGCGAATGTTTGCACGGCGTGCTTGAAATGCTTCAAAATTACTGCAAGAAGAAATTTCACGGTATGTTCCGTAACTAGGAATCCAGACCTCAAGATCATATTTTTTAGCTGCTGTGAAGCCTAGATCGGCCGTACACATGCTTAAAACCCTGTATGGCAATCCTAGTAGCTGAAGAACCTTTTCTGCATGTCCAGTAAGCTTTTCCAGCTCCTCATAAGAGTCTTCAGGCTTAACAAAACGGACAAGCTCAACCTTATTAAATTGATGCTGACGAATTAATCCTCTCGTATCTCTTCCTGCAGATCCTGCTTCTGAACGAAAATTTGCACTAAATGCCGCATAGCAAATTGGAAACTGTTCAACATTTAAAATTTCCTCACGATGCAAATTGGTTACCGGAACCTCAGCAGTGGGAATCAAAAAGTAATCCTCACCTGCTATTTTAAAAGCATCCTCTTCAAACTTTGGTAATTGACCAGTCCCAGTCATACTGTCGCGGTTCACAATAAATGGCGGCAGTATCTCCGTATATCCATGTTCCTCAATATGAAGATCAAGCATAAAGTTGAAAAGCGCTCTTTCCAATCTTGCTCCTAATCCGCGATAAAAGACGAAACGGCTTCCAGTCACCTTTGCAGCTCGTTCAAAATCCAAAATTTTCAGCCCATCTGCAATATCCCAATGCGGTTTTGGCTCAAAATCAAACTCTGGTAATTCTCCCCATTTGCGAACTTCAATATTATCATCTTCAGTATCACCAATTGGCACACTCTCATGTGGAATATTTGGAATAGATAATAGCAATTGATCTAATTCCGCTTCAACCTCACGTAATTGGTCATCAAGAACTTTAATCTCCTCTCCAACCTCTTTCATTGCTTTAATTAAATGATCAGCATCTTGCTTTTCTCTTTTTAATTGTGCAATTTGAGCTGAAACTTCATTTCGTTTGCTTTTTAATTCTTCAGTAGATGCAATTAGCTCTCTTCTCTTTTTATCTAATTCCTCAAATTTCCCGAAATCGGTCAAATCTTCCCCGCGTTTAGATAATTTTTCTTTTACCTCTTCAAAATTCGCACGTAAAAACCTAATATCTAACATGCTTCATTCTCCTTTGTCATTTTTTATAAAATAGCCCATTTAATGTAGCGTTAAATTTCCTACCAATTAATATAAGGAAAAAATCTACAATGAGCTTTAACATAACGATATAAATAAAAAACTCCCGTCCCCAAAAAAGGGACGAGAGTTACCCGCGTTGCCACCCTAGTTAAAAATACATAGTGTATTTTTCACTTAATGAATAACGGTCACAGCCGGAATTGCCTACTTAAAGTTTAAAACCCTGTTCAGCCATTCATTCAAGGATGGATTCACAAGCATCTACCACCGATTTTCACCAAACATCGGCTCTCTGCAGATAGAAGATCCTGCTACTAGTTCCTATCATCACGTTAACATATACAATTAAGTAATCATAAATTTACTACAAGTTTACAGCACCTGCAAGCTTTTTATACATCTATTTTGATTCTTTTACCATATTTATAAATAATTGCGTCATACGATGGTCATCCGTTAATTCCGGGTGAAACGAGCATCCGAGGAACTGTCCTTGACGTGCTGCAACAATTCGTCCGTTATGCTTCGCCAGAATTTCAACATCTTCTCCTACCTCAACAATATGCGGTGCTCGAATAAATACTCCTACAAAGTCCTCACCGACACCAGTAATCATTAATTCAGCCTCAAAGCTGTCCTTTTGACGGCCAAAGGAATTACGTTCAACAGTTGCATCTAATAGCCCTAAATGAGGCTCGCTGTTTCCAACAATGTTTTTGGCAAGCAGAATTAATCCAGCACATGTGCCAAACATCGGCTTTTCAGCAGCAGCAAAATTCTTTAAAGGCTCCATAAAGTTGTACTTATCAATTAAACGACGCATTGTTGTGCTTTCTCCGCCTGGGATAATTAAACCATCCACCTCATCAAGCTGGTCTACAGTCTTAATGACAATCCCTTCAGCACCGCATGCCTCTACAGAGCGAATATGTTCTCTTACAGCCCCTTGCAGGCCTAAAACACCGATTTTTAGCATATTAAAAACTCCTTTTTATTACCAACCGCGCTCTTGCATTCTTTGCTCTGGTAAAAGGCTTGAAATTTCAATTCCTTGCATAGCACTTCCAAGTCCTTTTGAAAGCTGAGCAATTAGTTCATAGTCTTGATAATGTGTTGTTGCTTCTACAATTGAACGAGCAAATTTAGCCGGATTTTCAGATTTGAAGATCCCAGAACCAACGAACACGCCGTCCGCTCCAAGCTGCATCATTAATGCAGCATCCGCTGGAGTTGCTACACCGCCAGCAGCAAAGTTAACAACTGGTAATTTACCTTCTTTTTTAATTTGAAGAAGCAGTTCAAATGGTGCACCTAGATTTTTTGCTTCTGTCATTAATTCATCTTCACTCATCGCTGCAACTTTACGAATTTGTGCGTTAACTTTGCGCATATGACGAACAGCCTCTACAATGTTACCTGTGCCAGGCTCACCTTTTGTACGAAGCATTGAAGCACCTTCAGCGATACGACGGGTAGCTTCTCCTAAGTCGCGGCAGCCGCAAACAAATGGAACTGTGAAGTCGCTTTTTAACAGATGGAATTCCTCATCGGCAGGTGTTAATACTTCACTCTCATCAATGTAGTCTACACCCATCGCTTCTAATACACGTGCTTCTACGATATGACCGATACGTGCTTTTGCCATTACTGGAATAGAAACAGCCTTCATAACTTCTTCTACGATTGTAGGATCAGCCATTCGTGCTACACCGCCAGCAGCACGAATATCAGCAGGAACGCGCTCAAGAGCCATTACTGCTACCGCACCAGCTTCCTCAGCAATTTTCGCTTGCTCTGCATTGACAACGTCCATAATAACGCCGCCTTTTTGCATTTCCGCCATACCGCGTTTAACGCGATCAGTACCTGTTGTATTACTCATTATGTTAGTCCCCCTTATGTAATTTCCTTTAATAGGATTTGTTATAGTGTTGTTTAAAATTCATCTACGGTATATTTTATCCTAACTTTTAAAAAAATCCTATCAAAATTAATATAATTAGTAAAACAATTCCTAAATCATACACTATTCAATCATTTTTTCATATACTTAAGATTTCCAATTCTTATATATAAAAGAGAACACAAACAACTTCTATTTGTAAATCTATACAAAAAGGCTCCATATAATAGGAGCCTATCATTAAAACCAACCTTTTACTGTATCTGTAATCGTGCCCCATAAACCGCTGAAGAAACCGCCAACACCTCTCATTGAAAGGACAAACCAATTTGCTTTTTCAACAGCCTCTTTGGTAACAACATCTACTTGAGGTGTTTTATTTTTATCAACAAAACCTAAAGTGCTTCCCTTACCTTGATAGCTAACAACCATGGTACCAACCTTTTGATCTTTCTTAACAGGAGCAGTCAGCTCTCCTTTTTTTGTTAGCTGTTTTTGATCAAGCTGGTATGTTGGTTTATACGCATTTTCCTCACCGTTTTTCACAACAAGATTAATAGCTTCTTTTGTCTGAATTGAAACTTGATCTTCTTTACCCTTTACTACCGGGATAGTAGATTGTGATTTTATTTGATAATTAGCTGGGAAAACTTCTTTTACTGAAAAATTGTTAAAAGCATAATTCAGCATTTTTTCCGTTTCGACAAATCGTGATTCATGCAGTGATTTACCTTGCGCGTTCATCACAACTGAAATAACACGCATTCCATTACGTTCAGCAGTTGCTGTAAAACATGATCCTGCATTGTTAGTAGAACCTGTCTTTAATCCATCTACACCTTCATATTCATAAACTAAACCTGGAAGCATCCAGTTCCAGTTTGGCATATTAGTAGCATCATCTGTACCCTCTCTAAATACCTTTTTAGGGATACTGGCCGTTTCTATAACCTCTGGAAAGTCTTTGATTAGTTTTTGAGAAAGCAAAGCCATATCACGGGCAGATAAACGGTTCTCTGCATCAGCACTTGTACCTTCTGGGTGCATTCCTATCAGGTCTTTATTTTCTAAGCCTGTTGCATTCACAAATTCATAGTTTGTTAGGCCTAACTCTTTTGCTTTTTCATTCATTAGTTTGACAAAAGCCGATTCAGAACCGGCAACAATTTCAGCTAAAGCAATCGCTGCCCCATTAGCGGAATAAATCGCCATTGCTTCATATAATTCCTTAACCGTATAAGAACCGTCTTGTCTTAATGGAACATTTGATAAGTCTCCATTTTGTGAGATTTTATAGACATACTCACTCGGTGTATAGGTTTGCTCCCACTTAATCTTTCCATCTTTAATCGCTTCTAGGATTAAATACTCGGTCATGACCTTTGCCATACTAGCTACGGGAAGCATTTCATCAATATTTTTGCCATAAAGAATTGTCCCTGTCGATTCCTCTATGATAATGGCAGAGCCTGCATTAACTGAAATGGGCTCCTCTGCAGCACTGGCAGTTGTGAAAGGAGAAAACGCGGAAACAATAAATGTGAGCGTAAATAGAACGCCGAACAACTTCCTAAATTTTTTACTGATCAATGTGATACCTCCAAATTTAATTTATCTATAATTAAACATCTGTTTATTTTTACTAAAACATTATTTTTTCTTTTCATTTTTAAAACAACAAGATAGATTTTATCATAGAAATACAAAAAAAAATAGACAGAGTACATGTCTCTGTCAATTGTTAAAGTTCTGTCATAATTCACGAAATTTTTGTCAAACTTGGGAGATTATAGTGAGTAATTTGGTGCTTCTTTTGTAATTTGTACATCATGTGGATGACTTTCCTTTAAGCCGGCACCAGTCATACGGATAAATTGTGTGTTTTCTCTTAATTCTTTAAGATTTTTTGTTCCGCAGTAACCCATTCCAGAACGAATACCGCCTACTAGCTGATAAATGGTTTCTGATAATGGTCCTTTATAAGGCGTTCTGCCTTCAATTCCTTCTGGAACGAATTTTTTATTATCTTCTTGGAAATAACGATCTTTACTGCCCTTTTCCATTGCACCAACCGAACCCATTCCACGGTATACTTTAAAACGGCGTCCTTGGAAAATTTCTGTTTCCCCAGGGCTTTCAGATGTACCTGCAAGAAGGCTTCCGAGCATAACAGCATGGCCGCCAGCTGCTATAGCTTTTACCATATCACCAGAGTACTTAATTCCTCCGTCTGCAATAATGGAAATACCGTGTTTTCTAGCTTCTGTAGCACAGTCATACACAGCTGTGATTTGTGGAACACCAACACCTGCTACAACCCTTGTCGTACAAATTGAACCAGGTCCAATTCCGACTTTAACCACATTAGCTCCCGCATCGATTAGTGCCTTTGTCGCTTCCGCAGTTGCGATATTTCCAGCAATAATATTTAAATCAGGGTATTCATTACGGATTGTTCTGACGGTTTCTAAAACGCCTTTAGAATGGCCATGTGCAGTATCGACCACAATTGCATCAACATTTGCCTCTACTAATTTTTTCACGCGCACCATTGTATCAGCAGTAACACCTACAGCAGCTGCAACAATCAAGCGACCATGATCATCTTTTGCTGAATTCGGGAACTCAATGACTTTTTCAATATCCTTGATTGTAATTAAGCCTTTTAATACTCCATTTTCATCTACAAGTGGTAGCTTTTCAATTTTATGCTTTTGTAAAATGCTCTCAGCATCTTTTAAAGTGGTTCCTACACCCGCTGTCACAAGATTCTCTTTTGTCATAACATCATTAATTTTAATGGAGTAATCTTGAATAAAACGCATATCACGGTTTGTAATGATTCCAACCAGCTTTTGTTCCTCAGGGTTATTTACAACTGGAACACCGGAAATTCTATACTTGCCCATTAAATGTTCAGCATCATAAACTTGATGATCCGGAGTTAAATAAAATGGATCCGTAATAACGCCTCTTTCAGATCTTTTTACTTTATCAACTTGCTCTGCCTGCTGTTCAATTGACATATTTTTATGAATAACACCTAAACCACCTTGTCTTGCAATTGCAATAGCAAGTTCAGCCTCTGTTACAGTATCCATACCAGCACTAATGATTGGGATATTAAGTTTTAAGCTAGGAGTCAGCTGTACACTTAAATCAACATCCCTTGGTAATACCTCTGATTTAGCTGGTACTAATAATACATCATCAAATGTTAAGCCTTCTTTAGAAAATTTTTGTTCCCACATAGTAAATCCCCCTTTTTTCGGCAAAATATTATTAGTAGATTATCAACAGTCATAACGACTGTCAAGGAAGGAGCAAAGAGTTTAAATATTTAGAATTTAGTAAATGGAGTGTACAATTTATGACAGCATCATTTTGGGAACGCTTACTATCTTATCATTCAACGGAAACCGTTCAAAAAAAACTGGAAAAATGTTATAAAAGGCTCTCTTTCGAAAATGCAAGTGGACTATCATATGAAAACGGCTACAGGTTCGTTTATTTTCTAAAGCATGGTGAAAATTTTTTCTTACAAGCAGGTCAATCGCCATACACAATTCAACCAATGCTGCTATTTTATGGTATATCACAATTAGTTAAAGCATGCCTTATTATTATCGATCCTGAATACCCATCCACATCTTCTGTTCTTGCACATGGTGTCTCTAGCAGGAAACGAAAAAAGCAACAATATCATTTTCTAAAAGATGAAATCAAAATACAAAGAAATGGCCTTTTTTCCCATGTAGCAAGTAAATTATTTCAAATTAATCATCTAGAAGCTGAAAAATACTCAATGGATTCTTTATTTAAGCAAATTGCAGAAATGAATGAGGTCTTTTCCTTTCATCATTCAAAAGAGCATTTTATTAAAGTTAAAAATCACCAGGGACATCTTTTGCTTTCAGAGGACATGGCACAATGTTTTCATATGTCTATAAAACGATTGGCAGAATTTCTTGAAGAGAAGTATGTAGTTAACATTATTGAATCAGATCTTGACGATGGTATGCTGCTAGACAATAATTTAATAACAAATTATCACTGTTTGCCGTTTTCTTATCACTTGGAGGAGGATTGTTTCTATATTCCAAATTCTCGGGAACTGTTGCTGAATCTCCCAGAGCTCTTAGTCCATTATTTACTTTTATACAATTTAAGCATGATTTCAAGATATGAAACCGAATGGTGGTATGAACTTCTACTTGGGGCTTCAAGTGATGATTATCCATTCATCTTACGATATATTGAGATTGCCAAACGGAAGATCCCTTACTTTATTTTAGATTTTTTAGAACATAATCTTTAAGGTGAGAGTTTTTTAAAATTTATATTTGAACAATTAAGAGAAAGTGTGTGAGTACAAGATTCTCTTACCTCTTGTAATTGAAATGGGAAGTCAAAAGGGAAATGACGCAATCGGCGAATTGTCGATTGCTCTTTAATTTATTTCATTTTTTATTAGTAAATTGAAACATAGAGCATTTTACGGTAATTTATTTAAACGAAACAAATATCAGTAATATTACATTTGATTCTGCTTTTATCTAAAAAACCTTACGGTTTTTATTTATTTAACTCCATAACAAAAAGACCAGTATTTCTACTGATCTTTTCTCCTTACCTGGCAACGTCCTACTCTCACAGGGGGAGACCCCCAACTACCATCGGCGCTGAAGAGCTTAACTTCCGTGTTCGGCATGGGAACGGGTGTGACCTCTTCGCCATCGCCACCAGATATATTA
>NZ_LATZ01000040.1 GCF_000981385.1 Bacillus sp. SA1-12
TGCCGCTCACTTCCTTCAGATTCCATGTCACCATAGACACCCTTGTGTTAGGCTAACTGTTACTTCTGTCTTCACAGTTCGGGACTTTCACCCTATAGATTACACCCATGCTGGGCGCACTTAATAAAACCTCGTTAGATATCCAACGAGGCTTTTCAATACATTCAACTAAAAACAAGCTCTTTTTCATTGATCTTCTCAGTTTTTAAACTGCTTATTTTCCCCATGACCTTAGCATCTTTTTCAATTCGATTTCCTGCTTTATTAAACACCATTATTTTATCCAAAGAGAAATAAAGTTCGACATTTTCACACACTTCATCCCAACAGCTTTGTGTTCTTACATTCAGGTTGCCAAAAGTTGTTTTCACACGATAAATCGTCTCTCCGCCAAGCTGCTCAGTTGCAAGAATATTTCCAGATATCATGATATCACTGTCAATTTGATTCGTATTGACAATACTGATATCTTCAGGACGTATCCCTAAATATAAGTCATCAAATTCAATGATGTTTGTTGGTGGTGAGCCGATAAATTGGGCGACAAATAAATTTGCAGGGTTCGTATAAATCTCTTTTGGTGTCCCTTTCTGCATAATCTCCCCTTGATTCATAATAATGATATAGGAACCCATTGACATAGCTTCGACTTGATCATGAGTGACATATAAAAACGTTGTTTTCAATTGTTGATGCAATTCGATTAACTCTTGGCGCATTTGATTTCTTAGTTTAGCGTCTAAATTTGAAAGAGGTTCATCCATTAAAAAAGCATGCGGCCGCTTAACAATTGCCCGGGCAAGAGCGACGCGCTGCCGTTGTCCCCCAGATAACTGTGCAGGACGTTTATTCGCATGATCAGTAAGTTCGACCATTTTTAATACATTTTTAATGATTTCTTCCCGTTCTTGCTTCGGTACTTTTTTAATTTTCAATCCGTATTCGATGTTCTTGTAAACGGTCATATGAGGATATAGAGCATAGTTTTGGAAAACCATCGCAATATTGCGGTCTTTTGGTTCTGCGTATGTGACATCTTCGTCATTTATAAGCAGACTTCCGCTTGTTGGTTCTTCAAGTCCTGAAATAATTCTTAATAAAGTAGACTTTCCACATCCTGAAGGTCCGAGTAAAATTGTAAACGAGCCATCGGGAATTTCTACATCAATTCCTTTTAAAATTTCATTTGATTGAAAACTCTTTTTAATATGATTAATCGTTATTTTTCCCATTTTCACAACTCCTAAAGTAGGTTTAAACAAGAGTGATAGATTATTTAATGCCAAATCGTACGAAAGAATCAACTACTTGTCTTTGTAAGACGAGATAAATAATTAGGATTGGCAGACAAGAAATCGTCGTTGCTGCCATAAGTGAACCCCACATATTGACATCTGAATTAACGAATGACTTCAATCCAATTTGGATCGGTGCATTTTCCATCTGCTTCGTTATTAACATTGGCCATAAATATTCATTCCACCCGTTAATAAACAATAAAATACCGAGTGAGGCAACCGTGGACTTAATATTTGGTAAAACGACACGAAGTAATATGCCTAAGTCACTTTCTCCATCAAGCCTTGCTGCTTCAATAAGTGCAACAGGAAATGCTTTAAAACTATGATAAAGTGATAGAATCGCAAAAGTTGACACAGCAAAAGGCAAGACCACTCCTAATAATTGTTCATTCAAACCCATTTGATTAATAAGAACATAGTTTGGAATCATAATCGCTTGAAAAGGAATTAACCATGATAAGCTAAGCAAAGAGTAAATAAAAAAACTACCTTTAAATTTCCAGCGAACAAGTGCGTAACCTGCTAAAATACTCGTAATAAGCTGAAGTGCTGTCGTCAGAATGGAAATAATGAAAGAATTAAACATCATCTTGACAATCGGCATTTCCGAAAAAGCATAAACATAGTTTTCAATCGTAGGTTTCGAAGGAATGAATGAAGCCGTAAAAATTTCTGATTCATTCTTAAACGATGAAATCACCATCCAATAAATCGGAAAAATCGCAATGATACACATTAGAATTAATAAAAGATGTTGAATAATACTGAACGGTTTAAATTTCCTTGTCAATTTCATAACCTCCGATCTTAATTGTCATAAAAAGCAAACTTTCTCGAAATATAATTAAGTGCAAATGCGATGATTGCAAAAATGAAAAAGAACAAAATCGCAGCTGCCGAACTCAGACCCACATTGAGATTCGAAAATCCATATTTATACATTTCATAGTAAATATTAGTTGATGATCCAAACGGTCCACCGGCTGTTAATATATCGATATAGGCAAAAGTAAACTGACTTGAAAATAAAATGCTCATCGTCAGCATAAATAGAATTGTTGGCGATAATAAAGGAAGAGTAATATCGAAAAAGCGTTTAAACCTGCTCGCTCCATCTAAGGATGCCGCCTCATAATAGTCTTTGTTTATCCCTGTTAATGCAGCGGAGAACATAATGGTACTAAAACCAATTAAACTCCAACCGGTCATAAATAAGATGATCCACTTAGCAAAACGCGGATCTGAAAAAAACGAAATATTCGTGTCGATTAACCCAGTTTTAAGTAGAAATATGTTCACTAATCCATTACTAGGGTGAAATAACCATCGCCAAATGGCACTAACCGTAACTGGTGCTAAAATCATCGGAATAAAAAATAGAGCACGATACACATTTTTTACTTTCCCGATCATATCGTGTGTGGCAACCGCCAGTAATAATGGGATGATAATGGAAAAAGGCAGTAAACCAATTGTATAAAAGATCGTATTTTCAATTGATATGACGAAATCCTTCGTATTGAATAAACGGATGAAGTTTTCAAATCCGACAAATTCAGGGATTGTGCCTGGAACCATGCTCCACTTTTGGAAAGCTAATATGAATGTTTGTATTAACGGCTTATACATCCAGATGCCTAGTAATAAAAGCGCAGGTAATAAATAGAGATATGGTTTGAGCGTTTTTCTTAGCTTAGCTGTTTTTGAGAGACCTTTTCTAGCAACAGGAGTTTCATTTGACAATGACGGGTGATAATTGTTTTCGAGTGATCTACTCATACCGTTTCCTTTCTTTATTAAAAATTGGTGAATGAGGCTGACCCATAAGTGTCTGGCACTTTGCGTTTAGGTCAGCTTCATTTTTTACAAAGAATCTTTATTGAATCATGTCGTTAATTTGCTTTTCTGCTTCTGTTAACGTCTCTGCAACATCAGCATCTGTAGATACTGCTTTAACAATCGCATCGTTAAAGATTGTTGATGTTTCAGTAGCATATTCTGCCGGCCAAATCGTCCATGGGTGAATTTGTTCTAATTGCTCAAGATTTATTTTATATAATGGGTTTTTAGCAACGAAATCTTTTAAATAATTCGGATCATTTGCAAGGTCTGTACGTAAAGGCAAGTAACCTACTTCTGAAGTAATAATTGTATATCCTTCATTTCCAGTTACATACTTGATAAACTCCCAAACCGCCGCATTTTTTTCTGGGGTGTCAGGTCTTACTGCTAAAGCACTTCCAGAGTTGACTGGTACTGCTTGTTTATCACCAAATTGCGGAAGTCCTGTACCATATAATTCCCAACCACCTGCTTCAGCTGCCTTAACTACACCGCTATGCAAAGCGGTTGATGAAATATACATACCAAGGTTTCCAGCCATAAATTGTTCCGCTAATTCCGTATCAGTACCTATTGCATGTGCACCATTTTGATAGAGATCTTGCCACATTTCAATCGCTTTAATACTTTCTTGACTAGCAAACATTGCTTCCTTTCGATCCTCAGATAGCACTTCGCCGCCATTACTTAAAATAACCCCGTCTGTAATCCAGCCGTTATTCGGTGCTAAACCAAAACCGTCTTTTCCAGTTGCTTCTTTAATTTTTAACGAATACTCTTTTACTTCTTCCCATGTTTTCGGAGGAGTATTTGGGTCTAGCCCAGCCTCTTCATATAGTTTTCCATTAATAAATGTAATTGGCGTACTAAACGTAAAGGCTAACCCATACATCTTGTCATCAATTTTCCCTAATTCTAATGCATTAGGAGCAATACCCTTTAGATGTTCTTCCAATTCATCTTTAGGAAATACATCTTCATATGCTTTAAAGCCAAGAGTTTCTCGTGAATTATCTAGAGTTGGAAAGGTATGCTGGATAACATCTACTTGTTTTCCTGCAGCTATATCTGCCTTAAATTGCTGCATCGTTTGATCGGCTACTCCTTCAACTATTACTCCTTTTTCCTTCCCAACTGTGTCATTGAACTCCTGAATTAAATGCTCCATCCCATCTTTCATTGTTGGCGCACCTAAACTATAGGAATAGAACGTAATTTTCGTTGGATTATTTGGATCTAATTTGCCTAATTCTGCTTCAGATGATGTTTCAGATGATGCTGCACATGCACTTAATAGCGAAATTGTTAACACGCAAACAATAAACAGTGAAAAAAACTTTTTCGTACATTTCATTGGTCATTTCCTACTTTCAACAAAGTTATCTTATTTATGTTGTAATGCTTGCAATGAAAAGCTCAACTGTATTGGAGGTGCCTGGCACTCTGCTTTTGGGTCAGCTTCATTTTTTCAAAGAATCTTTATTGAATCATGTCGTTAATTTGCTTTTCCGCTTCTTTTAACGTCTCTTCTACATCAGCATCTGTTGTAACTGCCTCTACAATAGCATCGGTAAAGATTGTTGCAGATTCAGTAGCATATGCTGCCGGCCAGATGGCCACAGGGTGCATTTGTTCTAATTGTTCAAGATTAATTTTATATAACGAATTTTTATCAACGAAGTCTTTTAAATAATTAGGGTCATCTGCAAGTCCAGTACGTAAAGGCAAGTAACCTATTTCTGACGTGATAATCGTATAACCTTCGTTACCAGTTACATACTTGATAAACTCCCAAACCGCCGCATTTTTTTCTGGTGAATCAGGTCTTACTGCTAATGCACTTCCTGAGTTCACTGGAACTGATGGTTTATCACCAAATTGTGGAAGTCCAGCACCATATAATTTCCAGCCGCCAGCTTCAGCAGCTTTGGAGAAACCACTATGCAGAGCTGTTGATGTAATAAACATACCTAGGTTGCCAGCCATAAATTGTTCCGGCAATTCCGCATCAGTACCTACTGCATGTGCACCATTTTGATAGAGATCCTTCCACATTTCAATGGCCTCAACGCTTTCTTTACTCGTAAACGTCGCTTCTTTTCTATCCTTAGAAATCACTTCGCCGCCATTGCTTAAAATAACCCCTTCTGTGGTCCAACCGTTATTTGGAGCTAAACCAAAACCATCTTTTCCAGTAGCTTCTTTAATTTTTAAAGAGTATTCTTTTACTTCTTCCCATGTTTTCGGCGGATTGTTTGGATCTAAGCCAGCTTCTTCAAATAGTTTTCCATTGATAAATACAATTGGCGTACTAAATGTGAAGGCTAATCCATACATCTTGTTATCAATTTTTCCTAATTCTAGGGCATTAGGAGCAATACCTTCGAAATGTTGTTCCAATTCATCCTTTGGGAATACATCTTCATATGCTTTTAAGCCAAGAGTTTCTTTCGAATTATCTAATGTTGAAAAGGTATGCTGGATAACATCTACTTGTTTTCCTGCAGCAATATCAGCTTTATATTGCTGCATCGTCTGGTCGGCTACCCTTTCAACAATTACTCCTTTTTCCTTCCCAATTGTGTCATTAAATTCTTGAATTAAATGCTCTACGCCCTCTTTCATTGTTGGATAAGCTAAACTATAAGAATAGAAGGTAATTTTCGTTGGATTGTTTGGATCTAATTTTCCTAATTCTGCTTCAGTTGATGTTTCAGATGATGCTGCACATGCACTTAGTAGTGAGATTGTTAACACGGAAACAATAAACAAAGAAAAAAACTTTTTTGTAAATTTCATTGGTCATTTCCCTCTTTCAAAAAGTTAAATTAATTATGTTGTAATGCTTGTAATGAAAAACTCAATATCGTGTTAATCTCATCAGGAAATCTAACGGTTTGAACAGCAAGTCCATTTTTATCGACCGAACATAAACTATAACCTGTGCGATCATTCAATTGCATGCTTTCATTGGTAACAGCTACACCAAATGCAGTACCATCTGCAGTGGATAGGAGAATATCGCCATATGAGCTCACTTTATTCTGATGCGTATGTCCGCTTAACACGGCAATAACATCAGTATCTTGGATAATGTTAAGAACTTCCTGAGAATTTGTCAGCGCATGCCCATCGATTACTTCACCAGCTTCAAGCGGATGATGAATAACTAGTAAACTGCCATTTTCAGATGGAGTTTTTAAAACATTTTCAAGCCACTCTAATTGTTTTGCATCAATCATCCCGACCCCGCTATGATCATGACTTGAATCTAAAACAATTAATCTGTATCCATTAATATCCTTTTCATAGAAAAGGTGATCGGAACAATTTGCTTTCCCTTCATACCCTTCCCAATACGCAGCTGTTATATCATGATTGCCAAGAGCTGTATAAACAGGAATATCTCCAACATACTCCTCAATGATTTGTTTAAGGTGAGCATAATCGCTGGCGTTTCCTTCATGAACCAAATCGCCGCTAACTAAAATGAAATCAGGCATTTGTGTAAAAGATTTAATATTAGCTAAAATTTTCATTAAAAAATCACTTGGATTCCCATTCGGACCATCGACTTTTTCTAGTAAACTGCCTTTATAGTTTTGCAAAATATGAGTATCTGTTAGGTGAACAAAATTAATTTTAGTCATTTTAATTACCTCCGGTTTTATTAGATATAATTTAGCTTTTACGGGCAACTAGTTGCTTCTTTGATTTACAAGATTACTACCCGTAAAGACAGAGTTTGCAAGAGCCTCAACGCGTTATTCGAGACAATAGTCTTTTATTCTTTCTCGTATTTCTTCTGTAATGCCAAACTCTTCTGCAAGATATTTTTCGAAACTGCCGTATGTTCGAACGATTGAATCCATAGCTGCATGCAAATAGTTTTCATTCAGCAACAATACTTCTCGAAATTGAGCAACTTCTTCTTCAGAAATATACTGCGCTGCTTCATCAAAAATTTGCTTATGAAAATCTGCTAGAGTACGATTTGACAGCAAGAAATCTTCTAGTACCATTTCATATGGGACACCAAGAGTGATAAGGATTAGCATTGCTCCGATTCCTGTGCGGTCTCGTCCCCCTGCACAATGATGAACAAGCGGCAAATTCTCTTCCGGCCTTTTGAGAAGGGTCATAAGTCTTTGATATGATGGATTTTGAATTGGCATTTTTTCATATAAACTTATGAACATCTCTTTAGTGAATGTTTTATAATATGCACTTTTAACCATTTCTTCTGAAGACACATGTGCCGCTGTATTGTCGTCAATATTGACTGGAATTCGTTCGTTTTTTGCTTGTCCAATCAGCGGATCTGGCTTCAAGTCTGCTTCAAAAGTGTTACGGTAATCGAAGATATAATTTAGATTTAATGTTTCTAAATAGCACTTATCTTCTTCCGTTAATCCTGTTAGTTCAGCTGCTCGGAATAAAATTCCTTTTTTCACCCTCCTTCCATCTATTGTTAATAATCCACCCATATCACGAAAATTAACAACACCTTTCAGAGGCAATAAACATTGCAGCTCCATCGTTTCATCCGTCATTTTGCTCACCTCTTCTTATGCATTCATTTCACTGCTTGTTGTAAATTTATCTAATTTTGAAACTCCATTTAGATCAATAACATTAACATTTGTTTCTCCATTTTTAACTGTTACCCAAAGAATATGATCAATCGAGCCAACGCCTTCACCGTGCCAGCATGCACCAGTTCTTCCCATTTGAATGTAATCTTGACCATTTCTTTTCATAACCTCTAACTGATGTAGATGGCCGGCAAAAATTGTGTATTTTCGATCCTTTAGCATCTCCTCAAGACGTTGGAACTGAGCGTCTGTTGTTTTCCAAGCTGGCTTATGCATGAAGACAAACGTCTGGCTTACATCCTCGTTTTCTTTCAGTACTTGTTCAAAATAAGCAAGTTGTTCATCACTAATATTTGGTAGGTTCCCTTTTTCCGCATCTTCACTTGAAACATTACTCATCATTGCCTCAAAAAATTCTTGAACATGCTCCTTCGATTTTTCTGGCTCACGTTGAACAGCTTCTGTCACATTACGAAATACATTTAAAAATTCTTCTGGCATTCCTTCAGGTGACTCTTCTGTATTAACGAATAAAAAGAGATGATCATGATAGCGGAATGCATAATATTCAAAGCCTTTTCGTTCGCGCCAAACCTTTACCATCGTGTCATTGCCATAATCATGATTTCCAACAACTTGGAAAAAAGGCAATTCAAGCTTTTCTAATAGCTGATCAACATATTCCCATTCTTCATGTGCGGCTGCTTCATCATTCCAATAGCCTTCAATAAAATCCCCGACCGATAATACAAAATCAGGCTTCAATCCTTTTACAAGCTCTAACCCTTTTTCAAATACACCCGGGGTTGTAATTCCGCAACGGTCACCAATTACAACAAACGTAAAATTTCCTGTCTCTGTCGGCTTTAACTCGCCAAACCACGGGCGCTTATCAGTCGTAAGCTTTTCTTTTTGGTAATACATTTCCACCGCTTTATTTTGATCAGTTAAAGTAATCATTTCCATTCTCCTTTTCAGTTATCTATCAACCTGTTTCCAGTATACAAGTAGCATGTTAATAGAATGTTATAGTGGTGTTAATTATTGTATGGATAATATTAAAAATTGCAAAAAAATACTGAAGTTTGTAAATTTTTGTCGTTTATCTTAATAATTTATTGGCATGTCGTTATAATAGATTGATAAGCTTTTATGTAAATACTTAGAAAAAGATGAAAATAGTTATAGCGGAAAGGAAATTGAAATGATGTCAACCTCTCTCATTGATACTGCTTACACAATAATCCGACAACAAATTCTATCCTGTAAATACATGCCGGGAAGTTTATTATCCGTATATAAACTTGCAGAGGAGCTGGAAATGAGTCGCACTCCTATTTCTAATGCGATCGCCCGCTTGGAATTAGAAGGTCTTGTCATTGCCTTGAAAAATCGAGGAGTAATGGTAAAAGAAATTTCTACTAAAGAAATCCTTGATATGTTTGAGGTGATATTTGCTCATCAATTGTATGTTCTAGAAACAGTTGAAAAATACGACCATTATTCGTTCAATCTTCCTGAGTTAAAGTCAATTCTAGACCAACAATTAAAGGAAAAAGAACAATGCAACTATTTCAACTATGCCAATTGCTCACTATCATTTATAAGAAGCTTCATCTCGGCAGCAAAAAACAATGTGATGTTGCAAATTATGGATACACATCGCGATAAAATCATTATGAGTTCTGTGGCAAATTATAAGCTTTATCCTCAACAAAGACTTTTCACAGGGGCACATTATAATGGGGCAATTTATGAAGCACTACTAGAAGAAAATTATGAAAACACAAGACAACTATTAAACGAATGGCGGCAAAAAACGCGGGAACGAATTATGATTAGTGGGTCATTTTAGAGCTGGTAAAAGAGAAACGAAAAAAGAGTTATGGAAAAAAACATCCGAACTCTTTTTTCTGAAACGTCGAATTGATCTTCTAAAAGTTTAGGAAATTATAAAATTCTTATACTGTGGATAAGCCCACGACATCTAACTCCAGCGCCTAGCCCCTCGAGGTCATAAGACGATCAGGTATTGAAGGTAAAAATCACCTTCTCTTCCTGATCGTCTTATACTTGTCTGGGGTGATCGATTCGCTTGCGCTTTTGTTCTTACTTAATCTTTTTTTGCTTGATGATTGTTAATACAATAGGAAAACAAGTACTTATAATAGATCATATATAGCTTAATTTGATTCGCCGTATACGGAAGTAACTAAAAGGGCTTTCGGAATTCTAAAAACAGTTTAATTTATTTGATTAGACTGCTCTATTACTTTCTGATTATTTAATTATACCTTTTAACACTTTATCCATTAGCTCCCTTGTTATTGGCCCATAAATTCCGTCGTCACCTATTTCAGGATATCGTTGTTGAAACTTGGTTACTGCTGCTTTGGTTTGAGGTCCATAAATTCCATCCACTGCTACATTAAAGCCGACGTCATTTAATGATTTTTGAAGTACTGTTACCGCTTCTCCACGACTCCCCACCTTTAGAATACGAGTATCAGCATAGTCAACCGAATTTACAGTTTTTGAAAGGACAGCATGTGTTTTTGGACCATAGATCCCATCAGGTGATAGTTTTTTAGATTTTTGAAAGGCAACAACTGCTATTTTTGTATTAGGACCGAAGATGCCATCTTCAGAAAGCTCTGCCCCCATTGCCTTATTAAGAGCACGTTGCATGATCTTAACGCTTTCACCCTTTGAACCAACCTTTAATACACCAGATAAATGAAAAATTGAAGAGTTAGGACTCTCCTGGGCATGTGTTCCCGCTGGTACACCTGCAAATAATAAAGATGCTGTTAATGCCGTAGCCGATAATAATTTCCATTTCTTCATAATAAATCATCCCCTTAAGTTTGCATTCACTTATGTAACGGGGGATGTTGCAGTATTGTTGCAACGAACTGGAAATTATTTGATAAATCGTTCACCTTAGTTGTCCAAGATTCTCTACCATTGCACCTTTGTATTTACATATTAAGGATATTCAAATAAAGAAAATTTAAGATTTTGAATTAAATAGAGGAAATGAATGAATTTTTTAGAATTTATTATAGATAGCAAAGAGAAAAGGAGTAAATGAGAAGTGAGTAATCAAATAACCCCAGCGTTAATTGCTTTTGTAGTTGTTACAATTTTATCTCCGCTATTAATTGCTGTTTTGAAAAAACTTAAGTTCATTCAACCGATAAGAAAAGAACTTCCTTCAGATCATCAGTTAAAAAAAGGCACTCCGTTAATGTTTGGAATTATTCTTTTTGTAGGAATTATCGTATCAATTCTTTTTTCGCCCACTCCATTAATGTATTTCTTGTCTATTACTTATATTCTTTTTAGTTTTGTTGGGTTTTTGGACGATTTTTGGAAGGCTTCTCGTCAAGATCCAGGAGGTGTATCGGGTAAAACCAAACTTATTTTTCAATTTATTTTTACGGGTACTTTGCTTTTTTACGTGATCAACGAACTAGGCGTAGACACCAGCATTAATATTTTTAAAAATATTTCCTTGGATCTTCCAATGGTGTTATATGTCATTGTCATTACCTTATTTGTCGTAGGTTCTGCAAATGCCATAAATTTCACGGATGGATTAGACGGTCTATTAGGAGTTGTTGCAATCCCTACATACTTTTTCTTTTTTATGGTCTCAGACAGATCAGAGGTGCAAATTTTTAGTTTAATTATGATTGGATGTTTACTCGGCTTTCTCATTTATAATATCTATCCTGCAAAAGCTTTTATGGGGGATACAGGATCATTAGCTATAGGTGGATCGCTTTCATTTCTTGCTGTTCTTGAGAAAGTTGAAATTTTAATCCCGATTTTATTCTTTATATATTTTGCTGAACAACTTTCGGTTATTTTACAAGTTTCCTCATTTAAACTTACTCATAAGCGTATTTTCAGAATGACACCGATTCATTATCACTTTGGCTTAAAATATGGGTGGTCCGAAACTACAATTGTCACAGTTTTTGGATTTATTTCCTGGTTTTGTGCTTTTATCTGTTTAGCTTATTGGAGATTTCTTCTGAATCCATAAATAAAGTTATAATCATTCCAATGAATATTAGAGGTAACCAGGCAATGCACAAAGCAGAAAAAAAATACCAAGGTCGAAAATCTGCCACCGCATAAATTGATGTACTAATCAATACCCCGATAATTACATAAATGAAGAGGATCTCCATTTTGTCATCGAACTCCTTTTTAATATTATAAAAAGGTGCAGTTGTCGGGGTGCTACATTTAGGCATAATAATAAGATTTTTTATGTTAAAACGATCTTCGACTTGAAGATCGTTTAACGGTTCTGTAGATGGAGATATTACGAAACGCCTAATTGCTATGGCTCAACAATCAATGGGACGTTTATAATTATTTTTTACGTATTTAGGAGGAGAAGAAACTTCTCCTCCATTTTATTTTTTTTAGATAAACTCCCTCCTCCACTATAGCGCCCTTTAACGGAATAAATAATATTAAATTGCTGTTTAGTTATAAAATTTTGAATAATAAATATTAACTTGTCTCACTAACTATATTAATAAGAAAATCTCTATCTTCTTCATATGTAAGACTCATAACTTCAATTTCACGTTGTGTTTTCCAATCAACTTCATAAATTAAATTATAAGGATCCTGTATTATAGGATTTCCCCCTGTTACACTAACCCCAAATTAAATCACCTTACCGTATAGACTTTCTTTATTTAATAATAGTTTTATGATTTCTATATCATACCCAGTTTCCTCTTTTATCTCACGAATACAACATTCTTCAACCTCTCTCCCTTCTCTAAACCTCCAGAGGGAACAGACCAACGCTTTGGTTCTTCTTTTGTTCCTTGTAAAACCATTAAAACTTTTTTCTCTTTTACACAAACCCCTGCTGCGCCAAGCCATTTCTCCATGTTTTCACCTATCTAAATTATGTTAAAGTTTAACATTTATTAGTTGAATCAATAATTTAGTTAGAATACCTTTTGCAAATACCGATATTTTGAACAATATCCAAAAAATTGTTAATATTCCATCCTATATTACACTTAAAACAACTCTATCTATTAAAGAAACACCCTCTTCTTTAATGGAATAACTGAGGAACTACTATTTCCAGTTTAGTTGAAAATCGGCAGTTCCCAATCCTCTAAATGTCCCCAAGTAATTTCAGGGTTTCCTTTTAAAGATTTCATAGACCTACATATTCATTTTCAGTAGATTTACCTAAATCGTTGTAATGTTTAACTATTTTATTGGTAGTAGCTGAAATATTCTGGTTTACAATATTCTCATAATCTACCCATGTTAATGAACCTTCATCACTTTAAACTAACGTAGAATTTTTAGATACGTTACCAAAGAACACATATTGTATTCGGATTTCTTGATTTTCCTTTATTCTAAGAACAATGTATCGGAGGGTCAGATTATATATGTAATCACTTTTTAAACCCGTTTCTTCTTCTATCTCTCTTAAACAGGCTTTTTGAGGTTCATCGATCTCATCGCCTTCAATATGTCCACCTATCGGAACTAAAAGCCCTGCAAGGGATGTTTCTTTTGGCTTTTTTTGAAGAAATAAAACTTCTTGTTCCTCATTTAAAAGGAAAGCGACTGCCATTTATCTCAGTTTCAAATATCTCAACCTCCCTGTCTTTCCAGTAATTACATTTTCTATATTTAACGTCACAATCTTTTGGAGTAACCTAGTCTCTAACTTAATAACAATTATTTCTAAATTTAGGAATCTTATTAATCGCTATATGGAAAAAATGAATCAAATAAATAAAAAACGTCTTGTTTAACAAGCACGCCCTTATGCAGAATAAACATAATACTGCTAATTGATCAATTTTTTTGAGTAGATTATTGGTGCTTTGCTTTTGTTTGATACATCCATTAAAGCTACTTCCTTAATCTACCCGAATATAGTGTTATTTCTTTTAGAGCAGTAATTAAATGCTTTAGATAATTGGTCTGGATACAATCTATTCGCTATCGTACAGTGAGGTATCCAGTTATCAGGTAAATACAATGAATTAGGTTCGTCTTTAAACTGTTCGAAATTTCTATGATGGTTAGAATGAAATTCAAGTAAGTCATTAGTTACGGTGGGTGCAAAAAACAATGCTCCTGAATTTAAGAACGAGCCAATTGTATTAAATGTTATATCAATAGTTGGCTTGTAATCGTAAACAACATCCATTTGTTTGATAAAATCAGCTTTGTTTAAGTCAATATAACTTGCTAAAGTAATGTGAGGTTTTCTATCTTCCACTTCATATGCATAAAAGGATATTGAGTTTTCTTTTAACTCTTTCCAATTATCTTTTATCATCTGTTCTGTATTTTCATCGAATATAGCTTTAAATCCATACATAAAAAGGCCACCTTCAATTTCAATCTTACTCCAGAATTCTACCTCTTCTGTCATAATTTACAATTCAAGATTCACCTTTTTATTTCCTTCCTTATTCCAGATAATGGCCCTTTTCATGCAAAATAAGCGCAGATCCATTCCGGAAATGCGCCCTTTTCTTGAATAAACAAGAATCATATATTACCTGGTATTTTGGAAGATCATTTATGCTATCTTATTATTAAACTTTTTGATTTTGAGTCAACAATAGCTACTAACCCATCTTTTGTTCCATAGTACTGTTCAATTTCATAGTGCTGCATCGAATTTAATAAAATTCCCTACTCAATAAAGATAAATCGCATACAGCGCATGTTACCTTGTTATACCTTCTAGAATCCCTTTTAAAATCAAGCTCTTTTACGATACCTCTAAGATGGCCGTTAAAAACACCCCTTTCTTGTAGCAAATCCAAAACTGCTACTAGATGTTCCTGCGAGTATCCAATGTTGCGGATTTTTCACCGATTGTTGGAGCTTTTTCACCAGCTTCTGGCTCGCATGTGTACTCAATAGTTAATTTTGCGCTTTTAAATACTTCTTTCATGAATCATATCCCTGTTCTTTTTTAATTATTTAATAAACTCTGCCTATTATTATAGTGGACAAAAAAGGAAGCTTTTATACTTTCTCTCTCTTATCCTATCAAATTTTTTATAATTTCAGATTGTTTTTCCTGATGTATTTTTCTAGCTCCAGCAGCGTTACTCCTGTTTCCTTCTCAATTTCAGAAGGAGACTTATCTAATAATGAACACATAATGTAGGCCAGGTAAAATTTCTTTTCTGAATTTCCGAAAATTTCATCTTGGAAAAAACATTCTTCCTGGGTCTTTTCTTCTTTATCCTTGATCCCATTGAAAAGATATTGAAAGTCGTTTAAAAGTTCAGCCATTGTTTTATCGGTATTTAATCCATATTCTTCAGCATATTCCTTTTCAATTTTGGCCATCATTTCATCCCATCTCTTTTGTGAATCGCTCATTTTTGTAGCTCCTTTGTATTTTTCTCTCAATTACAGACCTTAAAGATGAATACTAAGAAAAATACACCACCGCCAAGATACAATCCCTAACATTGTATCACCTTCATAGTTTAACACTCCTTGATCCATCGGTTACTTGCTATGAAAATATCTTTTATCTCGTCAACACTATTAACAATATGTGTAGGATCAAAATCACTTAATACTTTAAATGAACCATATCCATAAGTGCACCAAAAAAATCGTGTTTTCTGTCACCAATCATAATAAAATCATATAGCCTATGCTAATTGTACTTATCAAATATGTATTGAATAATTTAATTTTTGATGTTCGTGTTCCATCAGATTACTTCCAACAACATGATCAAAATACTGGTCAATATTAAAATACTTTAGTATTTGTTCAGAAAATACAGTAGGCTTTGAAGTTGCAACAACTAAAATATATTGTTGTTCTTTTAATGATTTTAATAGTAAAGAATATCCATATATAGCTCATTCTCAAACATACCATTATCCTAGAACCTTTCCCTGTAAAAATGAATTGCCTTTTTGTACTTTCTTGTTCAAAGTCGTAATATTCAACAAGTGAAACATGAAGTGGTGGATCAATAAAACATTTTCATCTAAATCAAAATAAAATTATTTTATATTTGTCCATATTAAGCTTCTGTTCTGTACCTATTACCTTCCTCATTTTACCATAGGGAATTCTGAATAATTTCAATTTCTTATTAAAATTTCCCGTTTGCTCAATAATCCTTACTCATTAAATGGCCCGATTGCTGAATAAGCTATCTAAGAGTTGGATGAATACTTTATACATTTTTAGTTAACATATTGAGACATTATCGGTATTGAAAAAAAAAGGATCTTCAATCGAAGATCCTGAAAGAGAGGTTGATTGCTACTTTTCCAAGGTAACAAATCACTAATATGGCTTCTTGGATTCATTAATAGTATATGTGTAGATTCTTTTAGTGTCATAGACAAATGTTGTTTTATTTAGTAAATATTGATAATTTCACACTTAAATTGATAAATGTTTTATAAGAATTTAGTCACCACAAGCGATGTTATCGGCAATCGAGTAGGAGGGGGTGACTAACCCCCGACCTCTCACACCACCGTACGTACCGTTCGGTATACGGCGGTTCAATTAAGTTTGACGTAGAAATTCATATCTTTGATATAAACTTTTAAGCCCA
>NZ_LATZ01000041.1 GCF_000981385.1 Bacillus sp. SA1-12
TTACTCACCCGTCCGCCGCTAATCTTCAGGAGCAAGCTCCCTCAGATTCGCTCGACTTGCATGTATTAGGCACGCCGCCAGCGTTCGTCCTGAGCCAGGATCAAACTCTCCAATAAAGAGTTGATACAGCTCATAAAATGTCTATTAAATAGACTTAGAATTAACGTTGACGTTTCTGTTTTGTTTAGTTTTCAAAGAACTATCAAGATGAATATCAACTGAATCTAAAGAAACAGCGACAAATATCATTGTATCAAACTATTTCTTTTTTGTCAACTTCTGCGAAAAATTTTTAAAAAAGAAAAATATCGCTGATCTCTAGTTGAGATCTCGTGGCGACAAATAATATCTTATCACTAGAATTCGTAGAAGTCAATAATATTTTTAAATTGTTTTTTGTCGATATTTAATCATCAAGAAAAACATTGTACTAAACAACTTCATTCTTATCTACTTCTACGAAAAAACTTTCTGAGTGAAAATATCGCTTGTGACTACATCATTGCGACAGGATTGTTATTTTATCACTTGTAATTAAAGAAGTCAATATTTTTTGTAGGATATTTTTAATAGGTGCACTAAAATGTAACAATTAATTACTTCTGCTGGGGCTGCTCTTTTAATCATTCTATAAAATAATCATTCTAATTCTTTAAACTCATTTACTAAGGTTATCGTAACTACCTTACTTTTATTCAGTTCTAGCCTCCTAGTTGATCGGATGCCACAAGAATATAAAATGTTAGTTAAAATAAATGAGGGATTATCGGTACTGAGGATCTTCGAAGTGAAGATCCTTTATATTAGATTATTCTTCTCCTAAAATTGCTAATGGGCTAAAAGCTTCAAAATGAATATGTCCCTTTGGTATTTCCAAGTCATTTAATGCCTTTACCATTACTTCCATAAATGGTATGGAACCGCATATATAAAAATGAGCTTCTTTTATGGTAATAGCTGACTGCAGAAAATCAAAATCCAAGAATCCTTCTTTATCGTAATGGTGAGATTTTTTATCTTCTTCAGTTGGCGAGTCATAACATACATTTGACTTTATATTAGGATGATTATTCTTTAATTGCTTAACTTGTTCTTTAAATGCATGAGTTCTGCTGTTTTTTGTTGCATGAATGAAAGTTACTTGACGGTGTGGCTGTTCTGCTGCAATTGAATCCAACATACTCAATAATGGAGTGATACCTATACCTCCACTTATCATCACTACAGGCATATCATCCTGTTTAAGGACAAAATCACCAGCAGGTGCAGAAAAATAAAAGTGTATCACCAGGTTGAACTTGTTTATGTAAATAGTTTGAAACAATACCTTCTGGTGAATCTATATGTTCATCTTCACGCTTGACAGAAATACGGTAATAATCTTTTCTTGGTGCTTCAGAAATACTGTAATGGCGTATATGTGTATATTTCTCGCCTGGAACTTCTGCTTTTAATGTAAGGTATTGGCCTGCCTTATAAGTAGCAATTGGTTCCCCATCTTTTGGTTTTAAATAAAAGGAAGTTACTTCTTCACTCTCTTTCACTTTCTTATCAACATAAAAGGTACGAAAACCTTCCCATCCTCCAAGCTGTTGTTCCGTTTCTTCATAAAGTTTTTTCTCAAGATTAATAAATGCGTCAGCAATATAACTATAGGCTTTCCCCCAAGCATCAATGATTTCGTCTGTTACGTTATCACCAAGGACATCTTTTACTGCTTGGAGTAAGGTTTCACCCACAACTGGATATTGTTCAGGTTGAATCCCAATAGCACGATGTTTCTGAGCAATTCTTTCAATAACAGAATTTATTGCCTCTAGGTTTGTAATGTATTCCCCAGCTGCATATACGGCATAGCCTAAAGCTTCTTGTTGGATTCCTCTTCTTTGATTAGTTTGGTTGAAAAGGTTATTTAATTCGGGAGTTTTTGAAAATAGTAACTCGTAAAATCTCATTCCAATTTCTTTACTATGTTCTTTTAATACTGGCGCTGTCGATTGAACGATTTGAATTGTTTTTTCATCCAGCAAATTAAACATCTTCTCATATTTAAAACATTATAAATAGTTCACATCTTTTCGGCTTTATTAAGGCTCTTGATACTTACTTTAATATAACCATTTACTGGTTTTATATTCTATTGCTTACTCCAAGCGTAGACTGAATAGAATACTAGATTGCTGAATAAAATGTAGCAATTGTAATTTGCGTTCTTGATTTAATGGTAGTTATGATATTTTCCTAATCGTACTATTATGTATTAAAAAACAGCCTCAAGCTATTATAAAACTGGATTTCCTTAAATAGAGAAAGACATAAATAGAGACCGCCTAACAGGCGGCCTCTTAAACCATTATTGGACCATTTTGACAAGCATATGAGCAAGCTTGTGCTGTTCTTCCTCATTCCCAACCTTCCATAATTCTTGAAGCAACTTTTCTTCACGATTGCGTGCTGATTCATGGCTAGCCAGGTAATCGGCAACTTTTTGGGCTGTTTTAGCCAGTTGCTCCTCGTTCATGCCAAGTTTTTCCCCTTTTGACACTTTATCGCCTAAGTAGTTCTTAAACGTTTCAAAACTAGCAAGTACCTCGTCTTTTTTCTCTTCGCCCATAGACTGCAATTTCTCTTCCACTTTGTTTTCCGTGCTATTGTTTGTATCAAAAGCCATTAAAAATCTCTCCTTTCACCAGGATTTGAATTCACTATTCATTGCCCCTATTTTAACTGTTTCAAACCTTAAAGGCTTTTTATTTTACTAGGTATTCTTTACATAAAAGAAGGAGGAAGCAAAGGCAGCTACATTCAGATAAAAATTAAGAGGTAAAGTGGAAAGGTTATATTTTCTACTCAAATAAAATGAAAGGATACTGACTGTTAGACATTGAATGAAATGTATTTCTTCCTTCAAAATAAAGATTTAATCTCTACTTGTTGCTCATCGCTTAATTGAGCTCTCAATTTTCCAATTATAATGAATAATACAATTCCGATAATCTATATGTTGACATTAAATTGTTCACAAACTTTCATGACAATATTGGGACACAATCTCCATTAAACGCTTTTTATTTTCTGAAGAAACATTTTCAGATAATCTTGCCCCTGCAATGATCGGAGCCCATTGGAAAATTTCGCTTCTTGATAAACCAGTATTCTTACAATAGATATGCAAATACATTTCTGCTAATTTTACCGAGTTCTGTGAAAACAATAGATATGTTCGGTAAACATCTGCACGAATATCTCCAGAACTAGAATCAACCCAGTCAATAATATCAACTTTTTCTTTACTCATGATTAAATTAAATGGATGAAAATCCCCATGACACAGCTTAGGTTCATCTACGAATGATTGTAATCTTTTTAATAATGCATCCTTCTGCTTCTTATTAAGATTATGTACAGATTGAATTTGGCGATGCAGTTTTTCTGACATTGATTCAAGTAATTCTAACTCTTCCACTACCAAGGAATGTATTTTTTGCTGTGTCTTCACACAAATACTTATGTAATGCTCTGCTTGTTCCATATTATTAATTAAGAGTTCACCTACTGTTTTTCCTTTTACATATTCCATCATGATTGCCTGTCTGCCATTTATTTCTGTTACTTCTACTATTTTAGGGACGTGCAGACCACATGAGTAAACGTATTCTTGTTTCTTTGCTTCATATAAAGCTTGATTAGGCGGTAAATCCTTTTTAAATACTTTAACGATTTTATTATCACAAAGATACAGCTTTGCTGTATTTCCTACAGCTATTGGATTACCTAGGTTCACTTTTTTCTCTCCCTAACGAAATGATCATCTCCTGCACACTATCTAATTTATTCGGTGCAGATAGAAAGAATCCTTCTTCCGCTAACCTGTGCCGCTCGAATAAGATAAATGCCTTACTCCTTATTGAAACAAACACTTCATTCGTTTAAGAAGCATTACTGATTCTCTCTAGTTTGAAAGGACTCCTAATGAGAAATAACAAAAAAGATGACTAAGAAGAAGGATTTTTTTTAATGGGTTCTTTTTTCGCGAGCATTAATTGAAAAAAGTGTTGCTGCAACACTCCTTCTTCAACTAAAGTGACTTACTTGAAAATAAGTATAAACGACAATTATTACATTGCATAAAACTACCTGGAGGATATTCGAATTCACATTCAGAGATGAATTGAAAGTCAAGATTCCGACAAATTGCATTTGAAGCAAGATTATTAACGGAAGGGAAAGCGTGAATGTACTTATACTTGTTCTCTGAAGATGCCTCTTCTACTGCTAATCTCACTGCAATTGTAGCTATTCCTTTCCCCTGATAAGAGGGTAGAACGCTCCATCCAGTTTCGTATACTCTTTCATCATTCCAAGTAGTTTGCCAGTAACCAACAGAACCAACTTGTACTAACTCAGGGAATAAGATAATGCTGAACATACGTCCCCTATCACTAAGCTCAAGATATCGTTTATGTCGTTTCAAAATCTGCTCTTTACTCTCTGGACCTCCAAGGTGCTGCATCATTTCTGGAACATTTAATCTAAAAAGCAAATCAAGATCTTTTTCCTCCCAAGGCTTTATCTGGACGGTAGAGTTACTCGCTTTCATCATTCTTTCATCTCCTCGCATATTTATTATTTACTCTTTCTTTTCGGAAGCTAATAATCCTTTATTAAATCATTTTGTAGTTCAATCTCTTCTTTCCTTAATGACAGGAATGCCGCCCTTAAATAAGAAAAGTGCCTTGCTCCTTTTAAAAGCAAAGCACCAGTAAGTGTAAGTGAATCTTTTACAAGTTCCTATTAATCCCAATTTCTTATGGAAATTCGGCTTAAAACACCCACCTACACACTTCGATCATACAAACAATTAGCTTGCTTTCTTACTTCAGTAGGAGTAAACCCTGTATGTTTTTTTACAAGACGTGCAAAATGATACGTCGTTTTAAATCCTATTCGGTAGACAATTTCCCCTATAGAGAGTCCGCTATTGCGTAAAAGTTCCATTCCGCGTTCGATCCGATAATGCCATAAGTATTGAACAGGAGTTTTATTTTCATGTTTTTGAAATAAACGAATGAGATGTTCCGAACACACTCCGCTTTCATTGGCTATATCCTTTAACGACAATTCTTCATTAAATTTCTCATAAATGATTTCTTTTGCCATTAGGACAGCTGGATGAACCTTGCTTATGTACTGTTTACGGCATTCGGTCATATAAAGCAAGATGGATGATTGTCCTAAGGAGTTAATAACATCATGGTTATCTTCAGAATGATCACGGTGAATCGCCAACATTAAGCTTGTTAATTGATTCATTTTATCGGAGATTGGTATGTATAATGGCAAACTCTCAAATTCTTTTACTATTTTTTCACTAAGTGACTCTGGCGTAACCGTTATCCACCGATGCCATGTTTCTTCTTCTTTCGCGAAAATAAATGTCTCTTTGTGCCCCGGTTTTAAAAATACAACATTACCAATAGGAATTTGGTGTGCAACCCCGTCAACATAGATCATCATAGATCCGGTATGAAGGAGCACTAACTGTAAATCATTTTGAATTCGAGGACCATACTGACCACCTGGAGGATAAACAATAGAACCCGCATATGCATCACTAATAAAATAGGGCGGATTTTCAGCCGCCATATTAGGATTGTTCATCGTCTCATCACCTTCATCTATTAAAAATGATCGGTAATTTATTTCGATATAATCAATGACTATTCCTTTTTTCGATGATTAAAAGCTATATTAATGATATTTTTTTCTTTAAATCTTCCCTTACAACGGTGGAATCATGACGAATATAGTGACAAACATAGGATCTGCGCCATCTGTCACTTGTACGATTTTTCTTAGAAGAGTGAATCAGCAGGTTATGGAAGAAAACGATATCGCCGCTTTTCATAACGACTGGTATTTCTTTAGAAAAATCTGCACCTTCTGTTTCATCCGTCCATGATTCATGTTCGCTAGTATCCTTTACCCTTCCATGAGGAAGCAAACCATCCTTATGGCTTCCTGGAATAACCCACAAGCATCCATTTTCTTCATCAACATCCTCCATCGCAACCCAGGCAGCTGTTAATGTATTAGGCTTATTATCGATATAATAGTAATCTTGGTGTGCCGCCTGACCAGGAGAACCTGGTGATTTATAAAAGTACATACTTTGAATGCCGACCGCATCATCACCTAATATTTGTGCTAATGTATCCCGGATAATTGGCAGTTTCATCATTTGCAAGGAAAAACCATCGTGCAAATGAGGGTTAAATAAACGTAATGAGAAACGCTCTCTATCACTAATTTCATTACCCTTGCGAGGTCGAGCCCAGTCTGGAATATTCTCTGCTGAACGTATCGTGTAAATATGAGAATTGAACGCTTCAATCAAATCATTACTGCATCCTTGCCTAATGACTAAATAGCCGTCTTCCTCATATTGTTTCAATTGTTCTGGAGTTAGTGGCAAAGTGCGTTTTGCTGTTACAGGATTTAACATAATCATCCTTCCCTTCCAGTTTATTAAACCGCTTACAAATAGATTAGGAGAATTCATTGAAAAAGAAAATGCACCTGCTCAACCTTTTTGTGTCTATAATTGATATTTTCCAAAAAAAATTTTTCTGCATATCAATATGAGACACATTCCTATCAATTTCATCCATTGCTTAGCCTATCCACTGTTCGTTATATTCTAAGTTATAAGGAAAGTTCCATTAGTTTTCGTTTCGTTATTTTTGAAAGCGTTTTATTCTTGGTCATTACTATTTTCATAAGGGAGGAATGTCATGAAAAAATTGTGGCTATCCATCATTTTAGTTATTGTTTCAATAGCTTTGATAGGATGTAAACAACAATTAATGTCAAATGGATCAGAGAAGAACAATCAACTTGAAATCTGGGTTTTTGCTGAACCTCATAAACGTTTCTATGAAGTAGTAAAGAAGGAATTTCATAAAACACATCCAGAAGTTCATGTTCAAATTAAATTGATGGAATTTCAATCGTTGACAGATAAGTACATAGTTGCCATGCGATCAAATGGTCAGGGAGCACCAGATCTAATTGACATCGAGCAAGGAAATTTCCCTAACTTTATTCGCGGGAAAGTTCCTTTTGAACCATTAAATGACTACCTTAAGCGTGATGGATTGGAACATGTTATGTCAGAGGGGCGCCAAGCACTCTATACCGTTGACGGCGTCCAATATGGGATTGAACATGCCGCTACTGTTTCTGCTCTATACTATAGGAAGGATATTTATGATCAAGCAGGCATTGATGTTTCAAGCTTGAAAACATGGGATCAATTTACCGAAGCTTCGAAAAAACTTATCGGTAAAGACAAATTCATCTTTCCTGGCACCGTACCAGGAGAGGAATTAAGTCAATTTGAGCTCCTATTAAGACAAGAAGGCGGTGACATTGTCACACCAGAGGGTAAGATTGGTATGAATACTAACGAGGGTTTAATCGCTTTAAAAAGAATTCAACAATGGGAGGAAGCTGGAATAATGGATAAATCTAGCCCTTCTGGCCCTGCCTTTTGGGATACGTTTAACAAGGGGCGTTATCTTGCAGCCTATGGGGCGGATTGGTGGGCCAATCTGCTTGTTGATAACACGCCTAAATTAAGTGGGAAATGGGCAGCTGTCCCGATGCCAATCGGCGGACCAAAGTCTGTCCCAACAACCGTTCAGGGCGGTACAGGTCTTATGATTTCGAAGTATTCCAACAAGAAAGAATTGGCATGGGAATTTCTAAAGTTAGCTCAATTACATCCAGATATGTCGGTTAAACGTTACCAGGTCGTGAACTTATTCCCTGCTTTACTAACAGCGATGGATAAGCCTGGATTACATGAACAGAGTACATACACGGAGTACTTTGGCGGACAGGATTTAGGCGACGTATATGGAAGCCTTGTTGAAAAGGCACCAAGACAAAACCAAGCTTGGTGGCGCCCTCTTGCTGCCCAGGCATGGCAAAAATTTTATTTTGATTACGACAAAGGGAAATATACCCCTGAACAATTTCTTGCCCATGTTGAAAAAGAACTTACTAAATTGATTGAATCTGAAAAGGCGAGAGCAGGGATTGAATAATCTGGACTTTTGGAATTTTGAATGCTTATGGAGGTGGAAATGTAATGAAACCTGCAACACGTCTTAAATTTGCTCCGTATCTTTTTATCAGTCCCTTTTTTATTCTCTTTGTTATCTTTGGCTTGTATCCTATTCTATATGGGCTTTGGTTGAGCGTTCACAGCGGAATTGATGTTCAAGTTTTTAGCGGACTCAAAAATTTCAAGCTTGTTTTAACTGATCTGATGTTTTGGAAGTCAATGTGGAATGGAACACAATTGGCACTAGGAAGCTTGCTTGTCGTTTTACCTATCGCTCTGGGGGTTGCTCTTCTCATCAATCAGCCATTCATCGCAAAAAGGAAAGGGCATTTCGCAACGTTTTTCTTTACACCCAATATTACTTCAGCAGTTGCTGTCGGAATTATCTTCGGCATGATTTTCAACAAAGATTTCGGTTTGTTAAATGCTAGTTTGAATTTTTTTGGTATCGAATCAATTGGATGGTTAACGGATCCTCAATGGACCATTCCTTCTCTTATTCTTTTGACTGTTTGGCGTTTTTTAGGGATAAATATCCTTTATTTTATGGCGGGTCTTCAAAATGTACCTAACGAACTAATAGAAGCAGCTAAAATTGATGGAGCAAATGTTTTCCAACGTTTTATGTTCATTACCCTTCCTTTGCTTCAACCTATTATGATGTTCATTGTGTTTCAAGCTGTCATAGGTTCCTACAACATGTTTACTGAAGCCTTTTTATTAGGAAATAAAGGATTTGGACCGCAAAATTCACTGATTTTTCCAACAATGTATTTATACGATCAAGGTTTTAGAATGTTAAATTTCAACTATTCTGCAGCACTCGGTTATGTATTCACCATCATTATGTTAATCGTCAGCTTGTTTCAGCTAAAGATGTTCAACTTAAAAGACCAAGGGCAAGATTAGGGGGAGAATGAATGGACATACAAAATAAAACAGATCAATCGATTTTAGTAAGTCAGAACCTAAAGCTGAATACCGGTTTAAAGAAGAAAAAGATGATTTCCATCTTTTTTTCGTATGTTCTGCTGGCTTTTTTAAGTATAATTTTCTTATTGCCATTTTTATTTATGATCGGCACTTCTTTTAAATCTTACGAAGAAATCGTTTCACGGCCGCTAAATCCATTTCCGCTTAATCCAACACTGCAAAACTTTCAACTGTTATTTGAAAAGCTGCCATTCATGACACAGCTATTTAATAGTTTGATCATTGCCGTTTCTATTACAGTACTAGCTGTCTTTATTAACTCCCTCGTAGCATTCGGATTTGCCCGATACACGTTTAAATATCAAAATATTCTCTTTGTCTCAGTGTTAGCGACTATGTTAGTTCCTCCCCCATTAACTCTTGTCCCATCATTCATGATGTTTCGGACATTTGGATGGCTGGACACCTTTTTACCATTAATCCTTCCAGGAGCGGCAAGTGCATTTGGTGTTTTTCTCATCCGGCAAGTCATGATTTCGATTCCCCGTGAACTTTACGAAAGTGCTCGTATTGACGGCTGTAGTGAACTTGGAACGTTTTTCAGAATTGCCATGCCTCTATCCAAGAGTGCAATCGGAATCATCGCCTTATTAACCTTTATGGGCTCATGGAATGATTTTTTAGGACCACTCATTTATTTAACATCAGAAACAAAGATGACACTTGCGGTTGGTATTACAACGATGAATAATCCATACCAAATTGACTATGCCTCACCAATTACCGGATCCTTTTTAATGGCGATCCCGGTCCTAATCATTCTGAGTATTGTCGGTCAAAAGTATTTTGTTGAAGGACTTACAGCTGGGGCAATTAAAGGGTGATGAAGTATCAAGTCCCTGGTGTTAATTAATCACTTGGGACTTGATCTTTTGATCCTATTTTCCATGTTACCGTTACTGCTGTTGGGTTTTGGAATGTTTTTGTGATTGTAAAACCCTATAGGGAACTTTTTAAGTGATAATCCTCTTATTTTAGAAGATCACCCTCAGCTTTTGTATTGTACTCATCTATAATGATTTTAATCACCCTCAATGACTCTTCTGCTATTGTTTTGTTCGAATCCTTATTCCCATCATAAGTAATTAAAGCCTTCCACAAGGCCCAGCCTCTTGCTCTGTTCCAAGTTTCTTCATCCATATTCAATGCTGTTTTAAATACATTCCTGCTTTTATCATCGAAAAATGTCCATGCCATTGCAGCATCACAAGAAGGATCACCTACACCTAAAACACCGAAATCAATAATGGCAGATAGTTTTCCATCCTTCACTAGGATATTTCCTGGTGCTACATCACCATGAAGCCATACTGGTTCTGCATCCCATTTAGAAGCTAATGACAACTCCCAGATTTCATTCAACAAATGTTCATTAAACATTGCTTTATTATTTTCAATCGCATGTTTAGATTGTTCATCGTAGACAGCTAAATCTCCACCCCTATGAAAATTATGAACACCTGCAATAGGACCTTCGCTCGCTTCAATAGACTGTAATTCTACTAAAAATCCCCCTAACTCATTGGCGAATTGATTTAGATCCGCTATATTTTCGCGGGTCACTGTCTCGCCTTCCACCCATTGATAAATAGACCAAGGGTATGGATAATCCTTATTGGGTTTACCCTTAGCAAGCGGCTTGGAAATCGGCAGGGAAAGATGCTTAGATAAGATCGGCAGCCATTTATGCTCCTTTTCTACTTGAGGAACGTACCATTCTGCGCTTGGCAACCTTACACTCATATTTTCACCTAAATGAAATGTTCTGTTATCATGACCGCCATTTTTAACAGGTTTTATCTTTAAATGGGACCATTCTGGAAATTGCTCTTTTATTAAATTTCGAACTAAATCTACGTTAAAATTTATCATGTTCTTTGATCTCCTATTTTTTGATTTTAGGGGTACTACGCTGTCATCGGGGTTAATTACGTCTTATCCCTTTCAAGCTAAAATAAAAATCCCCTAAAATGGAAGAGGCAAAATGAAACCCGCTTCCATTTTAACTTTATATCTAAGTAATTTGTTTGAAACTTACGCATAATTAGTTTAATAACTCCTGTACATTTCTGTACAGATAATTTCGTATTGTTATAAGTTCATTTTTCTCAAAATCATAAATGTCTTCCTCATTTGCATAATTGGTAACCACTTTTTGAATCGTAAAGCTCATCTCATTTGGAAATGATGTTATTCCCCAGTTACCTGCTTCTTGCTTGGAAGAAATCATCCTTTCTTTTAGATACCAAAAAACTCTAATCAAATTTAGTGTACAATAAATGGGGTCTTCCTCAATACTTTCTAAACAATCTTGGAAATCCCCCATAATGGAGGAGATATAATGTGAAGTCGGGACCATAGGAAAGACTTCAGCAATGGGTTTTCCTTCTATACAAATTCCTCGATGAATGGTTATCGTGATATGTGCAGCTAAATCTGGATCCGTTTTCATCTCCCCATTTACATATTTATTTGTCTCTTTTGCCAAATCCTCTTCATACGGTTCTCTCCAGAATTCACTGTAATGAAAATCAAATGGGCATGGATGTTTCCAAGTTTTTAATTGTTCTTTGTTTAAGAAACTTATCTCCAACGGATATGGGTCATTCGAGCAAGTTAGACAGAATTGTGCTAATTTTCTTTTGGTTTCAATAGCCAATGAATTGTCCGTGACAACCAAAACGTCTATATCACTTCTTTTCGGATTAAACCCTCCCATCGCCAAAGATCCATGTATGTATAAACCCATCAAATCTTCATTCAGCATATCTTTCATTTCACTTAGGAGATGATAAACAAATTTTTTAATATCAGAAGGGCAATTATTCCAACTATATGGCATATTCAAGAACTCCAATATCCATTTACTTCATGTTCATTATTTCTAAATCACAGTCTTTGATCAATCATATAAATCCATAAACTGGCCTCATTGCTGAAAAAAATTAGTTCACAATAAGCGATGTTATCGGCATATAAAAAATTCTTCGACTGAACAACTGGAAAATCCTTTTTGGAATGTATAAATACTTATTTTTAGTTCATTATTTCTGTTTTAGATAATGAAAATAAACCACAAGACGAATCAATACCGACTAAAAAAATTAAGCAAAAAAAGAGCCCTTATTAAAAAGGGCTTTACTTAATACGTCTTATTACATTAGTAAAATGTTATTCATTGGCTAATTTGCTTTTTCTTTTGCCATACAATAGATAAATCAAAAAGCCGGCAATCATCCAAATTGCAAAACGAATCCAGGTGATTTCAGGTAAACTGATAATGAGATAGATTGAAAATCCAATTCCGATTAAAGGAACCACAGGGACAAATGGCGTTTTAAATTTTCTTTCTAGATCAGGCCTTTTTCTTCGTAGTACGATAATGGATGTACAAATGATAATAAATGCCGCCAAAGTTCCGATGTTAACGAGCTCAGCTACTTCACTTATAGGAGTAAACCCTGAGACAGCTGCCGTGATCACGCCAATAATGAAAGTAGGACGATAAGGCGTTTTATACTTAGTGTGTAATTTTGTAAACCAATTAGGTAACAAACCGTCTCTGCTCATGGCATACCATATACGTGAACCGGCAAGCATAAAGGAAAATAATACAGATAAAATACCTGCAATAGCAGCTGCTGAGATAATTAATGTAATCCATTTTAATCCAATATGATCAAAAGCTTGTGCGACTGGTGCCGCATTATTAAGTGTTTCGTATGGGGCTAAACCTGTAATAACCAGTGACATGCCAATATATAGCAATAAAGCGATCGTTAACGATATCACAACAGCTCTAGGTAAGTCTCGTTGCGGATTTTTGGCTTCCTCTGCTGCTGTTGTTAAGGTATCATAGCCAAATACAGCAAAAAATACCAACGCTGCTCCACTCATAACTCCGTCAAAACCGAATGGCATAAAAGGGTTCCAGTTAGCAGAATCAATATAAAAACTTCCTACGCCTATGACGACTAGGATGATACCTAGCTTAATGACGACCATCAGGTTGTTAAATTTAGATGCCCCTTCTATACCTAATGTAAGCAAGCCAGCAATCGCTAAACTAACGATCATTGCAATCAAATCTACTTTGTGTCCTGCTCCTGTTCCAGGAGCACCTTGGGCCCACACTGGAATATGAATACCAATCTGTTGAAGGATTTCTTGCATGTAACCCGACCAGCCAATGGCTACTACTGCAACAACTAATGCATATTCTAGCAATAAATCCCATCCAATAAGCCATGCTGCTCCTTCTCCTAATACAGCATAACTATAAGTGTAAGCACTACCTGCTACCGGGATTAATCCTGCAAATTCCGCATAACATAGGGCTGCTGCAGCACTTGCCAGTCCTGCAATGAGAAACGATAAAATCACTGCTGGTCCTGCATGTTCAGCAGCTGCAACACCCGTTAGCACGAAAATACCTACACCAATAATTCCACCAAGACCAATCGCTGAAAGCTGCCATAATCCTAAGACTCTTTTAAGTCCGGTGTTTTTACTACCTTCCTGCTGTAAATGTTCAATAGACTTTTTTCTCATAAAAGAATTCATTTTTTTCCTCCTTATTGTACCGTCTCACAAAAGGGAAATGATGTCTTTTTAAACGGTACTCCTTCTTCACCTTACTTTCCTTTTTAGTCTTTCCTACACTTTTGCTAAAAAGATAGAATGTTAAATCACTAGTTTTAGTGTAACAAATAACTCTTTTCTTGAAAAATCGTTCTTAGTTTACATGATTATTCTTACAGGTAAAAATTATTCCTTAATACAATAGCAAACTAAAACGGCAGACTCGTGATTGTCCTTCTCCATTATGTATAGGTACTAACTCCTTTCTTTGCTCACCTTTTTCCTAATCCCCCTTTCCATTAAAAAAGCTATGTTAGGATAGACATTCCTTTAGAGTGTCTATCCTAACATAGCTTTTTTACAGTTTATTTAATAATAAATGACAGTTTCATAACAGAGAATGAAATCAGAAAGAATGAATGCATATCCTATACAGATCTATTTAACTTAATAAGACATAAAAAAGGCTTTCACTCAGAAGAACCTTTTCGTTCTTTATTCAATAAAAGTGTCTGATCATGGTTTTATGAAAATAATAAAAGAATTATTTCGCTATAAATAGGATCTCTTTTTCTGCTTCAAGGTCCTTTTTTCCATCTTCTGTTTCTACTGGTTGATGCATTGCATTTGGGTATTTCTTTTGGATTTCGTCAAATGTAGTTGTTATTTCGTTTTCCCTAGTATTTAGATTATCAGAAACCATACAACCAGATAAAAACATTAAAATAAAAAACCCAAAAACAATAAATTGTTTCATTCATATCACCTCTTATAATGTAGTTTGTGTAAAATTATACCATTACGATGTCTATTATTTAAGAAAAGTTGTAAATAACTCTTTTTTATATGGAATAGTAAATCAATAAATAGTAAAAGCCAAGTGTCAGCCTAAACGAAAGTTGCACTTAGCTTTATTTATCCTTCAAACATTGGTGAAGGTTTATATGTATATGGAAAAAAGAGCAAAAACTCTCCATTAATCGTTGGTTAATACTCCTAGTTATTGTTTAACTAGCCCATTGTTTTTGAACTTGTTCTTTAGCCATTTCATATACTTCTTTTTCAGATTTGTTTTTTTGGGCTATAACATTGGTTTGATAAATTTTCCCCTCAAACATTACATGGATAGTATATTTGTACATTTTGTTTTTTCTCCTTCCTTTTTAGTTATAGTGTAAAGGTCATTTTTTAAGTTTTGATTTATCTAGTGTAAAAGTTTATTAAAAGGTTTATCCCTTTCTTGTAAAGGAAGGATAACTTGTTACATGGTTAAAAAGCTAAGTGACAACCTATGTGAAAGTGATCTGACCCAATAAAGTTAGACAAAAAGATTAGGCAGCTTCTAAGACCTGAGTCCGGTATTCTATTGGACTTAGGTCATTTAATTTTGCCTTCATTCGTTTGTGATTGTAATAATAAATATATTCTTCTAATTCTCGTTCAAAATGTTCCATACTCTCAAACTCTTGTAAGTAAAGAAGTTCCGATTTTAATAAGCCAAAGAAATTTTCCATGACTGCGTTGTCTAAACAATTCCCCTTACGAGACATGCTTTGACGGATACCATATTCTTTTAATTTATTTTGATACTTATCCATCTGATAATGCCAACCTTGATCTGAATGGAGGATGACCTTATCTCCGGGCTGTATTCGCTTCACTGCTTCATCTAACATCTCTCCAACCAGTGGATAAACCGGACGTTTCATTACTTTATACGCAATAATTTCTCCATTACATAAGTCTAAAATTGGAGATAAAAAACGTTTTTCTCCAAATAAGTGAAATTCTGTTATATCGGTTACCCATTTTTCATTCATATTGTCTGCGTGGAAATCGCGATAAAGTATATTAGGTGCGATATTACCTACTTTTCCACGATATGAACGGTACTTTTTCATACGCACTTCGCATTTTAAGCCCATCTCATTCATTAAACGATTAATGGTCTTTGGATCATAGTGAATGTTCCTTTTCGCTAATTCTTTGTGGATACGGCGGTAACCATAACGACCTTTATGCTCATGATAAACGGCATCAATAACTTCTTTTACACTCGCATATTTATCCTCTCGATTTAATTGTTTTTCCCAATAATAGTATGTACTACGTGGAATGTCAGCGACTTTAACTAATTCCACGATATCAAATTCATTCTTTAGCTCAAAAATTACTTGCGCTTTGACTTTGTTTGTAATTTTTCCTGTGCTTGAACTAAAGCGTTCAACTTTTTTAAGTAGGCGTTATCCATACGTAAACGCTCATTTTCAGCCTGTAGAGCCTCAAGCGATCCTTCAACTGGTAATTGTTTTTTAACATTAGTTTTTGTTTCTTTTTTCATGGATGATCGCCCCTTTTTCTTTGGATGTAGGGCATCAATTCCTCCAGTCTCAAATAACTTGCGCCAGTTTCGGATCAAGCCTGGTGAAGAAATATTGAAAATGGCAGCTGCGTCATAAGAGGATATACCCGTGTCTTTCATAAACTTGAGTACATTTAGTTTAAACTCTACAGAATAACTTGTATAGGATTTAATAAATGCTTCTAAACCAAATTGTTCATAAAGGCGTATCCATCCACTTAAGATAGGAGGACTAACATTAACTTCTTCCGCAACTTTATTAATACTTTCATTTCTTTTTAAATACCTTAATACAATTTGAATTTTTTCTTCCGTTGTAAATTTGGCCATTAAAACACCCCGTAAATGTTAGTTTGGTGTCTAACATTTACGGGGCAGATCAAGTTGGCACTTAGCTTTTATTTATCTTCAAATCATTGGTTTTGACCTATATGTATATGGCAAAAGGAGCATGTTTCACTTTAATCGGTGAAATTAATAACCTATGTTGTTGTTTAACCTGCCCATTGTTTCAAAATTTGCTCTTTTGCAATTTGATACACTTCTTCTTCTGATTTGTTTTTGTTAGCTATTACATTGGTTTGATAAATTTTCCCCTTGAATAATACATTAATTATATACTTGTACATTTTGGTCTTTCCCCTTCCTTTTTTTCTATATTGTAAATGTGATTTTTTAAGTTTTGATAGATTTTATGTAAAAGTTTATTAAAAAGTTTATCCCTCTATTTGATAACATGTTGCATTAGCTGAGTGTCAACCTAATCGAAACTTCTTACCTAGCTTAAAAGCTTTACTATCCTGTACCTAACGCGTATTAATATCTTGTATCAAGAATAAGCTAAAAATGTATTTTAAACTATTAAAATGTAA
>NZ_LATZ01000042.1 GCF_000981385.1 Bacillus sp. SA1-12
GTAAAGTTCTTGATAGTGGTTGTGAAGACCAAATCTACCGCTCCCCAACGGAGTAAAGTCCTTGATAGTGGTTGTGAAGACCAAATCTACCGCTCCTCAACGGTGTAAAGTCCTTGATAGTGGTTGTGAAGACCAAATCTACCGCTCCCCAACGGTGTAAAGTCCTTGATAGGGGCTGTGAAGACCAAATCTACTGCTCCCCAACGTTGTAAAGTCCTTGATAGTGGTTGTGAAGACCAAATCTACCGCTCCCCAACGTTGTAAAGTCCTTGATAGTGGTTGTGAAGACCAACCCTACCGCTTCTCACTGGAGTAAAGTCCTTGATAGTGGTTGTGAAGACCAACCCTACCGCTTCCCACTGGAGTAAAGTCCTTGACAGTGATTATGAAGACCAACCCTACCGCTTCCCACGGAGTAAAGTCCTTGAACGGGATTATGAAGACAAAACTTACCGCAACAAGCTCTGCTCCTAGCCCAGGGTCTAGATAATTTAAAATGGAAAGCATAGAGTGTCTTATTTTCTAAATCTTATTTGCCCTGGGCTAATCAAGGCTCTGTGCTTTAGTTCTAAAAATCCTTTCTACTGTAAATTCTTACAGAAGCTTTATAGGAGAAAACTGTAACAAGTAACGTGACCACGGCAAGGATTCCTGCAATGGTCCACTGATCCTGACCGAGCGATGTGACGAAATTCTTAACTGAAGGGAATCTTGGATTAGCTACTAGGTTAATGATAATTTGCAAACCCATAATCACACTAAGGATGATTGCTCCAACCAGAAACGATGCGATCTTAAAGCCCAGTGCATAAAAAAGCGGATAAAATACAGAAAGTAAGAGATAGGCGATTGAGAATGAAATGATATATTCTTCAAGGTAAATCATACGTGATGGGAACGGGGCGAATAAATGAAATAACAGGACATAAATAGTAACAAATATAGCTGAAATAAAATACCAGATTGCCCCAGTCATATACTTGCTGAGAACCACTTGATTTCGTGTAACGGGTAAGCTATTAATTAACATGGCTTGTTTTTCCTCTGACGTTATTGTGTTAAAATTCGAATACATCACCATGGAAGTTGCATAAAAGGTTATTAATAAAACGTGTTTAAAGGGAGTTCCATCTGTGAAAAAATTTGTCAAAGGTATAAACCAAATTAAACAAATGAGGTAATATACTTTCTGTTGTGTAAGCAAATCCTTTTTAATAAGTGCTTGCATGCTGATTCCCCCTTACTGTGAAATACATAATATCTTCTAATGATGGTTTTTCGTGTAGAACAGATTTATGAGTAATCAGATCATGACGAAACTGCAGACCTTCAAACCCTACAGATGATTCTTTTAAGCCAATGATATTGGAAACATCAATTTCACCTAATGCTGATTTTGGTCCTTTCACAATCACATATTGATTAAAGATCGTCTCTTTTTCATCACTGAAGACAATTTTTCCATTATTAAGAAACGTGAAATAGTCAGCTACTTGCTCTAAATCCTTTGTCATATGTGTCGAGAAAAAGATCGCCTTCTCCTCGTCTTGGACGATGTCAAGAAGGATATCGAGCAAATCTCTGCGAAAGACTGGATCAAGACCTGATGTTGGTTCATCCATAATAATAAGAGTTGGATGGTGGGACAAGGCAATAGCAAGGGAGAACTTCATCTTCATTCCTTTTGATAAATGCTTTATTTTTTTATGCTTAGGAAGCTGAAATTTTTCTAAATATGTGTAAAATATACGGTCTTCCCATTGCTCATAAAACATGCTGATAATTCGTTTATTTTGTTCGATAGAAAGATCCTCATAAAAATAGTTTTCATCGTAAACAAAGCCTATTTTTTGCTTTATTTCTGTTGTTGCTTCATTATGCGTCTTTCCAAAAAGGGTTATTTCACCTGAATCAATATGTGCTAAATTCATTAAGCATCGAATCAAAGTTGTCTTACCTGCTCCATTTGGTCCAATTAAACCACTGATAAAGCCCTTTTTAATATCTAAATTAATATTTTTAAGCTGAAAGGATTTTCTGTTTTTATTGAGATTGCGTATTTCTACAACGTTTTCCACCAGTCTTCACTCCTCATATAGCAAAGTTAAAAGTTTGATTAACTCTTCTAAATCAATATTAAAAGCCTTGCTGTCCTCTATAACCTTTGTTAACTGGTCTTCAATGACCTTTAATTGCTTTTCCTTTAAAAGCTCCTTATTTTGAGCAGCAACAAAGGATCCTTTTCCAGGGAATGTTTCGATAAACCCTTCTCGCTCAAGTTCTTCATAAGCTTTTTTGGTTGTAATGACACTTATTTGTAACTCTTTTGCCAGCTTTCGAATGGATGGTAGGCTTTGTTTTTCGTTGAGTTCGCCATGTAAGATTTGCTCCTTTATTTGAGATTTTATCTGCAAATATATGGGCTGATCATTTGAATTTGCAATAATAATATTCAATTTATCACCTGCCTTGCGTATACTGTTTATATATAGTATATACAGTATATACAGATGTGTCAACATTTGGTAAAAAACCTACTCCAAAAGTCTTAGGGGAAATTCATACGGATTGAGAAGGTCGTAATTGTAAGAAGTTGTTATAATAAAAAGTAGAAAACATAGGGGCTGGGAGAGGCTTGCATGAGTGATAATCGGATACATGAATTAAATACATTGAAAACAATTGCTGAAAAGTTGAACGAAGCAACAGACGTAAGGGATATGTTAAGGGATGTTTTAAAGGAATTGCTTCATCTGATAGAGCTTGATACAGGTTGGATTTTCTTAATTAACAAGCAGGGAGAATATGAATTAGCTGCAGACTATTCTTTACCGGAAGGCTTAACTTGGAATCGGAGACAGCCGTTGTGTACGGGCGGCTGCTGGTGTATTGACCGTTACAAGGATGGACGTTTGAAAACAGCTGCCAATATTATTTCATGCAAACGAATTGAAGAAGTGATTGAACACAAATGGGGAGAGACTAGGGGAATTACTCATCATGCCACTGTTCCGTTGAGGGCGGGCAAAGAAAAGTTCGGCTTGTTAAATGTTGCTGCACCAAAGAAAACACATTTTTCCGATGGAGAGCTCGCATTACTAGAGGCTGTTGCCTTCCAAATCGGTACGGCCATTAAACGTAATCAACTTGTAGAAAAGGAAAGAAGACATGCCTTAATAGAAGAAAGAAACAGGCTTGCCCAAGACTTACATGACTCTGTAAATCAGCTATTGTTTTCCATAATGTTGACAGCAAGAGGCACGAAAGAAATGACAAAACAGCCTGATATACAAGAAATGCTTACCTATTTACAAGAGTTATCACAGGAAGCATTAACTGAGATGAAGGCACTCATTTGGCAGTTGCGGCCACAAGGATTAGAAAATGGAATTGCTGCAGCCCTATTGAATTATGCAAATGTTTTAGCTTTAAAAATGGAGTCGGAAATTTCCGGAGTCAGTACGTTACCTTGTCATATTGAAGAGGAGCTTTGGCGAGTTGGTCAAGAGGCATTAAATAATTGTAAGAAACATGCTGGAACAAATCAGGTTTACCTATCGATCACGCGTTCAAAGCAAACAGTGGAAATGGTTATCAGAGATAAAGGAGACGGTTTTTATTATGATGAAACAACGTCTATTCCAACATTGGGTCTTAAGGGTATGAGGGATCGGGTAATGAAATTAGGCGGAAGCTTTAATTTAACAAGTGCACCTGGTCAAGGTACGATGATTGAAATCATCATTCCATTGTAAAAAGGGGGTTGACTATGTCAAAAATTAAAATATTAATTGCGGATGATCATCATGTCGTTCGCAGAGGCTTACTATTTTTTCTAAATACACAAAGGGATATTGAGGTAATTGGCGAAGCAAAAAATGGAAAAGAAGCCGTTGAATTAGTTGCAGAGCTTAAACCGGACGTTGTCTTAATGGATTTGTCCATGCCTGAAATGGATGGGGTGATGGCAACAAAGGCCATTCGTGAGCTAAACGATTCAGTAAAGATCATTATTTTAACAAGCTATGCAGACCAAGATCATGTGATTCCGGCTATTCGTGCAGGGGCATCAGGCTACCAGCTGAAGGATATAGAACCAGATGATTTGGTCAATACGATTCGGGCTGTGTTAAGAGGGGAAAGCAAGCTGGATCCTAAGGTCACTTCCCATGTGATGACACATTTAACAATGGAGGCAACTCAAAAGTCCTCTAAAATAGGTGAGTTAACCAATCGGGAAAAGGAAGTTTTAAACGAGCTCGCAAAAGGGAAGAGCAATAAAGAAATTGCTTCGTCCTTATTTATAACTGAAAAAACTGTGAAAACACATGTATCAAATATCCTTTCAAAGCTGCAATTGGCAGATCGAACTCAGGCGGCATTATATGCTGTGAAAAATGGATATTTAGAAAACGAAAGTTAGGAGATAATCGTATGAAATTTTTAGTCGTGAATGGAAGTCCTAGAAAAACTGGAAGAACAAGAATTGCTGCATCGTTTATTGCTGCAACTTATAATGCCGAATACTTTGATTTAAGTGAACAGGAATTACCATTATTTAATGGAGAAGAGGATCAAAAACAATTGCAGGTAGTGAATGATTTAAAACAAGCTGTTAAAAGTGCAGATGCTGTTATTTTATTATCACCTGAATACCATAGCGGCATGAGCGGCGCTCTAAAAAATGCATTAGATTTTTTAAGCAGCGAACAGTTTGCGCATAAGCCTGTGGGGTTAATTGCCGTTGCTGGCGGCGGCAAAGGCGGGATTAATGCATTAAATAATATGCGAACAGTGATGCGCGGAGTTTATGCAAATGCGATTCCAAAGCAACTTGTTTTAGATCCAATATGCTTTGATTATGATAAAAAGGAAATAAATACTGAACCTGCACTGCTTGTTAAACAATTGATCGATGAATTAACTGTTTACACAAATGCAAGTCGTGTATTAAATGATTAAAGTGGTTTTCAGTGGGTGCTATTCAACTAAAGAATTGTTTTCCAAGCTATCTATTTTACTCTTTCTATAAAGGGGACTGCTTGTTAAACAAAAAGAGGCTGAATTACAGAGTATGGGAAATACTACTGTAGTAAAGCCTCTTTTTTGTTAATTCACTCTAAGCACACGACATCTGGGTGCACTGTCTTGCCTGCTAGTCAGGAATTGACAAAGACGTTGCCTTATAATGGTTAAAAGTCGCTTATGCTTTTTATACTTTCAATTACATGTAATGAGCATATTCCAGATCTGGAGTTTCGACAGCATGATCAATATATCTTAGTAATGAATATAACTGTTTTTCAACTTCTTTATAGTCATGTTCAAAGTTATATGCATGTAAAAAATGTTCAATTTTCTTTGATAAAAAATCGTCCTTTGTTCGGACCATTAGGATAAGAAGGTTATCCCATTGTGAACGATGTGTGTAATACAAGGCTTTATCATAATCAACATTGTTCATTTCATTCCCTCCCTCTAAAGGAGATATGATTATTGTGTGCGAATTGATTTTTTTCTTACTGTGAAAAACTTGGTGTTGTTGTTAGATAAGCTGTGGTAGTGATTACCTTTATAAAATGGGACAGCAAAGGAAAGATAAAAACAAAAAGGGTGTCATTTATAAAATGCTGAAAAGGCAGTTCATACTTTTTATGTTGGTTTTTTTAGGAATTAATCAAAGCCATGGTGAGGCAGTTGAACGATATACATATGAATCCATGAAGAATGAATTATTCAATTTAGCTGAAACATACCAGCTTGAATTAAAAACGATTGGCCATTCCGAATTTGGAAGAGAGCTTTTGGCAGTTAAAGTTGGACATGGTAACCATTCTATTTTCATATCAGGAAGTACTCATGGACGTGAGTGGCTCACAACCCATATCATCATGAACATGATTGAGGAATATGCAAAAGCTTATGACCACAAGAAATTATTATATGGAAATAGCTTGGAGGTTCTAGATCAAATTTCTATTTGGTTTGTTCCGATGGTCAACCCTGATGGTGTAACAATACAGCAGGAGGGAATTAAGGGGCTCCCCTTTTTTTTACAAGAAGTCTATTTTGATATGAATAAAGGCAGAAAAGGTTTTTCAAGATGGAAAGCAAATGGACTGGGAGTAGATCTTAACCGCCAATATCCTGCTGGATGGGAACGAATTAAGGGAAATCAAAACTATGCATCATATTCCCGTTACAAAGGGCAAAAACCTCTTGAAGCGAAGGAAGCAAAGGCGCTAGTTAGCTTTACTGAACAAATTCAACCACTTATCGCTGCATCTTATCATACCTCCGGTCAAATGATTTATTGGTACTATTTTAATGAACTCGAACACCTTTTCCGTGATTATCAAATGATTGAACAGGTTGCAAATGCAACAGGATATGAAATCTCTTACCCTCCAGCGAATGCAGTTGGAGGAGGGTATACCGATTGGTTTATTCAAAGATATAAAAGACCTGCCCTTACGATAGAAGTAAGTCCGCCTTATTATGAGACCAGCCCGCCGTTATCTGTTTTAGAGGAAGAGTGGGAACGAAACAAAGAAGTGGGACTTATTTTAGCTGAGTATGCAGAGAGTGAATTTTTAAAATGAATCCAGAATAGGATCAAACCATTCTGGACAAATTAATTTCATAGCAAAAGCAAATATGGAGGATGTTATGAAATCAATATCATTTTCAAAAATCCTATTCACGATTGTCGCATTAATGGTTATTTTAACAGCTGGTATGAAAGCATACGGGGAACAAAATGTTGATTATGAGAAGTGGAGCAAAATTGCTATATCAGCTGTAAAAGAAAGATATCCGGAATCGCAGCTTATCGATTATAAATATGTAAAACGTGAGGAAGTAAATGAAGAAGAGTCAAAGGATATTTTTCATGTGAAGGTAAAAGAAAAAGCGAAGCAATTTGTAGTATATGTGAATGTTGTGTTTAATCCAAAGACCGGTAAGCTTATTACGGTAAATCTTGAAAAGAAAGAAGACGCTCCTTTGTAGAAGCGTCTTCTCATCTTTGGTTATCTTTTCCAAAGGTAAAATAAGCCAATAAGGAATGCTGATTTTTAACCAAATCAGCTAATGTATATTGGTCAAGTACGGCTAAATATGCTTGTAAGGCTTTATTTAGAACATGCTTTAAGCCACAGACAGGTGAGATCACACATTGATTATGATCTGCATCAAAGCATTCAACAATATGAAAATCTTCCTCGGTTTTACGAACAATCTCCCCAACATTAATTTGTTCTGGAGAATGGGCCAGACGAATGCCGCCATTCCGTCCGCGAATGGTTTCAATTACATTCATTTTACCAAGCTCATAGGTGACTTTCATTAAATGGTTCTTTGAAATATCATAAGCCTCAGCAATTTCTTTTATATTGGATAGCTCACCTTCTGGTTTCATAGCTAAATATATTAAAACTCTAAGCGAGTAATCTGTGTAATTTGTTAATCTCATCTTAAAACCTCACCATATAAGTTTCATTAAATATCCTATCTTAAAAGGCAGTAAAACAGTCATCCCAAAACTCAAGTGAAACAAAGAAAACAATTGAGCTAACTGCCCGTAAAGATCCGACGAAGGACAGGAAGTCCAAGTCAGGCGAAAGCCACAGGATGTGGCGTTCTGAGCGTGATAAGTTTCGCTAACCATCTGTGGGAAAGTACACCCACAGATGGAAGTCTCACTTTATCTCATCTTAACGGGCAGTAAAACAGTCATCCCAAAACTCAAGTGAAACAAAGAAAACAATTAAAAGCTAACTGCCCGTAAAGATCCGACGAAGGACAGGAAGTCCAAGTCAGGCGAAAGCCACAGGATGTGGCTTTCTGAGCGTGATAAGTTTCGCTAACCATCTGTGGGAAAGTACACCCACAGATGGAAGTCTCACTTTATCCCATCTTAACGGGCAGTAAAACAGTCATCCCAAAACTCAAGTAAAACAAAGAAAATTATTGAGCTAACTGCCCGTAAAGATCCGACGAAGGACAGGAAGTCCAAATCAGGCGAAAGCCACAGGATGTGGCGTTCTGAGCGTGATAAGTTTCGCTAACCATCTGTTAAAAGAACTCCCACAGATGGAAGTCTCACTTTATCCCATCTTAACGGGCAGTAAAACAGTCATCCCAAAACTCAAGTGAAACAAAGAAAATTATTGAGCTAACTGCCCGTAAAGATCCGACGAAGGACAGGAAGTCCAAGTCAGGCGAAAGCCACAGGATGTGGCGTTCTGAGCGTGATAAGTTTCGCTAACCATCTGTGAAAAGAACCCCCACAGATGGAAGTCTTACATTATCCCATCTTAACGGGCAGTAAAACAGTCATCCCAAAACTCAAGTGAAACAAAGAAAATTATTGAGCTAACTGCCCGTAAAGATCCGATAAGTTTCGCTAATCATCTGTGGGAAAGTACCCCACAGATGGAAGTCTCACTTTATCTTACCACACATCTTTTTGAAAACTTGAATCAAAGGCAGTAATTGTGACAGATTTTCTAAAGATGTATTTGAAATATTGCTTTTATTCGAAGGGAAGACTACTATAAAGATATATTTTAAATACATCTTTAGGGGTTGGTAAAATGTTATCTGAAAACACAATTAAAATTGTTAAGTCAACCGCACCAATACTAGCTGAACATGGAGTCGAAATTACTTCTTATTTTTACAAAGCTCTGTTCGAAGCACATCCAGAGCTATTGAATATTTTTAATCATGCCAATCAAAAACAGGGCCGCCAACAAACTGCATTAGCAAATACGGTATACGCAGCAGCAACATATATTGATCAACTTGAAGTGTTATTACCAGCTGTTAAGCAAATTGCCCATAAACATCGAAGCTTAAACGTTAAGAAAGAACATTACCCAATTGTTGGAGAATTTTTACTAAAAGCAATAAAAGATGTCCTTGGTGATGCTGCAACACCGGAAATTATTCAGGCATGGGGTGAAGCATACCAAGTGATTGCTCAAGTGTTTATTGATGTAGAGCAAGAAATGTATGACAATGCACGTACTCATGCTTGGGAAGGCTTTAAACCGTTTAAGGTCATAAATAAAGTCAAGGAAAGCTCAGTCATCACTTCATTCTATTTACAGCCCGCAGACGGTTCAGCTGTACCAGTATTCCAACCTGGTCAATATATTACAGTTCGCCTTACAATCGAAGGTGAAGAATTTTTATTAAATCGCCAATACAGCTTATCAGATGCACCTGGAAAGAATTATTTAAGAATTTCCGTTAAACGTGAGGGAGATGATTTAACGAAAGGAAAGGTTTCAAATTATTTACATGACCATGTAAAAGAAGGCGATGAAATCGAGTTAACAGCTCCAGCAGGAGACTTTGTTCTTGATGAAACCAACAACAAGCCTCTATATTTATTAAGCGGCGGTGTTGGCATCACTCCAATGATGAGTATGTTAAAACAGGTTGCTGCTACTCAACCGGATCGAAAGGTAACATTTGTTCATTCAGCTAAAAATAGCGATGTTCAAGCCTTCCGTCATGAGGTGGCGGAGACAATGAATCAATTAAAGAATGGTAAGCATTATGCTATTATTGAAAGTCCATCAGAGGAAAACGAGTATTTCGCTGAAGGATTCCTTGATGAGCAAAAGCTGCAAACCATTGTTCATGACAAGGAAGCAACATTCTATGTATGCGGACCAGTTCCATTTATGAGAAGCGTAATAGATAATCTTGGCAAACTTGGTATAAAAGAAGAAAATATCCATTTTGAATTCTTTGGACCTTCCATTAACTTGAAAGAATACCAGCAAGTATAATATTCTGAACAGGGACAGTTCCCGGTATTTTAGCGGACTGTCCCCTTTTACTTTATATAACCTTTATCGGTGCGTTAAGGGTAACCTTAATATCGTATTTTTTCTCCATTATATAAAGAGGTACTTCCCTCATCAAATCTTATTTGATTTATTCCCAATGCCAGAACATAGGTCAAAGCGTTTGGAACTCCTGGCTGCACTTGATGATTTGCAGGATATGGTGGTTTACGATGCCTTTAACCAAATTAAAATGTCCCCCGCCAATAAATATGCCTTCGACTAACAGCCTGATCCCTTTTGAAAGACTTGTTGAATTTCCAGCTACCCATAAAAAAATGTTGCCTAATACCAACGCGATGGTAACGGCAAAATGTAGGAATCCATCATTTTCGATTTTTCCAAGTCCTCTATCGCCATCATCATGCTTTCCATTATAGTAATTGGCGGTAAATAGTCCCATCTAATGCATCTAAAAATCCAAATCCTAAAAAACTGCCAATATTAATTAATCCTTTTTTGTGTTTGAACATGAATTTTTTTTTCTTTTATAAACAATTCTGAACTTAGTCCTTTTTTTCCTAATGATTAGGAAATATACATATTGGTTTTAAAGAGAAAGGATACAGGACATATTGGCTTATTATGTAAATTGATATGGGGGAATGGTCGTGTTTTTTTTGAAGGTATTGTAAATATGTAAAGATATATATAAAAGAAAGGTTAATTATTAAAAGTAAATTTACAAAAGGACAGAAATTTCATGCAACTTTTACTCTAGCTTAACCCAAGAAACTTGTCGATAAGTTAGAGTAGAATTGTCGAAAGAAACAAATAAGGAGTCAAATTAGATGATGAGATTAAAAGAGGACATGCTGAGCCATTTGGAAATTTCAGAGTACCTAATTCAGAAAATACAATCTGGTGTCTTTCAAGAAAACCAGAAGATCCCTTCTGAAAATGAGCTTTGTCAGCAATTTAATGTCAATCGCCATGTCATCAGACAGGCATTGGCAAGACTCACTAATCTAGGCTGGATCACTCCCTTCCAAGGCAGGGGCTGCTATGTAAATAGTATTCAAAAGCCCATTCAGTATGTTTTGTCATCAAACACTCGCTTTACAGATAATATGGAGAATTTAGGTCTTGTGTATCAGAGCAGATTATTAACTTGGGAAAAAGGACTGCCAAGTGATGTTGAACAGAAAAATCTCTTACTCTCAGAAAATCAAAAGATCTATCGTTTAGAAATTCTCAGATTTATAGAAGGGCAGCCAATCTCTGTTACAACAACTGTCATGCCTGAGGAAGAAGTTCCTCAACTGGAGAATTATTTACGGAATTTCAAATCGCTTTACCGGATTTTGTCAAATTATTATCAATTGCGGCCTGTAAGATCCAGATCAGTTTTCCAAGCTTTATTGCCGATGCTAAAGGATTCGAAAGTCCTCGAAATCCCTGAAAGTGTGCCCATTATTCAAATTGAAAGCATCATGAATCATCCAAGCGGCAACCCGGTTGAATATAGTGTTGCAAGAATAAGAGGAGATATGCATAAATGTCTAGTCGAATTTTAGATTGAATCAACATTGGAGTAATGGGAAAATCTTCCAGTATGATTATAAAAAACATTTACTATTTTAGGAGGAATGGAAAATGAAGAAGGCATTATTGTTAATGATGGCTCTAATGATGACAGTTATTTCTGCTGCTTGTTCAGCTGGAGGAGGGACACAAGCAAGCGGTTCAGGTGATGATGATACGCTTACGATTGCTTGGTATCCTAACGAGTCAGGAGCAGATCTGAAAGATGCACGTGATGTAATTGGGAAGGTCATTGAAGAAGCAACTGGGAAGAAAGTAGAGCATAAAACAACGACTGACTATATTATTGCCATTGAATCATTAGCTTCTGGTAATGCCGATGTAGCATTTATGGGTGCACAGGGATATATTGAGGCAAATGCAAAAAATGATAAGGTTCAGCCTTTAGTTGTGACAAGCGGCCCGTCAGGAACATTAGATGACGCTGTATATCATAGCTGGTTAGCCGTTAAAAATGGAAATGAAGAAGAATATAAGAATGGCGATGAGTTTTCAATTGATAGCATCGTAGGTAAAAAGTTTTCTTTTGTATCTAATAGTTCAACTTCAGGGTTTAAAGTACCTTCTGATGGAATCGTCACTCACTTTAGTGAAATAGAAGAGTATAAAGATCTTACGCCGGAAGATCTCCTTGAAGGCGGAAAATTCTTTAGTGAAGTACTATACGGGGGGTCACATCAAGGCTCTGCAGTTAACCTATTGACAGACAAAGCAGATGTCGCTGCTTTTTGTGATACATGTGTAAGCAATTATGTAGAATTGGCAGATGGTGAAGAGAATACACCGGGCTCAACTTATAAAGTAAAAGCTGATGCAGCTGAACCATTTAATACAGTTCCTGGTGAAGAATTTAAATTGATCTCCGTAACACCTGTATTAAATGCACCGTTTGCTGTAAATACAGAAACGGTTAGTGAAGAAGATAAACAAGCTTTAATCGATGCATTTACATCAGATGAAATGGCGAATAATGACAAGGTGTTTGTCCCTGAAGATGCAACTGGATTGTTTAAGAAAACGGATAAAGAGCGTTTCTTAGAAGTTGAAGATGCTTGGTTCGATCCTATTAGAGAATTATCTAAGTAATCTCAAAAAATAGTAAAAAGGAGTTAACAATGAAAACGTTACTTGATGTAAAAAATGTATCAAAACAATACGGTCAAGATGCATTTGCGTTATCAGATGTTAGCTTCTCTGTTAAGGAAGGAGAGTTTGTTTCCATTATTGGTCAGTCTGGAGCAGGGAAGTCGACTCTCCTTCGCTGCATTAATCGCATGATTGATGTAAACGGGGGAGATATCGTTTTTGATGATGTCAATGTACCAGCATTAAAAAAGCGGGAGCTTAGAAAATTAAGAACGAAGATTGGCATGGTTTTTCAGCATTATAATCTTGTAAACAGATTAAGCGTCATTGAAAATGTTCTGCATGGAAGATTAGGTTATAAATCAGTTATAGGCGGTGCCTTAGGGTTATATAGTGAAGCAGAGAAAAAACAGGCATTTGCTTTATTGAATATTTTAGGATTGGAAGAACAGGTTTATAAGAGATGTGATCAATTAAGCGGCGGACAGAAGCAGCGTGTCGGAATTGCTCGTGCACTCATTCAAGATCCAAAAATGCTATTATGTGATGAACCTATTGCATCATTGGACCCGAATTCATCGAAAGTCATTATGGATCACTTAAGAGACATTTCAACAAAAATGGGTATTACAGTTCTAGTTAATTTACACCAAGTAGACGTAGCCCTTAAGTATTCTGATCGGATCATAGGTGTTTGCAAGGGAAAAGTAGTCTATAATGGTTCTCCAAAAGACATAACAAATGAGGCAATACACAGAATTTATGGATCAGAAGCAGGAGAATTAATGATGGATCTTGGAGGAAAAAACGTTGGATAAGTTCTTTTTAAAGAAAAGAGCTCAATCAGTTCTTGTTCTTTCTATCATTATTATTGTTGCATATGGTTCTATACTTATCACGGAATTTGATGTGATAAAGGGTTTAAATTCTATTCCAAATGCGATTATTTGGGGATTTACCAATTTTTACCCAACACAGGAATCACTAGAAAAGCTCCCTAGTATATTAGAGAAATTACAGGAAACCGTTTTAATTTCTATTGCGGCGGCATCTGTTGCAGCTGTATTTGCGATTGTTTTTGCAATCTTAGGATCAAAGACAACAAGAATAAACGGTTTCTTTGGGACAATAAGCCGAGGGATTGCAACGTTATTCCGTAATATTGATGTGGCGGCATGGGCGATGATTTTGCTATTTTCGTTTGGACAAAGCTCTTTAACCGGATATTTTGCTTTATTTTTTGTCTCGTTTGGTTTTTTAACACGGGCATTTATGGAAACGATTGATGAAGTGGGTGTTCATTCAGTCGAGGCTTTAACCTCAACAGGTGCAAGCTACACGTCAATTATTATTCATTCAGTTATACCTTCAAGCATTCCACAGATCATCAGCTGGGTGCTGTTTATGATTGAAACGAATATTCGCAGTGCCACTTTAGTCGGAATTCTCACTGGAACAGGTATTGGATTTTCCTTTGATTTGTTTTATAAAAGCTTGAATTATAATGCAGCAAGCTTAGTTGTATTAACAATTGTTGTAACGATATTAACAATTGAATTCATTTCAAACTATGTAAGAAGGGTGATTTTATAGTGAGAATTGCTGATGTAAGTAAAGCAGATCCTTCAGACAATAATCCTTTTCAGAATATGAAAATTAAGCCGTTAAATAAGGCAGTTTTGACAATTAGATTTACAATTGTGATTCTGGCCATCCTTACAATCTATGGTTTTTTGTCGTTTGACTATAAGGATATTAAACTAGCCGATGGAGTCATCTCTACACTTACTAATTTGAAAGTGATGTTTTTTGAACCTCATTTTGTTCATTTTTCATTCCAGAATGCTATCTATCAAGTATTGGTAACAGTTGGATTGGCTCTGCTAACAACATTAATAGGAGCATTTTTTGCGGTCATTTTAGCATTATTTGCTGCTCAAAATTTATCATCAGCAAGAGTATCCAATATTATCAAAGGCTTTGTTGCTTTTATAAGAGCAGTCCCGACTGTTTTATGGGTATTAATATTTGCTGTTGCCGCCGGGTTAGGGAGTGTGGCAGCTGTAATCGGAATGACCTTTCATTCGGTTGGATATTTAATAAAAGCATACTCAGAATCCTTTGAAGAATTGGATGAGGGGGTTATAGAGGCTTTGCAGGGAAGCGGTGCAAGCTGGTGGCAGATTGTTTTTCAAGCTGTTATACCATCTTCTTTAACTTATCTCGTTTCATGGACCTTTTTACGATTTGAAATTAACTTTGGTGTTGCAGTAGCAATGGGAGCAGCTGCAGGTGCAGGCGGGATTGGCTTTGATATGTTTATGGCGAGCAGCTTCTACTTAGATTTACGTGAAGTAGGAACAATAACATTTTTCATTCTATTCTTTGCAATCCTCCTCGAAATAATCGCAACAAGGATTAAATCTAAACTACAAGTAAAAATATAAGGTTCTTTCATAAAGCACAGGAATTCCTTGTGCTTTTTTTCTTGGCTTTAAATGAAGAAAGCTGTCAGTGGAGTCACTTATTATTCACCAAAAAACATCTTTAATAAATCTTCATACGATATTTACAATAGCTTAACCATTGTAACTTATTAATAAGTTACCTTTTATGTATCACATCACAAGGATTGTTAAACGATACGATGAGGAGGTTTATCCAAAATGAAAAAATCGAGGTTAACGAAAATTCTCGTTGAAGGCAGACCTGAATTTCTCGCAAAATGGTCCGGTGTAATTGAAGAAGCATCAAACGTCCGCATTGACCGTGCTCCTTCAACTGGACTTGTTATGCTTAAAACGAGGGATTCTGTTTCTAAACAGCCATTTTATATGGGTGAGGTTCTTGTAACAGAGTGTTCTGTTTCTGTCGGTCAACATACAGGAATAGGGATTGTAATGGGTGAGGATCCGGTAAGATCCTATCAGATCGCAGTAATCGATGCGGCAATGAATGCTAACCTTTCAATCACAAATCAATTACTGATTGAATTAGAACTGGAAGAAGAATCTATCCAGCAAAAGATAAGAGAAGAAGCAGTACGAATTGCCAAAACAAAAGTTCAATTTGATACGATGGAGGATTACAATGCAAAAAGCTAATGATGCTTCATTTGATATGGTACATGACACACAAAGTATTTTTCGTAAATTACTAGATTGCATGGCCAGACCGGGAAAAATCGATAGAATCAGTGAAGAAATTGCTTCTATTCTGGAACTAGAAGGATTTTATAAGTCTCTTCAAGGTATTGCCTATACGCTAATAGACCGTGAAGTGAATTTTCATATCCTTGCAGACCATTCTGAAACAATCACAAAGACGATGGAATGGAAAACGTATAGTAAAAACAGTTCAATTGATGCTGCTGATTATGTTTTTATCAATCATCCAAAAAAAGTGGAAAACATTTCGGAATGTATGCAAGAGCTAAAGAAAGGAACACTATCGGATCCTCATGATGGTGCTACTGTTGTACTTTGTGTTAAAGAAATAACGGCTAACAAAGAGCCTTCTTCTTTAAAACTTACCATGAGAGGACCTGGAATTGAAACAAGCAGCGTCGTATACATCAAGGGACTATGTTCTAAGTGGATTGAGGAACGAAACCGTGCTGCAAGTGAATTCCCATTAGGAATCGATCTTATATTGACAACGAATAGTGGTGACATCATGGCACTACCTAGAACTACATTACTAGAAAGTGAGGAATTGTAGATGGGTTATGTTGCAGTTACAGGAGGACAAAAGGCAATTGAAGAGGCAGATATTCTTACAAAATACTATCGCTTAAAAAATGCGGAACAAGTGCTGAAGGTCAAGGATATCCAATCACAGCTCAGGCTTTTGATCGACCGAGTCATGGGGGAAGGCGGACTATATGCACCAGAATATGCCGCTTTAGCCTTGAAACAGACTGAGGGTGACCCGTCAGAAGCAGCCTTTTTATTAAGGGCCTATCGATCAACTTTACCGAGAAATTATTACTCTCGCACAGTTGAACCTAGTGAAATGAGAGTAATACGTAAAATTTCTTCCTCTTTTAAAGATATACCTGGAGGTCAATTATTAGGACCAACATATGATTATACACATAGATTATTAAATTTTGAATTATATAAAGAAGACACAGAAGTAATGAAACAATTTTTGGCGGATTTTGAATTGAATGAAAAGCTTGATGGGAATGTTACAACATTTAGCAAAGTTGTTGATTTGTTGGAAGAGGAAGGGCTTGTTGGAAACAAACAGTGTGAAGAGATCGAGCCCTTTGATGTAACAAGAGACAAGCTTATTTTTCCGGCTTCTCGTTCTGCGCGTCTGCAAATTCTTTCAAGGGGAGAAACAGGGGCAATGACGTCTTTTGCCTATAGCAGTATGAGAGGATATGGGGTTGTCCACCCGACAATTGGTGAGTTGCGAGTCGGCTATACGGAAGTATATGTTCCATATCCATATGGTGATGAAGAAGACTCCATCTACATTGGAGAGGTATTGGTAACCGAGGTAGAAACGATTAATTCTTTTGCCCAAACTGAACAAGGAAATGTGGAATTTTTACTTGGATATGGCTTAACGTTTGGACAAAACGAAGTAAAGGCGATTGCGATGGCAATTTTAGAAAGAAGCTTAGAAACAGAGGGGGCATCCCCAACACAGGATGAGGAATTTGTTCTTCTCCATATTGATAGTGTAGAAGCACATGGATTCGTGTCACATTTAAAATTACCTCATTATATTACATTCCAATCAAAACTTGATCGGATTAGAGAAGCTAAGAATAAAAAGCAAAATGACACACTTCAGGAACAGCCTGTGACGTTTAGTCCATTTTAAGAGGATATGTACAACCAAATGAGAGGGAGGAAAAGGGAAATGAAAATGGAGGTTGCCCACACTTATAATTATGCCTTTTTAGATGAAGGATCTAAAAAGGAAATAAGAAGATCGGTTTTAAAGGCTGTCGCCATTCCTGGCTATCAAGTCCCGTTTGCATCAAGAGAGATGCCGATCGGCAGGGGCTGGGGGACAGGAGGATTACAAATTACCCTTTCGGTTATCGGTGAAAAGGATACCTTAAAAGTGATTGACCAAGGTCATGATGACAGTGTAAATGCGGTAAGTATCAAACGATTAGTTAAAGCTTGTTCAAATATAGAAACAACAGAAAACTCTGAAGAGGCCACTATTATTCAAACGAGACATAGAGTCCCGGAGGTTCCTTTGAGAGAGGATCAAATATTAGTCTTACAGGTTCCATTACCAGAACCTTTAAGAAGAGTGGAAGCAAAGGAGAAGGATACGAAAAGACTTCATGCCGAAATGGACTACAGCAGCATATGGCTTCGTTTATATGAGGATATCGTAAGGTGGGGGAAAATTACAATTGGTGCTGATTATCCGAGTATGGTGAACGGACGTTATATCTTTAACCCAAGTCCAATTCCCCGTTATGATTTATTGAAATTGCATCAAGCTAAAGGATTGTTTTTATTTGGTGCAGGCAGAGAAAAGAAGATTTATGCGATTCCGCCATTTACAGATGTAAAGCCTCTGGAATTTGATGATTACCCATTTGAGGTAGAAAAATTTGATGGATTAACTTGTCATTGTTGTGGCAGCAAAAATGTTTTTCTTGATGAGATCTATGATGCGGAAACCGGAGAGAAAAGGTACCAATGCTCAGATACCGGATACTGTCAAACACAGCAAAAGGAAAGAGGGTATGTAGTTTGATTACTCATTCTATGCAGTTAGAACGGCCCGAGCTTGAAGTGCATGGCTTAAATAAAAGATATGGAAAAGGGTGTTCTCATTGTCAAACTCCTGAATTACTTCAAGCAAAAGATAACCGCTGCCCGCACTGCGGGAGTGTTTGGGCGTGTATTGATGTTAATTTAAAGCTGTATAAAGGGGAAATTTTGGGAATCGTTGGTGAGAGTGGTTCAGGAAAAAGTTCATTAGTGAAGAGCTTATATTTTGATGATGGTATCTCATCAGGTTGTGCTACTATTTCCTCTTATAAAAATGGAGAGGCGAATATTTTTGAAGAATCTGCCCAACAAAAGAGATACATCCGAAATTATATGATGGGCATGGTCTATCAAAACCCATACTTAGGGTTGAAAATGTCCTTTTCAAGTGGCGGTAATATTGCGGAAAAATTAATTGCTTCAGGTACTCTTCATGTTGGCACAATACGAGATCGGGCAAAGCAGTTATTGGAGCATGTGGAAATTCCAATCAGCAGAATGGATGAGCTTCCAAAGAATTTTAGCGGCGGGATGCAGCAAAGGGTTCAAATCTCCAAAGCGTTGGCTAATAATCCACCAATTCTTTTGCTTGATGAAGTAACGACCGGACTTGATCTTTCTGTTCAAGCTAGAGTATTAGATTTAATTCGAAAAATTCAGCGAGATTTAGGTGTAGCGATGATAGTTGTATCTCATGATTTAGGTGTGATCAGAATGCTTGCTGATCGTACGATGGTTATGCGTCATGGACGCGTCGTTGAAAGAGGACTTACTGATCAAATTTTAGAGGATCCGCAGCATCCTTATACTCAGCAGCTTGTACATTCGCTTTTATAAAAATGATGAGGTGAAAACGATGATGAACATGCTAAAGATTCATTTTGCCAATATTGTCACACCTGATGAGGTTATTTATAACGGAACCATTATCATAGAAGATGATAAAATCTCACAAATTTTAAAAGGAAAACCAGATAATATTCAACCAAATGATATTGATGCCGAAGGGTGCTGGGTGTTCCCTGGTCTAGTTGATTCACATAGTGATGCTATTGAAATGGAGCTCGAGCCTCGTCCTAGCAGCACATTTCCAATGGAAGTATCCTTCTATGAATTAGAGAAAAAACTTGTTGGAGAAGGTATTACGACCATCTATCATTCTCTCTCTTTGCTTGAAGAAAATGCTAAAAAATTTGTTAGACAAAATAAAACCGTTTTATCTGTAATTGAAGAGATTAACCGCTTAGCTCAAGGAGCCTACCTAATTCGCCACAAAACCCATTTGCGATACGAGATTACGAACATAAGTGCAGTTAATCAAGTAAAGGAGTTACTAAAACAACAAAAAATTGATCAGCTTTCCTTTATGGATCATACTCCTGGACAAGGACAGTTTAGAGATATTGAAATTCATAAAAAACTGTTAGTGGAACATCGTCGCTTTTCTGAAGAAGAGGCAATTGAAATCATCGAGCAAAGTAAAAATCAAGAAAAATTAGAGGATCATGTATTAAAGGAACTGGCAGATTTAGCCCATGAACACCATGTTCCGATCGCTTCCCATGATGATGATACATTGGAAAAGCTAGAGGTCGTGAAAGATTGGAATGCTACAATTAGTGAATTTCCAATCGAACTTGCCGTAGCTAAGAAAGCAAAAGAATTAGGGCTTTTTGTTGTTATGGGTGCTCCTAATGCTTTACTAGGAAAATCTCATAGTAATAATCTTTCAGCAATGGAAGCATTAGAACATCATGTTGTTGATATTTTATGCTCTGATTATTATCCATCCTCCTTGCTGCATGCTGCCTTTAAACTTTATAAGCAAGGTACTCCAATCAATAAAGCCATAAATTTGGTCTCATTAAATCCTGCAAAAGCTTTGTATATTGATCATGAAGTCGGATCAATTGAGGTTGGGAAAAAAGCGGATCTTCTCATTGTGAAAGAGGATCATTCACGGCCAGTGCTGAAAACTGTACTTGTAAATGGTAAGGTTGTTTGCCAAATGAACTATCAAATGCCGCTTACTGTTAGCGGAAGAGTATAGGAAGGAGGATAATAAGATGAAAAAACTTCTAGATAGTGAACCAACCATCCATCCTGGTTCTCAGATCGTTGATAGTTTCATAGGAGAGTGGACTGAAATCGGTCCCAATACAAAAATAGAAGAATCTTATTTTGGGGATTATAGCTACACATCTGGTGATGCCGAAATTATTTATTCAACAATCGGAAAGTTTTGTTCTATTGCCTCACATGTTAGGATTAACCCCGTGAATCATCCGATGTGGAGAGTAACACAGCATCATCTCACTTACCGTTTAACGCAATATCAATTAGCGGAAGAGGATGATCAAGATTTTTTTAACTGGCGCAGAGAGCACCATGTCCAAATTGGTCATGATGTATGGATTGGACACGGAGCTATCATTATGCCTGGCGTCACAATTGGAACAGGAGCCGTCATTGGAGCTGGGTCAGTCGTCACGAAAGATGTCCCTGCCTATACAATAGCTGTTGGTGTTCCGGCTAAGCCAATCAAAAAGAGATTTCCAGACGAAATTGCTGAAAAGCTTATGGAAATTGCATGGTGGAATTGGGATCGTAAGCTGATTGAGGAACGATATAAAGATTTAAATAATGTAGAGGAATTTATTAAGAAATATTTATGAGTGGAGGAAAGGAAATGGCTGTGCTTTTAAGCATGAAGGGCTTAGAAAAAACGTTTGTTATGCATTACTTACATGGGGAACATGTAGTAGGCTGCAATAATATAAGCTTTGATTTAAATGAAGGAGAGTTTATTGGGATTACTGGACAAAGCGGTGCAGGAAAATCAACGATATTAAAAACCATATATCGTACCTATTTACCTACTGGAGGAAAACTTATTTTTCATTCAGACCAGTTTGGGCCCATTGATCTGGTCACAGCCAATGAGCGTGAAATCATTGCCTTAAGAAAAAGAGAGATCGGTTATGTATCTCAATTTCTTAATGTGATGCCAAGAGTGACTGCTTTGGAGGTTGTCATGGATGTGATATTAGAAATGGGGATAAGCATGATTGAAGCAGAAGAACAGGCGAAAAAGATGCTTGCTCATTTTCAATTGTCCGAATCCTTATGGAACTCCTTTCCAAGAACATTCAGTGGGGGAGAAAAACTGCGATTAAACTTAGCGCAAGCAATGGTGAAAAAGCCAAAGCTATTATTGCTTGATGAACCAACTGCTTCGTTAGATGACGCCTCTAAACAGTCAGTAAAAGAAATGATTGAACAGCTGAAAAAATCTGGAACGAGTATGATTGGTATTTTTCATGATCTTGAATTTATGGAAACTGTCGTGGATTCCCATTACCATTTAGAAAATGGTGCTTTAAATAAAAAGGTCGTAGTTTAATATCATTAATTGGAGCTGATCTATATGATAGATTTACATTGTCATACAAATATTTCTGATAATTCGTTTTCGATTGAGGAAGTCATTCGGCTAGCAAAAGACAATGGCGTCAAGCATTTAGCCATTACAGATCACGATACGACAAAAGGTCTTCTAAAAGCAATGGAAATTGGAAAGCAAATTGATGTAGATATTATTCCGGGAATTGAGATATCTGCATATGATTACGAACGAAACAGGAGAGCACATATTTTAGGCTTGTATGTCACCCCTGGACATGCATCTATTGATGAATTATGCAGCCCATTAGTCGTAAAAAGGCATGAAGCATCATGGCAAATGGTGTCACGCATTCAAGAGGCTGGATATGATATTACGTGGGAAGAAGTTCTTGAGTTTTGCAAAGAAGGTACAGGTGTGTATAAACAACATATTATGCATGCTTTACTTAACAAGGGATATACAGACCGGATTTACGGTGATTTGTATAAAAAGCTATTCAAAAGAGGGGATTCTCCAACTAATCGAGGACTAGCCTTCGTTTCGATTCATTATATCGATGTCTTTGATGCCATTCGTGTGATTAGAGAAGCCGGGGGGATACCAGTCCTTGCACATCCTGGACAATTTGATAATTTTTCGGAAGTAGAAGATTGGGTTCGGGCAGGGTTAGAAGGAATCGAGGTTTTGCATCCATTACATGATAAAGAAGCTGAAAAGAAAGCAAGAGCACTAGCTGAGAAGTGGAATCTCATTCAAACAGGTGGATCTGACTTCCACGGTTTTTATGGAGAGTCTTCTGCTGTCAGCATTGGATCAAAAAGCATTGGATTAGAACATTTTAACCAATTGCTTGAAAGGAAAAATATCCTTCAAAAGAACTGATAAAGAAAAGCCCCCAAAAGAGTTAAAAAGATCAAGGAGCATGTTTCTACACCCTCGCTCATAAACTATTATAACTATAGCTTAGGGGGGAGACCATGAGGGAAGCTGATCATAAGGCTCTTGAATATGCAATTGGGGAAATTACGGAGATTGCAAAAGGCTTCGGCTTAGATTTTTATCCAATGAGATATGAAATCTGTCCAGCTGATATTATTTATACATTTGGTGCATACGGTATGCCAACAAGATTTTCACATTGGAGCTTTGGGAAACAATTTCACAAAATGAAGCTGCAATATGATCTTGGGCTAAGTAAGATATATGAGCTTGTTATTAATTCTGATCCATGCTATGCATTTTTATTAGATACGAACTCCCTGATTCAAAACAAATTAATTGTCGCCCACGTGTTAGCGCATTGTGATTTCTTTAAAAATAACGCCCGCTTTAGCAATACTAAGCGCGAAATGGTGGAAAGCATGGCGGCAACAGCCGAGAGAATTAAGCAATATGAAATTGAATATGGCAGACGCGAAGTCGAAACATTTTTAGATGCTGTCCTTTCAATCCAAGAGCATATCGATCCATCACTTGTTCGTCCGAAACTTGCATGGACAATTGATGACATCGAGTTCGAGGAGGAAGAGGAAAAAACGGTCTCACCATATGATGACCTGTGGAATCTTGATCGAAAACAAGATCAAAAGCCAGCGCCGAAAAAGAAAAAACGTAAATTTCCACCTGCTCCAGAGAAGGATATCTTACTATTTATTGAGGAATATAGCCGCGAGCTAGAGGACTGGCAGCGGGACATTTTAACAATGATGCGTGAGGAAATGCTTTATTTCTGGCCGCAGCTAGAAACGAAAATCATGAACGAAGGCTGGGCTTCCTACTGGCATCAACGAATTATTCGTGAACTTGATTTAACCTCTGATGAGTCCATTGAATTTGCAAAACTGAACGCAGGTGTTGTGCAACCATCGCGAACTAGCATAAATCCATACTATTTAGGATTGAAAATCTTTGAGGACATTGAAGAACGCTATAATAAACCAACCGAAGAGATGAAAAAGTTAGGAGTCACACCAGGCTCTGGCCGTGACAAAATATTCGAAGTACGCGAAATTGAATCTGATATTTCCTTTATTCGAAATTATTTAACAAAGGATCTGATCTTCCGTGAGGATATGTACTTGTTCCAAAAGCAAGGCAGGGATTACAAAATTGTTGATAAAGACTGGGAATCTGTAAGGGATCAGCTAGTAAGCATGCGGGTGAATGGCGGATTCCCATATATCACTGTAAATGATGGCGACTTTTTGAAGAACAATGAGCTTTATCTGAAACATTGGTATGAGGATATTGAGCTTGATCTTAAATATTTGGAAAAGGTTCTGCCATATGTTCATCAGCTTTGGGGAAGACCAGTTCATATGGAAAGTGTGTTAGAAGATAAGCCAGTCCTGTTTTCTTACGATGGAAAGAGTGTGACAAGGAAATATTTATAACGATTGGAAAGTCACTGAGTGTTCAGTGGCTTTTTCATTATCCTAAAGTGTAGTTTAGAAGAAATTAAAATAAATAATATTGAAGCAAGATGCTTGCTAAGTGCATAAACGTATTATTCTTAAAAACCATATTACGATCTTCTTTTGGATGTTTTATCTTGGGGATCATCTTAATCCCAACTTATACAAAAACTCAAAATGATTGAATTGATAATAAAAAACAGGGTTTTTCTAATAGTTCATCTTTGACAAAGATGTTAAAAAGTTATTGTTTATAAGTATGATAGATATAATCCTCTTAAGTTTTTAAGGAATTCACTTGTAATAAATAAAAAACTGAATTAAGTAATAGCAGCTAAAAATATCTCTAATTAACTTTAGCAGCCAAGACAGGGATGACAAAAATTCTTATTTTGGAGAAGAAGTGTGACAAGGGAATATATATAAATGATGAAAAGTCACTGGATTTGGTGGCTTTTTCAAGTGATTGTTTTTAAACAAAAAATGAATGGTGAAATATTAAAAAAGCAAATCTTCTTATTTAGAATAAAACGTTATACATTATTTTACTAGAAAGTGAGTTACAATGATGATAGTTTGACATCACTTGAAAAAGAAAAGCTATCTAATCAATTAAATTCTAATAGATTTTTTTAGGGGAAGGAAGGTGTGTAAAATGTCTAGTAACGCCTATGAGTTGACCGACAGTTATGTCAATTCTTTAGAAAAGCAACAAATGCTTTACAAACGTACACTAATTATTGTCTGTCTGTCACAAATTTTTGGAGGAGCAGGATTGGCTGCCGGAATTACGGTAGGTGCCCTGCTTGCTCAGCAAATGCTTGGTTCAGATGCTATCGCAGGGCTGCCGGCTGCCTTATTAACCTTAGGTTCTGCCGGTGCAGCTTTCATTGTAGGAAGACTTTCTCAACGTTATGGCCGCCGCATAGGTCTCACTGCAGGATTAATGACGGGCGGGCTTGGCGCAATTGGTGTTGTGATTGCTGCCATGACAAATAATATAATCCTTTTATTTGCTTCCTTGCTTATATATGGAGCAGGGACATCAACAAATTTACAAGCTCGTTACGCTGGAACAGACTTAGCTAATAAGAAACAACGGGCAACTGCTATTAGTATCGCAATGGTTTCCACAACATTTGGTGCGGTTGCTGGTCCAAACTTGGTAGACGTAATGGGGGATCTTGCTCTTTCAATTGGTGTTCCTGCCCTTGCTGGCCCTTTTATTTTGTCGGCAGCAGCCTTTATTTCTGCAGGACTTATCCTTTTTATTATGCTTCGTCCAGATCCACTCCTCATCGCAAAAATGATCGAAGTTAATAAACAAGAAATTAAAATGAAGGATCAAACGGTAACTGCTGGCAGCATTGAGAATAAAAGAGGTGTTACAGTTGGTGCCGCAATTATGGTCATTACTCAAATCGTGATGGTGGCTATTATGACGATGACTCCTATCCATATGGCACATCATGGTCATGGCTTAAGTGAGGTTGGTCTTGTTATTGGCTTTCATATTGGATCAATGTATCTCCCTTCACTTGTTACAGGTATTCTAGTTGATAAGATTGGCCGAACAGCCATGTCTATAGCTTCAGGGGTTACCTTGCTCCTTGCAGGTGTCGTAGCTGCAATGGCGCCAGGCGATTCTATGATCTCTCTAATCATCGCTCTTTCTTTACTTGGGTTAGGGTGGAATCTTGGTTTGATATGCGGAACTGCACTCATTGTTGATTCAACAGAAACTGCAACACGTGCCAAGGCTCAAGGGACAGTAGATGTATTTGTTGCTTTGGCAGGGGCATCAGGTGGAGCCATGTCTGGAATGATAGTCGCTCAATCAAGTTACACAGCATTATCACTGGCTGGCGGCATTTTGTCGTTATTACTTATTCCAGTAGTTATTTGGTCTCGGAGAAGTCATAATAGATAAGGGGACGATGAATTCGTTCTTTCCATTCATTAGATTGAGAGGTTTCGTTATAGGAGTCGTTAATCTTATATTACAAAGCTAGCAACAAGGTTAGAGTTTGTTATAAGAAAACGTATATGGAATATTGTTTCGCATTATTTAAAGATAGGACTGAACTCAAATGGGATCAGTCCTATTATTACTTTAAACTATGAAACTAATAGATATTTATTGGATATCTTTTTAACTTATTTTTCCGCTCTAGTAGTTAGTTAACGATAATAATCATTTTTTAAAATAATTTAAGATAAATTGTTGAAACCGCTTTGCTGCTGGTGATAGATATCTATCTTTTACACAAGCAAGTCCAATTACTCTTTGGGAGTTTGGAGATTTTAATTGTATCCGAGTAATATTATCCCAATCGATCCCTTTGAATTCCGGTATTATCGTAACACCAAGTCCTGCTGCTACAAAAGCTGCAATAGTGTGAACTTCTTCGCCCTCAAAAGTAACTCTGGGTCTTATTCCTGCCTCTTCAAATAGTTGGTCTGTAATCCCGCGAAGCCCATTACCTTTTTCTAAGAGTACGAAAGGTTCATCGGCTATTTCTTGTAAAGTAATACTTTCGTGTTTTGCCAGATGGTGTTTTGCAGGAACAATTAAAAATAATTCTTCTTCCCATAACTGAATCCATTGAAATTGATCTTTTGATTCTATTGAAGAAACTAGGCAGAAATCAATCTCACTAGACTCTAATTGCTTAAGGAGCAAATCGTTTCCATTTTGTTTGAATTGTAATTTAACATTTGGATATTTAGAGCGAAAGGAACTGACTAGGTTAGGGATAAGATAAGTCCCGAGGGTAGGCATAAACCCAAATGAAACATTACCATAATCAGGGTCAATTAATTCTTGAATTTCTTGCTTGCCATCTTGATATTCTATCATCATACGGTCAGCCCGCTTTAAAAATAACTCACCATACCTATTTAGTCTTATTGAACGTCCCTGCCGTTCAAACAATGGAACACCTAAGTCTTCCTCTAATCTAGCTATAGACCGACTAAGAGCAGGTTGCGAGATTAATAATTCTTCTGCAGCCCGCGTTATGTGTTGTAAACGTGCAACAACCCGGAAATATTCGATTTGGTGCCATTCCATTGGGTATCACCTCCTACTTAATATTTTACAAAATTCATAACTAAAATGCATGAAAACCATGCAAATAATAAATTAGACATTATAATATGTCAACTATATGATAATGTATAGAAAATTTCAAAAAATGATCGAAGGATGAATTTTTCTATAACAAAACAAGTCTTTGTTTCAAAGGGGGAAACATTATGAGAGGAAATAATGAGTTTGTGAATCGCAGACTGCACTCATTGCTAGGAGTAATTCCTGTAGGCCTCTTTTTAGTTCAGCATCTTGTTGTCAATCACTTTGCAACAAGAGGTGCAGAGGCATTTAACGAGGCAGCTCATTTTATGGAGATGCTTCCTTTTAGGTATCTTTTGGAAACTTTTATCATTTTCCTTCCGCTTTTATACCATGCTATTTACGGAGTTTACATTGCTTTCACAGCTAAGAACAACGTAAGCAACTATGGTTATCTGCGCAACTGGCTATTCATGCTTCAGCGTGTAACAGGCATTATTACATTTATTTTTGTTGCATGGCATGTTTGGGAAACGAGAATAGCTGCTGCATTCGGAGCGGAAGTAAATTATGATATGATGGCTTCCATTTTAAGCAGTCCATTTATGCTAGCATTCTACTTAATTGGAGTTATTTCAACCATATTCCACTTTGCTAACGGATTATGGTCATTTGCTGTTAGCTGGGGAATTACTGTTACTCCTCGCTCACAAGTTATTTCCACTTACGTTACGCTGGCGATCTTTTTAGCGCTATCAATCGTGGGAGTTCGAGCAATATTCGCATTCGTGTAATTTTTAGCAACAGCTATTAAAAGGAGTGGGCTTAATGAGCAAAAATAAAATAATCGTTGTCGGAGGCGGATTAGCCGGTTTAATGGCTACTATTAAGGCCGCTGAACACGGCGTTCAAGTAGATTTATTTTCATTAGTACCAGTGAAACGATCTCACTCTGTGTGTGCACAGGGCGGAATTAACGGTGCAGTAAATACGAAGGGTGAGGGAGATTCACCTTGGGAGCATTTTGATGATACGGTATACGGGGGAGATTTCTTGGCGAATCAGCCGCCAGTAAAAGCTATGACCGAAGCTGCTCCCGCTATTATTCACCTATTAGAC
>NZ_LATZ01000043.1 GCF_000981385.1 Bacillus sp. SA1-12
CCGCTCACTTCCTTCAGATTCCATGTCACCATAGACACCCTTGTGTTAGGCTAACTGTTACTTCTGTCTTCACAGTTCGGGACTTTCACCCTATAGATTACACCCATGCTGGGCGCACTTAAAAAATAGAGTAGAGAGACGATCTCTACTCTACTTAAAACTAATACTTAATTTGCAATTTTTTCATCTCACCGGCAGGAATAGTTAAATAGAGAATTCCTTCTTTCTCTTGAAAGAAATATGCTTCATTTTCTTTCGTCATTTCATCAAGGCTGTTTGCTGCCTTATACTTACTGTCGGCAGCTTGAATCGATTTTGGTCTTGATTGATCAGTAAGTCTCAATAGATAAGAAGAAAGCTTTGTATTCGTTGGTATGTTGAGGTCACGTACAATTTCAGTTTTGTTTATGTTCTTCTGATCAATCTTAAAGTAATGATTGTGATAGGCAGGGCTGAGCTGAATATTTTCAATCGTCAGTTTACCTCCAGCTTGTGTCTTCGCTCTATTTCCAATTTTCAAGATATCACCATCAGACACTTCTATATCTGAAATGGTGACCTTTTTGATGTCATCGGTTTCTTGGATCTCTGCACTTTGTTTGTTTTTACCATTTTCTATATAGATAGACGCTTCTTCAAACTGACCGCTTCGTTTGACTTCAGCAGTCAACTTATAAATACCTGACTTAGGAACAACATACTGCCAGAGGTCGGAAGTAAACGTATCAGCACCAACAATTTGCAGGGATCCGTCTACAATGGATTGATTAACCATATTGCTGCGGCTCCAATGGGCAAACCCGTCTTCGAAATCACTATTTATTAAGGATGAGACTATTTCTTTATTCCTCGCTTCTCCTAATGTAATCGAGTCAAGATTAAAGTTACCAGAAGCATAATCAACCTTTACAAGATTCGTTCCTTCATCAAGCTCAACTTCTAGAGTTGCGTCTTTCCACTGATCATTCGTCGCCTCAAATGATACTTGTTTTAAAAGGGTCTTTTTACCGCTCTTTTCTTCCTTTACATGAACTGTTGCTTTACTATTTTGATCTGCATCATATTTCAAATTCAGGTTATATACACCTTTAGAAGGGGCGCTTATTGCATAAGTAATGCTTTCTTCCGACTCATTAAAGCCATTTAGATAACCAAACCCTGCATGTCCTTCCACTACATTAGAGAAATCAACCCCTTTAGAATAGGCTGCAGCTTCTGCTTCAAACACTTTTTCAGCAGTTGCTGGGACAACTTTCAGAACAACGCTGTCATGAGCTTCAAGTGTTACAGAGTAAGAAGACTGAATACCAAGATCTTGATGGGACCATACATCTCGAACATGGCCTTTTTCAATTCCAAGTTCTTTTTGAAAATTGAAATCAAACGTTTTGCTCTCATTTTGGCGATTGAACAATCCGACTACCCATGTACCATCAGGGAGTTGACCTGCCCAGCGCTCGCTGTCACGACTGTTGTTTGACTCTCCATAATGAACGGCACTTTCATAAATTGGTTTGCCAACAAGACCCATTTTATTAAACTCAATTAATTCAGTGTTTTGATAATACGGATAGTTGGCGCCAATTGTATCATATTGATCAGAAATGGCGATTGGAGATCCTGCAAGTGTATAAAGTGACAGCGTTGTTTTCTTCTCATTTTCAGCATAAGGACCAGAGAATGTATTCAATCTGAGAAAATCACCATCCAAAATCAAGCTTGAACGACCACCGATATCAGAAAAACCAGTAAATCCTTGGAAAGAATTCGCCCATTGTGACCAACCGGGTCTCCACTCTTGACGTCTGCCGCTGATATGCTCCCAACCTCCTGTAAATGTATCTTCATTTATACGGATCATATCTCCATATTTATGTTCAAGTTCACCATGGTTTTTAAGGTGAGGCATAACAAGACTTAGAAAAACATTGTTTTCTTTAGATGCTTCTGACATCCACTTTAATGATTTTTCATATAGTGCTCTGTCATGAGCTTCCCCAACTGTCCCTATATTTGCATCTGTTCCTGTTTCATACCATGATAGGAAATCAACCCTTAAAAAATCAGCACCCTGCTCAGCAAAAAAATCAATATATCCTTTTATATATTTTTCAGCATCAGGATGATTTACATCTACCCAATAAAGGGCACGCTCATTCCCCTGACCGCCATTAAATCTGTCACCATCTGTCGGATCATCTGGATCACCCTGATCAATCAGATCAGCGACATATGTCGGTCCATCTGGATTATTTTCCGTTCCTTTAACAATATATTTATCAGGATGTTTTACGACCTCAGGGCTGATCCATAGCGGATTATAGTAAATGCCAAATTTCATTCCTTTTCCCTTTAAGTAGTCACCCCAGAACTTCCAGGTATGCCCATCCGGATATTTTTCAGATGGATATTGGAAAGGCTCGTGATCCTCATTGTCTTCTTCAGGCTTTTCACCTGTTTTATATAGCTCCACATTATCCAGTTGGAAAGAGCTGTGTTCTCCTTTTGCATCAATATTAAATTCAACGGTTAGCTTTCCGTTCAATACTTCTGCTTGCAATTCAAAAAGTCCATAACGAGCTTTTCCATACTCGTCAGTTATCCCATCATTTAATTCAACGACTTTTTCTGAATCAGACTCTCCTTCTATTAAATCGGAATAATTTATCAGCTTCATATTGGCTGTGCTTGTTCCATTCACAAAATGTTCAACATCATTTGGAAATTTCACTCGAGCTGTTAAGGTGTAATTTCCATTTTCAAGACCTTCCACTGTTTGAGATACCTTAGCAGTATGCGGTTCAGGTCCATAGATCCATAATTTAGAGCCTTCATACGCATCATTTGCATCCACCCCGTACATTGCCTCTGTCTCAACTTTCCAGCCAACATCAACTCCCTCTTCAAAGTCACCATTTAAAAGGGAGCCAAGCTCAACTTCTTCCTCCGCTCCATCCATATTCATCGGGTTGGTCATCCATTTATCATTATGGCTTACTACATAGCCATTTTTATTTAGTAAAGTGGCACCTTCAATCCAACCATCTGTTGATACCATGTCATATCCATAAGGCAGGAAGTTCTTTGCCATCCAATCAATATTATCCTTCAATCGTTTTTCAGGCATATACGTATTTTTCGTCCACTGATGCTCATATGTCATAAAATACATGGGACCGGCCCCCTGCCTGGTAAATTGACTGTCTTGCGCTGATGCCGTACCAGTAATCGCGGTTGCTAATGCAAGGGTTGATAAGATTGAGAAAGCTGGAATCTTACTGATTACATTCTTCTTTTTACCCCTAATCTTACTTTTGCTACTTTTTAAGCGTATTCTCAAATAAAAAACCTCCTCATTCATTTAGTAAAGATAGATTCATTATGTTTGAAAGCGCTAACAATTAAAATCGTTTATATTATAAAGTTGGTGTCTTATTATTGGATTTTTATTTGAGGAGATGATAAAAGGTGTCTTTTCTTCCGGTTCTAAGAGTTTAATTGGAAGAAAAGACACCTTTTATTTGCTATGTTTCATACTCTATTACGACCATATCCCAGTACTTAAGACTTGGTATGGTAAAGCGGACCTCTTCATTTCCCTGTTCAGATGACAGTAAGACCGGAATTCCATTTTGTATATCTGGTGAAGCCAGCCAAACCTTTTTAACGCGCCTACTCTCTTTCAACTGAACACTTAACCGCTTACGTTCTTGAGGCTCTGCTTGACTTCCATTTGTATCACGCCATTCTAACGATTTTGTGTCAGCGAAATTTATGAAGTGAATGACTTTCATATTCACTTTTTGTTTTGCAAAATACCATACTTTCCCTTGTTCTGGATGTGAAGAAAAAAGAACCCGATCATGTGAACGAATCAATATTGGCACCTCTTGCAGATTGTCTCGAAGCAAGTTTTCATATGCAACAAGAAAATCATAATACTTGATCAGACTGCTTTGCAAAGATTGATCTATCTTTAAATTTTCATGCGGAAAATATTCTTTTGACAGCATATGTTCCCCAAGTTCTAAATGAGAGCCTCCTGCTGCAAAAATTACACTGTTTGCTAATAACACACCTGGTGTATTAAATGTCCCCGGCTGATTTGAAAATTCATAATTCATATAGGCTGCCAAGACTGAATTTTTGGTTCCTTCTGAATAGTGTCCATTTTCATCAATGATGCGTTTTAAATCACCATAATATTTGTATTGATCCCATACCTCTGTATATAGGAAGTCTATAGGTGATTCTGCAATTTGCTTTTGACCATATTGATTAACAGCATTCATAACGATCCGTTTATCCAGTGTTTCACTTTTTATTTTTTCTAAAAACTGGCGGAATGTATCATCTATTGCAACATGATTTCCTTTAAAGTCATAGACCTCTCCTCTTGGACCCAGCTGGTCAATATGCCAGCCATCAAAAGGAAGAGCATGATACACACTTTTTTGTTGATCAATAATATATCTCTGCCATTCAGAGTTTCCTGGATTCACCATAAACACATCACTTCGCCATTCATCTGGAAGAGCATGATAGTCATGTGCATGTCCTTGCTGATCTCTAAATAACCGCCATTCTGTTTTAACTCCCTCTTTTTCAGCTTCAGCAAAAGCACCGTACAATAGATTATATGACATTGTCTTCATATTCCGTTCATGTGCTAACTGAATATATGTTTGTATTGTGTGCAGGGATGTGGAGCGATTAGCGATGTCCTCCCAATAGGGTACAGGCTCATTGTTTTCCATTTTAAGAGGCTGATGATGTTTATAATGCCAATCATAAAACTGCAATCCATTAATATGATAACGGTTCAACCTGGATATCACAGACTGCATCTCCTTAAACGACAGCTCCTGAAAATTCGATAAAAATCCGTACCGAGGAAATGTAGACCAGTCACTTGACACATCTACTGCAATTGTTTGACTATCCTGTTTTGTATTGGAAGTATACTGGACATGAACAAAATATCCTTTAAAATCTTCTATTGGAGGCTGCCATACCCATTCGGCTTCCTTATCAGTTACCTTTACTTCTTGCTTATAAATAATATTACCTAAATGGTAGTAGGTAATAATTAGCTTGCCATTTGAATGTCTATTCGTTAATTGAGCAGTAAATTTCACAGGTTCCTCAACATGATAGGCTGCTTTATCTGTTGAAATATTTTTTATCATGTTGGCATGTTCGGGAATAATGTACGAAGTTTCTTTTTTGGAATCGTAACGAGGAGAGGAAGAGGGGTATTTTGTTACACCTATTATGATTAACAGTAAAAGAATAATAGATAAGAAAATTAATACATTCACTTTTTTCGAAAACATTAAATCTACTCCCAACTTGTAAACAATACCCTATTTGAAGGAACTAACAAACAAGCTAGTTCCTCTTTCTTGCTTATCATTTTATGCTTCGGCATATTGCTTACTTTTTCCAACTATAATCAGCATCGATCATCTTTTCAATTGGATGCCCGCCCTCAGGCAGCTCCTCAATAACGCACCCTAAGTAAAGATCCGTCTGCCATAGTTCATTTTCAGGAATATCGACAGTAATCGTATATGTACCTGGCCCGTAAACATCTGTGAAACTGTCGTATACCCTTTGGCCCTCATATGGTTTACCATCTTCTTCAGGTACTGTTCCTTCAGGGTACACATAGCTTGAAAAGCTAATTTCTAAAGGTCTTATTCCTTCTGGAACGGTAAATGTCGCTGTCCCTGCTTCAACACTGGAGTGAAAAAATTGATCAAGTGGTTGTTGAAATTCTGAGTAATCTGCCTTTTCTACCACAGATATGGATTCACTCCACAATTCTCCTTTTCCAGGATGTCCTGGACGTTGATAGGTTTTAAATATATAATTTCCTGGTTCGCTTTTTTGATCAAGATGATACATTAATTCTTTCGTTTCTCCAGGATTTAACGCGTCAATACTCCCGGTATACACCACTTCACCATTTTTAGGATTTCCTTGTGCAGACCAGTATACCTCAAATTTCACTTCATCCTGCATTGCTCTTGAGTCCCCACCATTTTTTATCGTTGCTGAAATACAGGAACAACTGTCCTCTTGATCGATAAAAGATAGTGAACTTCTATCCCAGCCGGTTTGTTCGAGTGTTTTAGACTCTTCATTGTCATGAACATTCCCGACCTCTACCTTTGCTTGTTTAGCCATTGCTAGATCTATTGGTTGGATAAATTGTATGGCTATCAGTGAAACCGTCATCATACAAGCTGAAATTCCATTTCGCATTTTCAATAAAATCTATCCTCTTTCTATGTTTAATAAGGATGGCAAGAAGGAACTATTTTCTATTCCTTCTTGACCAAGTGCATATCAATAATTATCGGATTTGAACCTTCTTCTCCTCATCTGCTGGAATGCTTACATATAGAACTTTTGCATTCTCATCATAGAAGAATGTGTTAAGATTACCTTGAGTTTCCTCTAATGACCCAACTTGTTTATATTTCGTTTTTCCAGCTTGAATTTTTGTTGGCTTTTCTGCATTATTTAATTTTAATGTGTACTGCTGCAGCTTTGTTTCAATATAATTGGCAGCCTTTTTCTTTTGCTCAAATGTAACATGGTTTGGTTTCCGTTCCAGCTTGAAATCAGTTATGTTATATTCGCCATTTTGATAATCTTCCGTAGCACCATCATCTTCATAGAATGAATAAGTAGCCTTTTCTTCCAGATAAGTGTCAAGTACTAGATTTGTAAGCGGCTTTTCATCTGTGTGTTGTTGGACATCACGGGTTGGAATGATGGATTCATCTTTTACGAATATTGGCATATGTTCAAGCGGTACATCTACAGTTATCGTCTGTCCGCCTTCATATTTTTTGCCTGTCCAATAATCTGTCCAACTAACATCTTTCGGTAAATAAACTTCACGTGAGGTTTGACCTTGTTTGACGACCGGAGCAAGCATCATTGAATCTCCAAACATATATTGATCACTGATATCATGTGTCATTTCATCATTTTGGAATTGATAGACAAGCGGCTGCTGAATCGGTTTCCCGCTATCTGCTGCTTCTTTGAATTCATTGTATAAATACGGAAGCAATTTATAACGGATTTCAATGTATTTCTTACTGATTTTTTCTACTTCCGGACCAAATGCCCACGGCTCTTGACCTTGTTTCACCGTTGCTTTTGCATCACTATCATAGTGAATACGAGCGAATGGTAAGAATGCTCCTACTTCTATCCAACGAGCAAATAATTCTGCATCAGGACGTGATGCGAAACCGCCAATATCATTACCCACGAATGCAACTCCAGATAAGCCTACGTTCATGTTCATCGGAAGTGACATTTCTAAGTGCTCCCAATTACTGAAATTATCTCCTGTCCACAATGCAGCCCAACGTTGTGTACCAGCATACATATCACGTGTTAAGACGAAAGGACGAGTACCAGGCTTGTGCATTTTAAACGCATTATAAGTAGCTTCTGCCTCATCATGACCATATAAGTTATGGTACTCGGTATGGAGAATTTTGTTGTCTTCAGTACCAAAATAATTATCTAGCGGCATTGTATGTGCATGTTTTTCATCATCACGGAAGACAGCCGGTTCATTCATATCATTCCAAATACCATCAATTCCTTCGTTAAATAACACATCATGATTCTTTGCCCACCAATCACGTACTTCTTCTTTTGAGAAGTCAGGGAAAGCTGAATCTCCAGGCCATACTGGACCTATGTAAGGAGTACCATCTGGATTTTTTGCCCAAAAGTCATTTTTTGTACCTTCTTGATAAATTTTATAGTTTTCATCCTGCTTAACAGCCGGATCGTTAATCGCAATCGCATGGAAGCCTTCCATCGCTTTTAGTTGTTTTAACGCATCTTTATATTGTTGGTTCCAAGTAAACACACGAAAGCCATCCATATAATCAATATCAAAGTGCATCGTATCTAATGGAATGTTCTTTTCACGATATGTTTTCGCAACATTCACAATTTCTTCTGGAGTGTAACCCCATTTACTTTGGTGTAAACCTAATGACCATTTTGCAGGAACATCCATCTTACCTGTTAATTCAGTGTAACGGTCAATAACATCGCCAATTTCTGGACCATATGCAAAGTAGTAGGTTAATTTTCCGCCATTTGCATAAAAATAATAGTAATCATCAGACTCACTTGCCATTTCGTAGTAGGAACGATGTGTGTTGTCAAAGAAAATACCGTATGCATTCTTATCTTTTAATCCAATAAAGAATGGAATTGACGTATACAAGTATTTTGTATCCTTGTTATATGCATAAGCATCTGTGTTCCATAATCCAATACTGTCTCCACGCTTATTGACTTCTAACCCAGATTGCTCGCCAAAGCCGTAAAAGTCTTCTTCTTCATTCGTTTTCTTAAAGACGTAAGGCTTTCCATTTTCATAACCTGAAGTTGCCCCTTGATTTAGGTAGTCTTCGTTTATGACATTCCCCTCTTTATCAAGGAATTTCACCCCAAACGGCTTCAATTTAATTTCAACTATTATTTCATCTGTTTTTAAGGTGTAGGTATCTGCGCTAACGTTTGCACTAAATGGCACACTTTTCCATTCACTTTCTTTTTTCACGATTCCTCTTGATTCAAATTCTTCTTCACCTTTTTCTAATACTGAAACTTTTACAAGATCTTTGGCAAAAATTCGAATGTAAGCTTCGTATGTACCTAAATCCAGTTTGACCCCATTTGAAAGTTCAGTGACACCTTGGACACTTAACTTTTGGAGGTTTTCCTTTTGTAAAGGGGTATCTGCCTCTGGTTGTGTTACCGCTAGAGCACTTGGAACTGCAGTAGAAAAACTTACTGTAGCTGCAAGAGACAGTCCAGCTAATACTCGCAATGTTTTTTTGGATGAGAGCATTTTTTTCACCTCGTATGAAATTTTTTGATTACGGATGAATCTTACCGATGGTAGAATTTTCTGTCAACTAACGATCAAATCAAAAAGCGTAGTAGGGAGATCATCTCAATAACATTGGTACTTAAAGGTTGAAAACGGCATACTTTTTCTTTGAAAACGCTTGTTAAAAAAAATGAAAATAAGGCATAGTATCTAGATTTTCACATTTTGTAAACTTTTTTTGGTTATTTAGCACTAATTTTCTTAATTTTCTGACTTTGTGTTCTTCTTGTTCAAGAACACTACTACTGACTAAATGGACAAATGCCTTCACTTTCTTCTTAATCTAACTTGTTATTTTTATTATTCTTAACCATAAAAATCCCCCAAAATATTTGCAGGATATTAATTTCAACATAAAATTTAATCGTATGAATTCATTATCCTTTTCATTGAGGAATAAGTCTTTTAGTGCATCTCTATTATAATATGGCTGAGCTTTTCTGAAACAAATGGAATGAATTGAACATTTTTTAAGAATAATAAAAAACACGATCTTGCAAGAAGATCGTGCTGGCTGATTCATAAAAATATTGAACTTCTCTTTACAATCTCTCGAAATCTATTATTTGGAAAAGGTGTCTTTTATTAATGATTAATAGTGAGATAAATAACACCATTTGAAATTGGATAGGAAATGGAAGATTCTCCCCGGTCTCTCACATCACCAGAATTTTGACTATTCACTCTCTAATACTTCTTTAATCGTCTATCCATTCATATATCGTTTCTTTTGAAATATGATTTAAAAATTACTTTTTCTAATTAAATAAAACAGTATATTTCACTCGATTCTTCCCATTTTCAGATGTAACAGTGATAACCGCTTCTCCAGGAATTGTTGAAGGTGTTTCAATTTGGAAGGTTGCAAATAAATTACTTGTTTCCGCCTCAATCGCTGGGACTTCCTGATCTTTCTTCTTTAAATCAACATTATACTTTAGGGTATCCTTATCAAATTCTTTTATTTGTTTTCCATTAATAAGAATTGTTTCTAATGTTGCATCGCCGCTTTGACCTGGAATATGATGTTTATCACCAATCCCTAATACCTCCATCTCAGAAATGGCGATACAAGTACCTTCCCTTGCCATCATGACTGCGCGAATCGTTTTCGTTACTAATGGAGCAAAGTCAATGGTTAGCTCCTTATTCTGAACATCTGTTTGAGTTCCCTCAATCCCCTTCCATTCAGTTCCATCAAAATATTCTAGATGCAAAGATTTTGCAGGCCTTGTGCCGCCGTTATCATCATAAAAGTGGAATTTTACTTGTGATATGGTTTCTTCTTGATCAAATTCAACAGCAACCCAATCTTCTTCTCTCCAGTTATTTGGATCCCAATTCGTCCATCTAGCACTAGAGATAATGCCATCGTTGACATTCTTAGTGCTATCCCATTGGCCAGTAAAAGAAGCAGTTACTTTCGGGTACTCATTACCGGAATCAGAAGGGTTTAAGGCTAAATTTTCTAATGCTGGTTCTGTCACCTGGACATTGGCGATTGCTTTAACTGGACTTTTTGAAACAGAGCCTGAAACTTTGAACTTACCTAAATCTGCATACAGAGTTGGATCAATTTCTTCCCAATCAACCTTTACATATCCAGATGTACCAATTTGCAGGTTTGCTTTTACTTGGCCCGGTAATATCGGTGCGTAACCTGGTGTTGTTTTTACCTTTATCGGTTCAATACTTTCAATTTTACTGACTGTTATCGTTGCAACAGCTTTTATTGTTGTTCCCTCAACAGTTCCTTCAATTTTGAAAATATTTTCCTTTGCATATAACATTGGATCGATTTCTTCCCATACTACTTTTTTCTGGACCTTTTCACCATTACCATAAATGGCTGTTACCTCAGAAGGTAATACTGGTGCTGTCTTTTTCTTTGTCACAACAACGTCAACTGGCTCTACTTTGGTGATACCAGCTTTGACAACCTTCCATTGCTGGTGGTTACCTGCAGTCGGTTTCCACACACCAACCTTTGCTCCTTCTTCCTTCGATTCTCCTCCTACTTCTATCAAACTTCCGCTTTGTACGTTAATAAATGTATACTCACCATTTCCATAGGTTGAGAGCATCCATTTTTGACTTGCTGAATCTTCATTGTTTTGAAGCACAACTGAACCATTCTCTACACCAAGTACGCTTTCAGTAGCAGGATTCACCAGTTTATAGATTTCTTTTGTGCTATATCCATCTGTTATTTTTTGAATGTGAAAGCTTTGCGTTTCTTCTTCATGAATATTTGTTTTTTGAACAATTGATTTTCCATCTTGGCCGATAGTTAGTACTTTTCCACTGTTTTTATTAACAAATTTATATTCTTCGTCATTGTTCAAAAATACATGATCCTTATTCACACCGGATACACCTGAAATAACAAATGTTGTAATCGATTGTGGTTGTACGACTGCTGAGAGCTTTTTATCCGAGATCATGACATCAGATTTTTGAGCTAAATTATCCGTGTTAGATGTAACATAAGGTGTTGCCTTTGCGCTTGCTGTTATGGTTTCAAATCCTGATAAATCAAAATTGATCGCTTTCTCTTCTGCGCTAGAATTCGTATATACCACAACGGCAGAATAGTCATCTTTGTTTATTGCCGCTAATGTGCTGCTGTTAGTAGAATTAATCACTTGATATCCTGGTCTGATAAACTTGCTGTAATTCCCCATTGCATAGTATTTTTTGTTTTTATAAATTTCTACATCCTCGAAATTTGCTGGAGCAAAATCCACTTGAATAAGTCCCCAATTGCCATTTTCATGTTCCGGGCTCATATTCACTTCATCTTCAATCGCTTGCCAAAGCACCCATGCTTCTGATTCTAATTGTTGAATATCCGTTGTGATTCGCTGAGATAAGGCAAGACCTGGTATGATATCCTCATGATTTTGTCCGCTGCCTGAACTAAGGTCTACTTCAGACATCCACAGTTTTTTCCCTGCTCCCTTTGCAACATCCCTTGCACCAATCTGCTGGGTAGGACCATACGTATGCACGTTTAACTGGCCAATATTATTCCTAGTTGTTTGATCATATTGCTCCCAGTTTTGTCTGAATTTTTGCGGATTTGTTTCATCCATAGCTGATACAACTGTGTTAAGACCTTTTTCATCTAATTGTTTTTTTACTTCATTAATGATCTTAGCTTGCGAAGCTGGAGACCAGTTTGATCCTTCCTGTCTGCCTTTCGCTCTCCAATATCCAGTATTTGGTTCATTTACAGGTGAAAGAGTTTTAAATTCAATATCCATTTCCTGTTGTAAATGATCCACAACTGTCGTTAAGTATGTGGCAAAATTCCCAAATTGGTCCGGCTTGATATTGTCATCCCATGGATTCCAGTTACCTGATACATAACCGCTTTGCGTCATAAAATATGGCGGTGAGTTTGAAAATGCCTCGAACGTATCAGCTCCTCTAGCCTTTGCTGCACTTACCCACCAACGCTGATTAGCGTCAGCTTCCCAATTCCAATGCTCAGGATTTTCAGAATCCCACCAATTTGCTTGCTCGGTCCATTCTTCGGCATTCCCCTCTGGCGGACCGTATTCAGCAGGTCGATTCCAATAACCTGGGACTGCTCCACCTTTACGCATATATGGCGCTGTTTCAGGAGAATCTCCCCCGCCAATATTGTAGCGAGCAATATTAAAATTCAATCCTTCCTCGCCAAATAGGTCATCAGCAAGTTGATTTCGAAGTTCATCTGGCCAACCGCCTGTTACATTTGCAAACCATACAAGTGCCGTTCCCCAACCATCAAATGGTTCATGTTGATAGCTTGGATCTAGTGTTATGTACTCTGAATTGGAACTCACTTCATTTTCTGCCTCCTCCGCTTTTGTCACTGCAGGCAAAGCTGGTAATATACTTCCTGTTATAAGGAATACAAGTAAACAAGAAATGAATAACTTTTTCATAAACCCTTCTTGCAACATCAAATAACCTCCCCTTTCGTTTGTTCATCCAGAGTAAAAGATGGCTTTCATACCCTGTTAGCTACATTGAAGATCAAATTCGTCTTTCTTTTAAACGAGCGATTTCTTACTGAACCTATCACCCCCTCAAAGGTAATGCATAGAAAAAGAGTATGAAATGAAATCTATAGAATAATAAAAACAAATTTTTGAAACGGGTTTCATTTTATTGAAAGAATGATAGTAATGACAGCATGCAATTTTACATACTACTTAATTTCATGTATTTTCAATTATATACCTCTAATTTTAAACGCTTACATTTTTAAAGAAATAGAAAATCTTTTGATAAAAGTGTAATTTATTTTGATCCTTTCAAATTGAATAAGCGATCTTAAAGGCGTTAAAACCATACCTAAAAAAATAGACTGCCATATTTAACACGACAGTCTATTTTTCAAGCTATTCTCCAGCAATCTAGGAGTTTCCTATATTATTCTATTTAATAAAGCCTTTATAATGACGTTTCACTAGCTGACTTTCAAGCTGTTTCATTGTTTCAAGGGCAACCCCGACAACGATTAACAAGCTTGTTCCGCCAATCTGTGCAGATTGCGGCAGGTCAGCGAATTTAATGAAGAAAACAGGAAGAACAGCTATAACTGCTAAGAAAAGAGAACCGACAAAAGTTAAACGATATAATACCTTTGTAACATACTCCTGCGTATTCTTACCCGGTCTGATACCAGGTATATAGCCGCCTTGCTTCTTCAAATTTTCTGCCATCTGCTCAGGGTTCACTTGAACAAATGCATAGAAGTATGTGAAAGCAATAATTAATGCGATATAGATTATCATCCCTATAGGCTGTGTGTAATCAAATGTTTTCTGGATCCAATCCGTCACATCATTAGGACCAAAAAAGGCTGCTATCGTTGGTGGAGTAATAATAAATGACACCGCAAAGATAACAGGAATAACGCCAGCAGGGTTAACCTTTAACGGCAAATGGGTTGTTTGCCCGCCGCTCATATTGTTAGCCCCAGAACGCTTAGCGTACTGAATTGGAATCTTACGAAGTGCTTGTTGGATGAAGATGACCCCAACGATAACGGCTAATATAGCCAATACAAGAATGGCAACTGTAACTATTCGGATGAATAGCTGGTCACCGGCATCTTGGAATTGCTGTGCATATATTTGGTTGATCGTTGAGGGAATTCCTGCTGC
>NZ_LATZ01000044.1 GCF_000981385.1 Bacillus sp. SA1-12
CCGCTCACTTCCTTCAGATTCCATGTCACCATAGACACCCTTGTGTTAGGCTAACTGTTACTTCTGTCTTCACAGTTCGGGACTTTCACCCTATAGATTACACCCATGCTGGGCGCACTTAAAAAACGAATAACATGAAGTTATTCGTTTAAAAGAATCATGGCTCTTGCTGTTTCCGGGCTATCTTCCCCAGTTTTATTTTTAACAGGTGCAAATTCCTTTTCTCTTGGGACCTGCAACACAGCAATCGATTCAGCTTTTGGAAACAAATCAAAATAGAATTGTTCTAGTTTGTAGCCATTTGGTTCTGTTGGTTTTATTTCTTCGCCACGCTCATTTACGGTAGGAATAGATTTATGGGCAAAATGATAAGGAAGAGGCTTGTCTGCTACTTCTTTGACAAAATTCAGTTTAAATAAATGTATACTGATATGCGCATTCATCATATCTGGATGTTCACTTTCTTCACTTGTCATTTCCGAGTATTCAATCACGGACGGTTTTCCATCCATCAGACAAAACACTCCTACTTTTTCTTGTGGATTCCGTTTTGCTGCTGATTTACTCACGATAGGCGAATCTTTTTCATCGGCAAAGCCAACAAAGACCGGGTCAGCTATTTTAATCATAGCATTGTCAACATTATACATAAAGATCCATTTTACTCCCCGTTTCTCCATATCCTCTAATGCACCGCTCGAGCTCAGTGCGGAGAAAACTCCGCCACTACCGTTCGGTGATAGAGAAAGACTCGACTTTGTATTTAACATTAATTTACCCTCTGACGTCAATGTGGGTGCGGTGGGTTGAACGAAAAAGGTGATGAGTTCAGGATCGTATTCAAAAAAATCGTGCTTATGAAAGAAATCCTTTGTTTCCTCATCATTAATTGGACTCGTCATGATGTACCAAGGAATCATTTTCCCCGTTTGGTTAAAAAGCTGCAATAACCGTTCTGTCTGCAGTTCAAATAATGTTTTATTTCCCGGAAGTCCAATATCATATGTTCCTTTTGGGCCGTTATGACCAAGCCTTGTTCCTTGCCCTCCAGCAAGGAGAACTGCCGCTACCTTTCCTTTTTCGATTAATTCCATACCCTTTTGTTCGTACCCTTTTCTCTTTGAGTCTGGAATATTTTCTAATACCTCGTATGGAACGGGCTGAATATTGTTTCTTTCAGGATAGTCAGGGGAAATCAGTTTTTCCGCTGCTAAGCTGACTTCTGCAAAGTTTACCTTCTCTATGTCGTCCAACAGCTGATTTTTCTGAATATCTGAAAGTTTATCCCAAAAGGTTAAGAGCTGGGATTGATTATATTTATCCAATGTTTCTTTTATACTTAAAAAACGGCTCATGATCATAACTCCTAGTCTAAATTTGAATAGTTTTATTTTACCAGTGAATTGTTCTATTAGCTAATTCTACTTAGTCTTAATTCTTCAACATCAACTTCTAAAATTTCATATTTAAAGTAACGCAATTGTTCTTGAATAAGTGTATACGATTTCGGTAAACTAAAAAAATATATTTGATATAACTTCTTTTGGTATAATAATAAAAGGAAACCAATAGGTGTTATAACTTAATTTCATTAGGAGGCAACGGGAATGGACAAGCAAGGACAAGAAATGTTTTTACATTTTATTTTACAAAGAGTTCAAGAGGGCAAAGAAGATGAAGCAAAAGAAATACTTACAGAAAACTTCAGGAAACAAGATGAAGGTTCTTTTTCGCAAGATGATATTCAAGAGTTTATCCCTAAGATGATTAGCCTATTAAAACCAGAAAAATTAGCGGAAGTGCAAGCAGTTGTGAAGCAATTTTCTGGAGATTTCGGAAATAAATAAGGTCAACTAATCTAAACAAGATATTTTCTAAGACATTTCAAATCCTGCCGGACGCAAAGTCAATAGCTGATATTTTAAAATATCCTCAAAAACAAATACAGAAATGAACAAGAATTTCACCTTCTTACTGACTATGGTCTTGTAAGAAGGTGAAAGGTAGAACGTTAAGCCAGTAAACAGATTCATTAGTTAATAAGACATTTTATTGGAGAATAAGCTTTCAGCTCTCCTTAGATTGGTAGAAAATAAACGATTAATTGTAAGAAAACCCCGATTTTGTTTATTAACAATTTTGGTTCTCTTTTTTGTTTATTGTCTTTTATTCAACTAAATTTCATAGATTTTAATCATACCTTAACAAATAAGTACCATAATCTTTCTTGTACATTGTAAACGTTAGTTTAATAAGGTATTTCTTTTTTTGCAAAAATTCGGATAAGTTATTTTTATAAATTTTGTTTGGAAAATTAATAGTTATGAACTCATACATAATTCCTAAAGGTAAATGCTATAATCGATTTTATACATGGATAATAAGGAGAGAGAGTTTTGAAAAAATGGTGGCCTATCGGCTCATAGTTTATTTTCTGCAATCTGGTTAAGGAGATACTGTTACTTATTTAATCCTTTGTATTAGTGTCTTAAGAGCCAATTATGAACAAGTAATAAATGGCTGCTATACAAGTATGCTTCAGCTGGAACAAACAGCTGGTAGAGTATCATTAGTTGGAACGGTTGTTACAGGACTTTTACTTTCCATCTTAACAAAATCTTAAGGACCATTATCTTTCCATTTAAATGAACTTAATGGTAAGGCAAGTAAGAAAAAGCAGTTGTAGAAAAAAATGAAGTCCATGCAGTAAACAATAAAGAAGTTTCAAAATTTTATTATCAAAATTATTAAATTAAGCCACTCGTTACATAAAGAAGACTGCATTAATTTAAACCTCTTTTGCACGTTTGAGAAGTTGAGCCATAAAATGGGATTTATAATCAGAATAAGCTAACAATCTTCGGTACCCTTTGGTATACGCTTCGAACTTATGTTTAGCATATCGCTGAGCTTCCTCAGGGTGGGTTCTTAAATAATTTCTTAATTGTAAATTATCTTTCTATAAGGTCGAATGATATTGTGTGATTGCAAGGTTGAATGAACGGCTGCAACGCTTCCGACAATAGATTCTTCCTTGAACACCAGCTGAACCAAGACACTCATAGCCAATCTGTTCCAATTCTTCTTTTTGAGTTAAAGTAATCTCTGGTGTACCTGGAAGTCCAACTAATATATCAATAATAGGTTTTGCAACTAGTCCAGGGACAGAGGTGCTGCCAAAATGCTCAAACCTAACTTTTTGATCAAAGATAGGCCTTAATGAAATTATTTCTTCCTCATACCAATTCTTCCATTCAGGATTGAAGTTTAAAATGGAGATATCTTCATCTATGTCCATTTGTAACCCTCCTCCTTATCTTATTGTCTTTTTCAATGTCCTGTTGTATAAAAAACTCTCAACGCCTTTTTGAGAGATAAAATACCCTTTTGTTTAATAAGCATCGCTATTTTTTAAAAGATCGTAAATTCTATCTAAACCAATACCACTAATGAGCATTCTCTCTTTCCTATTCGCTAACAATTTTTGAGACCAATCAACAAAGCCGCCATCCCCAATATGAATTTCCTGTCCATTTAACTTAACAATAATTGAGTACTGTAATCCTTGATAGTAAAGGTTATCCCTTTCTTCTAAGTTTTTAAGTATTCTAACTCCAGGTAATTTTTCATGAATGTGATCACCCATCCTTTGAATGAACCCTTTGCTATCCGTATATCCGCCTGATGCGTTTAGTTTAACAGTTATATCGGTACTAAAAACTGATTTGAACATTTTCCGATATACATCAATATGTTCAAAAAGAGCTTGTTTTTCAAAAGAATAAGAACCTTTATCTCTACCAGAAGTAACCATACAAAAAATATGAAAGTGAGGAACAAGTCCGGGTTTTTCAAACTTTTGTGCGCGAATATGTCTATGTGATGTACTAAATCGTATGGAATCCGAATCATTTTTTATGCTCCCTTTTTTCACCAAATCACATATATGTAAGGCTAATAAATTGGTGGCATCTGATACTACTTCTGTCCCCCTTAAAGCGGATATTACTTTATTTTGATCGGCTGTTGCTATTACAGAGCAAGATCCTAAGGGAGAAACAGGGGATATCTGAATAGGAGTGAATAAAGAGCTACGCGCAATCTTCAGTAACTCAACCTCTACTTGTTTCAACCAGATAGGGTCAATTTCAGCAGGATGAACAAATCTGTTCATAGAATATTTTTTAAGTAATTCACCTGGCGTTAGATCATTCGTTCTGGTTCTTAACACTTCAAGTAATAGAGTATTTAAGTCAGAGAAAGAAATATCCTCACCTAAGATTTCCAGCAAATTCTTTATGCCCATTTCGTTTAGAATTCTTTGAATTGCTTTCATGTCACTCATTTCCATATTTACTCTCCTTTTAAACAAAAATCATTGAATTGAGTGCTTTCCTCTTTGATTTAGTATAGGTAGTTCGATTTTATTATTCGAAATTCCTCCTTCTTCATTTAACCTTCATCTCTTTATAGATCAAAGAGATGAATGATTTCTTTGTTCAAGTTTTAAGTACATCTATTCACATCATTCTACTTTAAGTACAAAAAAACAAAGTCTCTGACCCATTTGATTGAATCAAAGACTTTGTTTTTTATAAAATTATTTATGGCAGTTAGATTCATATTTTCAAGATTAATTTAATGGGTTAAAGTAGTAAAGTGCATCTTTATGAAGAAACTCTTCCGATAAATCATCTGTGTTGGTCTAAAAGAATTGGATTACCATCAGGATCTTCAATTATAAAACTTGCAGGTCCTTCACTTGTTTCATCTGCTTCACTTAGGAATTTGATTCCTTTTGCTTTAAGTTCCTTTTGAAGGTCTCGAACATCAGTGAACGAATCAAGATTTTCTGCATTTTCATTCCACCCTGGATTAAAAGTCAGAATGTTCTTTTCAAACATTCCTTCGAATAAACCAATTATGCAATTTTCATTCTTCATAATGAGCCAATTTTGGTCAATATTCCCTCCAAAGACTTGAAATCCTAGGTTTTCGTAAAATGATTTCGATTTATAAATATCTTTTACATTTAAACTTACAGAAAATGCACCAAATTCCATATTTTCCTCCTCAAAGTAATAGTTAGAAAGTTTTACATAAATTAGTATACATCATTATTTTCAAGAAAACTGAATTAATATTTACTATAACCAATAATATTATTTTTTCGATCCCTTTTAGTAAGAGAGGTTGATTATTAATAAAACAAATTCCAAGTTCCTAGGACTGTTTTTTGATTTGGATATGGCCCTCTTCCAGAAAATTTCACGACCTCAATTTATGAATCATATAACTTTTTGATGATTTCTTTTGTCCTCTTTAGATTTACAATGTGCCATCAAGATCAATAAAGAATAGCAAAAGCGCCCCTAAATGGGGCAGTTACTCTAATTTAATGATTCTAAAGCCTGCTTTACATTTGTAAAAGTAGTAGTTTCTGAGAAATCAAGACCGCTTTTCACAGCAGTTTGAGCTAATTTTGGAGAAATACCTGTAGTTATAACTTGTATACCTAACAAACGAAGTACTAATCCAATTTCATGTATATTACGGGCCATTTCTTCATTAATTGAAAGAACACCTGAAAAATCTGTGATAAGATGATTGATCTGAAGTTCTGAAATAACGGGAACAACTTTCTCTAATAAATGTTTTGTTCTATTTGAATCAATGTTCCCGATCAATGGTAGAACAACAACTCCTTCTTTAACCGGAACTAATGGGGCCGAAAGATCCTCTACTTCTTTTTGCATCTGATTTCTCATCTGTTCGCTAAGTTGTTCGAAAGCGAATACAGTTTCATCCAGGCTAATATCAAGCAACTTATTGATTCGACTCAAGATCATGATCACTTCATTGGTTGTCAGATTGAACTCTGAGCTCCACTCTGAAACCAAATCGGCAAAAACATCCCTTGTGGGAGCATAGCGGACAACAATTTCATAAATTTTACTTCCTGAAGAAACTTGAGCTTTAGCATTCATTTTGCTCCATTCGATAATCTCATTAGGAGCATCTGCTGTCCCATATTCCAATAATTCCTTTAAAAACTCTATTAGAGTTTCATACATCGAGATGGCAGCTTCAATTTCCTGTTCCGAAATGGTTAATTTCATTTTATGTAAAACACCCTCTACAATCTTTTGAGCTATGTGAGTTGTGTTTTCATCTAAATAAGTAGTAAGGTTAGTAGTTGATGCCATTTGTTCTGCTCCTCCCTTTATCCCTCTATTATAATCGATCCTTGATAAAAATGGTTAATAAACTAACAGCATCGTTAGTAAAGTATAAAGAGCTATTGAACAAAAATGGATCTTTCACCCACTGCATCTATTCGTTTTAAAACCCTTCATTATTGTAGCTCCATATAGAGGGTTGATTTCGGATAAAGATTTCCCTTTGAAAAACCCGTACAAGTATAAAAAAAGTTTGCTAGTTTGGTATCTGTATGAAGAACTAATATGTTAAAATCATTACTTGCTTCAGCAATGATCTTTTTCAATAGTAATCTTCCAAGACCCTTTCTTCTATACTCCTTACTAACATAAAATCTACTTAATCTCCCTATGTAAGGTATATTTGAGAATGGATCGATATTTATACCACCAATAGCAACCAATGAACCTTCTGAATTAAATACACCAAACAACACTTCGCCTGGCTGTTTATAGGTATTCTCTCCAGTTTTCAAATCATTCACTAAGCGCTTCACAAAACGAAAGCCCTCTTTTTTACTTTGAATCAATAATGATTGTATATTAATCGTTAATAGATTATTTATTTTCTTTACTACAAGCTTTTCCATATTACCTTCAGTAACTATTTTTTTTTTATTTTACTATCTTTCATTTAGTTTCCTGACAATATATTTTGCATCATAACCTACACCTTGAATTAATCCAGAACCGCGTCGGTATTGCCAAGGCAAACCAATAAAATATAACCCCTCGATATTTGATACTCCTCTATTATGTATGACAAATCCTTCTTTGTCTAAAACCCCATCTATTTGCAACCAAAAAAACTCGGGCTTAAATCCTGTAGCCCATATGATGTTGCTCACTTTAAGTGTTGTCTTATCTTCAAAAATTAACTGGTTCTTATTTGCACTTATGACCCTTTTTTTTATTTTTACTTCATTCTTTGTGATTGCCTGCTTTAAATCAAAACCAAATATGGGGTCTCCCTTTGTTTGTATGACCCTGCCAAGTAAGGAAGTATTGTTAGCTTTTAAGATTCCTAATTTGTCAAACCACCAAAAAATACTTTTACCTAGTATGACTAATGGCAAGTAATTTAGTTCTTTGCTGACTGCTAAATAAGTATCCCTCACTTTAGACACTTCTACGGCTATCTGTGCCCCACTATTGCCTCCCCCTACTACTAATACGTTCCCTTCTAACAATTGGTTTGGATTTTTATACTGGGATGAGTGAAGTTGTTTGATAGAAGGTGAGAGTTCTTTTGAAAATAAAGGAAGATTCGGTGTTTGAAAAGGACCTGTTGCGACTACAATATTTTTTGCCTTGTATGATTTCAAATCCGTTTTAATTAGAAAATGATCGTCTGCTTTCAATACATTTTTAACTTCTTCATTTAATTGAATGGGAAGTTGAAACGTTTCCACATATTTTTTAAATATGCCGCAATCTCATCCTTAGTGGGAAATCCTTGTTCCTCTCCTTTAAGAGGCAATCCAGGCAATGAACTGTAAATACGCGGGGTAAATAAAACTAATGAATCGTATCTCTCCATCCAAGTCTCTCCGACTTCGCTCCCTTTATCTAACAGTAAAAATTTTTATTTGTCCTGCTTAAGTAGTAACTAATAGCAAGACCAGCTTGGCCAGACCCAATGACAATTGTATCGTACATTCTTTATCCCCCATAATCAATATGATTATTTGTTCATATATTCATTTTAAAGGAAATTATTGTTAATCACAACAAAATTTAGTTCAATCAAGATGTAAAATGAATAAATGACTCCCTTTAATATGAGAAAAAAAGGCATTATACTTCAACCAACTATCAGAAACTCTTTCGAAATGATCTTGTTGTTTTCCATTAAAAAAAGAGTGTTGCTGCATCCCAATTATTTAAAAATAGCATCTTTCTTTATTTGATTAGTATTTTTCCTTAAATGCTTGGAAAAAGACTTAATATTAGCTTTTGGTTCCTAACGTCTTACTATTTTGGATCCATAAGTATTGGTAAAAATAAATAGAGTGAATCTCAAGGAATAAATATATTTTTCATTTTTATATAAAAACAACCCTAAACGGATGTTGACAGTTAGGGTTGTTTAGCTGAAATTTATCTTTTTACAGCTTCAAAAGCAAATGTCTGTTTACTATTTATTGGTTGTTTTCCATATTGAAAATCTGCCGATACGACAATATCTGAAAAACCGATCCTTTCTAATACAAGTTTGAATTCCTCTATACCGTACCATCGCAAAGCAAAACGTTGTAATTCAGTTTGAATCAGTTCCCCTTCCCTCCATTTTTCATACTTTAAAAAGGAAACTTTATATTGATGAAATAAATCAACTTCGACAAGTTTCCCTTCCATCGTAATGAGATCCCCGTTTGGAAGGTGAAATGCTGATGTTCCTTCATACTTTCCATCAGCCTCAAATTTGTGATCAGGGAGGAAAAGGTCAAGCATTAGTCTTCCGCCAGGCAGAAGATGCTCATAGAGACTCTTCAAAACTTCTATGGATTCTTCCCGTTTTTCAATTAGTAAGAAAGAACCGGCAGGAATAATAATAGCCTCATATTTATTTTCTAAAGATAGGTCAAGTAAATTTGATTCATATAAGTTTGGTTTTAAGCCTCGCTCTTCACATCGTTGACGACAAGATGCCAGCATTTCCGTAGAATAATCTACTCCATCCATATGAAGTCCTGATTCTAAAAGTGGAATAATGACACGCCCTGAACCAACCATTGCTTCAAGAATGCGTCCATTACAATTTTTAAGTCTTTCACGGTAATACTCTATATCACCACCAAGAGATTGACCGATCTTTTTGGTTACATTATAAACCTCTGTACAAAGTTCTCCATAATAACTAAAAGACATATAAATAAACCCTCCGTGTTCTTGATTTTTCACGAAAGGGGTTCCAATACTACCTTGTTTATCCCTTTCGCACCTCAAAAATAGATACTGCTACAAACGATTTTTTCATTTTCATAAGAATCACTCTCTTCCAAATTAGATGAAATCATCTTAACATACACGTAAATGTTGGGCAATGTAAAAATTTTAATTTTCTAAAAATTATAACAACAGATTTTTTATCCCTTCGTGCAACGATGAACCCTTGTTTCTTTCGTACATAATAACAACGAGAATTCTTTATCTAAAGCTTATGTACCTTTTAGCTTAATTAGCTTTTTCATCATTTTTATTCTCAATGGTGTTTGCAATCAATGTACTAAAAAATAACATAAGCAATAGCATAGATAATGGCATTTTCTTTACTTTTTCCCTTTTCATATCATCTTGCAGGAATTGATGTTGAACGGAAGATTGTCACTATAAATGAAGATCATTCTTTTCTCGTTTCATATGGTTACGAATAAGTCGGATTTGACCACGGTGATTCAGCTCATCCTCAAATACATGAAACCAGCGAAAATAGTTATTGGCATAATGTTTTGGACCAAAAGGGGTAACTTTATCTAACCAGTTATCCTCTAGTTCCTTAAAACAAACCAGTGTGCGTTCTCGTACTAAGTTTAATTTTTCTATATAGAATTCAATTCCATTATGTATGATTTCATGATGTGCCTTTTCACCGAGATCCAATCCTATATCAAGCTTCTGCAGCTCTTCTTCAGTAGGTTCCCTATCTTCAAATGTCATAATTTGATAGATTTCTTCAACACATGCTATATGATACAAAAGGCATCCTATTGAATTTCCTTTGCCATTTATACGATAATCAAGCTCTTTTGCTGTTAACCCCTCTACTGCTTCTAGCGTGGTCATTCGTGTATACTCCATCATTGATAATAATCTGCCTATTAATGGGGTAAATCCAAGTTTTTCTTCTACAATATATCTTTTATCTAACATTATGCTTCTCCTTCCTAAACTTGTTACAGAAAGACTTTCCTTGATTAATAGCAATTATTGCAAATTCTATTGATATTTACATTCTTTTTTCGATATAGCGAATTAAATGAGAGGGCAATTTAATAATAACCACTGATTATTGAACAAAAGCAACTATTCTTTTAATAAGTAACTGATAAATTATAACAATATCCTGCTGCCCTCAGTAACCCATTATGTATTTAGTCTCTTTAATTTTTAAGAGAATTTTCATTATACCACTCTCTAAGCTGATTAATATGAGCCTGATGATAACGGTTATGGTCAGCCATGTTCCAAAGTCCCCATCGAATGGTTGCTTGCTTTTCATTTTCATGACCAAAAGTGACAACTTTATCTAAATCAGCATCTGTTAATTGTGTACATGTATCTTTTAGCATTTTTTATACAACTTCATAATTAGACATAAGTGTATTCAAAGATTTATCTTTAACCATTGGAAGCCTATTATTTGCATCTATCATGGGTCCATGTTCCTCTTTTAAGGAATGTGGGAGCGGTTGACCTTTCATTCTATAAACCCAATTAAGATCAACATACATGATATGTTTGATTAACTGAGCGGTACTAGTAAAGTTTTGATTAGGACCCTTGTAATCAACTTCTTCTTGCGACATGCCTTCAGTAATAAAATTTAGTCGTTGGCTATTTTCTTTCACAGCGGAATATAATATTCCCACAATTGGTGACATATTTGCTTCGCCTTTTAAATCGTAAAACACCCCAGATTTTCCTCCTTAGCTTTTTTAATATTCACTACTCTCACTTTCATTTATACCTATTATCCTCTAATAAATTATATTGGTATTCTACCAATCTACACCGTTAGCTGAATAGTAACCAGCTAACTCACTGTTTTAGTCCTATTTAAGTATTTTCTTTCTTCACTTTTGTCCTCTCGAAGCCTAAATATCGATTCCCTTGAAAGTTTAGCATTCCAATGTCGCCTTCAGAAAGTAAACCATACTCTCTGCCCGAAACATGGAACTCGGAACGGTCACCACTTTCGAACTCAAAAGTAACATAATATCTTGTATGTGTACTTGAAGAATGAGGGTGATGGTTGTCATGGATATCTGAACTTCTTGAAACATCTGATCTTTTTGATTTAACTAAAGCCTGCACACTTAGTTTTGGTGACTGCTCATTTTTGTGCCACTGTCCAATTCCTTTGAAGACTGAAAATAAAATACTGCCAATAACTATTACAAAAATAATTCCAATAAAAATAGGGACGATTTGAAACATAAGGTTATCCATAAAAAATGGATCTGACATGTAAACACTCCTTTCATTTCTTCTTATATTTATACGAGTAAAAATATGGAAAGTTTCATAAAATAGAAGATGCTAAATTATTTTGTATTTCTGAATAGGTACTTCTTCATTAATTAAACTGCTAGTTATTCAAGATAAGAAAAAGCTGCCGGAGCAGCATTTATTTGTTGAACTCTTGCACCCGTTCGTTAAATACATTCCTACACAATCTCTACGAACACCAACATCATTTTTAAATTTTTAGTCTTGAATTAATGTGAATTGTGTGTATTATATAAGTTAATTGCATAATTTAAATGTTTTCTAGGGTTCCGCAATTTAAAGTTGGCCTGGTCCGAGAGAAAACTCACAGCTTTGCTGTGTCACGGAAGGATAAAAGCCTGGGAGAAACTGTTTTACAGTTATCTCTCAGGCTTTTTTGTCGTTTAGGGAAATAATAAAATCGGAGGTGTCATTTCGATGAACACAAACTGGACTAAAGTATTTGTGGCAGCTTTATTTGAAGTATTTTGGGTAATTGGCTTGAAACATGCTGATGATTTTTGGACATGGGCTGGAACTGTTATTTCCATCATGATCAGCTTCTATTTAATGATTATGGCGGGACAAAAACTTCCCGTAGGAACTGTTTATGCAGTTTTTGTGGGATTAGGAACGGCAGGCACTGTTATTTCTGAAATTATTTTCTTTGAGGAACCATTCAAAATAAGTAAAATACTTTTGATTTTACTATTACTAACAGGTGTTATCGGATTGAAATTAGTTACAAAGGATAGCGTTAAGGAAGGGGCTGATTCCTAATGGCGTGGATTTCTTTAATCTTAGCAGGATTATTTGAAATGATTGGTGTTGTGATGATAAGTAAACTTCATAAGGACCGTAATTGGAAATCATTTGTTCTATTAGTTCTTGGATTTGGGGCAAGCTTCATCTTTCTTTCTTATGCAATGAAAACACTACCTATGGGGACAGCTTATGCAATATGGACAGGAATTGGTGCATCTGGCGGTGCAATATTGGGAATGTTTTTATATGGTGAATCCAAAGATTGGAAAAGGTTGATCTTTATAGCTATGGTTCTAAGTGCAGCGGTAGGACTAAAACTTGTTTCATAATAAAGAATAATAACTTATATGTTGCATCCGATTTAGGTGTGGTTGGATAGAAAAAGCTTATGTTTCAGATCAATACGATATGAAATTTAGGCTATTCTTATCCAACCTTCACCATTAATCGAATTAGAAAAATACCTTATTCCTATTAATGCAAAGGAGCCCATAGTTTTAGAAGAATCCTTCACATTCTCTTTACACCTTAAAAGAAAGACCAATCCCTTAATTAGGTTACTCTACAACCTAAATGATTAATTTTTAATGATTAATCCCAATCCACGTTAATCGTCCAATCGTTGAAGATCATAGGCTGTTTATAGTGGATCGCGATTATTAAACTCTAACACCTGTTATTTCAATATGAAATTAACATTTTATTCCGCTCACTCATATTTCAATAAAGTAAAATATTTATATAATTCCTTTTCATTAATTGATATCCTGATGGCTAAGTCCTTTGTTCGTAAGACAAAATCTTTGACACCTATGAATTCAGATTCAGCAATCATATAGAATTGCGTTCCCTTTTTTATCCCTCTAAAATTATTCTTTAGCTTATATACCTTCATGTACTTACTTATCTACTCCCTTTTTAATTGATTGATTGAAAACTGAGAAATATCATTGTCCTTCCTACCTGAAATAATCAAGTACTTTAAAGCTTATCCAATTGCATGACTGAATTTGAATCTATGTCTCGATAATTCTGCGGCCATTCCCCTAAAAGCTGCACTACTTCATTCCAGTTAACCTTCAAAAATAATCCAGCTTCTTATTTTTCATTAAATTATAATTCATATTCTATCTTGCATGAATCATTTTTTTAAATAAATTTTGTCTAAAAAAACTTCAACAATCTCTTCTGCATCTTATTTACCTTGCATGCGATTCACACTCGTTAGTTAAAAGCCAAATGAATTTGTTTGCATGAGCTAATGTTTATTTTTATTCCAATACATGAATTCCATTTTGCTCTATGCAAAAAAGCTTACTCAAAGAGTAAGCTTCAGACCGTAGACAAACCCCATTTCAAATCCTTGATTTGAAATGGGGTTTGCATTTTCTCTTTATTTTCTTAGGCTGGGCATGGATACTTCCATGCCCAGTTTGCCATTTTCTTGAGATTCATGGCAGCAAAAGTTAGCATCGCCTGCATGGCCACTTTTTTAATTCCTCTTAAAGTGGTCCATCGCATGCCATGCTTTTCTTTAGCATCTGCAAAGACACGTTCTATTGTCTCTTTTCGCTTAGCGTATATGTTTTTATTCATTTCTGTATGCCGTAAATGATTAACCTCATCAATTTTATCTTCCCAAATATGTCGGTGAATCATTTTCCTCTTATCCTTACTGTGTGTACATGAATCAAGGAGTGGGCAATCCTTACAAATGGCTGGATTTGATGCGTATTGTCTGTAACCATCTCTGGTCGTTGTGCGGTAAGGAAGTATTTGATCCTTCGGACAAATATAGCAATCATAATATTCATCGTAGACATATTCATATTTTTTCATGAATTCATCTTTAGTGTGGGGTCTTGTGTAAGGCATAACAGGTCTAATTTCTTTGTCCATTAAATATTTCGCAA
>NZ_LATZ01000045.1 GCF_000981385.1 Bacillus sp. SA1-12
CAGCGACTTTAACTAATTCCACGATATCAAATTCATTCTTTAGCTCAAAAATTACTTGCGCTTTGACTTTGTTTGTAATTTTTCCTGTGCTTGAACTAAAGCGTTCAACTTTTTTAAGTAGGCGTTCTCCATACGTAAACGCTCATTTTCAGCCTGTAGAGCCTCAAGCGATCCTTCAACTGGTAATTGTTTTTTAACATTAGTTTTTGTTTCTTTTTTCATGGATGATCGCCCCTTTTTCTTTGGATGTAGGGCATCAATTCCTCCAGTCTCAAATAACTTGCGCCAGTTTCGGATCAAGCCTGGTGAAGAAATATTGAAAATGGCAGCTGCGTCATAAGAGGATATACCCGTGTCTTTCATAAACTTGAGTACATTTAGTTTAAACTCTACAGAATAACTTGTATAGGATTTAATAAATGCTTCTAAACCAAATTGTTCATAAAGGCGTATCCATCCACTTAAGATAGGAGGACTAACATTAACTTCTTCCGCAACTTTATTAATACTTTCATTTCTTTTTAAATACCTTAATACAATTTGAATTTTTTCTTCCGTTGTAAATTTGGCCATTAAAACACCCCGTAAATGTTAGTTTGGTGTCTAACATTTACGAGGCAGATCAAAGTTGGCACTTAGCTTTTTAATTTCTCCCTGTATCAAAAGTTTTTATACACAAAAAAACCGATTCTCTTTATCATCTTTGAGAATCGGCTGGCGGATCACTTTGAAATTGGATGTATATTTTCAATGGGAATCATCCTTTTACTTAGCTTTTACTTTTATGATTGCATTTCCATAGCTATCCATTGCTTTTAAGTAAGATTCCTTAGCATTAGCGATAAATAAAGCTATTTTTGTCAATTTGTTTCCTTCAGAACTAGTGACGAATGTGCTCATTTTTGCCATTTTGGTTTTCCCCCTTGTGACTTGTTGTTCTAATTATGTCATGGTTGGCATTATTTGGGCAAAGTCACCGAAAACGCAAACAACTCTTATGTAAACGGGAACAATCGATATGAAAACGTATAAAGAAGCGGGTTATCTAATTGTAAAGCCTTTTATCTCTGTTTTTCACAGCTTTTCATTTTTAGATCCATTGATGCAGACCTATATACACATTTAGCGTTGGAAGTACTTCCCATTTTATAGATTAATAGGTAAAATAAAATTTACTATTAATTTAACAGAAAGGTTGAATCCCTATGCGTAAAGTATATTCAAACATCTTGTTTATTGCGGGGTGGTTATTTTTAACCTTTAGTTTTTATTTATTTTTATTAGCCTTTATTGAAATAAGCTCACTTTATATCGGAGCTTCTTTACTTATTCTTGGGTTAATTTCTTTATTCGTTTCAAAAAGACTTGGGGATCATTCAGGTAATATGTTTTCTCTTTTTACAAGATAATCACCAAATCCCAGGTTAAAGAAAAAAGACACTTATTTAATATGTGTCTTTTAGACTCTCATATAAGATTTTAATACGATTTCATTCAGCGAGCTGTTATTGGGAGCATCAATAGCAGCCTGGTCTCTTCCTTTTAAGTCAAACTTGCCAGATGCTCCTCAAGACGATCCATCGTCTGTTCAGCACCTGGGACGGCATAAGTTTTCACCTTATCGAAGACGGCGGCGCTTTCTTCAAAAAATGTTCTATACGTGAGTTTGGTCTTACCAACCAGATCCTCAAAAGTTGCTGTCGCCAGAAAATGGGGAAACACAGCATGTTTGAAGACGATTCTCTCGAAATTAACGATTTCGACAAAGACGTTGGTATTGGGATAATCAACGCCATCAGGGCCGTGCATGATAAACTGCCATGTACCGCCCGGTTTCAGATCAAACTTCTGAAAAGTCGATGTAAAACCTCGTGGTCCCCACCACTTCGACAACTGCTCCTCTTTCGTCCAAGCAGCAAACACAAGATCTCGTGGAGCATTAAATACGCGGATGATCACAATCTCGCGATCACCTACCTGTGTTGCGATTTTGTTTGTTGCGTTGTTTTGGTTCATATCCATCCCTCCAAACTGAAATTGACTTGTTGAACCTATATCCTATGTAATCAGAATTAAATAAGCTGTAAGTTTTTTACTTTTTTTCTCAAACATAGCAAATAAAAAATGCATGATTTCAATAAGCTGCTTACTTGAAATAACCTGAAGTATTTTTAAGACTTTACATTAAGTCCTATTTTTATCTTGTTTAACAGGTATATATATTTCAATTTGACTATTTGGACTTTCGAGTGCATAGATATCCTTCCAATATTCAATATCAAATTTTCTTAGAGAATACTCATTTATGACATCATATGTGTCGCCGATTTCAGATTCTGGACCTTTATGGACAAATTTTGCAAAACGCCCTGCAGGTACTGAATGTTTTATCATACCTTTGGGAAGATCACCATAAGACGTTACTTCAGCCGCAACAATATGTGTGTACGGAACATCAGGAGTCCATTGGCAATCAGGATAGATTTGAATTAAATAGATCCCCTCGCCTTTCCTGTTAGCAACTTCATATTTTCTATCAAATAATTCCTCACGTAACTTTCCCACAGTTCGATTGTTCATTATATGATTAAGACTGTCATTTACTGAAAATCCTACCAGCTTCAATTCATCTCTTTCCAATATTTCCACTTGATTCATTTTCATCTTTCACACTCCTATCACAGTCGTTATCTTGCTACGGATATAGAATTCTTCATTTATTGCTAAACTCCTTTCGTTAATGTCCGACACGTCCTTTCTTCTTTACCTGCACCGTTACTTAAATAGGAATAGCTATCCTCCAGTTTGAACCTTCACAATCTTAATTTCCAAGAAAAAAAAGCTGTTTCAGTAGCCCTTATTTGATGTGTATATAAAAAATTTATGCTTAACCGTCTGGGCTTTGGTGATGAAAACGTGGGGGTTAACGGCTATAATAATGGCAGGGCTGTAATCCTGATAATCTGAAAAGTAGGTGAAATCATATAAAAATTTCTTCTCCCAAACTTCCATTAACAGAGAATGAAAAAGTACAATTAAAAAAGTGTAAAATAAAATTAAAAGAGATTCCCGGTATAGATATTTCACATTTATCCAAGTGTTTACAAACTTCAGTTGAACGAACTAAATACCTCCATGTACTTGCTCAATTCCAAATGGTACCTTCTATCGGACCCAAAGTCGCTCAACGAGTCATTGACCTAGGTTATTATTCTCTTCAAGAGATCCAAAACGAAAATGGGGCTGATTTAATAAATCGCTTAGAAGCACTTTATGGATATTGGGATGACCCTTGTGTGGAAGATTCTTTAAGATGTATTGTGCATTATGCCAAACATCCCGATAGCGAAAAAAGTTGGTTTGATTTTACTAAAGAGCGCAAAAGATATCGTCAAGAATATGGATATCCAATGGACAGACCTAAGTTAGCTTGGCATGAAGTGAAAAAATGATCCTGTTTTTTGACAAGTGTGATGAGGGTTTATTTGTTCACTCTTTATGTAAGGGATAGCATCAGGAAATACGGATTATAGAGAGACAACAAGATCGCTCCACAGCGGTCTCCTTTTTAGCTCTTTCACCCGTTAGATTAACAACTAATTAACCAATTTCCTTACGGCTTTTTGAATTTTATCATCAACTTCTACTTCCAAACTTAAGTCACGTTCGTGAACATAAAAGAGTAATACATTATTAGCTTCATAAAGATTATAGGCAACGAGATTTGCAGCTGCTGTTTTATGATGAAAATCCTCTAGACCCTTTTCTCGTGCTTTAGGTGAATCATAAATAAAAACCAATAACAGTTTCCCGTCCAATTCATAAGATGAAGGTCTGCCTCCATTTAGTTTCATTCCAAAAATATTATGATCACTAACTTTACTTTCTTTAAGCTGCAAATGATGTTCTTTAAAAGAAGTTAGTAATTCTTCCAATGTCATTATATTGGAATTTGTTGGTTGGCAAGCAGTCAATAAGAAAACTAGTGATATAAAGATTAATGTTACTTTATTCAATTAATCGCCTCCTTAAATGGTTAGACGTAAATATAATTGATATGTTTCTATTCAGTGCATTTATACAAATTTCTCTTTTTAGCAATAAAAAACGATGCTAAGTAAAGCACCGCCACCCGTTTGTTAAAGTAGAGTTATTCACAAACCTATATATTCAACCTTAAATATGTAAAAGGTTGCCGCAGCACCCCTCCATCTTCAACTCAAGTGCTTTTAGTTTGATAAGGACCGAAAATAGTTTAAAATTTCAATTCCAACATATTCCTCTTTTTTTGGATACTCATTCCGATAGTAGCAATTCCAGTAACTCACTACTCGACTCTCGATTTTATGATAAAATATTGGATTATCAATAATGAATTCTTTTATTTTCTTTTTATTCACTTTATCCAAATTGGATTTAATCACCTGTAAAATTTCGATTACATATTCACCCATTATACGAATTATATAAGGAATAATCCAATGATACTCATTGCTTCGTTGAATGATTTTCGATAAATTTTCTTCCCTAATCAATCCATTGTGATGCCTTGTAAATAAAACAGCTAATATTACTTGCTGCTGTTCTGTTAAGGAAATTATTTGTGATGTAGAAGGTACATTAAAGTAAATTCGTTCAGGAATACTAAGCAAACTTCTACAAAAGTCAACCTCAAAACAGTGTGAAAAGTCCAATTTGTTTATTTGATTAATCATACGTAAAACACCATCGCATCTTCTTCTAAAGTTGACGGAAATGCTTTTAGTAATTCAAATTTTCTATCTGACATATCCCCACCAACTTTTCATAACCTGATTTACTTCATTCGGTACGAAATTATCTATTTCCTGATTCAACTTGCCTCCATCGTTACTTTAATAAAAAAACGCCCCTACCTTAATACGCTTTAAATGTATTACTGCACATTCTTTCGTTTTCGTTAATAAACCTTTAACTTTTCCCAACATATAATGTTGAAGCCCAGCTAAAAGGAGTGAAATCATATGGGATATTTCCCGAGGCAAGGGACAATGGTACCGCAATCCCCTCCCCCGCCTTTCATACCGCCAAAACCTTCTGTATCTTATATTGTTGATTGTGTATATCAAAACACTTATGTATGGCTTATTAATGGGAACCAATTCTGGTTTTATCCAACTCGTGTCGAATATGGTGAAGTATCAGGATATAGATGGAACGGTTCTTTCTAGCAATTCTACGGAATTGAGCCAAGATTAATAGATGCGGTTGCCTGTTACCCAACTCCTACCCTTTACTAATATCCAAAAAGCCTTTTGATCAATAAAACCACAAGGCTTTTCCTTCGTCATTTTCAGGTAGATGTCATTTATGCTGCCTGACAGGATCAATGTCCATAATTTAGTTGTTTTACTGACTAATCTGTGATTCAAATGTTTAATAATTATTGAATTCTTATTAAATAGAAAAAACATATGTATGGGAAACTTCCGTGTTCTCCTATGTGGTTAATCCCTTTTATACCAAAGTTTTTTATAACAGCATTAAACCCTGTTCCACTAATGACCGTTTGTTAAAACACTTCTAATTTCTTGAATGACTGGTTTACCTGACAATAAACAAACTAGATCGATTTCGGTAAGCCTTTTCAATGTGTTGTATACATAAACATTATCCTTTTGAAGTATCTGCTCAGCAACTACACTTAAGATAAATAACATTTTAAACGCTTCAATCGTAACAATATCATAGTGTGAAAGTTTCCGCAGGGAATGATATCCTTTTACAATTTCAAGCGCTGCCAAGCCGTCATCACCCGACATATGGGCGCACATTTCACCTAAATCATACAGCAGGTAGCCGTAAACACAGCGTCCGAAGTCAATCGGAATCACATTTTCCCCTTCAGATAAAAAGTTTGCATCACGCAAATCCGTATGTACAATTCCTAAATAATCTGGTCTTTTATCCATTTCGTCCATTCTCGTCATGACAAATTCTAATGATTGTTTGACGATTTCAAATTGAGCTTGAGTAATGGTGCCAACATGAATGCCTTGCTCTATTGTATGAATAACATTTTGTACATACTCTTGTCTGTGAGCAGGTCGATTGCTATATTCGCCTGCTAAATATTGATTCGAACAATTATGCAGCTTTGCAGCAGCCAAACCTGCGCGATAGGCTTGTTTCATATAAGCAACTGATTGTTTAACCAGCTCATTTCCTGGTATATATTTTCTTAACAAGCATAGAACACTCTTGCCATTCAAAATCATGGAGGTATGCAGCCGGCCGTTTTTATCTTTAATCGGGACTGGTGTTTGTAGCTCAGGGTAATTTTCGTTAAACAAATGCAGAATTCTGATTTCTGAAGCAATGGCTTCATGCGAAAAATACTTATCATCCTCCGAGTTTGCTGTGCTATCTTCATTTTCCTTCTTCAAATAAATATCAAATATATATTCTTCCTTTGCTGTTGAACATATTTTATATACGATTTTTGCGCTATGGGATATAAATTCTATTCATTCCACAGCTATTAAATAATCTTCTCGTAACAACTCTCTTATTTTAACTTCATACATTCAAATCACCCCAAGGAAAAATAACGATCAATTGCGCTGTAATTCTACCCCTCTTCAATTTAAATGAATACCTACAATGTTATTCCATGTGAGATGATTCTTTTCCTTCTTTAACAGTCCTGCTTCATTCGTCAAATAAGCGAATCAATAAAGGACCTTATATGAATTCATTAAAAAGAGCAGCCATTACAGCCGCCCATGAGTACCACTTTTTCATTTTCCATATATTTTTGTACAAATTAACAAAAGCTTTTAATAAGAAATTTGGCACGTTTAGTCTGATAATTGCATTAATCTCTCCTAACCTAGTGTCATCATTCTTGAACGGTTAGGATTACTCCATCTATATTGTTGCCTGAAATCTCATAATGGACATTCTTTGGTACTGTAATGGTCGTTGCTTTTGAAATGGGGTAATACGATATCGTATATTTTTCCCCCTCGACACTGGCAGAAATGTTCGGTTCTTCTTTTACGTAGTCCAAATATTCTTCTAATGTGAAATGCTTTTCCTGCATAATCGCGCTGTGGGGCAAACCGACATATCGGATATGCCATGGTTCATACTGAATGCCAGTAATATCCACTTTATCCTTTGGATAGCGTAAAATAAACCCATATTTCCATGCATTTTGTTCGATCCACTTTCCTTCGGGTGCTTCATTCATTTTCATTTTCGTAGATCCAACATCAAGCGATAGACCTAAATTGTGTTCGCTATAGCCTGCCGGCAAGGCATAGTCAGCTCCCAATTCTTGAAATAGTGCACTTTGTTCAGCCAAGTCGCGGAAGCCGCTATTTATTGAGAAATGATAAATCCCTTCCTTTTCAGCTCCAGCGACCATTTCCGAAAATTTTTGAGCCACCTCTTCTGACAAAAGGATTCCGTTATCGTTCAAAGAGTATCCCCTTATCAATTCATTGTGCTCAGCTAAATTGACGACATCTCTTCTTATACTTTCTTGTTGAACAGGAAACTCTTTGTTGACCAAGAGTAGTGAACCTTGATAAATTTGTTCTTTTGTGATTTCTATATTTTCAATCGTTTCCGAAGAACCTCTTTCCTCCGAAGGAGCCATATCGTATTGCTCATATTGTTGAATCTTTATTCGGTCTTGAAAAAACGGTACGTTATTTACGTCTGCTAAGCCTATGAATCCTACCAAAATTAATAAAAAACCCCACTTCTTCATGTTTAGTTCCTCCAAAATCTTTATTTGCTAATAGATTAGGAAAAACTATTTAAATAAAATGTAGGGTAAATATTAAATTTTTCTTAAATCATTTGGCTGGTCTTGACCATTAGTCGATGGCTCCTGTTGCTGCTGAGGCAATCGAACTTCAAATACCGTTTGAATTACACTGCTTTCTGCTGTAATCGTTCCATTATGCTGTTCCACAATATTCTTCGCAATAAATAAGCCAAGACCTGTGCTATCATTTCGATGGGTTCTTGCCTTATCCCCGGTATAAAACATATCAAAGAGATGCGGCAGTTCATTTTCGGGAATTTGATCGCCGTAATTCACCACCTGTACGACGACTTCATCAGCATCTATAGATCCTTTAATATCCACGAACTGGCCCTCATATCCATAGCGATTGGCATTCGTCAGAAGATTTTCAAACACTCGAGCCAACAACTCTCCGTCACCAACAATAGGTAAATGAGGAGGAATGTCCATTCGGGCCATTAAATGGTTTTTCTCGAAAAGCGGGAACAACTCTTCTGTTAATTGATGGAGCAGGTCAGTTAAGTTAATTTGCTTTTTATTCACGGGCAGCTTTCCATAGTTCATTCTCGTTATTTCGAATAATTCATCTATAAGTCGTTCTAAACGCTGAGATTTGGTAAAAGCAATCGTTAAAAAATGTTTAACCTGTTCTTGCTTCAAATTCTCTTCTTTTAGGACCAAATCCAAATAGCCCAAAACAGAGGTTAGTGGTGTCCGTAAATCATGTGCCAAATTGACGACCAACTGATCCTTGCTGCTTTCCGAAAAATCTCCTCTTTCTACAGCTTGTTTCAATTTTTCGCTTGCCAAATTAATATCATGGGCAATATCTCGAAATTCATCATTTGACTTGATGTGAATTTGATGTGAAAAGTCTCCCCGAGATAGATAATGGATTCCGATTGAAATCTCATTAAAATAGCTGGAATATCGCTTCGTGAGTAAGTAAAAGAATATGAACGAAAGCGGGATAAATAGTAGTAAAAAGACGTTAATGTCGCCAATTTGCTTCATCATTTTCCGATAATATTCCAGTCGGTCACCATACTGGGCATTCGAGTGATAATAGAATTGGAGTGATTTAAAGAGGATAAACGTTATAATCCCAGAATAAATCATACTTAAACCAAATAATAGCACCATCTTTGCACGAAAGCTGTGTATCATTTTAACCATTGAAGGAATACCCTACACCCCACACGGTTTTAATCCATTTGTGGTTCTGTTTGCCTTCTTCAAGTTTTTTCCTCAACGTACGAATATGTACCATGACAGTATTGCCGCTTTCAAAGTATGCTTCTCCCCACACATGCTGAAAAATATTTTCCACACTATAAACCTTCTTCGGATGACTCGCAAGTAAATACAAAATATCAAACTCCTTCGGCGTAAGCTCGATGGTTTTACCGTATAAAACAACGGTCCGCTCTTCAGGGGATATCACCAAACCGCCAAACTCTAAACCCGATTTACTATTTATCTTGGATTGATTTAACTTCATAAAGCGCCGAAGCTGCGCATTTACACGGGCCACCAATTCAATCGGGGTAAATGGTTTTGTCATATAATCATCGGCTCCAATCACCAGTCCGTGGACTTTATCAAAGTCAGATGTTTTAGCACTTAAAAAAATGATAGGCAAATTATATTGTTCGCGAATGAGGCGCGTTACTTCATATCCATCGATTTTCGGCATCATAATATCCAAGATCAGCAAATCAACTAGTTGCGTTTGAATAACATTAAGAGCTTCTTGACCATCAAATACCTTAATGACATGGTACCCCTCTTTTTCTAAATGGATGGCAATCAGCTCAGCAATTTCCTCTTCATCATCAGCAACTAAAATCGATAAACGTTTCAATTTGTCCACTCCTATATAAATTACATTTGTAAGTTTTTATCTGTTTGATCGTACATTAGACGTTTTTTCATGTTATTAATTTGGAAACCTCTTAGCAGACCAGATCTAACGATTGTAGTTAGATAATGGAAATTTATAGTTTCTATATAATTCTTAATAAAAGTTCCTACTCTAAAATTTAAACCAATAAACATGTTTGATTCAATGCATTTAAAGAGAAAAGGTACTGATAGACTTAACAATCCATCCTTTTTGTTGATGGAAGCCTACTTATATGTTATATCCCTTCCCAAAATATAAATTTGTCACGTATGCTTGCTTCTAAGACAAAAACCACCATTGTAGTGGCATTTACGTTTTTTCAACTCTTGCGTCCGTTCGTTGAAGGACGAATTTTGAGATATTATTTTATTTTATGATTATTTAATACTCTCAATATTAATTATCCCTTTTTTCCTCCCAAAGTTGTAAACGCTCTTCATGACTCACTACTTTATGGATTTGGTGCAGCATCCATACATAACCAAAAGAGTCCATAAATATTGCATTTGACACTCCGTAATCAGGTAGCTCAGTAACCGGTTGTATCTCTGTGCACTCCAAACTCATTGCCTTTGTATATGTTTCCTTGATATCAGGGACAGAGACGTTAAACCAAATTGTTTTAGGGTCATCTTGGGTTGGTGCTATCAATTGAAATTCTGGATTTTCATCCAACATGTGAAATCGTACGCCGTAAAGGGTAAAAACCACTTCATTTTGACCTTTTGGTAAATCTGAAACCTCAACACGTTTGATTTCAAATATCTTTTCATATAATTTCAATGCTTTTAAACTATCTGTAACAACTAGATCAATTTCGACTCCTACCATTATAAACACACTCCTTTTATTAGCTTTTATTTCATCATTTTTCTTCTAGTTTTTTTTATCAAGTATACCAAATTCATAAGTTAAATATGGAATTCATTTTCAATTATCCTGCAACGTCAGCACAATAGAAAAAGGCTTTACTTCTTAGAGAAGTAAAGCGACAGATTCTTGAAGCTCGTTATTAAAGTAATTTCCCGTTTAGAAGAAGATTTATTAATTATACAGCGTGAAAAAAATCCCGACAATGCTAACGCATTGCCGGATAATATTTATTTCAAACTGGGATCAAAGCAGCTGTCCGCCTGATGCTTCAAGGCGCGTCCCATTCACCCAGCCCATCTCATCCGTACACAAGGACGCGACAACACCGCCGATATCTTCTGATTCTCCAACCCTACCCAGAGCAATTTGTGAACCAATAAAATCTCTCATTTCACGATTGTCCCTTACTGCGCCTCCGCCGAAATCCGTTGCGATCGCTCCGGGGGCAACCACGTTTACCCGAATGCCTCTTGATCCCCATTCTTTAGCCATGTATTTCGTTAAGATTTCAATCGCACCTTTCATCGCAGCATAAGCTCCGAACCCCTCTATCACAAAACGAGTCAAGCCTGTTGAAATATTGACGATCCTTCCATTGTCAGCAATACGGGTAATCAACTTCTGTGTTAGGAAAAATACACCTTTGAACTGCACGTTCATTATACTGTCAAATTGTTCCTCTGTTGTGTCTGCAACAGAAGCGTGTACCCCGTATCCTGCATTGTTAACCAAAATATCGAATTGCTCTCGATTCCATTTTTCTTTCAGCACGTTGGACAGCCGGAATACAAAATCTTCAAACATAGATACGTCACCAGTATCCAGTTGCAATGCGGCGGCTTTTTGGCCGTTTCCTTCAATTATCTTTACGACCTCTTCCGCATCTTCTTTTCGAGTAAGATACGTGACGATGACATCAATTCCTTTACGTGATAGTTCGATAGCTGAATTTCTGCCTAGCCCTCTGCTTCCCCCAGTTACAATTGCAATTTTTTGATTTGAATTCATAAATATGTCCCCTTTGTATATAAAAGTTAACCACTTGATAACTTGTTATTTGTGGTCTATAGTGAGTATAATGCCTCGAGTTAACTTTAGGTCAAGGGGGAAGAGAAAAAGTGAATTATACCATTAAGGAAGTCGCGAACAAATTCGGTCTATCCATCCACACGCTGCGTTACTATGATAATGAGGGATTAATGCCCTTTATCGAGAGGGACAAATCTGGCAATCGAGTTTTCACTGAAACGGATCTCAATTGGGTAACCATGATTTGCTGTCTAAAGGATACGGGAATGTCAATCAAGGAAATTAAGCAGTATGCTGATTGGTGCAAGCAGGGTACACAAACGATTGACGAACGGAAGGAAATGCTTACCGCTCATCGTAAACAAGTCTTAAAGCAGGTTGAGGATTTAAAGAAAAACCTTGAGCTCATCGATTCAAAAATCGCGTTCTACGAAGATCCTGATCAGGCCCGTAAAATGGATGAGCTTTTGGATAAAACAGCAACGTCATCTGATCATTAAAGGTCCTTACATGGTCCTATTATCATAACTGGATGTTCTGCTATATCCGCAATAATCATGTATATACCCATTCTATACTTTATCCCTAGATGGAATTGAATTTTCTCTTCTTAAATTTGCCCAAGAACGGAAAAACAAAACCATTTATTTAGGGAGCATTGACAGTTTCGTTTCTATCAGTATAAACTTTCATATTTTTTACTAGGTTCAATTCTCTCATTTACCCTTTATCTCTATTTCTTTTATCATTCATCAGCGGAAAACATATTATTTAGCCATATAATTGTTCCTCCAAAAGAATGAGAGGGATTCTTTTTTTTATGGAACCATGATATCGTTAAAGTTTGTTGGGAAAGGAAGTTTTTTCTCCTTACCCGCATTCCTTTGATATAGTGAAAAAAAGTGGGAGTTGATAGAATGTTTTTCTTTGAACTGTTCCAACAGTTGCCCGTAAGAATTTTAACGGCGGCACTGCTGATTATACTCACGACCTATTTGATCCGTAAATCCATCAAGCTTTTCTTTGACAAAACGAGCATCTTGGATGAAAAGCGGGAAGAGACATTGATGCATTTCTCCAACCAGGTGACAAAGGTTTTGGCACTGGTGATCTTCTTTATTTATGTGTTTAGCCATTTCTATGATCTGACAAAGCTTGTCACTGGTTCAGTCGTGTTGGCAAGTGCCTTGGCATTGATCCTCCAGCATATTATCCGCGATTACATTATGGGTCTGACCTACTTGTTTGAGCGCCAGATTCATCACGGGGATTATGTCATTATCAATGGAAACCGTCAGGGAAAAATTGAGGAAATCAGCATGCGCCATCTGAAGATCCGTCAGTATGATGGATACCTCTATACTGTATCCTATAGCAACATCACGGAACTTCAAAACGGGAACAAGGGAATGCGCCGGGTGAACGAAAGCCTTGTCCTTAACTATAAACAAAATCCGGACGATGCTTTCAAGGTGTTAGAGGAAGTGGCAAAAACATGCAATGAGAAATACCATGAATACTTGTTGAAGGATGTGAACGGCGTTCCCTTGGAGAGTTTCAAGTTCAACCACATCACCGAACTAAACGTGGATTACAGGGGTCACCAGTATTCATTATCAGGTCTTGTGAATGAAGCCGATTTCGTGGCAGCAGGCAAAAAAGTGAGATATGAACTGGCGATGGCTGCCTACAACAACGACTTGATGATGGCAGATAGCGGAGGATTGGAAACCAACAAGGCTTGTGATCCTCAAGTTTCATAGTAAAGTGTACATCGAAGCCTAGTTCAGCTCTGAAATATAGGAACCTTTATCAAAAAAGCAGAAACTCGCCATAGTTGAACTGCACCAAAATTGTTAGACACAAAACTAACAATGGAGGTGCAGTTTTTTATATGGCTAAATTCACATTCGAGGACAAGTTATGGGCAGTAAAAGAGTATGAAAAAGGATCTCTTTCATATCGTGATATTGCTAATAAGCTAGGTACTCATCATAAGTCAATACAAAAGTGGGTAAATCTTTATGTTGAATATGGAGAAGATTCCTTAAGAAAAAGTTACACAAATTACTCTGCTGCGTTTAAAATGAAGGTACTCAAATATATGGATGATAATTGGGCATCTCTTAATGATACAGCGGTGAAGTTTAAAATTCCCGACCCCTCAACCATCAGTGCTTGGAGGAGAGCTGTTGATACAGAAGGAGCGGAAGCCCTCTTACCAAAAAAGAAGGTGCGACCTCCCATGACAAAAGATAGAAAGAAGAACGATTTAACCAACGAAACAAATGAATCCCTTATCCAAGAAGTCGAACGTTTACGAATGGAGAACGCATATCTAAAAAAGTTGAATGCCTTAGTTCAGGAACAGAAAAAATTACAACAAAAATCAAAGCGCAAGTAATTTTTGAACTAAGGAATGACTATAAAGTCGCTGAGCTGACCAAGGTAGCAGGGATTAAAAGAAGTACGTATTATTATTGGACAAAACACATGGACCGCCCTGATAAATACGCTGAGGTTAAAGAGGCAATACAAGAGATATATCACCAACATAAAGGTCGTTATGGACATCGTAACATAAAAAAAGAGCTTGATAAGAAAGGTTTAAATCATGATCCGAAGACTGTCCTCA
>NZ_LATZ01000046.1 GCF_000981385.1 Bacillus sp. SA1-12
TATATTTTTAGGCCCTAGTGGTGTGGGGAAAACTCATTTAGCCACTGCCATCGGCATAGCAGCTGCTAAAAAGAGAACCAGCACTTATTTTATTAAGTGCCATGATTTACTCCAGCAGTTAAAGAGAGCTAAAATTGAAAATCGTTTAGAAGCAAGATTAAAGCATTATACCAAATATAAACTGCTTATTATTGATGAAATTGGCTATTTACCTATTGATCCAGAAGATGCGAAATTGTTCTTTCAACTCATTGATCTAAGGTATGAAAAGAGAAGTACAATTCTAACAACTAATATCAATTTCAAGTCATGGGATGAAGTCTTTCAAGATTCTAAACTGGCCAATGCGATTTTAGACCGGGTTTTACATCACGCAACAGTAGTAAGTATTGTTGGAGAATCTTACCGAATCAAGGATCATCTTGCGAAAGAAAATGAGTAGAATTTGTACATACTTAAACGATCAAAAGTGTACATACTTAGGTTGACATTTATATGCCGAGCTTATAACACTTTCATTCTTACTAAATCAAGTGCTATTCGACGCAGAGAGAGCCCTTCAAGGCGTTACTCTATCATTTGACTCTTCAATATAATCCTTCAGTTCCAACGGAACTGTCTAGCCTTTACCTGAGAGATGTTACCATCCTCAATTTGAGCTAGAAACATTTCGCACAATTAAATGGCCCGATTCTTGAATAAGAGTTAAAGTGCATACTTCAACCAAACTGCTTCGACTGTTGAATAAGATGAAGAGTAAAGAAGCTCTATCTTTTGATATGCCCTTCTTTACTCTTTATAAACAAGATTGGTACAGGTAATCTTATTCAATTCTATTTATTAGAGAGGATTTTTGTTTACAAAAATTCATCATACTTAGCTACTTATACTAACTAATCTTAACTAGGACTTTATATGTTTTTTGGGTTATATCACTTCCCAGTTCCTATTCTTTTTTGATACTATTTTAAATGGCGATTTTCAACGAAAAAGGGGTGTTGTTTTATGAAGAAAAACTACCGCCTTCTGACAATAGCAGCATTGCTCATTTTTATAGGAGGATTTTTTTTAGTATTTATATTTAAAAGTAATACAGAAAAAGGCCAAGAGCAAAGTCAACATAAAATAGGAGAAGTACCTAAATCAAAACAACCTATTGAAAAGAAAAACCCTGAGTTAGAACCAGTCGATTCAAAAGTATTAATAGGATATGTACAGGATTTTCGAGATCCGGGATCGATTGATTATTCGAAGTTAACACATATTATTTTTTCATTTGCCCATCCAGAAAAAGATGGAAGTCTCATTATGAATGGTGAGATGGCCTTATCAAATCTTCGCAAAACAGTAAAAAAAGCACACCAAGAAGATACAAAGGTAATGCTTGCTGTAGGTGGCATGGACCACTTGAAAGGCGGAGAATCTTATGACTATTTTAGAGCTGCTTTAGTAAATCCCACTTCTCGTACAAAACTTATTAACGAACTCATTGAAATAATGAATGAAGAGAATCTTGATGGGATTGATATTGACTTTGAGCACCCTCGTTCAAAAGAGGACGCACAATATCTAGCTGATTTTACAAAAACATTGGGAGAAAAGCTTCACTTACATAACAAGCAGTTATCCATAGCCGTATATTCAATGATTCATAGTGTAACAGGAACAGAAGCTCAATCAGTCGTTTATGATCCATCCATGTTTCATCATGTTGACCATGTTAATATTATGGCATATGACGGTCAATGGGACGGGGTGTATAATGCAGCAAATTTATCACCATATCCATTCACTGAGGATATTGTAAACTATTGGTCTAATTTATTTGACAAACATGGAATTTCAAAGGAAAAGTTAGTATTAGGAGTACCTTTATATGCACAGCCAGAAGAGGTAAAGAATAACCAAGTATCATATGATACTATCATTAATCATGATCCTGCAAATGCTGAACGAGATAGAGTTAACTTGAACGGTACGACCTATCATTATAATGGAGAAACGACAATGATAAAAAAAACCAAACTTGCTCTTGCTAACGGATTTGGTGGGATGATGTTATGGGAATTGGGACATGATACTGAAGGGAAGCGTAGCTTAACAAACACTATTTTTGATGTTCTTATTAGAGGACAGGAAGATCAGGATATGGTTTTTTCTAATGATTAGAATAAACCTCTATTTGTAATTTCACAAATTTGATTTATTACCTTATTTCTTAATCAATCCAATATCTTCATATTGTCCTCGCTCTAATAGTTAATAACAACCGTAACCGAACTTAACAGCTTGCTGCATGGTTAATCTTAAGTTACCCATAAGAAAAAGATAACGGAAAAATGAAAAAGGATGCTTCACAAAAGTTATGCACTCTTTTGGAAACATCCTCAATTTCGAAAATCCTTAAATAAATGTTATTAAATGTTATTTTTTCGATTGAAAGGTGATAAAACCCTCAGAACCCTTGATTTATAAAGGTTCTCGAGATGGTTTTACATCATGCCGCCCATAAATCCACTGCTTTGTAACATCTTTAATAATAGTTAATCAAAGCTGTATTACTTCAAACTGAATATCCTCTTAAATTGAAAAAGCCTTGCTACCACAAGGGGAACAAGACTCTGTTACGATGACCTGTGAGGGACTTGAACCCCCGACCCCTTCCCTGTCAAGGAAATTATGTGGTCAGGCAACGGTCGGACAAATTTTGCTAATCCTTTTTATATCAATGGATTATGAACTATTGGAATGCTACTTTATGCCACTCAAAAATCATTTGTGGTCAGTTTGGTCAGTTGATTGGTCAGTTCATTTATGAGTTTTATTGCCCTACCAATCTCCAAACTGTTTAAACTTAAACAATAAAAAAGAAAATCGGGAACGCATGAACCCCCTTGAAAAGAAGATGCTACTAAATATGCTTGTAAAAAGGATTGATTTAGATAAGATCGGTTAAGCATTGCAAACCCCTTTATATAAGGGTTGATTTAGCAATACACTCCACATATGCGCCGTATTAGGTCTAAGATTTATATAAGTATGAAAAGGTATAGATTCAAATAATTTTGCCTCATTTTTCTTTGTCTCGCTCATTGTACTAATTTTCTTTTCTGCCTATCTTTCACTGGACAATTTCCGCAATAGCCAATTCCTTCAAAATCTTCTTCTAATTTATAATACATGCAGCACGTTTTTCGAGATGGATTCAATGTAAGTTCTTCTCCTATTTTTAAATATTCTCTGATTGGATTCTCTTCTAAATTAAATAAGTCTCCTTTCGCATTTTTTAAAAAATAAAAGTCACTGTACAACCGTTCGATTTTAATACGATCCCGTTCTTTTGATAGTGTTTTTCTGTAAATGGAGTTAATTCGAATGGCTACATTTTCCCACAGTATGGCTGATGAAATGCGAGATGTTTTTTTAAGTATGGTTAAAACAGGGGTAATATGTTCCGAAAAAAGGTTGCGAAGCACGTTTTCACGCCATTCTTCCCTCTCCATACTCTTTACTTCCTGCCAGTTAAACATCCCTACTTGAATACATAGATTACGCTCTTTACTTAATGCGCATGCTTTTACAGGCAAATGAAGTGCACAGTTGAATTCCACCATACTATATAAAGTAGAAGATACGACGAGATAAGCATATCTTTTAGAAAGCATGGAAGCAGCAACTGATAAATTCGGTGCTTTTATTTCAATCATTTGCTTCTGCAGAAACATCAAACACTTTTCTTCATTTAACAAATCTGATATTGTGATTTCCTTAGGTTTTTCTTGTTCTAAATGTATATTAAATCTCCTAAGCTCATTTATAATAATCATGCTCATTCTTATCATCCCTACTTTAAAACTCGATTTTTAATCAATAAATAATCGTCTCAACGCCTGCTATATGTATCTATGCGATACCCTTACATATTTCGGTTTCTGTATAATAAATAAATAAAAAATGGAGCTCCGATTCCAGCTGTAAAAACACCGGCAGGTATATCCAGTGGTAGAAATGCTGTCCTTGCCACAATATCCGCTATCATAACAATTATTCCGCCCAGTAATGCAGAAATAGGTACTAAGCCAGCAAATGAACGTCCAATAAGCATCCTACCAACGTGCGGTGCAATTAGACCAACAAACTCTATTCCGCCTGCAAAAGCTACTGCAGAACCTGCTAACACAACACTAATAAATAGGAGAAGAAGTCGTTGAAATTGCACTTTTACACCAAGGCCTATAGCAACAGCATCACCTAATTCTTTAACGTTAACAGTCCTAGCTAACAACAATGTGAAAGGAATAAAAATAAGAAGCCATGGCAACATTGAATAAACATCCTGCCAATTAGCACCATACAGGCTACCAGTTAACCAAAGATAAGATTTGGTGGTCACAGCCGCTTCACTCAATACAAGCATCATCGTCACAATAGCCTTCATGACTGCTGCGACTCCTATTCCGATAAGGACAAGACGTATAGGAGTGACTCCCTTTTTCCATGACAGTAAATAAATGATTATGGATACAACAGCTGCTCCAACAATTGCTGATAAAGGGAGCCACTTCAAACTTACTGTACCCATCAAATAGACAATAAAAATAATGGCTCCAACAGATGCTCCACTTGTTATCCCGATAATATCTGGAGAAGCTAGTGGATTTCTGATTACTCCTTGTAAAATTAAACCAGATACACCAAGAGAAGCTCCGACCATAAAAGCAAGCAATACTCTTGGTAGTCTTAATGTATTCAGCACAAACTCATTTTCTGTGCTTCCATATCCTAATAAATGTTTAATAACCTCTGGAGGGCTGACAAAACTGCTTCCTATTGATAAACTGAGGATAAAAATCAGCAAAGAAAATGCACTGAGAATTAGCAAAGTAATACAGGTTTTTTTATTTATTTGAAAAGATAGAGAGCCAGTTTTAGATCTTACGGTAATAAAATTAGTCATGTTTGGATAACCCCCTGCGTGCAATATAGACGAAAAATGGAGCTCCTATAAAAGCAGTCATAACACCTATCGGCATTTCTTGAGGCATAATGACAAATCTTGCTGCTATATCTGCTAACAACAATAGGGTAGCTCCAGCTAAAGCACTAAAGGGAATGACCCATCTATAATCAGGTCCGACAAGACCGCGGACCATATGCGGTATAATTAAACCAATAAACCCAATAGAACCTGCAACGGCTACTGATCCACCACCAAGGAAAACAACAATAACCCCAATAATGACTTTAATAAAGACCGTCCGTTGTCCTAAACCTTTGGCAATATCCTCACCAGACATGAGGATATTAATGGATCTTCCCAGTAATAATGCAATAAGACCAGCACCGAGCATAAAAGGTAAAACAGGTAATAGCATATCCATACTCCTACCTGCCACAGAGCCTGCCAACCAAAATAAGATACTTTGAATGGCTTGTTCATCAATGACTAATAATCCCTGTGTAAAGGAAACAAAAAGGGCTGATATCGCTGCACCAGATAGAACAATCTTAATAGGGGTTAACCCATCTCTTCCCAAGGACCCAAGAAAGTAAACGAGTACAGCCGCAATCCCAGCTCCTAGAAAAGCAATCCACATATAACTAACTAAAGAATCAATTGAAAAAAAGGTGGCTGAAAAAACAATAAAAAATAGGGCACCTGAATTAATTCCCAAAATATCAGGGGCTGCTAGTGGATTTCTTGTCAATGCCTGCATGAGAGCTCCTGCTATCGCAAGGTTGGCTCCAATTACAGCAGCAATCACTGCTCTAGTCGTTCGTGATGTCGTAATGATAACGTGCTCAGTAATTGATTTGTCATAATTAAAAAAAGCATCGAATGTTGTTTGTAATTGAATCGATGTTTGGCCAAGCACAATACTTAGCACGAAAGAGACGATAAATAGAGAAAAACAAATGAATAAACCTGCAAATTTTGAAGATGTACGAGAAAGTAAATTTTCCATGTAACTCCTACTTTCGTTACTTGTATCGATAAAAATAGCTTTTTAGCTAGATGACCCTCTATCATTAGAAGTGCAGAAATATATTGTTCCTTTATATTGATATTAAAAATCTATAAAAAAAGGAGAAAGAATAAATTCCCCCTCCTATCCTCAGTTCTTTTAACTATTTCTCTAATTCGAACCTGTCATAAATATCATCAAGCATTAGATTGGCAGCTTTGATTCCTCCGCCCATATTCCAAATGATTTCATCAACTGTGTAAACTTGATTTGCTTTTACTGCATCAAGGTTTTTCCATAATGGATGACCCGTCCATTCATCATAGGTTTTTTTGACGGCTTCATTGTCTTCCATGAACATATAAAATACATCTGCGTTCATTTGGGAAATGCTTTCTTTATCTGTCAACTTGAGAATATCCTGTCCTTCATCTGATAAGTCTTTAGGACCCTCAAAGCCAAGTTCACTTAATATGGATCCGGCAAAACCGGTAACATACATACGAGCATGGTCTTCTCTAAAATTTAGAACCGATGCATGAAGTGGCCATTTGTCTCCCATTTTTTCTTTAATTTTGCTCTGGAAGTCAGCAACTCGATTATCCCAATCAGCAAGAAGTTCAGTTGCTTTTTCCTCTTGTCCCATGGCTTGACCCATTAATTCTACCGTACCTTTAAACTCAAATACTGTCTCATGTGCTACGGTTGGAGCAATTTGAGATAATTGTTCGTAAATTTCTTCATGACGCAATTTGGAAGCGATAATTAAATCTGGTTTTAATTTTGCAATTTCTTCTAAATTCGGCTGGGTTTCTTGACCAATTATTTTAACCCCTTCTAAATCCTCTTTAAGATAGTTATAGATTGGTTGTTCTAACCAAGACTCTACTACCCCAACCGGCTTAACACCAAAGGCTACTGCAGCATCAGTTGCACCTTGATATAAAGTCACGATCTTCTTAGGAGTCCCTTTAATAGTTGTTGTTCCCATCGCATGGGTGATCTCTCGAACACTTTCCGTTCCTTCATTTTGTTCTGTCTGTTCCGTACTGTCGCTATTATTAGAAGCTTCTTTTGAAGATTGATTTCCGCAACCAGCTAAAAGCAGAACAATGGATAAAATGATTGCAAGTAAAGAAAATGAATATTTTCTACCTAATAAATATGTAGCTGCTGACATGTTGTTCCTCCTCTTTTTATCATCACCAATAATGATAATCATTATCAAAAACGATTATATTCTAACTTTTTATTTATATCAATATTTTTTTAAAATAATGATAATTATTATCGATTAAATCATGAACTTCTATCACAAAGTATTTATGGTGGTAACTATGTAAATCCCTTCTAACCAGTAAAAGTCTTATTTTTAGACATAGCAGATAATTCTCCAGAATTAGCTTGTAGTAAGCTTTCTTTAAACTCTACTCAGTTCCTGTTACTTTGGTTAGAACATATTTTTACTGGTTATGATCATATTTTATTTGTTACTAGTTTACTTTTTGTGGTTTATAACTTTTTTAGTGAATTTGCATAGTACAAGGTACTTTTTTCATAAATTCAATATAGGTTTAGGTATACGAACAAACAGTATCAAAGGTCATTTATAATCTTAGTCAATCTTTAAAGAAAGAGAGGGATATTCAATATTGACAGTGAAAAGTAGAGTGTTGAAAAATTAACGTTCAAAGCCTGTTTTAATGGAACTTATTTATAAAGCTACAAATAGTGAAGGGAAAGGTCCATATGAAACGGTTTTATCATGTTGTAGCTATTCCTATTCGAATCGTATTGAACAATTTTGGAAATTATAATGAACATGGAAAGATGTATGTATTAAAAGAAAATGAAGAAAAAGTAAAGGAAGCCGTTCGCAAAAATCCGTTTACCCCGGTTGATTTAGTAGAACCGCTTTGTATCCGAGCCAATATGGGAGATACGGTTGAAGTATTGTTTGAAAATCAAATACCCATTTCTACTGGAATGCACTTCAAGGAAGCCGACTATGACGTATTAAATTCGGATGGAGCAAACGTTGGTTTTAATCCAAATACACTTGCTGAACCAGGGGAGAAAATTCTTTATCGTTTGCATGTTAATCATGAAGGAGTTTACTTCTTTTCAGATTTAGGGGATCCTGACAGCAGTGATGACGGTACCAATATTAATGGTTTGTTTGGTGCTTTATTTGTTCAAAAACGTGGGTCTTGGTGGACGGATCCTGTAACAGGCGGACCATTAAACAGCGGAGCAATTGCCGATGTTCATCATAACTATGCACCTTCATTTCGTGAGTATGGGTTTATCTTTCACGATGAAATGCCAACATTGGATATAACGGGAAACAGGCCGTTAGATCCTGTCACAAATCAGGAAAGCGAGTCGACCCACGCTATTAATTATCGTTATGAACCGGTACAAAACCGACAAAGGTTAATTGAAGAAGGAGTTGTCTGTCCTGATTGTGAAGGTGAAGAAGTTCATCACGATTCATGGGTCTTTGGTGATCCAGCTACCCCTATCTATAGAGGTTATAGGGGCGATCCCGCAAAGTTCAGAGTTATTCATGCCGGTGTAAAGGAAACACATGTTTTTCATTATCACGTTCATACTTGGTTTAAAGATCCAATAAATACAGATTCTGATATATTTGATGCACAAGCGATAAGTCCTCAAAATTGGTATACAGTTGAACCACTTTACGGATTAGGATCACTTCAAGGAGCCATAGGTGATGCTATTGTTCATTGTCATCTATACCCGCATTTTGGTGTCGGAATGTGGGCAATAAATAGAATTTTTGATACTCTTCAAGACGGAAGTCAATGTTATCCGAATGGTACGCCTATTAAACCTCTGCAGCCATTGCCAGACCGTCCATGTCCCCCTAAACCTACAAAAGAACGTCCTGGATTTCCTAACTTTATTCCTGGAAAAGTTGGTTGTAAAGCTCCCAGGCCTCCACTTGGTATTGTAGGCGGGCGAGACTTGACGGAACTGGAAAGAAATGCAGCTGTACCGACTGCAAGACCTGGAGCCGTTTTTACCGACCCTTGTATTATTCTTGAAAATCCAGCTGTTCAGGAATTTAACGTATCATTGATTGAAGTTCCGATTGTATACAATAGCCAAGGTTGGAATGATCCTAAAGGCAGGATCTACGCTCTTGATGAGGATGTAGAAGATATTTTGGCTGGCAGAAAAGAACCTGAGCCGCTCATTCTTCATATGAATGCTGGAACATGTATTTCAATTAATTTTACGAACCGCCTTTCCGAAGTAGCAGGTGGAGATGCTTTTCAACTTGTGACGAGAACGTATGAAGCCGCTTTTCACATTCATTTTGTTAAATTCGATGTACTAGTAAGCGATGGGGCGAATATTGGCTGGAACTATGATTCGAGTGTTCTTCCAGGTGAAACAATTCGATTTGAATATTTTGCTGATGTTGAGTTAAAAGCATGGTTTTTTCATGATCATTTGTTCCCTGCATTCCACCAACAGCACGGTGTTTTTGGATCAAGTGTTGTTCATGCTAGGTTCTCCAAATTTCTTGATTCAAAGACCGGCGAGGAAGTAGATAACGGATCGAAAGTAACAGTGGTTCATCCGTTTATACCTGATTACCGGGATTTTGTATTAATGGTCCAAGACTTTGCGTTATTATTTGATGAAAATGGATGTCCGTTGAATCCGCCGGAATACCCGGGTTCACAAGATGACCCTGGCTTATTCGCTGTGAACTACAAAAATGAGCCATTACAGTTCCGCTTAGGAGAAGATTGTGATCCCGCTTATTCATTCAGCTCCTTTCTAAAGGGCGATCCTGTAACACCGATTCTTTTATGTTATGAAGGGGATCCGGTTCGTGTCAGAATATTGCAAGGAGCCCAAGAAGAATCTCACAGTTTTAATATTCATGGGCTTAGATGGAAGGGAGAACGCCCTGATATAGAGACCGAATTTCAAGATCAGAAGCATATAGGTATATCAGAATCATTTACATTCGAAATGGAAGTCCCAAGAGCAGGAGATTATCTCTGGGCATTTGAGACTGAAGAGGACCTTTGGAATGGCTGTTGGGGGTTAATTCGAGCCTATGACGAAGAAGTTGATTTCCTTATCCCGCTTCCTGATCGTCCTAGTCCGCCTGAACGAACAAAGCCGCTGCCGATCTGTACTGGAGAGCCCCCTCCTCCGGCCGAGTGTGTGGAGGTGGATGCTCCGTCAAACGCACGTGTAGTATTCTTTGATATTGTTGCTTTCCAAGTACCAATTGTATATAGCAAATGGGGGGAGACAGATCCATTCGGCATCGTCTTTGCGTTAAGAGAGGACATGGATGACATTTTAAAAGGAAGAAAAACTCCTGAACCCCTCGTACTCCGTGCAAATCAAGGCGATGTTGTCGAAGTACATTTAACAAGTTTTTTACAGTTTGATCAATTCCCTTTCCCTGATGGAATTTGGCCTTACCCGCCTGTAAAGGAACAGGCATTCTATCCGCCATCCGTCAGAATATCACTGCATCCGCAGCTGATCCAATATGACGTAAAATCATCCTCTGGGGAAACAGTCGGTTTTAACCCAGACCAAACAGCTGGTCCAGGTGAAACCGTTGTGTATCGCTGGTATGTAGATGTTGCTGTTGGTGCCTGCGGGATGTGGGATATGGCAGACATCCGCAATCATCGCTCCCTTGGAACGTTTGGGACGTTTATTGCTGAAGGACGAGGAACACAAATCCTAAATCCTGATGACAGAACGCCAGCATTACTAACAAGCAGCAATGTGATTTTGAGTCATCCATTTGCACCTGAAATAAGAGAATTTGTTTTAGTTATGTATGATGGGGCACGGTTAGTTGATAAAAAGGGGAACCTTATCGTTGATCCTGTTGATGGAATCTTAGGAGGAGTAGACCCAGAAGAGCTAGGTGATCTTGTTGATACGTATGATAATGGTTCAAGAGGATTTAATTATCGTACAGAAAGATTAATAAATCGACTTAGACAGCATCCTGTGTTAAAAGATTTATTTAGTTCTAAGGTGCATGGGGATCCATTCACTCCGGTATTTGAAGCTTATCCAGGTGACCCTATAACAATTAGGCTAGTGAATCCGTCTGAGCGCAGACGTGCTCACGGCTTTCATGTACATGGTCATTACTGGAACACTGATGACAACGATATATTTTCTCAAGTTAAGTCAAGTGAAGATCATATTGTATTAGGGCGTACGAGGGATTTGAGGCTGCATTATGGGGCCGGAAGCTTTTATAACTTCCCTGGAGATTACATGTACCGTTCAGGTAATATCCGTTGGGATATTGAACAGGGAATGTGGGGAATCATTCGTGTTCATAAAAACAGGCAAAACCACCTGCCGCCATTGAAGGGGTAACACCAGCAAAACGCGGATTTACAACGTTTAGGGTATCTAGATACAAAAATAGCCGGTCTTCACCACACTAAGGTTTAATCTACGAATTCGCAGATATGAAGAAGAAGGACTACTCTACTTTGAGTAGTCCTGTTATATATCATCACGTTATAGTCGCACTCCAAGTACCTCCTCCTTGGTCACAAGAATAAGTACCTGTTGCTCTTCTTCCTTCAATTCTACCTGTGTAATCACAGTCATTTCCATCACTGCTGTTTCGACGTTCAATACGAACATTGTTATCCTGTAATTGCATCCTCAAAACAGCAGTTACAGGAGTTGCACCTGGTCTGGTCCACCTCGCATCAAAGACATTGCTGTTTCCTCGACGTGTCCAAACTCCTCTCCATCCATCTTCCTCTTCGTCCCATCTTGTTCCTAAATCCGGTACTCGTGGTCCTCTGATTATCGTACCACTCCAAGGACCTCCTCCTCGATTACAGATGTTGAAACCTGTCACTCTTCTCCCTTCAATTCTCCCTACATACTGACAGTTATTTCCATCGCTACTGTTTCGACGTGAAATGCAAACGAAATTGTCCTGTAATCGCATCCTCAAAACAGCAGTAATAGGAGTTGCACCTGGTCTGGTCCACCTCGCGTCAAAGACATTGCTGTTTCCCCGACGTGTCCAAACACCCCTAAATCCGCCTTCTTCTACTTCCCATCTGGTACCTAAATCTATTTGTCTATATGACAGATTATAAGGTTCCTGGAAATAATACGAAGAAAAAGAGTCATATGGACTAGTATAGTAATTTGGGTTGCCATTATTGTACATAAAATACCTCCTCAAGAATTATAAAAACCTTGCAGTTTATATTATGTAGAATTTTTAAAAATGGTCTTCTAAAACGAAGTTCTATGATAAATAAAAAAGTCCCTCTTTTTTCAGGCTTTAGGGGACTAAATTTGTTTATTTTTTTCGATTATACAAAATTTTACATCGTGATTTATCAACGTTTTTTGTTTCTGAAGAAACCAGACAGGAGCTGCTCAGACGTGGTAATAGGATCATGCATTAAAAAGAAAAGCTAGGTCTAATTCTTTCTTATTTAATATGGAGGTAATTGTTGTCTCCTCTAATTAATCTGTTACTTAAAATAAAAAAGCTTGACTCCCTATTACCTAATTTCATAAGCAATGATTTCGATAAAAAAGAATCTTCTATTTGGTCTTATCCCCGTCAAGTAGACAATTAATAAAAGGTTCACTTATTAGGCAGCCTTAGCTCTATATTCAGTAGGGCTAAGGTTATTTAATTTTTTTTGAAAACGTTTATTATTATAAAACTTAATATAATTTCTTACTGCTTCCTTAACCTCATTCGAACTCTCAAATTGGTATCGGTAAAAACATTCAGCTTTAAAGTGGCTAAAAAAACTCTCCATACAAGCGTTATCTAAACAATTTCCTTTTCTAGACATGCTTTGCTTAAATGTTGTATCTTTCTAATAGCTTGTTATATCTTATTGAGGTGTACTGGAATCCTTGATCGCTATGTAATAGGAGTCCTTTCACATCTCTTTTTTTTATTGCTTTTTTTACTGTATCAGCTACTAGCTTTAGATCATTTCTTTCACTTATTTTATATGAAATAATCTCATTGTTGTAAAGGTCTAGTATCGTAGATAAATAGAGTTTCTTTCCATTAAATAGTAGATATGTTATATCAGTTACCCATTTTTCATTTGGGCGTGAAGCTGAAAATTCTCTGTTTAAATCGTTCTCTGAAACGACATATTTTTCTTTTCGTCCAAAGTGTTTCCACTTCTTTACTCGTATCTTTGCTTGAATTCCATTCGCCTTCATTAAACGATAAATTCTCTTATGATTAACTTTCAAACCATACATCTTTTTAAGCCAAGTTTGAACTCTTGGGTAACCGTAGCTCCAATTAATATCAGGATCTTGTTGGCATTTAATAATCTTAGTTACGATGGATTGATCTTCCAAGTCCTTATCTGTTGGGTTATCTTGGCGTTTTAGCCATTTGTAATAGCCACTTTTTGAAACACCGGCTATCTTACACAACGTGATAATAGTAAATTGATCCGTAAGCTCATGAATTATTTTGTATTTTAACGATTTTTCTTTTCCGGAATCATCTCCCTTTTCGCAGCTAATAGCTTTTTTAAATAGGCATTCTCTGCTTCTAATCGACTTATTTTTTCTGTATCACTCTCGTGGTCTTTTTTAGCTTTACCTTTAAGTGGGTTTCGAGATTTTCCTCTCTTTTCGTTTAACCCTTGAATTCCCTCACTTTTATAATGAGCTATCCATCTTTGGACAATTGTATATCCAATCCCTAACTCTTTGGAAATTGATCTGATCCCCATATCTTCGTTTTCGTATAAATTAATAGCTTTTAGTTTAATTTCTTTTGTATAGGTTGTTCTAATTTTCCCCATGAAAAAATCCCCTCCATAGAAGACAGTACAATCCTTTCTTTTTACTGTCCACTATAAGGGGATAATAACA
>NZ_LATZ01000047.1 GCF_000981385.1 Bacillus sp. SA1-12
ACAATAGAACGTGTCTTTGCAGATGCTAAAGAAAAGCATGGCATGCGATGGACCACTTTAAGAGGAATTAAAAAAGTGGCCATGCAGGCGATGCTAACTTTTGCTGCCATGAATCTCAAGAAAATGGCAAACTGGGCATGGAAGTATCCATGCCCAGCCTAAGAAAATAAAGAGAAAATGCAAACCCCATTTCAAATCAAGGATTTGAAATGGGGTTTGTCTACGGTCTGGAACTCCCTTGTTGGGAGTTTTTTATTTGGTATGAATCTTACGATTTTTTTAAAAGAGTCCTGTAATTAACCCCTGTTCGCTCAATCTTCAAAAATCATGCGCTAAAGCAAACGGAACATACTTCTATTACCTCCCAAAAAGCTGTAAAATATATCTATGCAGTTTATTACTAGTAAAACTGTTATCTACATAATTGGGGGGATCGTGTTGAACGCACATGAAATTGATTATGAACTGCATGGAGATGATATGCAGTGTGTGGAAATCGAATTAGATCCAAATGAAAGTGTCGTTGCAGAAGCTGGCGGCATGATGATGATGGAAGATGGCATCGATATGGAAACCATCTTTGGTGATGGAGATAATAACCAAAAGGGCTTTCTAGGGAAGCTGGTTGGTGCCGGAAAACGTGTATTAACAGGTGAAAGTTTATTTATGACAGTCTTCACGAATAAGGGATCCGGAAAGAAAAAGGTATCCTTTGCTGCTCCATATCCGGGTAAAATCATTCCTGTTGATTTAAGTGAGCTTGGCGGTAAAGTAATCTGTCAAAAAGATTCATTCCTTTGTGCAGCAAAAGGTGTTTCAGTGGGTATCGATTTTCAGCGTAAGCTTGGAACAGGATTTTTTGGCGGTGAAGGCTTTATCATGCAAAAGCTTGAAGGCGATGGTTTAGCCTTTTTACATGCAGGTGGAACCATTATTCGAAGAGATCTGCAGCCAGGAGAAAAGCTTCGTATTGATACAGGATGTCTCGTAGCGTTGACAAAAGATGTTGATTACAATATTGAATTTGTTGGAAAAGTAAAGACCGCATTCTTTGGCGGCGAAGGCTTATTTTTTGCTACAGTGCAAGGACCAGGAACTGTTTGGATTCAAACACTGCCATTTAGTCGATTGGCAGATCGTGTGATAGCGAGCGCGCCATCTGCTGGAGGAGAGGCGCGAGGCGAAGGCAGTTTACTAGGCGGATTAGGCCGGTTATTGGACGGCGATTGATGCATTAGATACACGTTTATGTTATTTTATTTAACTAAAAATGGTGCTAACCCAATCGGGTCAGCACCATTTTTACATTTTTAAAGCGACAGGGCCAATTTTCCAAATGTCATCCGCATACTGCATAATTGTCCGATCACTTGAAAAGAAACCTGAATGTGAAACATTAATCAATGCTTTCTCTAACCATTTATCGGTGTTTTGATAAGCGACACCAACTTTTTCTTGAATATCAATATAGGAAGCAAAATCACGCAAAACAAAGTATTGATCATTTTGCACAAGAAGAGAATCAGCGATTGATTCGAATTCTCCTTCATCCTCGGCAAAGAAGCCATTTGTTAATTGATCGACGACCTGCCGAACTCTTAAATCATGATGATAGTATTCCATGGAGCGATAGCGGCCATTTTCTTCGTATTTTAAAACCTCTTGAGCCGTTAGTCCAAATGTAAAGATATTTTCGCTGCCAATCTCCTCCAGCATCTCAATGTTTGCTCCGTCTAACGTTCCCACCGTCAGTGCCCCATTCATCATAAACTTCATGTTTCCTGTACCTGACGCTTCTTTGCTTGCAGTCGAAATTTGTTCACTAACATCTGCCGCTGGGAAAATATCCTCAGCAAGGGAAACACGGTAATTTTCCATAAAAACAACTTTTATCACTTTTGAAACCTGCGGGTCATTATTTACCTTTTCTGCTAAGGAGTGAATCAATTTAATGATTTTCTTCGCGTAATAATACGTTGGTGAAGCCTTTGCGCCAAAGATAAATGTCCGAGGCTGAATAATGTAATTGGCATCCTCTTTTATACGATTATATAAATACAAAATGTGTAAAACATTTAATAATTGCCGTTTATAAGCATGCAATCTTTTAACCTGAACATCAAAGATAGAATCAATATCAACAATAATGCCATTCTTCTCCGCTATTTTTTTAGCAAGAATCTCTTTCCTTTTACGTTTAACAGCTGCAAAGCGCTCCTTTAGTTCAGGATGATAAATATGTCTCTTTAAATCTAGTAATTTTTCAGGATTTTTTACCCATTCATCACCAATGACATCTTTTATTAATGATGTTAGCTCTGGATTTGCTTTTAATAACCAGCGCCGGTGTGTAATGCCATTTGTTTTATTATTAAATTTCCAAGGATAGAGTTCATAGAAAGATTTCATTTCACGATTTTTTAAGATATCAGAATGGATTTTTGCCACGCCATTTATACTGCTGCTTCCTACGATTGCTAGGTGGGCCATCTTAACTAATCCGTGAGCAATAATGGCCATATGCTCGATCCGCTGCCAATCACCAGGATAACGATCCCAGAGCTCTGCACAGAAACGCTCGTTAATTTCTTCAATAATCATATAAATTCTTGGTAATAGTGGTTTAAATAAATGAATTGGCCATTTTTCCATGGCTTCAGAAAGGATTGTATGGTTCGTGTAAGAGACAGTATTACACGTAACTTCCCAAGCCTCCTCCCATGCCAAGCCTTCCACATCAACTAAGATTCTCATTAATTCAGGTACAGCTAATGCAGGATGTGTATCATTAATATGGATTGCAACCGAGTGATGCATCTCTCTAATATCTTGATTTTCTTTTTTATATGAAGCAATGATGCTTTGAATGCTCGAAGATACTAAAAAATACTGCTGCTTTAGTCTTAAAATTTTCCCCTCATCATGAGTATCATCCGGGTATAAAAAATCCGTAATCGCTTCTGTTTCCCGCTTATAAGACAAGATATCCTGATTCGGTCCAAAGGATGCCGGTTCAGCATTCCAAAGCCTCAGTGTGTTTACTGTATCAACATGATACCCAACGACTGGCATATCATAAGGAACAGCAAGCACCTTTTGTGCCCCTACATGATGAAAGGTCAGCACATTCTTTTCACTGCTAGTTTCGACTCTTCCCCAAAAGGATATATCTACTGCTTCATCTGGTTTTCGGACCTCCCAAACATTACCATGCCTTAGCCATTGCTCTGGAAGCTCAACCTGATATCCATCAACGATCTTCTGGTCAAACAAACCGTGTTTATATCGAATACCATAACCATGTCCAGGAAGATTTAAGGTTGCCAAGGAATCTAAAAAGCATGCCGCAAGACGTCCCAGCCCTCCATTCCCTAATGCAGGATCTGGCTCACATTCTTCAATTTCACTTAAATTTATATTAAGCTCACGCAATCCTTCCTCAACAATCTCTTTTATTCCAAGATTCAGCAGATTTTGGCCAAGCAGACGCCCTAATAAAAATTCAATCGATAAATAATACACTTGTTTTTTATTTTCAAACCTGTACAGCTCATTTGTTTCAATCCATTTGGAACTAATATATTCTCTTACCATATTCCCAAGAGTATGGTATTGATCACGCTTTGTGGATTCTTCAAAGCCTTTGCCGCACATACTTTCTAGTTTTTTTAGAAAACATTCCTTAAACTGATCCTTGTTGGAGAACATGCTCTTCACTCCTAATAATTAAATCAGCATACAGCTGGTTATATTTCAAAGCAGATTGCGTCCAACTATAATCCTGTTTCATTGCATTTTTAACAATCTCCACCCAAACATCCTTCTGTTGATAATAATCTACAGCGCGATAAATGGTATGCAGCATGTCATGTGCATTGAAATTTCTGAATGAAAATCCGTTCCCCTCCTCTGTATCCTCACGATAAGAGGTAACAGTATCATTAAGACCGCCAGTTTCTCTAACAATTGGGATGGTTCCATACCTTAAAGCGATGAGCTGCCCTAATCCGCATGGTTCAAACTTAGAAGGCATAAGAAAAAGATCAGAGCCTGCATAGATGCGATGTGCCAATTTTTCATCAAACCCTATGTATGCTTTGAATTTATTCGGATAAGCCCATTCCATATGTCTAAAGTAATCCTCAAATTCTGTATCTCCCGTTCCAAGCACGATCATTTGGACATCATGATCCAATAATTCATGGAGTACGCGCTTAACTAAGTCAAGTCCTTTTTGCTTTGTTAATCTTGTCACCATTGAAATCACAGGGATATCTTCATTAACTGGAAGCCCAAAGGAAGCTTGCAATGCAGCTTTATTTTCTGCTTTCAAGCCCAACGAGTCAACTGTGTATTGTTCATCGATGACAGGGTCAGTTTCAGGATTATAAACTTCATCATCTATTCCATTTAGGATCCCTACCAGGGAGGAAGACTTAGAGCGTAATAAACCGTCTAATCTTTCTCCATAATAGGCGGTTTGAATTTCATCCATGTATGTTGGACTAACAGTTGTAATGATATCAGAAGCATCAATTGCCCCTTTCATGAAGTTCACATTCCCATAGAATTCCACCATGCTACATTTCTCTTCCTCCGTATTGAGAAGATCCTTTAAAATGCCAAACGGGAAAATCCCTTGGAATTGCAAATTATGAATGGTAAATACTGTCTTGATATGTTTATAAAAAGATTGTAGCTGATATTCCTCTTTCAGCAAGAAACTTATCATCCCGGTATGCCAATCATGAGAATGAATTACATCTGGCTGAAATCCAATCGCTTTTACAGCATCTAATACACCTCTGCAAAAGAAGGAGAATCGTTCGCCATCATCATAATGGCCGTATAATGAGTCACGATAAAAATAATATTCATGATCAAGAAAGTAATAGGTGATTCCTTCATACTTTAGCATTTCAATGCCGCAATATTGCTGCCTCCAACCAACAGTGACTGTGATTTCCTTTATTTTTTTCATCTTTTCTCTAAATCTTTCAGGTATTAAACTGTATTTTGGAAGAATGACACGAACATCATTTCCTAGTTTTTTTAATTCTTTTGGCAAGGCACCTGCAACATCCGCCAAACCTCCAGATTTTACAAATGGTACACATTCTGAAACAGCAAATAACACGTTCACGAATTCATCAACGCTCCTTGGATTGTTCTTTTTCTTAGTATTTGTGGTAGCAGGACTGAACCCTTTACTATTGTCTCTGCTTCTACTTTTACATCTTTGTCTGCAATGACATGGTCTAATAAACAACCATCGCCTATTTGGGATTTTTGCATGATCACACTATTTTTAACTACTGTATCTTTCCCGATATGAACCGCTCTGAAAATAATACTATTTTCAACATGGCCTTCTATTTTACATCCATTTGCTATTAAGGAATTTTTTACAACTGCTTCTTTTCCATATTTCGTAGGGGGCTCATCTTTTGCTTTTGTTAAAATTGGACGGCTTTTAAGGAAAATTTCATGCCAAATTTCTGGTTTAAGCATATCCATGCTATGTTTATAATAACTGCTGATCGAATCTATCACAGCAGCATACCCGTAAAATTCATAATGACAAATATTCAGCTGATTCTTATTTTCGTTAACAACATCAGCAAGCGTCTTAAATCCTGTTTGCTCTTTATTATGAATAAGATTTAAAAGGAGCTTAGTAGACATGATAAACATTTGTAATGAAGCTCCATCTTTTCTTACTTCCGTAATATCACAGCCATTTTCCAGATGATAGGCTAATACCTTTTTATAATCAATATTACACACGGTGTAACTGTTTGTAATGACGGCATATTCCTGAGTGCTTCTTAAAAAGAAATCAATATGATCAGAAAACTGACGAAATGATCCAAACTCATCATACTCATTATGTAAATGAGGAGACGGGAAAAAGAATAAACCATCTTTTTTACGATTTAAGTCCCATTGTTTCCCAGAACCAAGGTGATCCATTAATGAACGATATTGATACTTCGGAAAAATCGCTACACTTTCTATGTCAGAGTTCACCATGTTTGATAGGACAAAATCGATTAATCGGTAACGACTAGCGAATGGGACCGCAGCCAAAGAACGATGGAATGTTAATTCTTCAATTTCCGGTTTATAAGTTGTTGCATCAATAATACCCAACATTTTTTGATTCATTTCCAATCTCCCCTTTTTTGGACAAGGACGGATGGATGACGATGAAGTCTAACGATTTGGATTGTAAATCTTTCAGTACCTATAAGGTTAGACATACAAGTGCATCTCCACCGTCCCAGTTCCAAACTGTGATAGTAATATTTTCATTCTTGAAGTGTTTTTCTTACTTTTTCTATTAGATTATTTTGCTATCAACAAGTGTGGAAAGTTCTTCAATAATTTCTTCCGTAACAAGTAGAATTTCTCCCGAATCAGGGCTAATAATTGTACCATTAGGAATTTCAATTCCACTAGGGACGATCGCATTTTCTATATAAACATTTTCACCAATTATTGCATCTGGCATTAACACGGAATTTTTGATTTCACTATTCTTACCTACTGATACACCCTGAAATAAAACGGAATGATCCACATTGCCCATAATCACACAGCCATCATTGACAAAAGAATCCTTTACAACCGCATTATCCGAAATAAATTGAGGTGGATGGTTTGAATTAACCGTGTAAATTTTCCAATCTCGATCAAATAAATTTAATTTGGAGTCTTCATTTAAGAGATCCATATTCGCTTCCCAAAGGCTTTTTACTGTACCTACATCTTTCCAATAACCTTTAAATGGGTAAGCAACAACATTTAATTTCTCATCTAGTAATAAAGGAATAATATCTTTTCCAAAATCATGACTTGAGTGTTCGTTCCGTTCATCCATTTCAAGATATTCCTTTAAAACAGACCATTTAAAAATATAGATACCCATTGAGGCCAGGTTATTTTTCGGCTTAGCAGGTTTTTCTTCAAATTCAACAACCTGCATTTTTTCATTGGTATTCATTATGCCAAAACGGCTTGCTTCGTCCCAAGGTACTTCAATAACAGAAATAGAGGCATCTGCATTCTTTTTAATATGAAAATCTAGCATTTCAGAATAATCCATTTTATAAATATGGTCTCCTGATAAGATCAAGACATATTCCGGATCATATTGCTTAATATAATTAATATTTTGATAGATTGCACTGGCTGTACCTTTATACCATTTCATCTCTGAGGATTCTGCATAGGGAGGAAGTACAGTTACTCCTCCATTTTTACGATCTAAATCCCAGACACTGCCTATACCGATATATGAATTTAAAACAAGCGGCTGGTATTGTGTCAGAACGCCGACTGTATCAATACTAGAATTCGTACAATTACTTAGGGTAAAATCTATTATTCGATACTTCCCCCCAAATGGTACCGCTGGTTTCGCTAAATTTTTCGTAAGGGAGCTTAATCTACTTCCTTTACCTCCTGCTAATAACATTGCGACGCACTTTTTTCTTCCCATTTTTATTCTCCCCTCTTTTTTTTACTGTTCGTAATATGACTGCTCCATATGGTGGAATCGTCATCGAAACATGATATGGTTTCCCATGGTATTCTCCTTCAATCGCCTTGAGGTTTTTTCGATTTATTTGATCTGAACCGCCAAATTCAGCTGCATCACTATTTAAAATTTCAACATAATCCGTATCAATCGGTACTCCAACCTTATAATCATGGTAAACAATAGGCTTAAAATTACAAATAATAACAAGAAGCTCGTTTTCTTTTTGGCTCTTTCGAATAAACGAAAAAATGCTTTGATCTTTATTGTCAACATCAATCCACTCAAAGCCCTCTTCTGAATGATCTAATTCATATAATGGCTTTTGTTTTTGATAGATGTTTGTCAAAAATTTAAAATAAACACGCATTTTGTTATGCATTTCATAATCTTCCAGCATCCAATCCAGCTGTTCCAGGTCTTTCCACTCATCAAATTGGCCAAATTCACCTCCCATGAAAAGCAGCTTCTTTCCAGGGTGTGTCATCATATATCCATATAGCAGCCTCAATTGAGCAAACTTTTGCCAATAGTCACCTGGCATTTTATTGAGTAAAGATTTCTTCCCATGAACAACCTCATCATGAGAGAAAGGTAAAATGAAATTCTCTGAAAAAGCATATAAAAGGGAGAATGTTACTTTATGGTGGAGTTCATTCCTATGTTCTGGAGAAGTCTCCATATAGGTAAGAATGTCATTCATCCAGCCCATATTCCATTTGTAGTTAAAGCCTAGACCACCTGACGAGGTAGGAGCGGTTACCATCGGCCAATCGGTTGAATCTTCAGCAATCATTAAAATATCTGGATCTTTTGCAAAAACAGCTTCATTTAATTTTCTTAAAAAGCTGACTGCGTAAGGATTCTCCACTAATTCATGGGAATTTGGCCAGTAAAGCATATTTGCTACTGCATCAACTCTAAATCCATCTACATGAAAATAATCCATCCAAAAAATCGCATTTGAAATCAAAAAGCTTTGAACCTCTGGTTTGCCAAGATCAAAGTTTGCTGTTCCCCAGTCCCAATTTTCTCGGTCTTTTTCAGTTTTGTATTCATATGTAGGCTCGCCATCAAACATATAAAGTCCATGGGCATCCTTACAAAAATGTCCCGGCACCCAATCAATAATGACCCCGATATTTTCTTGATGGCATGCATCAATAAATTCCATTAGTTCATGAGGTGTCCCAAATCTACTTGTTGCAGAGAAATAGCCAGTTCCCTGATAGCCCCAAGAACGGTCATATGGATGTTCAATAACTGGAAGCAACTCAATATGGGTAAATCCATGATCTACTACATAAGGTATTAGTTCCTCTATTAGCTCTTTGTAGCTGTATAACTCTCCATCTTCTTTCACTTTCCATGTTCCTAAATGCACTTCATAAATCGTCATAGGTCGATCATATGGCTGCTTAGTACGCTTCTTTTTTTTCCATTTTTGATCCTTCCAAGCATAGCCCGATAAATCATAAACAATGGATGCCGTATTTGGCCTCACCTCTGAAAAAAAAGCGTACGGATCTGCTTTGAATAAGGTCTCTCCGTTAGCAGTCACAATTTCATATTTGTATATTTCCCCAGCTTTTAATTGCGGGATAAATAAGCTCCATACCCCCTCCTCATTCATTCTTTCCATTTGATGTTTTTGACCATTCCAGCTGTTAAAAATCCCAACAACATTTACCTGTTTTGCATGTGGTGCCCAAACACAGAAATTTGTACCCATAACCCCATTCTGCTTTTGTATATGCGCACCTAAAAAACCATAGCTTTCAAATGACTGTCCCTCATGAAATAAATGAATATCATAGTCTGTTGGACAAGTGAGAGTCACATTTGTCACCCTTTCTCTTAATATCTCTATGCTAAACATTCAAGACTTACTAGTAGATACCTGCAATGTAACCGCTACTTTTTTACGACATAAACCAACAAAAACTATAATGTTGATGATGAATGTTATACTTTTAAAATATAAGAAAAAGTAAGGAAAATAAGGAAAGGAACTGCCCTTAAATGGTAGAAATACTAAAGATTTAAAAAGAGGTTTATGAAATTGGAATAATTTAATTTGATTTAATGAAAGCGCTTGAACAACTAAGATTATGGACAAGTTAAGCAGAAAATCATTATATTAAAAAAATATTTTATTCGACTTTTTGTAGGAATTTGTTGAAAATTCTTTAAAAGAAAAAAGAAGGAATTTAAATATTGAATTCCATTTTGAAGGATAATCAAAAAGAACTTTGCTGATTGAATAAATAAACAAAGTTGAAGAGAATATGTTGTAAATATAGGAGATACACAATTTATTTTATTATTGTTAAAATAAGGATAAACCTTTATAATGACAAGCGTCAAGAAATAAGCATTACCTAATGAAATATGAGAATTCCATCAGAGGATTTTACTGTCTATTAAGATTTGCATTCACGTTTTTATATAGCAAAAAACACTGCATACATGCAGTGTTTTTTTGATGACCCGTACGGGATTCGAACCCGTGTTACCGCCGTGAAAGGGCGGTGTCTTAACCGCTTGACCAACGGGCCATTATGAACAAAATATGGCGGAGAAGGAGGGATTTGAACCCTCGCGCCGCTTACACGACCTACACCCTTAGCAGGGGCGCCTCTTCAGCCACTTGAGTACTTCCCCATATGGCTCCGCAGGCAGGATTCGAACCTGCGACCGATCGGTTAACAGCCGATAGCTCTACCACTGAGCTACTGCGGAATAAAATAAATGGTGGGCCTAAATGGACTTGAACCATCGACCTCACGCTTATCAGGCGTGCGCTCTAACCAGCTGAGCTATAGGCCCATATTTTCTGGAGCGGGTGAAGGGAATCGAACCCTCATCATCAGCTTGGAAGGCTGAGGTTTTACCACTAAACTACACCCGCAAGAATATGGGGCGGCTGATGGGAATCGAACCCACGAATGTCGGAACCACAATCCGATGCGTTAACCACTTCGCCACAGCCGCCACAAAAGGTATGTCAACTTTTATAAAGGTGGCTCGGGACGGAATCGAACCGCCGACACATGGATTTTCAGTCCATTGCTCTACCAACTGAGCTACCGAGCCATTTAGTTTACGGCTTTCACTAAGCTTCGAATCTCTTCGTCAGCTTCATCGCTCACATCCTAACGTATTTACTACGCTCCGGTGCTCGCTCAGTAGCTTCCTCGACCTTCTCGCTTATTGAAACCCTTTTACTCTAGATCAGAATTTAAAAAATGGCGGTCCGGACGGGACTCGAACCCGCGACCTCCTGCGTGACAGGCAGGCATTCTAACCAACTGAACTACCGGACCATTTTGGTTGCGGAGGCAGGATTTGAACCTGCGACCTTCGGGTTATGAGCCCGACGAGCTACCAGACTGCTCCACCCCGCGACGATAAACTAGTTATGGAGGAGGAAGGGGGATTCGAACCCCCGCGGGCTTTGACACCCCTGTCGGTTTTCAAGACCGATCCCTTCAGCCGGACTTGGGTATTCCTCCGTAATACTTTTCGATAATGGTGGACCTTGTAGGACTCGAACCTACGACCGGACGGTTATGAGCCGTCTGCTCTAACCAACTGAGCTAAAGGTCCAAAATGGTAGCGGCGGAGGGAATCGAACCCACGACCTCACGGGTATGAACCGTACGCTCTAGCCAGCTGAGCTACACCGCCAAAAAGAATTAAGTTAAATTATGGTGGAGCCTAGCGGGATCGAACCGCTGACCTCCTGCGTGCAAAGCAGGCGCTCTCCCAGCTGAGCTAAGGCCCCAAAAATATATAAGAAGATGGTCGGGAAGACAGGATTCGAACCTGCGACCCCTTGGTCCCAAACCAAGTGCTCTACCAAGCTGAGCTACTTCCCGTTCTAGATATCAGAGGTAAGATGTGAGAGGTCAGAGATTTTTAAGTACTGCTTTGAAGCAAAGCCTTTAATCTAACTTCTGACTTCCGATTTCTCAATTCTGGAAATGGCGCGCCCGAGAGGAGTCGAACCCCTAACCTTTTGATCCGTAGTCAAACGCTCTATCCAATTGAGCTACGGGCGCATTCTATTATATTTCTAATTGGTGCCGAGGACCGGAATCGAACCGGTACGGTAGTCACCTACCGCAGGATTTTAAGTCCTGTGCGTCTGCCAGTTCCGCCACCCCGGCACTTATTAAAGAGCGGAAGACGGGATTCGAACCCGCGACCCCCACCTTGGCAAGGTGGTGTTCTACCACTGAACTACTTCCGCATTATTAAAATGGTGCGGGTGAAGGGACTTGAACCCCCACGTCACAAGGACACTAGATCCTAAGTCTAGCGCGTCTGCCAATTCCGCCACACCCGCACGGTGTGTAAAATGGTGAGCCATGAAGGACTCGAACCTTCGACCCTCTGATTAAAAGTCAGATGCTCTACCAACTGAGCTAATGGCTCTTATTATTGAAACAGTAAATGGTGCCGGCGAGAGGACTTGAACCCCCAACCTACTGATTACAAGTCAGTTGCTCTACCAATTGAGCTACACCGGCATATAAAGTGTAATGTATAATTAAATTATTCTTACTTACCAGTCACCCAAATCTCAGGAAGATTAATAAGAAGCAGCTCGATTTGTGTGCTGAAGCAAAGCTTCGACGCTTATTCGATCGTGCTCTACCAATTGAGCTACACCAGAGTACTAGATGTTAAAACTATAGAAGTACGATATTGGAGAAGTTCATTAAAGTTTTTTCTATCCTCTAACTTCTCACATCTAAATTCTAAAATGGTGGAGGATGACGGGATCGAACCGCCGACCCCCTGCTTGTAAGGCAGGTGCTCTCCCAGCTGAGCTAATCCTCCAAATTAAATTTACAATAGTGTATGCGTTTTAATATCTTGTTGCTGCCTGGCAATGTCCTACTCTCACAGGGGGAAACCCCCAACTACCATCGGCGCTGAAGAGCTTAACTTCCGTGTTCGGCATGGGAACGGGTGTGACCTCTTCGCCATCATCACCAGACATTAGCGACAAGAATTATTATACTATTTCAGAAGAATATTTCAAGTGTTTTTTATAAAAACTTTATATTCCTTCAAAACTAGATAACGATTATTCAATTCATTTACTGAGCTTTTCGCTTTTGTATTAGGTTAAGTCCTCGATCGATTAGTATCAGTCAGCTCCACACGTCACCGCGCTTCCACCTCTGACCTATCAACCTGATCATCTTTCAGGGATCTTACGTTACAAAAAGTAACAGGGAAATCTCATCTTGAGGGGGGCTTCATGCTTAGATGCTTTCAGCACTTATCCCTTCCGCACATAGCTACCCAGCTATGCCTTTGGCAAGACAACTGGTACACCAGCGGTGCGTCCATCCCGGTCCTCTCGTACTAAGGACAGCTCCTCTCAAATTTCCTGCGCCCACGACGGATAGGGACCGAACTGTCTCACGACGTTCTGAACCCAGCTCGCGTACCGCTTTAATGGGCGAACAGCCCAACCCTTGGGACCGACTACAGCCCCAGGATGCGATGAGCCGACATCGAGGTGCCAAACCTCCCCGTCGATGTGGACTCTTGGGGGAGATAAGCCTGTTATCCCCGGGGTAGCTTTTATCCGTTGAGCGATGGCCCTTCCATGCGGAACCACCGGATCACTAAGCCCGACTTTCGTCCCTGCTCGACTTGTAGGTCTCGCAGTCAAGCTCCCTTGTGCCTTT
>NZ_LATZ01000048.1 GCF_000981385.1 Bacillus sp. SA1-12
TGGGCTTAAAAGTTTATATCAAAGATATGAATTTCTACGTCAAACTTAATTGAACCGCCGTATACCGAACGGTACGTACGGTGGTGTGAGAGGTCGGGGGTTAGTCACCCCCTCCTACTCGATTTGAGAAATTTAGTGAAAGAAGATTTTTGAACTTTTTATGAAATCTTTTGATAATATTAAGAAGGCATCATACTAGATGGGAGTTTAAAATGGACAAATATAAAGTAATCTTATTCGATTTAGACGGAACGCTTTCAGACCCAAAGGCAGGTATTACCAAATCTGTTCAATATGCACTACAAAAAATGAATATTTATGAACCGGATATTGACAAACTTGAATGTTTTATTGGCCCTCCACTACAAATCTCCTTTGCTGAATATTATGGTTTTAATGAGGAAGAGACACAAAAGGCAATTGGTTTTTATAGGGAAAGGTTTGAGGAAAAAGGGATGTATGAAAATCAATTATATTCAAAAATTCCAATACTCTTAAAATCGCTTAAAGAATTACATTTCACTTTAGTTATCGGAACTTCAAAGCCTACGGTATTTTCTGAAAAAATAGTAAATTTTTTTAATATTGACCACTATTTTGAACTTATTGTAGGAAGTAATCTTGATGGAACAAGATCATCAAAGACTGAAATTATTCAATACATACTAGACAAGTATAATGAACATAAGTTAGATGAATTTATTATGATTGGCGACAGAAAGCACGATATTATAGGAGCAAATAATAGTGGCATTGACTCTATTGGAGTAACTTATGGATATGGCTCTTATGAAGAATTAAGGAATGCTAACCCTACATATATAATAAAGAGTGTCGATCAAATAAGAGAGATATTAACTAAAAGTCTAATAAAATAAAAGCTGTCTTATACAAAATGGCGCTTTCCATAAGGAAGGCGTTTTTTCATGTTCCAGATCAAGCTTTCATTGATTCAATACAGTAAAAAGTGATGCTTATTATAAGGTGTTTAGAAATATTTCATACCTAGTTTAGAAAGTTTTAAGATTTATGTGATATGCTTCTTTTAATTAATTGGAAAAATGAGCTTCCTTCATTTGGATAATGTGGTTTACAACCGTATCTTGCATGCTAAAAATAGAAATAAATCTGGTGAAAATTTTATAACAGAGTGAGTGAAAGAGATGTCAATTAAAATGAGGTTCCTTCTGTCTTATATTGGGGTGATCCTTTTTTCGATCACTTTATTATTGGCAGCTGGGTTTTTAATTATTTTTGCTATAACAGGTGATGTAAAATCTGTCGAGCATCTTTACAAAAAAACATATGTGCAAAAACCTCTGACAACAGTAGAAGAAAGTGTGTTTCTCGATTTAAAGCTTTTTGCTAAAAATAATTCTAAACAGCTCCTAAATGAAAATGAGCTCAAGAAGATGGAGCATGAAGATATTGAGTTTGTTGTTAGAAAGGGCACGAAAGTAGAGTATGCTTCCCCTAATCTCGACAAACAGGCATTGGTTCAATATCTACCTGGATTTGAAGAAACAAACATCAATACGCGAGATACGATTCGAATCAACGACTATTTTTTTACGTATGTGAAGTTTGATTTTTATTTTCCGGATAAAAGTGAAGGAAGTATTTTCGTTTTAAGAAAGGCAAGTTCCTATGCTGATCTTATCCGAGAATTGTTTCCCATCTTATCAGGGCTGCTGCTATTTCTGTTTATCATGATTATTGGTATGTTAAACTATTTAGTTTCACGAAGCATTATTAAGCCTATTTCCATTCTAAAAGAAGGTGCTGATCGAATAAAATCAGGTGATTTAAATTTTGAAATCAAGGCAAGTTCGAATGATGAAATCGGACAATTAAATAAGGCATTTGAGGAAATGAGAACAAAATTAAAAGAATCTGTAAATCTTCAGCTTCAGTATGAGGAAAATCGAAAAGAGCTTTTGTCTAATATTTCACATGATTTAAAGACACCTATTACTTCTATTATTGGGTATGTAGAAGGGATTAAGGATGGTGTTGCAAATACTCCTCAGAAAATGGAAAAATATTTATCGACTGTGTACGTAAAAGCAAAAGATATGGATTCTTTGATTGATGAGCTGTTCCTATTTTCCAAGTTGGACTTAAAAAAAGAACCCTTCCATTTTGAAACGGTCGAACTGGATAATTATCTGCAAGATTACGTAGAAGAACTTACAATTGAATTACGTGAGCAAGGGATTCATCTTGAGTTTCTCCCCTTGAATAAACCAATCTACGTGACTGCGGACAGAGAGAAATTAAAGCGAGTATTGGCCAACTTAATGAGCAATTGTGTGAAATATATGAACAAAGACAAAAAAAAGATATCTATATCTCTTCATGATCATTTAAATGATGCAGTTGTACAAGTAACAGATAATGGTCAAGGGATAGAATCTTCTGCATTGCCCTATATTTTTGACCGTTTTTACCGTGCAGAACAATCGAGAAATTCTCAGACAGGCGGAAGTGGTTTAGGACTTGCAATCGCTAAACAAATTATCGGGGAGCATGGAGGGGAAATCTGGGCAACCAGCGAGATCGGTAAAGGGACAACTGTATGTTTCTCCCTAAAGAAAGGTGAATAAATGTGAAAGAAATATTACTAATTGAAGATGATATTAGCATTGCAGAATTGCAAAGAGACTATTTAGAAATAAATGATTTTCGTGTCGATATTCAACATAGTGGTGATGCAGGTCTTCAACATGCTCTAAAAGGCCATTATGACTTAATCATCCTGGACATCATGCTCCCAGGATTAAATGGATTTGAGATTTGCAAACAAATACGTGCTGTTAAAAACATTCCTATTTTGCTTGTATCTGCTAAAAAGGAGGATATCGATAAAATTCGCGGCCTTGGTTTAGGGGCGGATGATTATATTACTAAGCCTTTTAGTCCAAGCGAACTGGTAGCTAGAGTAAAAGCACATATAGCGCGCTATGAGCGTTTGGCAGGGAACCAAACAAAAACAAATACGATTTTCGTTCATGGAATCTCCATCGATAAATCTGCACGCAAAGTTTATCTTGACGGAGATGAAGTTCCCTTTACAACAAAGGAATTTGATTTGCTTGTGTTTTTTGTCATTCATCCGAACCAAGTATTAAGCAAAGAGCAGCTATATGAAAAGATTTGGGGGCTGGAGTCAGCAGCAGATGTTTCAACGGTGACCGTCCATATTAGAAAATTACGCGAAAAAATTGAAAGAGACCCTGCACATCCTAAATACCTGGAAACCGTTTGGGGAGCAGGATATCGCTTTAATGTATAACGAACGTTTTAACCCGTCTCTAGTGACGGGTTTTTTTATAAGTATTAATGAATTTTTTGAATAAGTTTATCTTTTTTTAAGAAATTGTTTAGATGGAGTTTAAGATTACGTACTACCATAGATTAGGAAGAAATAATTAAATAAAAAATAGAGTTGGAGGATAATGCTATAGTATAAAAATCGTTTATTAGAGCCAACAGATTGTTAATGTAAAGGAGGGGACCGAGCGTGTTTAATACGCGGAAGTGGTTGGCATTAGTATTAAGTTGCCTACTACTGCTCATAGGTTGTGCCTCATTTGACAAAGGGGGAGAAGCAGTGAAGGAGAAACTATTTCAAGCAGCAAAACAGGGAGAAACCAATACTGTAATTAGACTGATTAAGGAAGGGGTCAACATTAATGCACAAAACTCAAATGGTCAAACTGCTACTATGATTGCAACCTATCAAAATGATGTCGCAACTGCTAAAGTACTTATCGAGGCAGGGGCTGATGTCAACATTCAGGATGACATGAAAAACAGTCCCTTTTTATTTGCGGGTGCAGAAGGATATATAGACATCCTAAAGCTTACAATCAAAGCAGGGGCAGATCCAACGATTACTAACCGGTATGGGGGAACAGCTTTGATCCCTGCTGCTGAACATGGATATGTCGATGTCATCAAAGAACTGCTTACCAATACCGATGTTGATATTAATCATGTCAATCATCTTGGTTGGACAGCCTTATTAGAAGCTATTATTTTGAATGATGGAGACGAAAGACAGCAGCAAACCGTACAGTTACTAATAGATTATGGAGCAGATGTGAACTTAGCTGATAAAAATAATGTAACGCCTTTGCAGCATGCACGTAAGAAAGGGTTTAAAGAGATTGAACAAATCTTGTTAAAAGCAGGTGCAAATTAGCCAGCTTGTATTCAAATCAGTACAGTAGAAACTTTACTACTATATATCCACACATCAATGTAAATGACAAGACAATCATAAATGAGGAGACGACAAAATGAACAAAAAAGCAAAAGCACTTTCATCCATACTACTTGGTTTCACCTTAGTTTTAACAGGTTGCAGCGTTAACGCTCAAGAAAATAGTAGTGAATTGAAGCAAGAACAATCTGTAAAAGAGAGTAAAAAGGAAAACAAGTTAACAAAAGGACAGGAAATGGCTAAAATTCTAAGTAGTACAAATTGGCAGGGGACAAAAGTTTATGATAAAAATCATAATGATGTAACAAAAGAAAACGCAAATTTTATTGGACTTGCCAAATTTGATGGTGAAACTTCAAGATATGAATTTTTTGATAAAAATACAACAGAAACTCGTGGAGATAAAGGAACTTTCTTTATTACTAACGACGGAAAGTCCAGAATACTAATTTCTGAATCAATGGGATATCAAGCGGTTGTGAAAATAACAGAACTAAATAAAAATAAGTTTACCTATAAAAGAGTGGGGAAAGATGCGAAAGGTAACGATGTAGAAGTATTTGTTGAACATGTTCCTTATAAGGAAAAAGCACTTTCATTCACAGATCCAGATAAGACATTAAACACCAGCACAGGAGAGATCGTGACAAATATTGATGGAGATAGCATTTTATCCAGCACCAATTGGCAAGGAATAGTAGCATTAGATGAAAACGGCAATGATGTATCAAACTATAACAAAAATTTCTTAGGTCTTGCAAAATATGATTTTAAAACAAACAGATATGAATTTTTTAATGCTATGACAGGTAAAAGCCGGGGTGATTATGGCTATTACGATGTTGTACATGGAAATAAACTAAGAGCTCACGTTTCATTAGGAGATAATAAGTATGGTGCTATTCTTGAACTTACAGAGCTTAATGAAAACAAATTCACCTATAAAAGAATGGGTAAAGATAAAGATGGAAAAGAAATCTTAATAACGGTTGAACATATCCCTTATCATGGTGATTTCAAGCTAAAGTTCACTAAATAAGATGAACTTCATTAAGGATGTCAAATAGGGAACGGTTAGCTCCGCTCCCTATCTTTTTGTCAAATTGTATATACACTATCCATTAGTTATTTACAGTAATAGTATTTTCTTTTTGGACTATTGATTGCTTGAGTTGAAGATCATATTTTGATCGGCAGCTCTTTTTTGTGTTTCATGCTAATTTAATAAAGGGAAAGGATAACATTTCGGTGAATTTTACCTTAGAAAGGTGGTTTATAGATGAAACTCGAAAAAACAACTAAGACGGCTTTGTTAATAATTGATGTCCAAAATGCTATGTTTGACGAATCAAATCCGATCTACGATGGAGACCAGCTGCTTAGTAATCTAAAAGACTTAATTAGAAAGGCACGAACGGCTAATATCCCTGTCTTTTATGTTCAGCATAACGATGAAGAATTCGTAACTGGATCTCCGCCATGGGAAATCCATTATTCAATTGCCCCCAATGAGGGGGAGATAATCATTCAAAAGTCAACACCTGATTCTTTTCATCAAACGGACCTGGTTGAAAAACTTAAGGTACATCAAATCGAACATATCATTATTGCCGGAAACCAAACGGAGTATTGCATAGACACAACAGTACGCCGTGCATGTAGTCTTGGATTTAAGGTTACCCTTGTTAAAGATGCACACCGAACATGGAATAAAAATACGTTAAGCGCCCAACAAATTATTATTCATCATAATGAGGTGTTGGGCAATGCATTCGCCGCCCTAAAAAGTACGAAGGAGATTCAGTTCTCAGAATAGAAATGTTGTCATTGTATAGAGTTTGCCAATCTCTGCTTTTATAAATTGTGATATGCCTTTAATGATTAACGAGTAAACCCTTCAATCTGTTTAATAGATCTATATGGTTAACAAAGTTTTGCTGCCAAAAAAAAATGCCAGCTGTTAAATTATTGAAAATAAAGGAATTGTTTTGCGGAAATTTCTTGAATTACAATGTAAAAACACTTAGTAGAGGTGAAATGTTTTGGAATTAATGAAACTTCGTCCATTTATTCCGTCAGGGAAGGATTATCGCTTGGCACAGAGATTTTTTGAAGATCTAGGTTTTGAACAACTATATTCCGACGAGGGATTAAGTATTTTTCGAAAAGGGGAGCAAGAATTTTTCCTTCAAAACTTTCATAACGAAGAATTCCAGGGGAATTATATGGTTGAATTGCTTGTAGCAGATCTTGATGGGTGGTGGGCGCATATTCAGAAAAGTCTGCTTAACAAGTATCCTATTAAGGCAAAGGAACCAACAGTCTATCCATGGGGAAAGCGTGAGATTCATTTAACTGATCCATCAGGTGTGTGCTGGCATATCTCAGAAATAAAATAAAACTGTTAATAGACAGGGTGTTCTATATCCAAACGGAGTAGCGCACATTTCTTATTTGGCTAACTTATGTCAGTTAATAAAGGAATTAACGTTACAATGTAGAATTTATCAACTGAAGGAATAAAATGTAAATTTGATCGATGATAAGGTGGAGGTACTTTTGACTAGAATAAACATGACTCAGGAAGAATTTCATTCAGCAAAAGAATATATTTTATTCGAAGACGGAGAAAACGTTTCAAAAATATATATTGGTCCTTCAGAGTATGAAAATTATGATGATAAAACTAGACAATTTCTATATGATTTTATTTGCAAACAAGCGATATTCCCAGTTTTTCTAACTTTTGAACCATACACTGATGTAACGGAAGAAATCGAATCAACATTAAAAAAGGGCTATATTCAATACACATTAAGGTTTGAAAGTAAAAAACGCAAAAGCTTCCCAGTTTTCCATGTTGTCATCAATAACCCTTATTCATTAAAACTTGTTTTAGAAGAAACCTTTTGGATTGCTTCATCTAATCAATTTTATGCATTATCTTTTCCTAATAAAATCCGTTACAAATTAGCGATTAGAAGAGGGATATTTGGAGGTAAGAAGCCATATATGGTGCCGTGTATTAATATGAGAGAAAACTCTACTATTATTAATATATGGTTCGATGGGCAAGGGTTTAACATTTATACAAATGACTCCCGATATTCTACCATTGAAATGCTAACCCATCATATTCCTAAGGGAACAATTATAGACAACAATCAATAGATAGAAACCTTGTTTTAGAGATAATAGGATCGTACTTAAAATGGCAAATACTAATCTTTTTAAAGTGGTTATTAAGAGAATACGATTAAAAGAGTCACTTATTTGTTCGTGAGTTTTTTATCATATGATTACCCTGAACTTAAACGTTATTACATGTTGAAATTTAAAATGGTTTAATGGGGAGAAGAGAATTTTTTTAACCAATTAGGTTAATTAGAATTTTGCCAATCCAAACTGCTAACAAGATCCAAATAATAATAAAAAGAATGCCTACAAACCAATTCTTTGGTTTTCCATTTTTCTTTATCTCTTCTGCTTTTTCCCAATTATCCTGTATCACATCAGATGGTATCAGTTTCAAGGCAATGGAAATCCCTAGAGGAACAAGAATAAGGTCATCTAAATACCCTAAAATAGGAATAAAATCGGGGATTAAATCAATTGGACTAAAGGCATATGCCACGACACAAATGGCTACAGCTTTAGCGAACCAAGGGGTTCTTTTATCTTTATAAGAAAGATAAAGTACAAATAAGCTTTGTTTTAATTTTTTTGCTAAGTTTTTTAATTCATATAAAATAGTATTGTTTTTCATTATTATTTCCCCCATTCAAATTCATTATAAATTACCTAGTGGATAATGGAAACGTTCCTAATATATATTTGTAAAATTGAAAGTTCCATTTCAGCAGTTGTTGTTTTTTAAACGTATATATCTGTTTTTAAGCTAACGGCTCCCCAAGAACATCAATTGCTCAAGATTAAACATTGAAGGTTAAAAATAAGCATTCCCTTAAAAAATCACATATAATTTTCTATAAGGAGGTGTAATGATATGAATATTCCTAAACCACTTGTTCAAACAAATCAGGTGTTTATTGTTGTTACTGTTTTATCTGCCCTTTTGCTTTATAAATGGTTATTATTGATCCCTTTTATCGTTGGTGCTTTAACCCTTATAACAAAGCGTCACTTAGTCATACTAATAGGGCAAAAGTTCTTAAAAAAACCATTTTCTCAATATGTACAAGAAGATCGTGATCAGCAATTATTCAATCAATGGATAGCCACTGTATGTTTAGGTATTTCCCTATTGTCCTTTTATTTTGACTTCGAATTATTAGGCTTTATTTTTAGTATGATGGTTGTTTTAGCAGCAGGTGTTGCATTAATGGGATTTTGTATTGGTTGTACGATTCGTTATCGCTACCTTATATGGAGGCACAGACGGAAACAAGTTTGACTATAATATGAAAACATTGAAACGTATATGTGAAACTCCTGTGAGAGCAGCATGACAGGTTAAACTTTTCCTCCAGATAGGTGTAACCTATCAATATAGAAGGATAGTAGGTATAATTTGTATAATAGAATTTATTATGATAACAAAAGGAGAAACTTATGTGCCGAAACATTCGAACATTATTTAATTTCGACCCGCCAGCTACCGATGAAGAGATTCATGCAGCATCCCTTCAGTACGTCAGAAAGATAACAGGCTATAACAAGGCTTCAAAGGCGAATGAGGAGGCGTTTAATCGTGCAGTCTATGAGATTGCAAAGGTTTCTAGAGATCTATTGAATTCGCTGGAAACCAGTGCCGAGCCACGCAATCGTGAGGTCGAAGCTGAACGTGCTCGGACCAGAGCAGCTAAAAGGTTTGGAACAAATTAGAGGACTAAAGAATAGAAAAGAGTGCGATCCTTATCCGCGGGGCGCGTTTATCGAGCAGCGCGTCTTTTTTATGAGGTCATTTAATGGAATAAGGGGCAAAGGATAAAACAAAAAGAGTTAAAAATAATTAATATTAAACAACTTTGACATTTTCTACTCTCTAATTGAAAGTTGAAACATATCTTTTATTTTTCCTTCAATACAATGGTGCAGATTCATTTGAATATGATAAAGGCAGCTAAAGATGGACTGCACCCCAAAAGTTAGAGTGAAATCTAATTATTGGGGTGTTTTTTAGTGGCTAAATATAGTGAAGAATTTAAGTTGAAGCTTGTAAAAGAGTATTTAGAAGGTAAATTGGGATATAGATTATTAGCACAAAAGTATAATATGAAAGACTCTACACGTATTTTGAGATGGGTAAAAGCTTACGAAAAATTTGGGGAGAAAGGGTTAATGAGAAAGAAGAACAAGGAAACTTATTCTGTTCAATTTAAGCTAGATGTATTAAGCTTTATGAAAAGAACAGGTTCTTCAGAGACTGATACAGCCCTTCAATTTGGACTAACCAACCCTTCTATGATAGCTTCTTGGAAGAAAGCTTTTTTGGAGGGTGGTCCTGAGGCCCTGGATAGACCGAAAGGACGGCCATCCATGTCTGATTTTAATAAGAACAAAAGAAATAAAAAAGTTGCAGAAGAAAAGGAAATGACGTACGAACAAAAATTGGAGAGAGAAAACGAACTTCTGCGTTTAGAGGTAGAATACCTAAAAAAGTTGCGAGCTTTTCAGATGGATCCGGAAGGCTATCTCGAAAAGCACAAGCAGCGTTATCATTCGAACTCAAAGAAATCTTCAAATTAAAGGATGTTTTACGAATAGTCGGTATTCCGGAGTCTTCCTATCATTATCATATAAAAGTAATGAAGAAAAAAATCCAGATCACGTACTTGAGGAAACTGTTCAATCTATTTTTGATGAAAATAATGGCAATTATGGTTATCGTCGTATCAAGCTAGAATTGAAAAATCGCGGTTCTAAAGTGAATCATAAAAAGGTGCAACGCATCATGAATAAACTCGGACTCAAAGGAGATAAGTTCAAAAGAAAATCACGGAAGTACAGTTCTTACAGAGGGACTATTGGAACTGTTGCCAAGAACCGTATTAATCGCCGTTTCCACACAAATAGGTGTCATCAAAAATTAGCAACAGATATCACAGAATTTAAGTGTTCTGACGGTGTAAAACTGTATTTCAATCCCATTATGGATATGTTCAACGGTGAAATTCTTTCGTATGGGATAGGTATGCGTCCAACCTTAGAATTAGCCCTTAAACCTCTAGAGGAAGCCCTTGAAATAGTAAAAGTTTCAAAGTACAGGACTACTGTACATTCTGATCAAGGAT
>NZ_LATZ01000049.1 GCF_000981385.1 Bacillus sp. SA1-12
GCGTTACTCTTTCATTTGACTCTTCGATATAATCCTTCAATTCCAGAAGGAATTGTCTAACTTTTATCTGGGTAATGTGACCACTCCCAAGTTAGGTTAGAAACGTTTCGCACCATTAAATGGCCCTTTAATTGAATAATGAGTTTTAAAATAACTTAATATAATTACACATAGATCTACACCAATGTTTTGAGGATAAATAAAAACCTAAGTGTCAACTTTCGTTTAGGTTTACACTTAGCTTTTAAATCATGCAATCAATGAATTTTTCGTTTGATCTTTACTCCATAAAAGGGCACGATTCTTGATCTTGAATAAGCTATCCCATAATTTTTACTCTTATTTTGTTATGATTTGTACTATAATTTACTCATAGCACATTCCTTTTGACGGTTTCTTTAGGGGAATCGTCTTTTCTTTTTCGGTTTTCTTCTTCATACATCGATATTTTTTAATCGCAATAAAATATATCAATAGTTGTACGGTCTGTTCATGATGTTAAGTTTTGTATAAATATATCTCTAGAGTATAAATACTTTTAACAAGATCGTCCATCCACTAGATGGATGCTTTGTCCTACATACAAGTAGAAAAATCTCGTCTTTTTTATGTCACTTTTTATGTCAAATATGAAATAACGCAATCCTTATTAAGAGGGCACTGCAAAACGAATACATTTTATGGAATAAACGCCTGTTTGGCGTTTTTTTGTTAAAATAAAATGAATAAATTACTAAACCTAGGAGTTAACTAGTATTGGAGTATCAACTCACTCCTTTATTTAACTATGCCTTCACGAAGCAAAATTAATCTGAACTCATTTTATTTACCCGTCAATTCAATTAAAAAGGGTTATGAAATCCTGCGAATAAGTGAGCATTCAAGAGATAAACGTATCAAACTGAGGGAGTTCAAGAACAAAAGTGAACTATAATGGACATAAATTGTTAAAGAAACTTATGTAGGGAGAACAAGTTACAATGAAGAAGGTCAAAGAATTAAAAGCTTATGCAATAGAGGATGATTTCAAATTTCACATTGTTCAAGTTGTTATAAGCCACAGTAAAGAGGTTGCTGTTTATTGGTTACGGGATGTAGCAGGTTATACAAATGAAGAAATGACAAAATTCAAAGTTTGGGAATTTCCCTTAGATAAAAAGTTTTTTGTTAGGGATTTTGGAGAAACGTCTGCCAGAGAATTGATTAAAGAAATAACTCAAAGTGAAACTTTTCATAGTTTCCCAGTTGTTGTGTTTTGGAAAGAAGCTAAAAATGAGTATTTTGAAAATTGGCATTCTCATTTTGAAATAGAGGAACCTACTGATTAGCTTGTTACTAATTTAACGGAGGCTTTTCTTCATTAAGGAGTAAGGCTTTGCTTTTTTCTTGCATTAACTAGCAGGTTAGAACAAAACAATGAAAAATTTACCACTGTAATCCTGATAAAAATGGTTTCATTCTAAGGATGTTCTATTTAAGATTAAGAAAATGGTTAATCCACGACTCTTTTGACGTGGCAGGAGGTCAAAAAATGGCTCAATTTTTATTTGATTTAATAGTTTTTATAGTTGTAGACATAATCATAGGTGGTATAAAGTGGTTGTTCCGTGGAGCTAAACGAATATTTAAAAAAAGGTGAACTATTATTACTAAACCTTTATTTTTGTTGAAATGACGGAGGCTAGTGTTAAACAAGCTAAGGCTGCTTCGGCAGCCTTTTCCTTTTTCGACTAACGTAAGCAGTTTAGTTCAACAAGGGGTACCGGTAGCAAAATTCGGAAAATGATTCGATGTAAAATCACTGCCATGATTAGTATAAAACTGTTCAGGAATTCCGCAAATTGGCCAATCAAGATTTCGTTTATGCCAAATGGCTTGATGTAATGTGAGTGCTGTTTGGATAGCTGAAGGGGCTTGGAAGGTTAAAAAATAGCCAGCGACTGCCCTGCTGTAGTCGTCTAAAATAATTGTCAACTAAGGTCGTTCGGCTTGTCCTTTCTCATTGATTACAAAAATATCTAGTAAAGTATGATCGGCTTGCCAAATCTCATTAGGATAGCTTGCTTCTCTTCGATGAATTAAATCATATTGATTTTCGTAATCTTTTGGGCCATCATGAGCTAACTTCTTCAAACTTTGCGAAAGGGATTGCGAAACCTTATACACTTGATAATAACTTGGTTGTTGCCAGCCTTGTTTCTGACATTGCTCGCAGATCATTCGATGAATAGACGTCAGCGATTTCCTTTTATACTTCAAAATTAGTTGTTCAATAGACACTACAATTTCTGGTTCTAAATGTATTTTGCCTGCATCACTTCTTGTTTTTCGAATTAAACCTTTTAATCCAAATTGTTCATAGTCCCGAATCCAGTATTGTAAAGTTCTTTTTGCGATCCCAGTTTCTTCTATAATGACAGTTAATGTTTTCTCATTGAGAAGATAAGGAGCAATGACTTGATACTTTAACATTGCTGCTTGTCGTTGTTCTTCTGAATAAGCTGTTAATGGAGGATGTTCATTCTGCATAGACATCAACCCTTCCGATTTACTTTCTATCTAAATAGCGATAGATCATCGTGCGAGAAACGCCTCACTTTTCTGCAACATCTTTAATTGGTGTACCATTTTCAATTAAAGCCTTCATCATTTCAATATCTTTTGGTCTCCATACTTTTCTGGACGCCACCTACGAGTTTTGTAACAAATAATAGGATTATAAATAATAATTTATATTCACACAAATCCATTTTTGTCTATAATAAGATTGATCAAAAGGAATGTGAGGTGCATACACATTGGAACTTCTTCAGCTTGAGTACTTTCGTACGGTAGCTCGTTTGGAACATATGACCGAAGCTGCGGGGGTATTACATGTCACGCAATCATCGTTGAGTAAGACGATTCAACGATTGGAAGAGGACTTGGGTGTCTCATTATTTGACAGAAGTGGTCGTAAGTTACGACTAAATGAGTTTGGTCGTTCTTTTCTTCAACGTGTAGAGAGGGCTTTGTTTGAATTGGAGGAAGGGAAACGTGAAATCGTTGATTTGACCAGTGCTGATTATGGTACATTGGCACTGGGTGTTAACACAGCTTACATGTTGCCAGATATCCTTCATCGATTTCGGGAAATTCGACCACAAGTCCAGTTTTATGTACAACAGTTGGGAACCCATGAAATGGAAATTCGAGTTAAGAAGGGTGAGGTAGATTTTTGTTTATCTTCCCCACCAATTCAAGGAAGTGAACTAGTTTGTGATATCGTTTTCCAAGAGCAGATTTATGTGATTGTCCCAACAACCCATCGATTTGCGAACAGAGACCGAGTTCGTTTATCCGAACTTAAGGAAGAACGGTTTGTCAGTTTAAAAAAAGGTTATGGAATTCGTGACTTGATGGATTTTTATTGTGAGAAGGCTGGATTTGTACCCGAAAACGCGTATGAAGGTGATGAACCAGCAACATTAAGTCCTCTGGTTCAAGCAGGACTAGGAATTTCCTTTATACCAAAATCTGCATTACAAGTCTTGCCTCTAGAAAACATTGTCTTCTTGCAAATAGAGGAACCAGTGTGTATACGGGAGATTGGACTATCGAGACATCAAAGTCGCTATTTATCAAGTGTAGCAAAGGAATTTCGTCAAGTAATCATTGAGCACTTCCAGAGAGTTGCTCAAAACGACGATATTTAACATCTTTGCTGTTGGTTTAGATGAGGGCATGATTCGCGATGGGAAGAAAGAATCTTGTAAAATCAAAGGACTATCCCATTCTTATGGAACAGTCCTAAAATTTGATAATGTATAGATTCGATCGCTTATTCTGGCTGATTGGCTGTTTTCTTTCCTACTTGAAAAGGTGTGGTGATTCCTTCATAGGACAAGTGCATCGTCATTCCCATTTCTGCATGCCATAAATTATGACAATGATCCATCCATATCCCAGGATTATCTGCTTTAAAAGCAACTTCATAAACTTCACCGGGACCTACATCTAGTGAATCAGTCCACCAAGGGCTTCCTGTAGTTGGTTTCCCGTTCCGACTGAGAACGAGCATAATATGCCCATGAAGATGCATCGGATGATGATCCAAACCACGATTGATAAAAGTTGTTTTTACAAGATCACCTTCTTTAACCGTTAACATAGGAGTATCAGGAAAAACGCGTCCGTTAATAGTATATAAAGGATATAGTTTACCATCATAGAACCCTAATCGACTATCTAAGACTATTTTGAAGGTGCGGTCAAATTTACTATTGATGGTGAAAGGAGTCTGTTTTTTTTTTTCCATATTTACTCGGATCAAATACTGAATTATTTTCATTTATAGCTGGGGTTGAATTTGTTTTCTTCTCACTAAAGACAATCCCAGGAGTTACACCTGCATCACTTTGGCTGCTCAACCTTACTGGTGTCTTTGGCATTGTGAACAAAATATCATATCGTCCACCGCCAGCGATAAATAGTTTCTGATTCTTTATTAAGGTGGGCGACTGAATATCATTTCCGTCGATTGCTACCACTTTAAATGGAACTCCTGACAATTTGAAAGATTGTGGGAAGTTCTGGGCATTAATAATTCTCAATTTGACAAGTGTACCCGATTTAATCATTTGATGATCAAGTGTATCTTTTAACCCATACGTGGGAGTTAATGACCAGTCATTCGACAATTGCCAAGCGTGACTTAAAACCGTGATATCTTTTGTATTGGGTTGTGCAATCTCTTTTGGTTCCACAATGAGGGAACCAAATAACCCTTTTATTACTTGCTTTGCCGATTGTTGATGGGAATGATACCAATACGTTCCTACTTGTTTTGCTTGAAAACGGTATACATGTGTTCCTCCAGGTGGTATGGAATCTTGCGTCACTCCTGCAACTCCATCCTCTGCATTTGGTACATTATAACCATGCCAGTGAATCGTAACCCCATCTTCAATATCTTTATTTTTCAAAACAACTTCAACAATCTCTCCTTGTTTCACTCGTAATTCTGGACCAGGAGTGATCCCGTTAAAGGTCCAAGCATCCATGGTCTTACCAGAACTCAATTTTACTTGCTTTTTTTGAGCAATTAATTCAAAATGACGATCTACTTTCTTGGTTCGAGGACCTGTTAATGTCGTTACACTTATTTCTTTATTATGCATGGAATGGTTCATCGTTTGCATATTCATTTCATTATGATGCATGCTTCCCATATTTATATGATCTGGAAGAACAGATGCTTTCATAGATAAGCTATACCAGCCACCAATGAGAATGGCAAGGCAAACAAAAGAGATCACAGCACGTAAAAGTCTTGTAGATGTGGTCAAGGCATAATTGGTTTGTATTAGTTTTACACTGCGACGTTTTTGTCGAAACCATAAAGCAACTAGAATCAAGGCGAATACAATCCATAGGAGAATAGCATTTAAAACATTTAACTCAAATGGATAAATAAAATAGAAGGAATACCAATCTACGATGGAACTGATCAGAGTAGCTTGAATAGGTAGAATAAATTTTGGTGAGGTAAGTAACTTTCGATCCATTTCATCTACAGTGGATTGTAAATCGTCTGTTATTTGACTGTTGATCTTTCGCAAGATCGAAAGGGTTACAAGTGTTGAGAATGCTGAAGGAATGAACAGTGGCATTGAAAGTAATACCTTTTCCTTCATAAATTCCCACCCATAAGTACCTAATAAGACTAGGATGACTAACTCTGCAATTACCATCACTTGAGCCAAAAAGTATAGAATGGTAAAACGTTTTATACTTTGTTTCAATTCATTTTTTGTATATCGGAAGGGAAGACGACTCAAACGATTGGCTACAATCGCCCATAACACAACCAAAATTAATAAAACAGCAAAATCAATCAGGTATAGTTGTTCGAACATGTAAAAACTCCTTTCTCTATTTAGACAACGAAAAAATTTACTGATTTCAAACCAATCATAAGGAATAAATTGCATTTATTCAAACGCATTTGAATTCATAAAATGATTGATTAGAAGGAATGGAATATTTGTAGAGTTATTATAGTATTCTTAATTTTCTTGATCTCTTAGAGAATCACAAGGTTACAATATTATCATGTTAAATAACGACAAATTTTGGTATGCAAAAACGTTAAAGTATACCTACAATGCAATGGTTAACAAAAGGTTGTTTTTGATAATGTTGTTTTTAGCAGCATAAATAATGTCTGATTTATGGAACATTATTTATGAACTGAAATAACAGATAGTCAATAAGAAGAGACTTTAATAGACATCAATCCAAAAATTGGTTATGCTAACAGCGGATCTGTTATCAAACAGAGTGAATATAAATACGGTGATTGTCTGAGAAAACTGTTTACAAAAAACTGAAAAGGAAGGTTGATCCACATGATAGGAACGGAGAGTAAAAAACAGGAAATTTTAAAAGCTTACCAGTTCAGACATGCTTGCAAGACATTTGATGTCAACAAAAAGATCTCGAATGAAGATTTTCACTTTATTTTGGAGATAGGAAGATTGTCTCCAAGTTCATACGGCTTTGAGCCGTGGAAGTTTGTCGTGATCCAGGATGAAGTGCTTCGTGAAAAATTAAAATCTGTATCTGGCGGTGCCCAAGGACAACTGCCCACTGCCAGCCATTTTGTAGTTATATTGGCAAGAAGAGAAGAAGGATTAAGGTACAATTCAGCATACATAAACAAAATGATGAAAGACATTCATGATATGCCTGAAGAGGTTGTTAAAGGTGTTTCTAGTTCTTACAAATCGTTCGTAGAAACAAAACTCGAAAATAATGACCTTCTTATTTTTGAATGGGCATGCAAACAAACATATATAGCATTAGGAAACATGATGACAGCTGCGGCTCAAATCGGTATTGACTCCTGTCCGATGGAAGGTTTTGATAAAAAGCAGGTGAACGCTATTTTGCAAAATGAGGGTATCATTGATGGCAACGATTTCGGTGTAGCCTGTATGGTCGCTTTCGGATATCGGAATGAGGATCCCAAACGTCCAAAAACAAGACAAAATCTCGATGAGATTGTTGAATGGCGATAAACTTAAGATGATATTTCTTAGCATCAGGAGACATGTTCACAAAGGCATCTCTCCTTTAAATGTCATTTTGGGATAAGTCCCAAAATAGCCATATAAATGAAAAACTGGAACGGGAGGGCGAAAATTCCTACGTATTTTAAAGATACGCATTTGAATCGTGTTTAATAAATTGTTCCATTAAAAGGCGAGACGCAGGAATGAATTATGCAGTAAAGCTTTATTAAAGAAGGAAATAGTGAAATTACAAATGTGTCTAGAGCCTCATTATATAGAAAGCTATCAGAAGGAAACAAATATTCCTTCCTTATTCCATAAACACATCCTTTACAATAAGGTTGCATAATGATCTATAGTATAGGATGCATATTTCATATTCTTACTTAAAGGAGAGTGTTTCTTGTGCGCAAAACCTGTGTTCCGACTGGCGTTGAACTAAAAGATACTGGCTTTGGATATATGCTGTCCTTAATAGGTGGTAAATATAAAATGATCATTATATATTGGCTATCTGAAAATAAGGTTATGCGGCATAATGAGCTGAAGCGAAGTATCGGTACCATTTCCTTTAAAACGCTAACCATCATGTTAAAAGAGCTGGAGGCAGAGGGCCTTATCATACGCAAGGAATTTCCCCAAATACCTCCTAAAGTTGAATATTCATTATCTGACCGTGGTCTTTCTCTCGTTCCATTGTTAAATATGATGTGCGAGTGGGGAGAGAAAAACCGTTTGCCATCTCTGAAGGATGTGTAGCGATAGATATAGCTATTTTGTTTAAATCAAAAGAAGTATCTCCTCAACAAAAATACTTCTTTTTTATAACAAAGATTCCTATTACAGGTTGTCAACAAAATTCAAATAATCCTGAGCGCTTTTTTCCAAGTCGCTTGTACCTGGCTCATTTTCTTCTTCTTCGTTTCCACCCGGCTCATTTTCTTTACCATAAAACGCAAAAAACGAACGATAATTTGCATTGCAATACAAGAATGTCATTTCAAATGGAACTAATATTTGTTCAGGTGTATACCGATATCTTCCGTTTTCACTATAATCTTCTTTTTTGATTCCTGCAGATACACATAAAGCAACTCTACGATTCTTTAATTTATCTCCTCCATTCGAACCATAAGCCCATCCATAAGCTAAAACATCGTCAAACCATTTTTTAAGGAGAGGCGGACAATTAAACCAATATATAGGGAACTGGAAAACAAGATTACCATGTGACTCAACTAATTTTTGTTCTTTTTCAACGTCTATATTTCCATCAGGGTAAACCTTAGACAATTCGTGAACAGTATACTTTTCCGGATACTTTTTCAGTTCTTCTACCCATCGCTTATTAATGACGGATGTTTCTATGCTGGGATGTGTTACTATAACAAGAGTTTTCAAAGATTTGTCCTCCTTAATTATTATTTATATCTTGATAATAAAGTGCACACTGTAAATATGTAAGTATGCACTTTTAGTTCAGGTACTTACATAAAGGTGAGTGTTAATCAGTCATAAAAATATTTTCCTATAAGGGGGGACCAGCAAACCTATTACCCGCAAAGTAGAATAGCTGCATTCTCTGGGTCACCTTACGTTGTACAAAAAGAACGTGTACTATGTCATTTTTTAATTATTCAAGAAAAGGGAGCGATTGCTGAACAATAAGCAGTCTCTTTTTTACTAAACCGATCAAAATAGTTCTATGGTTGGGTTGACCATTTTCAGTTATGGCATTTCAGTAGCAATTCAAGTACAACATTTAGGGATACACCCATGGGATGTTCTAAATATCGCTTTATTTGAAAAATTCGGCCTTACGATTGGGACGTGGACTGTTCTGGTAGGACTGCTTCTTGTTGTCGTCTCCTTCTTTTTAGATCGGAGCTACATCAACATCGGAACGTTCCTGAATGCTTTGGCTGTCGGTCCTTTAGTTGACTTGTTCCTTTATATGGAGGCATTTCCACGATCCTCTTCTGTTTTCACAGATGTACTTGTTTTGTTCTTAGGTGTTGTACTGATGGGAATCGGTGGCGGAATGTACTCAGGAGCGAGGATCGGGGCTGGGCCAAGGGATGGGTTCATGCTTTCGATATCCGATAAATTGGGGATGTCGATCAGCCGGGTGCGGATCATGGTTGAAAGCCTTGTCCTTCTATTAGGTTGGCTGCTTGGCGGTCCGGTCTTCATATTTACA
>NZ_LATZ01000050.1 GCF_000981385.1 Bacillus sp. SA1-12
TCTCATTATTGCTTTCCTTATCAACGCTTCATAGAAAGTAAGTCCTCCACGTTATCAGCTTACAACGTTGAATTATATCTATTATAGAATGAACTTAGGTGCTTCCTGTAAGCCTGTTAGCCGTTCTTATGCCTGTAACACATCATGGACTTTCATAATTGTCATTCTTACTCATCCACTGCTAACCTCACATTAGGTGATATACACATTTCTATGTATTGCCAGTCTAGACCCGTACATTCAGAAGTTCGTCAGCTTAACCTTTTTACTTTAGGTTCTTTTGCATTCTCACCATATTCATTCAACTCAAGCATCATGATTTACACCACCCCCTCGGGTAGGCTTTCGTCAGCCGAACTGTTACGGTAAATTCTCACGCCTTTTCGCCGAGCTTATAACACTATTATTCTTACTAATTCAAGTGCTATTCGACTAAGAGAGAACCCTTCAGGGCGTTACCCCACCATTTGATTCTTCGATATAATCCTTCAGTTCCGGAAGGAACTGTCTAACCTTTACTTGGGTAATGTGACCATTCCCAATTTAAGCTAGAAACATTTCGCACAACAAACTGGCCCTTTTCTTGAATAAATAAAAATAAGCCACCAAGTATGGTAGCTGACTCTTCAATTCTAACACCTGTATCTAAATAATGATTGTTTAGATTAAAGACGTTTCTCCAAGATGATTTTCGGTTCTCCTTTTTCGTCAGTGTACGTTCCGACTATATCAAACCCATGACGTAAATTCAAAATGAGCATACTACGCCACTTGTTTTTAGTTTGGGTGCGAACAACAGTGTATTCCTGCCCCTTACACCATTCGTGCTGCTTGAGCATCAGTTCCGATGCAATCCCTTGACTACGATACTCTGGATACACGCCACCTAACCAACTATAGAATCTACTCTTACGGTCTTGATATCCTATTTTATATCCAACAACACTGTCATCATGAACGGCGACTAATATAAGGAATTGCGGTCTAGTTGATAACTCTTCCCTAATAGAATCGGAGCTTTGTGTTGTGAAAATGCTGTCGTGAAGTGAACACATGCTCTTATACCAAGTCGATTCAGTTTCCAAATTCGTGAACGCACTGTATTCCAAATTAATCCCTCCTGAAAGGACATTTCGCTTTATACCATGAAAGATTCGGTGTAAAGTTTTCATACCGAATAAAAATTGCTCTTGGAATAGGTAATTTTCATGTTGAGTTAGCTGTCTGGTTCTTTTTGCAACAGAACCGAACTTTTCTTAGGTTTGTTACCCAAAATTAAGACTATTTAATATATGTTAGACTCTGATATTTCTTTACAATCATGTTTTAAATGAGTGTATAATTTTTTAAACTTCGCATAATGCATCTGATAATCTAGATGGTTTTTTTATCAGCCTCTAGCACTTATTTGATTGGTATAATACTTTCAAAATTGTTCATAACCTTACCTTTTACTCCTCTGATGACAAGTAAAGCAGCTCCTAATGCTGGATCACCTGATGAGATACAATGCTCAACTTGTACCCTAAATATGTCAGCCATAATCTGTAACCATAGAGTACTCTTTGAATCTCCCCCAACACTCGAATTTTAATTATTATAGTGATATCTAACTCTTCTGCAATTTTAAAAGAATCATACAGCTTTACCCCAGAAGTTCCAAGGTCAATACCAAGTGAGTATGTCATTTGATTTCTCCCTTCTTTTATTTGCATCAAATATAATTTCTTTTTTGATTATGCTAAGATAGAGATATTCTGTTGAAAAGGAGTCAAAACGTATGAAAGTAAGAGACAGTCAGCTACAAGTGTTATGGATGGCGCGTATTGACTATTTAAAAAACAGTGGTGTAAAAATGCACTCCCATGATTTTTATCAACTTCAGTTAATCATTGATGGTGAAGGAATCATAGAAATAAATGGACAGAGCTACCCAGTACTAGCTAACCATTGTTATTTCTTTGAGAAGAATATTCCTCATGAATTCCACTTTTCAAAAGAAACTATTACTATAGATGTTAAATTTACATTAAGTGAAGATCTAATAGAATTAATTAAATTTAGTAATCTAATGGGAGCCATAAAAGTGAATGATATAGATGAATTCAAGCAGTTGTTTCAGCTCTCAAGTGCCAACCTAAAGAATCCAAATCCTTTGCTCCCTTATCGAATTGATGTAGGACTTAAAGGCGCTTTGTTAGGCATGTTACAAGATAACATTGCTGAATATAAATTATTTAAAAGCCGACTAAAAGTACCTGTCCAGGAGACAAACAAAGGGTTTCCCATGGTACAGTATTTAAAACAGAACTTACAATCCAAAGTGAGCCTTGAAGAAATGGCTCATCACTTCGGATTCCATCCTCATTACTTAATCGAAATTTTCAAGAAAGATTTAGGTACTACTCCTATGCAATACCTCCAATCCCTACGATTGGAGAAAGCAAAAGAATATTTAGAGTTTACCTCATACTCTGTGTCAGAAATTGCTGAATTAGTGGGATTTACTACACCTTACTTTTCAAGACTATGCTGTGAACGCTTAGGAATGTCCCCCACTCAGATACGTGAACAAATGCGGACGGTTGTAGGGAAAGACATTGTCTTAGAACAAGATTTTGTAATTGGCTCACAGCCATCTATTTACTAAAAAGGAACCCTGCATTCTAGATTACAGGGTTCCTTGTATATAGCCATTTATTAAACAAAAGTCTTAGTCTGCAGCAAATTGTTTTTAATGTCTCTAACCATTGCTTGGTACTCAATATCCTCTAAAATTTCCTTTGTTCGTGGTGAATTATTAAAAGCTTCTCCCCACTCTAAAGATCCTTCATACTTAGGAACAAGATGAAAGTGTAGATGTGATACTAGATCTCCATAGATAGCATAATTTATCTTATTCGGTTTAAATGTAGTTTGGATTATTTCTGCTGCCCTAGAAACATCATCCATAAAATAAAAAAGCTCAATTTTATTTAAATGAAATAACTCGGTTACATGCTTGTCTAATGCAATGATACAACGTCCTTTATGAGTTTGATCCTTGTTAAGATAGAGTGTAGAGATTTTCAATTTTGCAATTTCAATCATCAAGTTTTGTAAATCTTGATTCTTTGTACAATAGAAACATTCTAAATCATGCATAATATATAATCGCACCTTATTCTTTCATATCTGACTTTACTTCACAATCAATCATAACGTGGATAGTATCCCCTTTACGGGCGTTGCGTAATTCAAAGGCTTCTTCTATTTTTTCTAGAGGAAAGATATGAGTAACAGTTTCTTTCGTATTAATTAGTCCGTCTAAGACTAAACATAACCCTTCCTCAAAGAATCTTCTATTATCAATGTCTCGCTTTGGTTCCGTCGATAAAATATCCAGACGCTTCTTATGAACCTTAAAGAAATCAATTGGCTTATGACTTGTTCCTATACAACCATACATAACAATTCGTCCATTTTGGGCTGCTGCATCAATCGCATCTACCATTCCTGAACCTTCAAGTAAGCATGGGATAACTACGTCGAACCCTTCTGGGAAGTCTATACCTACAACGTCCATTGTTTTTGTTTCTGATGTAGGTAGCTTATAAGTATGCGTAGCACCATACTTTTTAGCGAGCTCAAGTTTCTCATCAAATAGATCTGTTACTACCAGGTTTCGGGGACTAAACAGGTTAATAACTTGTGTCATTGCAAGTCCACTTACCCCCTGCCCCATAATTAACACATTTTTGTTAGGGGAAATTTCAGCACGTTCAGCTGTATGAAGAAGTGGAGGTAATACCTCAATCAGAGATCCTTCAATTAATGGAAAATCCTTTGGCAATACCTTTACAGCAAACGGGGTACAGCAGATATACTCTGCAAATGCCCCCCAAACATAGCGTAATGCTACATGATCTCCTTCTTTTAATCCCATAACATTTTCTCCTACTTTATCGATAACGCCAGCCACTTCATGCCCTAACCGGGTAGGATAAGTAATGAATTCAGGCTCTCGGGCTCCTCTATACACCTCTAGGTCGCTTCCGCAAATTCCAACCCACTTTACTTTAATCCTTACTTCTCCTTCCTTAGGTTCAGGAATAAGCGCTTTCTTGATAGAAATAGAACCAACATCATCCATAACCGCACACATTTGAGTTTCTAGTCCATCCTGTTCTACTAATTCCATTGGTGGGACTGTCATTTTTCTTACCATATATAAAACCCCCTAATATTATTTTTAATGGACGCTTGTGTATATAGCGTCATTAGTAATTTCTAGTCTAAGTGATACGGTTGAAGCTATCCATATCGAAAATACATTTATTCTTTTCCAAAACTCATGTATTTCTTTATCTATAACTTCTTGCATAAATATCTGAATTTTGGTTAACAAGATGTGTGTTTTAGATATCGCCATCTATATACTTACAAGATACAATAAATAAAAATATGAAAGGGGTTACAATTATTATGAATAGACAGGAATATGAGTTAATTAAATCTGAATCTTTAAACTACCTAGAGGAGGCCAATATTGTTCTTACAGAGGAAGAAGTGAAATCATTTGAAGTAGCAGACTTCGGATTAGGGAATATACGTGATTTAGGACTTCAGTTAGTCGTATATGCAAATACAGATCGTTATTGTGCTAAAGAACTTATCTTATTGCCTGGTCAAACATGCCCTGAGCATTTACATCCACCTATTAACAACTTACCAGGAAAGGAAGAAACATTCCGTTGTCGGAAAGGAATTGTCTACTTATATGTGCCTGGCTCCAAACCTCAGGTGATTCATGCTAAAGTTCCGAAAGAGTATGAAGAACATTTGACTGTTTGGGACGAAATTATTTTACGTCCAGGTGAGCAATATACGATACCGCCTAATACACTTCACTGGTTCCAAGCTGGGGATGAAGGCGCCATTGTATCTGAGTTCTCTTCCACTAGTACAGATGAAAATGATGTTTTTACAGATCCTAGAATTAAGAGGATTCCTGTCATTACAGATTAATAAACTTTATTTTCGTAGATGTTTAATTATTAAGGTAAATACTATACGAGGAGGAGATAAAAAGTGAAAAGTGTAGCATCGTTAGAAACAAGAACAGTAAAGAAAGTAGCATGGCGAATCATCCCCTATATGTTCATAGCCTATCTAGTAGCTTTTGTTGACAGAGTTAGTATTACTTATGCTTCTATAGGTGGTATGGACAAAGCACTAAATTTAACTAGTACAGCGTTTGGTCTTATCGCAGGTATCTTTTTTCTAGGGTATTTTCTTTTTGAGGTCCCAGGTAATATCTTTCTAGAGCGCATAGGCGCAAGGAAATGGATTGCCCGTATTTTAATTACATGGGGAATTGTAACGGTTATTACTGCTTGGGTGAATAGTGCAGCACATCTTTATATTCTTCGCTTCCTACTTGGGGTGGCGGAAGCAGGTTTCTTCCCGGGAATGATCTTGTATATTACCTACTGGTTTCGGTCTAAGGAACGTGCAAGGGCTGTTGCTCTGTTTATGACAGCACCACCACTTGCAAATGCCTTTGGTGCTCCAATCTCAACATGGATTGTTGAAAATATTCATTGGGCAGGGATGCCAGGATGGCGCTGGCTCTTCATCATTGCTGGATTACCAGCCGTTATTCTAGGGATTATCACACTCTTCTATTTAAATGACCGTCCTGAACAAGCAAAATGGTTAACATCAGAAGAGAAAAACTGGCTGATTAATGAGTTACAGCGAGAACATGCCAAAAAGATAAATGTTAAAAAACTTTCGTTTAAAGAAGTCCTTAAAAATCGAATCGTTTGGAAATTCACAGCTATTAACATTACCTTCGTTGTAGGATTGTATGGTATCAGTTTTTGGATGCCACGTATTATTCAATCACTGTCTAATGTATTAACGAATACCCAAGTCGGGCTAATTACCATGATTCCTTATCTGCTTGGAGCCATTGCAATGGTTTTGATGGCTCGACATTCAGATCGAACAGGGGAACGAAAATACCATGCGGCATTCGGGCCTGTTGTTGGAAGTTTAGGATTAATCGGAGTATTAGTATCATCACATAATCCCATTCTGGCTATTATAATGATGTGTGTAGCAACGATTGGCTTGTATAGTTTTTCTGGTCCGTATTGGGCACTCACTTCTTCATTTGTGGCAGCTGAAGCTGCAGCAGTAGGAATTGGAATCATCAATTCGGTAGGTAACCTCGGTGGCTTTGTAGGACCGTATGTAATAGGAATGTTGAATGATGCTACAGACAATATCGCCTTTGGTTTAGCGTTCTTGGCTCTTATGCTGATATTGACATCCATTCAAGTACTGTTAATAAAAAGAGAAAACACTTATTCAGATGAAAAGCAGTCTGTAACTAATGAGGTTGCCGAATCCAACTAAATAATAAAAAAATCTATCTTTAATGTAATTGAGATATTTCACTAACCCTATTGGGATGCCTTCTGGCATCCCTTTTCTTTCCTTTAGGAAAAGCCATCAGTATTTGGTACCTTATATTGTTAGTTAAAGAAGATCACCAAGAATTAAATGAATATAATATACAAAACTACTTTACATAATTTGACGTTATCGGTATTGAAAAAGAAATCTCCCGCATTTATAAATTGATTTTTCCGCTATTGGAACAGTCCAATATAGATTATTATATAAAAGTACGATAATACTATTTTCGTTTAGGAGGAATGCATTGTGAAAATGGAACATGTGGGAATTATGGTAAATGACATGAACGAGTCTTTAGCGTTCTATCAAAACATCCTTGGTTTAGAATTAAGAAAAAGAGAGTGGGTAAATGACACTGTTGAGCTTGCCTTTTTATTTTTTCCAGAGCAGCCGAGTGTAGAGGTAGAACTTGTCTACGGCGGCCCGGTTGAAAACGAAGGAATTGTGAACCACTTGGCCTTTACAGTGGAAAACATTGAAGCTGAACTCGTACGCTTTAAAGAAGCAGGCGTCAAATTAGTAGATGAAGAACCTCGAAGCATTTTAAAGGATACAGTTAAAATCGCCTTTTTCCAAGGTCCGAATGGTGAGAAGCTAGAATTGGTAGAAAGATAAGTAAATATAGAAATAGGAGGGGTCCAGTCCCGAGAATGCGAATTTAAGTTATATGAGACACTGGAACTTGGCTGTTTTATTTTCTAATTTCCTTTGCGTACAAAATTTCCGAAATGTTGGCGGTACCCCATGCCCATTAAGTTAAGATATCATAATACCCCCAGAACGAAAATTTTGTGCATGTTGCTTGTTTTTATCGTTTTGGGGTAACTCGTTCTTGTGAGCCTGATTTGCGATGTCTTGGATTCTACTACCTTTTCCAGATGTGTTTACCTCAACCTATCAAGGATCAGGAGGCAGTAGCCATACAGCTGGCGTAAAGATTCAATTAGAATATGAACTTCCTTAGCAATTCCTACACGTTCACTCAAAACCCGGTAAACAAAATTACAATAAACTATCCATTAGATGATTTTACCCCAAAATAAAACTGCCGATTAAATCGACAGTTTTATTTAACAGATTTTAAGCTGATCGGAAGTCCTTCTTCGATTTTAAAGGTATAGAAAGCCTACTCCCCCATTTCGTTGTCATCAGATAAGCATATTGGTAGATCGGACTCTGGATGAAGGTAATCACGAGTGTAAATATGAAGACCGGACCGCCAAGCAGCCAACCTAATAGAAGGACAAGGCTTTCAACCATGATCCGCACCCGGCTGATCGACATCCCCAATTTATCGGATATCGAAAGCATGAACCCATCCCTTGGCCCAGCCCCGATCCTCGCTCCTGAGTACATTCCGCCACCGATTCCCATCAGTACAACACCTAAGAACAAAACAAGTACATCTGTGAAAACAGAAGAGGATCGTGGAAATGCCTCCATATAAAGGAACAAGTCAACTAAAGGACCGACAGCCAAAGCATTCAGGAACGTTCCGATGTTGATGTAGCTCCGATCTAAAAAGAAGGAGACGACAACAAGAAGCAGTCCTACCAGAACAGTCCACGTCCCAATCGTAAGGCCGAATTTTTCAAATAAAGCGATATTTAGAACATCCCATGGGTGTATCCCTAAATGTTGTACTTGAATTGCTACTGAAATGCCATAACTGAAAATGGT
>NZ_LATZ01000051.1 GCF_000981385.1 Bacillus sp. SA1-12
GTGCGAAACGTTTCTAACCTAACTTGGGAGTGGTCACATTACCCAGATAAAAGTTAGACAATTCCTTCTGGAATTGAAGGATTATATCGAAGAGTCAAATGAAAGAGTAACGCCTTGAAGGGCTCTCTCTGCGTCGAATAGTACTTGATTTAGTAAGAATGATAGTGTTATAAGCTCGGCAAAGAAGGCGTAAGAATTTACCGTATCAGTTCGGCTGACGAAAGCCTACCCGAGGGGGTGGTGTAAATCATGATGCTTGAGTTGAATGAGTAAGGTGAGAATGCAAAAGAACCTACAGTAAAAGGTTAAGCTAACGAACTTCTGAATGTACGGGTCTAGAATGGCAATACATAGAAATGTGTATATCACCTAATGTGAGGTTAGCAGTGGATGAGTAAGACTGATTAATATGAAAATCCATGATATGTTACAGGCATATGAACGGCTAACAGGCTTACAGGAAGCACCTAAGTTCATTCCATAATAGATATAATTCAACGTTGTAAGCTGATACCGTGGAGGGCTTACTCCCTATGAAGCGTTGGTAAGGAAAGCAATAGTGAGAATAACTACTGTATAACTTATCTTTGTATCAGTGAAAGTGGTGGCACAGTACCAATGAAATGTCTAATCCACATGGAGGGATAGCCACTAGACTAATGAAGATTCATTTAATTATGCAAGGCAAATCTTTATCGATTAATAAGGTTCTCGTAAGACTAAAAGAGGTTCACCTCCCAAGGGAGGCACCGACTTATTGAAACGGAAGAATTGAAACACAAAAAGTAGTATTACTTGAAAGTGTTGATGATTAAATCGAATTGGATTAGTTGGGGCGCCGTATGCGATGAAAGTCGCACGTACTGGTGCTAGCAGGGGGAAAAGGGGGCGATAACCTCAAACCCTTACCTATCTGTCATGAGTACAGGGCAGGAATATTTTGTGGGGAAGTCGAAGTTGTTTTATCGAATAGCAACTACGGTATCGAATTTTTAAAATTATTTGAACATGATGGCATTCACGAAATAAGGTTCGCGAATATTCCAATAGCAAAGGGTTTACAAAGTGTTGTTCGTTAACAAGATGTTATATACATACCCGAAAACCCAATTTCACATTTTCCTATACTGTGACTTTTCTTTGTTATCATGAACTGTGACAAGGTGTTTTTTGTTTGGAAGGAATTTGTAACTTTTTATTAGAATTATTATGAAGATGATCAGATAATAAATTTTTACACATAAGGAGATAAAACTATGGCAATAAACAAATTACTAAGAATGGACAATGTAGGCATCGTTGTAGAATCCCTTGATGACGCAATCTCTTTCTTCGAGGAGATTGGCTTGAACCTCGAAGGGCGAGCCACTGTCGAAGGTGAATGGGCTGGTCGCGTAACCGGACTGGGTTCTCAGTGCGTAGAGATTGCTATGATGGTTACCCCAGATGGCCACAGCCGACTTGAACTTTCGCGATTTCTCACCCCACCTGCTATATCAGATCACCGGACTGCTCCTGTAAACGCCCTCGGTTATCTAAGAGTCATGTTTACCGTTGAAGACATTGACGAAATGGTATCCAGACTCACTAAGCATGGTGCTCAGCTCGTTGGCGAAGTGGTTCAGTACGAGGACTCGTATCGGCTCTGCTACATTCGTGGAATCGAAGGACTTCTAATCGGTTTGGCGGAACAACTCGGTAACAAATAAGCAAGTGACGTTTTATAAAAAGCCTTTACTGAAATATACATTACTGAAGTAAAATTGAACCAGAAAAGCAGTGTGAAAGTAACTCGAAGAAGTCGGGTACGTCATATAACACAGCATTCACGCTGCGGGATTCTCCGAGCCCCTTTGGTCGCCAGGAGAAGAAGCAGGGAAGCAGATTCAGGCTCGCAGGGTTCGTTAATGCGAAAACGTTATATGCCAATCCGTCTCGATTTGAAGAAATTCTTATTAAAGGGCGCTTTTCTGGAACAACTTTATTGAAATTAAACATCTAATTCTTAATTTTTGGTTTTGTTTACCATATTGGCCCTTCATCCCCTCGAATCGTTTCCTTACCCCAATTAGTGATAGAGGGAGCTAAGCTGCGATATACCGCAAAGTACTAGCTCCCTCTACTACTCAAGGTGCGGTCGGCATTATCTCCTTTAACGATCAACTCACCGTCAAGGACTGTTGCGTCCGGAAGATCAATCAATTCAAAATCTTGAATGAACTTCACTATACAATCGTTATGATGACATGTATAAAGCTTTATTTCACCATTAAACTTGGACAAGATCGATCTCATTGCAGAAAAATAATTACAAAGTTGGTATTATTTGTTATGATGAATGCGAAAGTTGCTGTCGTCACAATGAAGAACATTTGGGAGGGGATTAACAATGAATAAGACCAAACCGTTAAAAGAGTTTCTTCAGGAAAGGAAAGAAAATAGCATTGCCGCGATCGCTCATTACATTGAGGACCATATCGCGGAAAACTGGCAAAGCCTCTTCGAGAACAACCGGGATAAGTTGATGCAAGCATATAATGAGGCAGGCGATAGGGCGTACGGGACGTATTTGCATCTGCTGTTTTTATCTGTTCATAAAGAGCTTAATGTGGCAGGGTTGCGTGCGGAACCTAGATTGCCAGGCGATTTCGGCATTTCAAGAGAGTGGGGCAACATGGAAGACAGACAACGTTGGATGTGGAGCACCATTTTTTCTATGAATGAAGAGCCTTTAGGTACCATAGTCACTGTTGTGTTTCATGATCACACGCAGTTTCGGGTTCCCCGTCAGCCTGAAATCATTGCTTTACTCGAAACGCATAAGGAGGATGTCGTTGAGGTTCTCTCTTTCCGTTCTATTGACTTCAAGCAGGCGCGTGAATTTAAGATTGAATACGAAGAATACATGCAGAATCAGCATAACAAAGGCTGAAGAACCAAAGGGTTACGGCTTATAGAGTCCTCAGTCTATAAAAATAGAAGTCTCAAGGTTAACCCTATGAGCCTTCTAATGTAAGAAATTAAAATACGAACAAAATAAAGTTTGATAAAACCCTGTATTAATAGGGTTTTTCTTTTGACCCTTAAACTTCAGCTGTCTTATTCAATTAAAGGGCCATTATATTGTGCGAAATGTTTCTAGCTCAAATTGAGGATGGTCACATCTCTCAGGTAAAGGCTAGACAGTTCCGTTGGAACTGAAGGATTATATTGAAGAGTCAAATGATAGAGTAACGCCTTGAAGGGCTCTCTCTGCGTCGAATAGCACTTGATTTAGTAAGAATGAAAGTGTTATAAGCTCGGCAAAAAGGCGTAAGAATTTACCGTATCAGTTCGGCTGACGAAAGCCTACCCGAGGGGGTGGTGTAAATCATGATGCTTGAGTTGAATGAATAAGGTGAGAATGCTTAAAAACCTACAGTAAAAGGTTAAGCTGACGAACTTCTGAATGTACGGGTCTAGAATGGCGATACATAGAAATGTGTATATCACTTAAGTGAGGTTAGCTGTGGATGAGTAAGACTAATATATATGAAAATCCATGATGTGTTACAGGCACACGATCGGCTAACAGGCCTACAGGAAGCACCTAAGTTCATTCTATAATAGATATAATTCAACGTTGTAAGCTGATAACGTGGAGGACTTACTTCCTATGAACCGTTGGTAAGGAAAGCAATAGTGAGATTAGCTATTGTATAACTTATCTTTATATCAGTGAAAGTGGTGGTACAGTACCAATGAAATGTCTAATCAACATGGAGGGATAGCCACTAGACTAATGAAGAATCACTCAACCATGTAAGGCAGTTCTTTATCGGTTAATAAGGTTCTTGTGAGACTAAAAGAGGTTCAACTCCCAAAGGAGTCACCGACTTGTTGAAACGGAAGAAACTGAGACACAATGAGTATTACGATATGCAGCATTGTTTTGACAATTTGTACGCTCAAAGTGTTAATGGTCAAAATTTCTATGACTTAATGAAATGGATTAGCTCTGATGAAAATATACGTCTTGCTTATCGAAATATCAAAAGAAATACAGGAAGTAAAACGGCTGGTACAAATAAATTAACCATTGAAGATGTCAAATGTTTGTCTGTAGAAGAAGTCATTCAGAAGGTTCAAAATATGCTTCAATCGTATGTTCCACAAAAAGTTAGGCGTGTGTTCATACCAAAGCCGAATGGCAAAGTAAGACCTTTAGGTATCCCGACGATATGGGACAGAATCTTTCAACAGTGCATATTACAAGTTTTAGAACCGATTTGCGAAGCGAAGTTTCATAAGCATAGTTACGGTTTTAGACCGAACAGAAGCACTCATCACGCGAAAGCAAGGTTTGAGTCCCTTATTAACTTGGCGGGCCTCTATCATTGCATAGATGTAGATATTAAAGGTTTCTTTGACAATGTAAGCCACAGTAAATTACTTAAACAAATTTGGTCATTAGGCATTAGAGATAAATCACTACTTTTTATCATTTCAAAATTGTTAAAAGCTGAAATTGAAGGTGAAGGCATACCGTCAAAAGGTGTGCCGCAAGGTGGCATTTTATCTCCATTATTATCTAATATTGTTTTAAATGAATTAGACTGGTGGATAAGTAACCA
>NZ_LATZ01000052.1 GCF_000981385.1 Bacillus sp. SA1-12
TAGCATTCCTGTAGTGCGTTAATATCAACTTTGAAAAAAATAGAGCCCCTCAGTAAGATAAGAGTATAGACACCACTCTAAAACTCAAATCTAAAGAGGAGCTCTTATATGAAGTTTAAAATGCAAGACAAACAAAATCAACTAATTGAAAGAATTTCTGATGAACATCTTGTTGTTGGTGTAGACATTGCCCAACTAACACATGTAGCACGAGCTGTAAACTATCGTGGTATAGTGGTCGGTGATCCACTATCTTTTGAAAATAACGAAGATGGATTTGCAAGGTTACTAGATTGGATTAACAAATTAAAAAACTCAAAAGATCTTGATACTGAAATCGTTGGTATGGAACCTACAGGGCATTATTGGTTAAACCTGTCCCAATGGCTTTACGACCGAAATATTGATGTGGTAACTGTTAATCCCCACCTTGTTAAAAAGAACAAAGAAAACAGAGATAATACACAGTCCAAAAGTGACAAAAAAGACGCTCTGGTTATTGCCGATATGGTGAAGAATGGATACTATTCCTTCATTCGTCCAACTACATAGGCTTTCGAAAAACTAAGAGTATTGATGTCTAACCGAGATGCCATAGTTAAACGACATGTCAGTGCTGCGAACCAAATCCATCGTTGGATTGATATTATTTTCCCTGAACTTAGACAAGTTTTTAAAGACGTTACATGTAAAGGGGCAATCGCTACTCTCCGTTTATTCCCTACACCGAAAGAATTACGTTCGATGGAAGCTATAAATATCGTTACAGGGTGGAGAACAGAGATGAAGCGTCAACCTGGTATTAAAAAAGCCGAAGCACTCATTAAACTAGCTAAGAATTCTGTTGGCACTGATAAAGCACATGATGCATATAAATTACACCTAAAACAATTACTTGAAGAATTCGACCTCGCCACAAGCCAATTGGAAATAGTAGATAAAGAAGTATCTGAAGCTCTTGGAAGTATTACTTTTACAGAAAAACTACTTAGTATAAAAGGATTAACAATCGTAATGTTAGGTGGCATTTTAGGTGAAACTGGTGATCTAAGTCAGTTCGCACATGGCAATTCTCTATTACGACACGCGGGTTTACATTTAGTCGAGGCAAGCTCTGGTAAATGGAAAGGACAAATTGTCATTTCTAAGAGAGGAAGGTCTCGTCTAAGGCGATTCTTATACCTAGCAACAATGTGTCTTGTGATGAACAATCCTGAGTTCAGAGAAATTCATGCCCACAATGTCAAAGTGAAAAAGATGAAAAAAATGAAATCTATTATGAAACTGATTGGTAAATTTGCAAGAATGATAGTAGGAATTGCCCGACGTAATGAACCCTATTGTGCAGAAAAAGTTCACCCTTTGGTACCTTTAGCAGCATAAGTTAATTACCTTATAACTGAACATATGAAATAGAAAAAGTTGCTTTATTGAATGTTGGCTTATTCGTAGGATCTCAAAGAAAGCACGGAGTACTGGAATACTTAAACACAAGGGCACAGACCCATACCTTTAGCAATACCGGCCTCCACCCCTTGGATAGGCATGACGAAGGAATGAGAGGGCAAAAGACCCGTTGAGACATGGGAGGGAAAGCCTCCAGGGACGGCGTGGAGTATACGTGCAGTATATGGAAATAAATGGAGTTATGATTCACTCCTCTATTCCCGCATGCCTTCATGTAGCCTTGTTTCTAATACTCATTCCATATATCCGTCATTGTTCTTACATGTGGATTTGAAATCCTGCGAATAAGCGAGTATTTAAGAGTAAATTGAATCAAACTGAGGGAGTTTAAGTAGAAACCTTCACAATCTTATTTAATTATGACTCTTTTCGTATTAACCTTAATTGCCAAGGTAACCAAAACCCAAAAACTATAATAAATACAGGGATAGACCACCAGGTTTGCCATCCTTTTAACTTCATATATTCAACTTGAACAAGCAGCCATTCAGATAAGATGGACAAGATGGTAAAGATGGTAACATATAACCATTTCTTTTCCTGTCTAAAATAGTTAAGAAATATTACAGCAATACAAGAAGGAATGATACCATAACATATAAAATCACCAATTCCTTCTTGTTTTGGATCACGACCTAAATCAAATACATCCAAGTAATTTAACATAAGGAACACATCTATTGTTATTGCTACATAGCCAGTTGTACCAAAGATAAAATAAATTTCTCTCCAACTTAATCGTTTTGGCATAAAAAATATGTAAATCAAAAAGATAGTAAGTAAAGTAATTGGAAACCATAAACCTTTTGATGACAAATCTAAATTTTGTATAAACTTTTCCATGGTGTGGCCCCTTTATTATTGACTATCGAAACCTATATATTCTAAAATTCAACATTATTATTTGTTAATTAAAAAATCTATATGCCGATTAGCTTTAAAAACATTGAATTTTCTAAACGAAATTTTATAAAAAATGAGATATAGATAAAAGGCAGCCGAATAATTCCATTTGTTTTTGGATGATTATTCCTTATTTAACTAATCTGACCGTAGTACAATATAACAAGGGGATCGCCGCAGCCACCCATTTTTAATATAAGCACCATATTGTTAAAAATCTTTAATTGGAAGAAATGTTATATTTCATTGTCCAAGATGTTTCAGATAAACCACATTGTTCAAATCCGAGTTTCTTATAAAGTTGTACTGCCTGAGTGTTTTTAGGGTCGACGCTCAAAGATAGAGATGTAAAACCATCTCCAGTAGCTGTCTCAAATAATTTTTCCATGAGCAGATTACCTATTCCCTTACCTCTTGTCCATAAAAAAGAGCGTAATCCCTTCTTGGATTAACGCACTCGATAGATTAAGTGTAATTCTTCACAATGTTTGTTTTTTAATGCAAGTTATCATTTTCTTTTATTCTCAATTTTAAGATGTTGTGCAATATATAAGATGTCCTCTGTCAATTGCCTTTTAATTTCAGTTAATGGTAAATCTAATATAAAGCCCCGTATCTTAAAAAGAGGGAATTTATCAACTACAAAAATAAAAAAGGTTTTCTCAACTTCCCAAATGGTTAATTGGTGTCCTATATCAAACTCATGGTTATCATCATCAATTTCAATTCCATCCAAATCCCTCAAAGATAAACCAATATGAGAACAGTAATGAGGTTTGAGGCATTGTTCTTTTGACGTTTTAGGCGTATAAGGAAAGTGTTTAGGGTTAGTGTCATTTCTGCTGAAGTATATTTCAAGAATGTAGGAGTTTTGCAGAAAAAGATGCTGAAAATCTTCCTCTACCTCTTTTGCAATGTTGGCAACTTGTTTTTCCAAGTCCCAAATCTGTTCTTTTTTTATTTCAGATAACTTAATTTTTTTCATCATCTTCCACAACTCCAAAAAAGGCTTTTTATAAATTATTCTTCATTAGAGATTTAAATTCCTTGTTAAACTCCCTCAATAAGAAAGGCCATCCTTATTAAAGAATCTCACCCGTTAGGTCATACCTGAGTCAGATGAAGAAATGATGCTTTTTAATACAGCAAGTCAGCGTATAAATGTCCGCAAAGAACGCCGTGAACATAGTAAAGCATTTGCGAATATTGTAACACTTTGAATTTATATTGATAAAAGAAAAAACCCTGTTTGGGTGTTTCAGCTTGTAGACAAAGTCTGATATTCAGGCAGGTCTACAAGCTTTTTTTGTCGAATAAAGAAGTAAAGTTGGTTTGAGGGGTGCAAATATATGTTATCGAAACAATCAATGGAAGGTCGTTATCAAATATCGATGATTGCACTTGATGAAGTAGTTCCTGCTAATCATCTTGTTCGAAAGCTTGAAGCCGCTATTGATTTTAGTTTTATTTATGACTTAGTTGAAGATTTGTATTGTTTGGATAATGGTCGTCCAAGTATCGATCCAGTTGTGTTAATAAAGATGGTCTTTATTCAATATGTATTCGGAATTAAATCAATGAGAAAAACAATAGATGAAATTGATACAAGCGTTGCGTATCGCTGGTTTTTAGGCTTTGACTTCAATAAAAAGATTCCCCACTTTTCTACCTTCGGTAAAAACTATGAGAGACGATTTAAAGACACAGATCTTTTTGAGAAGATTTTCTACCATATTCTTAATGAAGCGATAGAAAAAGGGTTTGTTGATCCTTCTGTTGTTTTTATAGACTCTACACATGTTAAAGCAAATGCAAACAAGAGGAAGTTTATAAAAGAAGCTGTCAAA
>NZ_LATZ01000053.1 GCF_000981385.1 Bacillus sp. SA1-12
TATTCTCACTATTGCTTTCCTTACCAACGCTTCATAGGGAGTAAGCCCTCCACGGTATCAGCTTACAACGTTGAATTATATCTATTATGGAATGAACTTAGGTGCTTCCTGTAAGCCTGTTAGCCGTTCATATGCCTGTAACATATCATGGATTTTCATATTAATCAGTCTTACTCATCCACTGCTAACCTCACATTAGGTGATATACACATTTCTATGTATTGCCATTCTAGACCCGTACATTCAGAAGTTCGTTAGCTTAACCTTTTACTGTAGGTTCTTTTGCATTCTCACCTTACTCATTCAACTCAAGCATCATGATTTACACCACCCCCTCGGGTAGGCTTTCGTCAGCCGAACTGATACGGTAAATTCTTACGCCTTCTTTGCCGAGCTTATAACACTATCATTCTTACTAAATCAAGTACTATTCGACGCAGAGAGAGCCCTTCAAGGCGTTACTCTTTCATTTGACTCTTCGATATAATCCTTCAATTCCAGAAGGAATTGTCTAACTTTTATCTGGGTAATGTGACCACTCCCAAGTTAGGTTAGAAACGTTTCGCACAACTATATGGCCCGTTTGCTTAATAAAAAAATCCTGCAATACAGGATTTTTGATCAAACATTTACAAACGGTTCGATTATTTCAAAACGGTGTAGGGGAAAGCTTCACAACTTTTTTATAAACATCATGACTTTATTTTAAACAACGCATCTTTTTTATAAACACCACGATTTTTTTCAAATCAACAATTTATTAGGGGAAAAAAACTCTAAGCAAATTGTGATATGAAGAAAGTTCTAATATGGAGAAATAGATTAGGAATATACAGTAATTTATCCCCTTATGAAATTATTATATATATAATATAATCATTTTGTAATATTTTACCATATGGGGGAGAGTGATAAAAAATAGAAATTTATAATTTAGGTTATTACTTATAATTAATGAAAGTGTTAATGCAAAAAAACTTCCTGCTTTGGGGTAATGAAAAAAGTTATTTTACATGGTGCGAGGTTTCATACTGATTTTTTTTGGAAATAAGAAATGGAGGAAGGATAATGAAAAAGTACTACAAATTTGCAGCCTTACTTTTCACGTTATGCATGTTTTTTGCCGCTCCAGTTGAAATGGAGGCTAAAGTAAATTCCTCTTCAGAAGTTACGGAAAAAGAAAAAAATGAAATCAATCAAACGAAACCAGAATTATATTTTATTCCAACGAGTGATCCCGAAAAAGCAGATGAAGTTATTAGCCAACTGAAACAAGGGAAATCTCCGGAAACATTAGGGCTAATATCAAGTCAAAAGCATAGCCCCAGAGAACAAATGCTGGAGCAAATGAATTCAGAGGTTAAGAAAAATGCGGTTACGATAATGAAGGAAAGGACAGATAAGGGAAAAGATTCCGTTATGAAGAATTCCATTACTGCTTCAGATGGAGATGATTGGACCCCCCCTTCATTTCAGTACGATGATATAACATTTGATTCCTGTGTGGAGAATGAAAAGGCAGCATCAGGTTGGATTAAAAACCGTTATTCTCAATGTTGGTCGAGCTACGTTGTGTATAGCGATCCAGCCGGATGTGGTCCAAGTTGGTTTCCATTTGGTTGTGACTGGGTTGCCTTTCGAGTAACCGTTATTGCAAATGGATATAACGGATTTCGGGGAGTTACTTACAATTATACAATAGACGATATTGATACAGACTTTGACAGCAAAGGATGGCGAGGTTCAAAAGTTACCCTCAGCACGGAATGTGACGGTATTTCTGAAATCCGTGATTGCATCGGTGCGGATGAAAATGTCACAAGAACATTGGCAAACTGGGAATCAAGCAGTCATTACCAGTTTTATATTACATCTGATGCCCCACCAATTACGAATAATAATAAGGATCAGGTAAGTTACATGGATATGTGGCCAAGAATAACTGTAGATCCACCTAGTAAAAAATATCCTCCTCTGACGAATGATGGTCCAAAAGAAACCATTCGAATGGACTCAGCCGATTATCTGTTTACTCCTGGCTTTTCTAAAAGAGAAGGGGCTATCTTTGCGAATTTCATACCTACCTTTACCTATGATATGAATGATCCGTACTTTAATATTATGAAAGAAGCTTTTCAGCATCATAAAGACGCCTTGACCTCTGAAGGGAGCTTAATCCCAGGGATGGAGCCTAAGCCTCCACTCACTCGAATTTATTCTGCATATGACAGAGAACAATATAACAAGAATACCAATGCCAAAAATCAAGCATGTAAGAATCTCAATAAGCCGGAAGGATATGAATGCGATGAATTTCCTTTTGCCAGCACATATGAAGGAGCCGGCAAGGGTGATGGCAGGTTTTCTGTACGATACATTCCCAGAGATGCAAACAATACTCATGGGCGCTGGCTTGCAGCATGGTATGCATATAATCGAATTTTACACAAAGATTCATTTTATATAGGATTTAATGAGTAATAATATTCATAATTAAAGTGTATGTTGCCTTCTATTCATAAAAGTCACTCACATATAGTTGGAATAGCTTGTAAAACGCAATCTTAATTGGTTGCGTTTTTTGTCTAGCCATTTTCCTAGTTTACATCCTAACCTACAAATAATCAATTCAATCTGAGCCAAAATACCAGCAACAATTAATGAAATGATCCAACCAATCCCCTTTTTACTCCCCCCTTCACTTTCCTTATAACAATACAAATCGGAAAGCAAAAAGGTTCATTTTATTTCAAAAAGAATATTCAGTAACATCTGAGTTTTTCTTTACCTACTAATCCGTTATTTCAACGAACCACAATCGAGTAGGAGGGGGTGACTAACCCCCGACCTCTCACACCACCGTACGTACCGTTCGGTATACGGCGGTTCAATTAAGTTTGACGTAGAAATTCATATCTTTGATATAAACTTTTAAGCCCACGGGAACTCCAATAGGAGTTATCAAGGGTTTTGTGTAGAATTGGACTACAGGCGATTCTCCAATATTTCTTTCTTGAGTTTCCCCATTCGTATGCCTTGTTATCAGGAACACCTAAACCTTTTAGTTTTCTAACTCTTGTTTTAGGTGTTTTCCATTGTTTCCATTCAACCATACGAAGTCTTCTTCTTATCCACTCTTCAAATTCTTTGAACTTACTTGGTGTATCAGCTAAAGCGAAGTATCCGCACCACCCTGTTAGATATTGGTTTAGTTTTTCAATTCTAACTTCCATAGGACTAGGTTTTGAACGAGATGTGATCTGTCGTATCCTAGACT
>NZ_LATZ01000054.1 GCF_000981385.1 Bacillus sp. SA1-12
AGGTGGTCACATCGTTGAAAAAAGGAACGGAAGTAACGGTCTACTCTGAAACTAATGGCTGGTCAAAAGTAAAGGCCGCAGGAAAAGAAGGGTATGTAAGCTCAAGTTATTTATCATCAACAAATCCAAGTGTGAGCCCAATTAAACCCGAAACATCAGCGCCGACCATAAAATATGTAAACATAAAGAGCGGTTCGCTTAATATGCGAAAAGATTCTTCTTTAAATGCTTCCATTATTGTTAAGCTTGCTAAAGGAAAGGAAGTTAAGGTGCTATCTGAAAATAAGGGCTGGTCAAAAGTGGAAGCCTTTGGGCAGATAGGATATGTAAGCAGTCAATACCTGTCTTCCTCAAGTGCAAACGAACAAGAAAATGTTAAACAACCAATCTATGAAACGATGTATGTAAATGTAAATGCAACATCAACCTTAAACGTAAGAAAATCTCCTGGGACTAGTTCCGCAATAGTTAGTAAATTAACAAAGGGAACGGAAGTGATTGTTTCAGCAAAAAAAGCTGGCTGGTCTAAAATAAAAGCTGGTAACTTCGAGGGGTATGTAAGTTCACAATATCTCACACCAATAAAGCCAGAAGAGAATAAGGCTGTTGATCAGGAGCAAACAAGAGAAACAAAATATGTCAATGTGGAAATTGGTTCAAGTTTAAATATGCGAAATAGTGCATCCAATAATTCATCAATTATTGTAAAGCTTCCCCGAGGATTAGAAGTATCCGTATACTCTGAAGCAAATGGCTGGTCACAGATAAAAGCATATGGAAAGATGGGATATGTAAGTTCGCAATACCTTTCAACGAATAAAGAAGATGCCGAACAAGCTGGAAACAGTTCTGATCAAGATGAAAATACTCCAGATAAAGTCAGTGAAAAATATGTTAATGTGATGTTTGGATCTACATTGAATATGCGATCAGAAGCATCCTCCAACTCTTCCATTATCACAAAACTAGCTAGAGGCACTATAGCATTCGTGTATTCAGAAGAAAAGAATTGGGCAAAGGTCTCAGCAAACGGGAAGACTGGTTATGTAAGTTCGCAGTATTTGACTGTAACTAAACCATTTAATCCAAACACGTCATTTGATGAGTATGAAAAAATATCTGAACAATACGATATAACCTTAAATGATTTAACCTTAGCTCAAATAGCTGTTAATCCTCAAACTGATAAAAAATACAATACATACATAAGAGAAGATGCATTAACACTAATCAATTCTACAACTGCTAAAGTGAAGGGAACTTCATGGAATGTACGTGGTGGAGCTGGAACATCATTTTGGGTAGTCGGAAAAGTAAATGGCGGAGATAAATTGAACATCAATTCAAAAGTCAAAGGTACTGATGGCTATGATTGGTATCAAGTTGACTATAAAAAAACATGGGTAAATGCAAGTCCAGAAGATGTAAACTATTATTTAAACCCCAATAATTTCTTAAGTTCTACAGTTGATTCCTTGCAATTTCTTAAACTATCATTACCTGCGAAACTGGTTTCTTCTGAGGTAAATGAACGAATTCTTGCTGGTAAAGGAAGCTTGGAAGGGCTAGCCGCTGCTTTTATTAATGCTGGAGAAACCAATAATGTCAATGAAATCTATTTGATATCTCATGCTTTATTAGAAACAGGTAATGGTACCTCCCAGCTTTCAAAAGGTGTACTAGTTAATGGTAAGATTGTTTATAACATGTATGGAATCGGCGCATATGATGGTTCCGCCATTAGAAGCGGAGCTCAATTTGCCTATCAAGCCGGCTGGTTTACTAAAGAGGCAGCGATCATTGGCGGAGCCAAGTTTATCGCAGATGGATATATAAATAATGGTCAGGATACCCTTTATAAAATGCGCTGGAATCCAAGCTCCAGTATAAAATACGGGTACCCGTCCAACCAATATGCGACAGATATCGGCTGGGCCGTGAAGCAAGTCAATCAAATTTACAACTTGTATCGATTAATAGATTCATATAAACTCGTATTTGATATTCCTACATATAAATTTGAATAGTGAAAAAAGCAACTTTATCAGTGATGTGACCCCAAAAAGTTAGAGTTTTGTATTAAGCAGCTGATTGGCTGGTATGGATGCGGTATTGAACCGGACTCATACCTGCCAATTTTTGCTTTATACGCTTGTTATTATAATAATCGATATATTCTCTTCAATTCTCTTTTTTAATTCCTCAAATGAGCACAGTGCTTCTCCATAATACATTTCTTGTTTGACTAACGCGAAAAAATTCTCCATCGGGGAGTTATCTAAACAGTTTCCTTTTCGCGACATACTCTGGTATACCCTATATTCCTTAAGTGTTTTTACCCATTTATTATGTTGATTATTGCCATCCTTGATCAGAATGTACAGTAGTCCTGTACTTTGAAACTTTTACTATTTCAAGGGCTTCCTCTAGAGGTTTAAGGGCTAATTCTAAGGTTGGACGCATACCTATCCCATACGAAAGAATTTCACCGTTGAACATATCCATAATGGGATTGAAATACAGTTTTACACCGTCAGAACACTTAAATTCTGTGATATCTGTTGCTAATTTTTGATGACACCTATTTGTGTGGAAACGGCGATTAATACGGTTCTTGGCAACAGTTCCAATAGTCCCTCTGTAAGAACTGTACTTCCGTGATTTTCTTTTGAACTTATCTCCTTTGAGTCCGAGTTTATTCATGATGCGTTGCACCTTTTTATGATTCACTTTAGAACCGCGATTTTTCAATTCTAGCTTGATACGACGATAACCATAATTGCCATTATTTTCATCA
>NZ_LATZ01000055.1 GCF_000981385.1 Bacillus sp. SA1-12
TATATCTGGTGGCGATGGCGAAGAGGTCACACCCGTTCCCATGCCGAACACGGAAGTTAAGCTCTTCAGCGCCGATGGTAGTTGGGGGTCTCCCCCTGTGAGAGTAGGACGTTGCCAGGTAAGAAGTGAAAAGATCAGTAGAAATACTGGTCTTTTTGTTATGGAGTTAAATAAATAAAAACCGTAAGGTTTTTTTAGATAAAAGCAGAATTCAAAGTAATATTTCTAGCCCGAGGCTTGGGAGAAGCAAATAAAGGAACTTCTACTAAGAGCGCCACGTCCTGTGGCAACGCAGAAGTTAGCACATCCTGTGCAAGTCCTGTGAAAGTAGGACGCTGCCAGTAAGAGCATGAAAAGATCAGTAGAGATACTGGTCTTTTTTATTTTTAATAAATGAATTTATAGGTATTTTTCTCCTGTTTATGCAAATGTTAATAGTAAATTACATGTAATGCTCTTTATTTTGAGGTGTAGATGGTGTCTTTTAGATATGTTATGACTGAAAAGAAGTTATTCATTTTAGCATTTATCATGATCGGTATATACTTAGCACCGCTTTATATCTTAGGGGAAAATGCTCACATTCGAGTCCATGATAATCTTGATTCAAATCTGGCTTGGTATAAGGTGCTAAGTGAAAGTGGGAAATTACTTGCCCCTGTTGATTCAACTGTTCCTCAAATAATAAATGGTCTGCCCAGAAATGCATTTGGAACAGAATTTAGCCTGATTGTTTGGTTATATGCTATTTTTCCAACTATTTTTGCTTATGCATTAAGCCAAACAATTACCAGAGTTTTTGCCTTTATCGGTATGTACATTCTACTTAGGGATCATTTTATACAAAATAAAGATTATGTTGTCATTAATGTTGGAGTTGCATTAGCTTTTTCTTTAACACCATTTTGGCCATCTGGAATGCTGAGTACTTTAGGGATGCCATTAGCGCTATGGGCTTTCTTGCATATAAGGAATGGACAAAGAACGTGGAAACAATATCTTGTTTTAACATTAGTGCCTTTTTATTCGAGTATTGTCTTAGGCTTTTTCTTTTTTTTATTTGCTATAGGGGTATTTTGGTTAGTTGATTTTCTAAGAGGTAAGCGGAATTGGTATTTTTTATTAGCTATCATTTATATGTCGCTGTTATACGTAGTTGTCGAGTATCGATTATTTTATTCCTTCTTATTTGATGAAGAACCAAACAGCAGAGATGAATACTTTCATGCGAGACTACCTTTATGGAGGGTCATACGTTTAACATTTAAAAATTTTATTTTAGGACATAACCACGTTATGACCGTTCACGGCCTCTTTATTATGACGGTGCTTTTATTGGGGCTTTATCTGGTCATAACAAAAAAATTATGGAAACAGGAAAAAGCATTTACTTTCCTTTTATTTTTAAACTTTATATTGTCTGCGTGGTATGCATTTTGGTTTTATAAAGGTTGGCTTCCACTAACACAGAAATTTCATTTTTTGGATACGTTTAATTTTGCACGGTTTCATTTCCTGCGTCCCCTAGTAATATATGTTGGTTTTGCTTTAGGACTAAAAATGATATGGAATCATCGAAAAGGATGGAAAACATATGCCATTAGTCTATTGATTGCTCAAATTCTTTTATTATTTTGTTTTAATGATGAGATCATATATCGAAAGAAACCTTCTGTAGCTGAATTTTATTCAGTAGAGCTTTTTGAGGATATTAAGTCACATATTGGTTTGTCTATGGAGGATTATCGTATTGCCAGTATTGGGATACATCCTGCTATTGCTCAATATAATGGATTTTACACCCTTGATACATATAACAATTTTTACCCCCTCACATACAAGTATAAGTTTAGAGAAATTATTGAAAAAGAGCTTACTAAAAACAAAACCATTAGAACTTACTTTGATGAGTGGGGAGGACGTTGTTATATTTTCACAGATGAATTGGGAAAGCATTATATGTTTAAGAAAAATTCGAAAAAAACGCTAAAAAATCTAGAGTTGAATATGGATGCCTTCAAAGAGTTGGGCGGTTTATACATTTTTTCAGCAGTTCCAATCGAAAATGCAAAAGAAAATCATCTCTTATTAGAACGTACATTTCAATCGGATTTATCAGTATGGAAAATCTATTTATATAAAGTCTTGTAAACCTGGAGGTAATGTAATGGTTGAACCTATTCTTACAATTGTAGTTCCTTGTTATAACGAAGAGGATGTTTTAGCAGAGACAATACATCAGCTTAATGATGAAATAGACTATTTAATTGAAGAACAATTGATTTCTGCCCAGAGTAAAATCTTATTTGTTGATGATGGAAGCAAAGATAAAACCTGGTCAATTATTTATAAAGAAAGTTTAATCAATCAGAAAGTACATGGACTTAAGCTTGCGAAAAATGTCGGACATCAAAACGCGCTATTTGCTGGATTGGTCACAGCAAAAAACACATCGGATTGTGTAGTCTCTATAGATGCCGATCTTCAAGATGATGTAAATAGTATTAGAGATTTTATTATAAAGTATAAAGAAGGATTTGATATTGTCTATGGAGTTCGAAAAAAGAGAGATACTGATAGTATATTCAAAAGAACCACAGCGGAAACCTTTTATAAACTAATGCGGAAAATGGGCGTTGATTTGATTTATAATCATGCAGACTATCGTTTAATGAGTAAGAGAGCAATTGGAGAATTAGAAAGATTTGAAGAAGTGAATTTGTTTTTACGAGGAATCGTACCCTTAA
>NZ_LATZ01000056.1 GCF_000981385.1 Bacillus sp. SA1-12
TGGGCTTAAAAGTTTATATCAAAGATATGAATTTCTACGTCAAACTTAATTGAACCGCCGTATACCGAACGGTACGTACGGTGGTGTGAGAGGTCGGGGGTTAGTCACCCCCTCCTACTCGATTAAGATATCTATACAGTTAAATATGATTCATTCAACCTCTTTAATAATGTTCATTTGCTTTAATGCTTTAATTGTAATGTTTTTTGCTTCTGTTCCAGATCCACTAAGATTTACTGCAAATACCCAGGTTTCTTGATCTGTTTCTATAAAACCTATGTACCATCCTAATCCCATATCCGAAAGCCTTGTTCCTGTTTTCCCATGCAGCGTATAATTGTCTTGTTCATCTTGTATCATCATTCGTTTTACTGTCTTCTGGATTTTTTCTTTAAACGGAAGTTCTTCTTTTATAAGGTCTTCCATGAAGCCAACTTGTTCTTGGGCAGAAATCTTCAATGTGCTATCTAGCCAGAATCTATCAATTCCACCAGATATATCTCCGTTTCCATATCCCATTTGGTTGATATATTCCTGCATTTTTAGTTTACCTACATCTGTTGCGATATCTTGATAAAACCAGATGGCTGATTCTCTCATAGCGGAAGCTAATGAATGATCGCGATTCCAACTTTCGAATTCTCTTTTAACACCATCCCAACGTTTCACTTCATACTCGTCTCTTACAACACTTGCTTCCAATCCAATTAAAGAATTTGGCACTTTAAATGTCGATTCAGGAGTAAACCTTTTTGTGCTTCTTTCACTGTTATATATATACATATTATTGTTTTTTAAATTCTTAAGCACCATTGTCCCTTTTTTTCCATTAAATAATTCATCAATTTCTAGTTTCTTTGTTTTTTCAACTTTTGCTTCACTTACATTTGACAGACCTGTGAAAACCAGAATACTTGAAAGTAAAAAGAATGCTGCAAAGTAAAAAAATTTTTTAGTTGAATACTTCTTAGCCATTAACATTTTCATAAGTGTTGCCTCCTTTTTTGCTGAAGAGAGTTAAGATGTCATTTTGCTTTTATTAAGGGGATGTCTAATTGTCAATGAATCTCACCTTTCTAATTGGATTTTTATTCTAGCAATATCTAAATACTACAATTGTAATATTTAGATATTGCTAGGTTATATTCCTCTTTCCACTGTAAGTTTTTTATAAATTACTCAAAAAGTACTATTAAAGAGTCGATTATAAAATAAAAAATTTCATTCTTTAGTAACTGACAAATTAGGGATTTTTAAAATAGCGAAGGAACAACCATCTGAGGAGCTATTAATCAAAACTGAATAAATTGGATTATTAAAGGTTAAAGGATTTTATACGGGTTTGTTTAATCTTACTGAACTGAAGTTTTTCTCTTACTTCGATTTAATTATGAGAATTCCTTAATTTATTCCACAATCTGGTCCTTTAATGGAATAGCGTTTCATGAAATTCTTATTAAGATCACATAGGTTTACACCAATGTTTTGAAGGGTAAATAAAAGCTAAGTGTCAACTTTTGTTTAGGTTGTCACTGAGCTTTTATTAAACTACTTTTACTATAAAAATAACCATACATAGATTAACAGTGGATCGAATAAAATTATGTTCGAATCAAAATAATTGTGGATTTCATATCCTTTGTATGAAGCAACAGATAAAGTTTAATTTGACCTAATTCTTTAGAGATCGTGCGGATTGAAATATTTGTTACATTTTTTGGGGCTTTATGCAATATAATACGGAATAAAATCTTACATTTTAATAGTTTAAAATACATTTTTAGCTTATTCTTGATACAAGATATTAATACGCGTTAGGTACAGGATAGTAAAGCTTTTAAGCTAGGTAAGAAGTTTCGATTAGGTTGACACTCAGCTAATGCAACATGTTATCAAATAGAGGGATAAACTTTTTAATAAACTTTTACATAAAATCTATCAAAACTTAAAAAATCACATTTACAATATAGAAAAAAAGGAAGGGGAAAGACCAAAATGTACAAGTATATAATTAATGTATTATTCAAGGGGAAAATTTATCAAACCAATGTAATAGCTAACAAAAACAAATCAGAAGAAGAAGTGTATCAAATTGCAAAAGAGCAAATTTTGAAACAATGGGCAGGTTAAACAACAACATAGGTTATTAATTTCACCGATTAAAGTGAAACATGCTCCTTTTGCCATATACATATAGGTCAAAACCAATGATTTGAAGATAAATAAAAGCTAAGTGCCAACTTGATCTGCCCCGTAAATGTTAGACACCAAACTAACATTTACGGGGTGTTTTAATGGCCAAATTTACAACGGAAGAAAAAATTCAAATTGTATTAAGGTATTTAAAAAGAAATGAAAGTATTAATAAAGTTGCGGAAGAAGTTAATGTTAGTCCTCCTATCTTAAGTGGATGGATACGCCTTTATGAACAATTTGGTTTAGAAGCATTTATTAAATCCTATACAAGTTATTCTGTAGAGTTTAAACTAAATGTACTCAAGTTTATGAAAGACACGGGTATATCCTCTTATGACGCAGCTGCCATTTTCAATATTTCTTCACCAGGCTTGATCCGAAACTGGCGCAAGTTATTTGAGACTGGAGGAATTGATGCCCTACATCCAAAGAAAAAGGGGCGATCATCCATGAAAAAAGAAACAAAAACTAATGTTAAAAAACAATTACCAGTTGAAGGA
>NZ_LATZ01000057.1 GCF_000981385.1 Bacillus sp. SA1-12
GGATCAAACTCTCCAATAAAGAGTTGATATAGCTCATAAAATGTACTAGTTTAGTACGTTGTTTTGTTAATCGAAATTAACGTTGGCACGCTTGGTTTTGTTTAGTTTTCAAAGATCATTTTTCAATGACAACTATATTAGAATATCAAATTCACATTATATTGTCAAGAAGTTTTTTTGGTGGAGCCTAGCGGGATCGAACCGCTGACCTCCTGCGTGCAAAGCAGGCGCTCTCCCAGCTGAGCTAAGGCCCCATAATCACTATAGAAATGGTCGGGAAGACAGGATTCGAACCTGCGACCCCTTGGTCCCAAACCAAGTGCTCTACCAAGCTGAGCTACTTCCCGAATTAAATATCAGATATGGGATGTGAGAGGTCAGAGATTACTAGCATCATCTTAAGCCAAAGCTTTCAATCTCAGTTCTGACTTCCTAATTCTCACTTCAAAGTATATGGCGCGCCCGAGAGGAGTCGAACCCCTAACCTTTTGATCCGTAGTCAAACGCTCTATCCAATTGAGCTACGGGCGCATTCTATTATATTTCTAATTGGTGCCGAGGACCGGAATCGAACCGGTACGGTAGTCACCTACCGCAGGATTTTAAGTCCTGTGCGTCTGCCAGTTCCGCCACCCCGGCACTTATTAAAGAGCGGAAGACGGGATTCGAACCCGCGACCCCCACCTTGGCAAGGTGGTGTTCTACCACTGAACTACTTCCGCATAATTTAAATGGTGCGGGTGAAGGGACTTGAACCCCCACGTCACAAGGACACTAGATCCTAAGTCTAGCGCGTCTGCCAATTCCGCCACACCCGCACGGTGTGTAAAATGGTGAGCCATGAAGGACTCGAACCTTCGACCCTCTGATTAAAAGTCAGATGCTCTACCAACTGAGCTAATGGCTCTTATTAATGGAATACTAAGTGGTGCCGGCGAGAGGACTTGAACCCCCAACCTACTGATTACAAGTCAGTTGCTCTACCAATTGAGCTACACCGGCGTACTAGATGTTAGAACTATAGAAGTACGATGTTGGAGAAGTTCATTAAAGATTTTACTAACCTCTAACTTCTCACATCTAATTTCTAAATGGTGGAGGATGACGGGATCGAACCGCCGACCCCCTGCTTGTAAGGCAGGTGCTCTCCCAGCTGAGCTAATCCTCCATTATAAACCTGGCAACGTCCTACTCTCACAGGGGGAGACCCCCAACTACCATCGGCGCTGAAGAGCTTAACTTCCGTGTTCGGCATGGGAACGGGTGTGACCTCTTCGCCATCGTCACCAGATAATTTTGTTATATGTCGTTTAAGAGCGACATATACTATTATATTAATTTTATACAAAAAATCAAGACGTTTTTTAAAGATTTTTTGAGGAAATATTCCTTCAAAACTAGATAACGATTATATAATTCATTTACTGAGCATACGCTTTTTTATTGGTTAAGTCCTCGATCGATTAGTATCAGTCAGCTCCACACGTCACCGCGCTTCCACCTCTAACCTATCAACCTGATCATCTTTCAGGGATCTTACGTTACAAAGTAACAGGGAAATCTCATCTTGAGGGGGGCTTCATGCTTAGATGCTTTCAGCACTTATCCCTTCCGCACATAGCTACCCAGCTATGCCTTTGGCAAGACAACTGGTACACCAGCGGTGCGTCCATCCCGGTCCTCTCGTACTAAGGACAGCTCCTCTCAAATTTCCTACGCCCACGACGGATAGGGACCGAACTGTCTCACGACGTTCTGAACCCAGCTCGCGTACCGCTTTAATGGGCGAACAGCCCAACCCTTGGGACCGACTACAGCCCCAGGATGCGATGAGCCGACATCGAGGTGCCAAACCTCCCCGTCGATGTGGACTCTTGGGGGAGATAAGCCTGTTATCCCCGGGGTAGCTTTTATCCGTTGAGCGATGGCCCTTCCATGCGGAACCACCGGATCACTAAGCCCGACTTTCGTCCCTGCTCGACTTGTAGGTCTCGCAGTCAAGCTCCCTTGTG
>NZ_LATZ01000058.1 GCF_000981385.1 Bacillus sp. SA1-12
TCAATTATTGTTATTCCTTATTTGGTTTTTACTGGATTATTAAAAAGGGAAATTGATCAAAAAATTAAAAAGTATGATTGGAAAGAACGGAGTATTGAAGTTTGTTCTTATCTTGGACCGCATCCAGTACTGCTTGAACTTTTTCTAGAACGAATAAGTGAGACGATTGTTAATAAAAATGGCGCATTCAATTTTGATAGAGGAATAAAGTTATGATTCCACTTCATATTGATGTCAAAGGAAAGCAAGTTCTTATAGTTGGGGGAGGCAATATTGCCTTTCGGAGACTTTTACTGTTTTTACATGAAGGTGCCAGTATTACCGTGGTTAGTCCTGAAGTTTTACCTGAAATAGAGGAGCACGCAAATCAAAACAAACTGCAATGGATAAAAAAAAAGGTAGAACAATCTGATTTAGAGCAGGCATTTATGATTATTGCCGCAACTAATGATCCATTAGTTAATGAATGGATCGCTGAGCAAGCCGGAGTAAATCAGCTTGTAAATGTTGTCAGTAACGCTGATAAAGGAAATGTAATTGTTCCTAAATCTGTAAAAAAAGGAAGGCTAACCTTGTCTGTATCTACGAATGGGGCAAGCCCTAAGCTAGCAAAACAAATTTGTGAACAGCTTTCAGATCAATTTGACGATCAATTTATAAAAGAATTAGATCAGATGTATGAAAGGCGAAAAGATACTAAACAAAATAGGTTGGGATAGTGGATGACTCAGAGGAGTTCATCCATTTTTTTAGTTTTGTAAACATACCAGTTGATTCCCCCACATTCTCTTTCTTGAAACAAGAATAATCACTTAGATCGGTAAATTATTTTTTAAAAATCACCTGAATAAAAAATAGGTATTTATACCCATTTTAGACATAGTTCGCCATTATCATTGGTAAATTGTGCTAATATAGTTTTGGACACTTTTTCAAAGATTACTAGTGTTCATAATACATATCGTAGATAAATTTAATTAGTAAGGAGGAAATATGAATAAGGTACTATTACCTACTGTTTGTGTTGCTGTATTGTCTACATTTGCGATTGAGGAAACAGTATTTGCCGAGCAGAATAAATCCGGCGAAAACTCGATACGTTCTGAAGTTAAATATGTGAATATTAAAAGTGGCTTCCTAAATTTAAGAGAAATACCATCAACTAACGCAACTGTTCTTGCTACATTAATCAAAGGAACGGAAATAACGGTCTACTCTGAAACTAATGGCTGGTCAAAAGTAAAGGCCGCAGGAAAAGAAGGGTATGTAAGCTCAAGTTATTTATCATCAACGAACAAAAGTGTCAGCTCAACTAAAACCGAATCTTCCAAGGCAACCACAAAATATGTCAATATAAAAAGCGGCTCGCTAAATATGCGAAAAAGTGCGTCCGCAAGCTCCAAGGTGGTCACATCGTTGAAAAAAGGAACGGAAGTAACGGTCTACTCTGAAACTAATGGCTGGTCAAAAGTAAAGGCCGCAGGAAAAGAAGGGTATGTAAGCTCAAGTTATTTATCATCAACAAACAAAAGTGTCAGCTCAACTAAAACTGAATCTTCCAAGGCAACCACAAAATATGTCAATGTAAAAAGCGGCTCGCTAAATATGCGAAAAAGTGCGTCCACAAGCTCCCAGGTGGTCACATCGTTGAAAAAAGGAACGGAAGTAACGGTCTACTCTGAAACTAATGGCTGGTCAAAAGTAAAGGCCGCAGGAAAAGAAGGGTATGTAAGCTCAAGTTATTTATCATCAACAAATCCAAGTGTGAGCCCAATTAAACCCGAAACATCAGCGCCGACCATAAAATATGTAAACATAAAGAGCGGTTCGCTTAATATGCGAAAAGATTCTTCTTTAAATGCTTCCATTATTGTTAAGCTTGCTAAAGGAAAGGAAGTTAAGGTGCTATCTGAAAATAAGGGCTGGTCAAAAGTGGAAGCCTTTGGGCAGATAGGATATGTAAGCAGTCAATACCTGTCTTCCTCAAGTGCAAACGAACAAGAAAATGTTAAACAACCAATCTATGAAACGATGTATGTAAATGTAAATGCAACATCAACCTTAAACGTAAGAAAATCTCCTGGGACTAGTTCCGCAATAGTTAGTAAATTAACAAAGGGAACGGAAGTGATTGTTTCAGCAAAAAAAGCTGGCTGGTCTAAAATAAAAGCTGGTAACTTCGAGGGGTATGTAAGTTCACAATATCTCACACCAATAAAGCCAGAAGAGAATAAGGCTGTTGATCAGGAGCAAACAAGAGAAACAAAATATGTCAATGTGGAAATTGGTTCAAGTTTAAATATGCGAAATAGTGCATCCAATAATTCATCAATTATTGTAAAGCTTCCCCGAGGATTAGAAGTATCCGTATACTCTGAAGCAAATGGCTGGTCACAGATAAAAGCATATGGAAAGATGGGATATGTAAGTTCGCAATACCTTTCAACGAATAAAGAAGATGCCGAACAAGCTGGAAACAGTTCTGATCAAGATGAAAATACTCCAGATAAAGTCAGTGAAAAATATGTTAATGTGATGTTTGGATCTACATTGAATATGCGATCAGAAGCATCCTCCAACTCTTCCATTATCACAAAACTAGCTAGAGGCACTATAGCATTCGTGTATTCAGAAGAAAAGAATTGGGCAAAGGTCTCAGCAAACGGGAAGACTGGTTATGTAAGTTCGCAGTATTTGACTGTAACTAAACCATTTAATCCAAACACGTCATTTGATGAGTATGAAAAAATATCTGAACAATACGATATAACCTTAAATGATTTAACCTTAGCTCAAATAGCTGTTAATCCTCAAACTGATAAAAAATACAATACATACATAAGAGAAGATGCATTAACACTAATCAATTCTACAACTGCTAAAGTGAAGGGAACTTCATGGAATGTACGTGGTGGAGCTGGAACATCATTTTGGGTAGTCGGAAAAGTAAATGGCGGAGATAA
>NZ_LATZ01000059.1 GCF_000981385.1 Bacillus sp. SA1-12
TTGCGAAATATTTAATGGACAAAGAAATTAGACCTGTTATGCCTTACACAAGACCCCACACTAAAGATGAATTCATGAAAAAATATGAATATGTCTACGATGAATATTATGATTGCTATATTTGTCCGAAGGATCAAATACTTCCTTACCGCACAACGACCAGAGATGGTTACAGACAATACGCATCAAATCCAGCCATTTGTAAGGATTGCCCACTCCTTGATTCATGTACACACAGTAAGGATAAGAGGAAAATGATTCACCGACATATTTGGGAAGATAAAATTGATGAGGTTAATCATTTACGGCATACAGAAATGAATAAAAACATATACGCTAAGCGAAAAGAGACAATAGAACGTGTCTTTGCAGATGCTAAAGAAAAGCATGGCATGCGATGGACCACTTTAAGAGGAATTAAAAAAGTGGCCATGCAGGCGATGCTAACTTTTGCTGCCATGAATCTCAAGAAAATGGCAAACTGGGCATGGAAGTATCCATGCCCAGCCTAAGAAAATAAAGAGAAAATGCAAACCCCATTTCAAATCAAGGATTTGAAATGGGGTTTGTCTACGGTCTGAGAGCTAGTATATACTAGCTCTTTTTATGTTCTATCTAATTTCTTTTGTTTTTGTCTCAGCGTTGGCAATAAGCTCTCCTACAGAAGCGTTTTTAAGTCCTTTTTCTTTAATTGCTCCTATAATGAGCGGCAATGCATTATTTGTTTGTTTTGCTGAGTCAGAGGCATGTAAGAGGACAATATCTCCGCCCTTTATAGATGATGTTGTATTTTTTACGATTTCTTCTACTCCAGGATTCGTCCAATCATCTGAATCGATACTATAATGAATAACGGTATAACCTTGTTTTTGTGCAATGGAAAGTACTTCCTTATTAAATCCTCCGCTTGGTGGTCTAAGTAATGTAACATTTTTTACTCCAAGTTCTGTGAAGACCTCCTGTGCCAGTGATAAGTCTTTTCTAACTTCATTTGGTTCGAGATCCCGATAATTTTCATAATTATATCCCATACTGCCAATTTGGTGCCCGTCTTTAACAATCCGTTTTACGATATCAGGATGTCTCTCAGCCCAGGAAGCGGATAGAAAAAAGGTAGCATTATTAATATTTTGTTTCTTTAACGTATCAAGAATCGGTTCCGCTTTAACATCTCCCCAACTAATGTCAAAGGTTAGAGCAATTTGATTATTTTTCGTTTCTCCCCGATAAATGGCTTTAGGGCCGTCTGAAGTTGAAAAGACAGGGAAATTCAATACATTTTCTACATATAAAATTCCAGCTGTAAAGAAAGCAGCCACCATAATCAAAGCCAGTTGTTTAATTTTTTTCATATGAATGATATGAAATTGATTCATAATGGTCCTCCTCGTCCTACTTACTCTTGAGACAAGTTTATGCTTTGTCTTCAATGAAAATGATTATAAATAAAAGAAATTAGAAAGAATGAAGATTAAATGGCTTTTGGAGGACGGAAATGATCTATTATTTATTTAATGATAAAGAAAGGATGCAGCTAGAGGATCTACTTAAGAATGAAATCAATGTTGTAAAAGATTTATTAAGCAGGGATGAAGGCTTGGGAAATGTTAATTGGATAAAAATAAGGGCATTACAAGAAAGAAACGAGCTTTTGTTAGGTTTACTTAATAAGATTTCTAGATGATTAAAAAAAATCGAGAATTCTTATTGACTATATAAAATATACATGTTATATTAATTTTCGTCGCTTACGAGCGATACTATCGCAAACAACAATGATAAAAAATATTTCAAAAAAGATATTGACGATCGAGTTGTTAAGTGATATATTAAGAAAGTCGCTTCTAGACGAAACGACATGATAATGATCTTTGAAAACTAAACAAAACCAAGCGTGCCAACGTTAATTTCGATTAACAAACAACGTACTAAATAGTACATTTTATGAGCTGTATCAACTCTTTATTGGAGAGTTTGATCCTGGCTCAGGACGAACGCTGGCGGCGTGCCTAATACATGCAAGTCGAGCGAATCTGAGGGAGCTTGCTCCTGACGATTAGCGGCGGACGGGTGAGTAACACGTGGGTAACCTGCCTGTAAGATTGGGATAACTCCGGGAAACCGGAGCTAATACCGGATAACATTTCGAACCGCATGGTTCGAAGTTGAAAGGTGGCTTTTGCTACCACTTACAGATGGACCCGCGGCGCATTAGCTAGTTGGTGAGGTAACGGCTCACCAAGGCGACGATGCGTAGCCGACCTGAGAGGGTGATCGGCCACACTGGGACTGAGACACGGCCCAGACTCCTACGGGAGGCAGCAGTAGGGAATCTTCCGCAATGGACGAAAGTCTGACGGAGCAACGCCGCGTGAGCGAAGAAGGCCTTCGGGTCGTAAAGCTCTGTTGTTAGGGAAGAACAAGTACCGTTCGAATAGGGCGGTACCTTGACGGTACC
>NZ_LATZ01000060.1 GCF_000981385.1 Bacillus sp. SA1-12
CATCTCCAATTGTCTCTAAATTTTTCTTTGCCAGATGATCAATATCAGGATAGTATGGAAGAGCTCTGCTGAGCTCTGCTTTGTAGTGCTCATCCTTGTAATTGATTTTTAATTGACTAATTTGGTGTTGGACAATTAACTCCGTGTTATAATAAATGAATAGTTGATCATCATATGCTTGTAAGCCAACAGTCTTCCCTTGATACTCAGCTGGAACTGAGTATTGATTGGACTTATACGACACCATGTTGGACGAATTCACTTTTACAAGCGTATGATTGATTTTGTAAGAATCTCTTATTTGTTGCCGTGGGAGGGGCATTAAGAGGTTCTTTTCTTGTTTTAATGCTAAAATTGGTATCTTTCCGGTCCCCTGGTGATAACTATGATTGATTCTTTCACATAGTTGTTGCACAAACTTATGAAGTTCTTCTAAGCTAAACTTCCCTTGATAAGCATGAATTTCGTCTAAATATTTCATGGGTGATTCAACTTTCCCTTTTGTATTCGGTCTTCCTGCAATACAAGGCTGCACTTTAAATCCAAAATCATCCGCAAATTGAGCGAAACGTTTATTGACTATTCCTTTGGTATAATTTGTTCTTGCTTCATCCATTACCGTTTTCATATTGTCAGTCACGATCTGCTTCGGTACACCATCTATGGCTTCAAATGCTTCTGTTAAAAATGACAATAGCACACTTTGTGACTTTGATATGGTCATATAGAAAGTTCGAAACCTAGAATATGAAAGCAATAATACCGCCACGTTTACATGAACAACTTCACCATCTTTTGTTTCATACCGAATGTTCTCTTTCCAATCAAGTTGTGCCTGTTCCCCTGGTGGAGTTTCATACCTGATACTAGATTGAGTTGAATTGATTCTCTTTCCCTCACTAAAGTAAGATTGAAACTCAGGTTTACTTTGAATGTATCTACGAAAAGAAGAAGCTGCACAATCCAAGTCGTGATTATCTTTTAAATATTGCCAGAGCACTCGTTTATAATAAAACACTTGTTTTGATTCTTTTGATAATAAAAGGGAAATAACTCCATAGTACTCATCAATTTTTGAAGATTTGTTTTTTGTTTTCTTGGGA
>NZ_LATZ01000061.1 GCF_000981385.1 Bacillus sp. SA1-12
CGGATCTGCACAACATTGATAACGCCCAATCTTTTTGCTCAGACTCTAACTCATTGATACTCATTTATAAACTCCTTGCAATGTATGTCGTTTCAGCTAAACGGTATCAGCAATGTTTATGTAAAGAAACAGTAAGATAATACTCAACCCGATGTTTGAGTACGGTCATCATCTGACACTACAGACTCTGGCATCGCTGTGAAGACGACGCGAAATTCAGCATTTTCACAAGCGTTATCTTTTACAAAACCGATCTCACTCTCCTTTGATGCGAATGCCAGCGTCAGACATCATATGCAGATACTCACCTGCATCCTGAACCCATTGACCTCCAACCCCGTAATAGCGATGCGTAATGATGTCGATAGTTACTAACGGGTCTTGTTCGATTAACTGCCGCAGAAACTCTTCCAGGTCACCAGTGCAGTGCTTGATAACAGGAGTCTTCCCAGGATGGCGAACAACAAGAAACTGGTTTCCGTCTTCACGGACTTCGTTGCTTTCCAGTTTAGCAATACGCTTACTCCCATCCGAGATAACACCTTCGTAATACTCACGCTGCTCGTTGAGTTTTGATTTTGCTGTTTCAAGCTCAACACGCAGTTTCCCTACTGTTAGCGCAATATCCTCGTTCTCCTGGTCGCGGCGTTTGATGTATTGCTGGTTTCTTTCCCGTTCATCCAGCAGTTCCAGCACAATCGATGGTGTTACCAATTCATGGAAAAGGTCTGCGTCAAATCCCCAGTCGTCATGCATTGCCTGCTCTGCCGCTTCACGCAGTGCCTGAGAGTTAATTTCGCTCACTTCGAACCTCTCTGTTTACTGATAAGTTCCAGATCCTCCTGGCAACTTGCACAAGTCCGACAACCCTGAACGACCAGGCGTCTTCGTTCATCTATCGGATCGCCACACTCACAACAATGAGTGGCAGATATAGCCTGGTGGTTCAGGCGGCGCATTTTTATTGCTGTGTTGCGCTGTAATTCTTCTATTTCTGATCCG
>NZ_LATZ01000062.1 GCF_000981385.1 Bacillus sp. SA1-12
CGGGTAAAGAACCAGCCACCGCCATTAAGCAGCCAGTGATTAACGTTTCCACGCTCTGATAAGCCATCAATCATCATTTGCTCATGGTTTCCACGTACAGCTCTGAACCAGGGGAATGTGATTAATTCCAGGCATTCAACGTTCTCTGCACCACGATCAACCAAATCGCCCACCGAGATAAGCAGGTCTTTTTTGTTGTCGAATCCAATCGTATCCAGTTTGTTCATCAGGTTCGTGTAGCATCCGTGCAGATCGCCAACTACCCAAATATTTCGGTATTTGCTGCCATCAATTTTTTCGTAATAGCGCATCTCTTTCACTCCATCCGCGATGAACCATGAGAACGTCGTTGACGATGGCGTGCATTTTCCCGTCTTTATCATCAACGTATTTTCTGACCGTACCGCGACTACATTTCAGTCTGCGTGCTACTTCTGTCTGATTTCCGTATGTTTCAACGAGCATGTCTGGAATGGTTTTTACTGAGAACGTCATGCGGCCTCACTTCTGCTATTTCGCAGGTCT
>NZ_LATZ01000063.1 GCF_000981385.1 Bacillus sp. SA1-12
CGAATTCTTGACTAGCTAGATGACAACATGATTGAATGAAACTTTGTCGTTGCAATGGAATATTGTCGAAAAATGCTTTCTCTTGATCGGTAAAACCACCAGATTCGCCGATTCTATTACATACGAACCTCATTTCAGCAAGCGCCGCCTGGTCTTCCGCATCAATATACACATATTGTTCCAAAAACTTCATATAGCGCTTACGGGTAGCCATAGGGTACCGAGCTAGACCTAACAGAAAAGTAGGTCACATAAATATTATTGCCTCCAGTATGGCGGAATGTGAACAAAGGCTGAACTACATTACAGGTAGAACTGATATTCCAATCAAAATCTCTGTCGCTCAAAAGTTGGACTTGGAAGCAATGGTCAAACCATTGGTTGGAATCATCATGGGATCAGACTCTGACTTGCCGGTAATGTCTGCCGCATGTGCGGTTTTAAAAGATTTTGGCGTTCCATTTGAAGTGACAATAGTCTCTGCTCATAGAACTCCACATAGGATGTCAGCATATGCTATT
>NZ_LATZ01000064.1 GCF_000981385.1 Bacillus sp. SA1-12
TTCTTCACTACAGCCATAATTGAATTACCATTTTTAACTTTAATAGCATTTTGTAAAAACGCTTCTTTATCGACGGACCATATTGCTGTCAATGTGAATTACTCCTCTCCATAATGCATTAATAATTGTTCATAATAATTTGCCACATAGATTAATACTTTTTCATCAAAATTAAGATGAGATGTATGAAGTCCAGTCACAAAACCTTTGTCTTCGTTTCGAGTACCTACAAATGCAAAGTATGCTGGGGCCAACTGTTGACCATAGAAGCTAAAGTCTTCACCAAATAAGAATGGAAGAGGCTTATCTAT
>NZ_LATZ01000065.1 GCF_000981385.1 Bacillus sp. SA1-12
CATCGAGCCAAACACGGGCGTGGTGCCTGTGCCTGACTTGCGCTTGGATGCGTTAGCCAAAATTGTGAACCCACAAAAAGTGCTACCGACCACCATGGAGTTTGTCGATATCGCCGGCTTGGTCGCGGGTGCATCACGCGGTGAAGGACTGGGTAACAAATTCCTGGCCAACATCCGTGAAACCGACGCCATTGGCCATGTGGTGCGCTGTTTTGAAAATGACAATATTGTCCATGTGTCGGGCAAAGTCGATCCTGCTGATGACATTGCCGTGATTAACACCGAATTGGCGCTCGCCGAC
>NZ_LATZ01000066.1 GCF_000981385.1 Bacillus sp. SA1-12
TACTGCTATTTTGCCAAACTTAACTACGAATTCTACTGAACGTGTTCGTTTAAATTCTTGGAGAAGTAACGGCGGGATGATTGGTTATTTAATAACTGCTTCATTCACTTTGCCTCTAGTCTCGTTTTTTGGAAACGGTAACGATAAATTAGGGTTTCAAGTTACCGTAGGTATCTATGCGGTGATTGCCATTGCTTTACTGCTCTTTGCTTTTTCTGGAACGAAAGAAATCAATACGAAAAGTATAAAATCAATCCCTATCAAGCAAAGCTTTGGAGCAGTGAAGGGAAATTGGCCATGGATCACTCTGGTTATTGCTTTTATTCTCTATTGGTTAGGCAATACTTCAAGAACTTCAACTTTGATCTATTATGCCGAATATAATCTTGATAATAAAAACTTAGCATCCATCTTAAATGGACTTGTTGTTTTCCAAATGATATCTATAACAATCCTTCCATTTATCGTTAAAAGATTTTTGAAAACGCATACCCAAATTATAGGATTCGCAATTGCAGCGATTGGTCAAGTGATCATTGCTTTTGCTGGAGCTAATGCTTCGATGATTATCTTTGGATGGATAGTTGCATCACTAGGAACAGGTATTGCTGTTACATTACCATTTGCTATGTTATCAGATACAGTTGATTATGGAGAATGGAAAACAGGTATTCGTGCAAGCGGATTCTTAACTGCCATTGGCAGCTCGTTCTGTATCAAAATAGGATCTGGATTGGGTAGTTTTTTTCCTTCTATTATTATGGAAAAGGCAGGATACGTAGCAAATGCAACTCAATCTGCTGCATCATTAGCCGCGATTAAGTTTTGTTTCACCTGGCTGCCGGCCATCTTCTTTATTGTAGGTGCAATTGTTATGCTGAACTACACCAAGTACGAAAAGAAAGAAGAATATGTGCGCAATCAGTTGTTATAGGTGACGGTTCTATGTTGTTTTAAGAACAGGGGATTATTCCCCTGTTCTTTTTAAGTGCGCCCAGCATGGGTGTAATCTATAGGGTGAAAGTCCCGAACTGTGAAGACAGAAGTAACAGTTAGCCTAACACAAGGGTGTCTATGGTGACATGGAATCTGAAGGAAGTGAGC
>NZ_LATZ01000067.1 GCF_000981385.1 Bacillus sp. SA1-12
ATTGGCAAATAGAGTACAAGACCGATTGGTCTTGAAACTTATACGGAGGTATCTCCAATCAGGAATCATGATTAACGGTGTGGTTAATGAAGCAGAAGAAGGTACACCACAAGGAGGTCCATTGAGTCCTCTTCTTTCAAACATTCTTTTGGATAGACTTGATAAAGAGTTAGAGAGTAGAGGACACAAATTCGTTCGTTACGCCGACGACTGTAATATATACATGAAGTCAAAGAAAGCTGGTGAACGAGTGATGACCTCAATTACAAGTTTTATTGAGAAGAAACTAAAACTTAAAGTTAATAGAGAGAAGTCAGCGGTAGACCGCCCTTGGAAACGGAAGTTTCTTGGTTTCAGTTTTACAAACCATAAGAAACCCAAGGTCAGAATAGCGAATGAAAGTATCAAAAGACTAAAGTCTAGGATACGACAGATCACATCTCGTTCAAAACCTAGTCCTATGGAAGTTAGAATTGAAAAACTAAACCAATATCTAACAGGGTGGTACGGATACTTCGCTTTAGCTGATACACCAAGTAAGTTCAAAGAATTTGAAGAGTGGATAAGAAGAAGACTTCGTATGGTTGAATGGAAACAATGGAAAACACCTAAAACAAGAGTTAGAAAACTAAAAGGTTTAGGTGTTCCTGATAACAAGGCATACGAATGGGGAAACTCAAGAAAGAAATATTGGAGAATCGCCTGTAGTCCAATTCTACACAAAACCCTTGATAACTCCTATTGGAGTTCCCGTGGGCTTTAAAGTTTATATCAAAGATATGAATTTCTACGTCAAACTTAATTGAACCGCCGTATACCGAACGGTACGTACGGTGGTGTGAGAGGTCGGGGGTTAGTCACCCCCTCCTACTCGATTCCCGATTCATTTATTACTTGAGGTAAATAATGTTTGTATGCACGGAATCCTGCCCAGCTGCTTCCAAGGCCAATAAGTAAAAAGATAACCCCAACTATTAACGAAATGCTTGATCGATATAGGAATAGCTGATTCAGGCCAAAGGTTGCAACAAATATCCCTAATGCAATACTCGATTTTGCAGAAATCCATTGTTTTTCAATCGGCTTTGAGGATCTATAAGCTTTTACCTTAAAGTAAACGTAAAAGGCAAGGGAAATCATAATAATTACAACTAACACCGGCATATCTTAAACCTCCGCTTTAAAATCAATAACGTGTATATGATCGTAACCTATATTATTTTAACATGTCCTCTATCAAAATGTATTCATTTTCTGTTTGCTGATTATTCTTTCTTTTTAAATCTGATTTTTTATGATTTAATAACTTATATCGATGATTAAAGGAGAAAGAAATGAAACAAAAAATCTTAGAAGAAATACGTCAAAATGAAACGATTATTATCCACCGTCATGTTCGTCCTGATCCTGATGCATATGGTTCACAATGTGGTTTAGCTGAACTATTAAAAGCTTCCTATCCGGATAAAAAAATTCTCGTCGTAGGGGAAAGTGATCCATCCTTGGAGTTTCTATATAAAATGGACCTTGTCGAGGATGACGTTTATCATAAAGCATTGGTTATTGTTTGTGATACAGCCAATCAAGCTCGGGTAAGCGACCAACGTTATAAAAATGGGAAAAAGCTTATTAAAATTGATCACCATCCAAATGAAGATAAATACGGGGATCTGCTTTGGGTTGATACGAGTGCGGCAGCAACAAGTGAAATGATTTATGAACTATATTTGGAAGGCAGGGAACAAGGCCTTGTTCTTCCAAAAAAAGCAGCGCAATTGTTATATGCAGGAATCGTTGGTGATACAGGCCGTTTCCTTTTTCCAAGTACAACTGAAAAGACTTTCCGTTATGCTAGTGCATTAATTTCCGAAGGAATTGAGTTTGCTCCATTATATAACGAACTGTATAAGACAAAACGGAATGTAGCAAAGCTTAGCGGTTATGTGCTTCAAAATTTCACGTTAACATCATCAGGAGCAGCATCTATGAATATTTCACAGGCAATATTAGATGAATATGAGGTATCACCTTCAGAAGCTTCGCAGCTGGTAGGTATACTTGGAAATATTGAGGGTGTTACAGCATGGGTGTTTTTTGTTGAAGAAAAAGATCAAATTAGAGTAAGATTGAGATCCAAAGACCCAGTAATTAATGGATTAGCAAGAAAATACAACGGGGGAGGACATCCTTTAGCATCTGGTGCTTCAATTTACAGCTGGGATGAAGCTGAAAACCTTCTTAAAGATTTAGAAGAGCTTTGTCAGGATGTTAACAGATAAGGAAGGGGTATGTATTGGTTCGGAATTCGTCATGACGGTTCCGAACCTTTTCTTTTA
>NZ_LATZ01000068.1 GCF_000981385.1 Bacillus sp. SA1-12
GTTTTCACTAATTGAAAGATAACAGCAGGGCTAAATTTTGGCACGATTAGCATTGTAGCTCCATTCATTAACGGCGCATTTAATGAAACAGTTAAACAGAAAACATGGAACATAGGCAATGTGGTAACAACAACATCATCTTTTGATATCTTTAAATAATTGGCGGTATCAATCGCATTACTGTATAAATTTTCATGTGTGAGCATGGCTCCTTTGGGCTTGCCTGTAGTACCTGATGTATAAAGGATGACTGCGACGTCCTTCTCAGCAAGCTCCGGACCCGTATAATCATGCGATCCAGCAGACACAAAATTTGATAACGTTTTCATTTTTCCTGAAAGAGCACTTTTAAAACTAGCTTCCTCACCTGTTTGCTGAGAAGGAGATGTTTCACAGACGATGTAGTGCTCAACCGTCGGCAGTTGCGCCTCAATATTAGAAAATAATGGAATAAGCAAATCTGCAGTTACTATAACTTTAACATCACCATTATTGATCATATATGCGATTTCATTCGGTGTGTAGATTGGGTTAATCGGTATTACAGTTGCCCCTGCTCGCAATGCCCCATATAAAGAAATAATATAATATGGTGAGTTCCCTAGAACAACAGCTATATGATCCCCTTTACCTACGCCTATATCATGCAAACTGCTCGCAAATTGATTAATGACCGTTTCTAGCTGTGAATAAGACGTTTCTTTGCCTTCGAAAATAAATGCAGGTTTGTTACCAAAAGCTTTTACCGTTTGTGATAACTGTGATGATAAATTCATTCTCCCACCCCTTCGACAAAATGAATGAATAACCATTCATTTTTATGTTGTAAAACCCCTCATTATTATTATATGGAATGTATAGGGAATAGACAATCATGGAAAGGATTCCAAAATAAATAGGAGATCCTATGATTCTTAATACCATCAAGTAATGTTCTACATTTTTTATTATTTCTAATAAACCTAAAGGTTTTAATCCTTTATACGGATAACAAAAAGACCAGTATCTCTACTGATCTTTTCTCTTCTTACCTGGCAACGTCCTACTCTCACAGGGGGAGGCCCCCAACTACCATCGGCGCTGAAGAGCTTAACTTCCGTGTTCGGCATGGGAACGGGTGTGACCTCTTCGCCATCGCCACCAGATATATTAAGTTTGAAGGCATGTTCCTTCAAAACTAGATAACG
>NZ_LATZ01000069.1 GCF_000981385.1 Bacillus sp. SA1-12
CCGCGGGCTTTCACATCAGACTTAAGAAACCGCCTGCGCGCGCTTTACGCCCAATAATTCCGGACAACGCTTGCCACCTACGTATTACCGCGGCTGCTGGCACGTAGTTAGCCGTGGCTTTCTGGTTAGGTACCGTCAAGGTACCGCCCTATTCGAACGGTACTTGTTCTTCCCTAACAACAGAGCTTTACGACCCGAAGGCCTTCTTCGCTCACGCGGCGTTGCTCCGTCAGACTTTCGTCCATTGCGGAAGATTCCCTACTGCTGCCTCCCGTAGGAGTCTGGGCCGTGTCTCAGTCCCAGTGTGGCCGATCACCCTCTCAGGTCGGCTACGCATCGTCGCCTTGGTGAGCCGTTACCTCACCAACTAGCTAATGCGCCGCGGGTCCATCTGTAAGTGGTAGCAAAAGCCACCTTTCAACTTTGAACCATGCGGTTCGAAATGTTATCCGGTATTAGCTCCGGTTTCCCGGAGTTATCCCAATCTTACAGGCAGGTTACCCACGTGTTACTCACCCGTCCGCCGCTAATCGTCAGGAGCAAGCTCCCTCAGATTCGCTCGACTTGCATGTATTAGGCACGCCGCCAGCGTTCGTCCTGAGCCAGGATCAAACTCTCCAATAAAGAGTTGATATAGCTCATAAAATGTCTAATAAATAGACTTAGAATTAACGTTGACGTTTCTGTTTTGTTTAGTTTTCAAAGAACCATTTCACTTGTATTAGCGACAAAAAATATTGTATCAAAAGACTTCATTTTTGTCAACTTCTACGAAAATATTTTAAAGAAAAAATATCGCTTGATTTCTTTTTTTGATTTAATTCAGCGACAACTAATATCTTATCATCTAATTTCACAGAAGTCAATAATTTTTTATTTGTTTTTTGAGAAGTGAAAATATAATAACGTTTCTTTTTGTTTCTGAAAATAAATGGTACAAACAATACCAATTAACTTCATTTCTATATACTTCTACGAAAAATATTAACAATAAAAATATCGCTTGCGATAATATACTACAGCGACAAGATTTATATCGTATCACTAATAATTCAGGAAGTCAATAACTTTGTTTAAGAACTAATTGGAAACTTTTGAAATCAAACTATGACATAGTATTATGAAATGGCAGCAATGCTCTGGTACTTGATTTGAAAATATATTAAGGGCCTAGCCCCCACTTTAAGACAGAGGCCCGACCCTTTATTATCATTCACCTAAATCAACGTTGTGGTACACTTGTCTAACATCTTCTAAATCTTCCAATGCATCAATCATTTTTTCAAATTGTGCCTTAGAATCTTCTGGTAGTGTGACGTCATTTTGTGCCAGCATGGTTAATTCTGCAACGGTAAATTCAGTTATGCCGCTATTTTTGAACGCTTCTTGAACAGCATGGAATTGATCAGGTTCTGCATAAACAATCACTTGATCATCTTCTGCTAGAATATCGCGAACCTCTACATCTGCTTCCATTAAAAGCTCAAGAACTTCATCTTCAGTTTTGCCTTCAAATCCGATTACAGCTGTCGCATCAAACATGTAGGATACCGATCCGCTCACACCCATGTTTCCTCCGTTTTTACCGAATGCTGCACGTACCTCGGATGCAGTACGGTTAACATTATTCGTCAGCGCATCCACAATCACCATTGATCCGTTTGGCCCAAATCCTTCATAACGAAGCTCATCATAGCTTTCTTCTGCTCCGCCTTTTGCCTTTTCAATTGCACGGTCAATAATTGTTTTAGGAACACTGTATGTTTTCGCGCGTTCGAGAACAATTTTTAATGCTTGATTTGATTCTGGATCTGGTTCACCCTGCTTTGCGGCTACATATATTTCACGTCCAAATTTTGCATAAATACGACTTGTATTCGCATCCTTTGACGCTTTCTTTTCTTTAATATTGTTCCACTTACGGCCCATCATGAACACTCTCTTTCTACTTTGAATCTAAATTTAAAAGTTTCTATTACTACTATGATCTATTATACCTTAAACACTAGGAAATGGATAATCTTGATTAATCATTTCCGCCCAAAAGCAGCTCATTTAATAAATAAGCTGCAGGAAATCTGTCTTTTCAATATTTCCAAAGTATGCTTTTACATCGATTTCTTGAAGCATTCTTTCTAGTTCCGACTTATCATATCGGGTACCTATCAAGGCTTGTTCTACCTCTTTTACATCGCCCACGCCAAAAAAGTCACCATAAATCTTGCAATTTTCGATAACACCTTTTTGTACTT
>NZ_LATZ01000070.1 GCF_000981385.1 Bacillus sp. SA1-12
CTAATACAAATACGACAGTTGTCGAACTAGGTTATCCTGGAGTATTGCCAGTTCTAAATAAGAAGGTTGTTGATTTTGCAATGAAAGCATGCATGGCGCTTAATTGTGAAGTTGCAACAGAAACGAAATTCGATCGCAAGAACTATTTTTATCCGGATAATCCGAAGGCATACCAAATTTCACAATTTGATAAGCCGATAGGTGAGAACGGCTGGATTGATATTGAAGTAAACGGTGAAACGAAACGCATCGGGATTACTCGAATTCATATGGAAGAGGATGCAGGAAAGCTCATCCACTCAAATGACGGCTATTCCTTGGTTGACCTTAATCGTCAAGGTACCCCGCTTATTGAAATTGTATCAGAGCCAGATATCCGGACACCAGAAGAAGCATATGCTTATTTAGAAAAACTAAAAGCAATCATCCAATATACGGGTGTTTCCGATTGTAAAATGGAAGAGGGCTCATTACGATGTGATGCTAACATTTCTTTACGTCCTGAAGGTCAAAAGGAATTTGGTACGAAGACTGAGCTTAAAAACTTAAACTCATTCGCTTTTGTAAAAAACGGATTGGAATTTGAGGAAAAGCGTCAAGAAAAGGTCCTTCGAGCTGGAGGGGAAATTCAACAAGAGACACGTCGTTATGATGAAGCAACGAAAAAGACGATCTTAATGCGTGTAAAAGAAGGTTCAGAAGATTATCGTTATTTCCCTGAGCCTGATCTTGTTGAACTTTATATTGATGATGAATGGAAAGAAAGAATACGTGGTTCAATTCCGGAGCTACCAGACGCTCGTCGTAAACGTTATGTAGATGAACTTGGATTACCTGAGTATGATGCACAAGTATTAACAATGACAAAGGAAATGTCTGATTTCTTCGAACAAACACTTGCTGTTGGAGCGGATGCAAAACAGGCATCAAATTGGATCATGGGTGAAGTATCGGCTTATTTAAATGCTGAAGGAAAAGAATTAGCAGATGTCGCTCTTACAGCAGAAGGATTAGCAGGTATGATAAAGCTTATCGAAAATGGAACCATTTCTTCTAAAATAGCGAAGCAAGTGTTTAAAGAGCTTATTGAGAATGGCGGAGATGCGGAAAAAATTGTTAAAGAAAAAGGTCTAATCCAAATTTCTGACGATGAAACGTTACGTAAGTTTGTTAATGAAGCGTTAGATGCAAATCCAAAATCAATTGAAGACTTTAAAAATGGTAAGCAAAAGGCGATTGGTTTCTTAGTAGGCCAAATTATGAAAGCTACAAAGGGACAAGCAAACCCGCCGATGGTAAATAAATTGTTAATGGAAGAAATACAAAAGAGATAAAAAGGCCAGAAGAATAAAGACAAAGTAGAAAGGATAACCTGCTTTGTCTTTATTTAAAAAAGTAATTGACAGCATTTAAATGAAAGTGGTACATTATTATTCCGCTCAGAAATTTTATAAAATAATTGTTGTTGACTTCTACGAAGTTTAATGATAATATATTATTTGTTGTTAATGAGCGCGCGAAAATATAATGATGTTTTTAATTAAAAAAATTTTCGTGGAAGTTGACAAAGAAGAAGTTGTTTGCTATAATGGTTTTTGTCGCTGATTTGCAGCGGAATAGTTCTTTGAAAACTAAACAAAACAGAAACGTCAACGTTAATTCTAAGTCTATTTATAGACATTTTATGAGCTATATCAACTCTTTATTGGAGAGTTTGATCCTGGCTCAGGACGAACGCTGGCGGCGTGCCTAATACATGCAAGTCGAGCGAATCTGAGGGAGCTTGCTCCCGAAGATTAGCGGCGGACGGGTGAGTAACACGTGGGTAACCTGCCTGTAAGATTGGGATAACTCCGGGAAACCGAAGCTAATACCGGATAATATTTCGAACCGCATGGTTCGAAATTGAAAGGTGGCTTTTGCTACCACTTACAGATGGACCCGCGGCGCATTAGCTAGTTGGTGAGGTAACGGCTCACCAAGGCGACGATGCGTAGCCGACCTGAGAGGGTGATCGGCCA
>NZ_LATZ01000071.1 GCF_000981385.1 Bacillus sp. SA1-12
TTAGCAGGTATGATAAAGCTTATCGAAAATGGAACCATTTCTTCTAAAATAGCGAAGCAAGTGTTTAAAGAGCTTATTGAGAATGGCGGAGATGCGGAAAAAATTGTTAAAGAAAAAGGTCTAATCCAAATTTCTGACGATGAAACGTTACGTAAGTTTGTTAATGAAGCGTTAGATGCAAATCCAAAATCAATTGAAGACTTTAAAAATGGTAAGCAAAAGGCGATTGGTTTCTTAGTAGGCCAAATTATGAAAGCTACAAAGGGACAAGCAAACCCGCCGATGGTAAATAAATTGTTAATGGAAGAAATACAAAAGAGATAAAAAGGCCAGAAGAATAAAGACAAAGTAGAAAGGATAACCTGCTTTGTCTTTATTTAAAAAAGTAATTGACAGCATTTAAATGAAAGTGGTACATTATTATTCCGCTCAGAAATTTTATAAAATAATTGTTGTTGACTTCTACGAAGTTTAATGATAATATATTATTTGTTGTTAATGAGCGCGCGAAAATATAATGATGTTTTTAATTAAAAAAATTTTCGTGGAAGTTGACAAAGAAGAAGTTGTTTGCTATAATGGTTTTTGTCGCTGATTTGCAGCGGAATAGTTCTTTGAAAACTAAACAAAACAGAAACGTCAACGTTAATTCTAAGTCTATTTATAGACATTTTATGAGCTATATCAACTCTTTATTGGAGAGTTTGATCCTGGCTCAGGACGAACGCTGGCGGCGTGCCTAATACATGCAAGTCGAGCGAATCTGAGGGAGCTTGCTCCCGAAGATTAGCGGCGGACGGGTGAGTAACACGTGGGTAACCTGCCTGTAAGATTGGGATAACTCCGGGAAACCGAAGCTAATACCGGATAATATTTCGAACCGCATGGTTCGAAATTGAAAGGTGGCTTTTGCTACCACTTACAGATGGACCCGCGGCGCATTAGCTAGTTGGTGAGGTAACGGCTCACCAAGGCGACGATGCGTAGCCGACCTGAGAGGGTGATCGGCCACACTGGGACTGAGACACGGCCCAGACTCCTACGGGAGGCAGCAGTAGGGAATCTTCCGCAATGGACGAAAGTCTGACGGAGCAACGCCGCGTGAGCGAAGAAGGCCTTCGGGTCGTAAAGCTCTGTTGTTAGGGAAGAACAAGTACCGTTCGAATAGGGCGGTACCTTGACGGTACCTAACCAGAAAGCCACGGCTAACTACGTGCCAGCAGCCGCGGTAATACGTAGGTGGCAAGCGTTGTCCGGAATTATTGGGCGTAAAGCGCGCGCAGGCGGTTTCTTAAGTCTGATGTGAAAGCCCACGGCTCAACCGTGGAGGGTCATTGGAAACTGGGGAACTT
>NZ_LATZ01000072.1 GCF_000981385.1 Bacillus sp. SA1-12
ACCTTATTTTCTCCTGCATGTTATTCCTCCCTTCCAGGATTACGATTCCCTGGAAATGAAAGTCGTTATCCTACCAAGGAAGAAGTTATTTCATACCTCAAAGAATATGCTAAACATTTTAATTTAAACATTCGTACTGGAGAAAAAGTTACAGTAGTTCGTAAGGTTGGAGATTTATTTGAGATCGAAACCTTAAAAAGTGTATATTATTCAAAAACAGTTATTTCAGCAACAGGAGCTTTTGCCAATCCCAATCTACCAGCAATAGAAGGAAGTGAATATTTTAAGGGTAATATCATACACTCCAGTCAATATAAAAACGTAGACGAATATAAAAATCAAAGAGTAGTTGTGGTTGGTGGTGGAAATTCTGCTATACAAATTGCCTATGAGTTAGCAAAAGTGGCAAATGTAACAATTGCTTCAAGAAAACCTCTTTCTTTTACACCACAAAGATTACTCGGAAAAGACATTCACTTTTGGTTAAAATTAACTGGTGTTGATACTCTTTTTTATGGAAGAAAGTTTGCTTCAAAGGTATCAATTATGGATACAGGAATTTATAAAGAAGCGATTGTAAAGAAAACGCCAGATAGCAGAAGAATGTTTACAAAATATACAGAAGGGGGCGTTGTTTGGAGTAAGGGAAATGAAGAACAAGTAAACACTGTCATTTATGCAACTGGTTATATATATAATATGCACTATTTAATACCTCTAAAAAATACGATAGATAAATACAATTCCCCGAGACAGGATAAAGGATTAAGTTCCACAATCGATGGTTTATATTATGTTGGACTTTCAGGTCAGCGATCATTTTCTTCAGCAACCATTCGAGGTGTAGGGTCTGATGCAAAATATGTTGTAAAAAAAATAGGCTATTATTTAAAGTATTTTGAATCAAAATAAAGATCATATTTATAGACAATCACTATTTTAACTGTTGGATAACAAAACAATTCACAATGTTAATGCTATTACAATATAAAAGGTCTCTTATTAAAGAGACCTCAGACCGTAGACAAACCCCCTTTCAAATCCTTGATTTGAAAGGGGGTTTGCATTTATTCTCTATTTTCTTAGGCTGGGCATGGATACTTCCATGCCCAGTTTGCCATTTTCTTGAGATTCATGGC
>NZ_LATZ01000073.1 GCF_000981385.1 Bacillus sp. SA1-12
AAAAAACAGCTCTTCACCACAAAGAATGAAAATGTATTGAATCCGTCCATACTTGTTCTAAGGCTGGAGAGGAAGGTCGATGAACTATGGTGCCATAGAGCCCATCCGTTAGTCTGACTCCAACGACCACGGTGCATCACAAACTGTCGCTCCCTTACGGGAAGCACTCATGGTAGATTAATCCTTATTCTGATTGTTGCACCAGCCTCCAATTTACAAGCCTAGAAAGGAAGAATTTCAATGGATGTAATCATTGAAAGAGCATGTGGTATGGATGTTCATAAGGACAATATCACTGCATGTATTATGACACCTGATGGAAAGGAGATTCAAACGTTTCCTACCAAAACAGTTTTTCTGCTTAAGTTAATCGACTGGATTAAGGAACATGACTGTACTCATGTTGCAATGGAAAGCACGAGTGTTTATTGGAAACCTATTGTTAACCTACTAGAATCTGAAGGGATTGAGTTTCTAGTAGTAAACGCCCAACACATGAAGGCACTCCCCGGTCGTAAGACCGACGTTAAAGATGCCGAATGGATTGCCCAACTTCTTCGCCATGGTTTACTCAAAGCAAGTTTCATTCCAAACCGTATTCAAAGAGAGCTGAGGGAACTTGTCCGTTATCGCCGCAGTATTATCGAAGAACGTGCAAGATAGTTCTTCTTCAAACTTACTGTTCCTTGGGGAAGCGGATGGGGAGGTTTACCAAAAATATTATTCTAGGAAAGCTTCCTCTTTAGAAACTCTTATCATTTCACTAGGGAAATATTTAGAAAAATACTTCTTCACCATTACATGTATATCTTTTTGATACCACTTTGAAAGTCCATGTTCCTTAAATAACATTGGCATTCCTAATCTCTCTGAACGTTTCCCATTCGAACCATCCCCAATGGTCAACGTATCAATCCAAATATGATCTACCATTCCATCCAGCTCTTTTGGAAATCCAGGAGTAAATGGCAGTACCGGAGAAATCGAAGCTTGCGTAAATATCCCTGCCTCATGAACTTCTTTCAAAGCTTTTAACCGCAATTTGATTCCTGGTGCATAGGGAGAAAAAAGTTGTTTTATATCTTCCCTATCTGTTTCAACTGTCATAGATACAAGAACTTTACATTTTTCTTTTAATTTTACTAACAAATCAATATCTCTTGTGACCAGTGGGCTTCTCGTTTGAATTTGAAGAGAATCAGGCGGATTTTCACTCATTTCTTCTAATATCCCCCGAGTAATGTTTGCTTTACGTTCAATTGGTTGGTAGGGATCTGTTGCGGATGACATGAAAATGTTTACGGAATTTTTTTTCTTACGAAGTTTCTTGATTTCATTTCGGTAATTTTCTGCTGCGTTTGTTTTTATGTCTAACCATTCTCCCCAAGGGATTTGTTTGAATCTTTGAATAGGCATCTCTCTTACATAGCAGTACTTGCATGAAAAGGAACAGCCGCTATATGGATTCAATGAATGAGTAAATCCAACATCTAAATAACCCTTTGCTTCTGTAAGAATTTTCTTGGCAAGTATTTCTTTTGTGTCAATCCCCAAAATCGTTCCTCCTCTCTTTAATTGAATAGGATGTGTAGAAAAGCTGTTACGAGTTTCTTAAATAATCAGCTTTTAATCACTCTTCTCTCCTGCTACTTTATAATTCATTTATCGTATTTCATATGTTAATTTTATCAGAAAATTTATTCAAAATATCGCTTAACTCTGGATGCTTTTCTTGTGTCTCCTTCTTTAATAAAGGTACTCCTTTATATAGCGGAAAGAAATTATCATCTTCTAATACGGAAGATGATATCTTTGGATGTAAATTGTATCAAGTAGAAATTCACTTCTTTAATAACGATAAAAGCCTTCCGCATACTCCCCCTATTAAAGCAGGAAATACCCAGCCAAATCCCATTTCATTAAATGGTAAGTTTATAATTGGAGAAATAAAATCCCAATTCTTATTTATGGCAACCAGACCATCATTAAGACTCACAACCATTGTAAAAAGC
>NZ_LATZ01000074.1 GCF_000981385.1 Bacillus sp. SA1-12
CGCAGAGTGTAAAGGCACAAGGGAGCTTGACTGCGAGACCTACAAGTCGAGCAGGGACGAAAGTCGGGCTTAGTGATCCGGTGGTTCCGCATGGAAGGGCCATCGCTCAACGGATAAAAGCTACCCCGGGGATAACAGGCTTATCTCCCCCAAGAGTCCACATCGACGGGGAGGTTTGGCACCTCGATGTCGGCTCATCGCATCCTGGGGCTGTAGTCGGTCCCAAGGGTTGGGCTGTTCGCCCATTAAAGCGGTACGCGAGCTGGGTTCAGAACGTCGTGAGACAGTTCGGTCCCTATCCGTCGTGGGCGTAGGAAATTTGAGAGGAGCTGTCCTTAGTACGAGAGGACCGGGATGGACGCACCGCTGGTGTACCAGTTGTCTTGCCAAAGGCATAGCTGGGTAGCTATGTGCGGAAGGGATAAGTGCTGAAAGCATCTAAGCATGAAGCCCCCCTCAAGATGAGATTTCCCTGTTACTATGTAACGTAAGATCCCTGAAAGATGATCAGGTTGATAGGTCAGAGGTGGAAGCGCGGTGACGTGTGGAGCTGACTGATACTAATCGATCGAGGACTTAACCTAATACAAAAGCGAAAAGCTCAGTGAATGAATTGTATAATCGTTATCTAGTTTTGAAGGAATATGCCTTCAAACTAAATACAAAGTAAGAGGGTTTCGAGGAACGAACAGTTCAAGGAATCGATTGAGGAGACACCGGAGCGTACAGCTGTACGTGAGGATGTTGACGAATGAGATGACGCAGAAATGTGAAGTTCATCGGAAGCCGAAAACTAATTATCTGGTGGCGATGGCGAAGAGGTCACACCCGTTCCCATGCCGAACACGGAAGTTAAGCTCTTCAGCGCCGATGGTAGTTGGGGGTTTCCCCCTGTGAGAGTAGGACGTTGCCAGGTAATTATGTTTTATAAGTAGTATTATTATCGTCGCGGGGTGGAGCAGTCTGGTAGCTCGTCGGGCTCATAACCCGAAGGTCGCAGGTTCAAATCCTGCCTCCGCAACCAATGGTCCGGTAGTTCAGTTGGTTAGAATGCCTGCCTGTCACGCAGGAGGTCGCGGGTTCGAGTCCCGTCCGGACCGCCATATTTCGATTTTTAACGAAACGTTGATGTTTCGTTTTTTTTATGTCTTTTTATCTATTATTAAATATAAGCTATTGAAAAACAGCCTGTTAATATCAGCTGCAGAAGCTATCTATTGTTAGGAGATCCAGGAGCCTCCTCAGTTATTAAAAATTAACTCTTAACAAAGCTAAACATACAAGCAATTGCCATTAAAAATTTATAATGCCAATATAAAGCGATCTATGATACGATAGAATGTGTAAAACTTGGATAAACTACTACTATTCGCTAAATGAAAATATGATGCTTCCTTAGGAGACGATTCCTAAGGTTTTTTCATAATCTAAGCAATAAAAAATTGAACTGGAGAAAGAAATGGATGAATTTGATTTTATAAATAAATTAAAGCCAAAACAACTCTTTCAAAAACATGTAAAAGTGGGAATAGGTGATGATGCGGCTGTTTATGAACCATCTGCCAATACGAATCAAGTTGTTTGTGTTGACACCATGGTAGAAGGGGTCCACTTCTTAAAATCTTTATCCACGCCAACTGAAATTGGATATAAAGCTTTAGCTGTTAATCTCAGTGACATAGCTGCAATGGGAGCTATTCCTCGTTATTACCTCGTCTCAATCTCCATACCTTCAGGTTGGGGGGAAGAGGAGTTATTAGGCATTTTTAAGGGGATGGAAGAGCTTGCTGAAGCTTATCAATTGGATTTGCTCGGCGGTGATACTGTCTCTACTCATGACAAGCTGGTGATCACCGTCACCGTAATTGGTGAAGCAGAATCTCATGTCGAGACACTTCGGAAACATGCTAGAGATGGGGACATTGTTTTTGTTACAGGTACGATTGGTGACTCTGCGGCAGGGTTGGCTGTTTTATTAAACCAACTAACACTGGAAAATAAGAGCTTTCAGAATTACCTCGTTCATCGACATAAAAGACCAACTCCCCAAATTCAAGCAGGAAGACTTATTTCAACATTACATAGAGCATCTTTAAATGATATAAGTGATGGATTAGCAAGTGAGCTACATGAAATCGCCGAGGCAAGCCAAGTCGGGGTCATGATAAATGAAATTGATTTACCAATTAGT
>NZ_LATZ01000075.1 GCF_000981385.1 Bacillus sp. SA1-12
ATCCGTAATAACGCCTCTTTCAGATCTTTTTACTTTATCAACTTGCTCTGCCTGCTGTTCAATTGACATATTTTTATGAATAACACCTAAACCACCTTGTCTTGCAATTGCAATAGCAAGTTCAGCCTCTGTTACAGTATCCATACCAGCACTAATGATTGGGATATTAAGTTTTAAGCTAGGAGTCAGCTGTACACTTAAATCAACATCCCTTGGTAATACCTCTGATTTAGCTGGTACTAATAATACATCATCAAATGTTAAGCCTTCTTTAGAAAATTTTTGTTCCCACATAGTAAATCCCCCTTTTTTCGGCAAAATATTATTAGTAGATTATCAACAGTCATAACGACTGTCAAGGAAGGAGCAAAGAGTTTAAATATTTAGAATTTAGTAAATGGAGTGTACAATTTATGACAGCATCATTTTGGGAACGCTTACTATCTTATCATTCAACGGAAACCGTTCAAAAAAAACTGGAAAAATGTTATAAAAGGCTCTCTTTCGAAAATGCAAGTGGACTATCATATGAAAACGGCTACAGGTTCGTTTATTTTCTAAAGCATGGTGAAAATTTTTTCTTACAAGCAGGTCAATCGCCATACACAATTCAACCAATGCTGCTATTTTATGGTATATCACAATTAGTTAAAGCATGCCTTATTATTATCGATCCTGAATACCCATCCACATCTTCTGTTCTTGCACATGGTGTCTCTAGCAGGAAACGAAAAAAGCAACAATATCATTTTCTAAAAGATGAAATCAAAATACAAAGAAATGGCCTTTTTTCCCATGTAGCAAGTAAATTATTTCAAATTAATCATCTAGAAGCTGAAAAATACTCAATGGATTCTTTATTTAAGCAAATTGCAGAAATGAATGAGGTCTTTTCCTTTCATCATTCAAAAGAGCATTTTATTAAAGTTAAAAATCACCAGGGACATCTTTTGCTTTCAGAGGACATGGCACAATGTTTTCATATGTCTATAAAACGATTGGCAGAATTTCTTGAAGAGAAGTATGTAGTTAACATTATTGAATCAGATCTTGACGATGGTATGCTGCTAGACAATAATTTAATAACAAATTATCACTGTTTGCCGTTTTCTTATCACTTGGAGGAGGATTGTTTCTATATTCCAAATTCTCGGGAACTGTTGCTGAATCTCCCAGAGCTCTTAGTCCATTATTTACTTTTATACAATTTAAGCATGATTTCAAGATATGAAACCGAATGGTGGTATGAACTTCTACTTGGGGCTTCAAGTGATGATTATCCATTCATCTTACGATATATTGAGATTGCCAAACGGAAGATCCCTTACTTTATTTTAGATTTTTTAGAACATAATCTTTAAGGTGAGAGTTTTTTAAAATTTATATTTGAACAATTAAGAGAAAGTGTGTGAGTACAAGATTCTCTTACCTCTTGTAATTGAAATGGGAAGTCAAAAGGGAAATGACGCAATCGGCGAATTGTCGATTGCTCTTTAATTTATTTCATTTTTTATTAGTAAATTGAAACATAGAGCATTTTACGGTAATTTATTTAAACGAAACAAATATCAGTAATATTACATTTGATTCTGCTTTTATCTAAAAAACCTTACGGTTTTTATTTATTTAACTCCATAACAAAAAGACCAGTATTTCTACTGATCTTTTCTCCTTACCTGGCAACGTCCTACTCTCACAGGGGGAGACCCCCAACTACCATCGGCGCTGAAGAGCTTAACTTCCGTGTTCGGCATGGGAACGGGTGTGACCTCTTCGCCATCGCCACCAGATATATTAAGTTTGAAGGCATGTTCCTTCAAAACTAGATAACGATTTTTCAATTCATTTACTGAGCATACGCATTTGTATTAGGTTAAGTCCTCGATCGATTAGTATCAGTCAGCTCCACACGTCACCGCGCTTCCACCTCTGACCTATCAACCTGATCATCTTTCAGGGATCTTACGTTACAAAGTAACAGGGAAATCTCATCTTGAGGGGGGCTTCATGCTTAGATGCTTTCAGCACTTATCCCTTCCGCACATAGCTACCCAGCTATGCCTTTGGCAAGACAACTGGTACACCAGCGGTGCGTCCATCCCGGTCCTCTCGTACTAAGGACAGCTCCTCTCAAATTTCCTACGCCCACGACGGATAGGG
>NZ_LATZ01000076.1 GCF_000981385.1 Bacillus sp. SA1-12
CTGAATTTCCGAAAATTTCATCTTGGAAAAAACATTCTTCCTGGGTCTTTTCTTCTTTATCCTTGATCCCATTGAAAAGATATTGAAAGTCGTTTAAAAGTTCAGCCATTGTTTTATCGGTATTTAATCCATATTCTTCAGCATATTCCTTTTCAATTTTGGCCATCATTTCATCCCATCTCTTTTGTGAATCGCTCATTTTTGTAGCTCCTTTGTATTTTTCTCTCAATTACAGACCTTAAAGATGAATACTAAGAAAAATACACCACCGCCAAGATACAATCCCTAACATTGTATCACCTTCATAGTTTAACACTCCTTGATCCATCGGTTACTTGCTATGAAAATATCTTTTATCTCGTCAACACTATTAACAATATGTGTAGGATCAAAATCACTTAATACTTTAAATGAACCATATCCATAAGTGCACCAAAAAAATCGTGTTTTCTGTCACCAATCATAATAAAATCATATAGCCTATGCTAATTGTACTTATCAAATATGTATTGAATAATTTAATTTTTGATGTTCGTGTTCCATCAGATTACTTCCAACAACATGATCAAAATACTGGTCAATATTAAAATACTTTAGTATTTGTTCAGAAAATACAGTAGGCTTTGAAGTTGCAACAACTAAAATATATTGTTGTTCTTTTAATGATTTTAATAGTAAAGAATATCCATATATAGCTCATTCTCAAACATACCATTATCCTAGAACCTTTCCCTGTAAAAATGAATTGCCTTTTTGTACTTTCTTGTTCAAAGTCGTAATATTCAACAAGTGAAACATGAAGTGGTGGATCAATAAAACATTTTCATCTAAATCAAAATAAAATTATTTTATATTTGTCCATATTAAGCTTCTGTTCTGTACCTATTACCTTCCTCATTTTACCATAGGGAATTCTGAATAATTTCAATTTCTTATTAAAATTTCCCGTTTGCTCAATAATCCTTACTCATTAAATGGCCCGATTGCTGAATAAGCTATCTAAGAGTTGGATGAATACTTTATACATTTTTAGTTAACATATTGAGACATTATCGGTATTGAAAAAAAAAGGATCTTCAATCGAAGATCCTGAAAGAGAGGTTGATTGCTACTTTTCCAAGGTAACAAATCACTAATATGGCTTCTTGGATTCATTAATAGTATATGTGTAGATTCTTTTAGTGTCATAGACAAATGTTGTTTTATTTAGTAAATATTGATAATTTCACACTTAAATTGATAAATGTTTTATAAGAATTTAGTCACCACAAGCGATGTTATCGGCAATCGAGTAGGAGGGGGTGACTAACCCCCGACCTCTCACACCACCGTACGTACCGTTCGGTATACGGCGGTTCAATTAAGTTTGACGTAGAAATTCATATCTTTGATATAAACTTTTAAGCCCACGGGAACTCCAATAGGAGTTATCAAGGGTTTTGTGTAGAATTGGACTACAGGCGATTCTCCAATATTTCTTTCTTGAGTTTCCCCATTCGTATGCCTTGTTATCAGGAACACCTAAACCTTTTAGTTTTCTAACTCTTGTTTTAGGTGTTTTCCATTGTTTCCATTCAACCATACGAAGTCTTCTTCTTATCCACTCTTCAAATTCTTTGAACTTACTTGGTGTATCAGCTAAAGCGAAGTATCCGCACCACCCTGTTAGATATTGGTTTAGTTTTTCAATTCTAACTTCCATAGGACTAGGTTTTGAACGAGATGTGATCTG
>NZ_LATZ01000077.1 GCF_000981385.1 Bacillus sp. SA1-12
TCAGACTTAAGAAACCGCCTGCGCGCGCTTTACGCCCAATAATTCCGGACAACGCTTGCCACCTACGTATTACCGCGGCTGCTGGCACGTAGTTAGCCGTGGCTTTCTGGTTAGGTACCGTCAAGGTACCGCCCTATTCGAACGGTACTTGTTCTTCCCTAACAACAGAGCTTTACGACCCGAAGGCCTTCTTCGCTCACGCGGCGTTGCTCCGTCAGACTTTCGTCCATTGCGGAAGATTCCCTACTGCTGCCTCCCGTAGGAGTCTGGGCCGTGTCTCAGTCCCAGTGTGGCCGATCACCCTCTCAGGTCGGCTACGCATCGTCGCCTTGGTGAGCCGTTACCTCACCAACTAGCTAATGCGCCGCGGGTCCATCTGTAAGTGGTAGCAAAAGCCACCTTTCAACTTCGAACCATGCGGTTCGAAATGTTATCCGGTATTAGCTCCGGTTTCCCGGAGTTATCCCAATCTTACAGGCAGGTTACCCACGTGTTACTCACCCGTCCGCCGCTAATCTTCAGGAGCAAGCTCCCTCAGATTCGCTCGACTTGCATGTATTAGGCACGCCGCCAGCGTTCGTCCTGAGCCAGGATCAAACTCTCCAATAAAGAGTTGATACAGCTCATAAAATGTCTATTAAATAGACTTAGAATTAACGTTGACGTTTCTGTTTTGTTTAGTTTTCAAAGAACTATCAAGATGAATATCAACTGAATCTAAAGAAACAGCGACAAATATCATTGTATCAAACTATTTCTTTTTTGTCAACTTCTGCGAAAAATTTTTAAAAAAGAAAAATATCGCTGATCTCTAGTTGAGATCTCGTGGCGACAAATAATATCTTATCACTAGAATTCGTAGAAGTCAATAATATTTTTAAATTGTTTTTTGTCGATATTTAATCATCAAGAAAAACATTGTACTAAACAACTTCATTCTTATCTACTTCTACGAAAAAACTTTCTGAGTGAAAATATCGCTTGTGACTACATCATTGCGACAGGATTGTTATTTTATCACTTGTAATTAAAGAAGTCAATATTTTTTGTAGGATATTTTTAATAGGTGCACTAAAATGTAACAATTAATTACTTCTGCTGGGGCTGCTCTTTTAATCATTCTATAAAATAATCATTCTAATTCTTTAAACTCATTTACTAAGGTTATCGTAACTACCTTACTTTTATTCAGTTCTAGCCTCCTAGTTGATCGGATGCCACAAGAATATAAAATGTTAGTTAAAATAAATGAGGGATTATCGGTACTGAGGATCTTCGAAGTGAAGATCCTTTATATTAGATTATTCTTCTCCTAAAATTGCTAATGGGCTAAAAGCTTCAAAATGAATATGTCCCTTTGGTATTTCCAAGTCATTTAATGCCTTTACCATTACTTCCATAAATGGTATGGAACCGCATATATAAAAATGAGCTTCTTTTATGGTAATAGCTGACTGCAGAAAATCAAAATCCAAGAATCCTTCTTTATCGTAATGGTGAGATTTTTTATCTTCTTCAGTTGGCGAGTCATAACATACATTTGACTTTATATTAGGATGATTATTCTTTAATTGCTTAACTTGTTCTTTAAATGCATGAGTTCTGCTGTTTTTTGTTGCATGAATGAAAGTTACTTGACGGTGTGGCTGTTCTGCTGCAATTGAATCCAACATACTCAATAATGGAGTGATACCTATACCTCCACTTATCATCACTACAGGCATATCATCCTGTTTAAGGACAAAATCACCAGCAGGTGCAGAAAAATAAAAGTGTATCACCAGGTTGAACTTGTTTATGTAAATAGTTTGAAACAATACCTTCTGGTGAATCTATATGTTCATCTTCACGCTTGACAGAAATACGGTAATAATCTTTTCTTGGTGCTTCAGAAATACTGTAATGGCGTATATGTGTATATTTCTCGCCTGGAACTTCTGCTTTTAATGTAAGGTATTGGCCTGCCTTATAAGTAGCAATTGGTTCCCCATCTTTTGGTTTTAAATAAAAGGAAGTTACTTCTTCACTCTCTTTCACTTTCTTATCAACATAAAAGGTACGAAAACCTTCCCATCCTCCAAGCTGTTGTTCCGTTTCTTCATAAAGTTTTTTCTCAAGATTAATAAATGCGTCAGCAATATAAC
>NZ_LATZ01000078.1 GCF_000981385.1 Bacillus sp. SA1-12
CGTATTACCGCGGCTGCTGGCACGTAGTTAGCCGTGGCTTTCTGGTTAGGTACCGTCAAGGTACCGCCCTATTCGAACGGTACTTGTTCTTCCCTAACAACAGAGCTTTACGACCCGAAGGCCTTCTTCGCTCACGCGGCGTTGCTCCGTCAGACTTTCGTCCATTGCGGAAGATTCCCTACTGCTGCCTCCCGTAGGAGTCTGGGCCGTGTCTCAGTCCCAGTGTGGCCGATCACCCTCTCAGGTCGGCTACGCATCGTCGCCTTGGTGAGCCGTTACCTCACCAACTAGCTAATGCGCCGCGGGTCCATCTGTAAGTGGTAGCAAAAGCCACCTTTCAACTTCGAACCATGCGGTTCGAAATGTTATCCGGTATTAGCTCCGGTTTCCCGGAGTTATCCCAATCTTACAGGCAGGTTACCCACGTGTTACTCACCCGTCCGCCGCTAATCGTCAGGAGCAAGCTCCCTCAGATTCGCTCGACTTGCATGTATTAGGCACGCCGCCAGCGTTCGTCCTGAGCCAGGATCAAACTCTCCAATAAAGAGTTGATATAGCTCATAAAACGTACTAGTTTAGTACGTTGTTTTGTTAATCAAAATTAACGTTGGCACGCTTGGTTTTGTTTAGTTTTCAAAGAACTTTTTATTACTTTCGCCTAAAAGCGACTTCTTTAATATAACATGTAAGTCATGGTATAGTCAACATTTTTTTAAAAATTCTTTTAAATCATTTGCTCTGTTTTGCTGACTTAAAGAAGTATACCAGCATACTTATCACTAGTCAACACAATTAGAGCATTTTTTATATAATTTCTTGTATATAAAGTTCTTTTATATCCTTTAAAGAGAATATGTCCCCAGTTTGCTCAATTTTCACTATTGGCCGTGTTGGAAATTGTTCCTCCACAAAAACAATTTCCGCTTTTAATCCATTCGAAAGTTTGATCTTTGTCCCAGTCGAGAATTTAATTATTGCTTTTTTTAACTCATTTACAGCATTAAGATCAAATCTTCCAAAGTCTTGTTGTATGATTTGTTCTAAAACTTTAAAAGGGGATTGTTTACTGCGGTATGGACGTTCTGACACCATTGCCTGATATGTATCAGCTAAAGCGACAATTTTACTGTACGGATGAATCTGGTCTCCTTTAACGCCTAAGGGATACCCGCTGCCATCAATTCTTTCGTGATGCTGAAGGACTCCCATTTTAACTCCTTCTTTTATTGACATGATGTGTTTCAATAATTGATAGCTATGTACTGGGTGTTGTTTTATATCAAGATACTCCCGCTCAGTTAATGTCACTTTTTTGTCATAATAGCCGGGCTTATTCTCGCCATTCCACAATCACATACTAATCCCGTAATGGCAATTTGGTTTATCTCTCCTTGGATATAGCCTAATTTTTTAGCTAAAAATGCACTCGTCAAAGCTACTGCGATAGAATGATGGTAGAGATAGTTTTCTTTTTTGCTGTACTGATAAAGCTTTAACATTTCGCCTTCTGTTTTCCAACTCGGAAACTAACGGAAGGATAACTTGCCTGACTTTAGCTATTTCAACCTGGGTACCAGATTGCCAGCCTGTGAACAATTGCTTCAGTTCCATGACAGCCTGGATATAAAGTAAATGAAAGGTTTTAACAGGCTTGTTTTCTTTCATTTCTTTCACACCAATTGAATCATCTTTCAGAATACCTTCCGGTTGAAACTCTCTTCCATCTTCTAAAAAGGTTTCCACATGAACCTCATACACAAGAAAGGCTTTTAAGGCTTTTTTTATATGCTTTGTAACAATTGTTTTTTTATAAGCTAACACTTTATTTGAAGCAGATAAAATATCCTTTGCTAAAATACACCCTTCTTCCAATTGGTCAATATGAATCTTCATTGGTATCCCCCCTATTCTCATTATATAAAAAATAGTCTTAAATACTCATTTACCTTCATAAGCTTTAGGGTATTTTTTACTATAAAACCCCTATTATTTAGTGGGAATTTTTATAAAAAAAAGACTAACTCACATGAAATGAGCTAGTCTATAAAAGCTTTTATTCTTCTTCTGGAGCTTCTATTATTTCTCCTTCTTCTACTGTTTCTTGTTCAATTTCCTC
>NZ_LATZ01000079.1 GCF_000981385.1 Bacillus sp. SA1-12
ACGAAAGTCGGGCTTAGTGATCCGGTGGTTCCGCATGGAAGGGCCATCGCTCAACGGATAAAAGCTACCCCGGGGATAACAGGCTTATCTCCCCCAAGAGTCCACATCGACGGGGAGGTTTGGCACCTCGATGTCGGCTCATCGCATCCTGGGGCTGTAGTCGGTCCCAAGGGTTGGGCTGTTCGCCCATTAAAGCGGTACGCGAGCTGGGTTCAGAACGTCGTGAGACAGTTCGGTCCCTATCCGTCGTGGGCGTAGGAAATTTGAGAGGAGCTGTCCTTAGTACGAGAGGACCGGGATGGACGCACCGCTGGTGTACCAGTTGTCTTGCCAAAGGCATAGCTGGGTAGCTATGTGCGGAAGGGATAAGTGCTGAAAGCATCTAAGCATGAAGCCCCCCTCAAGATGAGATTTCCCTGTTACTTTGTAACGTAAGATCCCTGAAAGATGATCAGGTTGATAGGTCAGAGGTGGAAGCGCGGTGACGTGTGGAGCTGACTGATACTAATCGATCGAGGACTTAACCAATAAAAAAGCGTAAGCTCAGTAAATGAATTGAAAAATCGTTATCTAGTTTTGAAGGAACATGCCTTCAAACTTAATATATCTGGTGGCGATGGCGAAGAGGTCACACCCGTTCCCATGCCGAACACGGAAGTTAAGCTCTTCAGCGCCGATGGTAGTTGGGGGCCTCCCCCTGTGAGAGTAGGACGTTGCCAGGTAAGAAGAGAAAAGATCAGTAGAGATACTGGTCTTTTTGTTATCCGTATAAAGGATTAAAACCTTTAGGTTTATTAGAAATAATAAAAAATGTAGAACATTACTTGATGGTATTAAGAATCATAGGATCTCCTATTTATTTTGGAATCCTTTCCATGATTGTCTATTCCCTATACATTCCATATAATAATAATGAGGGGTTTTACAACATAAAAATGAATGGTTATTCATTCATTTTGTCGAAGGGGTGGGAGAATGAATTTATCATCACAGTTATCACAAACGGTAAAAGCTTTTGGTAACAAACCTGCATTTATTTTCGAAGGCAAAGAAACGTCTTATTCACAGCTAGAAACGGTCATTAATCAATTTGCGAGCAGTTTGCATGATATAGGCGTAGGTAAAGGGGATCATATAGCTGTTGTTCTAGGGAACTCACCATATTATATTATTTCTTTATATGGGGCATTGCGAGCAGGGGCAACTGTAATACCGATTAACCCAATCTACACACCGAATGAAATCGCATATATGATCAATAATGGTGATGTTAAAGTTATAGTAACTGCAGATTTGCTTATTCCATTATTTTCTAATATTGAGGCGCAACTGCCGACGGTTGAGCACTACATCGTCTGTGAAACATCTCCTTCTCAGCAAACAGGTGAGGAAGCTAGTTTTAAAAGTGCTCTTTCAGGAAAAATGAAAACGTTATCAAATTTTGTGTCTGCTGGATCGCATGATTATACGGGTCCGGAGCTTGCTGAGAAGGACGTCGCAGTCATCCTTTATACATCAGGTACTACAGGCAAGCCCAAAGGAGCCATGCTCACACATGAAAATTTATACAGTAATGCGATTGATACCGCCAATTATTTAAAGATATCAAAAGATGATGTTGTTGTTACCACATTGCCTATGTTCCATGTTTTCTGTTTAACTGTTTCATTAAATGCGCCGTTAATGAATGGAGCTACAATGCTAATCGTGCCAAAATTTAGCCCTGCTGTTATCTTTCAATTAGTGAAAACACATCATGCTACTGTTTTTGCCGGTGTGCCAACAATGTATAACTTCCTGCTTCAATATGAACATGCAGATCCAGATCATTTTAAAACGTTACGATTATGTATTTCAGGCGGAGCATCCATGCCGGTTGCTTTACTTAAAGGATTTGAACAGAAATTTAAAGTAATAGTTTCTGAAGGCTATGGTTTATCTGAGGCATCACCTGTCACATGCTTTAACCCGCTTGATCGCCCAAGGAAACCAGGGTCGATAGGAACGAATATTGTCAATGTCC
>NZ_LATZ01000080.1 GCF_000981385.1 Bacillus sp. SA1-12
CTCACATACAAGTATAAGTTTAGAGAAATTATTGAAAAAGAGCTTACTAAAAACAAAACCATTAGAACTTACTTTGATGAGTGGGGAGGACGTTGTTATATTTTCACAGATGAATTGGGAAAGCATTATATGTTTAAGAAAAATTCGAAAAAAACGCTAAAAAATCTAGAGTTGAATATGGATGCCTTCAAAGAGTTGGGCGGTTTATACATTTTTTCAGCAGTTCCAATCGAAAATGCAAAAGAAAATCATCTCTTATTAGAACGTACATTTCAATCGGATTTATCAGTATGGAAAATCTATTTATATAAAGTCTTGTAAACCTGGAGGTAATGTAATGGTTGAACCTATTCTTACAATTGTAGTTCCTTGTTATAACGAAGAGGATGTTTTAGCAGAGACAATACATCAGCTTAATGATGAAATAGACTATTTAATTGAAGAACAATTGATTTCTGCCCAGAGTAAAATCTTATTTGTTGATGATGGAAGCAAAGATAAAACCTGGTCAATTATTTATAAAGAAAGTTTAATCAATCAGAAAGTACATGGACTTAAGCTTGCGAAAAATGTCGGACATCAAAACGCGCTATTTGCTGGATTGGTCACAGCAAAAAACACATCGGATTGTGTAGTCTCTATAGATGCCGATCTTCAAGATGATGTAAATAGTATTAGAGATTTTATTATAAAGTATAAAGAAGGATTTGATATTGTCTATGGAGTTCGAAAAAAGAGAGATACTGATAGTATATTCAAAAGAACCACAGCGGAAACCTTTTATAAACTAATGCGGAAAATGGGCGTTGATTTGATTTATAATCATGCAGACTATCGTTTAATGAGTAAGAGAGCAATTGGAGAATTAGAAAGATTTGAAGAAGTGAATTTGTTTTTACGAGGAATCGTACCCTTAATAGGATTTTCTTCAACCTCAGTATATTATGATCGTAAAGAACGTTTTGCAGGAGATTCAAAATATCCGTTAAAGAAAATGTTATCCTTTGCATTTGAAGGTATTACCTCTTTTTCAGTGACTCCAATCCGGTTTGTACTATTACTAGGATTTTTATCTTTTTTTACGAGCTTATTATTTGGGTCTTATTTTATAACATTAAAGTTTATTGGAGAAACGGAAACTGGATGGACTTCATTAATTACGTCAATCTGGTTAATTGGAGGTCTTCAATTAATTGCAATCGGTTTGATTGGGGAGTATATAGGAAAAATTTATAAGGAATCTAAGCGTCGTCCTAAATATTCTGTAGATATTGATACGTATAGCCTTACCCAACAATTGATTGAAAGGGACATTCATAGTAGTTCAGATGTTCCAGGTAGTAGAGAGTTGCTTTAACCATTAAATATTTTCCATAAAATACTAGTTGTAAAAAAAACAATTAATTGTTACGATATTTAACAGTCAGTAATACTTATGAAATAATGTTTGACAATATTTTTTATTATTGTTAAGATGAATATCTGTCGTTTTTAATGTTAAATACTACTTTTTCCTAATAATAAATTATAAAAAAGTAGTTGACAGGATATCGAGAAATTGGTATTATTGAATTCCGGCCTTATGATGGGCTGCGCAAGAGATTATGATCTTTGAAAACTAAACAAAACCAAGCGTGCCAACGTTAATTTCGATTAACAAAACAACGTACTAAACTAGTACATTTTATGAGCTATATCAACTCTTTATTGGAGAGTTTGATCCTGGCTCAGGACGAACGCTGGCGGCGTGCCTAATACATGCAAGTCGAGCGAATCTGAGGGAGCTTGCTCCCGAAGATTAGCGGCGGACGGGTGAGTAACACGTGGGTAACCTGCCTGTAAGATTGGGATAACTCCGGGAAACCGGAGCTAATACCGGATAACATTTCGAACCGCATGGTTCGAAGTTGAAAGGTGGCTTTTGCTACCACTTACAGATGGACCCGCGGCGCATTAGCTAGTTGGTGAGGTAACGGCTCACCAAGGCGACGATGCGTAGCCGACCTGAGAGGGTGATCGGCCACACTGGGACTGAGACACGGCCCAGACTCCTACGGGAGGCAGCAGTAGGGAATCTTCCGCAATGGACGAAAGTCTGACGGAGCAACG
>NZ_LATZ01000081.1 GCF_000981385.1 Bacillus sp. SA1-12
AGATATCAGCAGATGTAACAGATGATGAAGCAGGGGTTAGTAGGGTAGTTGTTCATTATATAAATCCAAACGCTCATCCAAACGCTTATCTTATAGAGATTCCCCTCAACTATAACTCTACAACCAGAAAATATGAGGGGACCTATAACGTTGAGAAGGATAATGGTGAAGGTGAATGGAAAATAGATCGCATTTATTTATATGACAAAAAAGGTAATTACGATTACCAAAAATTAAGTAATTACAATATTACTATAGGCTCACCGCCTGTAACAAAAATAGAACTGCAATCTTCTTCACCAAAGGTTAATGAATGGTACTCTAGTGATGTCAATGTTTCATTAAATGCGACTGATGATCAATCGGGAGTTGCTAAAACATTATATAAACTAAATAATGGTGATTGGAACCAGTATACGATTGCATTCGAATTACAAAACGAAGGCATTCATACGATTGAATATAAGAGTATCGACAAAGCCGGGAATGAAGAAGAAGTGAAAAGTGAATTAGTTAAAATAGATAAAACGGCACCAACTTTAAATGTTTCTTTTGATCAATCAGTTATCACAGATAGAAACCACCAGTTAGTTCCGATAAAGGCTTCAGTCGAAGCAGACGACAATTTATCTGGGGTTGGTTCATATGAATTGGTATCGATTGTAAGTAATCAAAAGGATAACGTAAAAGGCGATGGAAACACGACTCAAGATATACAAGGTGCTGAATTCGGTACATCCGATACAAACTTCTTAGTACGCGCTGAAAGAAGTGGCAGTGAAGACCGTATTTATACCGTTACCTATAAAGCAACCGATAATGCCGGAAACACAGTTACTACTTCTCAAGATATTGTGGTGAAACACGATAATTCCAAGTAAAAATACAAAATGGGCAGTTATACCTGAATGGTATTACTGCTTTTTTAAGTGCGCCCAGCATGGGTGTAATCTATAGGGTGAAAGTCCCGAACTGTGAAGACAGAAGTAACAGTTAGCCTAACACAAGGGTGTCTATGGTGACATGGAATCTGAAGGAAGTGAGCG
>NZ_LATZ01000082.1 GCF_000981385.1 Bacillus sp. SA1-12
TATTCGAACGGTACTTGTTCTTCCCTAACAACAGAGCTTTACGACCCGAAGGCCTTCTTCGCTCACGCGGCGTTGCTCCGTCAGACTTTCGTCCATTGCGGAAGATTCCCTACTGCTGCCTCCCGTAGGAGTCTGGGCCGTGTCTCAGTCCCAGTGTGGCCGATCACCCTCTCAGGTCGGCTACGCATCGTCGCCTTGGTGAGCCGTTACCTCACCAACTAGCTAATGCGCCGCGGGTCCATCTGTAAGTGGTAGCAAAAGCCACCTTTCAACTTCGAACCATGCGGTTCGAAATATTATCCGGTATTAGCTCCGGTTTCCCGGAGTTATCCCAATCTTACAGGCAGGTTACCCACGTGTTACTCACCCGTCCGCCGCTAATCTTCGGGAGCAAGCTCCCTCAGATTCGCTCGACTTGCATGTATTAGGCACGCCGCCAGCGTTCGTCCTGAGCCAGGATCAAACTCTCCAATAAAGAGTTGGTATAGCTCATAAAATGTACTAGTTTAGTACGTTGTTTTGTTAATCGAAATTAACGTTGGCACGCTTGGTTTTGTTTAGTTTTCAAAGATCATCACCAGTCGCTTTTAACGACTAGGTTATTATCATAACATTTAAACTTTCTTAAGTCAACATCTTTTTAAAACATTTTTTCAAGAAAATAAATTATCTCTTAACTTGCTGACAGGAACTAATATTAAACTATTTAACTCAAAGAGTCAACTATTCTAGTAAAATTTTTTTATTTAATGTTTTTCTCTTCCTATCAGTCATTTTGTATCCATCGAGATGTACATACTCAATATAAGCGTGATCTCATGTCATCCAAACACTTCCTGCACCTAGCTCTCTCCATTTGTTAAGCAAATTAAACAAATCCTTCTATAGTTTTATTTAAGATAATCTTCATCCTGAACCATCACATTTACAAGGATTATATTTGGAGACTTACCTCCATTTTCAAGAGTTGGCGCTCTTAGTAGAAGTTCCTTTATTTGCTTCTCCCAAGCCTCGGGCTAGAAAAGTTACTTGGTTTCTACTTTTTCTAAAAAACCTTACGGTTTTACTTAAATAAAAAAAAGACCAGTATCTCTACTGATCCTTTCTCTTCTTACCTGGCAACGTCCTACTCTCACAGGGGGAGACCCCCAACTACCATCGGCGCTGAAGAGCTTAACTTCCGTGTTCGGCATGGGAACGGGTGTGACCTCTTCGCCATCGCCACCAG
>NZ_LATZ01000083.1 GCF_000981385.1 Bacillus sp. SA1-12
GAACGGTACTTGTTCTTCCCTAACAACAGAGCTTTACGACCCGAAGGCCTTCTTCGCTCACGCGGCGTTGCTCCGTCAGACTTTCGTCCATTGCGGAAGATTCCCTACTGCTGCCTCCCGTAGGAGTCTGGGCCGTGTCTCAGTCCCAGTGTGGCCGATCACCCTCTCAGGTCGGCTACGCATCGTCGCCTTGGTGAGCCGTTACCTCACCAACTAGCTAATGCGCCGCGGGTCCATCTGTAAGTGGTAGCAAAAGCCACCTTTCAACTTCGAACCATGCGGTTCGAAATGTTATCCGGTATTAGCTCCGGTTTCCCGGAGTTATCCCAATCTTACAGGCAGGTTACCCACGTGTTACTCACCCGTCCGCCGCTAATCTTCGGGAGCAAGCTCCCTCAGATTCGCTCGACTTGCATGTATTAGGCACGCCGCCAGCGTTCGTCCTGAGCCAGGATCAAACTCTCCAATAAAGAGTTGATATAGCTCATAAAATGTACTAGTTTAGTACGTTGTTTTTTTAATCGAAATTAACGTTGGCACGCTTGGTTTTGTTTAGTTTTCAAAGATCATAATCAGTTGCACCTCTCAGGAGCAACCTCTTTATAATAACAAACCTCATCATCTGAGTCAAGTTATTTTTTTGTTTTTTATTTTTCATTTATTACTGCACCGTTTCAGCAGCAACGTTTTATACTATACCATGCTCTTTATCTGTTAGCAAGAGTTTTTTCATAAAAAAATTTTAATAAATGGAAGTAATAAAAATAGAAGCTCCTTGTTCAACATTCTATTTGAACAAGGAGCTTCTATATAAATTAAGAAGAAATGATATCCCATTCTTTAATTTATTACCTTAAGCGATAAAAATAAAGTAGAGAATAAATACAACTAATAAGAAGTACATAATAGGATGAATTTCTTTACCCTTTCCTTTTAACAGCATCGTAATCGGATAAAAGACAAAGCCGCAGGCAATTCCGGTAGCAATACTATAAGAAAGAGGCATCATGATAATGGTAAAGAATGCTGGAACTGCGACCTCCAAACGATTCCAATCAATATCTTTCAATGCAGAAACCATTAAAATACCAACTATAATTAAAGCAGGTGCTGTTACTGAAGGTGTGATAACTCCTAATAATGGTGAAAAGAAAAGTGCCAGTAAAAATAAAACAGCCGTTACCACTGAAGCAAAACCCGATCTTGCACCTGCCGCGACACCTGCAGATGACTCAACATATGCGGTGGTTGTTGAAGTACCTAGAATAGAACCAATAGTTGTTGCCGTTGCATCAGCAAATAATGCTCTGCCTGCACGAGGCAATTTATTATCCTTCATTAATCCAGCTTGATTTGCAACAGCTACAAGTGTTC
>NZ_LATZ01000084.1 GCF_000981385.1 Bacillus sp. SA1-12
GAGATGTGTATAAAAATGAATAACACCTATCAACAGTTAGTACGAAATTTAGAATATTTAAAGTTAAAGCAAATGATCCAGCATCTAAGTGAAACCATCGATTTTAGTGTTGGAAATCAAGTATCTTTTGTAGAAACACTTGTAAAACTCACAAATTATGAAATTGATGTTCGAGAGAAAAATATGATTCATTCAATGGTAAAAGTGGGGGCATTTCCCCACTTAAAAGAACTAAACCAATTTGACTTTGAATTTCAGCCGTCGATTAATAAACAACAAATTCTTGATTTTATCACTTTACGATTTATTGAGAGAAAGGAAAATATTATATTTTTAGGCCCTAGTGGTGTGGGGAAAACTCATTTAGCCACTGCCATCGGCATAGCAGCTGCTAAAAAGAGAACCAGCACTTATTTTATTAAGTGCCATGATTTACTCCAGCAGTTAAAGAGAGCTAAAATTGAAAATCGTTTAGAAGCAAGATTAAAGCATTATACCAAATATAAACTGCTTATTATTGATGAAATTGGCTATTTACCTATTGATCCAGAAGATGCGAAATTGTTCTTTCAACTCATTGATCTAAGGTATGAAAAGAGAAGTACAATTCTAACAACTAATATCAATTTCAAGTCATGGGATGAAGTCTTTCAAGATTCTAAACTGGCCAATGCGATTTTAGACCGGGTTTTACATCACGCAACAGTAGTAAGTATTGTTGGAGAATCTTACCGAATCAAGGATCATCTTGCGAAAGAAAATGAGTAGAA
>NZ_LATZ01000085.1 GCF_000981385.1 Bacillus sp. SA1-12
TGTTATCGAAACAATCAATGGAAGGTCGTTATCAAATATCGATGATTGCACTTGATGAAGTAGTTCCTGCTAATCATCTTGTTCGAAAGCTTGAAGCCGCTATTGATTTTAGTTTTATTTATGACTTAGTTGAAGATTTGTATTGTTTGGATAATGGTCGTCCAAGTATCGATCCAGTTGTGTTAATAAAGATGGTCTTTATTCAATATGTATTCGGAATTAAATCAATGAGAAAAACAATAGATGAAATTGATACAAGCGTTGCGTATCGCTGGTTTTTAGGCTTTGACTTCAATAAAAAGATTCCCCACTTTTCTACCTTCGGTAAAAACTATGAGAGACGATTTAAAGACACAGATCTTTTTGAGAAGATTTTCTACCATATTCTTAATGAAGCGATAGAAAAAGGGTTTGTTGATCCTTCTGTTGTTTTTATAGACTCTACACATGTTAAAGCAAATGCAAACAAGAGGAAGTTTATAAAAGAAGCTGTCAAAGCAGAAACAAAAAGCTATCAAACTCAACTAGAAGAAGAGATAAACGAAGATCGAATTGTACATGGAAAAAAGCCTTTAACCCCTTAAACAAAGGCGGAGACAAAAGAAATTAAAGTAAGCACAACAGATCCTGAAAGTGGCTATTATGTTAAGAATGAACGAGAGAAACAATTTGCCTATTCCTTTCACACAGTTTGTGACAATAAGGGAT
>NZ_LATZ01000086.1 GCF_000981385.1 Bacillus sp. SA1-12
CAACACTAAAATCGATGGTTTCACTTAGATGCTGGATCATTTGCTTTAACTTTAAATATTCTAAATTTCGTACTAACTGTTGATAGGTGTTATTCATTTTTATACACATCTCCAATTGTCTCTAAATTTTTCTTTGCCAGATGATCAATATCAGGATAGTATGGAAGAGCTCTGCTGAGCTCAGCTTTGTAGTGCTCATCCTTGTAATTGATTTTTAATTGACTAATTTGGTGTTGGACAATTAACTCCGTGTTATAATAAATGAATAGTTGATCATCATATGCTTGTAAGCCAACAGTCTTCCCTTGATACTCAGCTGGAACTGAGTATTGATTGGACTTATACGACACCATGTTGGACGAATTCACTTTTACAAGCGTATGATTGATTTTGTAAGAATCTCTTATTTGTTGCCGTGGTAGGGGCATTAAGAGGTTCTTTTCTTGTTTTAATGCTAAAATTGGTATCTTTCCGGTCCCCTGGTGATAACTATGATTGATTCTTTCACATAGTTGTTGCACAAACTTATGAAGTTCTTCTAAGCTAAACTTCCCTTGATAAGCATGAATTTCATCTAAATATTTCATGGGTGATTCAACTTTCCCTTTTGTATTCGGTCTTCCTGCAATACAAGGCTGCACTTTAAATCCAAAATCATCCGCAAATTGAGCGAAACGTTTATTGACTATTCCTTTGGTATAATTTGTTCTTGCTTCATCCATTACCGTTTTCATATTGTCAGTCAACCATATCAAAGTCACAAAGTGTGCTATTGTCATTTTTGACTCTTGTTAATTCGCATTTTTAAATTCTCCATCAGTATTTTTAATTTTGGTAAGTCTGTAAGACTATTAATCTTAAAATCTGTTTGGATATCTAACGCTATGTACATACTAATCACCCCAAGATTAGTATGTAGAAATGAGTCGAAACTGTACATCTTTAATTAATCAAATTTTTACATATTTAAATTAGCATTTGTA
>NZ_LATZ01000087.1 GCF_000981385.1 Bacillus sp. SA1-12
CATGATTCCTGATTGGAGATACCTCCGTATAAGTTTCAAGACCAATCGGTCTTGTACTCTATTTGCCAATATCCCCATTAACTTATCATGATTAACCTTGTCAAAGAATTTCTCTAAATCCATATCAATAACCCATCTATACCCTTCACTTATATATCCCTTGGCTTTCCTCACTGCATCATGGCCCCTTCTTTTGGGACGGAAACCATAACTATGTTCTGAAAATGTTGGGTCGAAAAGTGGGGTTAGCACTTGGGCTATGGCCTGTTGGATGAAACGATCTGTCACAGTAGGTATTCCTAGTAATCTTACTCCACCGTTCGGTTTCGGGATTTCGATTCGACGTACTGGGTTCGGTTCATAGGTACCAGTTCTCAAAGAGTGACAAAGGGAATCCCAGTTTTCATAGAGGTGTCTTCGTAGGGATTTTACGGACATTCCATCTATGCCATGACTTCCTTTGTTCCTTTCCATATAAATGTCAACCTAAGTATGTACACTTTTGATCGTTTAAGTATGTACAAATTCTACTCATTTTCTTTCGCAAGATGATCTTTGATTCGGTAAGATTCTCCAACAATACTTACTACTGTTGCGTGATGTAAAACCCGGTCTAAAATCGCATTGGCCAGTTTAGAATCTTGAAAGACTTCATCCCATGACTTGAAATTGATATTAGTTGTTAGAATTGTACTTCTCTTTTCATACCTTAGATCAATGAGTTGAAAGAACAATTTCGCATCTTCTGGATCAATAGGTAAATAGCCAATTTCATCAATAATAAGCAGTTTATATTTGGTATAATGCTTTAATCTTGCTTCTAAACGATTTTCAATTTTAGCTCTCTTTAACTGCTGGAGTAAATCATGGCACTTAATAAAATAAGTGCTGGTTCTCTTTTTAGCAGCTGCTATGCCGATGGCAGTGGCTAAATGAGTTTTCCCCACACCACTAGGGCCTAAAAATATAATATTTTCCTTTCTCTCAAT
>NZ_LATZ01000088.1 GCF_000981385.1 Bacillus sp. SA1-12
ACCTTCTATGACGGGCCTTTCCAGACCGCTTCATTTACCCCGTTCCTTTGTAACTCCTAATAGAGTGTCCTACAACCCCAAGAGGCAAGCCTCTTGGTTTGGGCTTCTTCCGTTTCGCTCGCCGCTACTCAGGAAATCGCGTTTGCTTTCTCTTCCTCCGGGTACTTAGATGTTTCAGTTCCCCGGGTCTGCCTTCATTACCCTATGGATTCAGGTAAAGATACTGTTCCATTACGAACAGTGGGTTTCCCCATTCGGAAATCTCCGGATCAAAGCTTACTTACAGCTCCCCGAAGCATATCGGTGTTAGTACCGTCCTTCATCGGCTCCTAGTGCCAAGGCATCCACCGTGCGCCCTTAACAACTTAACCTTCGACATCAATGATGTCATTACTAATTATTAAGAGAATCACTAAACTAAGCGTTTAAACTCAGTGAATACTTGAATTGTTATCGTTATCTAGTTTTCAAGGAACATAAAGCACAGGATGCACAAATGCTATAAGCATTTAAACTCCTATGTCTTTTTCTTACTATAATAGAAAGATCGCAAATGATCTCTCAAAACTAAACAAAAACCAAGCGAGCCTCATTTTCCTTAGAAAGGAGGTGATCCAGCCGCACCTTCCGATACGGCTACCTTGTTACGACTTCACCCCAATCATCTGTCCCACCTT
>NZ_LATZ01000089.1 GCF_000981385.1 Bacillus sp. SA1-12
GCGCCCTTAACAACTTAACCTTCGACATCAATGATGTCATTACTAATTATTAAGAGAATCACTAAACTAAGCGTTTAAACTCAGTGAATACTTGAATTGTTATCGTTATCTAGTTTTCAAGGAACAACATTGAGAGATAGTTCTCTCAAAACTAAACAAAATCAGAAACGTCTTTTTTAATGAAGGTTTTATCCTTCATTTCATCCTTAGAAAGGAGGTGATCCAGCCGCACCTTCCGATACGGCTACCTTGTTACGACTTCACCCCAATCATCTGTCCCACCTTAGGCGGCTGGCTCCTTACGGTTACCCCACCGACTTCGGGTGTTACAAACTCTCGTGGTGTGACGGGCGGTGTGTACAAGGCCCGGGAACGTATTCACCGCGGCATGCTGATCCGCGATTACTAGCGATTCCGGCTTCATGCAGGCGAGTTGCAGCCTGCAATCCGAACTGAGAATGGTTTTATGGGATTGGCTTGACCTCGCGGTCTTGCAGCCCTTTGTACCATCCATTGTAGCACGTGTGTAGCCCAGGTCATAAGGGGCATGATGATTTGACGTCATCCCCACCTTCCTCCGGTTTGTCACCGGCAGTCACCTTAGAGTGCCCAACTGAATGCTGGCAACTAAGATCAAGGGTTGCGCTCGTTGCGGGACTTAACCCAACATC
>NZ_LATZ01000090.1 GCF_000981385.1 Bacillus sp. SA1-12
GATGACGTCAAATCATCATGCCCCTTATGACCTGGGCTACACACGTGCTACAATGGATGGTACAAAGGGCTGCAAGACCGCGAGGTCAAGCCAATCCCATAAAACCATTCTCAGTTCGGATTGCAGGCTGCAACTCGCCTGCATGAAGCCGGAATCGCTAGTAATCGCGGATCAGCATGCCGCGGTGAATACGTTCCCGGGCCTTGTACACACCGCCCGTCACACCACGAGAGTTTGTAACACCCGAAGTCGGTGGGGTAACCGTAAGGAGCCAGCCGCCTAAGGTGGGACAGATGATTGGGGTGAAGTCGTAACAAGGTAGCCGTATCGGAAGGTGCGGCTGGATCACCTCCTTTCTAAGGATGAAATGAAGGATAAAACCTTCATTAAAAAAGACGTTTCTGATTTTGTTTAGTTTTGAGAGAACTATCTCTCAATGTTGTTCCTTGAAAACTAGATAACGATAACAATTCAAGTATTCACTGAGTTTAAACGCTTAGTTTAGTGATTCTCTTAATAATTAGTAATGACATCATTGATGTCGAAGGTTAAGTTGTTAAGGGCGCACGGTGGATGCCTTGGCACTAGGAGCCGATGAAGGACGGTACTAACACCGATATGTTTCGGGGAGCTGTAAGTAAGCTTTGATCCGGAGATTTCCGAATGGGGAAACCCACTGTTTGTAATGGGACAGTATCTTTACCTGAATCCATAGGGTAATGAAGGCAGACCCGGGGAACTGAAACATCTAAGTACCCGGAGGAAGAGAAAGCAAACGCGATTTCCTGAGTAGCGGCGAGCGAAACGGAAGAAGCC
>NZ_LATZ01000091.1 GCF_000981385.1 Bacillus sp. SA1-12
CTAATTATTGGGGTGTTTTTTAGTGGCTAAATATAGTGAAGAATTTAAGTTGAAGCTTGTAAAAGAGTATTTAGAAGGTAAATTGGGATATAGATTATTAGCACAAAAGTATAATATGAAAGACTCCACACGTATTTTGAGATGGGTAAAAGCTTAAATTTGGGGAGAAAGGGTTAATGAGAAAGAAGAACAAGGAAACTTATTCTGTTCAATTTAAGCTAGATGTATTAAGCTTTATGAAAAGAACAGGTTCTTCAGAGACTGATACAGCCCTTCAATTTGGACTAACCAACCCTTCTATGGTAGCTTCTTGGAAGAAAGCTTTTTTGGAGGGTGGTCCTGAGGCCCTGGATAGACCGAAAGGACGGCCATCCATGTCTGATCTTAATAAGAACAAAAGAAATAAAAAAGTTGCAGAAGAAAAAGAAATGACGTACGAACAAAAATTGGAGAGAGAAAACGAACTTCTGCGTTTAGAGGTAGAATACCTAAAAAAGTTGCGAGCTTTTCAGATGGATCCGGAAGGCTATCTCGAAAAGCACAAGCAGCGTTATCATTCGAACTCAAAGAAATCTTCAAATTAAAGGATGTTTTACGAATAGTCGGTATTCCGGAGTCTTCCTATCATTATCATATAAAAGTAATGAAGAAAAAAA
>NZ_LATZ01000092.1 GCF_000981385.1 Bacillus sp. SA1-12
GGGAGTATTTAGCCTTGGGAGATGGTCCTCCCTGCTTCCGACGGGATTTCACGTGTCCCGCCGTACTCAGGATCCACTCTGGAGGGAACGAAGTTTCAACTACAGGGTTGTTACCTTCTATGACGGGCCTTTCCAGACCGCTTCATTTACCCCGTTCCTTTGTAACTCCTAATAGAGTGTCCTACAACCCCAAGAGGCAAGCCTCTTGGTTTGGGCTTCTTCCGTTTCGCTCGCCGCTACTCAGGAAATCGCGTTTGCTTTCTCTTCCTCCGGGTACTTAGATGTTTCAGTTCCCCGGGTCTGCCTTCATTACCCTATGTATTCAGGTAAAGATACTGTTCCATTACGAACAGTGGGTTTCCCCATTCGGAAATCTCCGGATCAAAGCTTACTTACAGCTCCCCGAAGCATATCGGTGTTAGTACCGTCCTTCATCGGCTCCTAGTGCCAAGGCATCCACCGTGCGCCCTTAACAACTTAACCTTCGACATCATTGATGTCATTACTAATTATTAAGAGAATCACTAAACTAAGCGTTTAAACTCAGTGAATACTTGAATTGTTATCGTTATCTAGTTTTCAAGGAACACTTTTGAGAGATAGTTCTCTCAAAACTAAACAAAATCAGAAACGTCTTTTTTAATGAAGGTTTTATCCTTCATTTCATCCTTAGAAAGGAGGTGATCCAGCC
>NZ_LATZ01000093.1 GCF_000981385.1 Bacillus sp. SA1-12
AAAATCTGTTTGGATATCTAACGCTATGTACATACTAATCACCCCAAGATTAGTATGTAGAAATGAGTCGAAACTGTACATCTTTAATTAATCAAATTTTTACATATTTAAATTAGCATTTGTAAGAGCTACCTAAAGGAGGATATGGTGAATTCCATGGGGGACTTTGGGAGTGTGGAGTAAGAATAACACAATTAGATTTCTACGTTCACGTCGAAAGGAAATATCAAATGTTGATAGATATGATTTTGTCACGGGAAAACTTAATTGAAGCACTTAAGCGTGTGGAAAGGAACAAAGGAAGTCATGGCATAGATGGAATGTCCGTAAAATCCCTACGAAGACACCTCTATGAAAACTGGGATTCCCTTTGTCACTCTTTGAGAACTGGTACCTATGAACCGAACCCAGTACGTCGAATCGAAATCCCGAAACCGAACGGTGGAGTAAGATTACTAGGAATACCTACTGTGACAGATCGTTTCATCCAACAGGCCATAGCCCAGGTGCTAACCCCACTTTTCGACCCAACATTTTCAGAACATAGTTATGGTTTCCGTCCCAAAAGAAGGGGCCATGATGCAGTGAGGAAAGCCAAGGGATATATAAGTGAAGGGTATAGATGGGTTATTGATATGGATTTAGAGAAATTCTTTGACAAGGTTAATCATGATAAGTTAATGGGGATATTGGCAAATAGAGTACAAGACCGATTGGTCTTGAAACTTATACGGAGGTATCTCCAATCAGGAATCATGATTAACGGTGTGGTTAATGAAGCAGAAGAAGGTACACCACAAGGAGGTCCATTGAGTCCTCTTCTTTCAAACATTCTTTTGAATAGACTTGATAAAGAGTTAGAGAGTAGAGGACACAAATTCGTTCGTTACGCCCGACGACTGTAATATATACATGAAGTCAAAGAAAGCTGGTGAACGAGTGATGACCTCAATTACAAGTTTTATTGAGAAGAAACTAAAACTTAAAGTTAATAGAGAGAAGTCAGCGGTAGACCGCCCTTGGAAACGGAAGTTTCTTGGTTTCAGTTTTACAAACCATAAGAAACCCAAGGTCAGAATAGCGAATGAAAGTATCAAAAGACTAAAGTCTAGGATAAGACAGATCACATCTCGTTCAAAACCTAGTCCTATGGAAGTTAGAATTGAAAAACTAAACCAATATCTAACAGGGTGGTGTGGATACTTCGCTTTAGCTGATACACCAAGTAAGTTCAAAGAATTTGAAGAGTGGATAAGAAGAAGACTTCGTATGGTTGAATGGAAACAATGGAAAACACCTAAAACAAGAGTTAGAAAACTAAAAGGTTTAGGTGTTCCTGATAACAAGGCATACGAATGGGGAAACTCAAGAAAGAAATATTGGAGAATCGCCTGTAGTCCAATTCTACACA
>NZ_LATZ01000094.1 GCF_000981385.1 Bacillus sp. SA1-12
ACAGTAAGACACGTGTATATTAGTAACTATTACTTTGATTTAGCACGAGGACGTGAGCACTATCAAACAAATGATTATAAAAAGGCGAGTAAAAATAGATGGTTAATTGAGCGTCGACATGCAGATAAAGTAAGAAATCATAGTTTACGTCGCAGCCGTTACAGAGGGTTAGAAAGAACATCCATTCACTCTCTTCTATCAACAATAGCTTGTAATGTAAAACGTATGAGTAAATTAATTACTCAAAAACGACAACGGGAGAAGTCTGCCCTTTTACAAGAATCATAGGAATAAAAAGGAGAAAACCCTCATTTATCTCTTGAATTTACCCCTTTTAACATAGAATATCCCTTATAAACACCCGGAAAATGTAAAAATCACCTAAAGAACACATTTAAACGTGCCTTTTTCGGAGGTCTCCAAGGAGGTCCATTGAGTCCTCTTCTTTCAAACATTCTTTTGGATAGACTTGATAAAGAGTTAGAGAGTAGAGGACACAAATTCGTTCGTTACGCCGACGACTGTAATATATACATGAAGTCAAAGAAAGCTGGTGAACGAGTGATGACCTCAATTACAAGTTTTATTGAGAAGAAACTAAAACTTAAAGTTAATAGAGAGAAGTCAGCGGTAGACCGCCCTTGGAAACGGAAGTTTCTTGGTTTCAGTTTTACAAACCATAAGAAACCCAAGGTCAGAATAGCGAATGAAAGTATCAAAAGACTAAAGTCTAGGATACGACAGATCACATCTCGTTCAAAACCTAGTCCTATGGAAGTTAGAATTGGAAAACTAAACCAATATCTAACAGGGTGGTGCGGATACTTCGCTTTAGCTGATACACCAAGTAAGTTCAAAGAATTTGAAGAGTGGA
>NZ_LATZ01000095.1 GCF_000981385.1 Bacillus sp. SA1-12
ACCTCCTTGTGGTGTACCTTCTTCTGCTTCATTAACCACACCGTTAATCATGATTCCTGATTGGAGATACCTCCGTATAAGTTTCAAGACCAATCGGTCTTGTACTCTATTTGCCAATATCCCCATCAACTTATCATGATTAACCTTGTCAAAGAATTTCTCTAAATCCATATCAATAACCCATCTATACCCTTCACTTATATATCCCTTGGCTTTCCTCACTGCATCATGGCCCCTTCTTTTGGGACGGAAACCATAACTATGTTCTGAAAATGTTGGGTCGAAAAGTGGGGTTAGCACTTGGGCTATGGCCTGTTGGATGAAACGATCTGTCACAGTAGGTATTCCTAGTAATCTTACTCCACCGTTCGGTTTCGGGATTTCGATTCGACGTACTGGGTTCGGTTCATAGGTACCAGTTCTCAAAGAGTGACAAAGGGAATCCCAGTTTTCATAGAGGTGTCTTCGTAGGGATTTTACGGACATTCCATCTATGCCATGACTTCCTTTGTTCCTTTCCACACGCTTAAGTGCTTCAATTAAGTTTTCCCGTGACAAAATCATATCTATCAACATTTGATATTTCCTTTCGACGTGAACGTAGAAATCTAATTGTGTTATT
>NZ_LATZ01000096.1 GCF_000981385.1 Bacillus sp. SA1-12
TTGGTCTTGAAACTTATACGGAGGTATCTCCAATCAGGAATCATGATTAACGGTGTGGTTAATGAAGCAGAAGAAGGTACACCACAAGGAGGTCCATTGAGTCCTCTTCTTTCAAACATTCTTTTGGATAGACTTGATAAAGAGTTAGAGAGTAGAGGACACAAATTCGTTCGTTACGCCGACGACTGTAATATATACATGAAGTCAAAGAAAGCTGGTGAAGGAGTGATGACCTCAATTACAAGTTTTATTGAGAAGAAACTAAAACTTAAAGTTAATAGAGAGAAGTCAGCGGTAGACCGCCCTTGGAAACGGAAGTTTCTTGGTTTCAGTTTTACAAACCATAAGAAACCCAAGGTCAGAATAGCGAATGAAAGTATCAAAAGACTAAAGTCTAGGATAAGACAGATCACATCTCGTTCAAAACCTAGTCCTATGGAAGTTAGAATTGAAAAACTAAACCAATATCTAACAGGGTGGTGTGGATACTTCGCTTTAGCTGATACACCAAGTAAGTTCAAAGAATTTGAAGAGTGGATAAGAAGAAGACTTCGTATGGTTGAATGGAAACAATGGAAAACACCTAAAACAAGAGTTAGAAAACTAAAAGGTTTAGGTGTTCCTGATAACAAGGCATACGAATGGGGAAACTCAAGAAAGAAATATTGGAGAATCGCCTGTAGTCCAATTCTACACAAAACCCTTGATAACTCCTATT
>NZ_LATZ01000098.1 GCF_000981385.1 Bacillus sp. SA1-12
GAAGTGTTTATCACCTCACTACTTTTCTAAGTGCGCCCAGCATGGGTGTAATCTATAGGGTGAAAGTCCCGAACTGTGAAGACAGAAGTAACAGTTAGCCTAACACAAGGGTGTCTATGGTGACATGGAATCTGAAGGAAGTGAGCGGCAAACCTCCGGTCTGAGGAACACGAACTTCATATAAGGCTAGGTATCATTGGATGAGTTTGCTTAACAAAACAAAGTCCTTTCTGTCGAAGGTGATACAGAGTAAATGAAGCAGATAGGTGGAGGGAAAGATTGCACTCTTACCTGGGGAGGTCTGATTGGAACGCCAAGTACATTTGGTAACCTATCTAGCGATAGATAGCTGAACAATCAGAAGTCAGCAGAAGTCATAGTACCCTATTTTCTCGAGAATTAGGGGAAGGGCTGAACAATTAGGAAGAACTAAGAACTAGGCGTAAACTTCTTATGTTGAAACAGATAATCTGAAAAGAGCTATAAATGTCAACCTAAGTATGTACACTTTTGATCGTTTAAGTATGTACAAATTCTACTCATTTTCTTTCGCAAGATGATCTTTGATTCGGTAAGATTCTCCAACAATACTTACTACTGTTGCGTG
>NZ_LATZ01000099.1 GCF_000981385.1 Bacillus sp. SA1-12
TCAGAAGTCAGCAGAAGTCATAGTACCCTATTTTCTCGAGAATTAGGGGAAGGGCTGAACAATTAGGAAGAACTAAGAACTAGGCGTAAACTTCTTATGTTGAAACAGATAATCTGAAAAGAGCTATAAATGTCAACCTAAGTATGTACACTTTTGATCGTTTAAGTATGTACAAATTCTACTCATTTTCTTTCGCAAGATGATCTTTGATTCGGTAAGATTCTCCAACAATACTTACTACTGTTGCGTGATGTAAAACCCGGTCTAAAATCGCATTGGCCAGTTTAGAATCTTGAAAGACTTCATCCCATGACTTGAAATTGATATTAGTTGTTAGAATTGTACTTCTCTTTTCATACCTTAGATCAATGAGTTGAAAGAACAATTTCGCATCTTCTGGATCAATAGGTAAATAGCCAATTTCATCAATAATAAGCAGTTTATATTTGGTATAATGCTTTAATCTTGCTTCTAAACGATTTTCAATTTTAGCTCTCTTTAACTGCTGGAGTAAATCATGGCACTTAATAAAATAAGTGCTGGTTCTCTTTTTAGCAGCTGCTATGCCGATGGCAGTGGCTAAATGAGTTTTCCCCACACCACTAGGGCCTAAAAATATAATAT
>NZ_LATZ01000100.1 GCF_000981385.1 Bacillus sp. SA1-12
ATGTTATCGAAACAATCAATGGAAGGTCGTTATCAAATATCGATGATTGCACTTGATGAAGTAGTTCCTGCTAATCATCTTGTTCGAAAGCTTGAAGCCGCTATTGATTTTAGTTTTATTTATGACCTAGTTGAAGATTTGTATTGTTTGGATAATGGTCGTCCAAGTATCGACCCTGTTGTGTTAATAAAGATGGTCTTTATTCAATATGTATTCGGAATTAAATCAATGAGAAAAACAATAGATGAGATTGATACGAGCGTTGCGTATCGCTGGTTTTTAGGTTTTGACTTCAATAAAAAGATTCCCCACTTTTCCACCTTCGGTAAAAATTATGAGAGACGATTTAAAGACACTGATCTTTTTGAGAAGATTTTTTACCATATTCTTAATGAAGCAATAGAAAAAGGGTTTGTTGATCCTTCTGTTGTTTTTATAGACTCTACACATGTTAAAGCAAATGCAAACAAGAGGAAGTTTATAAAAGAAGCTGTCAAAGCAGAAACAAAAAGCTATCAAACTCAACTAGAAGAAGAGATAAACGAAGATCGAATTGCACATGGAAAAAA
>NZ_LATZ01000101.1 GCF_000981385.1 Bacillus sp. SA1-12
GCCGAGGCCGAAAGGCGTAGGCGATGGCCAACAGGTTGAAATTCCTGTACCACCTCCTCACCGTTTGAGCAATGGGGGGACGCAGAAGGATAGGGTAAGCGCGCTGTTGGATTAGCGCGTCCAAGTAGTTAGGCTGACAACGAGGAAAATCCCGTTGTCATATAAGCTGAGCTGTGATGGCGAGGGAACTATAGTACCGAAGTTCCTGATTCCACACTGCCAAGAAAAGCCTCTAGCGAGGTGTGAGGTGCCCGTACCGCAAACCGACACAGGTAGGCGAGGAGAGAATCCTAAGGTGAGCGAGAGAACTCTCGTTAAGGAACTCGGCAAAATGACCCCGTAACTTCGGGAGAAGGGGTGCTTTTTAGGGTGAATAGCCCGGAAAAGCCGCAGTGAATAGGCCCAGGCGACTGTTTAGCAAAAACACAGGTCTCTGCGAAGCCGCAAGGCGAAGTATAGGGGCTGACGCCTGCCCGGTGCTGGAAGGTTAAGGGGAGAGGTTAGCGCAAGCGAAGCTTTGAACTGAAGCCCCAGTAAACGGCGGCCGTAACTATAACGGTCCTAAG
>NZ_LATZ01000102.1 GCF_000981385.1 Bacillus sp. SA1-12
CGAGAACCTTATTAACCGATAAAGATTTGCCTTGCATGATTAATTGAATCTTCATTAGTCTAGTGGCTATCCCTTCGGGTTGATTAGACCTTTCATCGGTACTGTGCCACCACTTTCACTGATATAAAGTTAAGTTATACAATAACTATTCTCATTATTGCTTTCCTTATCAACGCTTCATAGAAAGTAAGTCCTCCACGTTATCAGCTTACAACGTTGAATTATATCTATTATAGAATGAACTTAGGTGCTTCCTGTAAGCCTGTTAGCCGTTCTTATGCCTGTAACACATCATGGACTTTCATAATTGTCATTCTTACTCATCCACTGCTAACCTCACATTAGGTGATATACACATTTCTATGTATTGCCAGTCTAGACCCGTACATTCAGAAGTTCGTCAGCTTAACCTTTTTACTTTAGGTTCTTTTGCATTCTCACCATATTCATTCAACTCAAGCATCATGATTTACACCACCCCCTCGGGTAGGCTTTCGTCAGCCGAACTGTTACGGTAAATTCTCACGCCTTTTCGCCGAGCTTATAACACTATTATTCTTACTAATTCAAGTGCTATTCGACTAAGAGAGAACCCTTCAGGGCGTTACCCCACCATTTGATTCTTCGATATAATCCTTCAGTTCCGGAAGGAACTGTCTAACCTTTACTTGGGTAATGTGACC
>NZ_LATZ01000103.1 GCF_000981385.1 Bacillus sp. SA1-12
GGAACTGTTGCCAAGAACCGTATTAATCGCCGTTTCCACACAAATAGGTGTCATCAAAAATTAGCAACAGATATCACAGAATTTAAGTGTTCTGACGGTGTAAAACTGTATTTCAATCCCATTATGTATGTTCAACGGTGAAATTCTTTCGTATGGGATAGGTATGCGTCCAACCTTAGAATTAGCCCTTAAACCTCTAGAGGAAGCCCTTGAAATAGTAAAAGTTTCAAAGTACAGGACTACTGTACATTCTGATCAAGGATGGCAATATCAACATAATAAATGGGTAAAAACACTTAAGGAATATAGGGTATACCAGAGTATGTCGCGAAAAGGAAACTGTTTAGATAACTCCCCGATGGAGAATTTTTTCGCGTTAGTCAAACAAGAAATGTATTATGGAGAAGCACTGTGCTCATTTGAGGAATTAAAAAAGAGAATTGAAGAATATATCGATTATTATAATAACAAGCGTATAAAGCAAAAATTGGCAGGTATGAGTCCGGTTCAATACCGCATCCATACCAGCCAATCAGCTGCTTAATACAAAA
>NZ_LATZ01000104.1 GCF_000981385.1 Bacillus sp. SA1-12
GTGTGGAGTAAGAATAACACAATTAGATTTCTACGTTCACGTCGAAAGGAAATATCAAATGTTGATAGATATGATTTTGTCACGGGAAAACTTAATTGAAGCACTTAAGCGTGTGGAAAGGAACAAAGGAAGTCATGGCATAGATGGAATGTCCGTAAAATCCCTACGAAGACACCTCTATGAAAACTGGGATTCCCTTTGTCACTCTTTGAGAACTGGTACCTATGAACCGAACCCAGTACGTCGAATCGAAATCCCGAAACCGAACGGTGGAGTAAGATTACTAGGAATACCTACTGTGACAGATCGTTTCATCCAACAGGCCATAGCCCAGGTGCTAACCCCACTTTTCGACCCAACATTTTCAGAACATAGTTATGGTTTCCGTCCCAAAAGAAGGGGCCATGATGCAGTGAGGAAAGCCAAGGGATATATAAGTGAAGGGTATAGATGGGTTATTGATATGGATTTAGAGAAATTCTTTGACAAGGTTAATCATGATAAGTTAATGGGGATATTGGCAAATAGAGTACAAGACCGATTGGTCTTGAAACTTATACGGAGGTATCTCCAATCAGGAATCATGATTAACGGTGTGGTTAATGAAGCAGAAGAAGGTACACCACAAGGAGGTCCATTGAGTCCTCTTCTTTCAAACATTCTTTTGAATAGACTTGATAAAGAGTTAGAGAGTAGAGGACACAAATTCGTTCGTTACGCCCGACGACTGTAATATATACATGAAGTCAAAGAAAGCTGGTGAACGAGTGATGACCTCAATTACAAGTTTTATTGAGAAGAAACTAAAACTTAAAGTTAATAGAGAGAAGTCAGCGGTAGACCGCCCTTGGAAACGGAAGTTTCTTGGTTTCAGTTTTACAAACCATAAGAAACCCAAGGTCAGAATAGCGAATGAAAGTATCAAAAGACTAAAGTCTAGGATAAGACAGATCACATCTCGTTCAAAACCTAGTCCTATGGAAGTTAGAATTGAAAAACTAAACCAATATCTAACAGGGTGGTGTGGATACTTCGCTTTAGCTGATACACCAAGTAAGTTCAAAGAATTTGAAGAGTGGATAAGAAGAAGACTTCGTATGGTTGAATGGAAACAATGGAAAACACCTAAAACAAGAGTTAGAAAACTAAAAGGTTTAGGTGTTCCTGATAACAAGGCATACGAATGGGGAAACTCAAGAAAGAAATATTGGAGAATCGCCTGTAGTCCAATTCTACACA
>NZ_LATZ01000105.1 GCF_000981385.1 Bacillus sp. SA1-12
CTGCTGAGCGAAGCTTTGAACTGAAGCCCCAGTAAACGGCGGCCGTAACTATAACGGTCCTAAGGTAGCGAAATTCCTTGTCGGGTAAGTTCCGACCCGCACGAAAGGCGTAACGATCTGGGCACTGTCTCAACGAGAGACTCGGTGAAATTATAGTACCTGTGAAGATGCAGGTTACCCGCGACAGGACGGAAAGACCCCGTGGAGCTTTACTGTAGCCTGATATTGAATTTTGGTACAGCTTGTACAGGATAGGTAGGAGCCTGAGAAGCCGGAGCGCCAGCTTCGGTGGAGGCGTCGGTGGGATACTACCCTGGCTGTATTGAAATTCTAACCCGCGGCCCTTATCGGGCCGGGAGACAGTGTCAGGTGGGCAGTTTGACTGGGGCGGTCGCCTCCTAAAATGTAACGGAGGCGCCCAAAGGTTCCCTCAGAATGGTTGGAAATCATTCGCAGAGTGTAAAGGCACAAGGGGGCTTGACTGCGAGACCTACAAGTCGAGCAGGGACGAAAGTCGGGCTTAGTGATCCGGTGGTTCCGCATGGAAGGGCCATCGCTCAACGGATAAAAGCTACCCCGGGGATAACAGGCTTATCTCCCCCAAGAGTCCACATCGACGGGGAGGTTTGGCACCTCGATGTCGGCTCATCGCATCCTGGGGCT
>NZ_LATZ01000106.1 GCF_000981385.1 Bacillus sp. SA1-12
CTTCTCCCGAAGTTACGGGGTCATTTTGCCGAGTTCCTTAACGAGAGTTCTCTCGCTCACCTTAGGATTCTCTCCTCGCCTACCTGTGTCGGTTTGCGGTACGGGCACCTCACACCTCGCTAGAGGCTTTTCTTGGCAGTGTGGAATCAGGAACTTCGGTACTATAGTTTCCTCGCCGTCACAGCTCAGCTTTTGTGACAACGGGATTTACCTCGTTGTCAGCCTAACTGCTTGGACGCGCTAATCCAACAGCGCGCTTACCCTATCCTTCTGCGTCCCCCCATTGCTCAAACGGTGAGGAGGTGGTACAGGAATTTCAACCTGTTGGCCATCGCCTACGCCTTTCGGCCTCGGCTTAGGTCCCGACTAACCCTGAGCGGACGAGCCTTCCTCAGGAAACCTTAGGCATTCGGTGGAGGGGATTCTCACCCCTCTTTCGCTACTCATACCGGCATTC
>NZ_LATZ01000107.1 GCF_000981385.1 Bacillus sp. SA1-12
GAGATTCATGGCAGCAAAAGTTAGCATCGCCTGCATGGCCACTTTTTTAATTCCTCTTAAAGTGGTCCATCGCATGCCATGCTTTTCTTTAGCATCTGCAAAGACACGTTCTATTGTCTCTTTTCGCTTAGCGTATATGTTTTTATTCATTTCTGTATGCCGTAAATGATTAACCTCATCAATTTTATCTTCCCAAATATGTCGGTGAATCATTTTCCTCTTATCCTTACTGTGTGTACATGAATCAAGGAGTGGGCAATCCTTACAAATGGCTGGATTTGATGCGTATTGTCTGTAACCATCTCTGGTCGTTGTGCGGTAAGGAAGTATTTGATCCTTCGGACAAATATAA
>NZ_LATZ01000108.1 GCF_000981385.1 Bacillus sp. SA1-12
TCCCCGGGGTAGCTTTTATCCGTTGAGCGATGGCCCTTCCATGCGGAACCACCGGATCACTAAGCCCGACTTTCGTCCCTGCTCGACTTGTAGGTCTCGCAGTCAAGCTCCCTTGTGCCTTTACACTCTGCGAATGATTTCCAACCATTCTGAGGGAACCTTTGGGCGCCTCCGTTACATTTTAGGAGGCGACCGCCCCAGTCAAACTGCCCACCTGACACTGTCCCCCGGCCCGATAAGGGCCGCGGGTTAGAATTTCAATACAGCCAGGGTAGTATCCCACCGACGCCTCCACCGAAGCTGGCGCTCCGGCTTCTCAGGCTCCTACCTATC
>NZ_LATZ01000109.1 GCF_000981385.1 Bacillus sp. SA1-12
AACGGAGGCGCCCAAAGGTTCCCTCAGAATGGTTGGAAATCATTCGCAGAGTGTAAAGGCACAAGGGAGCTTGACTGCGAGACCTACAAGTCGGGCAGGGACGAAAGTCGGGCTTAGTGATCCGGTGGTTCCGCATGGAAGGGCCATCGCTCAACGGATAAAAGCTACCCCGGGGATAACAGGCTTATCTCCCCCAAGAGTCCACATCGACGGGGAGGTTTGGCACCTCGATGTCGGCTCATCGCATCCTGGGGCTGTAGTCGGTCCCAAGGGTTGGGCTGTTCGCCCATTAAAGCGGTACGCGAGCTGGGTTCAGAACGTCGTG
>NZ_LATZ01000110.1 GCF_000981385.1 Bacillus sp. SA1-12
AGCCCTAAAGCTATTTCGGAGAGAACCAGCTATCTCCAAGTTCGATTGGAATTTCTCCGCTACCCACACCTCATCCCCGCACTTTTCAACGTGCGTGGGTTCGGGCCTCCATTCAGTGTTACCTGAACTTCACCCTGGACATGGGTAGATCACCTGGTTTCGGGTCTACGACCACGTACTCTGTCGCCCTAATTAAGACTCGCTTTCGCTGCGGCCCCGTCTCTTCAACTTAACCTTGCACGGGATCGTAACTCGCCGGTTCATTCTACAAAAGGCACGCCATTACCCATTAACGGGCTTTGACTACTTGTAGGCACACGG
>NZ_LATZ01000111.1 GCF_000981385.1 Bacillus sp. SA1-12
AAAGAGTGCGTAATAGCTCACTGGTCGAGTGACTCTGCGCCGAAAATGTACCGGGGCTAAACGTATCACCGAAGCTGTGGACTGTTCTTACGAACAGTGGTAGGAGGGCGTTCTAAGGGCTGTGAAGCTAGACCGTAAGGACTAGTGGAGCGCTTAGAAGTGAGAATGCCGGTATGAGTAGCGAAAGAGGGGTGAGAATCCCCTCCACCGAATGCCTAAGGTTTCCTGAGGAAGGCTCGTCCGCTCAGGGTTAGTCGGGACCTAAGCCGAGGCCGAAAGGCGTAGGCGATGGCCAACAGGTTG
>NZ_LATZ01000112.1 GCF_000981385.1 Bacillus sp. SA1-12
CGTCTCCAGCAAGAGCATTAGGCTTGCCTACTTTTTCAATCAATTCATCTACAAGAGGATTTATTACCTGACTATCGTGTACATTTCCACCTGTCACTTGATTGGCAAGTATAAATCCCTTATTGTCACAAACTGTGTGAAAGGAGTAGGCAAATTGTTTCTCTCGTTCATTTTTAACATAATAGCCACTTTCAGGATCAGTTGTGCTTACTTTAATTTCTTTCGTCTCCGCCTTTGTTTGAGGGGGTAAAGGCTTTTTTCCATGTGCAATTCGATCTTCGTTTATCTCTTCTTCTAGTTGAGTTTGATAGCTTTTTGTTTCTGCTTTGACAGCTTCTTTTATAAACTTCCTCTTGTTTGCATTTGCTTTAACATGTGTAGAGTCTATAAAAACAACAGAAGGATCAACAAACCCTTTTTCTATCGCTTCATTAAGAATATGGTAGAAAATCTTCTCAAAAAGATCTGTGTCTTTAAATCGTCTCTCATAGTTTTTACCGAAGGTAGAAAAGTGGGGAATCTTTTTATTGAAGTCAAAGCCTAAAAACCAGCGATACGCAACGCTCGTATCAATCTCATCTATTGTTTTTCTCATTGATTTAATTCCGAATACATATTGAATAAAGACCATCTTTATTAACACAACAGGGTCGATACTTGGACGACCATTATCCAAACAATACAAATCTTCAACTAGGTCATAAATAAAACTAAAATCAATAGCGGCTTCAAGCTTTCGAACAAGATGATTAGCAGGAACTACTTCATCAAGTGCAATCATCGATATTTGATAACGACCTTCCATTGATTGTTTCGATAACATATATTTGCACCCCTCAAACCAACTTTACTTCTTTATTCGACAAAAAAAGCTTGTAGACCTGCCTGAATATCAGACTTTGTCTACAAGCTGAAGCTTACTCAAAGAGTAAGCTTAACGTCCGTATACACTAGCACATGTTCCAGCTTTAGGTTCATAATAACAGTGATTTTTAAATTGTCCAGCAAAAGGTTGATCATACCATGTTGGGGGACAAGGAGCATATGGATTAAAATACCAAAGAGCATATTTCCCTGGGTGTTGCCGCCAAAATTCCAAATTCTGTCTTGCTAATCTTTTTTCAGCCGTTCGCGCTCTTTGATAAAACATATTCCCTTTTTGAACAGCTTCAAAGGAATAATTTCCTCCTTGAACTTGGAAAATGACTTGTCTAATGGTTCTTAAATCTTTAAAGTCTAAACAATTTGCTACAAGACGATTTACAATGACATTTCCAACATACAACATTCCTTGCTTTCCTTCACCTTCGGCTTCTGCTCTCATCATCCTAGCCATTAAGGCAACATCCGCATCTCGGTAACTTACTCTTGCCATTTTTTCACCCCAAAAATATAATATGAAAAAAAGCATTTACTGATGTCATTGTATATAAAATAAGATGTTCTTAATGTATAACTTTGTCATTCTACAAATTATCTAAAGGGTTGGATATTCGAATTTTAAAAGGAGCATTAATAAGTTAATACTCTAAAGTATTCAATTAATGGATCTTTATTTAAAGACAAAAATAGTCCAATAAAAAAGAAGCTCACTGTGTTTTAGAACAATTGAGTCTTTAATAATCTGTTATTCTAGTTTGGCTGCTTACTAAAATCTCTCTGAGCTCCCCTATAGCTTCCAATAAGATTTTGATAACCAGGAAGATGGCTGGAAATTAAAGCGCCAAAACCTTCAACATCATTACGCCAATCACGCTGTAACTCGCACGCAATGCTAAACCAGTTCAGTAGCTGCACCCCGCCATGGGCCATCCGTGTTAATGCCGCATCCGCTACTTGTTTACTGAATGTTCCAGAAGCATCAGTAGCAACAAATACTTCATAACCAGCGTTCACCGCGGAAAGTGCAGGAAATGCAACACAAACATCTGTTACTACGCCCGCAATAATCAGTTGTTTTTTTCCAGTTTCTTCGATTGCTTTGACAAAATCTTCATTGTCCCATGCGTTAATTTGTCCAGGTCGAGCTATTTTTGGCGCATGTGGAAAAAGTTCAACTAATTCTTGCATGAGCGGCCCATTAGGCCCATTTTCAAAGCTTGTTGTTAAAATAACTGGTAAATCAAAAAACTTAGCAGTATTAGCAAGGGCCAAAACATTGTTCTTGAATTCATCAACACCATAGTCACGCACAAGACCGGAGATTAGACCGGTTTGATGATCAACTAAAAGAACGGCAGCATCATCTTTATTAAGACGAGAATAGAAATCAGACATTTTAATGTCCTCCCTTTAAATTAAGTTATTGAAGAAGATTTATAGATAGGAAAATATAATAAACCTCTTCGTTTGTTAAAGTTTAATTGAATTGTTGACCGGTATTCGTTTTTCTATAATCTTATTATGTAGAAGATAAATGATTGATAAAGCTTGGTCTCTTTCGATTAATCTAGAGCTGGAGTGTGATCGATCCAGTGAATAAATTGATGTAAATATTGTTGAAGATAACGTTTTGTATGTTCGTCTGTGAGTACTTTCTGATCAGAATCAATTTTTTTATGTACTTGTGAAATCAGCACCTTTTGAAATGGAAGAACATGAACCTGCATGGCCTCTAGGATTTGTCTGATTTGCATTTGAGCAAAGGCAGTACCTAATCCCCCGGGAGTTGCACCAATTAGGCCAGCCGGTTTTCTGCTTAGAACAGCGGATTCCCGAGGTCTTGATGCCCAGTCTAACGCATTCTTTAATACGCCTGGAATTCCAGAATTATACTCCGGACTTACAATTATGATACCGTCAACGTCCTGAATAGCGGATTTAAATGATGTCACTGTTTCTGGAACACTTATTTCTAAGTCTTCGTTGAACAAAGGCAGATCATTAATCTCGATCCAACGAAATTGAAGGGAATCGTCCAGCTCTGTCAATGATTGAGCTATGATTCGATTATAAGAGTTTTTACGTAAACTACCACAAATAAGGCCGATGGTTTTGGTCATACAATTCCTCCTCGTTTGAAATCACTTTCATGGTACCATAATATACCAAAATGCAAGAAGTGATGTTTTACCTAATTGTCAGATTTTTTATTTTAATGAAGTAATTATTACAAAAAAGCTAGAATAGTTTTGGAGATGAAAGGATTTTTCTTTTGTTTTCTTATTCCTCTGCTTGTGTTTGCTAAATTGGTTAACATAATAGCTAGGTTAAAAAGTACTACATCTAATAGTGATAATTTTAAAAGAATGAAACGAAATACTTTTAATCAACCGAGACACATTGCTCTAAAAATATGGCAAATAGTTTATGTCCATTTTATTTCTTCTTTCAATTTCTATATATTTCTAGCATACTAGAAACTATAAAGAATTGGAGGGAGTGCAGAAATGGAAGAAAAGAAAGTGACGTGGTTAGAGCTTTTTTATGATTTGTTGTTTGTGGCGGCAGTTGCTGCGGCAACGCATGTTTTGCTTCATGTAGAAAATGGGCATATCCAAACAGAGTATTTAGTAAAGTTTGTCTTAATTTTTATTCCAATTTGGTGGGCTTGGGTGGGACAAACCATCTTTATTAACCGATTTGGAAAAGATTTATTTCATCAACGTATCTTTTTGATCCTGCAAATGTTTTTTGTCCTAATTATGACATCAAGCTTATCAGTTGATTTCGATCCTTACTATCTTTCTTTTTTAATTGGGTATATTGGTTTAAGAGCAGTGACTGCGATTCAATATCTTATTGTCCAGCGTATAGAAACTGGAGTTCGAAAACAAGCAGCCCTCTTTTTGGGAAGGTATTTTTGGATTGGAATCGTCATTTCATTGTTCTCCGTCTTTTTTGATTCCTGGGTTCGATATGCAATATTGTATACGGGTATCCTTATTGATATCCTAGTCCCGGTGCTTGGACGAAAGTGCTTAGAAAAGGTTCCCCCCAATACGGCTCACCTGCTAGAGCGATTTGGTTTATTTACCATTATTCTCTTTGGGGAAGCTCTTATCAGCACGCTTACGGTTATTCAGCCAACACAAGGAAATTGGGAATCAATAGGCTTTGCGATCATTTCATTTATCCTGATTATATCGATGTGGTGGCAATATTTCGATAATATCGAGAAGAAACTCGACAAGTCTGTGCAAACTTCCGGACAAATCATTATTTATGGTCACCTGTTTATTTTAATGTCTTTAAGCATGATTGCAGCATCAATTAGACTTTTGTATTTACATGAGGTCCATTACTCATTTATCTTATTTTTTGTTTTTGGTTCAGTTTTGCTTTATTTCCTGTCAACAACAGTTGTTTTCCATCATTATCGACATGTGCATCACCGATTGAAAATTTATCATTTAGGATTATTTTTAGGGATTTTAGCCGTCTTTTTTATTATCAATTTGATTGTAGTAGTACCAAATATTGTGATGATAGCAGAATTAACCTTGTTTTTTATTATCTTTACTAAATTAACAATTACAAATAAAATGCAACCGATATCTAATGAGAATCTTCCTATAAAAAATGTTTAAAAGGTTCATTTAAGTCTTTCGTGAAAAAATATATAAAAATTGCCATGGTAACTTATCTATTATTCATTTTTTCAACCCTATGGACAAAAAAGGCGCGTTCCCAATTCAACGCGCCAGTTGCAGAAGATCATGTCATAAAATCACTGTTCTGTTTGATTGTCATCTTCACCTGAGTTTTCCGCAGAGCCAGATTCATCTCCCCCAACAGCATGTTTCTGTTTGGTATTGGAACTTTCAATGGCCGGGTTCGTTCCGGCTGCACTTTCATCTCCACCGCCGCTTGCAACCTGAGTAGCACTTGCCTGTTCCGTGCTTATTGTTTTTATTTGATTATTAATGACAATCACAATTTCTTCCTCGATGTGCTACGCTTGCTCACTCTTATGTCAGTTTGTAAATAGAGTGGTCCTGTCTATTTTTATTTAATCAAAATAAACAGGTTCTTGTGGATTATGTAGATGTTTGAAAGCTAATTGAATTTGTGATTTCGTATTTCTCGCGATAGATAATGGCGGCAGTTCATTTTCAGCAAAAAACTCAACGGCACTTGTTTCAATTCCTTCTTTTGGATGCCCCCCAATGATTTCACACTGGATAAACATTTTATAAACGTGATAGGGAGAAGGAGGATGAGGATGGCATTTCTTATCAAGCACACTTATCAATTTTACCGCTTTGACATCAAACCCGGCTTCTTCTTTTACCTCCTTAACCGCAACTTCACTAGGAGTTAATCCGATGTCCCCCCAACCGCCTGGTAAAGACCAAGCCCCATCAGTATTTTCTTGAACCATTAAAATCTTATTATCCATAAAAATAACAGACCGAATATCTACCTTCGGAGTTGCATAACCTGTTTCATTCGCAAACAAATCTTTTATGATTTTTTTGTCAATCTCTGCTTGTTGTGCCAATATTTCAACACTTATCTTTCTGATTAATTCAAATCTTTCCAAGTCATATACATCTTTTGAATACGTTAATCCAGCTTGTGCAATAGATTGAAGTTGTTTCGCCCATTCAAGCCATTTAGGTTCCATGTATCTTCACCACCATTTTAATTATACCTAATATTACCACATTCTTATTGTGTACTTAATCAGGACCTTTACTAATCTATCTGTTAATTAGAAGATTAATGAAGCAAAACAAAAAAAGGCGATTGCCTTGTCTACGCATCGCCAGTTACTACAATATTAAATAAAAGAGGATTGATATGAAAAAATCTAAACTAGCTTCTTTCCAAGATCTCCTTCAATTTTATTAGATCCTTCATCGTTGCTTTTTTCATCATCATTGATATAAAAGGGGAAAACAGCTTGGAAAATCCTGTTGGATTTCCTCTATTTCGTAAAGTCATTCGCGTATGATGTTCATCGATTTCCTGCCATGTATAAATGGTCTCCATTGGAAAAGGGCCATTAGCCGTTTTCATCACTAGTTTTTCTCCAGGGATATATTCAACTATTTCGTACACATAAGCAAGGTCACGGCCAAGAAATTTTGCTTTAAAAGCAATTTGACTTCCTAATGTGAGAGGTTTAGGTGTTTTCCACTCAGCTGAATGAATATTTACATACCATGCTGGTGCATGATCAGGATTTGCTGCATATTCTGATACCTCTCTTAGAGGTCGATTAAATATCATTTCGGTCAATACGTCTACCTTCATTTTTCCCTCCGAATAATGATCTATTTTTGCTCCACGTAGTTTTTAAGTAAGGATCCTAAAAGATAATCCCATCCCTTTTTATGATCCTGTTCCCAATTTTCTTGAATAATACCTGAAGCAGAATGAGATAGTTGAAGCAGTGTGCCTCCTTCTTTTTCATGCAAACGATATGTGTAGGCACTGTTAACTGCACCTTGCATACCTAGATGCCCATATAGACGAATTTCTTCAGGAGCGTTAACATAATAGACGTTTCCCCAGACTGCACCTTCTTTTTCGCCCCATCTTTCCATAAATTGTCCTCCAGGAACTGGTTCAAAAGTAAAGCGGGACGAAATTCCTTTTGGTGCAATGCGGAATTCCCACCAATCCTCCACCTTTTCCGTTAATGCTTTGAATACAACTTCACGTGATCCGTTAATAAATACTTCTTGCTCAATAAGAAAATCTCGGTTTGTTTTTGACATCGGTTCAACCTCTCCTTTTTGTTCTACTGCTGATCGCAGGTTTAATAGTGAGTTTGCAGTTGATTGCATGTATTTCCCAACCCATCGGTTATGCATTTCTTGAAGCGGTACAGCATTTAAAAAATTCAGTCTGAATTTCCCTTGTCGGCGAACCACCACCAAATTCCCTTCCTCTAATAGTTTCAAGTGTTTCATAATTGCATACCTAGTGACTTCGGGAAACGATTCATTTAGTTCTCCAGTTGTACGAGGTGATTGTTTGAGGAGATCAAGAATTTGTCTTCGAATCGGGTGTCCCAATGCTTTAAAAACAATAGAAAGCTCTTCTTCTTCCATGAAAACACCCTTTCTTCCTTTGGTGAAATTTTACATATTACCATAAGGTCACATAATAATCATGTGACCTTATGGTAACATAAAGAACATAATAGATCAATATTAGAATCACAGAAGAAAAAAAACAGGCTATAAGATATTACAAACAATAAACAACTTAACTTGTTGTTGATAACCGTATATAAAAGTTTTTAGACAAAAAGGAGAACTCGTATTCTAATGCTCATTTTTTTGGGGAACATAACAATAGTTTGGTTCTGGAAACCTGCTATTATTCTCCTATGAATAAGGATTTAGAAGGTATTGAAGAAAAAAATAAAAATAATATAAAAAAGCCCTTCCCTGCTAACAACAAGGTTGGGCTTTCTTATAATGTCTTATCGAACATTCATATCATTTGGATGCGGACCTTTGCGGCGGTCGCGGTTGATCAGGTTAATTTCCGCCATTTCATCTTCCGTTAGCTCGAAATCAAAAACATTGAAGTTCTCTTCGATTCTTGACGGTGTGACAGATTTAGGAATAACAATCGTATTGTTTTGCAAATGCCAGCGCAACACAACCTGTGCCGGTGTTTTGCTGTGTGATGCAGCAATCTTTTGAATAACTTCGTCCTGCAGCACTTCTCCACCTTGATCTAGAGGGCTCCATGCTTCAACGAAAATATTATGTTTTGCGCAGAATTCTTTTAATTCATTTTGAGCAAGGTATGGATGGCATTCAACTTGGTTCAAGACAGGAACGACATCACATTCTTTTAACAGACGCTCTAAGTGTTCAATTTCAAAGTTACATACGCCAATGGCTTTTACTCGTCCATCATGATAGAGCTTTTCTAATGCTTTATATGTATCAACATACTCGTCAAATTGCGGAGTTGGCCAGTGAATTAAATAAAGATCGATATAATCCAGACCTAATCTTTCTAAACTTTCATCAAAGGCACGCAAAGTATTTTCGTAGCCTTGGTCACTATTCCAAACTTTTGTTGTAATGAATAATTGCTCGCGCGGAACAGATGATTCTTTAATTGCCTTCCCAACACCGACTTCGTTTTGGTAGATCATCGCTGTGTCAATCGATGTGTAGCCAACCTCAATTGCTTTTTTAACAGCAGCGGTTGCCCCCTCATCTGGAACCTGCCATACACCAAATCCAAGCTGAGGCATTTCTAATCCATTGTTTAAGGTTACATTATTCATTTTACATGTCTCCTTTTATAATATTTAAACAATCTAACCATACTAATATCTATTCATTTAAATGATTTCATTCAAAATCGATATAAGTAAGGTTAAATTGTTTTTAACCTGATTAGCTGAGTTCATTCACTATCTCGTTGCGTGTACCCGTATAGAAGTTTTACGGACTAATCCGTAATAAGATAAAAAGGCGAATAAGCTGCTTAAAAAGATAATGATACCCATCGGCACTGCTGAATATTCTCCTGCTAATCCGACAAGCGGAGCCGTTAAGGAGCCAAAGAAAAATGGCAATACTCCTAATAAAGCAGATGCACTTCCGGCAATATGTCCTTGTGATTCCATTGCTAATGAAAACGACGTTGTCGAGATAATTGCAATCGAACAGACGAAAAAGAAGATTGGTACTGCAAACAAGAATAGCGGTGCTTTAAGAAAAATGGCTACTAGCAATAAAGCTGCAGATGTATTAGCCATGATCAAGCCAATTTTTAAAAAGGCCTTTTCCGATATACGATCGGAAAGGCGGCCAACTGACTGGCTGCCAATGATTAAAGCAATTCCATTTACGCCAAATAACAAACTAAATCCTTGAGGCGACACACCGTATATATTTTGATAAACAAACGAAATCCCTGACACGTAAGCAAAAATTCCAGCAATAATAAACGCTTGTGTCAGCGTGTAGCCTGCAAATTGACGATCTTTTAAAAGGGTTCCAAAATTCTTAACTACCTGTGGAAGGTTGCTGGGAATACGGTTCTCCTGCGGCAGGGTCTCCTCAAGCTTCCAGACAACGGTCAATAATAGCACAAGACCAATTAAGCTCAAAACAATAAATACCCAGGTCCAATCTCCAAATGCGAGAATCCCTGCACCAGCAATCGGTGCAACAATCGGCCCGAGATTACCGACTAGCATTAATAAGGCGAAAAACTTTGTAAGCTCCCTGCCGCTATAAACATCGCGAACAATGGCACGTGAAATCACGAGTCCGCCAGCTGCAGCAAACCCTTGAACAAAACGGGAAGCGATAAAGAAATAAATATTTGGTGCAAATGCACAAGTTAAAGATGCTAATAAGTAAAAGCATAAGAAAATAAGCAATGGCTTGCGACGCCCTTGCACATCACTCATTGGTCCAATAATCAATTGGCCTAATCCAAGTCCTAATAGACAAGATGTTAAACTAATTTGGACCAGTGATGCATTTGTATGATAATCCTCTACAATCGTAGGAAATGATGGCAAATACGTATCAATAGTAAATGGACCTAATAATCCGAGAGATCCTAAAAGTAACGCCAGTTGTATTCGTTTCGCCCCTGTTAAATTTGTCACTGTATTTCTCGCCTTTCTGTCTTGATAGACATTTTCTAGTAAACTACCTTACACTTTAACTATTATAATGTTAACCGGTTAAAAGATGAATCAATAATCAGTATTTGTTTTAACTTTTTCCACTCAAGAACAAGTATCAAGAAAGACACTCGTTCCTGAGTGAAGGTTAGACAAGATCAAGATTAGTTTCTTGGGAATCCTGTAATGTATTGCTTTGGCAATTCTGTTTCTTTACGTAGGACTGTTGCAGCTTCCAAAGTCCAATACGGATTTCTTAACATCCCTCTTCCAACAGCCACTAAGTCAGCTTCTTCGTTTCCAATGACGGAGTTTGCAAGTGCTGGCTCATCAAGTCTTCCTACAGCAATGACTGGAATATTCAGCTCTTGCTTGATGGCTCTTGCTAATGGCACTTGGTAAGCAACATGTGTTCCCGGTCTGCCTGCTGCAGCGATCGGACCTTCTCCCCCTGCACTTATATGGAACATATCAACTCCCGCTTGTTGATACACTTTAGAAATTTCAATACTTTCCTCAATGCCATACCCGCCTTCCACGTATTCTTTAGCAGAAATACGCATAATTAACGGCATATCAGCAGGCATTTCGCTTTTAGCTGCTTTAATAATTTCCACGCCAAACTTCGTTAACTCTCTTCCATACTCATCAGTTCGTTGATTCGTATAAGCTGAATGAAATTGATGAATCAGGTAACCATGTGCTCCATGAAGCTCAATGACATCAAATCCTGCTTTTACCGCGCGGCGGACAGCTAAACGGAATTTTTCAACCATTTCTTTTACTTCCTCAGTGGAAAGCTCTCTTGGTGTTTTTGAGTTTTCATCAAATGGAATCGCAGATGGTGCTACTGGCACTTCAGCATCCTCCGCTTTTCGGCCAGCATGAGCAATTTGAATCCCCACTTTTGCTCCATACTGATGACACGCATCCACAATTCGTTTTAAGGCCGGGATGTGCTCATCTGACCACAAGCCTAGATCATAATCTGAAATGCGGCCATCAGGCTCAACATCTGTCATTTCAATTATAATTAAACCTGCACCACCAATTGCGCGGCTAACATAATGAACATAATGCCAGTCAGTCGCAATACCATCCTTATTAGTGACAGAGTATTGACACATTGGAGGCATGACGACGCGGTTTTTTAATTCTAAACTTTTTAGCGTATAAGGGCTAAATAAATGTTCCATTGTAAGACTCCTTTTTATCATAGCATTGTACGATTAAATCAGCACATATAGTAAAATGCATAATTTTGATGGTTTTCATTCACAAATCCTACCATCTTCCCTTAGGAAAAAGAAACTTCAGCTTGTAAATGTATGTGCATGCATACAAATTAGCATATGACAAAACACATCGTCAAATAAAATGCATTCCCTACCAAAAATGGGATAAAAAGCTATCTTTTATCGTTTAATATGACGCAAAATAATGCCCTTTAGCTCTGCCTGTATATTTTCGTCAGCAAATGCTTGTTCAAGTGTTTCTTGAAACGTGACAAGCGCTTTTTTCAGCTTTTCTTCTCCTTCCTCAGTCAAGGAAGTATAAATAGCTCGGCGATCGTCTATGCAATGATGGCGTTTTAATGCCCCGCATCCCTTTGCTTCAAATCTGCTGACGAGTCGCGACATCGCACTTTGACTTAAGCCAACCATCGTTTGCAGCTCCTGGAGCTTTAATTTTTTATTCGGCGTTTCTGATAAAAATAAAAGCACATAAAATTCCTTTACAGATAATTGATGCTTTTCTTGAAGAATGGCTTCCAATTCATCCGTAATTTTTGTTTGGATATGTGTAAATGATAACCAACTAGAGATTAGTTGATTTGTTTGATTTGATTCCATTTGCAGCCACCTGTTCTAGGTCTTTCTATTTATCAAGATTCTTTGTGCTTCCATTATATAATTGTCACAAGAACCTTATTCACTCTTTCTATAATATCAAGACGTGATGGAGGGCGTCAAACGAATCTATTGTTTTGGTAGACAAAAACGGAAATTTATGAATGATGCTTTTAATTAAAACACCAGTTTAAACATACGAGCATGAAACGATTAGTGATTAGTAACGAAAAGCCAATTTATCATTCGTTAGCCATAAAAAACATAAAAAGATCAACTCGAAAGCATTGGTTATCGCAGAACTCTCTATGGGGATAGGGATAACACTTCCTAAAATCATGATCAATACCCCAACCAACATCCAGATCCAACGTACTTTGCGAACAATATAAATGCTAATAACTAAAAGGGTCAATACGACTATAAGTACCATTAGAGGCGGACCTGAAGACTCTTGGCTTACGTATCTCAATACACCGTATTCGTATACCGGCACAAAGGTTTTTTGCATATTTATTATACATTCAAATACAACCAATCCTATCGTAAGAAAAAGAAAGATACATTCGTTCCTTGTCGTTTTTGTCCAAGAAATATCAACTCGTTTCGCCATAGCCCATCCGAACATTATTAGAGTTGGGGTAATAAAGCCGTGAACCCAATAACGAGTAATGTTTATTATTTCTAGAAAAGGACTCTCCCCAATAAACTTTCCACAGGCGATAATCAAATTATCTAGAATGAGTCCAAAAGTGACTAAAAGCAGGAAGCTTGAATAAGATATAAAGTTGTGCCTTCTCTTAGCCAGCTTAACACCTATAAGAAAGAGAATAAGATAGATCATTGTATAGCAGAAGTATAGAACTGTGTCCATAATTATCATCCCTCATAGCTTTAATTTAAAATTCTATTCTGCATGAAACGTTAATGAAAAGTACTTAACCATTTACTCATCACGTTAACGATCGTTTTCTGTTGCTCTTTAATTGAAATAGTTGCTTTGTTATCACCTTTTTGTGGACCATATATGCCGAATTGAGCATGGTTACCACCTTTGATTTCATATATCATGAGCCGTTTTGAGAGTAAGTGCTTCGTTTCATTTATTTTCTCTATGGTCGACAAGCCATCATTTTCAGCATAGATCGATAGCATCGGAAGATCCATGTTAGAGAAATCGTTATTATTACTAGGATAAGAAGCCAATAAAATAAGTCCATCTACTTTATTAGGATGTTCATATGCGTAAGTGGCAGCTGAAACTCCCCCTAACGAATGCCCTCCCACATACCACTCTCGAACTGATTCAAATTCATTGACTATTTCCTGCGTTATATTGATATCGAACAACGAGAAATTGAATAAAACCCTGGGTATAACGACTAAATATCCTTGATCTGCTAGTTGTTGACCAATGTAGCTATATGCCTCTGGCTCTACCTTTGCCCCGGGATATAAAATAATACCTACGTCTTTATTCCCTTTTGGCTTGAAAATAACCCCAAATTCATCTTGCTTTATCTCGTTCTTATCTACAAGTGTATAAAGTTCTTCAGTTGGTTCATAGGTTTGTTGCGACCAAATAAAGAATCCTAAACATGTACAAACAGTTAGAACAATTATACTAATCAACCCAAACCTGAAAACTTTTTTCATGTGAGGTCCTCCTTTATGTCTGTTGACCCATTTTCCAATGTTGTTAATGACCAATAGGACCCTAATCAAAAAGACGCGTTGTTTCATATACGCGCCCTTTTCTTGAATTTGTTATTACATCATTTTAGTAAACGACGTATTAACTTATTTACTGGTATTTATTTTTAGCACAGAACAATTTATGTAAATATGTTTATTTAATAGATAAAAACGATCTGAGTATCGAACGGTTGTTTCTGTTTTTCCTTTATTCTATAATTTAACTATTACATATAAAATAAGGAGCATTAACATGGAAACTACTACTAAAAACAATTTGGTTAGGTTGGTTCATTATACAAACTATTACGAGCCAATGATTTCAAATTTCCACTTACCTCCGGAGAAGCTGCAATTCACCTGTTATCCTTTAGAAAAAATTAATGATCCTAACCTATCAAAAGAGACCGCTCATGTTTTAATACTGAATAATGATATTCCGGTTGGCTATTTTGCCTTAGAAACTGGAGAAAAAGTAGTGAAATATACTAAGAACATGAATGCTAGATTATTAACTGCATTCTCCATAAATCATGATTTTCAAGGTAATGGCTTCGCCAAAAAAGGTCTTCTATTATTACCCCTTTTTGTTAACCAAAATTTAAAGAATGTTAACGAAATAGTACTAGGTGTGAATAAGAGAAATACAGCTGCAATTAATCTATATAAAAAGACTGGATTTATAGATCATAATGAAGTTTTCCTAGGACCAAGCGGCGAACAACATATCATGCATCTCAGCATCTCACTTAAGAAGGACTAATTGGGTCCTTTTCTTTAATATGGATCATCATATCTTATTATTCCGAGTTCGTTACAGAGAGCAGTCTCGCTACAATATTGAGTATAGTACTGTACTCAGTTCTGCACAATAAAAAAGTCAGCATTATTTTTGCTGACTTCGGAATTATGAATAAATTGTTATACAATATGAAAATATAAAGTTCTAGATGCACCTTAAACCAAATAGAAATGCACCATTAGTAATAAAAAACTTATGCTCACTTTAGTAACCATTTTACATAACACACCCTATCCTCAATAGAATATTATTATCTTCATCGTTACAATTTAAAGGTAACATAATTATATTTAGCTAATGTTAATGGATTATAAATTATTTATTAATTCAGTAAATGCACTTTTTATAAATACTGTGAATTGACTTTTAATTTCTCCAACAAAAAAAGCAGACAGTATTGATATGTCATTCTTCTTTGCCACAAAGATGTTTTGCCCCTGCATAAGTTTTTTATATCATTTCATCTTTGTATCAATATTTCTTCCAATTTCACTTATTTCTTCTGAATCCTATATTCTTTACAGAATTTTTTCTATGAAAAAACATTTGCTAAAATGCATATGAAATATCCTTTTTCAAACCGGACATTCCTTTTTTAAATCATTGGACTGAAAGTTCATGCCCATCTTTGGATCATTAAATGGATGATATCCACTGCCCTAACAATAACATCTAATAACTAGAAACAATCCTCCTAACAATAACCTCTAGTGTGATATATTAAAAGAATAAAAGGGTACAGCTAGGTTTAGTTTAATTACTACAAAGACTAACAAAGAGGTATAGATAATATGGTTTTACCACATATTGAAATGGCAGGAGAATTTATCATTAAACCAGGATGGATGTTGGGTCCTAGAAGCCTAACTGAATATGAAATCGTTTATTTTCCAAATGGGTCAAATACGAAATACGAAGTACATGATCATACGTATTTATTGAAAAAACCTGGTTTTATTATCACTCGGCCATTCGAAGAACATATGTACATTTTTGACCCAATTCAACCGACAAGACATCTCTTTATTCACTTCAACTTTGATATTTCAAAATCAAATTCACCAATTAATGATTTATTTTTAAAAGAAAACTCATATTTGACTGTTGAGGAGGTATCCTTAGTTCCCCCAATGTTAAAACATATATTATATTTAGCAAATACTCGAGCATTCCAATGGTATGAAAGATGTAATTATTTATTATTATCGGCACTGGTTGAATTAAACAGCACGACTGTAGAAAACAAAACTGAATCAAATTTCTACAATAAACCTAGGCAAATTATTAAGGCTTTAGACTTTATTGATAAAAATCTTACAAAAAATCTTACTGTAGCAGAAATTGCGCATTGTACTGGGTGGTCACATGAGCATTTTACACGGATTTTTACCGAACATATCGGACTACCGCCTCAAAAGGCAATCATGTATCGACGTATTGAACGTTCATGTCAGCTACTTTTACAAGAGCAATGGAGTATTAAACGAATTGCATTTGCAGTTGGTTTTAAAGATGAGCATTATTTTTCCAGGTCCTTTCTTAAAGTAAAAGGAATGACAGCAACTCAATATCGCAACAAATATGCTGATTCCCGGCTGCATCACTTAGCAACTACTGAAGAATACAGTTCTCCATACCCTCTTAATAAATATATATTATTCAACAATTAGCAAAATCAAATCAATCCAGTAAATATACGTTTGCCTATATTGAGTTGAAGATCTATCTATTTCATAATTAAATTAGGTTTTTTAAACGCTTATAATGAAAATTTCAGCTTAAACTGGAGGGTAATGGAATGGTAAAATATGCAGGTATTCAAAATCCATATTCTGTCGGTGAATACAGCGTAGAGAAAAATGCTAAAGTGATCCAACGATATCGTTTCATCCATGAAAATCTAGTCTACATAGCTGCAGGACAGCTTCCTTCTCGGGAAGACTGGGATCTCAAGGTCGCTCTTGGTAAACATCTTTATGAAGATGCTGAAGCAACTGATAAACTAAGAAGGCGCCTAAGTCAGTTAAGAACATCCACCCAATTCGTTAACCGTGATCCTGATCCAACCTTATCACTGTTAATGGAAGAATTAATACATGCAAAAAATGATTTGGAATTAACTATCGGAATATACGAAGTTATTAAGCCTGCTCTTATTCAAACATATAAAAAGCATATTGCTAAAACACAGCAAATTGTCGATCAACCTACGATTAGATTACTCCGTTCCATCTTAATTGATCTTGAAGAGCAAGTTGAGTGGGGACAAGAAATGCTTCAGGTTATCCAACATATGAATATATATCCTGAAGGTGCCGATGAATTTAAAGCAAAATTGCAGGAGTTCCTTGTTGCAGCAGGAGGTATCGATGGTTTACAAGAAAAATCCTCAAGCTTGCCTCATCGTTGGCGTTCACAAAAACCTTATGAATTACCAATTAAATCGGTCCGTGACCCAAGAAAAATGGGTCCGACTACACTTTCACGAACGTGCGTTCCTAACCCTCCAGAAAATAAAATACAAGCGGAACTTTTATTTAAGATGCGTGTTCGACAAGAAGAAATGACTGCTGCTGAACTTATTGCAGGGGTTATGTTTTCGCAAAAAAATATGCCTTGGGAATTTTACTATGACTTAGCTAGACATCTCTGGGATGAGGTTAGACATGCGTTGTTTGGTCAAGCCGCTCTTGAAGCTGAAGACATCGATTGGATGAGCCAGCCACAGTACACTTCTGATTATGATATTAATGCTCACAAATTACCTGGAACACAGTATGCGTGGTTATCAATCGGTATTGAAGAAGGAGCAATGACACGTACCGGAAAACGAGCAGAATATGAATTTTGCCGTGATGTAGCAAAACATCCGTTAATGGCACAGTTTCAAGATTATGATTGGGCAGATGAAGTTGTTCATGCTAATTTTGGCCGTAAATGGACTCCCGATCTTATTGGGGAGGATATAGAATTTGTTAGAGAAGTAGCGAAGAAAGAGCTCGACTATTTCTGGGATAAGGTAAATGCCGCCTCCATTTCAAAAAAATAATGTCGTTTGCTGACTTCAATTAATACCTTCTCTCATAAAAAGACTAGCCCATTAAAAATTCAACATGGGCTAGTCTTTTTAAATCTGTTTTGCTGTATAACTCCAGCGCCTATCCCCTCTTGGGTATAAGTCACTCAGGAATAGAAATCATAGATCAAAGAATACCTCAGTTATAGAGTTAGAAGCGAAAATACAAAAGGAATATGCGGATCCTCTATAATGGTGAAGAAAGGCTAACCTTCCTTCACCATTTCGCTTAAACTAGTTATCACTTTTGTGCTCCTCAATCATTTCTTTCGCTTTTGTTGCTACTTTTTCTACAGTTGTTTCTGCATTATCTTTACCAAGATACATTAAGTCAATAATGTCATTAACTTCTTTATCTAATCCAGGAATCGTAGATTGTATAGCATTTGCGAAACCATGTTCACGTGCGTCAAAGATATATTGTACATGTTCAGGTACTTTTGATTCTGTTATAGCTTCATCAATTCCGCCGATTGAAGGAATCGCATTTCCAATACCTGCAAGACGCAATTCTTGTCCAATCTTGGATGTGTAATATGTTACGAATTTCATTGCTTCTTCTTTATGCTCTGAATCATTGTTTGCAGCCATATATGCAGTTGGAATCCCCACTGGCTCAGTTTTGTTTTCAGTGTTCGATGGCCAAGGAATATAATCCCACTCCAGACCTTTGTTCTCATGGAATAAAGGAGTAAACCATCTACCTGCACCAACCATACCTACTTGGCCAGACATAAACATAGCTTCTGCACCTTGACCTTTAGGAAGAGAACCAGTATACGTAAAGTTTTTCTCATCAATCATACGATCTAGGAATTTCATTGCTTCGATTCCTTTTTCATTTTGATCTAAAACAAATTCACCTGTTTCTTTGTTATAAATTTCTCCACCGTTAGCCCAAATCCAGCTAAAAGTCGGACCCCACCAGTTATCAACAATAAATCCATATTTACCAGCATCACGTAATTGACTTGTTACTTCTTCAACAGCTTTAAAATTCCACTCGCCTGCATCAAAATATTCTTGAGGAGATTTAATACCTAATTCAGAGAATAATTTTTTGTTGTAGTACATTAACATTGGGTTACAATCGACAGCAAGACCGTATATTTCTCCGTCTTTTCTTGCAGCGCCCCATAACCCTTCTGCAAATTCTTCCGGTTTTACATAGCTTTCAGAGTTATTATTCATATATTCACTAAGAGGAGCAAGTTTACCAGTTTCAATGATTTTTGAAATATCACCGTCACCAATGTAGAAAACGTCTGGAGCTTGACTACCTTGAAGTTGTGTTTGTAATTTTTGAACGTAGCCATCATTAGGGATTGGTACTAGTTTTACTTTTATGTCTGGATTTTCTTTCATAAAGCCGTCAACAGCTTTTTGTATAACTTTAATCTCACCAGGGTTTCCCCAAGTAGAAAACGTTAAATTTACTTTTTCATCTGAAGCATTAGAACTTGTGCTACTAGAATCGCTGCACCCTTGTAAGATTGATACCATAACTAGCATTAAAGCAAGGAATAAAAAGGCAAGTTTTGTTTTCTTCATACAATTCCCCCATATCTTTTTCATGTCGATAAAAAATTTTTTGACTAAAACTAATATGAATAATTGTTACGTAAAACAAGACATTGCAAGATTAAGTAATTAACCACCTCCTTAAAATGAGCAAATAATTATGAAAGCGTTATCATTTATTCCTAAAAAGTCTATAATTTAATGACAGTTTGTGGAATATCTTTTCAGTACTTTTATTAGAAATGATAAGATGTACGAAGCAAATTTTAAGCGTCTGCTTAGTTTTTCAGTTGATTCAGAATCCAGCCATTTGTCCTGAAAATTTTCATAATGATCGTTTAAAACACCTATATCAATTATGAAGCAGATAGATCTTCAACTCAATATAGGCAAACGTATTTTTACTGGATTGATTTGATCTTACTACTTATAAAATAATCTCTATTGTTTAGGATTATTGAAAATTGATTTCCAAAAAAAATTTTAAGTAATGCAGCAGGGAACAAGGGAAGGAATTTATTGTAAATTTCGTTGTATATCAATTTTGCATGAATAAATGAATATTGGTCAAAAAAGCCAAACTCTTAAAATAGAGTTGGATAGGCTCATTCTTTCAAGTAGACTCCAAAAAATAATTGTGGAGAATCTATATGACTATAAGAGAACGTTTACGGAAAAATCTAATTAAGAATAGATCGTGAGCTTTACAAGAATGACACAAAATAAAAAAGGATTGATTCCGCCAATCATTATTACTTCCTATGCTTTCCTAACTTATAAGGAATTGATCAACTCCTTTTTTCAGTTAATTTTTAATTCAATTTCACAACATCACTATCCTGCATTATTTGGGAAGAAATAAAAAATTTTTTAAGGAATGTTTGCAAATTCTCTTAACTGAGTTTTATGAGTACAAAGAAAAAAAGATGAGCGGCTTTAAAAACCCACCCCCTCCTTTGATACCTTCATTTATACATCTTTCTTTCATTCTTTGTTCATTTAAATTATATGTAGGTTGATTAGTGGAACGAGCAAGTAACATTCTGCTTTTCATTTATAGTTAATTCCATAAATACGCCAGTTTAGGGAGTGAGGAGAACTTATTTCTTTGTCTGCCTATTTTACTTAAGCTTCTTAATTAGAAGCTTAGAAGAAACGGATTGATCATTAGTATCTACTCATAAACCTCTCCTGTTAACCATATATTTATTTTATTAATATTTCTTTTGTTAACGGAGGAGGCTGTAAATATATGCAGACAAAAGCAGTGCGTTTACGCCGTATTCAACATCTTGCTCATGAAATTATGGATGAGATGAATTTAACCAGAGAGTTAAAACAGCTTGATACATTAAGACTTGTGATTGATAACCTATCTCGAGCAATCGGTGATTTATCAGATCCATTAGGTGATTATTCACTGAATTACATAGAAGAAAAAGTGGAAACTGCCCATTACCTTATATTTGAAAGCAAAAAAAAGAGACAGTTTCAGTCTTAATTCTTCATAGGATAACAGCAAAAATTAATTTTTACCCCTTCTTTTTCAAAAAGATATAAAATAATTTCATAAAATACGAATGAAAATGATAGTTATTATCAATACTATAAATAGTAAAAGGTAACCAAAATTTTGGTTACCTTAAGAATTCAATTCCCTGGTTCAAATGTCTTACAATCTGTTTCTTCACTATTGGATGCTTCCTTACCTTTATGACTTACAACATAAATAGCATCCGCATTACACTTGTTTCCAGAACCCCAATACGTACAGTTATTAACTTCACAAAGAACATCTTGTGCCATAGTATCACACCTCCTCTTTTGTTATCATTAACATTTTAGAGATGGTTGATACTTTCTTTACTTTTTTCTTTAGCTTTATTTTAACTGAATGTAACATTTAGAATTTTAATGATGAAGAAAGCAACGTTGTTGTTATTAGCAACATCTAAGAGGCTTTTTTTATGAAGCAGAAGGTTCAAAGGTTTTACAGCCTGTTTCTTTAATTTCAGAAGGTTGTGCACTCTCAAGGCTCATTACATAAATTTCATTAGCAGTACATTTGTTTCCTTGATCCCAGTTTTTACAACTACTTACTTCACATAATACGCTTTGAGTCATAGATTCACCTCCCTTCAAATGGATGTGAACTTTTATCATACAATACATTGATAATATTTATTCCCTTTCAATAGCTCAAAATCCTTCTGTAATTAGATTATTTTTCACGGTAAAATATTTGGGCCAATTCCCTGATAGATAAGGGATTGGCCTTTATTCGTTTTTTTGCTGCTTCCATCCTCATGATTCCATGTCATAATAGACACCATTGCGTTAAGTTTGTTCTGCATACTTGTTCGGGACTTTTACTCAAGACATTACACCAAGGAAAGCCGCACATAAAAAAACACCTGCATTTGATATGTTGCAGATGCTTTTATTTGTGTTTTATGCACTTTTTTGTGGACTTACTTTCAATCTTGTTTTATTAACACCCTTATGATTAAGGATTAAGCAAAAAAGGGAGAGAATAGATAATAAAAGAAAACCTATCATATAATCTCCAGCTAAATCTTTTGTCAAGCCAAGGACAATTGGAGGAAAAAAGCCTCCGACTCCTCCAATAGCACCGACAATCCCTGTTACTGCACCTGTATTTCCTTTAGAGATTTCAGGTACCATCTTGAAAACCGCACCATTTCCTATTCCTAATAAAAAAGAGACAATCAAACAATTTACACTAAAGAACAGGAAGTTTTCCATAGTAAAGGCAATGAACAACCCGCAAATTGTTACTCCGCTAAAAACAAGATTCAACAACCCTTTTGCTCCAAAACGATCGGAAAGATAGCCTCCAACTGGACGTATTAGCGTAGCCAATACGACGAATATTGCTGTTCTAATTCCAGCTTCAAGGGCAGTGATACGAAAGAGATCATTCAAAAATGTAGGTAAATAAATACTGAAAGTTACAAAGGTTCCAAATGTAAGGAAGTAATAAACCGATAAATACCATGTTTCTTTAAATTTTAATACGGAAAGAGAAGCCTTTAAAGTTTTATGTTCATTTGTTCCTTGTCCATCCTTTGTTCCTACCCAGAAAAGAATTGACATACATGCCATAGCAATAGCTAGGTTCCAAAATACCCATGATAGTCCATAAGAGTTAAAAATGGAGGGTATCAAGAAATTTGCTACTGCCGATCCTAGATTTCCCATCCCAGCAATTCCTAAGATCAAACCTTGTTTTTGAGGAGGATACCATTTAGATACATAGGTTATGGAAATAGCAAAAGTTGTTCCTGCCATTCCAATAAAGAAAGCCCAAAATAACAACATGGCAAAAGAATCGGCAAAACCTGCCCCAACCATGGGAAAGATAAGCAGCAACATAGTCAACACAAAAATTCTTCTGCCGCCGTATCGATCCGTTAATATCCCCATGGGAATTCTCATTAAGGATCCCAATAATACTGGAGTAGCAATAAGAATGCTTTTTTGAGTAATGGTTAACTGATAAATTTTTTGAATTTCTGTAGCAATCGGTGCAAAAACCGACCATATGGTAAATGAAACAATCATTGACACAGTTGATAAAACTAATACTGATGTTTGACCATTTGTATTCCTCATAAAGACCACCTTGTGATTCTCTTGGTGCTATATGTTAAGTTCCAAGATACTATTTTGCAATAATTAAAATCTATACAATTACAATTCTCGTCGAGCACCATAATAGATCAACAATTCAAGATAAGAGTGTTTATTTCAATAACTCATTAATATAAAACTGGTGCCTTTTTTGAAAATATGACTCTTATTACTAATATTAAAAATGATAAATTTCCGATGTTTTTCATTGTGAATTCCTCCTATTGTTTCTGAACTTTTTGTTAATAAAACAATATCACTTCTTTTTTTATCTTCACATAAACATGTAAGGAAATATCACATGGAATTTTCAAAATGTAACGCTGCCCCCGTTTTTATATCATTGAGGTTGGGATGATCCAAGTAATTACTAAGGATTACGATTTTTTAAAATTTTCATTTCAATCATTAAAGTCAACCTTTTATTACTGCATGAAACGAACACAAATGAGAAAAGAGCCTTCCATTATTAGGAGGCTCTTTTCCACTCTTTCATTTATCCATTTTTTTCGAACTACAAACATAAAGAGCATCATTCTAGCTGTTGATTTGCTCTATTTCTTTGAAGAGTTATAAATCAAACATTTGAGTAATCAGGAATAAGGAAAATGATCATTATCGGTTGACATTAGCAATTATTTAGTACATTAAAAAAGGATACTTGTATGGTCTTTTTAACAAGCACATTCAAGCAGAAAAAGATGAATATCTACTATAAATAGTAACTCATCTTCTTTTTTATATACTCTATACAGTGATTAGAAAAGAGTTTCTTTGGTTTTTGATCAGACTTCCCTGAAAAATAAGAATCCCTCTTCTAGTTTATAATTTCTTGATATACCAAGCGTCCATAGCATTATGTTCTGAATCATCGAATGCTTTTTCAAGCTGTTGGAAACCTAATTTGATGTAAAGGAGATTAGCTACCCGGAGTTTCTTCAATGTTTCTAAATAACAGTATGTATAGTGTTCCTTGGCGAAATCGAGTGCTTCTTTCATCAATTCCTTTGACAGGCCCATACCATGAACTTCTGGTGTAATGTATAGCTTTTGCAGCTCGCAAATCCCCTGCTTCTCTCCAAATGGCGCAATACCCACACCGCCTACCACTATATCTTGTTCATTCACTGCAACCCAATACTTAGCATTTGATTGTTGTTTGTAATATTGTGCTAGATTACTCAGCTGGGGGTCAAAATAGGCTGTTCCTGGAATGTTTAAGTCGAATGATTCCAATGAGCGTTTAATAATTTGCTCTATTGCTTTATTGTCTTTTTCTTCAATCTCACGAATCTGCATATTTTTATCCCCCAGTTCCTACTAATTTCTTTAATAGGCTCTATTTATTTTTAATAGAGTTATTCTATTATTATTCAGCTAACAATTCAATACTACTATCCTTCACGTCTCAAATTATTTTCCTTTAAACAACCAAAGCAGATAAAATGACTGGAACGGACGATTTACTCCAAGGTATAATTGGGCTCACTAAAATGCACTGTATTAAATAGCGAGAAACACCCACTATGGTTATATGGGGTGCTTCTCTCAGTGGTCATTCCTTATTTGGTTATCAACGCATTAAACGCGTTCACATCTCGAAGAAGAATATTTGCTGTTTCCTTATCTATATGCTTTCCCGATTGAGCCTCTACCTGATGAATAAAAGCAGATAGATTATGGTTCTTCAGTTTCTTTTGGAGGCTGTTTGCAATTCCATGATTATCGATTGTGCCTTCTTCGGTGAATGATTTTACTAGTTCCTGTAAGGATAAAATAGGATCTTTTTGGTCAGCAAGGTAGCCTAACTCGTATTTGTAAAGAGGACTGGTGGGTACAGGACGCATAAATGTAACATCAGGTAAACTACCGTCTGTTTTTCTAGGCGCTGATAATTGGGTTACATCCAGACTATAAAAATATTCAGGTTTGATTTCAAGACCGCCATCTATAGTCCAAGAATTATTCGTTACATTTTCTTGCGGATGATTTTCATTTATTATTGATATCCCCTTATAAGCAATGTTATTGTGTAAAACTTCTCTGTAACCTGGGATGTTTTCTTCACTAGTTGGACTAACACGTTCTAACATATTGAAGTTAGCACCATAAGAAATACCATTATTATATGCCGTGTTATTAATCCAATTAGCTGATTTCCCTGGTTGATGATTCGCATAAAAGCCATTAGCTCCGTTATTAACAGCTAAAGAATATCTAACAGTATGTACTGGCAATGGATCTGGCAGACCAGTTGTTCTATACGAATATCCGCCGACTTTAAACCCATTTTGTCGCCTATACCATTCTGATTACCCCTATTATTAAATGCCCAGCAATGGTCATAAACCACTGGCCCAGTTGAACTGATACTGTCGAATCCATCATCACTGTTATTCCATGCACGGGAGTTAATAAACGAAACTGCACCGCCATGAGCACCAAAACCATCTGTATTTGAAGCAGAAGTATCAGTTGGTCCAATGTTGTTATAAGCATCAGAATTAAGTACGATTCCTGTCCCTCTTCCAGTAAAGTAAAGCCCATTTGCTTCATTATCATGGGCAGCCATATTCTCGAAATTGGCTTGACCACTAATTCTAAAAGCTTCGGATTGCTTTTGATCACCTACTTTAACCCCTGTCACATCAAATCCATTAAAATTGATGTCGGTTACATCGTCTCCTACATAAAAAGCAGCTACACGTTGATTAGTTGGCACATTACTGAAATCAAAAACAGGCCTTTCGTCTCCAGGATAAGCCGTATAGGTAATCCCACTCTTATAAATATCATGCACAAAATGATAAACATCCTCGTGTGGATTATCGGTTTCTGTTATTTCAAAATCATCATAAACTCCTCCACGAATGTATACGGTATCCCCGAAGGAAGCTACCGATTGTGCTTTCATTATGCTTTTGAATGGCGCACTTTTCGTTCCTGGATTGCTATCACTGCCAGTTGGAGAAATATAAAAACTAGTCGGACCTGTCATTCCATCTGCATAAACAGCACTTGTCATAAACATTGCTACAAGCATACAACCGATCATAAACAAACTCTCAATTTTGTTCAAAATGATCTCTCCTCTCGTCAATTGATTCATCCGATCTGATCTGCCCTTGCTTTAAAAGGTATATAGATTCCCTGTCTCCCTAACAAGGGGCATAGGCAACAGCGGGTTACGGATAAAGTCACCTCCTATAAAGCAAGTGAAAAATCAGTCATTCTTTTCCATTCTCGCATCCTTGCAGTGCCTATTTCTAACACAAGGTTTTCCACTTAAACAGGCCAAATCAGATCTGTAACCTTCTTCCTGGCATCGAGGGATACGATGGACAAATACCCTTTCAAGCTGCCTATGTCTTTTATGTATTGGACTTTTGTAAATCCAGATAATTGTTAGCGGTTACACTACTTTCATTATAGTGCAAACATTCGGTTAATAATGGTCTGATAATGCCTAGTTTTCTTTTAAAATTATCTGAGATTCTTTGTAAACCTTTGTTTTTTTGAAAATCACAATGAATAACTTGGCAGCTGCATAAACTTAAATTTGTTGATCAAGAAAAGATTGGAGCATTTGGTATATGTGCTGGTTGAGGAATTGTTGTTGATGCAGCTCCAACTGAGCGCCGCATTATAGCAATAGCGGCTGTCAGTGCAGAGTGGCTATCGGTGCTATGTTCCGAGAAGAAACTTCGTTGAAACAAATTGCAATTACTTGAGGCACTGGCAAAGCAGCGTACAGCAGAAACAAATGGTACAGAATTACATTTCCTTACTTATGCACCTATACGCTTAAAGAAATTGACAAAAATACACTTGTGCTTTTTTAAACCATCCAAATAGTTGTTTTCGTATAGTAAAAAGCCGATTTCCATTGTAAAAGATCCAGCTTCATCGCTATTCCCCCTTATTCCTTATCATCATAGTATTTTAACATGTTCCGCCATATTAATTTCCATTTTTCGCTTAGAAAAATGAAGCAAAGAATGATAGAAAACGAGCAAAATAGTTCGAATGGAATTTGAAAAATACGAACAAATGTTTTATACTTTAGTTTCTGAGAGAAAATACCAATTATTTGGAATCTGGAGGTATTGGCTATGTATGTAACGAATGAGGACTTTATTAGAGAATGGAACCGCGAAGCAATGTTAACGCAAAAGGTGTTAGAAGGTTTGACTGATGATTCATTAAAACAAACAGTTTATTCAGACGGTCGCAATTTAGGAAGAATTATCTGGCATTTAACAACAAGTATTCCAGAATATTTAGCTCATTTTGGCTTGGAAATAAAAGCAGTAGAACATGCAGAAAATGTCCCTGCCTCAGCAAAGGAAATTGCCGAAACCTTTCAAAAGGTAAGTTCTCATGCAGCCCAAGTCATTGAACAACAATGGACAGACGACTCATTGAAGCAAGTACAAACGGCATTTGGACGTGAAGAATCAAATGCGTCAATTTTAATGGGACTAATTAAACATATTGTTCATCATCGCGGACAAGCTACAGTGCTTTTACGTCAAGCAGGCATCAAGCCTTATGGGGTTTATGGACCGCCAAAAGAAGATTGGATTCATTTAGGTGTGGAAAACCCGCCACTTTAGTATCATGTGTGATAACAAAAAAAAGTAAATTTTTCATATAAGTAGTTTAGTTTTAGAGTAAAAACGTAAAAAAAAAACGCTCCAAAACTGAACTACTTTTTTCGTATGAATTCGCTACATTCTTAGACTAATTAAGGAACTTAATTAAATTGTAAAGGGCTAGGAGTGATTTCCCAAGCCCTTTTGTGTCAAATTGTTTATCAGGAATACCTAACCACTGAGCAGGAGTTAGTTTTCACCTTCCATTTTTATGGTCGGATGAATAATAACCAGTAGTAGCAGCGTTCGTATATCCTGGCCCAGCGTGTAAAACATCAACGTATTAACTTCGATTATTTAACTTAACATTGTATGTGTTTTTAGTTTTTGTTGCTCTAAAGGGAAACTGTTTATTTTCATAATTGGCACTCATTTTTTCTTTAATGAAGCACTGGTGCTTTCCGATGGTTCGTTCCTTCTTGATAGGAGTATGCCAGCTTAATAAGGGTTGGCTCATCAAATTCCTTGCCCAATAGCTCCATGCCAATTGGCAGCCCATTGTCACTAAAACCAATTGGGACAGACATAGCCGGGAATCCTGAATAAGGGCTTAATCGATTGGCATTTCCGGCTCCCTGATTTTCTCCAACTTTCGCAGGTAAAGCATTTGAGGTTGGGTAGACTAGCGCATCAAGCTCGTTTACTGTAAAGGTCTCCATCAGACTTTCTCTTGTCAGCTTTGGACGGTTGGTGATGATGTTTTGGTATTCTTCATTGGTTTCTAATGATACCTGATTGTTTCTAGCGATTAATGAATTTTTTAAGCTTGGATGGAATTTTCCGCTATTAATAATCTCTGTTAGTGTTGTAACAGGTGCATCCTGTCCTAAGGAAGCTAAGTAATCATTCAGTTGAAACTTAAATTCAAAGCCGCTTAAGCTTGGATAAGCGAGAATGTTATTTAGATTCGGAATGGTTACGTCAACTACTTTTGCTCCAAGCTTCTCCATGTCCGTAATCGCTTGCTCCATCGCTTCATTGACTTGCTGGTCTTGTCCAAATAATTCTCGGACAACTCCGATTTGTGCATTCTTTAACCCATTCTTTTTCAAATAATGTGTATAGGTTTTTGGCACATTGCCGATGCTGGTCTTTGTCACCGGATCAGCTGGATCGTAGCCTGCAATTGCATCAAGAACAATTGCGGCATCCTCAACAGTCTTGGCAATTGGGCCGCCAACATCCTGTGAGAGCGCTAGAGGAATGATGCCATCCCGACTAGCCAGTCCCATAGTTGGACGGATGCCAACAAGGTTATTAAAAGAAGAAGGAATTCGTATCGAACCACCTGTATCTGTTCCCAGTCCAACCGCTGCTAAATTAGCTGCAACCGCTGCGGCCGTACCTCCGCTCGAACCACCTGGATATCTTGATAGGTCATATGGATTAAAGGTTTGGCCTCCTAATGAACTGTAGGTTTGAAAGCCAAACGCAAATTCATGAAGGTTGGCTTTTCCTAATATAATCGCGCCCTCTTCTCTTAATCTCTTTGTTTGATACGCATCATCCAAAGCAATCGACCCTTCTAAAGACAATGATCCAGCTGTCGTCGGCATATCATATGTATCATAATTATCTTTTAAAATAACAGGAATTCCATGTAAGGATCCGCGGACTTTACCAGCCCTCCGCTCTTTATCGAGCTCTTTTGCCTCTGCGATGACATCGTCATCAACAGTAATAACGGAATGAATCGTATCATCGTATTCTTCGATTCTCTCTAAATAGTATTCAACCAATTTCTCTGAAGATAATGCCCCCTTCTGCATCGCATGCTGCAGCTCAAAAATGGTTGCCTCCTCAATCTTAGCAACTAAAGCTTTTTCGACAACAGGATTTGCTGTATTTGGCGCCGCATTCGCAGGAACAGCGAACAAACTACCTGCCAATGCGAAACTAGCAATAAACCCGAAAGACTTCATATACCATTTTGTCATCTGTCATCCTCCCTAACCCTATTCATTATATAAGACACTATGAATATAGCAAAATTGACTGGTTATGTCTTACAGTTAGGAAGAAATTGTTACAAACGGACTATCAATTGCTAGTTTTAGAATCTTTACGAGAGATAAAGAGTCCTTTCCTTTCCAAAAAGTCCACTCTCTTTTAGGAGAATGGACTCTGATCGTGTGATAGTCATTAGGTTATGCTTTTTTCAATTCATCTTTATAACGAGTAAACGTAATTTTCCACTTACTCAACTCACTGATGAACATTTCTACTCGCTGGGCTGATAATTTTCGCTGTTTTTCTGTTTCTTTTGGGTTAGGCCCTCCAAGAACAGAACGGACCTTAATAAATTGATAAGGATCGATGGCCCTTTTATACTGGTCCTCTACTAAAGCTAATTCAAGATTAAAGCTTTCTTTCGCAATGTCCTTAAGCAGCTGTGCATTTCCTTCCTGCAGGTTTTTCCCTGCAGCAGCTAACCGTTTGACAAATGCATGCACAAGATGGTGTGCTTGTCGAAACGATAGGTTACAGTCTCTAACAAGAACATCTGCAAGTTCAGTAGCAGTAGAAAATCCCTCTTGGCAACGTTTTAATAATATATCTTTCTTAATCGTCATATTATTGAGAATTTCTTTTAGTAATCCGACTATTTGAACTGAATGAGTGAAGCCTTGTTCAAGGATTGGCTGGATATCATCACCAATATCCACAATATCACCAAATGGCACACTATGTGTCATCATAAACGTTGATTGTAATTCCCCTATAGTTCTGCTGATCAATGACCTGGTATGTTCTAATGAAGAAGGATTTCGCTTTTGCGGCATGATGCTTGAGGTCTGGACCAAGCTTTCATCAAGGCTTATCGCATTAACCTCATTTGTTGTAAAAAATAACAGGTCATAAACAAAACGAGATAAAGTGCTTAAGGAAATGGACAAGGTGCTGGCGATTTCAAGCATATAGTCTGCAGCACTAATGGAATCGTAGGAATTATCAAGCGGCTTATCAAAGGCTAATGTTTTTGCGATATAATGGCGGTCAATTGGAAAGCCCGTCGTTGCCAGGGCCGCAGCTCCCATTGGTGATTGATTGATTCGAGTTAATAACGAAAATCCGCGATTGATATCCCTTTCTAAATGCTTGTCAATTGCCAGAATATAATGAGCAAATGTCGTCGGCTGTGCCTGCTGATTATGGGTATATGCCGGCATCACGGTTAATTTATGCTCCTTCGCAAGCTTGAGAAGGGTTTTTTTCAAATCGATAACAAGGCTCATCCAATGGATAAGCTTCTCACGCCATAACATCCGGTACATCGTTGCATCCATATCATTCCGGCTAAAGGCAATATGCATATTGCCAACTAACTCTTCACCTAATTCCCTTTTTAGCTCCCCTTCGATCATAAAAAATAAATCTTCAAATGCAGGGTCATACTCTTTTACGAACCCTTTTCGTAATAATTGCTGGTTGGCTTTGATGATTTTTTTTGCATCCAGTTCCTGCAGAATCTTTGTACGGGTCAGCATCGCTGCATGAGCCATATTGATCTCAATCATAAAGGAGAGAAAATGCTTTTTTGTAAACTTGTAGCCAGGCTCAAGAATATGGTTAATGTAGATAGGAGATCGCTTGGATGACATCGTTCTAGTTCACTCCAGTCTCAGTGTTTCATATATGTATATTCTTTTGTTTCATAACTTGAGCCTGTAAACTTTGATCGTGGGAATTAGTGATTATATATCTTAACTCGTTTTTTCAGGAGAATGCCTTGAATTGAACGACATATCTTATTTATGAACCACTCTTTTCAAGAATTGAACCACCTGTCAATTTATTTGATTCACAACCTCCTAGTATTTTACCCCGTCCCCATATTCAAAAACAGCTAAAAAGAGAACACTGATTTCAGTGTCCTCTGCTCATATGTAAATCTTATATCGTTGGTGCTTCCATGCCCATTTGGCTCCATTCTTCCTTCGATGGGCCATATACACCTGGAACCTGCACTCCTGCTTGGCGCATGAGAACGGTCATTTGTCCGCGGTGATGGATGATATGTTTAATAAGCAATGACAGCATGGCAGCTCTTGGCATTTCTCTGCCAAATACATTTTTCATTTCACTTAATGATGAATCTGTCCACTGTGATTGCACTGCCTCACTAGTGTCTGAACTTATGCTGCGAAAGGTTTCTGCGATTTCCCTGGCTGAGGTTGGAACAGAGTTTGGATCCTTCATCTCTTTAACCGTAAGGCCAAATTCCATGAGCATTCCTGGTGTACTTGCGACTATATGCCAGGCAATCGCACCTAAGGTACGATTATCTGATGAAACCTTTTGTGCTAGGGATTCATCTGTTAAGGCATCTAAAACCTTTTGCGTTAAAGCTGCCTCATAATTCCATTCTTCGATAAATTCAGCAACTGATCTGTACATTTGATCTTCCTCCGCCTTTCAAGTGATTTTTTAATTTCGCTGCATAGTATATCACAAAGTAACAAAATTACCCATTCAGAGTACTACTCATAGAAAGATAGTATGAAATAATAAAAAAACCATCTTTTCTATGTATACTTACAAAAAAGATGGTTTTCTATTTCAAAATGCCTTTTTTATTGCATTTTCTTTATTGGAGTCACCACAGCATATAAGCTTTCCGTTTTATCAGATACATTTATTTCAATGACCTTAAAGCTGCTTCCTCCCTCTTTGTACTCATTTTTAACGGATGTTTTGTTTTGAGAGTTATTCATATTTGATGTTCCTTCCTAATTAATTTCTCACACAGGAGTTACTATATGATGAAGGTGAATAGATGTGTCATCATTTACAAAAAATTAATAAATGTTTTGTAAATGGTTCATATTCATGTATTTTCCTATCTCACCTTGAAAAACTCTTAATCGCAATTTATTCATAATATCCTTAAGTAAACCGTTAGAAAAACAATCATTTCTCTTCCTGCAAAATCCTTATTTTCCCCTTTCAACCATATGTAATCACTATGTAAACAACTTGTAACACTATTCACTATTTTTCTTTCATAGAGATTAATAGAGATTCAAAATACGATATTCACTAGGAGGACAAATCTTGAAAAAACTAGTATTTTTACTAACATTACTAGCATCTCTTTTTTTGGCTGAACCTACTTTTGCTTATACGGCAGTAAAAGGCGATACGATGTTTAACATCGCGCGGGAACATGGTCTATCATTGAAGGAATTAGCAAAGGCAAACCCGCAAGTAAAGAATCTTGATCTGATTTTCGTCGGTCAGCAGATCAATACAAATAAATTCAAGCGCCCTTCTGTTCCAAGTCGTGGAGAGGTTCAAGCAAGCAAAGGAATCTTCTCTAAGGCAGAAATCGATTTATTAGCTAGAGTTGTCAGAGCCGAAGCACAATCCGAACCTTTCAAGGGGAAAGTGGCAGTGGCGAATGTCGTTTTAAATCGAGTTGAAAGCCCAAAATTCCCTGATACAATAGAAGAGGTCATTTACCAGCCAGGACAATTCCAGCCCGTTGCAAATGGTGAAATCAATAAACCAGCTGATCAGGCATCTGTCCAAGCGGTACAAGCAGCTCTCTCAAACATGAGACATGTCGCTCAAGACTCTTTATTCTTTTACAATCCAGATATTGCTGAAAATCGCTGGCTGGATTCCAGAGAGACAACGGTTAAAATTGGAGAGCATGTTTTTAAGAATTAAACAACATTTTGAAGGATGGAAAGAGGACAAGTTACTTGATTCTCATATAGTGAGTCAAAGGAAAGAAAAATGAAAAAAAAAGGCACAATTCGGTGCCTTTTTGTAGAGAATCTAAATTAGCAGTAGATTGTTGCGCCAATGATAATTAATAAGATAAACAATACAACGACAAGCACAAACGTATTACAATAAGATGGTGCACAATATCCATAAGCAGGAGCTACATAAGATGGCATAACTGGGTGTGGAGCATTTGCTACACCAGCAACATGTGGTGCGTTTGCCATAGCTCCAGCTACATTCGGAGAATTTTCGAAACCGTACATTCTAAACCTCTTCCTTTCGTTTGTAAAAGTCTTAGACGATATAGTATATACGTTTAGAAAAATTTTGAGCCCGTCTATTGCGCTTACTGCTTGTTTAATCCGCCTAAAATGAAGCCCATTTTCATCAAATTGGGTAAATCGTGAATTTCTCTTTTCGTGTGGATATAAATTTCATTGCCTGATCATGCTGCCTAAGAGCCAATTTGAACTTCGTGTGAAGAGCTGATCAAGTCATGAAGGAATATCGAAAATGCTTCGTTCTTGAATAACCAGTTGTTATTCATAGTATTGAGAGGGTAAACATGTGTCTAACCCTCATTGTATTTATTATGTTAAATCGATGCCTTAATTTGTTTCGTATAGAAAAAGCGTACAATGAAAAAGTATACAATCTGGATTACTAAGAAAACACTTAGAACGATAACAGATTCCTTAAACAGGTTAAAATAGAACAGGTTTGATAATGCTGTAAGAGCCACCGCTCCATGGATGAGCGCTATGAGGATTGGTGCGAAAAACAAAATCATCGTTTGTCTGTTTAATACTTTATTTAGCTCTTTATCGGTTAAGCCCATTTTTGAAATCGACTTGAATTTTTGTTTATCCTCATCCAAATCCATGTAAAGTCGGAAGTAAAGGAAGCTGCCAGCGGATACGAAAAAGACAATGCCAATAAATAGTCCAACAAATAAAATCGGTCCGTAGCCTTTCATCACTTCATAAATTTCATATTCGACTGCTGTGATTTCATATCTTGGTAATTTCTCGTACAGCTTTTCAGAGGCAGCCATGATCCCTTCTTCCCCATTTGTAGCCTGCCATGCATAATAGCTTTGTACATCCTCTGGTTCAGGAAGCTTCTGATAATCCTGATCTGAAACTATATAATAGGAATCTGTTGCAGGCAGTGCTTTTGAATGCATGACTTCATTAGGTTTCAATGTAGTACCTGAAGTTAGTTTAATTGTTTCTTTTAGCAGTTCCGTTGTTTGGCCAAAGTTTGTTCCTTCAAATTCCACAACCATAACTTGCCCTTCTTTTATGTCAGTTGTATCTTCACCAATTAAAGAGGCAAAGCGGTTAAAATCAGATTCACTTGTGATCAGAATAGTATCCTGGCCAATTGGAAAATATCGCAAGTCCGTATACTCTGATTTTGTTTCAATTTTCTCTTCTTTTAAAGTTTGATTGATAAACGCAACATTCTGTTCTTTATTTTCTTCACTAGTTTTATAAGAAAACGTCGTTGAATTCGTCGCTTTTATACTTGATGTTAAGACAGTTTGAAAGCCAAATAATGAACCAATTGCACAAAACGCGACCGTTGACACAATCGCGACCATGAAAAATGTGCGCGCATTATCCTTCATCCGAAACGCTAAATCGGAAAACAGAAGCATATTCGTTTTAAACCAAAAAACATGTTCCTTCTTTTTTAAACTTCTAATCACATAAACACTTAATTGTGTAAACAACAAATAGGTCCCGATACATACAACAATGATAACAGGCACCATTGCAATTACGACCATCATCCCTTCTACCAGTAAGGAAACAGTATATCCGGCTCCTAATAAAAGCACTGCTGCCAGCGTTAAAAAGAGATTTGCTTTAGGCTCACCCTTCGAAATTTTATTGGCTTTAATTAATTCAATTAGCTTTTTGCTACGCAAAACATACGTTACAAATAAGGAAATAAAGAAAAATAAAATGATAAAGGATACAAAGGTGATGATGATTGCTGATGTGGGAAAATAAAAAGGCAGTGCACTTTCTATAATCAAGACATTTTCAGCTAATAGCAAAATCGCCTTTGCAAAGACAACGCCAAGGAATATCCCGCCAAGTGTGGCAAAAAATCCGATCAGCATATTTTCTAAAAACACCATTAACCGGATCTGCTTCATGGACATCCCTTGGATCATTAATAAACCAAACTCTTTTTTCCGAGATTGTAAAAAGGAGCTCATCGAATATAGAACGAAAAAGAAGGAAAACACGTATATGATCCCTGCTGCTGCATTCATTCCTTGTGTAACACTAGAGTTCATATCCTTCCCGCTTAATACAGGATGATTTGCAAAAATTGAGAAGGTAAAAAAGACCATGACCGTAAATAAGCTGCTGAGAAAGTAGGCAGCATATAACCGTTTATTACGGATGACGTTATTAAACGCGAATTGGCGAAAGGTCATGTGCATCCCCTCCTAATAAAGAAAGAGTATCGATAATCTTTTGGAAAAAGGCTTGGCGATGGTCACCACGGTGAATCTCCGAATAGAATTTTCCGTCACGAATAAAGACAACCCGATTACAGTAGCTGGCAGCTTGTGGATCATGTGTGACGAGCATCATGGTCGTCCGCTCATTTTTATTTATCGATTCAAGCATTTCCATTACATCCTTGGAAGACTTGGAATCAAGATTTCCCGTTGGTTCATCCGCTAATAACAGCTTAGGTGAATGAATCATCGCTCTGGCAACAGCTGCTCTTTGCGCTTGTCCTCCGGATATTTCATAGATCCGTTTTTTCATAATCCCGGTAATCCCTAATTTTTCTGCAATTTCATTGGCTTTTCCCTTCATTTCCTTTACTTTTTTCCCGTCCAATGTTAAGGGCAGGACAATGTTTTCTTCTACTGTTAAGGTATGAAGCAAATTAAAGTCCTGAAAGACAAAACCTAATTCACGGCGACGAAACTTTGCTAACTCCTCTTTTTTTAATGTATGTGGGTTATTTCCGTTGATCAAAATCTCTCCTGTTGTCGGCTCATCAATAGTAGCAATCATGTTTAGCAGTGTGGTTTTTCCGCTTCCAGATGGTCCCATGATTCCTACAAATTCGCCTGATTCAATTGTTAAATCAATATCCGTTAATGCCCGGTAAGCGATCTTTCCTTCATAAATCTTACTCACTTGTTTTACGTTTAGCATCACAAGTTCTCCTTTCCATTCCTTTGACTTGTGATAAGTATAGCCTCTCTTTAATCTTCAAAAAATCGATTATTCTTTCACTTTCCTTACATCGTTGTAAGGTTTTGTGTCGTTCCAAAAATGATGCGAAAAGTTGAGCCCTCTCCAACCTTTGATTCAAGCTCAATGCGATGTCTCAGGTGTTCGCATGCTTCCTTCGTTAAATACAGACCCATACCTGTTGATTCTCTGAATTTCCTTCCATTATCCCCTGTATAAAATGGGGCAAAGACACGACGCTTGTCCGCTTCTGGAATCCCAACGCCATAGTCCTTTACTTCTAAAACGACCTCACCGGCCTTTTCGTAAATCGAAATGTCGATCTTATTACTCTTACCTTTCGAATACTTGACCGCATTATTGATCAGCTGCGAAAGGATAAAGAACATCCATTTTTCATCTGTTTCTACAGTGATATCTGTTTTTTGCTGGAGGAGATGGGGGTACACCTTGTTGCGAATATAGAACCGTTTATTTTCACCATTTACTTCATTCACCATTTTAGACAATTTTACAGGCTTGATATGAAAATCCTGTTCGATGGTTCGAAGTCTTGCCATATAAAGGATCGTATTTAAGCCGGTTTTCATGCGATCCGTCTCTTCACGAATACTTGATGAGTCAGGTTCATCCAAATTTTGCGCGATCAGCTCAATGACAGAAAGCGGTGTTTTCATCTGATGGACCCATTGGTCCATAAACTTCAAATGCTCTTCCTGTTTGGACTCCAACGCTTTAATCTTTGTTTGATAAAGCTTATACTGATCCTTTAATAGCTGATCAAGCGCCACAGATATCGGGGAAGGCTCAGTTGTTTGGAAGGAATCGTCAAGGGAATCAAGTGAGTTCGTCAGCCTCATATAAAACTGACGTCGACTCAAATAGCGGTAAACAAGGTAGCCCGTGAGAAAGACCAGGCCGAGAAAGATTGCATAGAGGGCTGGTAGCAGATGACGGTAGCCATCAAGCCAATAAATGCCTAAAATCACAAAAAAATGAATCACATGTACAGCAATTAACAATACATGCTCTTTAAGGAATAACCTCATTTCTCTCCTGCCTTTCACCATGTCACATTCAACCGATAGCCCGCACCCCGAACAGTTTCAACTGCTCCAGGAATTCCAACTGCTTCAAGCTTTTTACGCACTCGTGTAATATTCACATTTAACGTATTTTCATCGACATAAACCTGTTCATCCCATAGCTTTTCCAGGAGGTCTTCACGACCGGCTACACGAGGATAGCGTTCTAGTAAACTTTCAATAATATCCGCTTCTTTTTTTGATAACTGGACGGTTTGGTCACGAAAGGACAATTCCAATCTTTCCGGGTATAGCTTTAACCCCTCCACTTCTAATACTCGTTCCTGGGCCTGTGCTGCATATTCGCCGTAAGCACGACGAAGCTGACTGCGAATTTTCGCCATGACAATTTCAGGATGAAACGGCTTTGTGATAAAATCATCACCGCCATTCTCCAGCGCCATCACCTGATCCATCTCCCCTACCCGTGCGGAAATAAAAATAACCGGACAGATCGATTCCTTCCGGATTTGCCGGCACCAGTAATAGCCATCATAGCTAGGAAGATTGATATCTAATAGAACAAGGTCTGGTTTTTGTTGACCAAATTCTACCATGACATTATCGAAACGTTTGACGATGATGGCTTTGTAGCCATATTTCACGATATAGGATTGCAGGTGCTCCGCAATTTTCGGATCATCCTCAATAATCAACACTGTTTGCATCCTCTCACTCCTCTGTCTCTAGAAAATTATGCCATACAATGGAAATGATTTCAAAACAGATATGAAAGCTTACACGACTATAAGGAATTAGTAGTGATTAACTTTATGTTAATAAAAACGAAAAGAACAGGAATCTTCAATAGGAGCTGAATCCTGTTCTTATCATAAGGGTCTTATTGTAAACTTTGTTGCTGTATACAATGTAGTGCGGAGTGGTTAATTGCAGAGGGTTTCTGAAAAAAGATTATAAAATAGCTTTTGCTAAGACATTCAACGTTTTTATAAAATCATTAGCGTAAAGCCGATTGCTACTATAATAATGAATCCTTCAAAAACTTACAGCATCAAGCAAATCTACGCTTTTTCAACCGAAAATCCTCCGCCAATGACGTCGCGAACTTCATGAACAACGACAAAGGCATTGGCATCAACCGCACGAACAAGCTGTTTTAATTTAGCTAGCTCCTGGCGGTTAATCACAACATAGAGTACTTCCTTGTCCGAACCAGTATAAGCCCTCTTTGCATTAAAAACAGTCACGCCACGGGCTAAAGATAAGGTAATCTGTGTAGAAATTTTATCAGCAGAGCTGGAAATAATGGTGACAGCCTTTTGTGAATCCAATCCCTCAAGAACAAGATCGATCACCTTAGCCCCGACGAATACGGCAACTAATGTATACATGGCTTTTTCTTGGCCAATGACATAGACAGAGCCTGCAATCATGATAAGGTCTATGATCAGAATGGTTCTGCTAAGACTCCACCCAAAATAATAATGCCCGAGTCTTGCCAGAATTGCTGTACCTCCCATTGCACCTCCTGCTCGAAAGACCAGACCAAGCCCGCCTCCTACGAATACACCGGCAAATAAGGCAGCTAATAAAGTATCTCCACCCAATGACTCTCCCCAGCCTTCTGTTAAATAGAGAAAAAAGGAGGAGAAAACAGTCGCTAATAAGGTAAAAAGAATTGTCTTTTTATCAAGCAGCTTGTAGCCAAGCGCAAACAATAATCCATTTAAGATAAGGTTGACGATTCCCGGAGACCATTCCAAAAGATAATAGACAATGATGGTGATTCCAATGATGCCACCTTCAGATAGCTTATTGGGGATGGCAAAATAGTTTATTCCCAATGCATAAATAAAAGAGCCAGCAAGAAGCATGGCTATTTTTTGTATAAATAGATTCATAGTAATAACCTCGCAAACATCCTATAACAAGTAAAGAAAGGACAAGATAATAATAGCCATCTCATTACCTTGTCTTTTTTGTGTTTATTTTAAGATAAATTTATAGCCTTCACCAATAATATACTGTTTCCCAATATGAACCGGTCGGTTATGTTCATCAAAAATGACCGTATCCATATAAAAGAGCGGCTCTCCGGTTGCAACCTCAAGCAATTCCGCTTGATCTTCTGTTGCCCGGACAATTTCCAACGAAAGCTCGCCAGAATGGGATGGTTTTATTTGGTGTTTTTCTTCAAGTGTTTGGTATAAAGATGTCTCTAAATTCTCACTAAGAAGAAAATGGTAGTTTTTATAGGAAAAATAATTATTCTCAAGCATAACGGGTGAGTCACCGCCATACCTCACTCTTTGGATATACACCATCGCATCATTTTCATCAAGTTGAAGCTTTTCTTGATCTTTTGGTGTTGGCTGAATAATTTCCTTTTTTATCACCTTACTGCCCGCTTTTAACCCATTTGCTTTACAAGCATCTGAAAAGCTTAGAAAGTGAACAATCTTTCGTTCAATCTTTGGCTTGCTGACAAATGTACCCTTTCCTTGCTTTTTGATGAGGTATCCCTCTTCAACAAGCTCAAGAATCGCCTTTCTCACCGTTATTCGGCTAATTTTATGACTCTCACTCAATTCAATTTCAGTAGGGATTTTTTCTCCATATTTTAACTGACCGTTTAAAATGGAACTTCGAATCGATTCCTTTAATTGTACATATAATGGAACTTTATCATCTTGTCTTAACATAATTTCACCTGTCTTATTGGATAATAATTCTATTATAATGCTTTCTTGTTCGTTGTCTCAACCTAAGGGGTTCTGATAAGCTCCAAAATTCATACGCCAGGAAGATCATTTAAACGAAATAACAAGACAACGCTTCGAACGATCTTTCCATTGCAGCATCTGGTTGCTGGACATATTGATAAGAGGTATATTCGAGAGAAAGATAACCTTTGTAGCCAGCCTTATGTAATTGATTGATATAAGTTTCTAACGGTAACACTCCGTCACCCCATACGAGATGGCCTTCCGGTTTTCCATCAATAAAATGAATATGAACGATTTCATCCTTCATAAGGGTAAAATAATCAGTGAAATCCTCTCCTGCTAATGCCATCGGAATGGTATCAATCATTCCTTTAAGATTTGGATGGTTTACCTGTTCTAGCATCCATTTTAGCTGGGAAGCGTTATGAATCAGATTTGTTTCCATTCTTGTGAGAGGCTCCAGAGCCAAGGTTATATCCAATTCGGTGGCAAATTGAGCAAGTATTTGCAAAGATTCTTCTGAGCGCTTCCAAGCTTCACCAACAGCTTCGTTTTCATACCCCCAGCCTGGTGTGACTAAAAGAAGCGGCGAATCTAATTCTTTTGCTGCATAGGCTGATTTTTTAAAATATTTAAGAATTCTTTCACGAATATCTGCCTCTTTTGCTGCGATATTAATTGGGTAAACACATTGTTCAGGTGTAAAGCATATGACGGATAGATCTCGGTGCTCGATCTCCTTTTTAACCTCCCTTATCTCATGAAGACTCATATTTTCAACATAGAAATGTGGAGATGCCCCCCAAATCTCAATATTCTTAATTTCGTAACGCACCATGGAATCCAAGAAATAGCGAAAAGGATAATGCTTGTAGTGAAAATTCATTCCGGTAACTTTAGATCTCGATAGTTTACCCATTTTATAACTCCCCTCTTAAGCTATAAAAATATGTAGATCATCCAAAAAAGAAAAGAGCACATGATTTGCATTTTTTGATAATATAACATTATATTATGTTATAAGTCAATTAGGTCTTTAGAGTTGAGATATTCCCTCCTACTTTGCAAGATTTAGCACTTTCTAGCAAAATATGACGATAAGAAAATGATTGACAGAAACTTAAAAACAAAATAACATGATGTTATATAACGTATTACATCGTTATAGCTTAATTAAGATTGAAGGAGGCAAAAAAGAATGGTACATTCTCAAAAAGCGATGAATGCTCAAGTTGGCAAGGTGTTAGATTTTCTAAAGGGCCGTTCGATAGATCATGTTTATTTTGTTGCATGCGGCGGATCCTCTGCTGTTATGTATCCAAACAAATACATAATGGATCGTGAAGCGAAGTTTATTTCCTCAGATGTATATAGTTCCAATGAATTTATTCACCGAAATCCCAGAAAGCTTGGAGAAACCTCCCTTGTCGTCCTATGCTCAATGTCTGGTACAACTCCTGAAACCGTGGAAGCTGCTTCATTTGCAAGAAGGAAAGGCGCAGTAACTGTCGGTTTTACAAATGAAGAAGGTTCACCTTTAGCACGTGAATCACAATTTGTTGTGAAATATGAATGGGGTGAACAAGCTGATGCAATGGATACAAATCTAGGAACCCTTTATCAGCTCACAATGGGTGTGTTACATGTGTTAGAAGGCAACGAAAAATATGAAAAAATGCTAACCAGTCTGGCAAATTTGCAAAAAGTTTTTGAGAATGCAGCGAAACAATATGAAGCTGGTGCTCAACAATTTGCTGCTGATTTTAAGGATGAGAAAGTGATCTATACGATGGCAAGCGGCGCTAATTATGGAATCGCTTACTCCTATGCAATTTGTATCTTAATGGAGATGCAATGGATCCACTCAAATGCGATTCACTCAGGTGAGTATTTCCATGGACCATTTGAGATAATCGACAAAGATACACCTTTCATTATTTTACTGGGTCTAGATGAAACACGACCGTTAGATGAACGGGCGTTGGCATTCTCGAAACGATATTGTGAAAAACTTGTCGTCTTAGATGCAAAGGAACTTGATGTAGCTGGAATTGATTCGGAGTTAAAGGGTTATATTGCCCCCCTTGTTCTGAATTATGTACTTCGAAAATATGCCGAACGTTTGGCAGACGTACGTAACCACCCACTTTCGAAAAGAAGATATATGTGGAAGGTTGAGTATTAATCCTTTGTACACCTATTAGAGTTGCCTCAATTGGATGATTCGTTCAGATACAGAGGAGAAAATCTACATTACACATAAAAAATCGTTCATTTAAAAAACAATAGAAACTATAATATCATAAACAGTTGCACAATAAAACGCTTGGAGTTAAATTCCAAGCGTTTTTTCATTTTTCATTTGTTCTATAAGTAAGCACCCGTTCATGTAAGTAAAAGTATTCATATACTCTTTTTTCTCTTATTAAATTAGCTTTTTTATCGAATCAAACGTTCTAAATAAGTTCATCTATCCATTTGTTTGGTCTTGATCGTCACCTTCACTTTGATATTCAAGTAAATCCCCTGGCTGACAGTCCAGAGCCTTACAAATCGCCTCTAAAGTTGATAATCGGATCGCTTTTGCCTTACCATTTTTCAATATAGAAAGGTTAGCCATTGTTATTCCAACCCTCTCCGAAAGTTCTGTTACACTCATTTTCCTTTTAGCCAGCATCACATCAATATTGATAATAATCGCCATATTATTCACCTCAGACCGTTAAATCATTTTCTGATTTTATATCAATCGCTTCTTTTAAAAGCTTTTGAAGAACAGCAGCAAAGACTGCGATCACCATTGAAGCACCAATAATGACTAATCCGATGACGATGAGACCTGGTGCGTCATCCCACTCCGCGATGATATATACGAATGGCAGGGCTACCACATATAAGCCGCTGATTGTGATGGCACAGTTTTTTATTTTCTTTAGAGCTCTTACAGATAATTCCGAGAACGCTTGGTTCTTGTCAATATAACTTAATAGTCTTAATGTCTGAAACAATGCAACATAAAACGGTATCGTCGATCCATACATAATAAGTAAAAGGCCAAATACCACATAGGCTAACTGTGAACCATTAGCTGCTTGTTCAATTGCTTCACTCGCTATCTGAGGCAATAAAAATATACACAAAGCAAGAATCGGAAGGCCAATAAAGAAAACAGCGACCTTTAAAAATAATGTTGAAACTTGTTTCATTGAGAGCACCTCACTTATTTATTGTCAAATTGAATTTATCACATAATTTATCGATTTACAATAAATTATTATCCTTTTTTATTATATTTTTGTTGTGATAAATTATACAATTTCATTTTAGACAAAATAAAAAAGCATTCCTCTTAGATAGGAATGCTCGATAACTCTAAACTATTAAATCTTCATTTGCTATCTGATTAAATACATTCATTCACAATTCATACCTTTATTTATAAGGAAAAACAACAAATTCCAGAGTTGGTTTTTCCAATTAATTTAATACGGTATTTTGTTTGCAATTAGAACTAACTTTAACCTAAAACTTTATTTATTCCAATGCTAAGAATTTTAAAAAAGATTTATAGCATTTATAAACATTGACTAGTATCGATCCGAGCGGTTTGTTTCCCCTTAACCTGTTTTAACGTCGCTACAATCAGAAAGCTAACAATCACTAATAAGAGCCATGAGCTCACCTTACCTAGATGAACGAGACTCCATGCATCAGTTTGGTTTGGATATTCCCAAGCTCCGAAGAACGTTGCAATATTTTCTGCTATCCAAATAAAAAATCCGATGAGCACAAAAGAAAGTGCCAGTGGCATGCGGTAACGAGTTCCATTAACCTCGTATGTAACCCATGAATGCCAAAAGACGATCATGACAAGTCCAGATAACCACCAACGAATGTCAATCCAATAATGGTGGGTGAAAAAATTCAAATAAATCGCAGACGCAAGAGGTACTACGATAAGAAACGGCGGCCACTTTACCAATTCAACCTTTAACCTTCTCCACGCCTGACAGAGATAACTCGCTACACTTGCGTACATGAACCCGCTATACAATGGCACTCCAAAAATTTTGAAATATCCTTCCTCTGGATATGACCAGGAGCCCATATGTACCTTGAAAAGTTCCAAAGCGAGTCCAATAAGGTGAAATAAGGTGATAACCTTTAGTTCATCTCGTGTTTCCAGCCCGGATCGCACCATCCACCACTGCATCAGAAGGCAGATGATGAGCAGCCAGTCATACCTTGGCAGAAAGGGAAGCTGCATGATTTGTGTAAAAGCCAAAGAGGCAAATATAACGACAGGAAACAAACAGGATAGGGCCTGCTCCCAGCCAAAACGAACGAGTTGATTTAATGCTCTCATGACTTGTGCCTTCTTCGTTTTTTTCTGAGTACCATCTTGAATGGTTAAATTCATGAGTAACCACCCCTTTTATTTTTTGGTTCATGGATAATTATGACAGCAATGATAGAAACAAGCGAAAAACTATAGTAATGAGCCTTTTCTTTACAATGTTACTATCACTACTTTATGTTCCTTGAGTCTCTTCATCATTTTTATATTCTAAAATATCTCCGGGTTGGCATTCTAAAGCCTTGCAAATTGCCTCTAATGTTGATAGACGAATCGCCTTTGCCTTTCCATTTTTCAAGATAGAAAGATTAGCCATTGTTATTCCAACCTTCTCCGAGAGTTCAGTCACACTCATTTTTCTTTTAGCCAGCATCACGTCAATATTGATTATAATCGCCATGTTATCACCTCAGACCGTTAAATCATTTTCTGATTTTATATCTATCGCTTCTTTTAACAGTTTTTGAAGAACAGCCGCAAAAACTGCGATCACCATCGAAGCAAAAGGAACAACCAATCCGACAAAGATGACACCCGGTGCGTCGTCCATTTCCGCAAAGAGATAAAAGAGCGGCAGGACTAGCAAATGCAAACCACTGATCGTAATTGCACAGTATTTGATTTTCTTTAAAGCATTAACAGAAATTTGCGAGAAAGCTTCATTTTTATCAATATAGCGCAAAAGTTTGAAGGCCTGATACAAAGCAAAGAAAAAAGGGATTGCCGATGCATAAAAAACGATGGAAACAAGATATTTCATAAGAGCAAACTGTGGAAGCAATTTTGCTGCAACATTCGCTAACTCGGGCACCAAGAAGATGCACAAAGCAAGAACTGGTAACCCCAAAAGAATAACAGCTATCTTTAAAAAGAGCGTTGACACTAATTTCATAAAAAGCACCTCACTTATTTATTGTTTATTCGAATTTAACACACGATTTATCGATTTACAATAAAAAATTATTGAAAATAATTATTTTGTTATTGTTATAGAATTATCCTATCATTTTTGACAAGATAAAAAGCATTCCTCTTAACAAAGAAATGCTCCAAAATTAAACGATTCAATATCAGGATTTTGTTTATTCCTTATCCAAAGTGACAACAAAGTTTTTGATTTTCAAATCAATTGATCGAACCATAGATCAAAATTTTTGTATCTGGGGACCAAAGGAATGTGAATAAGTTATCTAAAAATAACTCAAAGTAAAAATTCAAGAATTACATTGATATCGGTTCAGATGATATACGTAAATTCATATGAAGAACCGCTTTATGAAAGAATGCATACCGAAGTTATAGGAAAATTGTTAAATGAATTTATCATGACAAAAGCTTGAAAATTGGTTTAAACAAATTAACATGAAAGTTGCGGTAAATAAGAAAATCCTCAGTAATAATTGCCTTTGCCTGGTGTTTTCCTACGAGGAAGCCAAATCAGAGGTGTAAGTCGTTTTTTTCTAATAGCATAATCATTACCATTCAGGATGATGATTTGTCATTAACTTTAGGTTTCTTCTATTTATTTCTTCTATTAGCATCCTAATAAATTCATTGTCAAGATCCAATTCTATTGCAGAATAATAAGCCTCAATTAGATGACAATCTGATAGTTTCACATTTGTGCACCTCTTTATATATTGTTCAATCGATTGAGCCACTTTCATGTTAATGACAAGTGGCCCAATCTAAAAAATTTTTAATAACCTTAATTAAAATTTGCTCTTATTTAAGACAATAATGGTATTCTTTTTTGATAGCGTTCAACTAACTTTTCATTATGATCATCCGCCCCATCAATATTTCCACTTAGGAAAATTGGCGGTTCAAATCCGTTATCTGCCATTATTTTAATTGATTCAGCAAAGATCGAATTTAATATAACTGCACCAACAACTGTTGAGGTTGGACCAAATGGAACTTGTACCTTTTCATAGGAAAGAATAGCATCCCCTTTTACTGAATGGTTATCAATCACCAGGTCTACGGAATTGAATAAATGTTTTCCTGTTTTGTGTCTTGATGGCTGACTTTGCGAGTACTCTAAGGAAGTAATTCCGATTACGAATGCGCCTTTCCTTTTCGCCTCATTTGCAACATCAACAGGAACTGGATTTCGTCCGGATGTTGATAAAACAATAACTACATCGCTCGTCTGAATGTCCTGGTCGGTTAAAAATTGTCCTACATAATCATTTTTTCTTTCTAATTCGGATGATCGTAAAGCTCCTTCGTGCAGCATTAAAGGCTCAATGAGAATCGGTTTAATTGGAACAAGGCCACCTGCACGATAAAATACTTCTTCTGTTAAAATGTGGGAATGCCCGCAGCCAAATAGTTGAATAATTCCCCCGCCTTGGATCGCTTCAGCCACTTTTTCTGCTGCTTTTTGTAAGTTCTCTTTCTCATTTTTTTCAACGATTTCTAATCTTTCCATTGCTTTATTAAAAAATTGTGTAAGCATTTTTTTGTCTCCTCACTTTGAAATGATTTTGATGAACTTTTGTTGATAAAGGGGCTTATTCATTATCAGTTATTTCATTTTTGGCACTTTCAATTAAGTTCACCATGTTTTCAATAGCTACATCGATAATTCTTTTACCCTTTTCTTTCGTTGCTAATTTTGCATCTCCAAGCACGGCAGAACTGGTAAATTCCTCCCAAGGTGTTGGTGTTGCATCCGCACTTAAAGGGATAGACGGGATATCAGTAATAGCTTTTGACATATCTACATATTCTTCTGCTAAATACAGCATATAAGATGTCTCAATTTCACATGCATGAAAATAAGTAGCGTGAGAGGATATGGTTTCTCTTACTTCCTCGGTGATCTTTTTTGTACCTGGATAGAATAAATATAGGATTTTAAAATCTGGAAATTGCTGAAATAGTTTTCTTGCTGCTTCTTTTAGGGCAACAGCATTTCCCAAGTGCCCGTTTATCATGGCGAAAACTCTGAATCCCTGTTCATATAAGCTTTTTCCCATATCCACTAACAAAGAGATTAATGTTTCGTTACTAATATTTATGCTGCCTGGGAAATTTTTTAGGCTCCATACCTGACCATATGGCATTGTCGGTAAGACATAAGCACCTGTTTTTTCAGCGACTTTCTCTGACACTCTTTCTGCTAAGAAATTATCCGTTCCAAGTGGTAGATGTGGTCCATGTGCTTCAACTGCACCTATAGGTAATATAGCTATTTTACTTTTATTTATTTTTTCTTTCACTTCAAAGGAATTTTCATTTTGGAATAACATGCTTCATACTCCCTTTATTTCTTAAATGCAAAGCATCTTGCCGGATTTTCAACAAAAAATTTCTGAATTAATTTTTCTCCATCAAATCCTTGCCGGTTTGCATCATCAATAAAACGCGGAACCCATTTTGCTATAATGTATTCTAACCCCAATCCATAATCATAGTGTTTATAATAAGTTTTCCTAGCTGTGTCCCCACTAACTAAAATTTGATCTTCATACCCTTTTCTTACTAATTCTAATATACAATGGATTCGAGTACTTTCTGGTGCGTATTTAATTTTTGCAATCCCATCAAAGCTTAGATATGCTCCTGTTTTCGCAATTTGCTCATGGTAATAAGGATCCGGATTTCGATCCATATGGCCTAAACTAAGATATTCAAGATTGACATTTTCACTTTTCAAGAGCTCAAGCTGTTCAAGCCCCATCGTTCCTGCCTCAGTATGAGAATGTACAGGCGCTTTTGTCTCATGATGCGCTCTTGCAACAGCGCGTAATGTTTTTTCTTCTAATGGTGTGATCCGGTTATAACCTGTTCCGAATTTAACTTGCCCAGCCTTAAAAGGAGTGCCTTCAAGACCTTCTTCGACTTCACGGATAACAAAATCAGTAAGCTCATTTATGGACGAATGATCAATCCATTCTGTATATGTTTCATAATCACCAATGATTGGTTTTAATTCTTCCTTCACTCTGGCATCCCATAAAAAACTTTTATTAAAGCCAGCTGTACCGATGATTTGAATGCCTGTTTCATCGGAAATTTGTTTAACGGCTTGAACATCTCGGCCATAATCAATTGCTGTAGCATCAACAATGGTTTTTCCGCCATATCTTTTAAAGTCTTCAACATCTTTTTGCGATTTTTCTTTATCATCTAACAATAAATCGTCTGCTCCCCGTTGAACCCAATAATCTGGTCTGCAAACGATGTGTTCATGAGAATAAGTAAACCCTAATTCTTTTGGGTTAATATCTCCATTAAATGTACGAATATAGCTCATGATTTAACCTCCACTATATTTTTTATTCACCTTTTATTTGAAAAACCGACATGCTATACATGCCGGTTATTTAAAATTAGAATAATAATTGCGCAATAAATTTCACAATTGGGCCTAACACGAACATATCTGAATCCGCAGCCCACATTGCCGTATCAGGGATAGTTGAAGATAATAAGAATTTAACAGTCAAATATTGTCCCCAAGATACAATTGTAGCTGTAATAAATCCTCCGATAACAGCTCCTCGGACACCGCCAGTTGCATTTCCGAAAACTCCTGCTGTTGAACCATGGAAGAATAACACAATCATCGTTGGGACGAACACATATGCAACAGTGTTTCCTAAGATAACTAACCAAATTAACGCTCCTCCAAAAGCACCTAAGAAACCTAAAATGACTGCATTTGGGGCAAACGTAAAGACAACCGGGCAATCCAAAGCTGGTTTTGCACCAGGAACTAACTTGGTAGCGATTCCATTAAAGGCAGGAACAATCTCACCGATGAACATTTTCACACCTAGCAAGACAACAGCAATTCCTCCAGCAAAGGTTAATGATTGAATAATTGAATAAATGATAAAGTTTTGATCCCCTGATTTAGCGATTAACTCTTCTGCTCCAGGAGTACCCTTTGTCATTAAGATGACAGCACCTACAAAGAATAATATCCCCATCGTCAAAGCTGTGATTACATTGGAATCTCTTAAAAATTCAAGCCCTTTAGGGAGTTTGATTTTTTCTGAATCATTCTCTTTATTTCCTAAGAATTTACCAGCTAAAGCCGCAAGTACAGCAACCACAGCTGATGTATGGCCTAATGCGATGTTATCGTTGCCAGTAACCTTTCTCATAAATGGTTGAACAATTGCAGGTTGGAATGTCCAATAAAGACCCATAAAAACAGATAAGAAAAAGACTAGTTTTCCAAATGATAGATCTCCCACTGCATCAATAATGATCCCTGCAAAGATCATGGTTGTCCAGAACATCATATGTCCTGTTAAATAGATATACTTAAACTTGGTAAACCGAGCTAATAAAACGTTTATTACAAAACCAATAAACATAGAAAGTGTAACGGCAGAGCCATATTTTGCACTAAATTCTTCCTGGCCAAGGAAATTAGCGAAAGAGCTTGTCTCTAGCCCAAACACTTCTTTCCACATAGGTTCAAAGACCGTTAGTGCGCCGACAATTACTCCGGCACCGGCGTTGATAATGAGAAAACCAATCATTGCTTTAAATGTGCCGCTAATTGTTTGACTAGCTGATTTCTTTTGTAATAGTAAACCTAGTAAGACAATAAATCCTAATAAAATAGCCGGTACCCCAAAGATGTTTGTTGCGATCCATTGAATTGCCTCCATTGTTGTCTCCCCCCATTATCTATTCTTTTATTTAATATTGTTTTCGATCGCTGTTTTGATTTCATTCATATCAAAATAATTGCTAACGATAATGATTTTTGAGGAATGCCCCTCTAACGATTGAGCTAATTCATTGCTTGTAATGATATATTCCGGATTTTCGCTTGATGCACTTGATACATCGGTATTCTCAACATCCGCTTGAACTCCTAAATCTCTTAAAGCAGTTTCAACATTCATTCGTAAAATTAAGCTTGTTCCTTGTCCTAAACCACATACACATAAAATTTTCATTTTTCATTTCCTCCAATGATTTGTTTAATTTCTTGATAAGTTTCCGCTTTATCTAGCATTTCAAGATTTCTTTGGTCATTTAAAAGCATAGTTAGTTTTTGTAAAATTTTAATATGCTCTTCACTTGATGATGCACCTAGTGCAAAAACAAATTTTACTGGATCATTAGTTGCACTGCCAAATTTAACTGGCTTTTTTAATCTGACGAATGAGACAGAAGCCTCATTTACTCCATCCTCAGGTCTTGCGTGAGGTAATGCGATTTTTGGAGCTAGTACAAAATATGGACCATTTTTCTTATATGACTGAAGCATAGCTTCAACATATTCTTCCTCAACTACATGTTCATTCACTAACAAATTTCCTGCTATTTTAATTGTTTCTTCTGGTGAAGTTGTTTCAACATCTAAAGCTACTAAGCTTTCATCTAAAAACCTCATAACTAAACTCCTTTTACAATGAATTTCCTAATATGAATGGGCCACAATCGTTTTTAAAATTATTTCAGCAGATTGAGCTTTTATTATCTGATCCATGCATGTTTGATCAGTAAGCAGCTTAGTTAGTTGGGAAAGAGCTTTTAAATGACTCTCTCCATCAATTGCGGCTAACACAACGATTAGATTGACATGATGTCTTGTAGAAGCTGAAAAATTCACACCTTTTTCTAAACACAGCAAACTCATACCCAGTTTCTTCACGCCATCCTCTGGTTTGGCATGAGGAATGGCTACTTTTGGAGCAATCACAATATAGGGACCTAATTTTGTAATCGTATCAATCATTGAGTTTACGTACTCTTCCGTAATATAGTGATGATCAACCAAAGGCTGCGCCCCTGTACGGATCGCTTCCTTCCAGTCTTTCACTTCTTTTTTTACTTGTATAAATTCTTTTGTCAGCAGCTCGCTTAAAGCCGGCTTATTTGATATCTCGAATTTTGAAATTGGTTTCTTAAGATATTGCCTCAGGTCTTTTTCAAGATTCACCTTATCATCGATTTTCGTATGTTTTTGAACGATATCCATTAATGCTTCGATAGAGTAGGACGTGTGTTTTATATTTGTTTCAAACAAAGCGTTTACTTTCTTTAATAAACTTTCTTTTTCAGCCTCGGTTAGAATGGGACTTACGATAAATACTGGTATTTCCCTGCTTTGAATTGGAGTAGTAGAAACAATGAAATCAACTTTGTAATCGTTATTTTCATACTCCCTTAAGGAAACGCTATCAATAATATCAATAGTTGAGAAAAGTCCTTCTAACTGATGTTCCAGCAATTTAGAAGTCCCTAATCCGCTTGCACATACAATCAGAACTTTTTTACGATTTGCAAGTGTAACACCTGTCCGCTTCAGCCATCCGCCAAAATGCATGGCAATTAAAGCCGTTTCATTTTCATTTACGGGTTTTCCAATGGCTCTTTCAAGATGAGGAATCACCTTTTTTGTGAGCTGGAAAATATCCTGGTACTTTTCTTTCATTAATTCAGCTACTTGATTTTCAACTTCAAGTTCATATTTAATGCGATAAAAGGATGGTTTCACATGAAGGAGTAGATTTTTCTCTAATAGATGCCGATCTTTAAGGAAAATACATGCATATTTTTGAAAATCAGTCACCATATTGGAAACCACTTCTTTTAACATCTGTGTTTCAGAATTCTTATTTTCTTCTAAAATCCTTTGTGAAGACTGTACTTTTGAACTTAATAGATGCTTCGTTATATAAAAGATCTCATCTTGAGGAAAATCTAGTTTGAAAATAGTTGATAATTTTTGACAGATCTTCATTGCTGCTTGATATTCCTTCGTTTCACTTAAAACCTCTTTTTCAACTTTGTCTATTTTGATTCGTTTACCTTGCATTAATCTTTTAACGAATAAGATAAGGCGAAAAGTTAAGCTGTAGAAAAAATCATCAGTGTATTGAAGGTTCAAGTCTATTTCACTTTCAGAAACAATGTTACGAACAACTTTCAATTCGTCGATATTAAAAAGTTCTTGATGATCTTTGTTATCCATTAAAGAACTATTTAATAGTGTGGGAATTTTGGCCAATAATGTCTGCCAGCCTTCACTTGGCAGAACACTTGACAGATAATAAACAATAGCTTTTCTCTTGTCGTCTTCATCACCGATAAGGATATATCCTGATTTACGTTCAAACTCTAATGATAGTTGAAATCGTTCAATCTCCTCTTTTAATACCTTTAAATCCTCAATTGTTGTATTTCGGCTTACTCTGATCTTTTCCATTAAGTCATCTAAAAAAAGCGGAGTATCACGTCCTAGTAAATAAAGGGCTAACCAGGCTTTTCTTTCCTTCGCAGAGTACTCATAATGCCATGTTTTAACCATTTCAATCTTTTTTGGAATTAGGAATGCTGTCTCATCATCAAGAATAAATCCTGCACCTCTTACATGTTTCACAGGAGATAAATCATTTTCTTCCAGCCAATCATTTATTTTTTCAATATCATAATAAATCGTTCTTCTAGAAATTTTGAATTTTTCCATAAGTTCTTTAACTGGAACATATGATTCCGAATGAACTAAATGGGATAAAATGGCTGTGCTGCGTTGATCCAACATGAACGTTACCTCCTTTGCACCGATTTATAGTTTGTGCAAAAAAGTATTGATTTAATGATTAGTACTGCTGCGTACCTTTACTATAATGTGTTTTTATCTAAATGTAGAGACCAAATCCTACTCAACTGTTTTGTGCAAAATTGGATGGAATGACTCTGAGGTTTATTAACAGGCTGTTTTAAGGGAAGAGATGAAATAAAAAAACCTCTAAATTGTCATATGAGTCAACGACAATTTAGAAGTTTTTGAAGGAGAATAGCTCTTAATGATGGTGCCTTTTTGCAGTTATTTTCTGTCCATATCAATGATATATTTATACTTATCAGCTCGATAGGCGGACCTTACTAGTTCAAGCTGCGTACCATTGTTAATAAATGTTTCTCGATGCTTTATTAAAACTGGCATACCCTTTTTTATATTTAAATATTTCATTTCCTCTTCATCAGCCAATGAAGCCTCGACTGTTTGGGTTGCATGACCAATCTTTAATCCCAGATTTTCCTCTATATAGAAATATAGTGATTGCTCTAAAATTTCTTTGGTTAAACCGGGTACTAAATTCACAGGTAAATAGCTGGTTTCAAGAGCAATCGGTTCACCATTTGCTAATCGAAGTCTTGTAAATGTATAGATCAATTCACCTGCTTCAAGATTGAGGCGATCCTGCAAATTTTGTTGGACTGGAGAAATTTTAAAATATAATAATTTACTTTCCGGAACTAGTTGTCGTGCTTGCATTTCTTCTGTGAAACTGGTAAGCCCTTTCATGTTTTGTTCAAGCTTTTGATTGGAAACGAAGGTGCCTCTGCCTTTTTCTCTAGTTAGATACCCCTTCTTTACTAAGTTCATAACAGCTTGTCTAACCGTCATCCTGCTAATTTGATATATTTTTGAAAGTTCCCTTTCAGAAGGAAGGAAATCACCAGGATTAAACTCTTTTGATTCAATTGCTTTTTTTAATAATTCTTCTAACTGATAATATAAAGGAAGAGGAGAATTTTTATCGATCATAAAACAATCTCCTTTCAATTTGATAGATATAAACAAAGCTATTATAAGACTTTTGAATTGATTATGAAAGAAAACTTTTCTATCTGCAACGTTGGAGTCTTTCTTGCCTATTTTTGTATCCTTAAATAAGGCTTCGGATTATTCAGCATGAATCCCTTAACTGCCTTCTTGTTACACATTATTTCTTAGGACTTCTTTTTCGATCATTTCGTTTTCAATTCTCAGGATAATCACGGCTTTTGCTAATCAGTCTTGTCTTATAGCTTAGGGTTTTGTTTGCGCTTCTGTTTGTTCAACAGTATTGCACAAGATGATGTTCTTGTAAAGATGGGCTGGAAGGATTGTACCAATTGGTTCTTCATCAGACTCTCTCCCATGAAAATGTATTTTTCTTATTATCCTCGACGTTTTATTCTATTGGCGCGCTGATACTTGTTAATCGATTTCATTCGCGAATAATCAGGTAATGTTACAAAAATGTTAACAAACAATGAAAAAAAACCAACTCTTGTAAAATATTTGCTTGTTAGCAAGCGTTTTCTAATGTTACTAATGTCATGTTAGTATATTCCTTGCTGAGAGAGAGGACCTATAATGAAGGTTGGCGATGAGGTTTTTTATGAATCAAAACTCTACAAAATTATTCATATTTACGAAAGTGGCTATTGTGAAATCAAGAAAATGGATAGTTTGTATGAGATTTTGCTAGTGAAATTATCAGAGTTGATTAATCAAAACTAAAAGTAGATCTTTTCTAATAGATGCTGTTTATTTCAAATAATATACTTATCATGAAAAAAGGCAGATTGCGTAGCATGAATCATCATTTTAGATATGTGGTACTCCCCCTGTTATGTTGATTCGCTTTAAAAAGATTCAGAAGTCAGTGTGATTTGGTATTCAACCGAAGCACACTGGTTTAGTTTTGCTGGAATTTTTTAAAGTTTTATTCTTCGAAAAAAGTGAATTAATTGGTTTTCTGTTTTAAATTCTGAGCGAAAATATTTCTCTGTCTGGAATGATTTTGTCAATGTTTAAAAGATCTCATATCCTTCCTTTCTGCATATTGGTTTTTAGAGAACATTAGAAAGCATACTTCACTTAGAAGTATGCTTTCGTTATGCTGTACAGATAAACCAGCCTTTGCTTTGTCATTCTGATTAATAAATGAAACGCCACTTAACCAATGATGACCCGTTCTTTTGGATAGTGGTAATTCGTTTTAATTGGTTTGCCACCCATCAAAAATAAAAATGTAAAGATACCAATTCTTCCAATGAACATCAAAATCATAATGATGATTTTACCCGGAGTACTTAATTCAGCTGTAATTCCCAAGGACATACCGACTGTTCCAAAAGCAGATGATACTTCAAATATGATTTGCATTAATGAAAAAGTTGGTTCAAGGATTGTCAGTATGACAGTACTGACACAACAAAGCATGAAAGCTGTTGTAAAGACGACATAGGATTTTATAACGTCCTCCATGTCCAATTCTCTTTTAAAGACTTTTATTGTTTTGTTTCCGTTAGCAAAATAATAGATGCTCAATAGTATAATCGCAAAAGTAGTTGTTCTTATTCCTCCTCCAGAACTACTTGGAGAGGTCCCTATAAACATAAGAATGCATAAAATGAAAAGAGTAGGAATGGAATACTCATTAATGTCCATGGTAGTGAGACCGCCATTCCTGGAAGATATTGAATAGAACAGGGAATAGAAAAAAGATTCGTGCAAGGTTTTATCAGCATAGTAACCATTTAGTTCACATAAATGAATCAATACGGTACCAATAACGATCAATGCAAAAAAAGTAAGGGACGTTAATTTCGTAAATAAGGAAAATCGATAACGAGTTCTACTCCTATGTTTAAAGAACTGCATAACCTCCATAAGGACCGGGAAACCGATTGCTCCGAATATTAACAACACCATCGTCAGGATTAACACAAAATAATCATGGGCAAATGGTATTAACGATTCTCCTGTAATATCAAATCCTGCATTTGTAGCAGCACTTACAGAGGCAAAGAAACCTTGTATGTAAGCTTCTTGCCATGTAGGAAAATAGTTCAAAAAATATGTACCAAAAATAATCGCCCCAATTATTTCAAGAATAATAAAGAAGAAAAGGATTTTTCTGACGAGTTGAAGGATTCCAGAAAAAGTCGGGAGATTTTGGTCAGTCATTATAAGCATCCTGTCTCTTATTCCTATTCGTCTTCCGATTAAAAACCAAACAGACGCCCCAAGAAACATGATTCCAACTCCACCAAATTGCAAGATAACAGCAAAGATAATAGTTCCTGGAACACTAAGAACTTCATTAATCGCAACAGTTGATAAACCTGTCACACTAACCGCACTAACAGCTGTAAACAGCGCATCTATAAACGTTAATTTAACATTTGGCTGTTGTGTAATGGGCAGCATTAATAGAATCGTTGAAACCACCACAGCTAAAAGGTAATAAATGACAATCATTTGCGCTGGTGATAGTGTGTTCTTCTTTTTCTGTTTGATAATGTTCATGTTTCTCCTCTTTTAGATGTTTTAGCCAATATAATATCGAATATAAATGAAATTAATATCATTAATACATTTCCCATTTAATAATGTTGTTAAACTGCCATGATAGTCGAATAAAAAAAGGCTGTTCATGCAGCCCTTTCAAGTCCAGTTCGTCTAGCACAATTTTCAAAAATTTTTTAACCTAAACTGCTCCGTTACTTTAATAGGGGCAATCAGTGCTTTAATATTGAAAGATTGCATCTATTAGTTACTTCATTCTAAAGTCATGCATCTGCTGAAAGAGCTGATTCTTTTTTTGCTTCTTGGACTTTTTGGGTACTAAGGAGAAAACTAATGATTGCCGCAGTGCTGCAAACATATGGAAGGTAAAGATATCCCCAATTAGATATCACATAACCGCCAATCATCGAACCCATGGTAATACCAATATATAGAGCTGTATTATTCCACGCCATCACAATTCCCCGTTCTTTTGGATATTCGACTGCTAATCGTGCTTGGTATGATGTAAAGCCTGCATACCCAACCAAAGCCCATAGGAACAAGAAAAGATAAATCCAGTCGCCTGATGAGAAGAATATACCTAAACAAACGAGTGTAAGAATCAAGAAAATTAATGTAGCTTTAGAAATCTTCCTTTCTCCATACCTATCTGTGAATTGTCCACTTATAAGACTTCCCAATACTGCACCAATCCCATAAAAAGTAACAGCTAATGCGATTTCTGAAGATGAGAAGCTATTTTCTGAATAAAGAGCTGCACCTAAGTAAACATAAAGAGCATACATGGAAATGGCCCAGATTGTGGTAACACTTACTGAACCAAGTATTCTTAGCAGATTCAATTTTAATAGATTTCTTTTCATATCGGTTTTAGGGATATGTTTCCAGGTGTTGAAATTTACTACAGCCAATATTGCTCCTATAATAGCCATTACACCAAATACTGAACGCCAGCCAAGAAAATGTTCTAGTAATGTACCAAATGGGGCTCCTGCCCAGAGAGCTGTTAAATGTCCTGAAACGACAATAGAAAGCCAAGTACCTCTCCGTTTTGATGGTGCAATATCCCCGATAATCGCATAAATCAAAGGGGTTATCGCAGCTACGGACAAGCCTGCTAAAATACGGCTGATGATTAACCAAGCAAATGAAGGTGAAAAAACCGTTAAGGCATTAGATAAGGAAAATAATAATAAGCCAAACGTAATGATAGTCCTTCTTCCCTTTTTATCTGAAGCCCAGCCAAAGAAAGGTGCAGCCATAGCATAGGTTACAGCAAAAACAGTTACCATCCATCCTGTCATCGCCGAACTAACATCGTACGCTTCCGAAATGAACGGTAATAACGGAGATACAACAAATAAATCAGTACCCATTAGGAATAAAGTTATCCAACCAACACTTAAACTTATTCTTCCTTGCAGCCCCATTCTATCCCCCCTTTTCACCTTGAAGGTGTTTGTTGCTAGTAGTTTATTCTTTTGTTGCATTATAAATGTTTTATAAAAATTTGAATCCCCTCTTTTTTTGCTCACATTAAAGGCCGGTCCATAATCCTTGGGACCAGCCTTCTTTTTTTAAAAAATATTAATCTTATATTTTTACCCTAAATGTTCAATTAGATACACTTTTAACTTAGATGTTTGTTATTTTAGGAATAATTCAATAACTGGAACAACAACATCCGGTTGTTGAACTGGCAGCTCCAATGTAATCGATCCAGGAGCCACTCGTGTTGAAGTATGTGATAGTTGTTCATTTGATATATGCTCCTTATATCGAACTTCTGACGCATCATGTAAAAATTGAGCGTAACTAATTTGTCCGGCTAATCCTTCTAAATGGATGTGTTTAAATGGCCAATTAAAGATGTGGAGATATAAACGTTTTCCCTTTTGTGTATAACGACAGTCGACAGGAGCCTTCCATTCACTGGCTGTTGCCCCGTAGATCGACCGAGAATTAAGTCTCATCCATTCGCCTATTCCTTTTAAGCTTTCAATTGAACGTTTGTCAAATTCTCCCCGTCCATTCGGTCCTACATTTAATAAGAGATTTCCATTTTTAGAGACAGTATCTATTAACATCTGAACAAGGAGATTTACCGCCTTCCAATCAAGATTGTCGCGATCATATCCCCAGCTGCCATTTAATGTTTGACAAGCTTCCCATAGGATTGGCTGTCCATCTTGTTTTAAGACTTCACGAGGCTGGTATTGTTCAGGAGTGATAACACCGCGACCCAGATCCAGACGATCATTTAAAATAATATCAGGTTGCAAATCGAAAATCATTTTTTCTAGTTTTTCAGATTGCCACTCATTTTTACCTTTACCTTCTGACCATCCCCAATTTCGTGCAGGATATGAAAAATCAAACCATAAATAATCAATCTTCCCATAGTTTGTTAAAAGTTCTTTTACTTGTCCGTGCAGATAATCTGCATACTTTGACACATCCCGATTGATCGCTTGTTTTTTAAATTCCTCATCATCTCTTTGCGGGTGAATTCCGTCAACTGGAAAATCCTCGTGATGCCAATCAATTAGAGAATGATAAAAGCCGACTTTTAATCCTTCTGAACGAAATGCATCCACAATCTCTCGTAATAAATCACGATTAGCAGGAGTGTTTGTCGCTTTATAATCTGTTAGCTTTGAATCCCAAATCGCAAACCCCTCATGATGCTTTGTTGTGACGACAAAGTATTTCATACCAGCCATTTTTGCATACCGGGCCCAATCACGCGGATTAAACAAATCAGGGTCAAAATGCTCAAAGTATTTATTATATGTAGTTGGGTGAATTTTCTCCCTGTTCATTACCCATTCATGACGAGCTGCATTTGCATATAATCCCCAATGAATAAATAACCCAAAGCGATCATGAATCAGCCACTCGGGATTCCCATAATAATCCGGGTAATTTGGATATTTTTTCAATAAAGATGTTGTCATTGGAATTCCTCCTATACGTATATTAATTTGAGAAATCTTACCTAACACAGCAAAAAGAAGAGTTTCAAAATCAAACAGTGCGTTCATTTAAGGCATTATCCCGCCAAAATGATCGAATAATGCCTCTCCTTTCAATAAGCTTGTAAATGACTAAACAATTATTTATTTTTAGAGTCATATGCTTCCTGGTATATTTCGAGGTATCTTTCTAGATTCATACCGTTTAATGTTTCCAGATAGGTATCCCAGTCTTTCTCTAAGTCTGCATCACCTGAAATAAATCGCGCATTCATTTCTTCAACATGGTTCGTGATCGTTGCTTCCATTTCTGAAAGTTCCATAGACTGTTCCTCATTAAAATAAAGCGGCGGAAGAACCTGTGATTCATCTGGTTTATAAGGTTCATATTTTTCCTTCGTCTCTTTGTAAAGCATTGGCTCAAGAGGTTGTTCTTTTGAAGCAACTTCACTTAATCGAAATTTATTTGTACGGATTAATGGACCTGTTTGTGACCAGTGAATATTTTGCATTTGTCCGAAAGATGATAATCTGGCCCATGTTGCCGGTTCTCCATCAATCCCTATTTCACCATCTTTTGCCCATCTCCAGTCTTTATCAGGCAGACCTGCCTCAGACCTTAAAGTTGTTTCTTGGTCGTAAAAACCTTCTGCCCATCGCAAGGCAATTTCAGGGTGCTTTGCTTGATTTGTAATAATAAAGGTTGTAATTGAAGATCCAGCTACCGGTGGAGTATACCAGGCAACCCTGTTCCCATCTGGACCTTTTAACGGCGGGACAGCAACGTAGTCAAGCCACCTGCCAGCATTACCGCCAGCCTGCATGAAGCTTCCCGGCCAAATTCCAGGTGCTGCGCCTAAAATGGGTTCTTCTGAATTACCCATTTTCTTTAACTGGTCTGAATCCTGGGTTAATGCTTCAGCTGCCATCAGTCCCTCGTTATAAAGTTTGTTGAGGAATGCCAATCCTTCTTTCCACTCAGGTTTGTCAAAAGGAACGACGACTTTGCCATTATCAAGATATTTGTCACTGTAAATAAACGGATTCATCAAAAATCCCGGGAAACGATCATTATCTTTTGTACCAGCAAGCGGAATTTCATCCTGTTTACCGTTTCCATTCGGATCTTTTTCTTTAAATGCTTTTAAAACTTGATAGAATTCTTCCGTTGTTTCCGGCATTTTAAGACCTAACTTATCTAGCCATGGTTTATAAATCCAAAGCTTTTGTCCCATTGTACAGTGATAACACTCGTTTATCGAAGGTAAAGAATAGATATTTCCATCCGGTGCCGTAAGAACATCTTTAACTGCTGGATTTTCTTCAAACATTTTCTTCGTTTCGATTCCATGCTCTTCTATTAAGTCATTAAGAGGTAAAAACAATCCTTGTTTACCGTAGATCATAAGCTGAGAAAGAGTTACCGGACTGCTCATAATGACATCTGGTAAGTCTCCGCTTGATAAAACAAGATTCAACTTTTCTTCAGCATTTTGACTAGGAATTACCTCCCATTCGATATGAACATTTGTTTTTTCTTCATACCATTTTGTAAATTCGTTCGTTTCAAAATCCTCTACTGTCGGCTTTGATGGTGTCAATACTCTTAGTGTCACTTTTTCTTTTGTAATTGGAAATGTACCTTTTTCTGTTAGTTCAACCGAATCATCCTTTTCGACAGTACCCGCTTCCTCATTATTTTTACATCCTGTCAAGATCAGTGATAGTAACAAAAGCAGTGATAAAAGAATACTAGAATGCCTTTTCAAATTCACATACCTCCCATTTGCTATTTAGTAAAACTACTTCATTTTAATTGCGCATCACCACCCTCGATGAATAGTAATGAACAACGGCTCTACTCTTTCAAAGAACCGATCATAACCCCTTTAACAAAGTGTTTTTGGACAAATGGATAGATAATAAGAACTGGGATTGAAGCGACAACGATCAATGAGTATTTCAGTAATTCTCTTATGCCAGCCCGCCCTGCTTCTTCTTCAAGATTTCCCATCATCGTTGGATCAATTTCATTTTGAACGAGGATATTGTTCAAAATTAACTGTAATGGGAATAAATTTTGATCTCTAAGATAAATTAATGCGTTGAAGAATGCATTCCAATGTCCAACTGCGTAAAATAATGCCATAACGGCAATGATCGGACCTGACAAAGGCAGTACGACACTTCGTAAAAATCGGAAATCACTGCAGCCATCCATTTTTGCCGCCTCCAGCAATTCATCAGGGATGGTTGACTTAAAGAAAGTTCTTGTAATGATGACATTAAATACTGACATCGCATTGGGAATGATCATCGCCCAACGTGTATCCAGCAAGCCAAGTTCCTTCACGATTAAATAATTTGGGATCAATCCGCCGCTAAAAAGCATGGTAAAGAGGAAAAGCATCATGAACAAATTTTTGCCGTAAAAATCTTTTCTTGATAATGGATATGCTGCTAAAATGGTCAATGTAATATTGATTAATGTTCCGACAATCATATAAAAGAGGGAATTCGCATAACCTGTCCAAATGAATTTGTAATTAAAAACAGCTTGATAGCCTTCTATACTAAAGTCAACTGGCCATAACCAGACCTTCCCAGCTGTTACAGCTTCTGTCGAACTAAATGAAGCGCTTACAATATAAACTAAAGGATATAAGAACATAACTAAGAGAATGCTTAGAAAAGTATAATTTGAGATTGTAAAGATTCTATCCTTCTTCGTTTCTTTAATTGAACTGCTATTCAAATACATTCACCACTTTCATTTTAGTTTCATTACCATAAGTTTTCTTGCCCAACCTTTTTCGCCAATTTATTGACTGAGATTATTAAGATTAAACCGATTATGGCTTTAAACAACCCGACAGCAGCCGCATATGAATAGTTTGGTATGGAAGATACCAGTCCTACTTTATAAACATACGTATCAATCACTTCTGAAGTCCGTAAGTTCAAAGGATTTTGTAATAGTAATACTTTTTCAAAACCTACATTCAATATATTTCCCATATCGAGAATGAGTAAGATGACTGTTACCGGTAAAATCCCAGGGATATCAATATGCCAAATTCGTTGAAGCTTCGATGCACCGTCTACAATAGCTGCTTCATGCAATGTTGGGCTGATGCCAGATAACGCCGCGAGATAGATGATACAGCCAAACCCGATACTTTGCCATATTCCTGACCATACATAGATTGATTTAAAATAATCAGGATTCCCCATAAAGTGGATGGACTCAAGCCCGAATAAGTTAAGCAAAGCATTTACCGGCCCATTTGGCTCAAGGAACACGAGAATAATCCCAACCATCACTACAACTGAAATGAAATGTGGTGCATATGACACCATTTGAACGGTTTTTTTGAAACGGCGTTTATTCACATAATTTAGACTTAAAGCTAAAATAATAGGAAACGGAAACCCTGCAATTAATTGATAAAAGGCTAATCCTAATGTGTTTTTAATCACTCGTATAAACTCATGTGATTCAAAAAAACGCACAAAATGATCGAACCCGGTCCAAGGGCTTCCAAATATACCTAAGGCTGGATTAAAGTTCTTAAACGCAATCGTTACCCCGTACATCGGTATATAATGAAAAATAATGATATATACAAGCGGTAAAAAGAAAAGAACATACAGCTGCCAGCTGTTCCTGATTTGCTTAAGCACTGATTTTTTCGTCTTAATCTTCACATTTACAGAAACTTCTGATTTTTTAGTTGAGACATTAGTGATTTGCAATATTTCTCCTCCTTTAAAATAGAAGCTAACTACTTACCTTTCATTACAAGCAAACAATTAAACTTAAAACTCTTTTTCTTGGAACTGTTCCGCTTTTCAGTGTACAACTTAATTTCTGCATGGTTTCGTCATCTTGGAGGCTTTAACTGCTGGATGGAAATAACTGCGTAATTGTTGATCAATACTAAATGTTGAGACTTATGTGGTTTGGGGAAGTAGTGTTTTCCTGTTACGTGATCTTGTTTCCGTGATCTTCTTTTTCCCTACTTTTGGATAACAGCAAAGTCATCCTATTTTATTAGCAAATAACTAATTTACCTTTATCGTATTTTTTATTAAAGTAACCACTTTATTTTCCTTCATCGACTCAAAACAAGCATCGATTACTTTCATGACTTCTAATACTTCCTGGCCTGATGCTATTGGAGTCCTATTTTCATGAATAGAGTCTATGAATTCTTCTAGCTGCCAGATGAAATTTGAGCGTGATGAATGAGAATCTTTTACTTTGTTCGAATTTAAATAAAGTTCATCCTCATCCTTTAAATGAAGCATGCCATTTGTGCCTATGATATATCGTTCATAAATACTATTTTGAGTAGACCAAATTCTTTTACCGGTTAATCCGTCTTCATCTGTTGGACGAGCTCCTGCATTAAAGGACATCAACACATTAGCCATCCTTCCGTTGCTAAACGTAAGAGAAATTGAACATTCATCTTCCCCTTCCCAATTTGGGTTATTGGAATAACCTTTGGCATAAACTGTTTGGGGAATTTCGCCATAGGCCCAAATGATGTAATCTAATAGATGGCTCCCCCATAATGGGATGATAAAACCTCCGATCTGAGATTTTTTCTTCCACCATTCGGTAGCGGGCTGATGCATTTGCGCTAACAAAAGGGCATTGATATTAATGACATCTCCAATTTCTTTTGCTCGAATCCGTTTAATTGAATCCATCACTGGTTCAAAAAAACGGCGGCTTTGACCTACCATCAACGTTACCTGATGACGTTCTGCTGCCTCCGCCATTTCGCGGGCTTCTTTTTCATTCATGGCCATCGGCTTTTCGATTAGAACATGCTTTCCGGCCTCTAAAGCTTTAATTGTATAGGAAGCGTGTAAATCATGCGGCAGCAGGAGTAGGAAGGCATCAATATTTTTATCCATACATGCTTCATCATAATTTGTATAAACCTTAACTGTTCCCCAGTTCAAAGCTTCCTTCCTAGCTTTTTCTTCATCTCTTGAGACAAGGGCAATTAACTCTACTTTTTTACGAAGAGCTTTAACAGCCGGGAGATGTGACTTGGAAACACGGCCAAGACCGACAACTGCTAATCTTACTTTTTCTGTCATGCAAATCTCCTTTCTTTCTATTAACCTTATAATCTAACAATTTCCTTGTTTGTATTAGTTAACAGGCTTTTTAAATAGATGATGTCAGCATTTATCTGTGCCAAAATTTGCTCTTCGTCACGATTTGCATAATAGCCATGTAATCCTAATGGACCTTCGTAACCGATTTTGTCTAAATGAGCGACAATCTCTTTCCAGTCGACAGCTCCATCAGGAAGCGTTGTCCATAGGCCTTCCCATTTACCGCCATTCCTTGTCATAATTGCATTTTTCACACCGACAAATGATAGGAAGTCTCTTGCAACACCAAATGTCACTTCCGGTAACTCACTACCTTCCTGGGCAAGTTGATTGGCAGGATCAGCGTAAAACCCGATATATTTAGGATTACAACCATTTAACACCATCGCCATCCCGCTTGCTGATGCATATAAGGAACCGCCATGCTGTTGAAGCAGACCTCGAACTCCATATTTTCTTCCCAGCTCTTCAAACCCGGCAATCCGTTTACGAACGATATCAGCATTTTCTTTATAGCTTTTTGACCGATCATATTGTTGAAGACCAAGTCTCATTTGATTTATTCCGCAATCAGCACTTGCCACATAAATTCTTTCCGTTTCAATAGAATAGGGATCGATCATGTCATGTTCAATCATAGGAACATTTAGTTCAAACGACTCGAATTGATCAATTACTTCTTTTAATCTCGCAGGCGTTACTTCAGAAGGTGGCAGCGGATAACCATCACGTATTAAAAAATCAACACCATCTATTTGTAATGGTGCCAGTTTTTCAGCCATTTGCTCTACACTGAGACCCACCAGAAATTTTGTCATGACATAGATAGGTCGTTTTGTCACGCTAACACCTCCCATTGATGCTCACTTACTTGATAACGAGTCGATTGATTACTTAAATCGTTCAGAATATCCCTAACCACTTCTTCCATCAAAGCAAGATGACCTTCAAGGGAGTCACCGGCAATATGTGGTGTTAACAATACATTGTCAAGATTGCAAATAGCATGATTGTGATCAATCGGTTCTTTAGAAAACACATCCATTGCCGCAAAAAATCGTCCTGTTTTTAATTCTTCTAATAGTGCTTCTTCATCTAAAACAGTTGAACGAGATGAATTGATAAAAATGGCACCGTCCGGAATAAGCTTAATGAAATCTTTATGAATCATATTTCGTGTTCCTGGAAGTGCTGGTGCATGAACGGAGATAATCGGTAATCTCATAACCTCCTCTAAAGACATTTTTTGAACGCCCAATCGGTCAGCTGCTTCTTCACTCAAGTAAGGATCATATACGAAAATATTGACCTGAAATGGAGCGAGCAATTTAATAAATTCACGTGCGGTTGAACTCGCAGATATGATTCCAATCGTGGATCCTGTTAATTCACGTCCTCTTATCCCTGTATGTTTCCAATTCCCTTTTCTTACTTGAGTATCCAGCTTTTGTAAAGGGCGTAATAATGTCAATAAAGCATTTAGGCAGTACTCGCCGACAGATTGTGCGATTCGGGGAGCAGCTGAAAAAACCTTGATATTTTTCTGAAAGGCGAGCAGAGGAATACGCCCCTTTACTGAACCAGCAGCATGGCCAATATATAGTAAGTGTGGTGCATTTTCCAAAACTTCTTCGGTTATTTTTGGCGATCCCCAGCTTGTCAAGACAATTTCAGCATGTTGAATCATCTCTTTAAGCTCTGTTTCTGTATATTCCCGTCCTGACTCATTCCACACTGGATCAAAATGTACATTGAGTAAACGACGACATTCCTCTGAACAGACATCATCCAATCTATCTTTTGCGGGAAGCACCAGAGTTTTTAATCTCATGTAGAACCTCCTTCTCGATCAACTTTATTTTTCACAATCAATCATGACATGAATCGTATCACCTTTATGTTGATTTCGAATCTCAAATGCTCGATCTACTTCTGACAATGGAATGACATGAGTAATCATTTCTTTCGTATTAACAAGTCCATCAAGAACTAAACGTAACCCCTCTTCAAAATAGCGTCGGTTATCAATATCTCTTTTCGGCTCAGTTGAGTATAGATCTAATCGCTTTTTATGAATCTTAAAAAAATCTATCGGTTTATGACAAGTCCCAATACATCCATACATGACAATTCTGCCATTTTGGGCTGCTGCATCAATTGCATCGACCATGCCATCCCCTTCCAATAAACATGGGATCACGACATCAAAACCTTCACGAAAATCATTATTTACGATATCCATTGTTTTCGAATCTGACGAAGGTAATTTATATGTATGTGTTGCACCATATTTCTCTGCAAGCTTTAGCTTTTCATCAAATAAATCGGTAACTGCTAGATTGCGAGGACTAAATAAGCTGATAATTTGTGTCATAACCAAGCCGCTTACACCTTGCCCCATAATCAACACATTTTTATTTGGAGTAATTTCGCCCAATTCAGCTGCATGAATCACACCAGGCAATACTTCTATCAATGAACCTTCTATTAATGGAAAATCTTTTGGCAACACTTTAATCGAAAAAGGTGAGCAACAAACATATTCTGCAAAAGCTCCCCAGACATATCTTAATGCTACATGATCCCCTTCTTTTACACCGAGGACATTTTCACCCACTTTATCAATTACACCTGCTACTTCATGGCCAAGACGAGTTGGAAAACTGATAAATTCCGGTTCCCTTGCTCCCCGGAACACTTCTACATCACTTCCGCATATGCCAACCCACTTCACCTTAACGCGTACTTCTCCCTCAGCTGGTTCAGGAATATATGCTCGTTTTAATGAAATCTCACCAACCTGATCGACTACAGCACACATTTGAGTGCCAGATTGATTGCTTTCAACCAATTCTAGTGGAGGCACCATCATTTTTCTTACCATTGAATCATCCTCCTTTAAATCCAAAATACTAGAATGCTTCTTCTAAGTCTTTGCCTATTTGCTTGAGTTACTATTTCTATTTTTTTAAAAAATAGACTTTGATTGACATAGACACGTAAATACAGTATTTTTGGACTAAAAATGTTTAAAAGAGTTAAGGGACAAAGGGCAGGAGTGATTAAACGCTTACATATCAAAGCGACTGAGAAGATTAAAAAGAATGAGTGATCATTTTTCAAAACATTTCTAACATTATTTACTAATTTACATATTAGTTAGTCCATTAACTTTTGTCAATATTTAAATTAACAGAATTTATAAAAAATTTATACCTTATATAAAACACTTATTCCTATCGCAAGATCTTTTTAATCCAACTAACTTTTGTATAATAATAAACAAAGTATATTTTTAGGGAGAACAATAATGGAAAATGTTAATATAGCGGAACATAAAAACAGCAAAGCTAGTATTCTTCAAGCATTAAGGCTATATAAAAATGTATCTCGAGTACAACTATCTGAATTAACTGGATTAAGCAGAGCAACCATTTCCTTAGCAATCTCCGAATTAATAGATATGGGCCTTGTCCAACAAACAAGGAGCCGTCAATCCACTGGCGGGAGACCCGCCATTTCTTTACAATTAGCACCATATACACGAGGTATTATAGGGGCCGATTTTAATAATACAGAGTGGACTCTCGGTGCCTTTGATTTACCTGGGAATGTGTTAAAAAAAGTTAGAATCCCAGTAAAAAATTCTGCCCCTAAGGAAGTCATTCGGGCATTGACAGATAAGTTAAATCCCTTCATTCAGTCCCTTAATACCCCACCTCTTCCTTTACTTGGCCTTAGTATGCCAGGATTAATAAATACGAAACTGGGATTAATTTATAGTGCATCAGACTTAGATTGGCATAATATTGAGATTGGAAAGGAAGTAAACGAAACAATTGACTGGTCAACGATCGTGTTAAATCGACACAAAGCACGGGGACTTTCTGAATGCAGATACGGAGCAGCCAAAGAGCATAATGAAGTGATTTATATAGGGATAGGAACAGGAATTGCGTCAGGGTTATTTCACAATTTACAGCTCATCTCTGGTGCAATTGGAGGGGCTGGGGAACTGGGACATATTACAATCGAACCAAATGGTCCATTATGCCCTTGCGGAAACAAAGGATGTTTGCAATTACTGGCTACTGGACCTGCAATAGAAAAAGAAGCACGAATGTTGCTAAGAACAGGAGAGCCTTCTGTTTTACAGCAAGATCCTTATTACGATTTACAGCTACTTAAAGCGGAGGATATTTGCATTGCGGCTGATCAACATGACCAATTAGCCATGCAAGTAGTAGAAAAAGCTGCAACTTACCTTGGGATTGCGATGGCAAATTTAGTCAACATATTAAACCCAGAGGTGATTATTCTTGGTGGTTCAATTCCAAAATGCAGCAGTCTCTATATAAAGATTGCTGAAAAGGTTATGAAACAACATGCGATGAGTCCTTTAACTGCAAATATTACCGTGAAAACATCAACATTCACAGAAATTGGCGGTGCGTTAGGAGCAGCAAATCTAGCTCTTGATCACCATATAAATACTATTTTCGACCCAGTACCAGCATCTTTGAAACCAGAATCAAATTAGCAGTATATTTTTATTCGTTCCTACTATTTGGGGCAACGTTATGAATCTGCCAATTTTATAACCTTAGAAATTTCATCTATTAAAAGCCCAATTTCTCTGTATGAATAGAGATTTGGGCTTTTTTATCAACATCAATCCGATAATGGAGGTGAAAAAATTCAAATAACTTGCAGCTGCAGGAGGAACAACGACCAAAAAAGAAGGCTACATACCCAGTTCAACCTTTAACAACATCTTTGACAGCTTAATAGATTAGAGAATACAAGATGATTGATCCTCTTTTAGGATACCAATGAATAGATAGGAGTGTAAAAACTGTTATCTATCCTTTAATTATGGTGATGATGATGTTCATACCCATGTTCTTCTGCATATTTACGGAAATTTTCTAAATCTTGTATTCCAGTTGAAGTACCGTTTAAGGCCTGATTCATACGTTCTAACAGGACCGTTCTTAACTTTGGATGATAGCCAAAATACTGAGCAATATCAATTGAAACATGCGGATAAGTCTCTCTAAACTGTTCGGCCATTTTATTCATTCTTTCCATTAAAATTCCCGTAAATAAAAAATACGGCAGCATGATGATTTTTTTTGCGCCTAATTTTATACAGCGTTCCATCCCATCCTGCACAGTTGGCGTTGTTACCCCCATAAAGGCACTTTCGACGATAGGTACATTTAATTTCTCCCACAATAATCTGCTGATTTTATAAAAATCCCCATTAGCATATGGGTCACTGCCGCCTCGTCCAATTAATAATATTGCTGTATCCTCATGCTTTCGGTCCGCATCAAAACCTGCTTCAGCAAGTCTTGTTTTTAATATTTCAAACACTTCCTCATGAACACCTATCGTCTGGCCATAGGTAAATTGAACATCTGGGAACTGCTCTCTAGCATGTTCGATTTCTGCAGGAATGTGCAGTTTTGAGTGTCCTGCATGTAATAAAATGATGGGAATGACATGGATTTCACCTGCGCCTTTTTCAATGCATAACTGAATCCCATCCTCAATATTTGGTGATGCAAATTCTAAAAAACATGTTTCTACTAAAAGGTCTGGATCGATGTATTCTTTCATTTGCCCGACAAATTCGCGAACTTCTGTATTCCCTGCCTCCAGCCTGCTGCCATGTCCAACAAATAATACAGCTTTTTTCATCGGTTCATTACCTTTCTTATATTTTTCAATTCCTTTTATGCGGCCTTCGCTGCGTTTCCGCACACCTTGCTCCATGGAATAAATGATCGCATCTTCTTTCACTTCTTCATGAACAATATCACGTGCAGTTTCTTCATGTTGAACCGAATACCATGTCCCCTTTGGGTAATCAATTACGATACATTTATCTTTACAGCGGCCGTTACAGCGAGTACGCGATGTATGAATATGCTCATCTAAACGGTTTTTCCGGATTTCGTCTCGAATTTGCTGCGTGACCGCCTCAGCTCCCGCTCCCATACAGGTTGCCCCATTGCAAATGAGTAAGTGACGCTGCATTTGCGTTAAATTCCAGGTTGTCATATAGTGTGATCTCCCCCTATTGCATCATCATGTACACTTAATAAAGATTTGCTTGTCCGGCATTGGAAAGGAAATATGAAGGACCTGTAACATCCTTTTTCACCATTTCAAAGAAGCAAGAAATCTCCAATAAGAACCTACATTAGAAATGTAAAACGAAATTTAGTCATGTAACTTCACAGGCTCCCAACTAATAATTGCAGCATAGAATGGGTGACGGTAAACATACTGGTCATCCTCCATTGAAATAAAGCGTTCGAGTGATGCTTTCACATGTACCATATCAAATTGCGCTGATAAGATTTTTTTGCTTTGTGCTTCATATAATTGCTGTAAAGTGTCATAACGATACTCCCGCTCCAGCTTGAGCATTTCACAATTTGCAAAAATCCCTAACTGATACAGCATATTGACGATGGTAATATAGTCACGCCGCGGATATTTAATGTCATAGCCAAACTGCTCACCTAAAATAACGTAATGAGGTTGAATAGGTCCTGTTGTTAAGCCAATGATGGCACGTTTTTTGGCAAGCCTGTTCATTTTTTTAAGCGCTGCATTCATTTCATACATACGATAAAAGCAGTTCACCCCAATCACAACATCATGCTGTTCAATTTGTGCTTCTTCCCATTTACTATGAATGAACTGAACATTTCCATCGCTTTCAAAGTATTGTTTTAAATAAGCAAGCACACTTTCAGAACCATCAACTAATGTTAAATGTTTAACAATTTGAATGAGTTGGAATGAATAGTTGCCCCATCCCGGCCCAATTTCAATACAAGTTGAATGTTGCGGGATATGCTGTTTCATTTTTTCGTAAATTTTAATCGCATAGTCATCTGTTTGCTTATATGATTTTTTCTTCATCGACTGCGCCCAAAATGCTTCTTCCAGCTCATCATTGACCATTCGTTCTGGCATCTTGCCATGCCAGTCTAACATGCCTTCTTTCCACAGCTTTTCAAAATCAAACTGTAAAGGGGGGGCTTTTATCATTGAATTTTCTCCTCAACTTCCACAACATAAAATTGGCAATCCTTTTTGTGTTTGCAACAGCTGCCCTCACTGTGTACAAAGCTTAAATACCTCAGAATGCACTTCAGCTTATGTACACCTGTATGATTTACGCAGCTAGGGCATTACTTGCTAAACACTCTCTTCACGGCACGACCCAGCAATAAAAGATGGTATCATCCTTTGCGGCAACTTGCTTGTACGCCCACGGCCAAGTTTTTGTCACCCTCTTTGATGAATTGGGTGCCAGATTATTTATTTAAGCAGTGCGTGCTCGTGATTAAAACTCAAGCCCCTTCATCGCTTTGACATCCTGATCCGCATAATAATGTTTTGTTGCATCAATCGTTGACACTAAATCGGCTAAAGCGAGAAGTGATGGATGTGCCGAGCGGCCTGTGATGACAAGGTGCATCGTTTGAGGACGGTTTTGTATGGCCTCTAACACCTCATTTAGCGGCAATACATCGTCGATCGGAAAACGTGTGATGGCTAACGCATTATTCAGTTCATCCAGCACTAATAGGTCTGTTGTTTCATCCTTTAATTCTTCTTTTATCATCTGCCAGGCTTTAGCAAGCGCTTCTCGATGCTCCTCTGGTGTTTTCGTCCATGTAAAACCGACACCTAATTGCACGGTTTCAACACCCAGTTTTCGCAGGGCAATTTGTTCACCATATGTACGTTCAGGTGATTTAATAAATTGAAAGTATTTCACCTTCATGCCGCGGCCAATTGCGCGTAATGCGACACCAAGTGAAGCGGTTGTTTTTCCTTTGCCTTCTCCTGTATAAACTAACAGCATTCCCTGTCGTGCCATGCACAGACCTCCTTATAGCCAAGTTGTTTTTTCTGCAAATGGTGTACGCTTTTTCGCTGAAGTAATTTCTTCGGCAGGATACCCAATACATAGCGTCCCTACTAATTGCTCACCATCCGATGCGCCAATAAATTTATGTAATTCTGTATCATGCACTAAGCCAACACCTCGTGTACGCCATACCATTCCTATACCTAACTGTTCGGCCATTAACCACATCGACATAATCGCACTGCTGACTGCAAAGGTATTATCTTTTGTTGCCCCTTCATCTCCATCGACAATGGCAGATGTCACCACAATAATTAGCGGTGTATTTGTGATAGCTTTCATTGAGCTTTCCACTAAATGCGGTTTTGTCGGAAAACGTTTTTGTAAATAATCAAGCGCCACCTGCTCATAACGTTTTAGGCTGTCCCCCTGTAATACATAGAAATGCCAAGGCTCACGCATCCGGTCATTTGGTGCATACGTTGCAGCTTCTAATAATGTCTCAATTTTGTCACGTTCCACTTCGCGTGTTACAAATTGACGAATCGCACGGCGTTTTTTTAATGCATCTAACATAATTCATGCTCCTTTTCTTTAAACCAAGTAATTTGTTCCCGTACATTAACAACCTCACCGACTAAAATCACGGCTGGATTAGAGATACGATGTATTTGAATATCTTGGGCAATCGTGGAGAGTTTGCCTGTAATCGTACGCTGATGTTTGGTTGTGCCCCATTCAATGACGGCAACAGGGGTTGTTTCACTTTTGCCATAGGTTATTAGGCTTTTTGTAATATGATCGATATTGCCAATGCTCATATAAAAGGCCACCGTATCAAGTTGAGCAAGCGCCGACCAATTTAAAAAGTCTTGCTCCTTATCTGGGCGGCCATGACCTGTCACGATTGCAAAGCTTGCAGCATAATCACGATGTGTTACAGGAATTCCTGCATAAGCAGGCGCCGCAATCCCCGCTGTAATACCAGGCACGATTTCAAATGGAATATCGGCTTGCCGTAAAATCGCTGCTTCTTCTGCCCCGCGCCCAAAAACAAATGGGTCACCGCCTTTTAAGCGGAGAACCTGCTTGCCAAGATAGGCTTGCTCCACTAGTACACGATGAATTTCATCTTGAATAAGTCCATGCCTGCCTGGTTCTTTTCCACAATAAATCAGCTCGGCATCAGCTTTCGCATGCTTTAATAATTCAGCATTCACCAGACGGTCATACAAAATCACATCAGCTTTCTGTATACATTCTAATCCACGTATGGTTAAGAGTTTTGGGTCACCAGGACCTGCCCCTACAATAAATACAAATCCGCTCACTTTTTTTCTCCTAAACGCTGCTGCAGCCACGCTTCACAATTTTGTTTTTCACCTTGTTCCATCCATTGTAATAATTGTGGATCAAGGAGCTCCGCTAATAGTTGTTTTTTTTCATCGCCCGTAAACACTTGTAAAATTCGCTGACGTGCTTCCTTTAAAAAAGAAATATACTGGGCGTAATGTACGCCAAATTGCTCTTCTAAATCTGTTTTTACTTGGCGTGTCAGTCCTGGACTTGCTCCAGACGTCGATACTGTCAAAATGAAATCACCGCGCCGAACGACTGCTGGATTGATGAAATCAACACGTCCCTTTGCATCCGCACGGCAAAGTAATTGCCAATGCTGGGCAGCTTCTTCCACTGCATTGTTTACCTCTTCTTCATCTGTAACGGCAAAAATCAGTGTTGCATCATCTAAATCAGCTGGTTGAAATGCTTTTTCTTTCCATGTCACAAGCCCTTCATTAATATAGTGCTGCAATTTTTCTGTTACCGCTGGGCTTATCACTGTTACCTGCGCATTTGTCGGCAGAAGCGCTTCTACCTTTTGACGCGCTACATGTCCGCCCCCAACAATAACAACCTTTTTATAGTCAATATTCATTAAAAGCGGGAAATAATTCATTGTTTACCTCCAAACATGCTGTCAGCCAATTTTTCACAAGCTGTGGATTCGAAGCAAAATGAAAGTGTGTATAGCCTGCAACAATATTTTTATGTAGATAACCTTCCTGCTGAGCACGAAAACGGCCTTTACTAAAATAAGCTGGTGATGCAGGCTCCCCCTCATATGTTGAGTAATGGAATTCATGCCCTTTTGCCTGCTCCTCTTCATTGATCAGAAAGTTGCCAGAAACACCTGTAATTTCCCTGTAGCCAAGTGCAGCTAATTTATCCTGCATCTTTACACGTCCTGGAATAATCCCGAGCATCGGGAATGCCTGTCCTTGACGATTCACAATTTCCTCTGTTAAATACATAAAACCGCCGCATTCCGCTAATGTTGGTATCCCTCGTTTAAGCGAGGCTCTTATTGATTGCTTCGTTTCTTCATTTTTCGCCAATTGCTCCGCAAACTCTTCCGGGAAACCGCCGCCGAGATACAGCCCCCTCGCTTTTTCTGGAACTGCCTCATTTTGTAATGGAGAGAAGTAGTGCAATGTGGCACCATATGCACGGAGTAATTCTAAATTTTCTTCATAATAAAAGTTAAAAGCGGCATCCTTCGCAACTGCAATATGTACTTCTTGTCTTTGCGGCTGTGCATCAAAAATAGATGCAGCGACGTTCAATGATTCTGTCTTTGTCATTTCCAGCAGCTGTTCAATATCCAATGTTTCTTCGATTGCTTCTGCAAGACGATCAAAATAGGAATCTAAATCACCTCGTTCAATGGCTGGCACTAAACCAAGATGACGGCTTGGCATCATTGGTACAGCCCCTTTCGGCAAATAACCAATAACGGGAATTCCACATTCTTGTTCAATCGCTGCTTTTACAATTTCAAAATGGCTTTTACTGCCTAATTGATTAGCAATTACACCAACAATATTTGAATGTTCATCTAACATTTGAAATCCTTTGACAATTGCCGCCGCACTTCTTGCCAAACTTGCTGCATTGACAATTAAAATGACGGGGCTTTTTGTAATCTCACTAATATGAGCAGCAGATCCCTCATTTGATAATGGCGATTTGCCATCATAAAAGCCCATGACTCCTTCAATAATTGCTGCATCTGCATCTTGGCTCGCCCTTGCGACAATTGCACGGACTGTTTCATGGGACATCATAAAACTATCAATATTACGAGAAGGGCGTTGTGTGACAGCAGTATGATATGTTGGGTCAATATAATCCGGGCCGCATTTAAAGCCCTGGACTGTTAAACCACGCTTCATAAGCGCACGCATGATGCCAATTGTGAACGTTGTTTTTCCAACACCGCTGCCAGTACCGGCAAGAACAAATCGATTCATCGTACTTCCTCCTCAAAGTTGACTCGTGCAATGGAGATCGTCACATTTCCGCTTTTCTTTTTCTCCAGCAGTAGCTCTTTCGCTTTCGCATAACGCAATGCGGCAGGCTCACTGACCCCATACGCACCAGTATATTTAAAGACTGTTTCCGATGGGTTTTGCATCGGAATTTCATTTAGCTGGACTGGAGTGTAAGTGACAAACGGCCAGTTATGTTTAGCAGTTAATTCAAGCAGACCTGTTTCGTTTTTCTTTAAATCGATGGTCGCAATTGCTTTGACACTTTTTTTACTTAAACACAGTTCTGCTAATGTTTCATCTATGACTTGTTCAATCTCTGCCATTGTTGTACCACGATTACAGCCAATGCCAAGTACAATTGATTTTGGCCGATAGATAACCCCGTTCTCGAGCAGCACCTCTTCATGTGCCTCTATAACACGATCTGTAATAAGCAGTGCCGCTTGCGGCTTTGCCTTGATCGCTTCATCTATCGTTGGATAAATGTTTAAATTCTCAGGCATTGAGCGGTCGTACATCCACCAATTTTTTTCTCCTGTTTCCTGTACGATCGCAACATGCTCTTCATTGACTACCGATGCACTAACAGGGGTTAATTTTTCTTCGCTATCCCACATCCACCCAAATTGGGCGCCGAATAAATCCACGGGAATCGTTTTTTGAACATCTGACGCGGTTGTAATGACAGGTGCTGCACCAATCGCATGGGCAAATTCATGCGTTAAGGCATTGGCACCGCCAATATGCCCCGATAATACGCTGATGACATACTGACCTTTATCATCCACCACTAACACTGCAGGATCTTTCTTTTTATCAATTAAAAGCGGAGCAATCATGCGAACGACTGCACCGAGAGAAATGATGCAAATGATTCCTTTATACTGCTGGAACAAAGCGGGCAATAAAAGGCGGACCGTGCCATCAAATAACTGAATTTTGCGCGTGTCTTCGTCGCCCTGCTCGAATTTCTTCATATAATAAAGGTCCGCATAAGGAAATTTTTCCGCGTAGCTTCTTGCATGTGCCACCCCATGTTTCGTTATGGCGACGAGGGCATATGGTTTGCGCTTTTCAATAACAGGAATTTCACCTTCACGTAAACTAATCATTTGCCTTCACACCTTTGCGGAAACCATGAGTAAAGGTTTTATCATATAGCTTCGAACGATAATTTTTTTCATGGATATGCGGGTCCAATGCCCAGCCTGCCAGAATCATCGCATGCTTACGAATTCCATTGACACGCATTGCTTCATCTAATTCTGCCAGTGTTGTCCGCACAATTTTTTGGTCAGGCCATGAAGCACGCTGCACAACAGCAACTGGTGTATCGTCTGCCCAGCCTGCTGCCTGCAATTCTTTGGTAATTTTTTTTGTTAATGTCGCACTTAAAAACATGGCAATCGTACAGTGATGGCTTGCCAGAGCCTGTAATTTTTCACGCTCAGGCACAGGCGTCCGACCTTCAGCCCGTGTTAAAATAAGTGTTTGGGTTAAATCAGGTATTGTCAGCTCTGCCCCAACAGCTGCTGCAGATGCAAAAACAGAACTTACTCCTGGCACAACTTCACAGCTAATCTCATGGTTCTTCAACAGTGCTACTTGCTCCATCGTTGCCCCGTACATCGCCGGGTCGCCTGTATGTAAACGTACAACCTTTTTGCCTGCATGAACACGATCGACGATACAATCCACCATTTCCTGCAGATGCATCCCTGCTGTACGGATAATTTCAGCCGACTCCTTTGCTTCCTCTACTAACGTTTCACTTACAAGTGAATCGGTATACATCACAACATCCGCTTCTTTTAATAGCTTTAAACCTTTTACCGTGATTAAATCCGGATCTCCCGGACCTGCTCCGATAATCCAAATTTTCTTCATTATTTGCGCACCACCATACATGACAAGTAATTTAATTCTGCACCCCGAAGTTCATTGATTTTCCAAATGACCTCTTCATCGGATGTAACTTTTGTAACCACATGTGCTTTTTCTAATAAATTCATTTCCTCCAGCAGATCGAGCATTGCGTCTAATACTTTTGCTACTTTTATAAAGACGATCCCATCGTGTGTTTCAATCACTCGGCGCATTTCATCCATATCCTCCGTAGCAGGAATCATGGCAACATAATCATCACCATCGGCCAATGCAATCCCTAAACGATTAACAGAACCATTAAATGAAGAAATACCTGCTACCGTTTCAATTGGGACATCCGGGTACATCGATTTCATTAAGTTCATTAAATGAATAAATGTGCTGAACAGCATCGGGTCCCCTTCAGTTACAAAAGCTACATCTTTTCCTTGTACTAAATAGCCATAAATTGCTTCCACAGATTTAGTCCACTCAGTACGCAGGGTATCCTCATCTTTTGTCATGGGGAATACCAAGCCAAGCATCTCTTTTTCCGCCGGATTAATATATACTTCAACAATACGATGGGCATAAGATTTACTGCCCTTTAATTTTTTGGGATAAGCAATGACCGGGCTTTCCTGCAGTCTGCGAAATGCTTTTACTGTGATTAATTCTGGATCTCCCGGACCCACACCTAAACCAAATAAGGTTCCCATTCTCATCATTCTTTTCCTTTCTTTGCTGTCACGATATAGATTGGATTTAACGGCTCAAAACGTGTTAAATGTAAGATTGGCTTACTTTTTGAAATTTGTGCCTGTAATATCGATACTTCACAGCCTAATGTTTTTAGATGGTGCAGCGCTTCTGCCAGATTTTCGATCGTTGCTATATTCATAACAAGGTGTCCGTTTGGCTGTAAGCGGGTAATACATGTTTGCAAAAGATGCTTCATATTTCCACCGTTACCGCCAATAAAAATCGCATGCGGATCTGGAAATTCATCCAGACGGTCAGGCGCCTTCCCCAGAACTGCAACAAAATCTGTACGATGTTTTAATTGATTTTCCAGACAGTTTTCAAGATCACCCTCATTTTTTTCAATTGCATACACGGCACCTTCCCGAGCTATTTTCGCAGCCTCAATCGCAACTGAGCCTGTGCAGGTGCCAATATCCCATACAATACTATTCTCTTTAAGCCCTAACTCCTGCAGACAAAGTGTCCGAATTTCTCTTTTCGTAATCAATCCTTTATCTGGCTTTCTCTGAAAAAAAGCATCATCCGGAATTCCAAGAGAGGCGCGTTCAACCGCCATGCGCTGTTTTAAAACCACAACATTCAATGGAGAAAAGGAGCTTTGTTCCATTTCATCCAAAGTGAAGAAGCGGCAGCGCTCCTTTTCACCTTGTAAATTTTCAGCAACAAAGGCATCATATTCTGTCATGCCGAAACGCTTTAAATACGTTGCAATTGCCTGCGGTGAATTCGTTTCATCTGTTAAAACAGCAATTTTTTTACGCCCATCAATTCTTTGCGCAAACCCTTTAATGGAACGGCCGTGTAAGCTGACAATATACGCATCCTGCCAGCTTTCCTGCATTTTAGAAAAAGCGAGCTGTACCGAACTGGTATAAGGATAAATTTCTAGTGGAAGCTTCTTTGCAAGTAAACTTCCAAGTCCATAAAACAGCGGATCACCGGACACTAAAATAACGACATTCCGTGTTTCTTGCTGTAATTCAGCTATTAACGCTGATAAACCGCCTTTGATTACTTTTTTCTCTTTTTTATATTCCGGGAAAAATGTCAAATGACGCTCCCCGCCTACAAGCACATCACAATCATTTATCCACTCAGCATATTGAGGGAGCAATCCTTCCGCGCCGTTATCCCCTATACCAATCATCTTCATCCAATTTGTCAATGTTCTCAGCCTTTCCTAAACAGTCTCCATTCATCGCATACAAGGTTGTCGACACTTTTATGTCAGTATTCATATGATTCAATGCATAATAACAGCAGTTTTTGCAAATTGCTGCAAAAAATGACTCGTTTCCCTGAAGCATTTCACCAACCTGTGAAGCCGTATTCGCCTGCAAAATTTCTCTCTGTGTCTCCTCATCAACACCCGCTTTATTGGCAATGCCTGCTAAAAACTCAAAGCTTATCGCTGCGCTTTTTGAGTGAACCATCATAACGCCTTGGGCAACTTTTGAGAATTTCCCCATCATTCCTACTAATGAGACTCTCGGAATCTTCTTCCTCGCAATATTTTTTAATGTAAAACCGACAAAATCGCCCATTTCAATAAATGCTTCTTCTGGTAAATGAGGATACTGCTGCATTGCATATTTTTCACTTCGTCCGCCTGTCGTAATGACTAGATGCTCACATCCTGATTCTTTTGCTACATTGATCGCTTGTACGATACTTGCCATATAAGCAGAGCTTGAAAATGGAACAACCGTTCCCCGTGTACCTAATATCGAAATGCCGCCTATTATGCCTAAACGCCCATTCAATGTTTTTTCAGCAATCTCCTCACCATCGGGTACGGAAATGACCACTTCAATCCCACAATCCAATTGATATTTTTCAATGGATTCCTTTACAACGCCGCATATCATTTTACGCGGTACAGGGTTTATTGCTGCTTGACCAACTGGTACAGGCAGTCCCGCTTTTGTCACTCGCCCTACACCAACCCCGCCATCTAAATGGATGCCTTTTTCTTTTGAATAACAAACGGTACTCTGAATTCGTGCTTGATGCGTAGCATCAGGATCATCCCCGGCATCTTTGATCGTTTCACACATTACCCTGCCTTCTGACACTTCAAATGCCGTTACTTTGAATGTTGCATACTGGCCAACCGGTAAATAAATCGTGACTTCATCTGGTACCTTTCCTTCGACAAGAGCTTGAAGTGCTGCCTTTGTCATTGCTGTTGCACAAGCTCCTGTCGTGTAGCCGTGACGCATTTGTGAAGGATCTTTTTTATTTCGTTTCTTTTGCCCGTTCATCCGCCATAATCGAAATGGCATTAAGTGCAGCGACTGTCACTGTACTGCCACCCTTTCTCCCTGCGTTTGTAATAAATGGAATCCCTTCAAGCACCGCTAACTCCGCTTTCGACTCTGCTGCTGATACAAAGCCGACTGGCATCCCAATAATTAAATCCGGTTTTGCCACACCTTCTTTAATTAATCGAATTAACTCCAGCAGCGCAGTTGGCGCATTGCCAATGGCATAAATTCCTCCTTCATGTAAACGCGTTGCTTTTTGCATGGAAATAATAGCCCGTGTTGTTCCTTGAGCCTTCGCTTCCTTTGAGACATCTTCATCCGCAATATAACAATGCAAGTCACCGCCATGTTTTTGGAATCTCTTACGTCCTGAACCACTTTCAATCATTTGTACATCCGCCACAACATGACGGCCAGCTAAAATGGATTGAATCCCTGCCTCAATGGCATCAGGTGTAAAAATCATACTGCGTCCTAATTCAAAATCTGCGGAAGCGTGAATGACCCGCCGAACAACCAGCCATTGCTCATCTGTAAATGGATGTTCGCCCATTTCTTCTTTGATAATGGCGAAACTGTGATCATAAATCTTGTCTGGATCTACCGTTACAGGAATAAATTTGGTATTAAAGTTCATGTTTGCCAAGAATAAAACCTCCCAATAGTTGAGTTACTTCTTCAAAAGAAGTACAAAAATTTTCATATTTAATCGCTGGCCGCTTTATTAAAATAACAGGAATCCCTAATTGCAGAGCAGCTGTCATTTTTTCATCTACAGATCCGACTTTGCCGCTTTCTTTTGTAATCATCAGCGTCACATTGTATTGCTCACATAGTGCTTTATTTAATGATTCCGAAAATGGACCCTGGATCGCAATAATGTCCTTTTGTTTAATACCTAAACGATTGCACTTTTCCATGTTCCCTATATTTGGAAGCATTCTGCAAATAAGCCGGATTTCATCGCGCATTAAATATTCAGCAAATATTTCCAACGTTTTGCTGCCTGTTGTCAGCATGATCGTTCCTTTATGAAACTGAGCTAATTTAGCTGCTTCTTCATAACTTTCAACTTCTGTTATGAGTGGTGAATTAAATTGTTCTTCTGGCCTTTCATAACGAATATAGGGAATTTCACATGCTTGTGCTGCTGCCATTGCGGTTTTCGACGCTTCTTCCGCATATGGATGGCTGGCATCGATGACACAGGTCATTTTTTGCTTCTGAATAAGCGCCATCATATCATCAACTGATAACCGCCCGATTTGATAAGGTATATGGCGGGCATCCAAGCTTTCAGCTGCAGATTCTGTGACAACAGTTGCTAATAAAGGATAGCCTTGATTTTGCAAGTGAATGGCTAATGATCTCGCATCACTTGTGCCTGCTAAAAATAAAATCATGTGTTCCTCCTTCCTAATCTCCACATGGTGCCGGCTCAACTTCAATTTTGGAGCTCATATCCTGGTAATTAAAATTCTGAATTCTTTTCACCCGTTTAAAATATTTAAAAAGGCGTTCATTTGGGTGGGCATTTTGTTTGTACTCTTCTATCATTTTCGTTAATAACGGCAGCAGTTGGTCTGGCTTAATTCCTTCTGCTACTGGCTGTGCAGCATGGGCTGTACGGCCAACCGGCTTTGCGCCTATAAATAAATCAAATTTTTTCTTTCGGTAAACAATCCCGATGTCATCGAATACAGCCCGATAACAGGCCATACCGCAACCGTTAAAACCAATATGTAATTCTTTTGGAAGCTTTAAGCCCCCTAATTTTGCTCCTATTTCTTCTGCATATGGAATAGATTCTGCTTTTTCACCGTAGCAAAAATCACAAGCTTTTAGATTTAACACATCGCCCACAGGCATGACAAGTAAATGATTTTGTTCAAGTTTCTCAACAATCGCTTCAGGCTGATCTGTTGGAATCTTTACTAAAAAACGATGATCCGGTGTATATTCCATGGTCCCTGTTTCACCGATGGTTTCAGCCAGTACGCGCATTTGCTCTGGCTTAATAAATTTATTTGCTACACCAGGCGAAACAGCAAATTCAAAAATATTTTCGATCGGCTGCTGTACGATATGAGAATGTTCTTTTTCCGATTTAGACACTATGGATAAAGCCTTTAATGCTAACTCTAATGAGCTAACTTCTTGTTTTTTTCTTTCAATTTGTTCATAACCTGCTTTCGCTTCCCCTGTTTCTTGATTCAACGCCCATGGTTCGGCTTCCTTTTTCAAACGCTGATGCGGTTTTAAGGTTTGTTTTTCTTCACCTAACGTATATTTACGCTGATAACCTCGAGGGGTAATCATTTTATTGTCATAAAAGAAAGTAGAAGAATTCCCGATCATAACCGTTGTCAGCATACCTATATCATGGTCAAGCATTTCAGCCAGTGTTGTCAGCACTACATGTTGATTTTCACGGTAGGCGCTTTTCACAAGTCCCACAGGTGTTTCAGGAGAACGATATTTTAATAGAATCGTTTGTGCCTCCACAATTTGTCGAGTCCGCCGACCGCTTTTCGGATTATATAAAGCTATTACGAAATCTGCCATCGCAGCTGCCTCAATCCGCTTTTCTATTACAGTCCAAGGCGTCAGATGATCACTTAAACTAATCGTGCAGGAATCATGCATGACAGGAGCACCCAATAAACTCGCACAAGAATTAATGGCTGAAATACCTGGAACAATTTCTACCTCAATTCCTTCTTTTTCAGTCCAACCCTTTTCAATCAACACTTCATACACTAATCCCGCCATACCATATACGCCTGAATCTCCGCTGGAAATGACTGAGACAATTAGTCCTGCTTCAGCTTTCTTTACTGCATCCTGTGCACGCGATACTTCCTCTGTCATACCTGTACTGACAATGGATTTTGCTGTTACCAAATGTTCAATTAGCTCCACGTATGTTTTATAGCCAATAATACAATCACTTTGCTGCAATGCAGCGACAGCTCGATTTGTAATATGCTCACGGTCACCGGGACCGAAGCCGACAACAAAAATTTTCCCCTTTTTCATAGGCTTACCTCCAAATAAAAAATGCCTGCACTCCTTTAAAAGGAATACAGGCATGTGAAATAGCAGTATAAAAAAGCATACTGAAACACAAAAACAATAGCTATAATTGTTCCGCCTATACTTCTCCCTCCGAAAAGTAAGTGTCGTTTAAATAAGCAGGTTTCCTGACTTAAGCTTCTTTTTACTCTTACACCTTCCCGATTTCTCAGTGGTATTGTAATTTCATCAGCTCTTACAGTAGCGGGGGCTGTACTAGACTTTCACTAGTTTCCCTTTTACCTCACACAATGTGAGCACTTATTTAAAATTAATTATTTGAATTTTTTTTAATATAACATATAATCTAGAAATTTGACATACTATTTTATTTTTTGACAATTAAATAAAATCTTATGTAGCACAACTCTTTCTTAGGTAGAAATGTTGCTTTTAAAAGATTTTGCATCAAAAAAACGATGCTTGAATTGATTCCATCATTTCAAACAATTCTGCTTTCGACCGCGGATACTTTTTATTGGATAAATTCGTTCCTTGTAATCTTTCAAACACTTCCATCATCCAAGGCTTTTGTAAATGGCTTTTTTCGAGAATTTCTCTTTGATTAAAAACCTCTACGGGTATTCCTTGAGCTAACAAGTGGCCATTGTTTAAGATAATGACCTCATCTGCCCACTCATAAGCTAAATCTACATCATGGGTTGACAATAAAACCGTCCGATTTCGGTGATTTATTTTTCCCAAGATTTCCATCGTTCTTTTTGAATAATAAGGGTCGAGTCCAGCTGTCGGTTCATCTAACACCATTAATTCTGGATCAATCGCAACAATTCCAGCGATTGCTACCCTTTTTTTCTGTCCGATACTTAAGAAGTGAGGGGGTTTATCTTTAAGCGATTCCGTTTCTGTTAATGTGATGACTTCCTTTACACGCCTCTCGATTTCTTCAATGGGTAAATGTAAATTTTTTGGACCGTACTTAATATCTTCATAGACACTAGATGAAAAAAGCTGGGTCTCAGAATTTTGGAATACAATCCCGACTTGCTGCCTTAATTGCTGAATTTCTTTCCGTTTATAAGTCAACTTCTTTCCCCTATAAAAAATGCTGCCGCTTGTCGGTTTTAATATACCGTTCATGAGAAGAAATAGTGTCGATTTCCCAGCGCCATTGTTCCCTAATAGAGCGATCTTCTTCCCTTTTTCAATTGAAAGATTGATTTGATTCAATGCCATCGTTCCATCTGCATATTGATAAGAAACTTGTTCAAACGTTATGATTTGTTCACTCACTCTGCATACTTCCTTTTCATTGGTCTTTCATGATTTTGATATCATATAGATCATGGAAAGTGTAACAAACGAAATAAAAATAATGACAAAATGCCCCCGATTATAGCCCAATGATAAATCCACATCATACAAATGTTCGTCTCCGCCTCGACTATCAATCGTGATTTGAAGTTCTTTTGCTGAGTGCATCGATTTAACAAATAGACTGACAATAAGCTGTGCTGCACTGGAAAACCAGCTTCTATAATTTTGATAGCCCAGCCTGCTGGATTGTGCAATATAAATTTCATTCATCTTTTCCAATAAAACAAAGATAAATCGATACGTAATCCCCATTAATTCTACAAAAACAGCGGGGAGTTTTCCTTTTTTTAATAACCACATAAATTGATAAAGCGGAGTTGATAGAATAAGAAAATATAAACAGCTCACACTTGCCAATATCGTTGCAGCTAGTTCGTATGATTGTTGGATACTATATGAACTAATATAGATTTTCCATAAACCTGCTTCAGCCATCCAAAGCACATCTAGGCCTACTTGATTAATAGGTGCAATGGAAAATAAAACGGCAACCAAGCTTGTCATTAAGAAAACAAAAGGGACGGCAAGAAGTTTCAAATAGGCCATAAACGGGATTTTCGCCTTCACGATCACCGCTATACTCATTACAGTAAAGGTAAAACAAGCCACCGAAATATTTTTTGATAGAATAGTAAAAAAGAGAAAGATCAGCGTAAAGCTGACCTTCTCAACGGGATGAACATCTTTTAATCCGCTGGTATAAGCATAATCATCAATTTTTATCATAGCATTCACTCATTATGATATTGCTTGGATGAAGAATACTTTTTTCTAGCTTTTCCATACCCAATGACATAGCCGATGATGATGGCTCCCAGTGCCGCTTGTAACGAGAATAGTAAACTTTCAATCTCTCCGCTTGGCGGTTCCCATATCGCATGAAACCAAGGCTCATAGTCAGGTGCCACTTCGAGAATCGCTTCCTCCACCTTCCCGTCAGCCCCGCCAAATTCAGCATTATTCAAAAAAATTAACGGAATAATAGCTAATAGAACCACGAATAAAAATAATACTCCATTTCTCATGTTACCTTGCCTCCTTCATCGTAGGTATTTGATTTAATTCTGCCAAATTATATTTTTGGAGTAAGTTCATCACAATAACTGTAAGTAAACCTTCACTAATTGCTAAAGGTACTTGTGTCAAACCAAAGATACTAGCAAACTTGATAAATGAAGCCGCAAATCCGCCGATCTCAGCAGGGAAAGCTAAAGCTAATTGAACCGATGTCACTAAATATGTCCCTAAATCACCTAACATTGCAGCTAAAAAGACTGAAACGGCGAAGGATATATTCATTTTTCTTCCCAACTTGTATATTCCGTAAGAAAGAAAAGGTCCGACGACAGCCATCGAAAAAGCATTCGCACCTAACGTAGTAATTCCGCCATGTGCCAACAAGAGTGATTGAAATAAAAGAACGATTGTCCCTAAAACACTCATCGCCGTTGGTCCAAATAAAATGGTTCCCAAACCTACACCAGTTGGATGGGAACAACTGCCTGTCACTGAAGGAATTTTCAGCGCAGATAAAACGAAGGCGAATGCACCAGACAGACCTAGCATTGACTTCAATTCAGGATTTTCTTTTAATTTTTTCGTAATTGATCGTATCCCAATGGCAACAAATGGAATGGTGATCCCCCACCAGAAAACAGTCCAACCAAATGGCAAAAATCCTTCCATAATATGCATGGCATAGGCTGGTCGATAAGAGTTCGTCCAAAAATAGCTTGTTAAACCTAACAGTACAAGAAATGAAACCCAGAATGATCTTTTTTTCACTTAAATTTACCTCCATGCTAAATAATTGTGACCAAACGAAAAAGAGCATTTAAACCTGGTGGGTTTAAATGCTCACAAAAAACAATGGTATGTTCTGCTTTAAACAGAAAAAAGCATACTTCCGTCTTCGTAAAACATCCCCTATAGCCCGTAGGTCACGTCGTTTTATCTAAACAGGCAGGTCTCCTGACTTACCTTCATTGCTCCTTGCGCCTTCCCGCTTTAAACTAAAGCAGTGACATTGTGCAGGTCGCTCCGAATTACAGTGGCGGGTACCGTGTCGGATTTTCACCGAACTTCCCTATTAAGCTATACATTCTAACATGCATAGCACCTGTTTAAACGATGTATATAATTTTCTTTATATTATATGAACAGACGCTTCCTGTCTACCATATTTTCTTTTATCCCCTATTAAATGATTAAAAGCCGCCCTAAGGCGGCTTTTAGTTTAGTTTTTTCAATCAAACTCGTTCACATAGTCTTTTAATCAAATCTTTTTATGACTAACGATTTGGATACCTGGCAGTATCCAGGTCTGCATTTAAAAATTGGGCTTGTGATCGCAGATCTTTGTTGTCATTTCATGTGTGGCATGCTCTTACACCCTCAAGTTTAACTATGAACACCTTGACGATGCCCATAATAAGATTTTCTCAGCAGTTTCTTTTTCAGATAGATTTGTGGTATATAGTAAGTCTATGACAGGATTATTCTTTTCTCCATTTTCAATTAACCAATTATTATATGAAATCATGTTATTAATAAATTCTTTATTGCTTTCTCCACGAAGGTCTGTTCAATAATCGTTGAGTAAGCTCTTTATTATCACACACTAATGCCAGGTAGTAAATTTCAGTAAAATAACGCCTTTCAACACATTGCTCCAGCTGGTCCGGCATCGCTGTTCCGCATAAGATAACTGGCTTGCCAGCTTGAGAAATGTTCTTAGCGGTTCTTAACCAAAGCTCTCTATATTCCCGATAATTTGTCTCTGGCGTGTTAAAGCGATTATCCCACAATATGTCTGTCTCCAACGGAACATAATCTTTGGACAAATTAGATAGTGAAAACGCAGATGTCGATTTTCCTGTACCACTTGCCCCAGTAACAATAAACAATGGAAGTTGCAAAAACTCATGAGAATAATTGCATTCCGGACATATCCCGAATGTTTTTCCTCCAAGTGCTTTGATTTCCTTATCAACTCGGTATTGTCCACAATCTATACAAACATTAAACATTAGATACCCCCTCCTGCCATTTGCTTTTTTCTAAAACTGTGGGGAAATATGGAATACTTCTATACTTAAAAAGCGAATCGCTTTACTGCTTTGTTTGTGCAAGAAGAAAAAGAGACACTTCCTTATTGAAGCATTGTCCCTTTAGTGGAATAAGATTGGACAAATCAGTTTACTCCTCATCATCATTTTCCTCATGATAACGTTTTTTTCTTAGATAGTAGACCACTGTAAATGAAAATAAGAAACATCCAAACATTACTCCCCCTATGATAACGGCATCACGAACAGTACCTTCAGGAGTAAGGATGGTAATCACACCAAAAATAACTCCTACAATCAATGAGAGAAATACATTTTTATAATAAGGTCGTTGTTTTTTCTCATTATGGGTTTCATATTCATCGACTGATATTCTTAAATTCAAGTATCCCAGTATAACGGAAGTTCCTATAAAAACTAACCATAAGGGATTGTTTGTAACGTGTGTAATTCCCTTATTTATTCCGTCGTAAATCAAAATCCCTAAGATGCATAACGTTTGGAAAACAAAGGCGATACGAATATTTCTTAAACTTTGAATGATTAAACGTTCATCCTTAATTATTTTCACTGTTAATCCCCCTTTTCAAGCCAAAATAATTCATTTAACGATTTATTAAGGGCATAACATATATCCAAACATAATTTTAATGAAGGATTATACTTTCCCTTTTCAATTAAGCTAATAGTCTGCCGGGTAACACCCGTTTTTTCAGCTAATTGCTGTTGGGTAAAGTTCATTTGTACACGAGCCAATTTCACATTATTTTTCACCTTATGTATATCCCTCCCTATTAAAAATGTAACATATATTTTACGTAATGCAATATATATATTGCAAAAGCATTGCAATATATTTTAAATTTACTTAAAAAATGCTATTTTTAACGTATTAAAAATAGCATTAAGAAGTCTCTTCACTTTTCACGACAAGCTTATCATTGTATTCCTGATTTGATTTTAAATCCTCTATTTTAATGCCTTTATAATAATACTCTAGTATTTCTTTATAGGTCTTTCCTTCCTTTGCCATACTATTTGCCCCATATTGACTCATACCAACTCCATGTCCGTACCCTTTTGTGGTAAATTGGATCGTATCGCCTATAATTTTAAAGCTAAAATCTGTTGATCTTAACCCTAAATCCTTCTTAAATATCTCACCAGTAAATTCCTTTCCGTTAATTGTAATAGAGGACACTCGATTTGTGGAAGTTCTTTGAACACTAATATCACTTGTCAATTTAACACCAAGCTTCGCCTGAAATTCTTTTGAAGAAACTTCTTTTGTTTCAATAAAATCAGGGGAATTTTTATCCCACGGACTAGGTACACTTCTTAAATACGGCAGGGATGCGTTCCAGTAGTCTTCTGAGTTCTCAGTATAGCCGTTGCTTATAGCGAAGAAAGAAGCATCAATGAGTTTTCCATTGTAAGTCATGATTAACCCTTCCGTTTCGGTAACAGCTTGAGATATTTTCTTTATATACCTTTCATAATCATCGTTTTTCCACATTTCTTTTAATTCATCCTGGCTTTTGTAAACTTGATGGTTGGTGGAGTCTGTAATATCAGATCCTTGTGGTACTTGACCTTCCTTATCTGTCATAAGAAATCTAAATAAATAAGTTCTTGCACTTATTGCCTGTGCTTTTAAGGCCTCCACTTCATAACTTGCAGGCATTCCAGATGAACCTTTTCAATTTCTTGAAAATTCGTCCTATATACTGATACAGTCATGCTTTTTGTATCGTTTTTAGTTGGTGCTGTAGGTGAAGATGTGGTTTTGGAAATATTTTTTGTGGTTTGATTTGTGTCATTTGACCCAAAAGCAATAACAATTAATGAGGGTACACCTAAAATAATAACCATGAAAGATATCACAATTATGTAAAAGGGTTTCAAGGATTTCATTTAAAGCCTCCATATATTTTTTTTACTAATTTATATGGAGATTGGACAAGCATTTAGAACTAGCATTTTACAGGAAATGTATATAAAGGGAACTTGTTTCTTTGTTAATTGCAGTGATAGCAGCATATACATTATATGGTAAAAATATACAATTCTACGATTGTGACTCCGTAACTAATTAGGTATTTAACATAGAGCAGACACCTATATTTTTACATATATTTCTTATAAAAGGAGGAGGATCTAACTCTGGCCTAATACATAAAAGACGCGTTTCTATGAAACGCGTCCGATTCCGGAATTGAAATTCTTTATCTGCCAAAGAATTAGTCCATTATTCTTATTTTATTCAGTCTAAAAGATATAATAGCCAATATTGCGCGACTCCACCAGGGATGTCCTCCCAAGTTCCGACTTCCGCACCACGATCAATGCTTGCCCCACCTACATCTAAGGCTTTAGCTGTTTCGACATTGATTAATTTGCAATAGCCGTTTCCTATGTCGATAATTTTCCACTTTTGTGTATCAAGGCCTTGATAATCGCGTATTACAGCTCTACCCCATGAAGCTGAAGGATCTTGTACCGTTAACGCTTTGTTACTGTTAGGGTTTATTAGGGTGTAGGTGCCGTCTCCAAGGTCTATAATTTTCCAACGTTGAGCTGGATTTCCCTCTGATTCATCCCATACTTGAGTAAAGCTATCATTTGCCGTATTTGCCCCTATAATATCAAGCGCCTTACCCCCGTTTGGATTGATTAGTTTATATTCCCTTCCAGATTTGACGGAAAACTCGTTGTCACCTGAAAGTTCAATGAAGTCAATATCAACCGTATGCTTTCCTTTTGAAAATTCAATTGTATTATTGTATCCTTTATTCAATTCCACCTGTATCGTCACTTTTCCGAATTTGTTGCTGCCTGTTTGCGGATATGAGAGTGATTTACCAGGCATTCCATTTACTGATACCGTTTGTGTAGCTTTAGGTCCTGCACTGCTTTTGTATCCTATTGTAAGAGTATACGTTCCCCTCTCTGGCACATTAACATCTTTGATATACAAGGAGCTTTTCGTGTTATTCATTCTTACTACTTTTTCGCCAGATGCTCCTTTCATCTTCATGATAGTAGAGCTTTCAGGGAAGCCATGCTCTGCCTCAATTCTAAAATCACCTGAAGAGACTTCAAGGGGTCCATTTGTTGGAATGCCAAAATTTGGTGTACCATCAGCATTCCAGTCAAACTCCTGAATTCTTGTTGGACGTGGTCCACAACCCTGGCCGGCTCCGTTATTTCCGTGGTAGACAATTAAATCTTGTGTACCGTCTTTCGATTTAACAAATGAATTATGTCCTGGGCCGTATATTCCGTTTTCTGTAGATTTGTTGAAAACTGGTGTTTCTGATTTAGTCCAGGATGATGGATCTAACAAATTACTAGATTCCGAAGCTGTTAGCATGCCAAGAGAGTAATCGTCCTCCCAGCACGCACTTGCAGAATAGATTAGAAAGATACTACCATTTCTTTTCAAAATGACAGCGCCTTCATTTACATCCATCCCTTTCTTTTCCCAGTCAAATTCAGGTTTAGTTAAAATGACATTTTCTCCATCAAGTGTCCAAGGATTAGACATTGGAGCAATTGCAATAGCGCTGCCATGCTTACCAGACCAATCTCCGTATGCTGCATACATGAAATACCGTTGCCCTTTATGTTCAAATACTGAACCATCGAGACCGGAGTATTGAGTATTTACCTTCCCTTTATTTACCCACTCTCCCTCTAGAGGATCTTCAGAAGAATTCTCCAACACGTAAACGCCGCGACAATCATCACCGCATCCTGTATTGGCCGTATAATAAATATACCATTTTCCATCGAGATAATGGATTTCAGGTGCCCATATGTCTCTTAAATTAGATGGAGTTGTCCATACAGTCTTTCGTTCTCCCAGGTCTATTCCAGTCAGAGATCTTGATTTCCAGATATCTATTCGATGACCAAGTGTACGGGTAAAATAGTAATACCCATCTGTATGAAGCATCACATAAGGGTCAGCACCTGCCGTATTTATAGGATTAGAGAATGTATATGTAGATCCGGCTTTTGAATGATTGATACCAAATAGAGATAAAAAAAGAGTAAACATAACTAACAACAACATCATCTTATAAGGGATTCCTTTTTTTAAGTTCAATTGCCATCCACCTCCGATAATCATTATAAAATTAACAAATGAAAAAATAGTGTTACTTTCACTCTACGAAACTCAATAATTCAAAAAAGCTTGCCAGTCCTTCTTTAAAACTCCTCCTTTCAATACAAAAATTTTGTATTAAATAAGTGTTATATCTATAAAAAATGCGTAAATCCTCTAAATATTCGTATTTACACACGAAATAACCTCTTATTTATTACAAAATATATGTTTTAATACAAATTATATATACATATCCAGAATTGTCAATCTTTTCTAAAAAATTTTGTTGCTTAGATACTTTTCTTTTTAATACAAATGAACAGGCATGGTCAAAATGACCATGCACTCCTCAGTATTATTTCGTAGTATAGGTTAATAACGGCTCTATTTTTTGATGAACACCTTATACATTTTTAGTCAACAAAAGCGATATTATCGGTACTGAAAAGGATCTTCCAATTGAAGATCCTTTAAGCTGCTTGTTAAATTAGAAGATTATCTTATTACTGACATGTTCATTCATAGAAATAAAATCCCATATTAGTATTAATCCAGTAAGCATCAAGGAAGTTAATGTGCTTAAGCTAAAAGGACGCTTAAGCGGTCCCCGAACAATAAATCAAAAATCAGATGAAAAAGGACTATTTAAATACAATAAAAAAAAGCTTGAGAGAAAATATTCCTTTCTCTACAAGCCTTTTAAAGGATTATAAAACTAGATCTAACATTAACAACCAAATCTCGGTTACGTACCACAATGCTAGCTCTAAGGATGGTGAATGTAAAAAAATATTCAAGTAAAGTAAGTACTTTACTTAAGAATTATTTTGTTCGTTCATGCTAAGGATTGCCGAACATTCCTTTGGGACGTTTTCTTCTACAATATAACCACCATCCATAAAGATAACTCTGTCGCCAACTTCACGTGCAAATCCCATCTCATGGGTGACAACGATCATCGTCATCCCCTCATTAGCTAATTGCTTCATAACTTCTAGAACTTCTCCAACCATTTCAGGATCAAGTGAAGAAGTCGGTTCATCAAATAGCATAATTTTTGGACCCATCGCTAATGCTCTTGCAATTACCACACGCTGTTTTTGTCCACCTGATAATTCTCCTGGGTAACTGTTTGCTTTTTCTCAAGAAAGGCACCATTAAACGGAATAAAAGATTTTGTTAGAAAATGTTTTATTTTCTTTTCGAACGCATACCTTTTACAATGGCTATGATATTCGATTCGAGAAATTGATTATATGTTTCACTTTTAACATCGTATAGGGCAATTTTTCCTTTATCATCATAGTGTATTCCCCACCCATATTTTTTTACTAATGGAGAAGCTCTGAAACATGCTTTAGGTTTTGTAAAGAATTGCTCACGTAGTTCAACTAAATTATTTGACTCGATTTGATTCTTGATTAAATAAGTTTTAAATTGTACATCCTCTTGTGTATATTTATAAGGATTATTCTTGATTAAATCAAATTCAATAGAAGCAATTGTAGGTTTTTCATTTCGTGGGACAGGTACAATAGCTGAAGTAACTGTTGAATCCTCAGAAATTGTAATAAAAGTGTTCTTGTAACTCAAAAAACTCCCTCCTTATTAAACCTAGTAAAATGTTTATAAATTCGTTTATTATTTTTCCTGCTTTAATTCTCCTGCTTTAATAGTTTAAGTACAATCCTTTAAAACTCAATCTACATTTTAACATAAATATCCAATTCACTACTAAGTGTTAAACAAATTTGTTCTGTAAAGCAAAATAGGAGCAATCAACCCTACTCCAATAGGACGCACGATTGTTGAATAAGCTTCTAAATAATGTTGAAGCTATTCATTATAAGAATTATTTCGTAAATACTTTATCTCTATAATACCGAAATAATAGGTTTGATCGACATTTGGTTTAACACATCTTTTTCTCTATCCTTGCCTGATGCCATTTGGTTTTTCAGAGCTTTTCCTATCTGAATGCGGCATTTTTGTAATGACAAGTGGGTCGTTTAGATTTGCATTTGGAATTTGTTGAGGCTCACTTTTATTGGGGATTGATTGAACATTTTTGGCTTCCGGGGGTAATGGAGTATCAATTGAATCAATAATAAAGACTTTTCGTTCAAATGGTTTTTCACCTGTATTTGCTAAGCTTTCGGCTGGTTCTTTATCTTGCAATTCTTGAACATTTTTACAACCATATAAGACTGAACTTAAAGACAAAGTTAATAAAATAAAAGGTAACTTTTTCATTTTCTCCCTCTCTCTAATCCCTATTTTATAAAATAGACGATGTACCATCTTTATCATTTTCAATTAATATAAGCAATTTCTGTTTGCCTTATACTGCACGTTATTTGGGACAATAAAAGGAAAAACACATTAAGACTAGTTCATATATTGTCATTCCTTACGGAGAAATTCATTGGTCCCTATGATGGGAACGATTTTGTTGTGAGGTATATTAGTTGCTATAGGAAATTATGTTAGTATATATTGGATTAACTCTGCGGCTCGGAGAAGCTCCTGATTTCCAAAATGGGTTGTTTTTGTCTTAGTGCAATTTATAGATAACAATTGATACGGCAATAGTTAGGAGGATTACTATTCTTGATAGTAAGTTTGGTTTCTATTGTACTAAGTAGCTTCATGTGTAGTCCTTCAAAACAACGACCCAGTTAAGTAATCAATAAAGAATGAAAAACCGATTCTCCTAAGTAGGATGATGGCTTTTTCTATACTGTATGTAATTCAACAAACCGCCTTCGTTAAAATGTTTTTACCGAGTTAAATTTAATAAAAAAGAATATCGGACACTACTTTTAGGTAGTGCCCGATATTCAATATTCGAATTCTTCTTCAATATGATATTTGATTATTTTCTTATGGTTCTTAATGCACCGCTCCAAGCAACAACTTGATCAAGCATTGCATTTACATTATTAAGGTGCAAGTCAGCTGGTTTAAATGTAGAATAGTTTTCAAAGTCGGTAAATAAGGACAATGTAGGATGTACTCGGACATCTGCAACCATTAATTCACCCAAGATTCCTCTTAAATGTTCAGCAGCACGGGCCCCGCCAGTTGACCCATAACTAACGATACCTGCTGCTTTGTTATTCCATGGCTCACGAGCTAAATCAAGTGCATTTTTTAAGGCTCCCGTTATGCTGTGATTATATTCTTGAACGATGAATACGAAACCATCCAAGTTGTTAAGTTTTTCATTCCAAGCTGCAATTCCAGGTTCTGTCCCATCAGTTGTCCCTAAAAATGGTAAATGGTAATCTGCGATATCTACGATTTCATAGTTTGCATCTCCACGTTTTTCAGCAATTCCTTGTACCCATTCTCCCACTTGCGGACTAACTCTGCCTTCTCTTGTGCTACCTAAAATAATTCCAATATTCAATTTCTCATTTGCCATGTTTGTTCCTCCTCTATAACTTTTATAAATTTATTTTTCCAAATTCTGTGCACCCATTCCAATTCTCTTTAATAAATCAATTAGCTGTTCTTTTTCATCATTTGAAATAAATGATAAATTTTGAGAAATGGTTGCAACATGTTTTGGGAAAATCTCGTCAAATAGTGCTCTTCCTTCTTCTGTCAAAACGACATTAGAAGCCCTTCTATCATTCGGGTTTGGTTGTCTCTCCACAAGCCCTTTCTTTTCTAACTTGTCAACTACATAGGTGATACTTCCACTTGGAATAGAGAGTATCTCACTAATTTTTTGGACTGGATGAGGACCTTTACTGTAAAGCAATTCAAGAATCATAAAATTTTCATTACTAATTTTATGACTTTCAACATCTTTCTGGATGTTTCCAAAAACAGCTTTGGATGCTTTCATCCAAACACGAAACAATCTCAAATCCCGATTACTTTGATCTTCCATCACTCAACCTCCTTTAAAAATTAAGGTTATCTTGGTTTTCTGTATAAAGGATAATCAACTTCAGTTGGAATCTCTATTAGCAGCATCCTTAGTTCTTCACCTTTGGGCTGAATGGTAAAGCTTTCAGCTTTCTCTGACTGAATAATGAGGAAATCCTTATTATCAAATCTAAGTCCTGATTCATCAATCAAACCACCATGACCTCTAATAGATAAACCAGCTAGCGTCCGATTAGGTGAGAGAGAATACTTATAGGTTGCATCATTTCTAATTAAAACATCGTACATTTTGCCGTCTGTCATGAGATTGATTGGTGAGTGTTCACCTAATATCGTCTTAATGATTACACCGTTTTCGGAGGTGACTGGGAAATCTTCATGCACATATTTTGAGTAAGTAGGTGATCGCTTAATGGCTTTGCTCAAGTGCGGCTCGAACCAAATTTGAAACGCTTCTGATGGCTCAGGAACAGTTTCGGCATGTTGCACACCTGAGCCAGTTTGCATCACTTGAACACCGCCAGTCCCTACTTCACTAATTGTACCAAGAGTATCTTGGTGACGAACTTTTCCTTTAATGTTGTAGGTTAAGATCTCGAATCCCTGATGAGGATGAAAACCAATACCACTTTCGCCTTCAGTTTTAGCCCATGCCCAGTAAAATAAAGGACCCAGCCTATTAATTAGTGATCCTTCTCCAGAAAAGCCGATGGGTTTCTGCTCTGCTATTTTACCTCCATCAAACTGTCCAAACGCCTGATCCTGTGGTTTAATTATTTTAATATCTATAGTAATTCCCCCTTTATATTAACAGGCTTAAAGCAATGATCCAACATTTAATACTAATACAACTAATCCAAGAAGTAATAAAACAATCGGCATCATCATTCTGTTGACAGGATCTTTAACTTTGATGTGCGTGAAAATTGCCCCAATCATTGTCCCAACGATAATTAAACCACCCCACGCAGCTAATTGATCATTCCAAATTCCTGAGATAACGAATACCGCTGAAATAACTTCAACCAAGCCTGTGAATATCCTAAAACCTCTTGGATACCCATAACGCCCAAATTCATCCACCATTTGTTTTGAACCGAACTTCATAAGCCCAAACATTAAGAATCCTAATCCTAATATGCCTTGAAGAATAATTGATAGAACATTCATTTATTTTCTCTCCCTTTATCCTAACATTATTTATCCTAGTATTATTTATCCTAACTTTAGGACTATTTTATCCTAACATTAGGATAAACTTTTTGTCAACAAAAAAAACAACCCAATTAATGGTTATTGGGTTGTCTTGCTATTTACTATTCAAAATGTTCCTTATTAATTCTAAACTCCTCTATAATGAAATAGTGACCTTACGATTTCTCATGTTTCCTCACGATTTCATCTAATGGAAAAATGCTGTATTATAAGTTAATTCTGGAGTAAAGAAGTAAAAAGGAACATAGCTACCTAACGATTACTTTCTATAAAGTGGATCTCATATTAAAGTGGTGGTGCACTGGATTAGCTCTAAAAGAAAGAATAAAAAAAGAGTCAGCTACTTTTGCCCACTCTTTTTTGTTTGCCTGGCAACGTCCTACTCTCACAGGGGGAGACCCCCAACTACCATCGGCGCGAGAGCTTAACTTCCGTATTCGGATTTCGGCTTGCGATAAGCGGCGAATCTCTTCGTCAGCTTGTTCGTTCAGATCCTCATGTGCCCGAAGAACGCACATTCCGGTCTTCTCTCTCTGCGCTTCCTCGACCTTCTTGCTTCTCCCAAGCCTCAGGCTAGAAGAGTTACTTTGAATTCTGCTTTTATCTAAAAAACCTTACGGTTTTTATTTAACTCCATAATAAAAAGACCAATATTTCTACTGATCTTTTCTCTTCTTACCTGGCAACGTCCTACTCTCACAGGGGGAGACCCCCAACTACCATCGGCGCGAGAGCTTAACTTCCGTATTCGGATTTCGGCTTGTGATAAGCGGCGAATCTCTTCGTCAGCTTGTTCGTTCAGATCCTCATGTGCCCGAAGAACGCACATTCCGGTCTTCTCTCTCTGCGCTTCCTCGACCTTCTTGCTTCTCCCAAGCCTCAGGCTAGAAGGGTTACTTTGAATTCTGCTTTTATCTAAAAAACCTTACGGTTTTTATTTAACTCCATAATAAAAAGACCAATATCTCTACTGATCTTTTCTCTTCTTACCTGGCAACGTCCTACTCTCACAGGGGGAGACCCCCAACTACCATCGGCGCTGAAGAGCTTAACTTCCGTGTTCGGCATGGGAACGGGTGTGACCTCTTCGCCATCGCCACCAGATATATTTAAGTTTGAAGGCATATTCCTTCAAAACTAGATAACGATTATACAATTCATTCACTGAGCTTTTCGCTTTTGTATTAGGTTAAGTCCTCGATCGATTAGTATCAGTCAGCTCCACACGTCACCGCGCTTCCACCTCTGACCTATCAACCTGATCATCTTTCAGGGATCTTACGTTACAAAGTAACAGGGAAATCTCATCTTGAGGGGGGCTTCATGCTTAGATGCTTTCAGCACTTATCCCTTCCGCACATAGCTACCCAGCTATGCCTTTGGCAAGACAACTGGTACACCAGCGGTGCGTCCATCCCGGTCCTCTCGTACTAAGGACAGCTCCTCTCAAATTTCCTGCGCCCACGACGGATAGGGACCGAACTGTCTCACGAC
>NZ_LATZ01000113.1 GCF_000981385.1 Bacillus sp. SA1-12
ATATATTTATTATTACAATCACAAACGAATGAAGGCAAAATTAAATGACCTAAGTCCAATAGAATACCGGACTCAGGTCTTAGAAGCTGCCTAATCTTTTTGTCTAACTTTATTGGGTCAGATCAACTGCTTGTTAGCTTTTTAAGATAAGAAGAAAAGTGAGGTTACTTTGCTAAAACATATGTTTCAATTGCGTGTGCAACTCCATGCTCATTATTTGTTAATGTCACGACATCAGCAATGTCTTTAACCGTTGGGTCAGCATTGCCCATTGCAATGGAAAGCCCGGCAGCCTCTAACATTGGAACATCGTTGAAATTATCTCCGATTGCTACCGTATTTTCAATTGGAATATTAAAATACTCAGCCATTACTTTAATACCGTTTCCTTTATGTCCATTTGTATCCATAATTTCAATATTAAATGGACCTGAAGTTGTAATTGAAATGCCCTCAAAGGCTTTAAGAGTAGCGATAAGTTCGTCTTTTCCTGAAATAGTTGGAATGAAGAACTTTTGAATAGCAATCTCTTCAATCTTTAGGACATCTTCAATTTCATCAAAGAGTTTAATTGTATCGGTTTCTTGTGGTTGTTCAGTCAGGAATTTATATTCTTTAGGAGTTAGACCGCTGCTGAATTCCTGATTTTGCTCAAGGAATGCCAGCATACGCTCTGTCCAAGTGGAAGCAACTAATATCCCGTGGCTTGTATAAAGTTTAAATGGGTATTTTTTTTCGTTAAGGATCGCAGCAACTTCCTTCACGCTTTCTTTGTCTATGGAAATTTGACTTAATAATTTACCGTCTGCAAGTACCTTTGTGCCATTGCTTCCTGCTACAGGACAATCAAGCGGTGTTTTTTCAATAAGCTGTTTGATATCTTCAGGTGCTCGGCCTGAACAAATCATTACGACATGGCCAGCTTGTTGTGCTTTTTGAATCGCGTCCACATTTTCTTTTGAGATTTCAATGTTTGAAGATAACAATGTTCCATCAAGGTCAATTGCGATTAATTTTTTCATCTGGTGTGTCTCCTTTGCAACGATTGGATTCTAAATAAATGAAAAATAAAGTGCATGATAACTCAATTATCTATTATGACATATTTTTCGATAATTAATTAGTAAAAAAGCATGAAAAATTAGTAAAACTTCAAAAAGCTTTTTCTTTTTGTGAAAAAAAGTTATACTTTCCAAGAGAAATGAGTGTTATGGAGGGATTAGCATGGTTCGATTCGGAATTATCGGTACGAACTGGATTACGGAAAGCTTTATTCAAGCAGCTAGCAAAGTAGAGGACTTTTCACTTACAGCTGTATATTCCAGAACGAGTGAAAAGGCAGTAGAATTTGCTGGTAAATTTAACATAAAGCATACGTTTACAGATCTAGAGGAATTTACAAGCAGCGACACTTTTGATGCGGTTTATATTGCAAGTCCTAATTCACTGCATGCACAACAAGCAATCTTATGCATGAGTAATGGGAAGCATGTTCTTTGTGAAAAGCCAATTGCTTCAAATACAAAGGAACTAAATGAAATGATAAAGTCGGCGAATGAAAATTCTGTTGTCTTGATGGAAGCTCTCAAAACCAGCTTTTTGCCTAATTTTTTAGCGATCAAAGAAAATCTGCATAAAATTGGACAAGTTCGCCGTTATTTTGCAAGCTATTGTCAATATTCTTCTCGCTATGACAAATATAAAGAAGGTATTGTCTTAAATGCCTTCAACCCGGAATTCTCAAATGGGGCACTCATGGATATTGGGATCTACTGTGTTTACCCTGCAGTGGTGTTATTTGGAGAACCGAAGCAAATAAAAGCTTCAAGTTATATGCTCGAGTCAGGTGTAGACGGAGAGGGAAGTTTATTGCTTACATATGATGAAATGGATGCGGTCATCATGTATTCTAAAATTACAAACTCCTATGTTCCTTCTGAAATTCAAGGAGAAAATGGCAGTATCATCATTGATAAGATTCACACACCGGAAAATGTAAAAATTCAGTATAAAGATGGACGTATTGAAGATATTACAAGACCGCAAGATTCAGAAAGCATGTATTATGAAGCTAAGGAATTTATCGAATTGGTTACAGCGAAGAAAAAACAATCCGATTTAAACTCCCATCAAAATTCGATTGTGACAGCAAAAATAATAGAAGACGCTAGAAACCAAATAGGGTTAGTTTATCCGGCAGATAAGTAATTAGAGTATTGGGGACAGTTTCTCATTGGAAATGATGAGGAACTGTCCTCTTTCTATTTGACTGTTTTTGCAGACCTTGTTGTTAATTAGAGCACAGATGTGAATGTTAAAATTTGTGTTCTTTTTTTAGCATGATATTAGAAGGGGGATTTAAAGAAATAGGCTATTAGCCGATTGTCTTAAGTTAAACCCTTCTATTTCCATAATTCAAGAAGAAAAAAGGAATATATTTTTCTTAAAGGGGTATAGTAAAGTTGGAAATGCGGATTAACCATAAAATCCCAAAATTTTATTGCTATATTAGGAGGGAAACGGGTGACTAATGATATTCCAAAAACAAATGAAGAAAACGAGGATACACTTACAAACAGGCAAGGCCATCCAGTAACTAATAATCAGAACATAAGAACTGTTGGAAATCGCGGCCCAGCCACTTTAGAAAATTATGATTTTATCGAAAAAATCAGTCATTTTGATAGAGAACGTGTTCCTGAACGCGTAGTTCATGCTCGTGGTGCAGGAGCACATGGTTATTTCGAGGCTTATGGTACAGCTGGAAACGAACCTGTTTCAAAATACACTCGCGCAAAATTATTTCAGGAAAAAGGGAAAAGGACACCTCTTTTTGTTCGTTTTTCATCTGTTATCCATGGCGGGCACTCTCCTGAAACCCTAAGAGATCCGCGTGGCTTTGCTGTTAAATTTTATACAGAAGATGGAAACTGGGATTTGGTTGGAAATAATTTAAAAATATTTTTTATCCGTGATGCGGTGAAGTTTCCTGATATGATTCATGCCTTTAAACCAGATCCAGTAACGAATATTCAAGATAGTGAAAGGTTCTTTGATTTTTGTTGCAATTCACCTGAAACCTTCCATATGGTAACCTTTGTTTACTCCCCATGGGGCATACCTGCTAATTACCGTATGATGCAGGGTTCAGGGGTAAATACATATAAATGGGTAAATAGTGAAGGAGAAGCCGTACTTGTAAAGTATCATTGGGAACCAAAGCAAGGTATAAAAAATTTGACACAAAAGGAAGCAGAAGAAATTCAAGCGAAAAACTTTAACCATGCTACCCAGGATTTATATGAGGCAATTGAGAAGGGGGATTACCCGGAATGGGAGTTACTTGTGCAAATTATGAGTGACGACGAACACCCTGAATTGGATTTCGATCCGCTTGATGACACGAAGTTGTGGCCGGAAGATCAATTCCCATGGCTGCCAGTCGGAAAAATGGTATTAAATAAAAATCCTGAAGATTATTTTACAGAGGTGGAGCAGGCTGCCTTCGGTACAGGAGTTTTAGTTGATGGACTTGATTTTTCCGACGATAAAATGCTTCAAGGGAGAACATTTTCTTACTCAGATACTCAACGTTATCGGGTCGGTGCTAATTATTTACAACTTCCGATTAATGCTCCGAAAAAACGGGTAGCGACAAATCAAAGCGGTGGTCAAATGCAGTATAAAGTGGACCGTGCACCAGGACAAAATCCGCATATTAATTATGAGCCCTCGTTATTAGGAGGATTAAAAGAAGCTAAACAATATGGAAAAGAATACACACCAAAAATTGAAGGGAATTTAGTTCGAGAGTCAATCGATCGCCAAAGCAATACAAAACAAGCTGGTGAAACGTATCGCAGATTCGAACAATGGGAAAAAGATGAATTAATTTCCAACCTTGTAAACGATCTATCAAAATGTGACCAAAGAATACAAGATAAAATGCTTGCTCTTGCTGAAGAAGCAGATGAAGAGTATGGCCGCAGATTAAGAGAAGGCCTGGCACAATCTGCTAAGGAAGGATCCAGCCAAAAACCTCTTGGTAATCGAGAAGGGGATCATGCAACAAAGAATGCTGTGGAAAAAGGCCATAAAGCTGATCCTTATTAATATTCTTAGTATTAGGGCATAATGATCAGTGCAATAGCAGAAATAAAATAGGAGTCTCCTGGATCACCCTAAGAAAGCTTTGTGCCTGTAGCAAAAATCAACAGACAAGTTTAATAGAGCCTATAATAGAAAGGAGCAAGGAAAATGGCTGAAAGAGATAGTCACAAAAATCAACAAAAGAAAATGAAAAAAGCAAGTGATGCCATCAATACTGATAAAGACTTTGGGAATGATTTAGCCGAAACAAAGCACAACGAAAAAAAGTCAAGAAAATAAAGCGAGACTTATCGGATCATCAGGGGCAGTTATCCCAATTCACCTAATTAACAGTGAAAGCTATTACTGCCCGTTAAGAATGGGATAAAACAATTAAAAAGGCTTGGGTCCGTTCTTGACTATTGGAAAACGGCCCCAAGCTTTTTTTAGTCATAGTAAAAACATCTAAGCCGTTAAAATCCACTATTTTATGAATGTACGTTATAATGAAAGGACAAATAAAGTATACGTTAATGAAATTAGGGGGGCTTTTATGACAGAAATACCAGCTGAATTACAGAGAGAAATTAAACAACATCAAGGGTTAAGTAAATCTAAATTATTAAAAAGAATCTTGTTCATTTTTATTGGCGCCGTGTTAATGGCAGTCGGTTTAGAAATTTTTTTAGTTCCCAACAAGGTAATTGATGGGGGCATTGTCGGGATCTCGATTATTCTTTCTCATTTATTAGGTTGGAAGTTAGGACTATTTATTTTCCTGTTAAACATTCCTTTTTTCTTTATTGGCTATAAACAAATAGGAAAAACATTTGCTCTATCAACTTTGTTTGGCATTATCGTTCTATCTATTGCTACAAGTTTGCTCCATCCTGTACCTGCTTTTACAGAGGATTTGCTTCTCGCCACCGTATTTGGCGGAATTATTTTAGGTGTTGGTGTGGGGATTGTGATCCGATATGGCGGATCTTTAGATGGTACTGAAATATTAGCTATTCTTGCAAATAAGAGGCTTCCTTTTTCAGTTGGTGAAATTATTATGTTTTTTAATATCTTCATACTTGGAAGCGCTGGTTTTGTCTTTGGCTGGAACAGAGCCATGTATTCATTAATTGCTTATTTCGTAGCATTTAAGACAATTGATATTGTTCTCGAAGGACTTGACGAATCAAAGTCTGCATGGATTATAAGTGATCAGTACAGGGAAATTGGAGATGCTATTTTAGCCCGGCTGGGACGCGGTGTTACTTACCTCAATGGAGAAGGTGCTTATACAGGAGATGATAAGAAGGTTATTTTCTGTATCATTACCCGTTTAGAGGAAGCAAAATTAAAATCGATTGTAGAAGACCATGATCCATCTGCCTTTTTAGCGGTGGCCAATATTGCAGAGGTTCGCGGGGGAAGATTCAAGAAAAAGGATATTCACTAATAAGGCTACAAATTCACCTCATAAAGTTTTTGGGAAAAGGATTATTTTCCCCCATTCATTCATACGTATATAGGGACAAGAGATGCTTGGACTATACAAAAACGCAAGTACCTTGAACAGACCCAAAAGGCATGAGAAGCTTAGAAATGGAGACGTTTTTTCTTCAATTCCAGAGTGGCTAGACTTGGGGGGCTAGCAGCTGGCAGTCAACGTCCTGTCGTACTGACTGCACTTGCACTTCCTATGCTTCGGAGCTGGCGGTCAAATGGATAATCAACTGTACAGGGCTTTTGCAGTTTCCCAACGATATAAAGGGTAGGGGTGTGAATGAATGGAGGAAGCAATTCTCGATATATTAGAATGGCTGACAAGCCTTGGGTATTTGGGAATAGCAATTGGATTAATGCTTGAGGTAATACCAAGTGAAATCGTTCTTGGATATGGCGGGTACTTAATTGTTATTGGAAAAGTCGGCTTTTTAGGAGCGTTTGCAGCAGGTGTGATTGGCGGAACCATTGCTCAACTAATCTTATATTGGCTTGGCAGTTATGGAGGAAGACCCTTTCTTGAGAACTACGGAAAATTTCTGCTTATAAAAAATCACCATTTAGATGTTGCTGAATCATGGTTTGAAAAATATGGCTCTGGAGTGATCTTCGGGGCAAGATTTATTCCAGTAGTCAGACATGCGATAAGTATCCCTGCAGGAATTGCAAAAATGCCTTTATGGAAATTTACATTTTACACTGTTGCCGCGATGATTCCTTGGACGATTTTCTTTTTATATTTAGGGATCGAGTTAGGCAGCAACTGGATGTATATAAAAGAAGTTGCCCGGCCATATCTTATTCCTATCACGAGCTTTGCTGTGCTTATGGCCATTGTCTATTACTTAGTAAAGAGGTATAAAACACCCCGTACAACTGAATGAAAGGTAAGTCGGACTTTGGCTTAGGACTACTTGGTAACTAGCAACAAAGTTTATGAAAAGAGTCTCTTTCTGTGCAATTGTTAAAATAATTATAGATTCTTTTCCTCATAATTTTCTATTCAAAGGTAAAAATGTAAACAACCTTAAATAGAAAGGACTAAGTGATATGGATCAAAAAGAAGAAGACTTTTATAATAATGAAGTTTTTGCACAGGCTGAAGTTGTGCCTCACCCAAAGGATGAAAACCGCTCGGCATTAATCTTAACGCAATCGTTTCATCTTTTATCAGATGAGGATGTATCTGCAAAAGAAACATCAACAGAAGATGAACAATAACATGGTTTCCTTAAAAACTAACAAGAGCCTGATCCGTTTTTGGATCAGGCTCTCTTACGATTAATGATTTGCCATTTTAGCATTTGCTTTGTCATAAACAGCGAGTTTTTTGACAAGTATTGAACTGTCTTGATTTAAACCAACAATTCTCGCTTCAGTACCATTTTGTTTAAATTTGAAAACAATTTTATCAATCGCTCCAACAGCTGAATCATCCCATAAATGTGCCTGGCTTAAGTCAATAACCACATGCTGAATATCTTCTTTATAGTCAAAGCTTGCCACCAAATCTGTAGCAGAGGCAAAGAATAATTGCCCTTTTACAATATAGGTTTTCTGATAGCTTTCATCAAGTTTTGTTTCCACATGGACCTTTGAAATTTTAGCTGCAAAGAAAACCGCACTAAGGATTACACCTGCAATTACTCCCTTAGATAAATCATGTGTATAGACGACAGTGACAACTGTTACGATCATCACAGCTGAGTCCGTAATCGGCATAACGTGCAGCTTTCTCAGTGAAGACCAGTCAAATGTACCGATTGATACCATAATCATAACAGCGACTAAAGCAGCCATTGGAATTTGCACTAGAATATCGTTTAGCAAAATGATTAAGATCATCAGGAAAACACCAGCAATAAGAGTAGACAAACGACCGCGCCCGCCAGATTTAACGTTGATACCAGATTGGCCAATCATCGCACAGCCTGCCATACCTCCAAAAAATCCAGCGATAATATTGGCGATTCCTTGTCCTCTTGCTTCTTTGTTTTTATCACTTTCCGTATCTGTCAGATCATCAACAATTTGTGCGGTTAAAAGTGATTCCAATAATCCGACAAGTGCTAATGCGATAGAATAAGGAAGGATGATTTGCAACGTCTCAAAATTAAACGGGATTTGCGGAATTAAGAACATTGGTAATGCCTGTGTTAATTCTCCCATATCACCGACAGTACGAACCGAAACGCCAGATAAAACTGCAAAAATCGTCATCACGATAATGGCTACAAGCGGTGATGGAACAACTTTTGTAAACCTAGGAAAAATGTAAATAATGGCTAATGATCCGGTAACCATTGCGTACATAATCCATGATTCACCAACAAAGTGGGGCAGTTGTGCCATAAAAATTAAAATGGCTAAGGAGTTTACAAAGCCAACCATAACAGAACGTGGAATAAACTTCATCAATCTGCCTATTTTAAGAACACCGAGAATAATTTGAATCATTCCAGTTAAGATCGTTGCGGCAAGGAGATATTGCAGCCCGTGTTCAGCTACTAACGTAACCATTACTAACGCCATTGCCCCTGTAGCTGCAGAAATCATTCCCGGTCTTCCGCCTACGAATGCAATTACGACGGCGATACAAAATGAGGCATACAATCCAACCATCGGGTCAACACCAGCGATAATCGAAAACGCAATTGCTTCAGGAATAAGGGCTAAGGCGACCACGATGCCTGAAAGGATATCCCCGCGGATATTTCCGAACCATTGTTGTTTTAATGTTTGTGTATTCAATACAGCACCTCTTCTTCTTATTAAATTTTTAGGTGACTTTCAACTCTCATGAAAGTCGGGTCGTTGATAACGGAGAACATTATAGCATCATTTATTGAAAATATATATTATTATGTAAGCGTGTACTTGTGCTGTTTTCATTGATTAACTCGAATTTTCTCCGGTTTAAGCAGAATTTTGTAGAACTAATTTTATATTAAAGAGGTAAGCGGTACTGTAGAATAGTAGTAAAGCAAAATGGAGGAGAATGGATGTTCAAAGACATTTTGTTGGCAACTGATGGATCTGAGCATGCTTTTCGAGCTGCAATAAAGGCTGCTGAAGTTGCAAAATTAAGTAATGATGCTCATATAAAGGTCATTTATATTGTAGATGATTCAACCTCAAAATCTGATGTATTATCTGAGGGAAGCAAGGAGGCTGTCTATGAAAGGCGGTTACGCAGGATTAGACCCACTGAAGAAATTTTAAAGCAGCAGCAGATAAACTATACAGTAGAAATACTAAGGGGTGAGCCTGGACCAGAAATTGTGAGGTATGCCAATAATCAACATTTTGATTTAGTTGTAATTGGCAGCAGAGGTTTAAATAAATTGCAGGAATTGGTATTAGGCAGTGTAAGTCATAAGGTTGCAAAACGTGCAGAGTGCCCGGTTATGATCGTTAAATAGCTATGCTCAAGGTATTTTGTTCAAAAAGGCTGACAAAAAAATCTATTTATTTTCTTGTGCCAGCCCAGCAAATATTAATCCATTCTCTTTTATTGCTTTACATATTTGGCGGGTAAAGGCAAGCCTCTCATAAAAATCTCTCTTTCAAGCATTTTGATAAAATCATTGCTAATTTGCAATCTGCAGGATTCTTGATAGCTTTCCAGTAATATTTCATTAGATAAGTTTGAAAACCTCATTTTTTATCATCCTTTAATCAAATAGTTATTAATTGGCTTTACTAAATGGTTCTTACCACAAATAAATAGATTTTAAACAATTTTCAAACAAATGTTGAAAATTGTTGTAAAGTTTTTGATTGAAAACGTCACTTTTTGATTTTAATTGTAAATTTTCAGTAGATTAGTACTTTTGTTATGTTTACTTTTTGTCATGTCTTTTTCATAATGAATATAAGCTTTCTTAGGAGGGATATCTTATGGGTAAAGGTAGAATCCGAGTGGAAGAACGTATTAAACAGGAAACAGACGAAGAAATTTTTGAGGCTAAGCTAATAGAAGAAAAGGTTAGAGATAGAGATAACGATAAGTAGAAAATGGGGAGCGATTTCGCTCCCCTTTTCTTTTTCTTAGGAAATGATAATGTAATAAAACTAACTATGGTAGGTCAAGGCACTTGCGCCTTTTCTTATAGATCGTCGAATCCATTATCGACATGGTTAACCTTTGTATATTGACGTGATTTTTGTTCGAAGAAATCAGATTTTCCTAAATCAACTTCCTCATAAGCTTTAATCCATTTTAAAGGGTTTGTACGGTATCCTTCAAAAGGACGTTCATATCCAAGTTGATTACATCTGACGTTTGCATAAAACTTGATATAATCACTGACATCGTTCATATTGATTCCATCAAGTTTATTACCGATAATAAAACGTCCCCACTCGATTTCGAGCTCGGCAGCTTTAATAAATGTATTTTTTACAAATTCTGCAAGTTCTTCAGTGTCATATTCCGGATATTGTTTTAAAACTTCTTTATAGATTTGAACGAACAAATCGACATGAATTTGTTCATCACGGTTAATATAGTTAATCATCGTGCTTGTTGCGACCATTTTTTGGTTTCGTGCCAAATTGTAAAAGAAAGCAAACCCGGAATAAAAAAAGAGTCCTTCTAAAATGACATCATATACGATCGATTTTAACAGGTGTTCAATTGTTGGCTGTTCAGCAAAGGACTGATAGCCATTAGTTACAAATTCATTCCGTTTTCTTAAGATAGGTTCATTTCTCCAATACTCAAAAACCTCATCCTGTGTTTGTTTCGGTACAAGGCTTGAAAGGACATATGAATAGGAATGGTTGTGAATAACCTCCTGCTGGGCAAGGATGATCATTAAAGCATTGATGCTCGAATCTGTTATATAGTCAGCAACTTTTCCAGCATAATCAGTTTGAATGCTGTCAAGTAGGGCAAGAAGTCCAATAATTTTTAAAAAAGCATCCTTTTCATCATCTGTTAAGGCCGGATATTGCTTAATATCTTGAGCCATATTAATTTCAAATGGCGTCCAAAAATTAGCAAGCATTTTTTTATAACGCGGAAATGCCCAAGGATAGGCAACATCATCCCAGTTTAATACATTCGAGCTCTCTCCGTTAATAATCGCAGTTGAACGATTCGGAGCAGCAGCATCCATGATTTTTCGTTTCATAAGTGTAGTGTTTTCCATTTAGTGAGCTCCTTTTATCTATTCTCTATTTAGAAGATTAGACGCATTTGCGTAAGAGTATACCTGACGCTTAGGTGTTAGAAAAATAAAAAAACGTCTGTACTTAGTTAGTATTGGTGTCTAGCTCCAGGCGCCATCGGCTCTAGGGTCTAATCAAATAGGAATTGAAGGTAAAGAACACCTTCTATTTCTATTCGCCTTATGCTTGTCAGGGCATGGCAAGGCTCATTAGTTTGTGAAGAATCTAAAACTCTCTGTACTCAGTCTTAATGTCTAGCTGCAGCGCCTAGCCCCTCGAGTCATAAGCCAATTTAGAATTGAAGGCAAAGAACACCTTCTATTCTAAATCGTCTTATGCTTGTCGGGGCTGTTCGAGGCTCTTAGGTGTTAGAAAAATAAAAAAACGTCTGTACTTAGTATTGGTGTCTAGCTCCAGGCGCCATCGGCTCGAGGGCATAAGTCAAATAGGAATTGAAGGTAAAGAACACCTTCTATTCCTATTCGCCTTATGCTTGTCACCGATAGGCGGGCGCCTTGCGCTTTTCGGGTTAACTCGCGCAGGATTCGCATTCTTCTATTTCACTTGATGTTGAGCGTAAGTAATAGGTTGTTTTTAGTCCTTCTTTCCATGCAGTTAAATGCAGGTCTAGTAAGTCCTTTGCTTTGATTGTGTTTTGTACATAAAGGTTAAAGGATATCGATTGGTCGATATGGCGTTGTCTAGCAGCATTTTGCTTAATGCTCCAGCGCTGGTCTATAAAATAAGCTGATTTGTAATACCATGTTGTCGTAGAATTTAAATCAGGTACGGTAACAGGAATCTTATAATCTTTCTTTTCTTCTGAGTAAACCTTTTGGAAAATCGGATCAATGCTTGCTGTGCTTCCGGCAATAATTGATGTCGATGCGTTTGGTGCAACAGCCATTAAGTATGCGTTCCGAATTCCATGCGTTTTTATTTCTTCCTTCAATTGCTCCCAGTCAAGATTGCTTTCTTTTGACAGATAGCCTCGCTTTTCAAAATAAGAGCCAGTTTGCCAATCTGAACCTTCAAATATGGAGTAGGAGCCTTTTTCTTTTGCAAGCTCCATACTTGCACGAATCGTTAGATAAGAGATCTTTTCATAAAGCTCGTCAGCATATTGAACTGCTTCTTCGTGCTCCCATCTTAATTGTTTTAATGCAAGCAGGTGATGCCATCCAAACGTACCGACACCTATAGAACGGTACTTCTGATTGGTCAACTTGGCTTGAAGCACAGGAATCGTGTTTAAATCAATCACATTGTCTAACATTCTTACTTGGATCGGAATCAGTTTTTCTAACACATCTTCTGTGACAGCTTTTGCAAGATTAATAGAGGAGAGATTACATACAACAAAATCTCCTGGCGTTTTGACGGTAATGATTTTTCCATCCTCTGTATATTGCTCTTCAACTGTCGTTGCGCTTTGATTTTGCGTGATTTCCGTGCAAAGGTTGCTGCAGTAGATCATTCCTTGATGTGCGTTCGCATTTTGTCTGTTTACTTCATCGCGATAGAACATATATGGAGTACCTGCTTCTAATTGACTGATCATGATACGTTTCATGATTTCAATTGCTGGGACCTTTTCTTTCGATAACTGATCATTGCTGACACACTCCCAGTATTTTTGACGGAAGCTGCCATTTCCTTTTTCCTCATCATAAAAATCTTCAATGCTGTAGCCCATTACTTTGCGAACCTCGTGAGGGTCAAATAAGTACCAATCACCGCGTGTTTCCACCTGCTCCATAAAAACATCAGGAATACAAACGCCTGTAAATAAGTCATGGGTCCGCATGCGTTCGTCACCATTATTCAGCTTAGCATCGAGAAAGGAGAAAATATCCTTATGCCAAACATCTAAATAAACAGCAATTGCACCTTTGCGCTGTCCTAGCTGGTCTACGCTGACCGCTGTATTGTTTAGCTGCTTCATCCATGGAATAACCCCAGATGAAACACCTTTAAATCCTTTAATATCACTTCCCCGACTGCGAATTTTTCCTAAATAAGCTCCAATTCCTCCGCCTGATTTTGATAGGTTCGCAATGTCGGTATTGCTGTCAAAAATTCCTTGCAGGCTATCGTCAATCGTATCAATAAAGCAACTTGATAACTGTCCGACAGGTTTACCTGCATTTGATAAGGTTGGGGTTGCCACTGTCATATAGAGATTACTCATTGCCCAATACGCTTCTTTTATGAGCTCAAGGCGTTGTTGCTTATTTTCATTAGCCATTAGGGTCATGGCTATGAGTAAGAATCGTTCTTGGGGAAGCTCATAGGTTTGCTTTGAGAAATCACGTGTTAAGTAGCGGTCAGCTAAGGTTCTTAAGCCAATGTATGTAAATAATCTGTCGTTTTCTGGATTGATGTATGAACCAATTTCTTCAATCTCTGTTTTAGTGTATTGATCAAGAAGCTTGCTGTGATAAAGGCCCTTCGTAACTAAGATCTCAATCAATTGATAAAAGCTTCCGTATTTTTGCGATTTATCATATTCTCTATTTGCAGCAGCTTCCTTGTAAAGCTTAGTTAAATAGATTTGTGCACAAAAATAGGTCCAATCGGGCTCTAGTTCATGAATATTTGATAGTCCTTCTAAAATGAGCAAATTTGTGAGTTGTTCAGACGTATATGAATCTCTTTGGAGAATGGTGTTTTCGATCCTAGTAAGATAATCGTCTATTTGCAGGGAAGGGAAATGCTGATGTATGTTTTTAATAAATGATGTAAGTTTATTCAGGTCAAATGCTTCTTGATGATTCCCGCTAATAATAACTGGGGTTATAGTTGTATTCATAATAAATTCCTCCATCTGTTCGTTTTGCTAAGGGGGAGGGGAAAACGACAGATAAGAGAGCAGGGCAGTATTGGAGAAAAAGCCCATTAATCCTTACTATCGTTTCATCTTCTCAGCCCCCGAAGAAATTGAAACTTAGCATGTAAAAGGTAGGTCTCCTGACTTGTGCTCGTCCTACTTTGAGGCCTTCCCATACACCATGTGTACAGTGGCAATCTCAGTTCGTCACACTTACAGTTGCGGGGACAGTTCTGGATTTTCACCAGATTCCCTTTTCAGCCTGTTAGGCGCCTTTACTTGCAAAGATACAATATATAGTTTTTGATTTTATAAGTATATCAATATATAGTTATGATTCGTCTATATCAATAATAAGGCACAGATATAAATTAATCAACCAATACTTACTAATTGTCGAAATTTATCTAGATTCATAGAATTTTGCAGAGGAACAAAAAGGATCTGGCTTAATCCAGATCCGCTCAATAGTAATTAGACAGTGGTTTTCCTTTTCGTCATAAATCCAAAAAGGATTGAAAAGAATGGTGATAAATATAAGTACGATACAAAGGGCAAATATTCTATTACGGAAACACCAAGTGTTTGTGCAAAGAAGGCGCCGCTAACTCCCCAAGGAATCAGAGGATTCACCAATGTACCAGCATCCTCTAATGTCCGTGACATATATTTTCGTTCGATTTTCATTTTATCATATAAGCCTTTAAAGGATTGACCAGGGATGAGAATCGATAAGTATTGCTCACCGGTTAAAAGGTTCACCCCAAAGGAGGAAGCAGCTGTTGAGAGAATAAGCTGACCCTTAGATTTAATATGTTCGATCAATCCGTTCAATAAAGCAGGGATAATATTTAATGCTTCTAATATACCGCCAAATGCAAAGGCGATTATAATGAGTGAAATGGACCACATCATTGATTGTAAGCCGCCGCGATTCAGCATATTTGAGACCTGTTCATTTTCGATTGTAAACGTAGTTCCGTTTTGTAAGACATGAAAAAAGTCGCCAACAGGTACATCCTGCAACCAGAAAGAAGTGATTCCCGCCGAAATGATACCAACGATCAATGCAGGAATTACAGGCACCTTTCGAATAGCTAAAAAGATAACCAATAGTGGTGAAAGCAACGTAAGACTGCTAATTTGAACATAGTCTTTTATAATCGTTACCATATTTGTCATCTCAATAAGAGATACTGTATGGGACGGTGCTATTCTGCCTAATAAATAAAAGAGAGCAATAGTAATAAGAATACTGGGAGTCGTTGTTCTGGTCATATGTTTAATATGGGTGAAAAGCTTTACAGAAGATACCCCAGATGCAAAATTCGTTGTATCAGACATAGGTGACATTTTATCTCCAAGGCAAGCTCCAGAAATAATTGCACCTGCGACCCAAGTGGCAGGGAGGCCAACTGCCATCCCAGCACCCATAAGAGCTACTCCAACTGTGCTTATAGTGGTGAAGGAGCTTCCGACAAGACTTGAGATAACCATACAAGAAAATAAGGAGGTAATCAGCAAAAAGTCAGGATGGATCACGGTTAGAGCATATACCATAACGGTTGGTATCGTACCGCTGGACATCCAAGCCCCAATTAAAATCCCAATTAAGGCCAAGATGATAATTGGCTGAATGCCTCTCTGTATCCCCATGATGATCCCTGATTCTAAGTCCTTCCATGTATAACCCTTGATCAAACCAAGAAAAGAGACAGCAATCAAACAATTAAATAGTGCCAGATGCGGCTCTGTTTTTAATACGAATAAACTGGAAATAATAATCGCTAATATAAGAAATAAAATGAAAACTGCTTCTTTAAATTGAAACGTAGCTGTATTTTTTATCATAAACTTGCTCCTTTATAACTTAAACGCTTTTATGCTTTTTTGCATAAAAGCACAACAAAGAATATTATATCAATCTAATATTCTTTGTCAATTATTTAAAGGATCTTAGTTTTGGTTTTTTCTGTTTTAATCCTATGAATTTGGCGGTTTATTACTTTCTAATTGATGGAACAAGAGGAAATTAGAGTTTTTTAGAATAATGATTCAACTTGAGATTACTTTATAAAAAATAGATTTTGTCTCTCGGATAATTTATAGTGGTTAAACAATAGCAAAGTACACGATTAAGGGGCAAAAAGCGGTTAGATAGGAAAGATCATGTCTTATAGAACGCTTATAAAGGACAAAATGAGATTGGAGAGAAAAGGGAAAGTCCAATAGAACGCTTATAAAGGATAAAACGAGGTAGGAGAGGAAAGAAAAGTAAAAAGTCCTTTATATAGCATAAAGGACAAATCACGGTCTAGAGAGCAAAGTATACGTTCATTATGTTATATGGATTTTGCCATTTCTTTTAAGCTTTCAGATGTTTCGGCGATTTGCATGATTGATTTAGAGGCATCATTGGGCGATTCTTCGAATTCTGTGCACATCTTAAAGATATGCAAAAATATAGCAGGAAAAGGAAAGTAGATGTAAAAAAATGACTGGCTCAAAACCAAAGGGTAAGACCCCCAAGCACGTACTGGTGTTTGGAAGATCTTACCCTTTTGAGAAAGCTGCAAAAATTATTTTGCGATTAATACCGGGATATTTGATTGTTGGGAAACTTTTTCACTAACACTTCCGAATAATAGTCGTTTTAAGCCGCTGTGATCCCGGCTTCCGACTACAATTAGATTTGCGTTGTTTTCCCTTGCAAATGAAACAATGACATCAGCCGGGTCTCCATCTAGGATTGTCACCTCTCCATCGACATGATGGTGATCAAGCATTCTTTTTGCTTCACTCTGCAATGCCATGGTTGCTTTATCATATTCTTGTATTTCAGAGTGTTCGCCAGGATCAGGTATTACAGGGAAATGTCTCGTGTTTTCTGCATCATAGCTGTTATTTGGTATCATTGATCCAAAATTATTGCTAACAGGAACATCATCTAAAAGCGCTTTCTTTTGAATGTGAACGACGGAAAGATCTGAATTCAGTTGTTTGCTGAGCTGAATTCCCAATTCAAGCGCTTCTTTACCATCTTCAGAACTATTATAAGCTACAACTATTCGTTCAAAGGTCTTCATTTTAATCATCCTTTCAAAATTTTTATAATCGGTGAAATTTTCTGGATGATAATTGTATATTAAAAGCTGGTTTTACAAACTTTGTTACTGGTAATTAATGCTGAATGGTTGATTGCAGCGAGGGAGACTTGCTTTCCACATGCGCCAAGTCTCAGCTTTCCCGAGTTTCCACAGGAGTCTCGCAACCAGCTCCAATCAACATTTAAACTGTTTTCATCATAGAATCTTATTAAAAAATTAAATTAAGTAAAAAGCCAATTACAACGATTGCTCCGACAATTAAAAAGATTGTTCTCAACATATATACCACCTCCTGGCGAATGAAAAACTGTAAAATTTAATTAAAGCTTTACTTTCATTGCAGGTTGTAAGAGGTGTTGTTGTTGTAAGGTAATGGTTCTAGAACAAATTTCTATTAAATCATTTATGATTTGCTGTGGTGCAGGACCATCGATTAAGATTTTCAATGTTTGTCCATCCTTTACAGTTAGAAAACAGGTAACTAAGGATGGGAGTTTAGCCGCATCAATGATCGTTTTATTTCTAAGCAGAAAATAAATTTTTCCGTCGTATGATTTTGCCAACTGACTCACTCTTAGCAATTGGTCAATCCTTAATTGCTTCTTTATAGATAAGTCTAATGTCATTAATTTATTCATATATACCCTCCGAGAAGTAGTAGTTAATCATTACATACCTCAAAAATTCATTTCGAAAACTCATTAAAACGAAAATAGTGATATAGTACTAGATTTTTGGATTTTTAGGTGTTAGTGCCTAGAGGGAGATATTCATTTTTTTCAAAAAAGAAGATATAGTAAAAATAGGGATGGAAAGGGGGGCAAGCATGGAAATTGTAAAGTATGTAAGTATGTTGATGGCAATTTTTACTCAGTTTACAGGAATTATTTTTTTATTTTTTAACATAAGATTGGCTATAGGACTATTTTGCGTATATTTCTTTTCTTTACTTGTATTGCTTGCTTTGTTTATAAAAACAAGATTAGATGAAAAAAAGGAGGATGCTCAGCATGATTATTGTGACTACTGAATCAGTGCCTGGGAAAGTAACGAAGGAATATAAAGGATTTGTAAAGGGAAGTACGGTTCAATCGAAGCATATCGGAAAAGATATTATGGCTGGATTGAAAACAATTGTTGGCGGTGAACTCAAAGAATATACCGAAATGATGGATGAAGCCAGGCAAAAGGCGATTGGGAGAATGGTTGAAGATGCAAAGGCGAAAGGGGCTAACGCCATTGTATGTATGAGACTAGAATCATCAGCTATTATGCAGAATGCCTCAGAAATTATTGCTTACGGAACGGCCGTCATAATAGAGGAATAAGGATATCCTGTATTAATGGTAAGAGAAAGACTTATGCAATTAATAGCTGAACCCTGAGTCTTTCTCTTTAACTTCTATAAGGAATACGATTTATGTTTTTTTCTTTGTTTGTTCCCAATAATGAATTTGGGGAATACGTATATAAACAACATATTCGTGGAATAAAGTATAACCGACAAAACCAATGAGCTTCCAATCAATTACATCAAACATAGCTATCCGCTCCTTTATGGTTTGAAACGAACATGATGTTAGCAAAATGTTATATTCTTATTAGAGGATGGGAAACGGGTGATGATTCAGGGGGAAAAATCACATGAACGTTTTCCTATAATATATGGTGAGAGATCCTTGTTTGATACATAAGAAATGGGAAGAGGCTGACACAAAGTGTCAGCCTCTTAGCCAATTTATTTAATTATTATTGTTGTGAAAAACCGCTCATAGATTGTTGAGCCATTGATACTAAACGTTTAGTGATTTCCCCACCAACAGAACCGTTAGCGCGAGAAGTTGTTTCAGCACCAAGGTTTACACCAAACTCAGTAGCAATTTCATATTTCATTTGATCAATTGCTTGAGATGCGCCTGGTACTAAAAGTTGATTAGAGTTTGAATTGTTTTGTGCCATCTGTCATTCATCTCCTCAATAAGAATATTTTGGCTGGGTTAGTTGGATTTGCACCAAACATATGAAACCTATTTTTAGATTTCATCGCCTTACTCGGCTTAACCCATTGGTGTGTGCGTTGTTGCACCGTTGTTACTAAGTATTATGGTTGATTTTTTTGTTTATATGCAATGTTTTAATGGTAATTTTTTCAATCACCTTGATATAAAAACTCTATATAGGTAATGTGGAAAAGCAATTCGGCATCCAGCTCCGAAGCAGAGGACTGCAAGTGATGTAAAAGCGACATGACGTCGCGCTTTTGACTGCCAGTCGACTAGACAGACCATCTTGGAGCCAGCCAATTTAGAATTGAAGGCAAAGAACGCGCCTTCGATTCTAAATCAGCTTATTTGTCTAGGCTGAACAAGGCGCTTGCGCTTTTGTTTTAGGTGATACATAAATTAGGATAGTATTGAGATTCTAAAAGTATGCAGGTTATTTAAGGGGATGAAGAAATGGATTTGTGTACTTTATGTAATGGATTAGAAACTCGAATGATTCAATGCCCAAGTTGCCAGACAATTATGGAGGACCAAGGGAAGATTACTGATTATCTGGATGATTATAGTGCATATCTGGATATTGATATAATGAAACTTTTTGATGGGGATCCAACATCACTCGAGACTCATCATTGCATTCATTATTATTATTGCCCAAATTGTCAGCATGAAGAGACAAATGCTATTAAAGAATGAGGAGAATAAAAAAAGGAAAGGGTCAGACCCCTAAAACACCAAATATAAGTGTTTGATGGAGGGGTCTGACCCTAAGTTTAGTTATTATTTTTCACCAGCTGGGCGAATTCTTTTTTCTGATTCAGTATCGAAGAAATGAGCTTTGTTCATGTCTAATGCTAACTCAAGTGATTGACCAGGCTTAACATCTGTACGTGAATCAACACGTGCTACGAATGATTGGCCGTCAATTTCAGAATAAAGCATTGTTTCAGCACCCATTAACTCTGCAACTTCAATTTTAGCAGAGATTTTTGAACCTTGAGAGGATTCAATGAATACTGGCTCATCATGAATTTCTTCAGGACGAACACCCATTAAAACTTCTTTGTTTACATAGCCTTGCTCACGAAGATATTTCATTTTACCTTCTGGAACAGCAACACTAGTCGAACCAAATGAGAATTTGCCGTCTGAAAGTTTTCCTTTAAAGAAGTTCATTGCAGGTGATCCGATAAATCCGCCAACAAATGCGTTTTCTGGCTTATCATATACTTCTTTAGGAGATCCTACTTGTTGGATGATACCATCTTTAAGAACAACAAGACGAGTAGCCATTGTCATCGCTTCAGTTTGGTCATGGGTAACGTAAATTGTTGTTGTTTGTAAGCGTTGGTGTAATTTTGTGATTTCAGCACGCATTTGTACACGAAGCTTCGCATCAAGGTTAGATAAAGGCTCATCCATTAAGAATACCTTTGCATCACGAACGATTGCACGGCCTAATGCAACACGCTGACGCTGACCACCTGATAATGCTTTTGGTTTACGTTGTAAGTATTGCTCAAGACCAAGGATTCTAGCAGCATCATTAACACGACGTTCAATTTCATCTTTTGGTAATTTACGAAGCTTTAATCCGAATGCCATATTATCATAAACGTTCATATGTGGATAAAGTGCATAGTTTTGGAATACCATTGCGATATCACGATCTTTAGGAGCAACATCGTTCATACGCTTTCCATCAATGTAGAAATCTCCTTTTGAAATTTCTTCTAATCCTGCAACCATACGAAGTGTAGTAGATTTACCGCAACCAGATGGACCAACGAATACGATAAATTCTTTATCTTGAATATGAAGGTTGAAATCTTCTACTGCTGTAACTTTATTGTCGTAAATCTTGTAAATATTCTCTAATCTTAACTCTGCCATTTTTGAATTCCTCCCCGTTTTTGAAAGCGTTTTATTATGTTTTCATTGTAAGGGATTTCAGGAAAGAAAGTAAACGTACAAGTTGCACGAAAAATACTAGGCTCTTTTGTGCAACTTGTAAACGCTTTTCTAGCTTTCATGTCGAACGAGAATCGTTGCTAGAAAGATAAATGTTGCATTAGAAAACGTCCGGATGTCTAAACCTGTCTTTTCTAGAAGTTTTTCTAAGCGATATTGCAGGCTGTTCCGGTGAATAAATAATCGTTTAGCTGTTAAGGAGGCATTTAAATTAGACTGCAAAAAGGCCTCAATCGTATGATGGAGTTCTTTATCCTCAATTGCTTCTATTAGTTGGTTAGAGAGAATATCTCTTTTTATGGCAGATGGCGATGTCATAATTAAAAGCGGCATCGCATCATAAAAGGTCAGGGCTTTTTCCCGATGGACTGAACGGTGCAAGGCTTGGAAGCAGCTTTGCTCTAGTGTGAATTTTTCTTTTAGATCAGCATCATTTTTCTGAAGCTGTCCAATATAAAGATAGGGTTCAACATAAAAATCGGTTGTAAGAGTATCACTTAAATTCTTTAATGATTCAGCATCTAATGTGATAGATGGTTTTTCTTCAATAATGATGCCGTGTGAAAGACTTAACCATATGATAAGTTCAGAGTCAAGAATTCCCTGGACAGCTTCTTCAAAATTTTGTTTTTCATCAATAGTCTGTTTTAAATAGAAATAATAGAAGCGTATGGTTGCATGATCAGCTGGGAGAGGCGGTTCACTATTTTTTCTATCTAAAAAAAGGTAATCAAACCACTTGCGCTGAGAGTGTGAAAAGGTATCCTCATTGACGATTTCTACTGATTTGAACAAAGAAGATAGCAGCTCTATCTCCTTCTCTGATAGAGACGCTTTAAGAATTCCAAAGGTTTGTCCATACTCTGTTTGGAACCATTCATAATTTGTGTCTTTCGGATTATAGGTCATGATCATTGCATCTTTATAATGTCGCAACAAATTTTCTAACATTGATATCTCCTTTAATGCATAGGTCTTTCTTCTATTATAGAAAAGATTGCCAAGGCATGAAAGCTATAATAGTATACACGTAAAGCAAACAAAAAAAGACTGCAGGTTTAAACCAACAGCCTTATTCTTCTACATCATATGGCGGTTCCTCTTCTACAAGGTCCCGTGCTTCTTCAATATTGGCTTTGCTATCTTTTCGATGGACCGAGCCGCCAGATAGGCCTTCATTAATGATTCGGTCAATATCTAAATAAACCTCATCTTTTCCTTCATAGTTTAAATCTTGTTTTACACCTTCGACCTTTTTCACCATTATCAAACCTCCTCATCTCTGTTAGCTTGCGCATGAGTAGGTTTCATCATTCATTAGTCGTACACATGGAAGAGCATGAGCTCATGTATTTGTGACTGTATTTCTGTTTCTTCCTCTTTTGGCGGTGTCATCGCTGCCCATTCGATTTGTCCATTTTTATGATATATTCCATCGTAATGAATTCCTCTGAAGTAAAAGGAAATTCGCCAACCAGGTAAGCTTGCCTGTTTAATCAATGGTTTATATTGAAAATGTGTAATCAAACCTTATTGCTCCTTTCCTAACTGATTTTAGGCGGTTAGTTGTCTGGAGAAATGCGAATAAACTAAAAGGAAAACGAAAGTATTGTCCAGTTTGGCCACCTTGCCTTCCTTGTAAATAATACGGCAAAAAAAGTTAAAATTCCTTCTTGTTATGGATGGTATTATTTGCTAATTCTGCAAACAATTTAGCAGTTTGCTCAATTCGTTTCGTTTGGATATCAATCTCATCAAAAATCATTGGTTTTGAATTTACTTCAAATAATATTGGTTTTCCTCGAGGCGTTATCCCCACATCCATTGAGAATTCACCAACAAAGCCATACCTTTTCGTTAACTGACTGCCGACGATTTCAGCCAGCCAGTTTAATTTATCCTTAGAACATTGATCTTTGATTTGTTGAAAGGGGATAATTTCTCCTCCATTTGGAACATGGGTGATAATCGAGTTTTCATCCGCTTTCCGAACACCAATTCCGATGATTTTGTGAATTCCTTTGTCGTATAGGCAGATGATTCGTAAATCATATTTGCAACCATCAAGGGTATCGGTTATCACTTCTTTTTGAAGGAGATAAGGTTTTCTCATTAAGATTTTTTCTGCTGCCTTTATAAAATCAGCATATAAATACGTGGATGTTTGATTTTTTTTGTGAATGTAATAATTCATACCATCAAATGATAGTTTATAAATACCTTTCCCTTTATGACCATTAACAGGTTTAATATAAAGGGAGCGGTAGGTTGCCAATTTTGCAAGCAAATCATTTATTGTTCTATACATCCATGTTTTTGGAAGGTAGGATTTTAGTTTGCTTGACTTTTCAAGGGCACAATAGCTTTCCCATTTATCAAAAAAGCTCGGATTAAAGAAAAATTTCCCATTATTTTCATAGGTTTGCTTTAAAGAAAGAAATAAGGCAGATAACTCTTCTTTCCTAAATGAAATCTTGTTATAGATGAGGTCGGGGATGGGGAAAGTACGTTTTCCCCATTTGTCAGCATGTTCATTATAAATATACCCGTTTACATAGTGTTCCTTGAAGTCTTCGGTTGTAAAAATAAACGACAGACCGCCGATTCTCAATAGTTCCTTTTGAAGTGCCTTAAAAACTTGCTGCTCACCACGAAATGAGTCTTCTGTTTTGCCTGGACTTGTAAGAATCCCAACAAGCGGAAAATAGCTAAACTTCTTCATAAATTAATTCCTCGGGATTGTAAATTGCCTGCTTTGATAAGAATAATCCGTACTCAAGTGATGCTTTACGGGACAGGATATCCGCTTCCTTGAGTTCAGGATGACAGAAGATTGATCTGCCAGGCTTGGAGTTTGCTTCAAACATCCAGATACCCCCGTTTTGGTCAATGCCCAGATCAAACCCAATTTCCCCGACAAATCCTCGAACTTTAGCATCAATGCTTTTGCTTAAAATAATGGAGGAGTTTGTAAGGTTCTGAAGAGCTATTTTCCGTTCCTGTTCATCCTCATAGATTTCTTCAATGGTTTTTACAACACCGCCATTATTTAAATGTGTCGTCACACTGCCTTTTCCAGCTATTTTTGCCGCAATAGCAGTTACTCTCCAAACACCTTCTTCGTCCTTATTCGTGTGGACCCTAAAATCAACTGGCTTTCCGTCAATACGCAGCAGCTTAATTCCCTGCTGGGCAATAAAATGAGAAAGCTCATCTTTAAACGTTTTCTTTAAAAAATGTTCAATTGAAGGATGTCTTACTAAACGATTCTTTTTCTTTTCATCCCGATATCTGCAATAGTAGTGATTATCTTCTCTTGAATACATAAGCTGATAGACTCCATTCCCTAAGCTGCTATTTGCCGGCTTTAAATAAATGCTTTGATATGAAGCAAGCATTTCTTCCATCCTGCTAATCGAAGGAGGGTGGTAGGTTGCCGGTAAATATTTGGCTGCCAGTGTGTCGTGAATTAAGAGTTTATGGATGGTCCATTTGTTAAAAAAACCAGGATTATACCACGGAATAGAGTAGTCCTCTGTGAAACGCTTTTTTACTAATTTAAATTTCTGATGTTTTTCAACACGGCGATTTGGCAGCCGGTCATAAACTGCGTTTGGAAACGGAAAAAGTGCTTGCTTCCACCCATCGGTATCGTAAATAAAGCCATTTATTGTGCCGTCCTCCCAGTTAATATGGTTGGACCCGAACACAAATGAAAAGACGCCGACAGATTGATCCATGGATAAATATTTAGCGAAAAACAACGAACGTTCCCCCAGCGGGCGAAGAATGGATCCCGTAAAGCCTGCTGTGAATACTCCTACTAAAGCCCCTAAATGCAAGCTTCCATCCTTAAAAAAAAGATGGATTTTTCCCTTATCAGGCAGCATCAGATTTGTTGCTATTTCTTTTGGTAGTACAATACGATTCTCAATATTCCTCTTATACAGAACCTTACAAGGAACTGATCTGGATCCGAATGATATTTGATTGACAGGCCCGTCTTTCATTGTAGTTGATGGCAAGTGGATACGACTATCTTTGGAGCTCGTTACTTGGATGGTATATGTTGTACTCATATTAGTTCGACTCCTTTATGACTGCTTGATTTCGTAAATAGCTGCAATAGGCTAAAGGTGCTTTATAAAGTTTTTCAGTTGAATTGGGGTTTGTTTCAATCATTGTTTTTCTGCCAGGCTTTGAATTGATGTCTAAGATCCATACTGAGCCATCTTTTGCATAGCCAATATCAAGCCCGATTTCAAATAACCGGTCACATTTTTCCTCAAGCAACGGTGGTAATTTCGAAACGATCGTGCGAAGCTCATCTTCTAATACAATAATTTGCTTTTGTGAAAGGGAGGAGGACCATTCTTCATAGGTGATTGCTTCACCGCCGCTATTTAAATTTGAAAGAAAGGAGCCATAGTACCCTTTGCGAACCCCTTTGCCAACAAGGGCCCATTTTCCATGCCGGTTTTTTTGCAGGAATAACCGAATATCAAATGGATACCCTTGATTATCTAGAAGCGGCAGCAATGGCTGGAGAAGGTATGTTTGCTGTTGGATAAGTTTTTCGCACCATTCTGCAAATTCTTTTAATGAATGGAATTGTTTTGTTTTTTTATCCCGCCCTTTATGATAAGTAATAATAATAGAGTCAGATAATAGTCTTACTGCGATGATCCCGGCACCTCGAGAACCTGTAGTTGGCTTTAAAAGACATGTAGAATGTAACTTTAAATGGTGAATAATTTGAACAGCCTCCTGCACAAGTTCTGTGTTTGGAAGGTAGCAGCTAATCATCGGGTCACTTTGTAACAAGTTGTAAACCTTCCACTTATCTGGTAATCCTATACCTAAAAAGGTTGTTTGCGGATTTTTTTTAAGCCATTCCACAATCGGTTTACTTTTTTGAATAACCTGCTTCCGATTAAAATAACAGCGATCATAAATAAACGTTGGGATTGGAAACTCTGCTTGTACCCAGCTTTGTGAATGATGATCAAACTTCTCACCATCAATTAGTAAGGTGGAAGGATTGATGGAGGTAGGTTCAAATCGTACACATTCAATTTGAAATGGTTCACTTCGTTTTGCAATTTCAGTAGCATATAGATTTTCATGATTTTTGTTAGTGGCTAAAAAACCTAATGTTATTTGTTCCAAACTGTTCACTCCAATCACATACTATGCTTATCTTTAAGACTTGGGAATCCTGCCCTTCGTCGGATTTTTATGGGCAATATTATTACTTAACTTCTTAGCTTCTTTGAATCTTAAGCAGGTTCTTTCTTTCCGTTAAGCTGGGATAAAAATAGGCAATAATTTATTACTGAACGTGCTGATGGCCGGATTCTTTCGCTTTTTTGTTCATTCTCTAATTTAGATGGCTTCGTATTCACCTCAATGATCCAAGGATGTCCTTTTGGGTCTAGGCCCAGGTCGATACCAAATTCTCCAAATTCTCCACCAGCATGAAGCGATACAATATTTACAATTTCAAGAGAAAGTTCAGCTAACATTTTTCGTAGATGGCGGCTCTCGTCTTTCCCATACAACTCACTTAAAACGGTTTTAATGGGATAAATCTGTCCGCCTCTTGCCAAGTTTGCGACAAACTGATTTTCTCCTGAGACTCTTGCCACAGCTGAGGTAACCTTCCATTGCTGAAAATCTTTTTTATGGCAGAGGAATCGAAAATCAAGTGTACGATTTTGGTATTTACTTAGTTGAATTGTTTCTTGTAATAAAAATGGTCCTCTTTTTAAACGAGGAGAAAGAGCGGAATATAGTTTTTGCAGGGTAGTATATTCAGTGTTGATTTCGCCGGAAAAAGTGGTGAAGTCTAGATGATATGTTTGATTCTCCTTTTCCTTTACCCGAAAAATCCTTCTCCCTTGGCTGCCATTAATCGGCTTGATAAATACATCCTTTTTAATATTGAACATATTCTCTAAAGTAGATTTTGACTCAAATAATTGGCTCATTGGTAAATACGGCCTAAGATGTTCTGATCCGGATAATATTTGATGAACCTCCCATTTGTTTAAAAACCGATCATTAAAATAGGGGACCTTATTTTCAATGAAATCAGAGGTAACCTGTAAAAATTCTTTTGAGCGCTCACGCTTTCTTGAACTTATACGATTGTGTACGACGTTTGGATAGGGAACAATGCCTTTTTTCCATTCCGATTCATGGAGGTAGTACCCTTCCATTTGATGTTTGTTGTACGTTGTTAATGAAAAAATATAAAAAAAGATCCCATTATTCATACAATATGATGCAAGCTCCTTGCAAAATTCGTGAATGGATCCAAATCTCACACCGTCTTCGGTAGTTTTTATTTCGGTTAATAAACCGATAACAGGTCCGAGCTGAAGATGCTGATTATTTTTTAGTGTTCCTTGAAGTGATAGTGAATGTATGGGTAAACAAAGCTTATTTAACACATTTTCACTAAGAGATAAACCAAAGTGATCCTCTTTAATAAATACGATTGGACAGGTAACAGTATGCATTCCACACCCAATTTTCAAGAAGTGGAGATTTATAGGAAGATTTAATCTTTGTCTTAGCTTTTCACTCATTTCACACCGAGTGGATCTGGGAGCATGTTGTAAAGGTGTAATTTCTATTATTTCGTGTTTCATCATAAACCCCTCATTTGAACGCCATACGGACAAGCACGATAATGCTCATAGGCAGATATTCTATAAAACATCGTATGTTATCTAGACATAATCGGTGAAGTTTTGGAAGGGAGATGTTTGTGATCAATTTTTGTGACAATAATAATGATGATTGTAGCTGGCGCAGCGATCGGCGGTGTAACCAATCATTTGGATATTAAGATGTTTTTGCCCGTACAAAGTCTACTTATTGAAAACCAAAAGAGCAAAGTTATGGATGAATGGCTTCCGCGGGTTATTGAGTTGGCGCCTGAATTTCTTGCTACACATCTTGATGCTATCTTAAACCTGTCAAAATTAGAGGGATTTTTCGTGAACGGTTGCTGCAGAGCGTCTTTTAGGATTTGATTTTATCTATTTTGAGAAAGGAGTTTAAGTGATTACCTATTTGGTGCGCTTTCAGGTAAACCATAGGCGGATTACAAGCAATTTTCGTGATATTGCAATAAATTGAACATTTTAAATTTTCGGTATGAATGGAGTTCCTTTAAGCATAAAATGAAATATTATTAATAGTTTGTTATAGTGTAGATAGAGCCTGCATGGGTTAAAACAAGAAAGGAGGCTCATCATATGTCAAATAATTTATATGATGTTGCATACAATTTAGAGAAGGCATTACGTGAAAGTAACGATTTCAAAGAGTTAAAACGTCTTTATGATGAAGTAAATGCAGATGAATCATCAAGAAAAATGTTTGAGAACTTCCGCGATATTCAATTAAACCTTCAGCAAAAGCAAATGACTGGAGAAGAGATCACACAAGAAGAAATCGAACAAGCACAAAAATCTGTTCAATTGGTTCAACAACATGAAAAAATTTCCCGGCTTATGGCTGCTGAGCAGCGTTTAAGCATGGTGATAACAGATTTGAATAAAATTATCATGAAGCCGCTTGAAGAAATGTACGGAGCTCAGTAAACAAGTCAAATACATAATAAAATAAATAATGTGTAAGCAGAATGGGTATTTTTCCATTCTGTTTTTTTATCAAAAATATTCCTATACATAGTTTCCGTTGTTAGACTCTGAAGCACATGACGTACAAGTTCAGTTAAGAGATAAGTACATCGCATTTATAACTGCTTCTATGGTCTGCTCAATTAGGAATTGAGGGTAAAGTACACCTTCTATTCCTAATTTGTCTTATGCTTATCGCCAAATGCAAAGCCCCTTACGCATTTCTTATCATTTATCTACTGTTGTTCTATTTTCGTGAAAAAGGACATAACCTCTTATTAGGTTAGACATCAGTAGAAGGGGGAACCACAGTGACTCATTATCGGTTGCTTGCACTAAATATTGATGGGACATTGCTTCGTTCGAATGGTCGCCTTCAGCCGTCAACGAAAGAAGCGATTGAGTATGTTAAGGATAAAGGGATCTATGTCACTCTTGTAACGAATAGACATTTTCAATCTGCCAAAAAGCTTGCAAAGGCATTAAAGCTGGATTCGATTTTAGTGGCACACGGGGGAGCATTTATTTCAGATAATCTAGATAAGCCTTTATTTGAAAAAAGTATTTCTGAGGAGCAGACATTTAATGTCGTGCAAGTGTTAGAGAATTTTAAATGTAATATTAGAATTACCCATGAACGCTTTTCAATCGGAAACCGAAAAAAGATTGCATCAAACTTACTTAGTAAATCCATTTTGAATACATCTGACTCGATGTTTTATCCAGTACAATTTGTTGACTCTTTAGGTGATTCCCTGCGGGATGAGCCAGTAGCTGCAAGGAGAATTGATGTGCATTTCTCCAGCAAGGAAGAAAAGGAAGAGGCTGCAGGGTTAATGCGTGAAGCATTTGATTTAATTGATGTGCGAGATCATCAAGCAACAAATCTTGAAATTGTGAAAATAGGTGTTTCAAAAGAAAATGGACTTCGTGCTTTAGCCAGTCATCTTAAAATCCCTTTAGAAAAAACAGTTGCAATTGGTGATGCAAAGGACGATATTGGTATGATTAGCTCAGCAGGCTTGGGCGTTGCTATGTGGAATGCACCATTTGAAGTCAAGCGCGTGGCTGACTGGGTTACGAGATCAAACAATCAACAGGGTGTAGCATATATGGTGAAAGAGCACTTTCGCAAGCAGCAAAGATTAGATTTCTTAGAGAAAATAAAAGTAGATAAGTAAGAAGGGGAGGCTATGCTTCTCCTTCTTACTTTTTTATCCTCATTTTAACATTCAGTAATCCTCTTTATGAAGTTTAACCTGTTAAATATTAGAATCAAGGGAGATAACTGCCTGTCTAGTTCCGATATGTTTAGCTATCTATCAGTAGGGGATGGCGGACTAATTTCGCCGCGTCCTGTGGCAAAGTAGGTACTTTATAAATAAATCCTGTACTTCGGGCAAACCTTACTGAGGGAAGTTTTCCTTTATCATTTTATAGTCAAATAGCTTCCCCTCATAAACCAATTCTAAGTTTATATGATTTCTGAAATCATCAGGAGTAACCAGTGCGGGTAATTTATCCCATAGTTTTATTCCCGAGCGGTATAAGATCTCTGCAACAAACTGTGAACAAAAATAAGAATTGCTAAATTCAACGGGCTCATTTAAGGATACGCCAATCACCCCAATCAGATTATACAAAAACTTCTTCTGATTTTTAATGAACACGTTTAATACACGCTTCATTTTTATGATATCACGTTCTGTTACTTTCAGCTTATAAATGACACAGGTTGTTTCAGGATACTTGCTGTAGGTACCTGTATGAATATCTTCTTTAACAAACCCTCCATTTATTGGATTATTCGGATTTTTCCTTCCAAAGCTGTACATTTCGTTTAATTTCTCATCAAAAGCAATAGATGCATGGTTATAGGGAGCCCTTGTATATTTCTTAATTGATTTTGTAAAGAGAGTTCCAGTGTCTGTAAGTAAAATATAAACATAGCTTTTTTGATTCATAGAAATTCCCTCTTTTATATGTTTCCATTTTATTCTATTCTTAAATATAACAATATGCCTAAAGTCACTATTATACAATTGTTTTTTCTAAAGGAGGTGAGAGAATTGGTTACTGCTCTTTGGACGCTTTCACTCATATTATTGGGTTTGGCTTTCTTCAGCGGGGTACTTTATATTGTGAAAAGGAAAGCACCAAACAAAGATTTTTCGGCTGTAACGATAAGAGTAAACACGTGGTGGGGAATGTTTCTTGTTTTTTGCTTGGCTACCTTGTTTAACCCCGTGGTTTCTTTACTCTCATTAATGGTTTTATGTTTTTTTGGGTTAAAAGAATATTTTTCAATGATGAAAACGAGGAAAGCGGATCGACGCTTATTTCTTTGGTCTTATCTAATGATTCCTTTGCAGTTTTATTGGATTTATATTGGCTGGTATGGCATGTTTATTGTTTTTATTCCAGTATATGTGTTTTTGTTTATGCCGCTGCCAAGATTATTAGGAAAAGGAACAAGCGGATTTCTGCGGTCTGTAAGTTCTACACAATGGGGATTAATGCTGATGGTATTCGGGCTAAGTCATTTAGCCTACTATCAATTTGCTACACCTGAATATGGGGCAAACCTTGTCTTATTCCTAGTTGTTCTAACCCAAATAAATGATGTCGTTCACTATGTCATATCCATTTATTTTGGGAAAAGAAGGGTCGTTCCTTCGGCCAATCCCATTATTACATGGGAAGGGTTCATTTGTGCTGCTATCGTAACGACAATCGTTTCTTATATTATATATCCGTATTTAACCCCATTAAATGTAACGTTTGGGATTTGGTCAGGTTTACTGATAAGCTTCAGCGGTTTTTTTGGAAGCTTAACAGTTTCTGTCTTAAAACGGGATTTATTAATAGGTGATAATGAGAAGTTCAATACATTGAAGAAGAGTTATTTAAATCGAGTTGATAGCTTAACATACACCTCACCGATATTTTTTCATGTGATACGATACTTTTTTGACTTTATGTAATACACCACATTGCTAATGCCATGCGGTTATAACCCTGTCACCTTCTTCTATATCCGGAAATCGCAGTTCTTACTAAGGTGTAAGCTCTGCATTAAAGTCCGATAGAAAGGCACTATTGGACAAAACCTAGTTTAATCACAATGGAAACTGTCCCATAGGAAGGCGCTATCGGACAAAACTCACTTACCACTGAATTATTGGAGAAAAATAGAATAAATTTTTAGAGGGTAGCTTAGTGACCGATAACCTATCGAAATAGGAGTTAATATTACAACTTATAGATGAAATATAATGATCTGATCCTTCTTTCAAAAAGAAACTTCGAATATGTTCACATAAGCTTGGAACATTGTATAGAAAGAAAAACCTAAGTTTCAATTTCATTAGGAAGTTGATTTTCACTTCCAAGAAGTCTGTCTTAAAAAGAAGCGGGCTGACGATTTGAGTCAGCCCTTCTATCTATTCCTTATAACGTAAGTACTGATAATTATCGGTTGCAACAGTGTCAATGATATTCCCTTTCTCGTCCTTGTAAATCTCATATTCGCGGTAAACCTCAATGATATATCCATCTTCCTCTGTCCTATCAACCAGTCTTGTTTCGAGTGTAGGTATTTTTGGAGATTGCTTATCACTGTCTTCATTTGAAGCAGCCGCTGAAGCTGTTTCTTCAACTGGCAGCGGAGTGCTTGTAATCGCTTCTTCTTTTTCTGCGAAGCTAGCAGAATCAAAGTATCCAATAATGGCGATCGTTGCAACAATAATAAAGATAGGAGCAAATTTTTTCAAGGGGTGCTGCCTCCTAATTGGTTTTGTTATTACCATTGTATGTTTGTCCTTTTTAAGAATATGCATTTGTCTGGAGATATCTTGCTGGAAAAAAGATCGTTATCTTAATTCCGCACTTCTAACATCTAACATTGACCAGCATAGAAACTTTTTTGTACACTTAAAGAAGTTTTGAAAATAAGTTAAGGTGATCATAAATGAAAATATATATAAAAGGTATAGAGGACGAACGTTTCCATCGGCCGCTGCGCTTGATCGGGAATTTATTTTTTGAAGAAACTGAGCTTTGTTTTACAGAAGGTGAGGCAAAGCTTGAAGCTGAGTTTTCCTTTGTTGAGAGCCATGAAGGTGTTAGGATAACAGGCTTTTTACGTACGGAGGATGGTAAAGAATATACAGCCAGTAGAGAACAGCTTATTCCTGCTCAACTTGAAGAAAAGGAGCGGTTAAAGCTAGTAAAAAATACGCTATCCTATGTGTATTTAACCATTCTGCAGGATTATACCGGAATCGTTCAAAAATGGGGGATCCTTACTGGAGTCCGTCCTACAAAGCTTTATCATAAAAAACGTCAGGAAGGCATGTCAGAGCAAGCGATTCATCAAATGTTTAAAGCTGAATATTTGCTATCAGACGAAAAAATCCAACTGATGAAGCAAATCGTAGAACGTCAATTGGAAGTCGTTCCTGACCTTGACTCTCTTTCTAATGAAGTCAGCATCTATATTGGTATTCCGTTTTGCCCAACAAAATGTGCATACTGTACGTTCCCGGCATATGCAATAAACGGCCGTCAAGGCTCTGTTACTTCATTCCTGGGCGGTCTGCATTATGAAATGAAGGAAATCGGTCTCTGGCTTAAGAAAAAAGGTATAAAGATTACAACCGTATATTATGGCGGCGGAACTCCTACAAGTATTACAGCAGAAGAAATGGATATGCTTTATGAAGAAATGGTCGAATCGTTCCCAGATGTTGAAAGCATTCGAGAAATTACGGTTGAGGCAGGAAGACCTGATACTATTACAAAGGAAAAACTGGATGTTTTAAACAAATGGAATATTGACCGTATCAGTATAAATCCGCAATCCTATATCCAGGATACATTAAAGGCGATTGGCCGCCATCATACTGTTGAAGAAACCATCGAAAAGTTCCATTTAGCGAGAAGCATGGGAATGAATAATATTAATATGGATTTGATTATTGGGCTTCCAGGTGAAGGTGTGAATGAATTTGATTATACTTTAGCAGAATCTGCTAAGCTTATGCCAGAGTCATTAACGGTTCATACCTTATCCTTTAAACGTGCTTCTGAAATGACGAAAAACAAACATAAATATAAGGTGGCCAGCCGCGATGAAATTAGCACGATGATGGACCATGCGGTAACATGGACGAAGGAGCATGGCTATGCACCGTACTATTTATATCGGCAAAAAAACATCCTAGGAAATTTGGAAAATGTTGGTTATTCCTTAAAGGGACAGGACAGTATATATAATATTATGATTATGGAAGAGCAGCAGACGATTATTGGAATTGGCTGCGGTGCTTCAAGTAAATTTGTTCATCCTGAAACAAAGAAAATCACTCACTTTGCGAATCCGAAAGATCCAAAATCATATAATGATGGATTTAAGCATTATACAGAAGAGAAAATTTCCATTTTGGAAGAATTATTTGCAAAGTAAGATTATTTTCAATAAAAGGCCATCTTACAAAAATAATATCAGCATAATAGGCAGTGGGTACTGAAATAGTGACTCACTGTTTTTTTCTATTTATTTTTATTCGAAAAAGCAGGAATAAAGGAGTGATATTCCGAAATGGTATTCTAATATAAAGCTATGTTAATGTTCATTGTTGTTTATTTCTGCTATGTTGAGTGAAGTGGAAGGTTTAAGCCTCCTGGGTCACCAATGGAAAGCGAGTGCTTGGAGCGGGGAATCAACAGGCATATTTACCAGAGCTAATATAAAGTATAGGGGTGGATGGGATGGATTTCAAAACGGTTGAATTTGTGAAGGATGGAAAAACGGCTTCTCTTTATTTAAACAGAGTGGATTCCTTAAATGCAATGGATGTGCAGATGATCAAAGAATTGTCAGAAGGGTTAGAGGAAATAGCAGCATCTGATGTCAAACTGTTGTTTATCTCTGGAAGAGGCCGCGCCTTTTCAGCCGGAGGAGACCTAAAAACAATGCTATCAAGCACAAATGATGAAGAATTTCAGCCTGTCATGAACGATATAAAAAAGATGATCATGACCCTTTACACGATGCCTGCTGTTACTGTGAGTCTATTAAATGGTGCTGCTGCGGGTTTAGGACTTAGCTTTGCATTAGCTTGCGACTATGTCATGGCAGAAAAAAATGCAAAGACAGCGATGAATTTTATTAATATAGGACTTATTCCCGACGGCGGGGGCCATTTCTTCTTAAAAAATCGACTTGGTGAGAATGCAGCTAAACAGTTGATTTGGGAAGGAAAATCAATGACTGCAGTTGAAGCTTTACAGGCAGGAGTGATTGATGCGGTGTATGAGGGTGATACAGAAGAGCAGCTTGAACTAATAAAGCTCAAAATGGGAGCAAGGCCATTAAAAGCCATGATCGCATCAAAAGCGATTTTTAGCAAACAAGCGCTACCTCTATTAATTGATACACTTAATCAGGAAGCGAAAAAACAGCTTGAGATGAGATGTACAGACGATCATCGTGAAGGGGTTCAGGCTTTTTTAGAGAAACGAGTGCCGCAATTTAACGAAAATTAAAGAATGTAAAAAGGCTGAAGCAGATTCAGCCTTTTTTATCCCAACTAAACGGGCAGTAACTGTTAAAATAGAAGCAATGAGAAACTGCCCGTAAAGCTCCGATAAGTCTCGCTTTAATCAAACATAACGTGCATTAAAACCATTACTGAAGGCAGTTGATTTTACCGTCCAAACAATAAGAGCTTTCCAGCCGCCGAAGTGCAGCGGTGCGTTTTTACTACCCAATTATTTTCTTCAAGCTTACGCTGACCGATTTGTTTTGCTTCTTGCTCAGATTGAGCTTCAAAACTTTCGTCACAGAGCTTTTCCCCATTTTTCTCGAAAACTGTTAAATAGTAAAGGGCCATTCTCCCATTCCTCCCTAGCAAGAAAACATTATTATTATATAATTCTTACTTTTCCTTCGTTTTCCTGCATGGGAGATTGAAACCTTTACCAAAGTCACTCGTATAAATAGTTACAAAGGAGGAGAGCGTATGGGTCTGTATATAGATCATGTAACAAAACGGTTCGGTTCACATACTGCAGTTGATCAGCTATCGCTTGCGATTCCAGAAAGGGAGATTTTTGGTTTTCTTGGGGCGAACGGTGCCGGGAAAACGACAACCTTTCGTATGGCTTTGGGATTATTAACCCCATCTGAAGGATCAATTACATGGAATGGTAAAAAAATTTCCTATGAAGAAAGTGACCAAATTGGATACTTACCTGAAGAGAGAGGTTTATATCCTAAGCTGAAAGTAAAAGATCAGCTCATTTATTTAGGCAGATTAAAAGGAATGTCCAAGAATGAAGCATTAACGGAAATGGAACGTTGGCTTGAGCGGTTTAAAGTTCCTGATTATGCAAATAAAAAGGTCGAGGAGCTATCAAAAGGAAATCAACAAAAAATTCAATTTATTGCTGCTGTTTTACATAAACCAAAGCTTCTTATTTTAGACGAACCTTTTAGTGGGTTGGACCCAGTAAATGTTGAGTTATTAAAGAAATCAGTAGTTGAGTTAAAAGAATCTGGTACGTCAATTGTGTTTGCGAGCCATCGTATGGAGCATGTTGAAGAGCTTTGCCAGCATTTATGTATCATGCATCATGGAAAGCCTGTTGTTCATGGTTCACTCCGTGAGATTAAACGATCATTTGGAAAGAAGAATGTGTTTGTACAAGGTGATTTTGATATGGGCTTCTTAAAGGAAACAACAGGGGTGACAAAGTTCAAAAAAACTTCTGAAGGTGCCGAGCTTCAAGTTGAACATAAGGAGATCTCACAGCATATTTTTCAGAAACTCCAAAACAAAGGGTTCGTTCGAAAGTTTGCACTTGAAGAACCATCGTTACATGATATTTTTGTAGAGAAGGTAGGTGCTTCCTATGAATAAGTTTTGGATTATGGTTGCACACACGTATTTTAGGAAAATTAAAACAAAATCTTTCATTATTACAACTTTACTGACGGTCCTTATACTTTACGGCTTATCGAATATCACGACTATTATTGATACATTCTCGAAGGACGATGGCCCAAAAACCTTTGCAGTTCTTGATCAAACAGAAAATTTGTATCCAGTGTTTGAAAGGAATTTAGATTCAAGTAAAGTACCGATTGAGGTGGAAAAGTCTACAGCCTCAGAATCCGAGCTGAAAAAGCAAGTAATAGAAGAGGAGCTGGATGGCTTTATTATTTTAGCTCTTGATGGAAACCAGTTCCCAACAGCAACAGTCAAAACGTTATCAATAACAAATCAAGAGGTCTTTACTCAAATTGAGCAGGTCCTCCAGCAAACAAAGCTTGGAATTGGCAAAGAGCGGCTTGGGATTGAGTCTAACGAGTTAACTCAATTATTTCAGCCTGTTGAAGTGAATAAAGTTGCTCTAGAAAATAATGCGAAATCAGAAGAGGAATTAAATCAAGCGAGAGGGCTTGTCTATGTTTTGCTGTTTGTAATCTATTTCTCTGTTATCTTTTATGCCAGTATGATTGCAACTGAAGTAGCAACAGAGAAATCATCTCGTGTAATGGAAATCCTAATATCCAGTGTATCTCCAGTAAAGCAAATGTTTGCAAAATTAATTGGGATTGGATTGGTTAGCATCACACAAATGGTTATTATTCTTGTTGGCGGCTATTTATCGGTTCGGTCCCAATTTGAAAATTTAAATACGTTAACAGGGGGATTTTTAGGTTTTACTGAGCTTCCGCTTTCAACGTTTATTTATGCAGGAATTTACTTCCTATTAGGATACTTCTTATTTGCAACACTCGCTGCCTTTCTTGGATCGCTTGTCAGCAGAATTGAAGATGCTCAGCAATTAATCTCACCAATGATTTTCTTAATTATTGGAGCCTTTATGATCGCGATGTTTGGATTATCAAACCCGGATACTACTTTTATTACCATCAGTTCTTACATTCCGTTTTTTACACCAATGATTATGTTTTTGCGTGTAGGAATGTTAAATATACCATCTTGGGAAATCGGATTATCAATTGCACTTCTGTTAGCTTCCATTACCTTGCTGGCTATCTTTGGCGCCCGTGTGTACAAAGGAGGCGTTCTTATTTATGGAAAATCTTCGTCCTTTAAAGATTTGAAAAGGGCTTTAATGATGTCTAAGGATAAGTAGTCAGCATTTACTTAAATAAAGGAGATCCTAATGAACCTACATTAGGATCCTTTATTATTGCCAGAATTTATTTCTTAGTTTTCCTGTTTGAAAGCTTATTTTAATGCTAGTTATTTTCACTTGTCTTCGTTAAAAAATATGCAGTAATCCATGATGTAATTGGAATTATCAGAGCTATACCTATTCCGGCACAAAATATCGTGATCATTTCCGCACTAAATACTTTTGAATTTACGATATCTCCTATCGAATAGGATAAATCCTTAAACCAGATAAGCAGTCCGAGATAGCCTCCAAAGAACGCAAAAAATAATGTATTCGTATTGGTTCCTAATATATCCTTTCCAATGCTAATTCCAAATTTGTATAGCTCTTTCCTGCTTATTTGTGGATTATGATTCAATATCTCGCGCATGGGTGAGGCAATGGAAATTGCTACATCCGTAATCGCCCCTATTGTACTCATAATCACCACGGCTGCTCCAATTTTAGCAAAATCCACACCGATATATAGGGAGAAAGCGCTAAGTTCCTCTGTTTCTTCCTCACCAAACCCCTGAATCATTGCATTTTCTGTCACAAAAAGAATAAAAAACAGTAATATAACAATTGTGATAATAGTAGAAAAGAATGCTGTTGCTGTTTTACGGTTCGCCCCATTTATAAAAAAGAGAGTAATACAACTAATCAAAACAGATGCAATCACAGTTAAGAGAATTGGATTGACGTGTGGATCTGTCATAAAAAGAATCGTAAGAAACAATACAGCAAAATTAAAGAAAAGGGCAATAAATGATCTTGCCCCTTTTTCTCCGCCAATGAGGATCATTAATAGCAATAAAATAGCTGCTAGCAATACTAATACATTCATGATCTTGCCCTCTTTCGATTAATGAAAAAAATAGACATATAGAGACCGATTGGAATCGTCAGCACAATCCCAATCCCGCCAGCTAGGGCTCGAGCCAATTCCAATGAAAGGTTCATAGAAAGTGTAAATCCCAATGGAGAAGAGTTTTTTAAATACAAGATCAGCATTGGAATGGAACCACTAATATAAGCAAAAAACAAAATATTCGTCATAGTCCCCATAATATCCTTTCCAATGTCCATTCCTGACTTTTTAAGTGCTTTTACAGGTATATTGTTATTCTTTTCGTACAACCCGAATATAGAAGAAGACATGGTAATCGCTACATCCATTACGGCCCCTAACGATCCAACCAATACCCCCGACATAAGCACCAATTGAGGAGGGCGAGTCAGAAATTGCATTTCTTCATAATGAAGACCGTTTTCTAACGTTAGCTTCATAACAAGAAACGTAATTAGCAGAGATATAAACGTTCCTAAAAGAGTCGCAATAATTGCGGCATACGTTTTCCCATTAAAGCCGTTAACAAGCAACAAAGAAATTATTGTAAATAAAACCACACTAATACCGCATATCCATAACAAACTCATGGTTGATGCAGTCATATAAACATCTAACGCAAAAGATAACAAAGCACCATTGACCGCTAAGCTGATAATCGAAAAAAGCCCTTGCTTTTTTCCAACAATCAGTAAAGTAAAAATAAAAATCCATGCGATCATCAAAACATGTTTATCCCGCTTTACATCTTTTATAGTGCCAGTTAAATCCGAATTTTCTTTTGGTTTCTTATCAATTGAAATAATTAAATCATCTCCGACATGGTATTCCTGATCATAAGCTCCAGATGATGAAAACTCATTAGTTAAATGGATAAGCTTCCCTTTCTTTTCTCCATTTTTTATTTGTGCGATTAAATGCTGAACGTATAGACGATCCTCATTATTATGTATATCCATTATTTCAGTTGAATTTTCCATGCTGGTTTTGATGACTTCGGCTATTGGACGTTTGTAGAATGAATAATTGTTGTTAACAAAAATAACTGAAACGGCAAAACAAAGTCCTATTATGGTGTACAGAAATATTTGTTTGTAAGTTGTTTTTTTTAGTTTCTTTAAGATAATATTCAAAAAAAATCCTCCAATTATTGGGATTGATTATTAATTTGGAAAATTGGTGGTTTTATGGACATAATTGAAATTTACATATTTTAAAAAAGTGCATTGATCTTTGCAAGAGCGTATCTATAGCAAAGGATTCTCCCTAAATGGCTGTATTTAGTTAACAATGGACATAGGATAACAGGAATGTTTTTAAACAGTCAAGATTTAGTCAAAAGACAGATCATCTTATCATAAATTTCTTCGAAGCAAAATAAGAAATTTTTGAAATAATTCGATAGAGACATTTTCCAAAACAAGGATAACGTTTTATACTTGTTTTGACTGGTCAAGGCGCTTTTGTTTTGTGATAGTGTTTTTGATAAATAATTGAGCCACCTCCAAATGTTTCTCCATATTTTCATAAAAACGTTTGGAGGTTTTTTAGCGTTTTCGTTTTACTTAAAATAAGTAAAGGTTTTTGAAGGATAGTTGTTTTAGGGGGAAGGTATATGCAAATGTTAAAAAAACTAAGCAATCGATGCTGGTATCAAACACCTGTTTCAGAAACAGATAGACCTATTCTAGGAGTTGTTATTGGTGATAATAGATCATTAATGATTGATGCTGGAAATTCAGAAGCACATGCGAGCTATTTTCTTGATGAGCTTAAAGAAAATGGCATTCTTATTCCCAGCATAGTTGTGCTTACACATTGGCACTGGGATCATATCTTTGGTTTGTCTGCTTTGAATATGCTTTCAGTTGCTTCCATACAAACGAAAGCTGAAATGGAAAAGCTTGTTTCCTATGAGTGGACAGATGCTGCTTTAGAAGAACGAGTGGAATCTGGAGTGGAGATTGAATTTTGTGCCAATGCAATCAAAGAGGAATTTGGAAGTAATAGAAATATTAGCATATCCTTACCGGATTTAACCTTTGAACAAAGACTGGAGCTTGATTTGGGAGGAGTATCTTGCCTTCTGCAGCATGTAGGTGGCGATCATTCTCCAGACTCAATTGTCGTTTATATTAAAGAAGAAAAAATACTATTTCTCGGTGATTCTATTTATGCAGATATTTATTCAAATAAACGGAATTATACGACAAAACATACGATTCAATTATTAGATTTGATCGATCAATTTGATGCTGAAATTTATGTTCTTTCACATTGGAAACCAATTTCAAAGGATGAGTATCAGCAAGAAGCCATACTATTGAGGACTGTAGCTGCATTGACAGAGCAACTGGATGGAAGCATTGAAGATATTAAGGAAGCTTATCAATTGCACATAAATAGGGATCTGAATGAAGAAGAGCTTGAAACGATTGAATACTTTGTGAATGGGTTCGGGAAAAAATAATTAGCTTTCTGGTCAAATTATTTAGAGAATCTCAAGGAACTTAAAAAGAATAGCAGCTGCAAATAAGAAAAGCGAATCTTTGTTTTTTTAGTTGGAGGAACCGCAAAGTTAATTTATAAGGGGCTTTAAAGGCTAGCTTAAGAAATGTTACAATCGCGCAATTGATCAGGCAATAATATTGCCATTAAAAGAAGGAAATAACTTTGAATGAAAGCAGTATTACACGAATGTAATGCTGCTTTTTTATTTATTAGGTGATTCAGCACGAAAATATTTGGGAATTCTAATTTATGAATTTTCTCATTCGGTATAAAAGGTAACGGAGGTAGTCCGATGTCTATAAAAAAGAAATTACCTTTAATTTTTTCAACACTTGTTCTTTGTATTTTAATTGCAAACAATACCCTCCATTATATACGCTCCAAAAATAACTTAATATCATCGAATGAAAGGGAAATTTCATTGATCGTTCAGCAGCTTTCCTATCTGGTTGAGACTGCAAAAGAAGGTTCTCTCTATGTAGAAAACATTATCGGCAGGGAACTGAGAACTGCTTCAATTGCGATCAGAAATTCACTCCCATCCACCCATCAGGACGTTTCCAATGACAGGTTAAAAGAGCTTGCAACGGAGCTTATGGTATCACATATAACTCTTTTAACGAAGACAGAAACTGATATTGTCGGAATTAAATCTTCAGATCCATATGAAATCAATATGTCTACTAAGGGGTGGGGATACTGGTATACAGCATTTCAGCAGCTTTTTTCCGAACAACCGGTTAACGTTGGGAAAGGGCAAACCTTGCCAAATTATTGGTCAGGTCCAATTGAAGTTGCCTCCAGTAATCCTGATCACACAGATAAATGGGGTTATTATTATGATGGAAAGGCAAATTATATTATCAATCCTTATTTAAGAGATAACGAAGTCTTAGAATATGAGAAACGGTTTGGACCAGGAAATGTCATGGAAGAGGTAACGAAAAATCTTGAAGGAGTACTTGAATTAACCGTTTTTAATCCAAAAAACTTTGGAAAAGAAAAAGAAGTTGTTCATTTAAACGGAAATAGCTATATTCGTATTTCAGCACAGCCCATTTGGTATGGGACATATCTATTTACAAATAAAGAAAAAGACGCAAATTATATTCAAGCTGCAGTAAAATCAGGAAAAGATAAAAGGTATAATCAAGTATTAAAAAATAAACATGTCATCAAAACCTTTGTCCCCGTTGATCTAAATTCAAAGGAACCATATGTCATTGGTATAACCTATGATTATGATCTAATCCAAAAGCAATTAAACAGGGAATTGATCGATTATCTTTTATCATCACTTGTTTTTATGATTCTTGTTATTCTAATAAGTTTGGTCTTTTCAAAATCAATTACTAATCCTATAGCTATGATTGCCGACCATGTAAATATGATTGCACAAGGACATTTTAACAACAGGATAAGCCTGAATCGAAAGGATGAACTTGGCCATTTGGCAACAAATATAAATTCATTATCAAATGATTTAAAAACCTACACTGATGACCTTAAGAAAAGTCAGGAGGTTATTAAATACCAGGCATATCATGATCCATTAACAACTTTGCCTAATCGCAGGTTTGTTCAAGAAAAGCTGGCAGAAATGATTCATAAGGCCAATTTGATGAATGGGATCGTTGGTGTGATTTTTATGGATATCGATCGTTTTAAACATATTAATGATTCAATGGGTCATAAATCAGGTGATCTGTTATTAAAACTTATTTCTGAACGTATAACGAATTGTTTACCAGAGGGCATTAGCTTTGTTGCAAGACAGGGTGGTGATGAATTTATTATTTTGCTTGAGGATACAAACGAACAAATGGTGTGTCATTTTGCTTTTACAATTGTCGATCAACTCAAACAGCCTTTTGAATTAAACGATAGGGAGATATATATTGGCGCAAGCTGCGGAATAAGCTTTTATCCCGCCCATACAAACGATATAGACAAGCTTATTGTGAATGCTGATCAAGCGATGTATAAGGCAAAAAAGCAAGGAGGAAATAAAGTAGTCATTTATGATCCGAATGAAGGAAATACAAATAAGGAAAGGCTGCATATTGAAGCACGTCTTAGAAAAGCAATTCAAGATCAAAACATTGAAGTGTACTATCAACCAAAGGTACAGGGAGATACAGGGGAAATTATCGGTGCTGAAGCACTCGCAAGGTGGAAAGACCATGACCATCAGTATGTTTTACCTTCAGTCTTCATCCCAATTGCTGAAGAATCAGGCCTTATTCAATCTTTGTTTGAATTAGTCTTAAGGAAATCGATGTCCAGAATGATGGAGTGGAATAAAAATTTTCTAGAAAGAATGAGTATTTCCGTAAATGTTTCAGCTCAGCAGTTTACAGAACCCTCTAAGTTTATAAAGAGTATAAAGCTTGCTTTAAGCGATTTATGTTTTCCCCCTGAGCTTTTAGAAATTGAAATTACTGAGGGTACCTTGCTGAAGAATCTTAAAGAGACGAAAGCTGCTCTTGAAGAAATAAGTCAATTGGGGGTAACCATTTCTATTGATGATTTTGGTACCGGCTATTCATCGTTAAGCTACTTAAGCAATTTACCGATTAACAGCCTTAAAATAGATAAGTCATTCATTAAAGAAATGGATGAAAATGGTTCTAATACTGAAATTCCAGAGGGGATTATTCACTTAGCAAGGAGTCTAAGATTAGACATTATTGCAGAAGGAGTTGAAAAAGAGCATCAAAAGGAATATCTACTGAATAATGGATGTCAGGTTATGCAGGGGTATTACTTTTATATGCCTTTATGTGAGACCGAATTTGCACGTATAGTTGCTTCAAGATAAAGTAGGGGCTGGCCTTATTGAGGCTGCCCCTATTATTATATGTTGGGAACGTGCATTCGCATTCTAACAATGGTAAAATAAAGTAAGATTTTCATCATTAAGATGGTTACAGGTAGAACAGGTCCAAATATAAAGGTGGAACAAATATATGAGGAAATCAATTCGATTTATCCATGCTGCAGATTTACATATTGATAGCCCGTTTGTAGGCTTAAAGCATTTGCCTTCAGAGCTATTTGAAAAAATAAAGGAAAGCACGTTTCTAGCTTTTTCGAAGTTAATTTCAAGCGCGATAAAAGAACAGGTTGATTTCGTCCTTTTATCAGGTGATTTATACGATGGTGAGGAGAGAAGTCTAAAGGCACAGCTAAGGCTGAAAAAGGAATTTGAACGGTTGGCAGAAGCTGGTATAGAAGTATACGTTATTCATGGCAATCATGATCATATGGGAGGAAATTGGCTGGATCTTGAGTGGCCCGGCAATGTCCATGTTTTCTCATGCAAGCAGGTTGAAATGAAGGTATTTTCAAAAGGCGAGGTCCCATATGCCTATATATATGGATATAGCTATCCTTCCCGTTCTGTCATGGAAAATATGACGGCGCACTATCAGAAAAAAGATAATCATTCTGTTTTTCACATTGGAATGCTCCATGGCTCAATAGAAGGAAATAAGGAGCATGAAGTGTATTGCCCGTTCAAAATCAGTGATTTACTCAGCAAGGATTTTGATTATTGGGCATTAGGACATATTCATAAGCGTCAAATTCTCCATGAACGAAATCCATTCATTGCGTATCCAGGAAATATTCAAGGAAGGCATCGTAAGGAGTCAGGAGAAAAAGGGTTTTATTTAGTTGATATGCATGAAGAGGATGCGAATATAGAGTTCATTTCCGCAGAGGAAGTGATCTGGGAAGTTGTTGAACTCTCAATTGCCAGCCTTACTAGTTTTTCAGAATTAATAAGAACGTGTCAAAATGTAAATGAACAATTTCGCAAAAATCAACGCTCAGTTTGTTTAACGATAACATTAAGAGGAGCTGGTGAATTATCCCGCTCCCTACAATCAAAAGAAACGATTGACGATTTAATAGATGCTCTTAATGAAGAGGAAGCTGAATATGACCCTTTTGTATGGGTAGTCAAAATCGTTAATCAAACAACTGATTTGATTGAAAAAAGTCCAAAGCTTTCTTCCTTTTTCAATGATTTGCATATGACAGTTGAAAACTATCAGTCTTTTGATGAGGTTATTCAGCCGCTCGCACAGCATCCAATCTACCGAAAATATATTGCCGCGTTTACTCTGGAGGAACAAAAACAGTTATTAGCAGAAGCAGAGCAGCTTATACATAAAGAATTACTCGCGCAAAGTGAGGTGAAGAAGGCTTGAAGATTGAAGAACTAATGATATATGGTTATGGAAAGTTTGAGAATCAAAGAATTATATTAGAGGATCCAGAGCTTCAGGTCATTTATGGTGAAAACGAAGCAGGGAAATCAACGATTATGTCCTTTATTCATAGCATTCTATTTGGATTCCCTTCAAAACTGCAAACCGAAAATCGTTATGAACCAAAAAATGGCGCTGCATATGGTGGTTACTTGATTGTAAATTCATTAGACAATATCCGATTAAAAATAGAAAGACGCCCTGGAAAATCTGGTGGGGAACTAAAAATTAAATCTGAACAGGGGGATATTTTAAATGAAGAGCATTTACAAACATTACTAGGCGGGATCGACAGAGAGACGTATAAGTCCATTTTCTCGTTTGATATACACGGGCTTCAACAGGTTCAAAAACTAAATTCAGATCAAATTGGAAAGTTTTTGTTTCTATCAAGCATTTATGGAGCGGATGCCCTATTTGCAGTTGAACATTCCCTTATCAGGCAACAAGACACGCTCTATAAGCCTAGCGGAAAAAGACCGTTACTTAATGAGACCCTTTCAAAACTAAAAGAGAGCAATAGCCAATTGCTGGAGGCAAAACGAAAAAATAATGAGTACCAACATTTATTAGATGAAAAAGATTCTATAGAAAAACAGCTCGATTCATTAGAAGCGGAAAAACAGCGATATGTAACAAGGCAAAGAGAGCTTGAAAAACTGCAATCAGTTCTCCCGATGATCAGGGAAAAAGATTGGTGCCTAGAACAATTAAGGCTGCTTCCTGATACAGAGGGTTTTCCAGAGGATGGGTTAAAAAAGCTGGATCATCTGTTATTGACTCTTCAGCCAATGGAAGCGCAGCTTCATTCCTTACAAAGTAAAATTCAGCAATATGAAGCTGAGGAGAAGGAGCTTATTGTTAATAAGACATTGCTGCAAATGCTCCCATCTATTCACTCTTTGCGGGAACAGCTTCCATTATATAAGGAAAAAAACAAAAAAAGACATCAGAAGGAACAAAGTCTTGAACAGCTGCAAAATGAATTAGCTCTTTACAAACAGAGGTTATACCCCCATCTTCAAGATGAAGAGATGATAAAGATTCCTGCAACAGTCCCGATAAAAGAGGCAATCAAAAAGATAATAACTGAGGACCAGCACTTAAGACAGCGGAAGGAAATGTTAGACAGACAATTTGATCAAGCCAAGACGTCATTGGAAGAATCTGAATGGAATCTGAGCGAATTCGAAAAGGATGTTTTACCTGATGAGAAAAGAACGTCATTAGAAAATGAAATTGCTAGAAAAGAAGCGGCGAATCCCTCCCATTTAAAAGCAGAGCATCAGCAAATTCTCTTAAAAATAATACAGAGAAAAGGTGACCATAGGCAAGAGAAAAAACAGCGCGGCATTCTGCTTGGCAGTTTGTCTATCCTATTATTAATAAGCGCCCTTTATTTTGTCACTCACCAAAACTGGATGGTCGTTAGTATCCTGATAGGCGGTATGATTATAGCATGCCTGCAATTAAAGCGGATTCTGAAAAAAGAGGATCCTTTGATCATTCATTTAAGGGAGAGACAGCAGGAGCTTGAAAGGGATTTATCATCACTTGAGGAAAGAGATGGAGACAATCAATCTTTGTCCCAAATGATGAATTTACTTGAAAAGGATAATAAACTAAAGCAGGCTATTCATCATGAGGAGCTTTTACATAAACAGCATGAAAGAACCTATGATCGTGTTTTAAAGCTTTATGAGGAATGGGAAAAAGATCAATTTCAACATTCAGAGAGAATTGCTCAATTAGTGCATCAGTTAAAACTAGAGAAACATACATCAGCAGAGGCTTTGTTAGAAGCATTTGAACTTTTGCAGCATATTCAACTGCTGCTGCTAAAAAAACAACAGGTTCTCTCAGAGCTTAAAGGAATAAAGGAAGAGTTAGAACAATTTGAACAAATAGTAGCAGAAGCACAGGAAGTTTGTGGCATTAAACAATCTGAGATTGAGGAAGCAGTATATGAGTTAATGAACCTTTCCAGCAAAGAAGCTGATAAAAATAAGAAGCGAATGAAAGTGAAGGATCGTATATCAGAAACAATTGAAGCGATGAACACACTATCAGAAAAGGTGAGCTTTTTGAGGCAGGAAAAGGAGACGTTAATCACAAAAGTTGGCGTGGCTGATGAGGAAGAATTCCGTAAGCTTGCCAAATGCCACCTTGAAAGAGAAGAAATAAATAAGAAACTGCTTTGGATTGAAAAACAGCTGAAAACAGACAAGCAGATTGATTTTGAGACAATTCAGATGGATGAATACGAGGATCCTGATGGAAAATTATTTGAGTTAGAAAAAATGATAGAAGCTGTTGTAAAAAATGAAAAGGCCGCACAGCAAAAATACTCCAATGTAATCATTAAGCTTAAGGAAATGGAACAAAGCGGTATGTATTCACACCTCCGCCATGCATTTGAAAATGAGAAGGCTATCGTAAGGGAGTTTGCTGAACAGTGGGTGATTCGGGCCCTGGCAAAGGATTTATTAAACCAAACAGTAGAACGGCATCGGAAAACGAAGCTTCCGTCATTAATCACCTATATTGAAGCCTATTTTAAGAAACTCACATCGAATAAATATCGGCATGTGTTTTTACCTGAAAATAAGCAATCGTTTATTGTTGAGCGCAAAGATGGAATAAGCTTTTATGCGGAAGAACTTAGCCAAGCAACTGCCGAACAACTGTATCTATCGATTCGCTTAGCATTGATAAAAGCAATCAATGAACAAATCCGATTACCCATTATGATTGATGACAGCTTTGTACATTTTGATCATCAACGAACAGCTAATAGCGTAAAGCTTTTACAGGAGCTTAAGCAGGAAAACCAAGTCATTTACTTTACCTGTCATCAGCATATGGCGAAATCAGCTTTGTTCCATCATGTTATCAATCTGTCAGAGATACATGCCGGATAAGGAAAGATTTATGTGATTTAAAGCTGTAAATTGATTCCTATGCTATACTAAATCATACACAAGTAATAATTTAAAAAGTCTCTTTTTTAAAAAGATTTTTGTTTCTTTAAAAGCTGTCATGCACATAGTTGATTTTTCCACTATAATGATTGGAGCTTAAGGAGTGAGGTTCCTGTGGGAGTAACGAGACAGGGGAGAGACCTGAGCAAGTCAAGGAGGCTCTCGTGGCCACCTGCCTTAGGAAGAGAGTGCTTGCAACGGAAATCAACAGGCAAATTAAAGCGGGACGTCATACAAAACATGGTTAATTATATGCCTTCATTGGGTAATTCCTTAATAGTCTCACTTTTATTCAAGAGAACACGTAAATGAATAATTAAGCTTGCGAAAAACAGCCTTTAAGAAAAAAGATATGCATTTGGCAAAGGCTGATTTGCCGGAAATGCCAAAATCGCGTTAATGATAAAAAGAACTGTACTAAAAGAGAAATTGTTAAAACTGAGAGGAGCTTTGATTATGGCTAAAGGAATACTCTATTATGATGTTGGGGAGCAAGTGGATGTACATCTGCTTATTAAGTCAGCTACAAAGGGGATTGCCAGCAACGGAAAGGCATTCCTGACCCTTATTTTACAGGATACATCTGGTGAAATTGAAGCAAAGCTTTGGGACGCTACAGCAGAAGATGAGGCCGCCTATGCTCCCCAAAGCATTGTGAAAATCTACGGAGATATCCATCATTATCGTGGCCGAAATCAATTAAAGATTCGCAACATTCGTCCTAAGCATGAGGAAGAAACTGTTAATATCTCTGACTTTTTAGAAACGGCTCCAGTCCCTAAGGATGTCATGAACGATAAAATAACACAATATATTTTTGAAATGAAAAATCCTAAAATTCAACGGATTACACGCTATCTCTTAAAAAAGCATGGAACAGCATTTATGGAATATCCGGCTGCAACAAAAAATCATCATGAATTTGTCTCTGGTTTAGCATACCATGTTGTCTCAATGCTTGATTTAGCCAAATCTATTGCTTCTTTATATCCAAGTCTGGATACTGATTTGCTTTATTCAGGTGTCATCCTTCATGACTTAGGTAAGGTAATTGAACTTTCTGGTCCCATTAGCACAACGTACACGGTAGAAGGGAATTTATTAGGTCATATTTCGATCATGGTAAATGAAATTGCAAAAGCTGCTGAGCATTTGCAAATTGAAGGAGAAGAAGTAATTGTCCTTCAGCATTTAGTGTTGAGTCACCATGGCAAGGCAGAATGGGGAAGTCCGAAGCCGCCAATGATTAAGGAGGCGGAAATTCTCCATTATATCGATAACCTTGATGCAAAGATGAACATGCTTGATCGCGCCCTTGAAAGAGTAAAGCCAGGTGAATATACAGAGAGAGTATTTGCATTAGATAATCGATCGTTTTACAAGCCAACCTTTCATAAATAATTAATTGACACATCTATAGTTGGAATAACAATTGCTTCCCCTGCATAAGTTTTAATAAAAGGGCTTGTCATATCATTTATACAAGTAATAAAAGGGGGAGCATATATGCTTTTATTGCCATGGTGGATATATGTATGTATTATCGGGATCCTTATTAGTGGTTATATGGCGTTTAAAACTGCTCGGGAAGATAAACAGATTGATCATGAGTTTATCGAGAAGGAAGGGCAAGTATTTATTGAGAGAATCGAACAAGAGCGCCAAAAAAAACGAGAAACATTGGAACAACAAGTTCAAAATGATCAAACTGCGATCTAAACTGTTTAATGCAAAAAAGAGGCTGAATTCAGCCTCTTTTTTATTACTTTTCTTCAGTATTAGCTTCATTTTCTGTATCTGTTTCAGATTCTGCTGTTTTTTCCTTAAATAAATCCTTAAATTCATCATCTTTCACTTCAACATTTGCATCCTTAATCGCTTTATCTAACGCAGATTGGACTGTGTCAGGTTGCTGGATTTTTTGGCTGCGTACATCTTCCGTTAAGGATTCCTTCATTTCATCAAAAGGTTTTACAGTTTGGGTAACCTTAATTATATGATAACCGTAATCTGTTTTGATTGGTTCACTTACTTGTCCTTCCTTTAGCTTAAAGGCTGCATCTTCAAATTCCTTCACCATTTGACCCTTGCCGAACCAGCCTAATTCTCCGCCATTTTGAGCTGAGCCTGTATCTGTTGAATATTCTTTTGCAAGGTCTTCAAATTTATCGCCTTTTGCAAGCTTATCTTTCACTTCTTTTGCCTTTGCCTCATCTTCTACCAAGATGTGGCTGGCTTTCACTTTGCCCTTAAGCGTATCGTAGTATGCCTTTAAATCCCCATCTGTCACTTTTACTTCCGCTTCAGCTGCTTTTTTTCTAAGTAAGTCAACTTTGAGAATTTGTTTAACAACATCTTCTCCTTGCATTTCAACCATACTTGTAAATTGAGCGCCTAATTGCGCTTTATATTTATCAAACTCAGCTTGAACTTCCTTATCGGAAACTTTATATTTTTCGCTTAACACCTTTTCATGAACAAGCTCTGTTAGAACATCTTCACCAAATCGTTCCTTCATTGCTTCGTAAAATTCTTCTTTTGTAATATTACCTGCTTTCGTCTCTACAACAGCCTCTGAATTTCCGTTGTTGCAAGCGCTTAAAGCAAAGAGGCTTGTTGCTGCTGCTAGTGCAATTGCTACCTTTTTCATCTTTTGATACAACTCCTAGTCATGATATTTAGATTGTATTCCATTAGAAAAACCTGGCTAAGTGCCAAGTGCAAATGGCGAAAGACGTTTTTAATCTTATACTGCCTCAGATGTAGAATCGCAACCTTCCAAGATAGTACAAGAAATACTATACCATAATGTGACAAATTCAAAAAGTTTTTTCAAGGTTATTCAACATTTTTAGACGTTACTTTCCGAGAGCAGGGCTGAACCAGCAAAATGAATTTAAAAGGAACTGGGCAAACGTCCAAACAAATAGGAACATTTATCATAGGATATTTTGAAAAGATAAAGGAGGTAGTGGATATGGGTAAAGGATATTCTAACAACTTTGCTTTGATTGTCGTATTATTCATTTTGCTAATTATTATTGGGGCTTCTTATCTTTATTAAAAGAGGACCGGAAAAAAGATAATTTTCTCATAAATGTGGCAGTTGCCTATTCAAATATAGGCTTTTCAGCATAGGATACCGTAAGCATATTGAAAGGGGGTGTCATAATGAGCGGAGGATACGCAGGCGGATTCGCTTTGATCGTTGTATTGTTCATTTTGTTAATCATTGTTGGTGCAGCATGGTTATAAGATGAGAAATGGGGCTGTCTCACACAAAGGGGCAGTCCCACAACATATATAGGGATTTTAAAATTCCTTATATCATGTTTGCTTAAGGATGCAGACCCTTTTGGAAACAGCCGATCATTAATTAAGCTTTATATTGCCATATTAACTCATCTAGCCAGGCACTTAGGTAAACAAGATTTCTATGTATGAAGAAATTAACAAAATTGTAATAAGAACATTTATTGTTCTAAATACCTTTGTTTGGCGGTCTTCAGGAATCTCACGTACTAAGCATAAAGCATTTGTAAGCTTGTTTATATAAAACAAGATAAAGACTGCAAACAAAATGAAGAAAATTAACATTTGAGATCCCCCTTCCCTCACTATACATATTAGATTACCAAACTATTTATGAAAAAGATAGCTTTGAATCTCGGTAAAATGATGAAAATGTAAAAAAGTTACAAATATATCCAACCGTTATAATCAATTAATAACGAGTAAGATGTTAATTTTTTGTAAATCAAAGACAGTATAATAAAAAGAACAACAGATTGCATCAAATGACTATAAATCTAACTGTTTACGAAAAATGTAAAAATATGCTTTCGTTTTTCTATTGTAGCTTTCTAATTAACAGGAAATACTATACAATAAAGGTCAAGAATTGTGATTAGAAAGAAGGTAAGGCATGGATTCATTAGAAAAGCGTTTGGAGACCTTGGAATATTATCAAACGTTGTTATTGCAAATGGTTGAAACCAACCGATTTCCTTTTTATCGCTTAGTCATGGAAAGAGGATTAACGAGAGGGGAAATAGAGGAACTATATAAAATATGTGATGAGCTTGCTTTTCACCATGAGGAACAAAAAGCGCAAGGATTAGTGATCTTTACAGATCTCCTTACGCAGTTTGCAGGTCAGTTGAATGAAAAGCTTGAAATTGGCGAAACCGTTCAAGCTATGTCAAAACAGGGCTTGTATCGCTCTTTAATGAATGAATTTCTTGCCCTCATGTGAATGATGCATGTATATAATGTCAGCTCGAGGATAATAATTGTTCCGTCTTACGTTCTTTTTTTGTAAGGGTTCCATTTTCCTCATAAAATGAATCCTCAATATTATTAAAGGAGCGTTCAAAAATCTCCATAAAATCATCACCATAAATATTGCGGATGATGCACATCATTTCAATCATTTCAGGAAATTTCCCGTACAAATTTTGAAGCGGGAGAGCTCCTTTAAATACAGAGTTCCTATCCGGACTAAAATCCTCTAAAAGCTGTGCAAGAACTTCCTCACCTTGTTTAGTAAGCTTAATATACGTATTTCGCTTATCATTAACTTTTTTAGAAAACTCTAAATAGCCTCTTTCCTCAAGCTTTTTCGAAAAATTAAATGCAGTAGATACGTGCATCACTCCGAATTTAGCAATCTCTGAAATGGAAGCTCCATTTAAATGGTCAGCAATCCAAAGAATATGGTGCTCATTGATATTTAAATCATAGGGCTTGATCCACTGCTGCCAATCTTTTTCGATCGTTTTCCATAAAGCTTTACTAAGCTGCGCAACGCGTTGACTAAATAATAAGGCTTCTTTTATTGTATATTCCTTTTCATTATGCTTCATCACCGGTCACCCCTGTTCTTCCCAAAATGTATTATTCTCTATTATGCCAATAAAATAAAGATTAATAAAGATGTAAATTTACGAAATTTTTAAATATTTTCATAATTCCTTATATATCAAGACTTTACGGCATAAAAAAAGTGTGTTAGCAAATTTTGTCTTACACACTTTTTACTTGAAAACAAAAATATTTAGGTGAACAAATGTTAAACCAAGCTAGGGATAAATTTTATTAATAGACAAGGGATTAGCTAATAAAATGAGTCTTTATGCGGTTTTGAAGCAGAGGCTCTTGTCCTATGCTTGTAACGTTTGTTCAAGTTGCTTTATTTTTTGTTCTACTTCCTCTATTTCCTTTTGCAGATCTTTTTTATGTGGTTCGATTTCTTGCTGAAATTGATTAATGGTTCTTTTTAGATCATTGGAAACATCTTTTATGACAACAGAGCTTTCTTTAGCTGTTATCATCACTTGATTTTTTAAAGCAATACTCTCGGACTTCAGCTGATCTAATGTTTCCTGAAGCTTATGACGGTTAAGGTTCAGCTGGCCGCGAAGCTCCTTTCCAGACGAGGGAGCCGTCAGTAACGTAGCAATTCCTCCAATAATGCCGCCAACAACTAAACCGCATAATAATGATTTGTTATTTGACATTTTCAGCACTCCAATCATGACTTGTATATGTAAATTTTCTCCATTAATAAAAAACATCCTTCTTACCAAAGTACCCAAATCTTTCCTCATTAAACATTATACATAGAATAAACGGACCTGGCATAGTTATTTATATAAGAGTTAAGGGCTTGGTTTATTTCGCAGGGTATTATTAATGGACATGTTTAGGTTTTTAAAAAGGGGTCTGTTAAACTAGCTTTTCTTTTTCAGCTTCAGTGTGTTCGAATCAGTGTGTGGTAATTAGAACTAATACTTAGATTATTGCGGGGAGTAACAGGACAGGGAAGATTCGCTCAGGAGGCTCCAGGACTGCCTTTTTAAGATAATTGCAGCACGGAAAACAACAGACTAGTTATTGGTCAGCAACTTAGAAAAAAGCATAAAAATTTAAAGGGGGATGAGTATGGCAGGTGTGATCTTTTTATTTTTTTTAATTAGTTTATTACTATTTATTGGAGCTTTTCATTTTTTGAAACTTCTCCAGCAATCAGCATCTTATCCGCCTAAAAAGATTGTCAAACAAAAAGTAACTGTTCTTGCTTCAGGAGGGGCAGTAGCATTGTTTATTGGCGTGATCCTGCTTTATTTTCAATAATGTTTGGCAGCAAATAAGTCTTTGAGAGTTCTTGAAACTAAAACTGATATTAAAATTTATGGGTTACTTATAACGTCAGCTTGTGGCTTGTGAAATCAGTGAAGCAGAGTAAAAGTCCGTCATATGAGCCATATGTGAAAGACAGTACCGTGCTGGGGAGCGAAGGAAAAGTCCGTCATACGAGCTATGTATGACGGACAGAACCGGCCTGGAAGAGAATAAAGGTCCATCCTTTCGTCTCTGTCAGAACAAATCCTGTTGGCAAAAAAGCATAAAAAGAAAACCCGATCACAGAATGGATCGGGTTACAGTTCTTATGCAGTTGTGATTAAATTTGAGCGTTTAAAAATAGCTTGAACAATTGGCAGAATAATGATCATAGCTGCTCCATTAAATAATGTTGCTGGCAAAACAACAGTTAAGAACAGGGTGGTAAATGCTGCGCCACCTGGTAAACCAACAATAACAAGTGCGGCAGACAAGAAAATTGTTCCTGAAACAATTGTTCCGATTACAGTTAACACCGTAGCCGTTACTACTTTTTGCGCTATTTTCTTTACTGCTAACAATAAACCGAAGAACACAAACGCTGTAATGAATTTGTCTACAAGATTTGGAAGTTGACCGCCTGGAAACGATGTTGTCAAAGCGGACAAAATTCCTGTCACAATGCTAAGTAATGTGACATTTTTTAAACTAGGAAATAAAAGGATTCCAATAAACATCATAATCAGCATCATATCCGGTTTCATCCCTTGGTAAAAAGGCGGAATCACCATATGAAGCACGGCTCCAATTGCTGCAAATAAAGAAAGGATAACTAACACTCTTGTATTCATTTCTCAACTCTCCTCTTCTAAACTATGAACTAGTTTCTCCCCAATAGTGAACTATTTTCCTAATGCGGGAGAAGTTAGTCATATTATAGCAGTAAAATGTCAGGACGTACAGAATTTTTCGCCATGTAAAAAGGGAAAAGGGCTGACTCTTAAGGTTTATGTCAGCCCTTTTAGAAAAATAATCATTGATGTTGATTCTTAAATTCAGTCATGAATTCAGCTAGTGCAATACATGCTTCTTTAGGAACTGCGTTGTAAGTAGAAGCTCTGCAGCCGCCCACTGAGCGATGGCCTGCAAGACCAATAAAGTTGCGTTCTTTTGCTAATTGAAGGAATTCCTTCGTTAACTCTTCGTTAGGAAGAGTGAAGGTAATATTCATTAAAGAACGGCTGTCCTTAGTAGCATGTGCTTTATAAAACCCTTCGCTTTCATCAATAGCGGCATAAATATAGCCTGCTTTTTCTTCGTTAATTTTTTGAATGTTTTTCACGCCTCCTTGCTCTTTAACCCACTCTAATACTAGAGAAAGCATATAGATTGCAAAAGTTGGCGGTGTGTTATATAAAGAGTTATTTTTCGCATGTGTTGAGTAATTTAAAATGGTAGGGACATTCGTACGTGCTGTTTCCAAAAAGTCTTTTTTCACGATAACGACTGTTACACCTGAAGGACCAAGATTTTTTTGTGCCCCTGCATAAATAAGTGAGAATTTCTCCACATCGATTTCTTTGCATAAAATATCGCTGGACATATCAGCAATTAATGGAATCGGACTAGTCGGATAGTCTTGCCATTGAGTACCGAAAATGGTGTTGTTAGATGTGATGTGCAAATAAGCTCCATCTTCAATCCCAGCTAAAGAATAGTCCTTAGGAATATGGGAATAGTTCTCATCTTTGCTTGAAGCTAAGATGCGAGTTTCTCCCAAAAGCTGTGCTTCTTTTAGTGCTTTTTCAGACCATGCCCCAGACATAATAAAATGAGCTGTTTTATTCTCATGGAGAAAATTCATTGGAATCATTGAAAACTGCAGGCTGGCCCCGCCTTGTAAAAATAGGACTTCATATGTGTCAGGAATTCCTAAAAGCTCCCTTAATAAAGTATTTGCTCGGTTGTGTACTTCCTCGTAATCTTTACTGCGATGGCTAAGCTCCATTACAGACATTCCTGTGTTTTGGAAATTAACTAATTCTTTTTGTGCACGTTCAAGCACAGGTAATGGAATCGCCGCTGGTCCTGCATTGAAATTATAAGCTCTCAACTGTTTTGCCTCCTTGGGTTGTACGTTAAATAATACTCATATCCTAACATGAAAATTGCAGGAAATATAGACTGAATATTTTCATCTTTGTGAAAGATAAAAAGGAAAACGTTATCAATTTTAAAAGGTAAAAACGAGAGGTTAGGCACAAAACGAAGAGTGATTTTATGTGGTAAAAAAAGGGTCTAAACAGACAGACCCTTTTAGGAAATACCCTCGTTAATCGTTGTTGCAATTTCTTGAAGCTGTTCAGGTGTATATTGGTCAGCATGAGTTTTCCAAACTGCACCAAACCCATCTCCTTGTCCGTATCTAGGAATGATGTGCATATGATAGTGGAAAACGGATTGACCGGCTTTTTCACCATTATTATTTAATAAATTCAACCCTTCAGGCTGGAATTGCTTTTTAATTGAATTTGCAATTTGCGGAACAACCTCGAATACTTTGCTTGCTATTTCAGGTGTCAGTTCATAAATATTTTCTTTATGTACCTTTGGTATAACCAATGTATGTCCTTTTGTTACTTGACTAATATCAAGAAATGCATATACATGCTCGTTTTCAAATACTTTTGCACTAGGAATTTCTCCGTTGACGATTCTGCAAAAAATACAATTACTCATGTCCTCACACACCTTCTTTTCATTTTTTTGCTCTGTTAAAACTTTATAGAGAGTGGGCAGTGAACTTCCTCGGCGTTAGGCGCCTGTTTGGTTACCTTGTCCTTATGCTCCCTGCAGGAGTCTCGCGAAAACGTTCTAATCAACAAGTGACAAAATCAAATTGGGAGAACAATTTTCAACATCCTTTTCAGAGCTATTATGTTATGTTTGATGATAATCGTATTTTATCATAATTTTTTGAAGAAAAGAAAAAAGAACAAGGTGAACGCTGCTCACCCTGTTCTTGAAGAAGGGAAAAATTACTCAAAATTTGGGATATTGTCTTTGACAAACACCTCATTTAACATTTTAGTAAATGCTATCTGATGTGAAAATCACCATTGTCCAAAACGACCATCTCCTTGTTAAGTGATTATCCGTCTTAACAGGTTTAGAAAATGTCTTTGACAAACACCTCATTTAACAAAATGATTACAACTCGAGCGTTTAATTCAGAGAATTGCGGCCCGTAGACACCTCATTTCGTAAGGTTGTTCTATCAATGGTTACAATTTTACTTCTTTTATAAGAAGTTTGCTTTGATAAACACCTCATTTAACATTTTAGTAAATGCTATCTGATGTGAAAATCACCATTGTTCAAAGCGATCATCCCCTTGTTAAGTGTTAAATCAATCTTAACAATCAAAGATATTGTCTTTGACAAACACCTCATTTACAAAATGATTATAACTCGAGCGTTTAATTCAGAGAATTGCGGCCCGTAGACACCTCATTTCGTAAGTGTTGTATATTCAATGGTAAAACAAAGTATTCCCTAGCCTTGAGAAAAATAGTTGTCTGGAACAAACACCTCATTTTTAGGGTTTTGTTTTGACAAGCTATCCCTTCCTCAAAGATTATGATGTCCTGTTCACGTTTCATTATGCGAAAAAAATTTTCTTCACTAGGACAAGTGTTTTTGATTTAAAGTTGTCTAGTTTCGGTGTCTAGCTCCAGCGCATATTCCATCCTGGATGGAGGATAGTGTACACTTCTATTCATGTGTGTTTTATTTGCATAGGCTTGAGCAAGGCACTTGCGCTTTTCTTATGATAAGATAAAAAGAAAAAGGAGAACAACTAAAAAATGACGTTGTTAAAAGTAGATCAGTTAACTGGAGGGTATACGCGAAACCCTGTCTTGAAGGATATTTCGTTCCAGGTAGATAAAGGTCAAATTGTTGGTCTTATTGGCTTAAATGGTGCAGGAAAAAGCACAACCATTAAACATATTATTGGATTGATGGAGGCGCATAAGGGCAGCATTTCAATAAATGAGAAAACATTTGCTGACGATGCAGCGGCCTATCGCTCACAATTCAGCTTTATACCTGAAACACCAATCTTATATGATGAATTAACATTATATGAGCACTTGGAATTAACGGCAATGGCCTATGGTCTTGATCAGGCAACATTTGATAAACGTCTTCATCCGCTTTTAAAGGAATTTAGGATGGAGAAACGGCTGAAATGGTTTCCTGCTCATTTTTCAAAAGGGATGAAGCAAAAGGTCATGATCATGTGCGCATTTTTAATCGAGCCGGCACTGTACATTATTGACGAGCCGTTTGTCGGATTGGATCCGTTGGCGATCAATTCCCTTTTGGAGATGATGGAAAAGGCTAAACAGCAAGGATCTGGAATCCTAATGTCTACACATATACTTGCAACTGCCGAGAGGTATTGCGACTCTTTTATTATTCTACATAATGGAGAAATCCGGGCCAAAGGAACGTTAATGCAGCTAAGGGAACAGTTTGGCATGAGAGATGCTACACTTGATGATCTTTATATTCAGCTGACAAAGGAAGATCAAGATGAAGAGCATTGATGAAATTTGGAAAACGAGGGTTAATCATCATATAAATGAAACAAGGGCATATTTGAAATACATGTTAAATGACCATTTATTATTTGTGGTTATTTTCTTAGCAGCGGGCGGGGCTGTCACCTATCAAAAATGGCTTGAGACTTTGTCTCCTGATTTTCCAGCTGTTCTGATCATGGCGGTTGTCTTTTCATTAATTTTACTCCGTTCACATGTCCGAACATTGTTAAAAGAGGCTGACATCGTGTTCCTGCTTCCTATGGAACATAAGCTTAAAGGGTACTTTCAAAAGGCCTTTACCTATAGTTTAGTGACACAGAGCTTTCCTATTATTGTGGTCATGATTTTATTTGCACCGCTTTATTTTAAAGCAGCTTCTGCAACTGGAAATAGCCTTATCATAAGCTTGATCTTGCTGATTGTTGTGAAGCTATGGAATTTACGGATCAGCTGGAGAATTGGATACTTAACCGAAGCATCTGCAAAATGGAGCGATCTCGCTGTTAGATTTGTCATGAATGGTTGTATGATCTTTTTTATCCTTTCAGGACAGTATCTCTTTGTGCTGGTGATCTTTCTTATAATGGTGGGCTATGATGCTTATTTTTCCAAGCTTGTTAAGTCGAAGGCAATTAAATGGGATCAGCTGATCAAATTGGAAGGAGAAAGGAAACAGTCCTTTTATAAACTGGCTAACTTATTTACCGATGTCCCTAAATTGAAAAAACAAGCGAAACGCCGTAAGTATCTTGATCTATTTTTAAAGCAAGTAACATACCATCAAGATCATGTTTATGAATATTTATTTAGTAGAGCCTTTTTGCGATCTGGGGATTACTTTGGGATTGCGGTGAGACTTACAATAATCGGCAGTGTGATTTTAGTGTTTATTAATCAACAGCTAATTGGGAATGTGATCATTGTAGTCATTTTTTCATTCTTAACTGGGATACAGATAATGAGTTTATATAAGCATTTTGATTTATTAGAACTGCCTAATCTTTATCCGACAGGGGAAAGAAAGAAGTTAAAAAGCTTTTTAAAGATTATATTTAGCGTGCTTATTATTCAAGCGATCGTCTACTCTGTGGTAACCCTGATATCAGCAACAGCTTTCATTTTTATCATCACTTTAGCTGTAAATGTGGTGTTTGCTAGTCTGTTTACCTATATGTATATGGGAACGAGGTTAAAGAAGAGTGAAAAGGGTGTATAACATATGACCTATGAAACACAGATGGCAGAAGAGTCAAGGCTTTGGAAGCAAAGTCAGTTACGAAGACCTTCTTTTTTAGAAAGATCCTCTAAAAAAGCTCAGACTAAAATGAATCAATTGATTCCAGAAAAGGTACATACAACCATTACAGAAAGTATTAAAAAAATGGTTCAGGCCACACTTATAGGTTCCAATGTCACCACATTTCCTAAAAAAATAGAGAACCTTACGTTTGAGGAACGTGAACAGCTTGTGGAAAAAACGATAGGAACATTTAAGAAGACAGCTGCAATTGAAGGAGCCTCAACCGGGGCTGGAGGAATTTTATTAGGGCTTGCCGACTTCCCTTTATTCCTAAGTATCAAGATGAAATTTTTATTTGAAGTAGCTAGCATTTATGGATACAGCACGAAGGAATATGAAGAAAGGCTGTTTCTTTTGTATGTTTTTCAGCTGGCGTTTTCAAGTGAAGCACATAAAGAAGAAACTCTTGAAAAGATCGAATATTGGGATTCACTAAAAAACGAAGTGAAGGATTTGGACTGGCGGGTATTTCAGCAAGAATATAGAGATTATATTGATGTTGTCAAGCTTATGCAGATCCTGCCAGGGATTGGTGCTGTTGTTGGGGGAGTCGCTAATTATCACCTTGTTCAACAACTTGGTGAATGCGCCATGAATTGCTATCGGCTTAGAATTTTTTCGAATAGGAAGTAATGAAGTGAGAATCTCCTTATTCATGATGACAGCAGCGGATTTCATAGTTGGAAATCTGCTGCTTTTTTGTGTTTTTGCTTTTGTTCTTCACCCCTGCTTGCGCTCTCAAGGACATTATGAACAAATATAACAAGTGATTTGTCCTTTATCCCTGCTCTCAAGGATATTTTGATCCAATCTAACAAGTGAAATGTCGTTGATCCCCGCACTCAAGGACATTTTGATCCAATCTAACAAGTGAAATGTCGTTGATCCCCGCACTCAAGGACATTTTGATCCAATCTAACAAGTGAAATGTCGTTGATCCCCGCACTCAAGGACATTTTGATCCAATCTAACAAGTGATTTGTCCTTTATCCCTGCTCTCAAGGATATTTTGAGCCAATATAACAAGTAATTTATCTTTTATCCCCGCTCTCAATGACATTTTGAATCAATTCAACAAGTGTTTTGTCCATCTAACCACAAGAAGTTTTAACCTGTTAAAGGAATTGGTGATAAAAACGAAGAAATGGATAAGAGACAGGGATTTTCTCTGCGAAAATCTGGACTGTAAAGTGGACATTGGGAAGGAAGGGGAGAAAGATGATAAGAAAATACAAAATTGCAGTAATTGCTGGAGATGGAATAGGCCCGGAGGTAGTCAATGAGGGGATTAAAGTATTAAAGAAGATTGCAGAAATAGACCGTACCTTTGATTTTGAATTCACTTATTTTCCATGGGGGTGTGAATATTATTTACAGATGGGAAAATGATGGATGAGGATGGATTAGAGCAGCTTACATCCTTTGATGCCATCTACCTTGGTGCTGTAGGTTATCCTGGTGTACCTGACCATATTTCATTATGGGATCTTTTATTGAAGATTCGCAAAGGGTTCAATCAATATGTGAACCTGCGTCCAATTACGTTATTAGATGGTGCTCCATGCCCGCTGAAGAATATTTCGCGTGAGCAAATTGATATGCTCGTTATTCGTGAAAATAGCGAAGGGGAATATGCCGGAGCTGGGGATTGGCTGTTTCGTAATCAGTCTCATGAGGTCGTACTGCAAACAGGAATATTCTCAAGAGTTGGTACTGAAAGAATAATCCGTTATGCATTTGAAGAAGCGAGAAAACAGGGAAAGTCTCTTACAAGTATCAGCAAAGGGAATGCGTTAAATTATTCGATGGTGTATTGGGATCAGGTGTTTGAAGAAGTTGCTAAAGAGTACGCGGATGTAGAGACCAATTCTTATTTAGTCGATGCTGCTGCCATGTTTTTTGTCAAAGAGCCTTGGCGCTTTGAGGTGGTTGTTACATCTAATTTATTTGGTGATATCCTAACTGATTTAGGTGCTGCTATTGCCGGTGGAATGGGACTTGCTGCAGGTGCAAACATCAATCCTGAACGAGAATTTCCATCTATGTTCGAACCCATTCATGGCTCCGCGCCAGATATCGCCGGGAAAGGGATTGCAAACCCGTTAGCTGCGATTTGGTCTGTAAGTCAAATGTTAGACTTTTTTAACCAGGAAGCATGGGGCAAAAGAGTTCTAACCGCAATGGAGCAAGTTATGCTAGAAGGAAGCAAATTAACACCTGATATGGGAGGGAAGGCCAATACGCAAGAGGTAGGGGATGCAGTGGTAAAAAAGCTTGTAGAGATGCCATTAGAAAGTATAACAAATAAAGGATGAATTTAATAACTGGTAAAAAGAGAGGCTGTTTCAAAAGGGTGAGCCCTTACACTGAGACAGCCTGTTTGCATTCCTATAAACATCCTAGTCTTTCATTTTGTTTCTAAATTGATCAAAATCAGTTTTAATATAATGAAACAGCTTTGCGTTTCCTCCATGATCCGGATGAGCTTTTTTTAATAGTTCTTTATATGCAGCGATGATGTCTTTATCATTTGCTAGTTTGGTAAGTCCTAACTTTTGACGAAAATCACTTGAAGATAAGGAAGAAGATGATGCATCTTCACTTGTTTCCCCTTTTAGAAGTTTTTCTTTTAATTCAATCAACTCATCACGTAATTCAATATTTTCCTTTAATAAATTGATTGTTTCCTTTTTTAAATGGTTCCTCTCAATTTGCAATAAGCTGATTTCATTATATAGCTTATCTCTTTGATGAATCAATAATCTTGTTGAGCTTGCATGTAATTCCTCTATACCTTTAATTTCCTCATCTTTTGTCTTTATTTTTAATTTTAATAGGTGAATGACCTGGTCTTTATCAAGTTTTGTTTGTTCCTTCATAAAACGCATTAAGGCCTTATCATCTACCGTGAATCCAGTAGCTTTAATTTTGCCCTCACGGAGCCATTGCTTAAAGGTTTCAATATTATCCGTTATTCCAGCTTCCTTTAACAAGGTAAATGCTTGATCCGTGTTCAATCGATTTCTCCTTTCTTCGGGTAGTAGCTATGTAAGTTGAATGAGCAACAGTATAAGCCCCTATTATATATATAAGGTGGCAGGACTGTTTTTTTGCGCTTTCTTTTAAGATTTATCAAGTGGAATACATAAAAAGGTATAATTTTCCCGATTTTGAAACCTTTCCCTATTCGATTCGTATAACACTATATATTGATCAATATGTTCGAAAAAACTGCCTTGTACAGGGAAAAGGGATTAAATGTTTTTATCATTCATGTACTGCCTAATAGCTGCATGGGTTAGATAGATATATATAAAGAAGGGGGAAGAAATATGTTAGATGCGATTGGGGTACTAATGTTTTTAATTCCAGTATTAATTATTGCTGCACTTGCGGGAGTTGGCTATTTCTTTTGGATAAAATATCGCTACCGTACAGCCAAGTCCAACCAGGCCTTAATCATTACAGGACCAAGATTAGGCGATCCAGAGAAGGAAACGAATATTTTTACAGACCAAGAAGGCCGTTCAATGAAGATCATTCGTGGAGGAGGGTATCGACTCAGACGCTTCCAGACATCAACGCCTGTAAATCTGACTTCATTTCAATTAAAGCTATCCACACCAAGAGTATATACAAATGGAGGTGTACCGATTGTTGCTGATGCAGTCGCCATGGTAAAGGTGGCTGATACCTTAAACGGAATCGCAAACTATGCGGAACAGTTTTTAGGCAAGGAACAATCAGAGATAGAGGCAGAAATTATCGAGGTGCTTGGAAGTAATCTGCGTGCAATTCTTTCGAAAATGACGGTCGAAGATATTAACAGTAACCGGGAAAAATTTAATCAGGATGTGTCTGAGGTTGCGCAAAAGCAGCTAGACTTAATGGGTTTTAAAATAACCTCATTGGGATTAACAGATTTACGTGATGCAGATGAAGAGAATGGTTATTTAAAAAACTTAGGCAGACCGCGTATTGCTGAGGTTCGTAAACTAGCAGAAATTGCTGAGGCTAATAGTGAGCGAGAAACCAGAATACACCGTGCGCAAACCGACCAAGAGGCGAAAGAGGAAGAATATAAACGCCAAATTGCGATAGCAGAATCTAAAAAAGAAAAGGATATTAAGGATGCCGCGTTTAAAGAAGAAACAGAACGTGCCCGAGCAAAATCAGAGCAGTCCTATGAATTAGAAAAGGCTAAATTAGCAAAGGAAGTAAAAGAAGAAGAATTAACGCTAAAATTTTTAGAGCGTGAACGTGCGGTTAAGCTTGAGGAAGAAGAAAGCAAGGTTCGCAAAACAAAAGCTGATGCTGAATACTATGAAACAACACGGAAGGCGGAAGCTGAAGCACGTAAAGCGGAAATAGCCGGGGAAGCCAAAGCAAAAATCCGCAGGGAAGAAGGCTCGGCTGAAGCAGATGTCATCCGTGAAAGAGGGAAAGCCGAAGCTGAAGCAAGAAAGCTGTTAGCTGAAGCAATGGAAAAGCATGGTGAGGTTATTATCACCGAGAAACTAATCGAAATGCTTCCAGTTTTTGCTGAGAAGATTGCCCAGCCGCTTAACAATATTGAATCTGTTAAAATTATTGATTCAGGCAATGGCCAGGGTGTGCCTTCCTTTGGCAAAAGCATTACAAAAACGATGGTTGATATGCAAGAGCCGCTAAAAGAAATGACAGGCATTGATGTAGCGGAGTTAATCAAATCATATGCATCAAGAAATGGAACGGTAATTCAAGGAGCCGCCACGGTTCCTCATGTAAATCGGATAGATAATGGCGGAGGAGAAGCTTTCTCCGTTGAGAATAACCAAAAGAATATATGAAAGCTTTAATCTGCTAATTTTATAAACTCATACAATATATAAAGGCGCTTCCTTAACGGAATGCGCCTTTTAGTCTAGTAAAGAGTTTAGTTTTTAAATTGAAATTGGCTGACCGCTTACCGAATCAAGCTGATACTGAATCGCTGCTTTACATAGTGTTTTTGCAGCGATAAGAAGTGCTTTTTCATCAATATCAAATCTAGGATGGTGATGTGGATAGGCATGTTCCTTATTAGCAGGCATGGCTCCTGTAAAAAAGAATGTTCCCTTCACATGCTGCAGGTAATAGGCAAAATCTTCACCGCCCATTTGCAATGGGCTTTCTTCTACCTTATAAACACCAGGAACCTTCTCGGCAATGTTCTTAAGAAATTCGGTTTCGGCTGGATGGTTTACAACTGCTGGATAGCCTCTAAAATACAAATAATCATATTCTGCTCCATTCATAAGACAAGTACCTTTTACCACCTGCTCAATTTCTTGTTCGATTTGTCTTCTTACATCCTCTTCAAATGAACGTGCTGTTCCGATCAGTTTGGCAGAGTTGGCAATAATATTAAAGGCATTTTCGGCTACGAAGGAACCGACGGTAACAACGGCGGAATGAATGGGATCAATTTTGCGGCTGACAATTTGTTGCAGGCCAGTGACGATTTGGGAGCCGATCAGAATAGCATCCTTCGTCTTATGTGGCTGTGCTCCATGTCCGCCTTTACCATGAACCGTGATTTCAAAACGATCTGCTGCTGCCATAATCGGTCCAACCCGGTATTGGATGTTTCCGACAGGTTCTGTAGCCCAAAGGTGTGTACCAAAAATGACATCCACACCCTCCAGGCAGCCGTCGTCAATCATCGAAAGTGCCCCGCCTGGAGCATATTCCTCTGCATGCTGATGAATTAGAACAATCTTTCCGTTCAATAGATGACTATTGTTGTGAAGAACCTTAGCTAAGACAAGCAAGGTAGCAGTATGTCCGTCATGACCGCATGCATGCATGACTCCAGGTACAGTTGATTTATAATCAACATCTTTTTCGTCCTGAATCGGAAGGGCATCAAAATCTGCTCGTAATGCCACGGTAGGACCCGGCAAATCTCCTATGATGGTTGCTACCACACCGTTTCCACCTACATTAGGTCTAACAGATACACCAAGCTTTTTATAATAATCGACAATGTAGCTTGCTGTATTTACTTCCTGAAAGGAGAGCTCAGGGTGCATATGTAAAAACCGGCGAATCTCAATCATTTCTGAATAATGGGCATCTAATGATGACCATAACTGATCTAGCATAATTCCTCCTCCTCAAAGATAAAATTTGTAAAAAGCTTAATAAAAAACATATGTCTCGAAATCAAAATGTATTAGAATAAGTAAGGAATTTATATTAGCTCGATTGTAGTTAAAAAATTTAAAAAATTCAAGAATTTAATTCGATTGGAGGAAAATGGTGAAAAAGTATTATGTATTATTACTGACTCTGATATTTATCGGACTAATTTTACTAATTAAAACAAATGCAATCAATGGGTTTGACTCAATGATTGGGGAAGAATTGTACACTATTCATGATGAACCTTTCTTACTTCTTGTAAATTGGGTTGGAATGTTAGGTTCAACACAGGGCATTATATCTGTTCTGTTTTTGTCAATGATCCTTTTTATTTTAGTTAAAAAAAGTTTTTTAGTTCCCGCCCTTTTATTTTTATCTGTTCTTTTAGGTAATATTGGAAACAAACTATTAAAGGCCATAGTTGCAAGGGAACGTCCTTCTTTTGTCAGTCATATAGAGGAAGGGTTTAGCTTTCCAAGCGGCCATGTCATGGTTGGACTGATTTTGTATGGAATGCTCGCGTATTATTTAGTGAAATCAAGCCAACAAAAGAAAACAAAGCAAACGATTATCACGGGAATTTCGCTTGTCCTTGTATTAATAGGTTTGAGCAGGCTTATTGAAGGAGAGCATTTTCTCACTGATGTGATTGGCGGCTATATAACAGGGGGATTAATGTTGGTTGGATTCATTTCAATCGATAAATTCCTGCATAGAAAGCTAGAAAGAAGTAAAATCAGTCAAGATGCTGCTATGTAATAAAATAATAAATGAAGATAGATTTTGACACTAAACTTCAGTACTTTGACCATTAAGGTGGAGGTACTGAAGTTTTTTTCTACCTTCTTTTAAATAAAAGAGCTTTATTTCGTGTGATGTTTTTTAACATTCATCTGTGCATTTTTATTTGACTCTTTATTCCTTTTAGCTAAATTGTACAAGGAATTGTATGGAATTTCCACAAATCTGCTAATGAAACTTACATATTGATCGGTTAAACTAGTCATTAATTAAATGTTATATTTCTTTACATGTAAAGTGATTAAAAATAACAAACTTGAAGGAGGAGTAAGATTGGCATTAGAAAAAGTTGAGAAAGCTGCTTCTGATATTCCAACAGAATCCTACGGGATTAAAAAGAAATTCACACTTCCGCATATTTACGTGCTTTTATTTTTCTTTATCGCGCTTGGCGCTATAGCTACTTATTTAGTTCCTGCGGGCATATACGAAAGAGTCCCAGGTCCTGAAGGGAGGACAACGATTGATCCTGCTTCATTTCAATGGGTTGAAAGGACACCTGTTGGATTGACGGAATTTATGACGGCTATACCCAGGGGGTTGGTTGCTGCTGGGGAGGTTGTGTTTTTTACATTCATAATTGGCGGTATTTTTACGGTTATTCGACATACTGGGCTTATTGAAATAGGGGTAGACAGGCTTACAAGAAAGTTTTCAACCAGAAGTATCGCATTAATACCCGTACTAATGATAGTGTTTGCCACAGTCTGCAGTTTGATCGGTACGCAGGAATTAAGTTTAGTGTATGTTCCGGTTATCTTACCGTTAATGATTGCTATGGGCTATGATTCGATGGTTGCTGCTGCGGTAGCTTTAGTTGCAACTACTGCAGGATTTATGACAGGGTTTCTTAACCCGATCAATACAGGATTGGGGCAAAAGATTTCAGGTCTTCCCGTGTTTTCAGGAATAGAGATGAGATTCATCGCATTCATTGTGTTTGTTTTGGTCGGAATCATTTATATTGTCCGTTACGCTCAAAAGGTGAGAGAAAATCCAAAGTCAAGTCTGGTATATGAGGAAGATGCAAGTAAGAGAACCGCTTATTTAAATAAATCAGAAGTAAATAAACCTGTTGCATCAATGCGTCAAAAGGTTGCATTCCTTGTCCTTTTAGGTTTTTTTGTTCTACTCGTTTATGGGGTATTAGCAAAAGGCTGGTTTATGTTAGAGATGGCTGGGCTGTTCATATTGATGGGAATCGTCATAGGGATGATTTCCGGGTTAAACCTGACGAATATTTGTGAAGGATTTAATGAAGGTTTTCGCGAGGTGATGGTTGGAGCCATTATTATTGGTGTAGCCAGAGCGGTTGCAGTCGTTTTGGAAGATGGCCAAGTGATGGATACGATTGTGAATAGCTTAGGTGCTTCTGTTGGAGAATTTCCAGCAATATTTAGCGCAATTGGAATGTTCTTTGTTCAAATGCTTTTTAGCTTCTTAGTTCCTTCTGGAAGCGGGCAAGCTCTGGTGACAATGCCAATTTTAGCGCCGCTTTCGGATTTAATTGGAGTTACAAGACAAACGGCTGTATTAGCCTATCAATTTGGTGATGGTCTGGGAAATATTTTATTCCCAACTTCCGGATACTTTTTGGCCACTTTGGCTATTGCTGGTGTTCCTTGGCAAAAATGGGTTCGCTTTTACATACCGTTGTTTTTAGTATGGCTTGTGCTTGCAATTGGATTCCTTATTTTTGCTCAAATGATTCAGTGGAACGGGTAAATTCGGTTTGAGAAATATAGAATAAAGATTTTTTGATTTTACAGCTTTATTCATTTAAAGGAATAAACAGTCTTATCTCGAATAATATATTGAAAGTTAGAAAATGAGATAGGAGAGGAAGAAATGGAATACAAAGTATTGGGCAAAAGCGGTTTATTAGTATCAGAACTTTGTTTAGGTGCTATGACCTTTGGGAAGGAGGTCAATGAATCTGATTCTATTGAAATGATTCATCGTTTCCTGGATAAGGGAGGAAATTTTATTGATACAGCAGATGTTTATGTTGGAGGAGAATCTGAGCGGATTGTCGGCAAGGCGATAAAGGAGCGTCGTTCAGAAGTAGTGCTGGCAACAAAGGTAAGAATGCGAGTGGGACCTCATCCAAATGATTTTGGTTATTCGCGCCGCCGCATTATGGAAGGTGTGGACCAAAGTCTGAAGCGTTTAAATACTGATTATATTGATCTTTATCAGCTTCATGTCTGGGATAATATCACACCTATTGAAGAAACGATAAGAACATTAGATGACCTTGTCAGTTCTGGCAAAGTAAGATACATAGGCTGTTCAAACTTTTTGGCGTGGCAAATGATGAAGGCTTTATCTTATAGTGATTTTCATAATCTTGTACGATTTATTTCCATACAGCCACAATATAGTCTGCTTAGTCGTGAAATGGATAGGGAGGTCCTCCCATTGTGCAAAGAAGAAAATGTCGGTGTCATTCCGTGGGCACCAATTGGAGGAGGATTCTTAACCGGGAAATACAAACAGGGTGAAAAACCACAAAGCGGAAGGCTTTCTCATGGGGTTGGTGAATCTAGTTGGGAGTATAGAGCCAATGAAAGAAACTTTTCTATTTTAAGAGCCGTTGAAGAAATATCACATGAGATCGATAAAACTCCTGCTCAAATTGCATTGAACTGGTTAGTAAATAAAGAAGAAATTACTTCACCGATTTTTGGAGCAAGCAGCCTTGAACAATTTGAGGAGAATATGGGGAGTGTAGGCTGGAATTTAACAGAAGAGCAATGGAATAAACTTGATGAGGTTAGCCAACTTCCTAGTGAATACCCGACAAGGTTTCTTGAGAAATTTCGCAGATAAATAGACCTTTTGATAATAATATAGGTTAGCCAGTCGGCCAAAATCCTACTAGTGGATTTTGGTCAATTTTTTGTCAATTTATTGATGAAAAGAAGAGAGCTTTTATTATTGTTAATGAGCTTTAATGTTCTGAAATAAAATCTAACGCTCATATCCCATTGTATTTAAGGTTGTTGTTCCATTTGACTTCGTTTCGAAAATTAATTTTTAATAAATGGTTTCGAAACGAAATCAAAATACAAAGATAAATTCCGAAGTGCTAAAAAACTATGTGAGAATATATTACAAGAACCACTTCTATTGAAAAGAATGTTGTTATAATGATCCCAATATTCAGACAATAGAAGGAGGATTTTTAATGAAAAAGACACATCCAGCTTTTGTTATTTTTCTATTTTTCTTAGGATGGGTATTTATGTATGCCGATCGCAACATCCTTTCTCCAGTTATGGGCAGCATCGGGGAAGAATGGGGACTAGATAAAGCTCAGTTAGGTTTGATGTCAACGGTATTTTTTGCTGCATATGCCTTTATGCAAGTACCAACAGGGTTTTTAGCTGATAAGTTTGGAAGGGTAAAAGTGTTAGTAGCTGGATATGTTTTATTTGGTGTTGCAACATATTTGAGTGGTTTAGCCGCTAGCTTCGGTCTATTTTTATTAATGAGAGCATTGACAGGCCTGGGAGAAGGAACCTATTACGGCTCTCAGTATGGGATTTCTTCGAGCATAACACCTCAAAAATACAGGGGTCTTGTATCTGCTTTGATTAATAGCGGAATGGCGTTTGGGATATCACTTGGATTTATCGCATCTAGTTATTTTACATATACATTAAATAAAGGCTGGCAGTTTCCTTTTTATGTTTTTGCGGTACCGACGATTATTGTGGCGATCTTAATAGGAATATTCGTAAAAGACAACCACCATAAAGACCAAAAACAAGAGAAGGCGATACATGAAAAAGGCAATGTGAAGCTGTTGTTTACAAAAAATCATCTTTTTGTTTATCTATTAATCTTTTGTTCTCTATATGGATTTTTTGGAATGCTGACATGGCTTCCTTATTATCTGCAAACCGCTCGAGGGGTGGATGCCTCGCAAACTGGCATTATTGCATCTTTAGTGCCATGGGCTTCGATTCCTGGTGCTATCATATTCGGGATTTTATCAGACAAAATCAAAAGCAAAAAGCCTCTTATTATTGCGCTGGCGCTTGCAGGAGCGCTATGTCAATTTGCCATTCCTTATATAGAAAACTATTCTTTACTTCTTGTAGGTTTAATTCTATATGGATTACTCGGAAAATTAGCGCTTGATCCGGTTTTAATCTCATATATGGCTGATATTACCCCATCTTCCATGTATTCAAGGGTTTATGGATTTTTTAACTTTAGCGGTATGTTGTCTTCCATATTTGCTCCTTATATTACCGGGTATTTTGCTGATCAAACGGGAAGTCTTGAATTCGGCTTTTACATATCAGGGGCACTCTTAATCATAGGAGGAATTATGTTTATCTTTACAGATCATCGATTAAAATCAACAAATGATTCAACATCAACTGTCACGACAGGAAATCTAGCTGAGGAGGGAAAAGTAGGGTGAGTAAAGCAATTGTTGGGAGCAAGACAATGGTTGTAAGCCCCCATTATCTAGCATCACAAGCAGGAAATACGATTCTTCAAAAAGGGGGGAATGCCTTTGACGCAGCAGTAGCTGTTAGTGCCTGCCTTGCGGTGGTATACCCGCATATGACTGGCCTTGGCGGTGACTCTTTTTGGCTGGCATATAGCGGGGAAGATCGAATGGTCCGAGCTTATAATGGAAGCGGCCGGTCAGGCTCTGCTATAACGCGTGATGTATATAAAGGAAAAAGCTCAATTCCGACCCGCGGGATAGAAAGTGTTATAACAGTGCCTGGGATGGTTGATAGCTGGGATGCGATCCTGAAGGAGTATGGAAGATTATCACTAGGGGAAGTGCTCCAACCTGCTATCGAGTATGCAAGTTCAGGCTTTCCTTTTTCAAAGGATCAGCATGAGAATACAGTTAAAAGTATTGAAATGCTCCAAAGAGATGATGATGCAGCTGCTATTTTTCTTCCAAATCGGAGGGTGCCTGATGTTAATGAGAGATTTATTCAAACTGATTTAGCTGATACATTAAAGGATCTTGCCTTGAATGGAAGGAATAACTTTTATAAAGGTGAGCTGGGAAAGCGTATCATCGCTAGTCTAAAAGAAAAAGGCGGATTGCTCAATGAAGCTGATTTTACTGAACATAAGGGAATATGGACTGAGCCGATATCAACTACTTACAGAGGCTACAATATGTATCAAGTACCGCCAAATTCGCAAGGCTTTACAGGGCTAATGGTCCTTAATATCCTTGAAAACTATGACATTGCTTCGATTTCAGAAGGCTCATATGAATATTATCATCTATTAATTGAATCATTAAAAAGGTGTTTTCAGGATCGGAACAAATACTTAACGGACCCAGATTTTCAAGCCGTTCCATTAGATCGATTACTAAGCAAATCCTACGCCAAAGAAATGGCAAGCTCTATTCATTTGGATCAAGCGAGGGATATTCAAACTCAATCGGTTGGCAGTGATACCGCTCATGCTGCTGTTGTAGATGAGGAGGGTAATGCTATTTCCTTTATACAAAGCCTTTACTTTGAATTTGGATCAGGAGTTGTCGCTGGGGATACTGGAATTATCATGCAGAACAGAGGTTCCTTCTTTTCGCTTGATTCATCACAGGTTAATTGTTTAGAGCCGAGAAAAAGAACCTTCCATACCCTAATGCCTGCTATGGCACTTAAAGATGGACGACCGCGAATTCTCTATGGTACACAAGGTGGTGAAGGTCAGCCGCAAACACAAACCGTTATGATAACGAGAATGATTGATTATGGAATGGATCCGCAACTGGCTATCAGCGAACCCCGCTTTGTATGGGGCAGAACCTGGGGAGAAGCTACACAAGAGCTAAAAATTGAGGGACGTGTTCCTTTAGCAGTTATTGAACAATTAATGGCAGCGGGGCATATTGTTAAAAGGGTAGATGAATTTGATGGAATAATGGGACATGCAAATGCAATTTGTATTGATGATCAAGGCTTTCTTCATGGCGGTGTTGATCCAAGAAGTGACGGTGCTGCTATTGGGAGGTAAATTGAACTAGTTGAATGATTGGGGCACTTTTACCTGAAGGGCTTTCATCCTTTGTCTGTTAATATTATACTCATACTATATCATGCTAAAGGATGGGTATAATGTGAAGATTGATCATATTGATAGGAGAATACTTGAGTTACTTACAGCTAATGGAAGAATGTCGTATTCAGATATAGGGAAAGAATTGGATTTATCTAGAGTATCTGTTCGCGAACGTGTCAACCAATTAATAAAAAATGAAGTTATTGAAAAATTTAGTGTCGTCATTAATTCTGAGAAAATGGGAAAGAATGTTTCCGCTTTTTTTGAAGTGGATTGTGAACCTGGTTCCTTAGTAGCTGTTGCTGAAACGTTAGCGGATAATCCTTGTGTATCAAGCTGTTATCAAATGACTGGTCCAAGTACGCTGCATATGCATGTGTTAGTAGATGATTTTAGTGCGTTAGAAAAGTTTATCAATAATGAGCTGTATTCACTTGAAGGTATTACAAGAGTAGAGAGCCATATTTTGCTTAGACGTTTTAAGAGCCGCAGCGGCTTGAAATTATAGAATGACGATTTGAAGAGGTTAACTCTCATCATCCCCTTTGGTTCTAAGATTAAAGGGAAGGGAGTTTGCCTCTTTTTTTGAAAAATATTAAATGAATCTATAGAAACGAGTGGATTATTACTATATAATTGTAAATAAATAAAAAAACTTCCGTTTGTTAGGATTTAATTAAAAAACGACTAACAAACGTATATTAATTTAACATAAAATACATTTTTTATCATAGAGTTTATCATGTAGAAATAAACAGAAAAAATGCTTTTGGGGGAAAATAAGCAAGATTCACAAAAAAGATTTAGATTTGAAGGTTCCAGTTGTATGTGAGAAAAAAATAATTTACAAAGGGAGATCATATGAAACATCTACAGTTATTTTTAGCGTTTTTCCGTGTTGGAATTTTGGGCTATGGCGGCGGGCCTTCATCTATACCGCTTGTTCATAAAGAAGTCGTGGATAACTATAAATGGATGAATGATGATGAATTTGCAGATGTACTTGCATTAGGAAATACATTGCCAGGTCCAATTGCCACGAAAATGGCAGGTTATATTGGTTATAGAGTAGCGGGAATATTAGGACTTATTAATGCAACCTTGTCAACCATTTTACCAACAATTATCTTAATGATCGTTCTTCTAACGACCATTTCTTCTGTGAAAGACTATCATTGGGTTCAAGGGATGACAGCTGCAGTGGTTCCTGTAGTTGGCGTTATGCTTGCAACCTTAACATGGGAATTTTTTGATAAATCGAAAGGATCTTTAGGCTGGGTAAAATCAATCATACTTTTAAGTGCCAGTTTCTTATTAATGGAGATTATCGGTTTACATCCAGCCCTTTTGATTGGCGGACTTTTACTATTAGCGATCTTAAAGAAGGATAAAAAGACTGAGGCTGAACGTACTGTAGAAAGGGGGAATGCTTCATGATTTATTGGGAAATCTTCCTTGCCTTTTTTATTCCGGGAATACTTGGGTATGGGGGTGGTCCAGCTTCTATTCCCTTAATTGAGAATGAAGTTGTGGATCGATACGGCTGGATGAGTGTAAATGAATTTAGTGAGGTGCTTGCATTAGGAAATGCTCTTCCAGGTCCAATAGCAACAAAGATGGCAGGGTATATCGGTTATGAGCAAGGGGGAATTCTGGGCGGTTTTATCGGGATATTTGCGACCGTTGCACCATCGTTAATCTTAATGATTTTATTATTAGGATTTTTATATAAGTTTAAAGATTCTCCGAAGGTAAAAAGAATGACGACTTATATTAGGCCGACAATTGCTGTATTACTTGGGGTTATGGCATTTAGTTTTTTTTCTGAAGCATACATTGATATTGGTTTTTGGCAGACTCTTTTTCTTATCATCTTAAGCTTTTTATTGTTAGAAAGGTGGAAAGTACACCCTGCCCTTGTCATTGTAGGAGCCATGGGGTATGGAGCCATTTTTATTACGTAATGCTGTTATTAAGTGAAACTAAAAAATCTAACAGTGTCTATTAAGTAGACACTGTTAGATTTTTATTTTTTTATTAAGCTGGGTTCGCAAACTACTAGGGAGCGGTTGATTTTCGCGAGAGATTCTCGCTTTCCGCGGGGGGGATCTCATAGTAAAACTGCATAAGTCTTACATGTCACTCTGCTCTTAACATGAGACTCGCTTCCAGCTCCAATAAACCTAAAACAGTATTTGTCAGAGGACCTATTTAAAAATAACAATTTTTTAGAAATAAGCCTTATATTAAAAACATCGCAACTATCGTTGTAACAACAAGTCCAATTGAAACAGGAATAAGATTTTTTCTCGCCAACTCAAATGGGTCAACACCACAAATTGCTGCAGCAGGAATCAATGCCCAAGGAATTAACGTTCCTCCTCCTACCCAAATTCCTGCTACTTGACCTAAAGCTGTTAAGGTTGCTGCACTAACCCCAATGGCCGTTGAAAATAATTGCGCAATTGATCCTGCAAGAGAAATACCTGAGAACCCTGAGCCATCTAGTCCGGTTAAAACTCCGACACCTGTTAAGGTAATGGTTCCAACCTCTGGTGTAAGTGGCACAACATGGGCAAGGGCAACACCAAGATCATTAATAATTCCTTCCGAGCTTTTCGGTAAATAGTCTCCAATGATGGTATTAAATCCAGCATCCCCTAAGTAAAAAAACGCAGCAATCGGTATAACTGGGCCGAATACACGAAATCCAAACTGAAATCCTTGTATCAGGTAGTTTGTTGTTTCTTCAAAACCGCGCTTTTTGTGAGTCAGGCAGGTTGTCACAATTAAAATAAGCAGTGCAGTTCCTCCAATTAAAGCTGTTGCATCGCCGCCTTGAAGGTTCAGAGTAAACATAAGGATGACATCAATCAAAAAAATAATCGGAATCAACAAAGCCAGAATTTTTCTACCTGTTGATGATAATTGCTCATCTGATGAGTCCTGAATTGGAGATGGCGCTGCTACAGTTGGAAAAGGTTTTTTTAGCTTAATATCTCTCATTAATAAAATATAAGCAGAAATGGTTGTAACAACTCCCATTGTAATCACGAGAGGAATACTTGCCTGAATGACATCCCCAACTGGCAAGCCCGCTGCATCTGCTGTAAGCTTTGGTGCTGCTTGGATGATGAAATCACCTGAAAGAGCGATACCGTGCCCAAATAAATTCATTGAAATGGCTACGCCTAATGCGGGCAGCCCTGCTCTAATCGCAACTGGCAGAAGGACCGCCCCAATTAACGCAACTGCTGGAGAGGGCCAAAAGAAAAAGGAAATCACCATCATTAAAATACCGATTGTCCAGTATGCAGTGGTTGGATTTTTGATGACTTTTGAGAATGGGGAAATCATTACTTCATTTATGCCGGAAATCGTTAATATTTTACTCATTGCGACAATGATGGAGATCACAAGGATCGTAGGCAATAATTCGGTAATGGCAAAGATGAAGCTATTAAAAAGGCTGCTAACAGAATCACTAACAGAAAAAGTAGATGCAGCAGCAAGGGAAAGTATGCCAACTATACAAGTAATCGTCGTATCACGGCGGAAGAGCATAAAGCCGATGATTGCGAGGATAAATGCTAAGTAGATCCAATGAATGAGTGTAAGATCTATTTCCATGTCTATCACTCCTGTAGAGAAAATGCCTATAATAGGCTCTTAATACTGTATGAATGAGTGAAAGAGGATGTGAGGGGTGCAGGAAAATTTCATGTGTTAGCCATGTAGAAAGAAGTTGTCATTTCCAAGGAAATATTGTCAGAAGTGCATATGTTGTCTAATCATGATTCGTGGCTTGTGGTTCTTAGTAGAACGAAAGATGATAAATAAGCAGTTTTGAGAAGGGTAATTCGAATCGTTGACAAATGTCGAATCCAAGTAAGATGATTGAGGGACTGTCCCTAAAGTAGCTATGCCTCGCGGGACAGCCTGAATGTGTAGGGCAACTCCAAGAAATGAAGGTGCTCCCGCGTCCAGTAGTTCAATAATTGAAATTCGTGGTTTAATTCCAAAGTTTTGTGAATTTATCCAAGCTCTAAATCCAACCTTTACACTTAAGGCTTCACTCAATCTAGCATATCACGCGGCAAAGCCTGCTTTAACTATTCGTCTATATCAGCTGAATAGTATTTTGCAACGTATGCTGGATTTGCAAGCGGGTGACCGAATCCTCCAGTTGACCCCGTATTTTTGAAAATAGTCTCAAAAGAGGCAGACTCTTGCCATGCCTTAGAGTACTGTTCGCTTTCCCATAATGTTAAAATGATGTATGTGTCACCTTTTAAAGGTCGTAAAACGCGAATAGCTGAGAGACCAGAGTGTTTTTCGATTTTCTGTGACTCGTCATGAAAGGTTTTTTCAAATAGCGGTCTGGCTTCAGATGAAACAGGGATATTGTTCACCAGAGCAAATGCTCCGTTTGCCAAATCCCCTGAAAAATAAAGGATTTCATACTTTTTAGGGGCATTAAAGATTGTTTTGCTATCAGTTTCGTGAAATAATACAGCAGTTTGGTCATTAGCCATAAGTCTTAATTTTTTATCGGTATGTTTCTTAACCAGCTTGGCTAAGTAATCAACCGTACCATAAGTTATGTAAAGCTTCATCTCTCATCACCTCATTGTTCATTATGCTAAATGATCATTTTAGTATACAGTTACTATTCACCTTTTCCCAAAATTTATCGTGTTCACACATATACCTGCCTATTTTTAACAATACTAATATAATTAAAGGGGTGAGCATATGAAAAAGAAACTTCTTTTATCTTGTCTAATACTAATACTTACTGTTGCTTTTTCGTTTTTAGGTTATATATTTATTATTTTTATGGGGAATTACGTGATAGATGACGAGAAATTGGTCATGAACACAGCTTCTAAGCTTGTTGACATAGAAGGAAACGAAATTACAAAGCTCTATATAGAGAATCGGGAGCTTGTTGACATTTCCGAAGTACCGGATCATGTGCAGCAGGCATTTATTTCTGTTGAAGATCAACGATTTTATGAGCATCATGGGATTGACATGAGAGCGATCGGAAGGGCTCTGTATAAGGATATCCTTGCTGGCAGCAAAGTTGAAGGCGGAAGTACGATTACCCAGCAGCTTGCGAAGAATATCTTTTTGACAAATGACAAAACATTGCTTCGGAAAACAAAGGAAGCGATTATCGCTATAAACTTGGAGAACCGTTACAGTAAAGCAAAATTATTGGAAATGTATTTAAACCAAGTTTATTTTGGGCATGGTGCCTATGGGATTAAAACTGCGGCAAAGTTGTATTTTAATAAAGAGGTTTCAGAGCTGACTCTAGAGGAAGGGGCCCTTTTAGCAGGAATACCAAAAGCTCCGTCGACCTATTCTCCAATCGACAATGCTGAAAAGAGCAGGGAACGCCGAAATGTCATTTTAAGCTTAATGGGTGACCAAAACTATATTTCATATGAAGAGGTTGTTAGAACACAAGGGAAAACAGTGAAATTAAATGTCAATAAAAAACAGGTTAGCCCATGGCTATCCACTTATATTGATATGGTATTTGATGAAGCAAAAGAAAAGTATGCCCTCTCTAATGAGGAGTTATTAAGAGGTGGATATACAATTTCTGTTCCACTTCAGGAAGAGGTTCAAAAATCTGCTTATGAATTGTTTCAAAAGAAGGAGTACTTTCCAGGAACAGACGAATATGCGCAAGGTGCATTTATTTTAATAGATAATAAAACGGGAGGCGTTTTGGCTGCTATTGGCGGCCGCGATTACGTGCCAAAGGGCTTGAATCGACTGAATGTGATGCGACAGCCGGGTTCAACGTTTAAACCAATCGCGGTCTATGCACCATCGATTGAGTCAGACTTGTTTTCCCCTTATTCATTGTTAAAGGATGAAAAGCTGAAATATGGAGATTATGTACCAGAAAATTATGATAACAATTACGCCGGAAAGGTAACCATGTATGATGCCATTATTTCGTCTAAAAATGCGGCAGCTGTCTGGACATTATCTGAATTAGGGATAGCGAACAGTAAAAAATATTTACAAAAGGTAGGGATTACGTTTAAGGATGATGGATTAGCAATCGCATTGGGAGGACTTTCAAAAGGAGTGACACCTATTCAAATGGCAAATGCATATCGAACGTTCACAACGCAAGGAAATTTCAGTGAGCATCATCTTATTCAAAAAATAACAGATCGCAAGGGAGAAGTTATTGCTGAAAGCCAACCAGAGGTAGAGCAGGTTTATTCACCGCAAACGGCGTGGGATATGACGAGAATGCTTCAGCATGTCGTGAGTGAAGGGACAGCAAAGAATGGTGCATTTCAAGGTGAATTGGCTGGAAAAACAGGTACGACCACGTTCCCGGGAGTTGAAGGAGCCGCAAAGGATGCTTGGTTTGTAGGTTTTACTGAAAATGTCGTTGGCGCACTTTGGATGGGATATGATAAGACCGATAAAACTCATTATTTAAAACAAGGCAGCTCCTACCCTACAAAGCTGTTTAAGGATATTTTAACCGAGGCAAATTGGGAGCAAAATGTAGCATTTAAGGTTCCGGAAGGTGTAAATGATTTAGAAAGTCCAATCCGTCTTACGGAAATTGAAAAGGTTGATGCGAGATACACCTTTAAGCCGCTGGGATTAATTACATTAACTCTTGAATGGGAAGCGCAGCAGGATGAACGAGTAGAATATCGCATATACGAACAATCAGAAAGTGGACAAAAGCTTGTCGGGACTGTTACCGGAAAAGGGGTTTATGAAATTCCATACGTAAATGTATTTTCTGAAAGTACGTATAAGGTTGCCCCGTATAATGTCCAAACCCGTGAAGAAGGGGTTGCGGTAGAATTTACTAAACCAAGCTTATTTAGTTCTCGTAAATGATAATAGAAAAACATCCATCTTTCGGGTTTTCACCGTTAAGATGGGTTTTCTTTTGTAGGGGTGTACTTGTAGTAATTCGACTTTTTTTCGACATTTCCTCATCATAACTATACAATATGGCTTGAAAACGTTATAGTTGTAAGTGTTGGGATTTTAATATAGAATTAATATTAGATTATAATAACTATTATTTAATAAAGGGGTATTTCCCTTCTTAAGATAGAAAGGTGGCTTTTTGGATGGCTGAAAAAAAAATAAATGATACGTTTTTAAAAGCTTGTCGCGGAGAAAAGACGGACTATGTTCCAGTTTGGTATATGAGACAAGCTGGGCGATCACAGCCTGAATATCGTGCAATCAAAGAAAAATACAGCCTTTTTGAAATCACGCATCAGCCAGAATTATGTGCATATGTAACAAGATTGCCTGTAGAGCAATATGATGTTGATGCTGCGATTCTTTATAAAGATATTATGACTCCGCTGCCGGCGATCGGCGTAGAAGTTGAAATAAAGTCAGGGATCGGGCCGGTCATCGATAACCCTATTCGTTCCCTTAGCGATGTTGAAAAGCTTGGGGAAATTGATCCTGAATCAGATGTTTCCTATGTATTAGAGACAATTAAACTGCTGACGCAGGAACAACTTGAAGTACCGTTAATTGGCTTTACTGGAGCTCCCTTTACACTAGCCAGCTATATGATTGAGGGAGGTCCTTCCCGAAATTACAATAAAACAAAAGCATTCATGTATGCAGAACCAAAGGCATGGTTTGCTTTAATGGATAAGCTTGCTGAAGTGAGCATTACATATGTAAAAGCACAAATTAAGGCAGGGGCAAAAGCTATTCAAATTTTTGACTCATGGGTTGGCGCGCTTAATGTAGCGGATTATCGTTATTATATTAAGCCAACAATGGAACGGATCTTTAGTGAGCTAAAATCAGAGAATGTCCCGTTAATCATGTTCGGTGTCGGAGCAAGTCATTTAGCCAAGGAATGGCATGATCTTCCGTTAGATGTAGTCGGTCTTGACTGGAGACTTCAGATCCAGGAGGCTCGTTCCATGGGTCTAACAAAAACCCTTCAAGGGAATCTTGACCCGGCGATCTTACTTTCTCCATGGGAAGTTATTGAAGAAAGAGCAAAGCAAATTTTGGACCAAGGCATGCAAACGGATGGTTATATCTTTAATCTTGGACACGGTGTATTTCCAGAAGTAAATCCGGAAAACCTAAAGAAGTTGACTGCTTTTATCCATGATTATTCAAAGAACGTAAAAGTGAACGCTTAATCTGCTTTATTCATAAAGAGCAACGAGCATTTAGAACTGAATTAGAGGTGAATCATTTTGACTAAGAAAAAAATGGGGTTATTAGTCATGGCATATGGTACCCCATATAAAGAAGAAGATATAGAACGTTACTATACACATATCAGACATGGCCGTAAGCCTGCTCCGGAAATGCTTCAGGATTTAAAGGAACGCTATGAAGCAATCGGGGGAATTTCCCCTTTAGCTAAAATAACGGTAGAGCAAGGTGAAAAGCTGGAGGAACACTTAAATCGTGTACAAGAAGAGATTGAATTTAAGCTATATATTGGCTTAAAGCATATTGAACCATTTATCGAGGACGCTGTCCAGCAAATGCACGAGGACGGAATTACGGAAGCAGTAAGCATCGTATTAGCCCCTCATTTCTCAACCTTCAGTGTCAAGTCATATAATGGACGAGCAAAAGAAGAGGCAGACAAGCATGATATCAACATTACTTCTGTTGAAAGCTGGTATACAGAAACGAAATTCATTAACTACTGGGCTGATCGTGTAAAAGGGACGTATGAAAACATGTCAGCTGAGGAAAAAGAAGCAGCTGTACTTATTGTGTCCGCACATAGTCTTCCTGAAAAAATCACGGCACATGGCGACCCATACCCACAGCAGTTACAGGAAACGGCTGACTTGATTGCTGAAGCAGCGGGAGTAAAGAATTATGTCATTGGCTGGCAAAGTGCTGGAAATACGCCAGAGCCTTGGTTAGGACCAGATGTACAGGATTTGACAAGGGATTTATATGAAGAAGGTTACAAAACGTTTGTTTATATTCCTGTTGGTTTTGTCGCAGACCACTTAGAAGTTCTATATGACAACGATTATGAGTGCAAGGTTGTAACAGACGAGCTAGGTTCTAATTATTATCGTCCGGAAATGCCAAATGCAAAGCAGGAGTTTATTGATTGTCTAGGAACGGTTGTTTTAAAGCATTTAAATAAAGTGAATTAGTTTAACAAAACGAGCTTGGGATTCAAGCTCGTTTTTTGGCTATTTATTCAAACAAAGCAGCAGAAATAAGTTGAATATTCGGTAAAAATGATATAAAATTAACTAATCTACCATACTAGTATACCCTAGGTCTGTCTGGAGTATCACAAATTGGCTATTTGGTTATTTGATTATAGGTAAATATTTTTTGTACATAGTTTTTTATATGAAAATGAAAGGGCTTACTATTTGGAGGAAGAAGCTTTGTTTGGTTTAAAGCAGAAATAATTAGTTAAGGAGAGAATATGATGAATGTAATGAATACGTTTGAACAACAAGCTGATTTATGCTGGCTGCCAAGGGTCGAAGGAGAGTTTAATCAAGAGTTTATTCAATCTATTAATCATGTAGCAGTTCTAGGTGATTCTCCGATAGTAAACACGATAAAAAGTGAAATCCATTCTACCTTCACCCATGTTTTAAAAAGAGAGATAAAGCTAAGTGAAAAGATAACCCAGGATTGTACGATTATTTTCTCTAGATTGGAAGATTGCGGTGAGGTAAAAAAACAGTTTTCGAATGTGATAAATGATGAAGGCTATGCCATTAAAACCATTCATCAAACAATTTATGTTGTCGCTTCCAAAGATAAAGGGCTTTTATATGGAATGTACCATTTCTTCAGGTTAATCCAAACAGATGCAGATGTAAGCAGCTTATCTATTAGTGAAAATCCGAAAAATAAAATAAGAATGATCAACCAATGGGATAATATGGATGAGTCAAATGCGATGGGCAGTGTAGAAAGAGGCTATGCAGGAAAGTCAATCTTCTATGCTGATAAAAAAATTGTTGAGGATAAAACGAGGATTGTCAAATATGCCAGGCTGTTGTCTTCGGTTGGAATAAACGCAATCTCTATTAATAATGTCAATGTTCATCAGTTGGAAACGAAATTAATAGATAAAGAGTTTTTACCAGAAGTAGCTAAAATAGCTGATATATTTAGCGCCTATGGGATTCAATTATTTTTAAGTATCAATTATTCAAGTCCTATTCAATTAGGAGGATTAAACACAGCAGATCCTTTAGATCCTCAAGTGCAGGAATGGTGGAAAACAAAGGCAGCAGAAATTTATCAGTTTATTCCCGATTTCGGCGGATTTGTTGTGAAGGCGGACTCGGAGCACAGGCCAGGACCGTTTACTTATGGCAGAAATCATGCGGATGGGGCAAATGTTTTGGCAGAGGCGTTACAACCATTTGGCGGAGCGGTTATATGGAGATGCTTTGTCTACAATTGCTTGCAAGATTGGCGCGATAGAAGTACAGATCGTGCAAGAGCAGCATATGATCATTTCAAACCATTAGATGGAAAGTTCCTTGATAATGTTATTCTTCAAATTAAAAATGGTCCAATTGATTTTCAAGTGCGTGAACCTGTTTCTCCTTTATTAGGAGCAATGGAAAAGACAAATCACCTTATGGAATTTCAAATTACCCAAGAATATACAGGTCAGCAAAAGCATGTTTGTTTCCTGGTTCCTCAATGGAAGGAAGTTTTTGAATTTGATACGTATGCAAAAGGGGAGAATTCAAAAATTAAATCAATTGTTGATGGCTCCTTATATGAGAGAGAAATGGCAGGAGTAGCAGCTGTATCGAATATTGGAGACGACGATAATTGGACTGGACATACATTAGCCCAAGCAAATTTATATGGCTACGGCCGATTAATTTGGAATCCTGAATTGTCATCAGAAGAAGTGGCTAAAGAGTGGATCGAATTGACCTTTGGAAGAGATGAAAAAGTGATTACCCATATTTATAAAATCCTTATGGGGTCATGGCCTACATACGAGAAATATACGGCACCGTTAGGAATTGGTTTTATGGTGAATCCTGGACATCATTATGGGCCGAATATAGATGGCTATGAATATTCAGTATGGGGGACATATCACTTTGCGGATCGGAATGGGATTGGTGTCAATCGAACATTAAAAGATGGCACAGGCTATACTGGTCAATATTTCCCTGAGAACACAGAAATCTATGAAAACATAGAAACTTGTCCAGATGAGTTGCTCTTATTTTTCCATCATGTTTCCTATACACATCGACTGCAATCAGGAAAATCGGTTATTCAGCATATTTATGATACACATTTTGAAGGTGTAGAAGAAGTTGAGAACTATATTGACTTATGGAAGCAACTAGAAGGAAAAATTGATCAGGTAAAATTTCAGAACGTACTGGACCGTATTAGTGAGCAGCTTAGAAGTGCGAAAGAATGGCGAGATCAAATCAATACGTATTTCTACAGAAAATCGGGTATTGAGGACGAAAAAAATAGATTAATTTATAAATAAGTCGTAAAGTCATCCGATCGGAAAACTCATAGGAGAACGAAGGAGGAACTTAAACATGATCATGATTTCTAATCCAATCTTGTCTGGATACAATCCTGACCCATCCTTTTTAAGGGTGGGAGAGGATTACTATATCGCAACATCCACTTTTGAATGGTTTCCAGGGGTGCAGATCCATCATTCCAAGGATTTAGTGAACTGGAGATTGTTAACACATCCAATAACCCGTACCACACAAGTCAATATGGAGGGGAATCTGAACTCAGGAGGGATTTGGGCACCTTGTTTAAGCTATTCAGATGGCATCTTTTACCTGATCTATACCGATGTAAAAAGCAGAAAGGGAGCGTTTAAAGATACCCATAATTATATGATTACTGCTAAGGATATTATGGGTCCTTGGTCTGAACCTATATACTTAAACAGCAGCGGATTTGATCCATCCCTTTTTCACGATGATGATGGATCAAAATGGCTTGTTAACATGCTTTGGGATCATCGCAAAGGAAAGAATAGATTTGCGGGAATTGTCATTCAAGAATTTTCTGTTGAAGAGCAAAAGTTAGTTGGACCGGTAAGAAATATTTTTAAAGGAACGGAATTGAAGCTGACTGAAGGACCGCATTTGTATAAGGTGAACGGTTATTACTACTTAATGACGGCAGAAGGGGGAACAGAATATAACCATGCAGTATCAATGGCTAGATCACCATCTCTTTTCGGCCCTTATGAGGTAGATCCGCAAAATCCAATTCTTACATCCTCTCATTCTCCTGAATTGGAGCTTCAAAAGGCAGGACACGGAAGCCTTATTGAAACCCATACAGGAGAATGGTATCTTGCCCATTTATGCGGCCGTCCTGTTAAGGACAAATATTGCAATTTAGGGAGAGAAACTGCTATTCAGCGATGCTGCTGGACAGAGGATTCTTGGCTTCGGATTGAGGGGGGAAACAGGGAACCGCTTGTTAAAGTCAAGGCGCCAACAATCAAGCTGCATCCGTTTCCGCCTATACCTGACAAGGATGATTTTGAAAGCGTTGACTTATCAATTCAGTGGAATACCCTTAGACTTCCACCAGATTCGACATGGCTTTCATTAAGCGAACGACCGGGATATTTGAGATTAAGAGGAAGAGAGTCTATGAGCTCACTTCATAGACAAAGCTTGGTAGCACGGAGACAGCAGAGTTTTTACTGTGAGGTTGAGACAGAGGTTGAGTTTGAACCAGAAACATTTCAGCAAATGGCTGGACTTATTTTGTATTATGACACAGAGGATTACGTCTATTTACGGATCAGTCATGATGAGGAACTCGGTAAAAGCCTTGGAATCATTCAGTCTAAAGGCGGCCAATATGATGAACTATTGCAGAGGGATCTATCGATCGAAGGTTACGCTCGCTGTAAATTAAAGGCAGTGATTAAAAAAGAATGGCTGCAATTTTTCTATTCGATTAAAGAAACGGAGTGGCATGAGATTGGACCAATGATCGATATTAGTCATCTGTCAGATGAAGGCAGTGACTATATTCGGTTTACAGGAACGTTTATTGGAATGTGTGTTCAAGATTTAGCCGGTGCTATGAAGCATGCTGATTTTGATTATTTTATTTATAAAGAATATATAAATGAAAAAGCTATTGCCGGGGTTCAGGGTGAGAAGACTGGAATCAAAGAATCATAAAAACAAATTTTTTTCAAAGTAACGCCTAATCTTAATACTTACTAAATAGTAAGGAGCTAAATATGATGAGTGAACAGTTAAACTATATTATGGGAATGGAGCGGGAGGAGCTGTACCGGGTTCAATCCCATGCTCCTGGGCCTTCAGGTTCTCTTCCTTTGACACATGAATTGCTGATGCACTCTCCAAGTGGAGATTTGTTTGGTTTAACACAAAATGTCGGCATGGGTTGGAAACCTAGCGAGTTACTGGGAAAGCAAATCCTTATTCTTAGCACTCAGGGAGGAATTCGTGCAGAGGATGGTACTCCAATTGCGTTAGGATATCATACAGGCCATTGGGAGGTAGGATTACTTATGCGTGCGGCCGCTGAAGAAATACGGGAAAGAGGAGGTGTTCCTTTCGCTGGTTACGTTAGCGATCCGTGTGATGGACGATCACAAGGTACAGCCGGGATGTTCGACTCACTGCCTTATCGTAATGATGCAGCTATTGTGTACCGAAGATTAATCCGTTCTTTGCCAACTCGAAAGGGAGTTATAGGAGTGGCAACCTGTGATAAAGGTCTGCCGGCAACTATGCTTGCCCTTGCTTCAATGCATGATTTGCCATGTATTGTAGTTCCAGGAGGGGTGACGCTTCCACCTACACATGGCGAGGATGCAGCTAAAATTCAAACGATTGGCGCCAGATATGCACAAAATGAAATAACCTTGCAAGAGGCTGCTGATTTAGGCTGCAGAGCATGCGGCACACCTGGCGGGGGATGTCAGTTTCTCGGAACAGCGGCAACGTCTCAAGTAGTTGCCGAGGCATTAGGTATGTCTGTTCCGCATTCTGCTTTAGCTCCATCAGGACAGCCTATTTGGGAGGAAATCGCTCGGCAATCTGCCCGTGCTGTGATTGCCATGGAAGCAAAAGGGTTAAAGATGAAAGATATTTTAACCGATGCGGCGATTAAAAATGCGATGGTTGTTCATGCTGCGTTCGGCGGGTCAACAAATCTGCTGCTGCATATCCCGGCAATTGCCCATGCTGCTAAGCTGTCGATTCCATCTGTTGAAGATTGGAGCCATATCAATAAAGAGGTGCCTCGTTTAGTAAGTGTTTTGCCTAATGGACCTGTTTTTCATCCTACTGTTCGTGCGTTCATGGCTGGGGGTGTACCAGAAGTCATGCTGCATCTTCGCAAACTTGGACTGCTAGAAGAGTCTGCCCTTACTGTTACAGGGGAAACTCTTGGTCAGGTGTTAGACTGGTGGGAATCATCTGAACGTCGGGCTGAAGTTCGAAAACACCTTAAACAATCAGATGGTGTTGATCCAGATGATGTCATTATGAACCCGGATCAGGCAAAAGCACGAGGGCTAAATTCTACAGTGACATTCCCGACAGGCAATATTGCACCCGAGGGATCCGTTATTAAGTCAACAGCTATTGACCCAGCTGTCTTAGGAAAAGACGGAGTATATCGCCATACAGGAAAAGCAAAGGTATTTACATCTGAAAAGGAAGCTATTACCGCTATTAAAGTTGGAGAGATTGAAGCGGGAGATATTATGATCGTCGCGGGCCGCGGTCCTACTGGTACGGGAATGGAAGAAACATATCAGCTGACTTCCGCTTTAAAACATTTATCGTTCGGAAAGCATGTTTCGCTCATTACTGACGCTCGTTTTTCAGGAGTTTCAACAGGTGCTTGTATTGGACATGTTGGACCAGAGGCATTAGCAGGAGGTCCGATTGGAAAACTGCGAACTGGAGACGTGATTGAAATTATAGTCGACTGCTATCAGCTCGAAGGCAGTATTAACTTTATTGGAATAGAGGAAAGAACCTTCTCACCAGAAGAAGGTGCCTCCATTCTTGCTGGGAGAGAGCCTCATCCAGACTTAAAGCCAGATCCTGATTTACCAGACGATACCCGCCTATGGGCTGCGTTACAGGCTGTTAGCGGCGGAACCTGGAAAGGGAATATTTACGATGTGGATCAGATTATTAAAGTATTAGAAGCTGGTAAAAAGGCACTTGAATTAGAATGATATTTTCCTGGAAAGTGAGTCTATTAGGAGATGAAGTTGACCGTCACCGGAAGGGAAAACTTCCCTTCCTCCTATCATAAATCGCCTACTATTACAAATAGATAACTTATTTTTAGGGGGATAATAGGGATGAAAAATGAAGTTCCATCGTTAAAGGAAATGTTTAAAGACTATTTCCCGATTGCGGCTGCTGATGATTATACTTGGTTAAATAACTTGCCGGTTAAAGGAAGAAGAAATTGGCCATTTTTATTTGATGAGAAGCATCAGCCAAAAGAAGCTTTTTGGGAAGTGGTTAAGACGATAGATCGATGATTTCTTATCCTTGAGACAATAAAAGCCGAACCTCATATAAAGGATGGTCAATCACCTGCAGAGCAGGAGGATTCGTGGACTTTGTCAGAGGCGATGCGGACAAAAACATTTTGGTTTGTGATGATATGCGGGGCAATCCCGGCGATGATTTACACGGGCATTACATTTCAGATTTTTTCGATACTGGGGGAGCAGGGAATTGACAGGATGACGACGGCGTTTGTTCTCAGCTTAATTCCGCTCGTTAGCTTCGGCTGTTCAATTGTTTCCGGGTTTATTGTCGAGCGTGTCAAGGTACATCGAATGCTGAGTCTGACCTTTTTGCTAAATCTCATAGCTCCGATTATCCTTTTGTATGCGCAATCATATCTTGTGGTTGTCCTTTTCGCTATTTCTTGGGGAATCGCACAAGGGTTTATGAATATTCCTATGGGTGTCATTTGGCCAAACTACTATGGCCGTAAATATTTGGGAAGTATTCAAGGGGTTACACATACGGCTGGCGTCATCGGTTCTGCTTTGGGACCCATCCAGTTTGGTTGGGCATACGACCAATTCGGCAGCTATGATAGCATGCTGATAGTGTCTGCGGTAATTGGGGCAATTGGTGCATTACTCGCATTCTTTGCTGTGCCGCCTAAGAGGAAGCTTCCGGCAAAAACTTAAATAACTGGTTTACTTTAAGGGAGTCTGACATTCTTTTAAATAAAAAAAACTACTTTTTTCATCTGCCTGGAAAGGAAAAACAAGAAACAAGTCTAATAGAATATTTAAGGATAATTATTTTAAAAGGAGCCAATGTTATTTAAATATGCATATTGTTTCGAAAGCAGCGTCAGGCAAAAAAGATAAATGGTTTGTTCTCATATAAAGGGAAAAGTAAGCCAGGAAAGAAGCAGCATATGTAAAGTTTGTATCTTTTTTCGATTGTAAAGATCTTCTCCTGAAGATTAGTTTTACATATTTTTACCTGTTTTTTGAATAATACCGCCAGATACCTTTGAAATGAAGCTGAATATGACATAGATAAAAAGGTAATTGGTATTAATCATGAACAGGCTTTGGTTAAATAAAAATAAATTATTAGCGGAGGTAAAATTATGAAAGCGTTATTTATTGGAGGAACTGGAACAATTAGCTCTGCAATTACAAAACAGCTAGCAGAAAAAGGCTGCGAACTTTATCTTCTTAATAGAGGAAATCGAACGAAGCAATTGCCTGCATCTGTCAATCTCATTCAAGCTGATATTAACGATGAAGAGCGTGTAGCTAAACTTATCGAACATTTAGAGTTTGATGTGGTAGCAGACTTCATAGCATTTGAACCAGCTCAGTTGGAAAGAGATTACCGTTTATTTAACGGGAAAACGAAACAATTTATGTTTATTAGCTCTGCTTCTGCGTACCAAACTCCTTTGTCTGATTATCGTATAACAGAAGGAACGCCTTTAGCAAATCCATATTGGCAGTATTCTCGAAATAAGATTGCCTGTGAAGAGTATTTGATGAATCAATATCGTGAGAATGGTTTCCCTATAACAATCGTAAGGCCAAGTCACACCTATGATGAACGTTCCATTCCGCTTGGTGTACATGGAAGAAAGGGTTCCTGGCAGGTTGCAAAGCGGATGTTAGAGAACAAACCTGTGATCATTCATGGGGATGGTACATCTTTATGGACGTTGACACATAATAGTGATTTTGCCAAAGGCTTTATTGGTTTAATGGGAAATATTCATGCGATTGGAGAGGCTGTTCACATTACTTCAGATGAAAGCGTTACCTGGAACCAAATTTACGAAATTATTGCCGATGCCCTCGGAGTAAAACTCAATGCTGTCCATGTTCCATCGGAATTTTTAGCGGCTTGCAGTAAAGAGGATTACAGAGGCGGATTATTAGGAGATAAGGCGAATACCGTTGTATTTGATAATTCAAAGCTAAAACGACTTGTTCCGGATTTTGTTGCAACCACTCGAGTTGACCAAGGAATAAAGCAAACGATTGAAAACATTTTAGCCAACCCTGAACTTCAAACAGAAGATAAGGAATTTGATCGTTGGTGTGATCGGGTTATCGATGCCTTACAAGGTGCGTTACAAGCAATAAATGAAGAGGTTTATAAATAGAAAGGTATAATAGGGTGCTGTCTCCTTTGAGACTGCATCCTTCTAGTCTTGTATTATCAATGATTATAAATCCAGGAATTTTTTAGAACGCAAATACCATGCAATCATTTCATCAGTTTAAGTCCTTTACTATTAACTCCTGATATTAGGAAACACCACCAAATAATCATATAATAATTTAACTCCTTTAAGGACTTGGCGTCTTAAGCAAGATAAGGCTCAGCACAACCATCAATAGGATTGGAAAACTCCTGCTAGTGGAAGCCTCGCTATATCAACTATATTGAATGACTGACGGCAAACCAGCTCTGATCTAATTTTATCTTAAAAAATGATCAGAAAAGAAAGAGTAAATATTAGTTAACCGGTTTGCCTAAAATGACGAACGATAAAAAATGTTTTCTAATGCGCTTTCGTTAGATAAACAAACCAGCCAGAAGGAGTCTTTGTTGTGGATAACAAAAATAGCGTTATCAAACTTTCTTTATTTGCAATAACCTGGCCGATTTTCATCGAATCAGCACTCCAAATGTTTCTAAGAACCGCTGATACATTTATGTTAAGCAAGGTGTCTGATTCAGCTGTAGCAGCAGTGGGAGTAGCAAATCAAATTATCATGTTCACCTTTTTATTGTTTAACTTCGTTGCCGTTGGTTCCGCGGTTGTCATTACTCAATATCTTGGGGCGCAAAAGCGGGATGAAATTGGAAAGCTTGCAGCAACTTCCATTTCATTAAATCTTTTATTTGGTGTATTGATTAGCTTGGTCATGATCTTTTTCTGCAATCCAATTCTTCACATGTTTGACCTTGATCCTTCCCTATTTTCACTTGCAAAGTCATATCTTCTAATCGCAGGAGGATCATTGTTTATTCAAGCTGTTATGATTACAATCACCGCGATCATCCAATCACACGGTTTTACAAAATATACAATGTTTGTTGCACTCGGAATAAATGCTATACATATTGTGGGTAATTACCTGTTTATATACGGTGCGCTAGGTGTGCCAAAGCTTGGAGTAGTTGGAGTCGCGATCTCGACTGTTATCAGCATTTGTATCGGACTTTTTATAAACCTGCTTGTTTTAACAAAAAAGGTACATGTAAAGATAATTTGGAAGAACCTTTTTAGCTGGAATAAAGACCATGTAAAAAAGATATTAAAAATAGGTATACCGGCATCTGCATCAAACTTATCATATTCAGCTAATCAAATTGTGACGACCGCTTTTATTGTCTCACTAGGATCAGAAATGCTATCAACAAGGATTTATACACAAAATATTATGTTCTTTATTATGATCCTTGCCATTTCGTTGGGGAGAGGCGTACAGATTATTATCGGGCATTTAGTTGGTGCTGGCGAGAAGGAAGAAGCCTATAAACAAGCCTTTTTGAATTTGCGGAGAAGCATGATAATCACGCTCACTGCTGTGCTCATCATTTGTTTATTTAGGAACCAATTATTAAGTTTATTTACTGATGACAGTGACATCATTTCCCTTGGTTCCGTATTGTTGCTGATGGGCTTTCTGCTAGAACCTGGAAGAAATTTTAATATATTTCTTGAAAGGTCGCTTCAAGCCGCTGGTGATGCTCGATTTTCGATGTTCGTATCAATTTTTGTGATTTGGTGCTTCAGCGTTCCTTTAACCTATTTGCTTGGAATCCATTTGGGATATGGATTGATAGGAATGTGGGTTGCATTTATTGCAGATGAGTGGGTCAGAGGATTGATCCTGTGCCTTCGCTGGAAAAGCAGAACGTGGGAGAATAAAGCACTTATAAAACATGAGAATAAGGGAACAAAAGCTGTTATAAGCTGATGGAATGAATGACTGAAGACTGACTCCAAAACCAGATATTGAATTCAATTAAATCACATGTTATAGTAACAATATAAAAACTGACTAATTTCTTCATGTGGTCATTTTGTGATAGGAGGGAATCGTTTGGGCATCAATCGAAAGCAGCTAATTTTGGAGGCAGCAACAAAATCTTTTACCCAATTCGGATATAAAGCAACAACGATGGATCAAGTTTCTAAGCTGGCTAATGTAGGAAAAGGGACGATCTATACGTTTTATAAAAATAAAGAAGAGCTTTTTGCTGAAATCATTGATGGTCTGCTGTTGGATATGAAGGAAGCTGCAGAGAATGCGTTTGATTCCAATTTGTCATTTTTACAGAATGTCCACAGAGCGTTATACAGTATTTTGGAATTTCGAAAAACGCATCAATTGACCATCAAACTTTTTCAGGAAAGTAGTGATTTTGGAACACCAACAGTGAATGAGGGTGTTAAAAAGGTTGAACAAATGATATTGTATTATATTAAGCAAAAAATTACTGTTGCAATCGAAAATAAAGAGATCAAACCTTGTGATCCAGAGTTGACCGCTTTTATTTTATTAAAGCTCTATATCTCGTTAATCTTTGATTGGGAAAAACATCACGAACCACTTGAAAAAGAAGAAATTGCAGAAGTATTTGAGCAGTATTTATTAAAGGGATTATCAATCTGATAATCCTAACTTTTTTGATATATTATGACCCAATGAACAAAATGGTCATTTTGAAAAATACAGGAGGTTGAAAAAATTGTCTTTAATTAAACAAGAATGGAAGGCATTATTTAAAAATAAAAAAGTTCTTATCGCTGTCATCGGAGTACTTTTTATTCCGTTAATGTATAGCGGCGGCTACCTAGGTGCATTTTGGGATCCTTATGGAAAACTTGATCAGCTCCCTGTTGCTGTTGTCAACAATGACACTGGCACCACCTATGAAGGGAAGGAGCTGGACGTTGGGAATGAATTAATTGATAATTTAAAAGATAACAGGAAATTTGAGTGGCATTTTGTCAATCAGAAACAGGCAGAAGAAGGTCTGGAACAACTAGATTATTATATGGTAATTGAAGTCCCAAAGAACTTTTCAAGCAATGCCACAACTTTACAAAGCAGCGAACCAGAGCACTTAGAACTTACATTTATCTCAAATAAAGGAAATAACTTTATTTCAGGGCAAATAGGTGAAAGTGCTGTTGCTAAAATTAAAGAAGAGGTTGCTAATACAATAACGAAAACTTATGCAGAAACGATATTTGATAATATTGAGCTAATGGCAGATGGAATTGGAGATGCAAGCGAAGGTGCTAATAAAATTAATAATGGCGCTGGCGAGCTAAAGGAAGGCTCAGGCAAACTTACTGAAAATCTTCATCAGCTTGTAACCAATTCGCTTACCTTTAAAGATGGTCTGCAGGAAGCATCTTCAGGTACAGCAGAGCTAGTAGAGGGAGTAAGCGAATTAGATAGCGGTTTAGCTGCGATGAAACAGGGTCAGGAGGAATTATATAACGGATCGTCCAAAGCCGAGTCAGGATCTTCACAATTAGCAACAGGATTGAATGATTCAATAACAGGCATGAAGGAGTTACAAAATAATCTTCCAAACCTGAAAAAGGGGACCGAAACCTTAAAAAATAGTGCGCCGGGCCTGGTGGAAGGCACAAAGCAGCTTGCAGGTGGAACCACTGCTGCCAGTCAGGGAGCAGCGGATTTATCAAAGAATTTATCCCAAGTAACTTCTGGGGTTAATAATGTGATAGCAGATTTGCAAGGAATGCCTTTACCTGAAGAGAAACGCCAGGAGCTTTTAGCACTAGCGGAAGCTTTAAATAGTTTAGACCAAGGTGGAAAGCAGCTATCAACTAGCCTTAATCAATTAGCAGCAGGTGCCGGTGAGCTTAATCAAAATGTAGCGGAATTGCCGGCAAATACAGAAAAACTATATAAAGGGACTGCTTCAGTAGAAGCTGCAATTAATCAGCTTACAACAGGTCAGGAAAAACTTTATAATGGGGCAGTTCAAGTGAATAACGGTCAATCGGCTCTAACAGAAGGTTTACATGTTTTTGGTGACAAGCTTGCTGAAGCGAAAGCTGGCACTGAACAATTAGTAAATGGGGGAACAGCTCTTGAACAAGGGATTGGTCAGTTAGCTGATGGATCTGTCGCGTTAGAAGATGGCTCAAAGAGACTGGCAAATGGTGCAGATCAAGTAGATGAAGGATTATCAGAGCTTTCAGATGGAACAAGTGAACTTTCCACAAAGCTAAAAGAAGCAACAGATGAAACAAAAGATGTAAAAGGATCTGATAAGGTCTATGATATGGTGGCAGATCCTGTTGATCTACACACAGAAGAACTAAACGAAGTTCCAAACTATGGAACAGGTCTTGCACCATATTTCTTATCATTGGCCTTATTTGTTGGAACACTCTTAGTAACAGTTGTGTTTCCATTACGAAAAACAACTGGGATACCAAAATCTGGATTAGCTTGGTTTGCCAGCAAATTTAGTGTGCTGTTTTTTGTTGCCATCATTCAAGCAATCCTGGCAGATCTTGTCCTTTTATATGGTTTGGGTTTAGAAGTAAAAAGTGTGGGTTTATTTTTCCTATTCAGCATAGTAACAAGCTTGACCTTTATATCAATTGTTCAATTATTGGTAACAACGATGGCTGATCCTGGTAGATTTATTGCGATCATCCTGTTGATCCTTCAATTAACAACAAGCGCAGGAACATTTCCGCTTGAGCTAATTCCAGAAGGATTTCAAAAGATCAATCAATGGCTGCCGATGACCTACTCTGTTGCTGGATTTAAAGCAATAATCTCTAGCGGCAATTTTGATTATATGTGGTCACAAGCACTTGTTTTATTAGGATATTTTGCTATTGCAATAGCAGGGACGATTTTCTACTTTACAATGAAATTGAGAAAGGAAAATCGGGCACTAAACGAGGTTTCTGCTTAGTCAAACAGAAAGAGGGGCTGCAAGTCAGCCTCTCTTTCTATCAAATCCAAAGAATGACATAAAAAAAGTTAGATTTCTTCGAAAAAAGGTTGAAAAATAAATAATATTTTCATATACTTATATATGAAAACGTTTTCAGACGTCAAACAAGGTGGGCAACATAGAGCCATGGGGAGGGAGAAATTTGTCTACCATAGAAGATGTCGCGAAACTAGCGGGATTATCAAGAACAACTGTTTCACGTGTTTTAAATAATCATCCATATGTTTCCGATGCGAAGAAGAAGCTTGTTCAGCAGGCTATGGAGCAATTGGGGTATGTTCCAAATTCTGCTGCGAGAAGCTTAAGAAATCAGAAAACTGGAATTATTGCTGTTTTAATTCCAAAAATATCTACACCATTTTTTAGCCAGCTGATCGAAAAACTAGAAATGGCTGCTTCTGCAAAAGGCTATCAGTTAATTATTTGCCAAACACAATTCTTGAAACAGAAAGAACGATATTATTTGAATCTGTTAAAAACTAGGCAGGTTGATGGAGTGATTATGACGTCGGTTGAAAATGACTGGCCGGTCGTCGATGCTTATTTAAATTATGGTCCAATTGTTCTTTGCAATGAAATGGTGGAGAATGCACAAATTCCTATGGTGTATATGGATCAAGCATATAGCGGCTTTACAATTGCCAGCCATTTGCTTGAAAGGGGTCATAGACAAATCGCTTATTGTTCAAGCGGAATAGTAAGCGAAGGAATGAAGGCAAGGGAGCTTGGATTTAAACGGGCATTAACAGAGGCAGGCTGCTATTTTGATGAAAACTGTCACTTCCAACATGCTACTAACGTTGAGGATGGAAAGCAAATTTTTAAAAGGATCGCAAGCATGAAGACTTCACCGACAGCTATTTTTACTGGAGGAGATGCTGTTGCGGCAGGTGTTGTTTCTGAAGCAAAAAAACATGGATGGAGCATACCTGGAGATCTAGCTGTAGTTGGTTTTGATAATATGGAAATTACGGAAATACTGGATCCGCAGATTACGACCGTGATCCAGCCTGTTCAGGAAATCGCCTTGAAATCATTGGATGTTATTTATGATAAAATACATAAAAAACAGTACCGCTCTTACGAAAAGCATGTGTTTTCTTCTCAGCTTGCAGTAAGAGAATCAACCATGATGAAAAGGAAGCTAGTTGCGACATCTTAAATAGAAGGCTTAAATAGCCTAAAGTAAAAAGGATGGCGATTGTTTCGCCATCCTTTTTATGTGGAGATAAATGGTGGAATGTGTATTAGTACAGAATGGAATTATTGAAGATTCAGATACTTTTAGTTTTATAAGTCCCTTTACTCATCGATTCTTATAGATCTGTTACATGCAGGCACTCATTACATGTGTTGCCATAGCATTCATGCTGTTCCTCTATATCCTGGCCACACTCTTTGCATTGTTTTTTTGGTAAGTTTCTGAAAAATTCAGTTATTTTCATGATCATTTGGAATCCCCTCCGTTGTCATTTGTTGATTTAATTGTATTATAACAGTTATATTGTGTCAACAACTGTTTTGTAACAATTTTCGCTTGAATGGCCCTTTTTGTGATGAAATAACGATATGATGGAAAAATGTGTTTATGCCCAAATAGAGTCATTTTAAAGTGGCTGAAAGCAAAGCTTATAAACGTGAAGTCGTGTTAGCCGTTTAGTATAATGGGGATATTGATTAGTAAAATAACTGGGAAATGAAAGGTTGATGAGCAAATGAAACTAAAGGTGATTGGTTATTGGGGCGGATTTCCGGGGCCAAATGAAGCAACCTCAGGGTATTTGCTAGAATCAAACGGGTTTCGATTATTAGTCGATTGCGGAAGTGCCGTTTTATCAAAACTCCAGGAGACAGTTGCCATAGAAGAATTGGACGCTGTGATTCTATCTCATTATCATCATGATCATATGGCTGATATCGGGCCATTGCAATATGCGAGTTATGTAACATCATTTATTACGGGCTCAAAAAAAACCATCCCGATTTATGCTCATACTTTTGATCAAGCAGCCTTTGCAAAGCTTACCTATAAAGATGCAACAAAAGGTATACCGTATGAAGCGGATCAGCCCTTAACGATTGGTCCATTTGAGATTCGCTTTTTACGGACTGTTCACCCTGTTCCTTGTTTTGCCATGAGGATTACTGACAAACAATCGACCATTGTTTATACTGCCGACTCAAGCTTTCAAGAAGACTTCATTCCGTTTTCGAAAGGTGCAGATCTTTTGATTGCAGAATCGAGCTATTATGGCAATCAAGACGGATCAAGTGCCGGACATATGAATTGTAAAGAAGCAGCAGCGATCGCTCAAGGCGCTGGTGTGAAGCAGCTTATATTAACACATTTGCCGCATTTTGGGGACCATGAGAATTTAGTAAAGGAAGCTAATGAGCAATTTAATGGACAGGTTACCCTAGCTAGTTCCGGCCTTGAATGGAGCAAACATTAATTGGAGGAATTGAAATGTTGTTTATCGATAATAACGGGATTACAGACCCTAGAATAAATTTAGCCATTGAAGAATATGCTGTTAAACATTTAGACCCAAATGAAACCTATTTATTGTTTTACATAAATGAACCATCGATCATTATTGGGAAAAATCAAAATACGATTGAGGAAATTAATACATCATATGTTGAAGAAAATAAAATCCATGTTGTCAGACGGCTTTCTGGCGGCGGTGCCGTTTACCATGATAAAGGGAATTTGAATTTTAGCTTTATAACAAAAGATGATGGTGAAAGTTTTCATAATTTCAAAAAGTTCACTGAGCCTGTTGTTCTGGCCCTTGAAAAGCTAGGTGTGAAAGCAGAAATGAGTGGCCGGAATGACATTATCGCAGGCGATGGTCGAAAAATTTCAGGGAATGCACAATTTTCATCACGTGGACGAATGTTTTCTCATGGGACATTATTATTTGATTCCGAAATTGATAGTGTAGTTTCAGCATTAAAAGTAAAAAAGGATAAAATCGAATCAAAAGGAATAAAGTCAATTAGAAGCAGGGTTGCCAATATTATTGAGTATTTAGAAGAAAAAATAACGATTGAACAATTTAGAGAGTTATTACTGAGGTATATTTTTGATGGAGCAGATCAAATTCCAACATATGATTTAACCGATGAAGATTGGAAAAAAATCAATGAAATCTCAAAAGAACGCTATCAAAATTGGGATTGGAACTATGGAAAGTCTCCTAAATTTAACTATCAACATTCACACCGATTCCCTGTTGGACAGATCGATGTACGATTAGAAGTACAAAAAGGTGTTATCGAAAATTGCAAGATTTATGGTGACTTTTTTGGCGTGGGCGATGTAAAAGAGGTAGAACAAGCCTTGATAGGTACCCGATATGATAAGTCGGAACTAGAAAGAATGCTTCAAGAAATCGATGTAAAAGCATACTTTGGAAATATTGAAAAGACAGATTTCCTGCAGCTTATTTATTAAATGAGCTGCTTTTGGGCGGAAATGATTAATCAAGATTATCCATTTCCTAGTGTTTAAGGTATAATAGATCATAGTAGTAATAGAAACTTTTAAATTTAGATTCAAAGTAGAAAGAGAGTGTTCATGATGGGCCGTAAGTGGAACAATATTAAAGAAAAGAAAGCGTCAAAGGATGCGAATACAAGTCGTATTTATGCAAAATTTGGACGTGAAATATATGTAGCCGCAAAGCAGGGTGAACCAGATCCAGAATCAAATCAAGCATTAAAAATTGTTCTCGAACGCGCGAAAACATACAGTGTTCCTAAAACAATTATTGACCGTGCAATTGAAAAGGCAAAAGGCGGAGCAGAAGAAAGCTATGATGAGCTTCGTTATGAAGGATTTGGGCCAAACGGATCAATGGTGATTGTGGATGCGCTGACGAATAATGTTAACCGTACTGCATCCGAGGTACGTGCAGCATTCGGTAAAAACGGAGGAAACATGGGTGTGAGCGGATCGGTATCCTACATGTTTGATGCGACAGCTGTAATCGGATTTGAAGGCAAAACTGAAGATGAAGTTCTTGAGCTTTTAATGGAAGCAGATGTAGAGGTTCGCGATATTCTAGCAGAAGATGATCAAGTGATTGTTTATGCAGAACCTGATCAATTCCATGCTGTTCAAGAAGCGTTCAAAAATAGCGGCATAACTGAATTTACCGTTGCAGAATTAACCATGCTGGCACAAAATGACGTCACACTACCAGAAGATTCTAAGGCACAATTTGAAAAAATGATTGATGCATTGGAAGATTTAGAAGATGTTAGACAAGTGTACCACAACGTTGATTTAGGTGAATGATAATAAAGGGTCGGGCCTCTGTCTTAAAGTGGGGGCTAGGCCCTTAATATATTTTCAAATCAAGTACCAGAGCATTGCTGCCATTTCATAATACTATGTCATAGTTTGATTTCAAAAGTTTCCAATTAGTTCTTAAACAAAGTTATTGACTTCCTGAATTATTAGTGATACGATATAAATCTTGTCGCTGTAGTATATTATCGCAAGCGATATTTTTATTGTTAATATTTTTCGTAGAAGTATATAGAAATGAAGTTAATTGGTATTGTTTGTACCATTTATTTTCAGAAACAAAAAGAAACGTTATTATATTT
>NZ_LATZ01000114.1 GCF_000981385.1 Bacillus sp. SA1-12
TTTTTGTTTCTGCTTTGACAGCTTCTTTTATAAACTTCCTCTTGTTTGCATTTGCTTTAACATGTGTAGAGTCTATAAAAACAACAGAAGGATCAACAAACCCTTTTTCTATTGCTTCATTAAGAATATGGTAAAAAATCTTCTCAAAAAGATCAGTGTCTTTAAATCGTCTCTCATAATTTTTACCGAAGGTGGAAAAGTGGGGAATCTTTTTATTGAAGTCAAAACCTAAAAACCAGCGATACGCAACGCTCGTATCAATCTCATCTATTGTTTTTCTCATTGATTTAATTCCGAATACATATTGAATAAAGACCATCTTTATTAACACAACAGGGTCGATACTTGGACGACCATTATCCAAACAATACAAATCTTCAACTAGGTCATAAATAAAACTAAAATCAATAGCGGCTTCAAGCTTTCGAACAAGATGATTAGCAGGAACTACTTCATCAAGTGCAATCATCGATATTTGATAACGACCTTCCATTGATTGTTTCGATAACATATATTTGCACCCCTCAAACCAACTTTACTTCTTTATTCGACAAAAAAAGCTTGTAGACCTGCCTGAATATCAGACTTTGTCTACAAGCTGAGAGCTAGTATATACTAGCTCTTTTTATGTTGGATAAATTTAGGAAGCATTAATAATTGATAAGCATTACAAACCTGTATTGGGATCAGCATAAGCAATAACCAATCATCTTCATTTACCCTTAATGCTGGAAACCATTCAATTGTTGTAACAACAACCATAAAAAACAAAGCAGGGACAAACGCCTCTTTATTCGTATCCGATCTTTTTATAAACGCAACAATAATGGCAACAATAAAGATATAACCCGCCATTAACAAATAAGGAAATATTGTTTCATGTGCCTCGGCAAATAGCTGGTAACGAAAATAAACTAAATCAAATAAAACAAAGGCGACTAATACAATTTGTGCTAAATTCCACCTAGATACTGAGCGGAAAATCCCTAATCCAAACCTATGTACAGTTAAATAAGCGAAAAAGCCCATTTGACTAATGACACTGAAAATAAGCCCAACTCCAAAAAGCCAAAATAAGATTGAAATGATCTCTTTAAAATCAAACCGAAGAAACAGTTCATTATATTCTGACCATTTTAACGCAAATCCAATAATACTTGTAGCGATTCCGCCAACAAGTAAAGTACTTAGAAATAAACGAACCCAATTTCGACTATTCACTCCACTATCCTCCATCATGTTACTCCTATTGATTTTACCAATCCTTCATTAAAATTGCCACATCATAAGCATTTTCCTCGTATAAATTCTCCTATCTAAATCAAAATATAAATAGTAAGTTGAGAAAAGAAAGGAGCTTGGATTAACATGAAGAGATACTCGCTCCTCATGATTATAGCAATGTTGATTTTTACTGTCATATCCGGGTGTGCTCCAAGGGAAGAATCCGCGGGACAGGTAGATTATGAAGAAACAAAGAAGATGGTTGTAGATATATTAAAAACAGATGATGGGAAAAAAGCCCTTCAAGAGGTAATGAAGGATGAGGAAATGAAACAAGTCCTTATAATGGACCAAAAAGTTGTTACCGATACAATTGAAAAAACCTTAACATCTGATAAAGGGGCAGAATTTTGGAAGAAGGTCTTTGAGGATCCTAAATTTGTTGAAACTTTTGCAAAAAGCTTGCAGGAAGAGCATGAAAAAGTTATTAAAGGGTTAATGACCGATCCTGAGTACCAAAAGCTCCTTATCGATCTTTTCCAAGATCCTGAACTAGAAAAAACCATGCAAACATCACTTAAAAGCCAAGAGTTCAGAAAGCATCTTCAAGATGTCATTACGGAAACCTTAAATAGCCCTTTATATAAAGCAAAAATTCAAGAAACTTTATTAAAGGCTGCAGAGGAAGCAGGAACTGGACAACAAAGCGGCGGCGGTCAGTCAGAACAGGGCGGCACCCAAGGTGAAAATGCAGGTGGCGGCGGACAGGAAGGCGGAAGCTAAAAGAGACTGTCTCAAAAGGGTCCAATCCTCAAAAACACCATCTATATAGGTGTTTTAAAGGATTGGCCTTTTGTTTTCCGAGACAGCCTCTTCCTTATGCTATACAGGTATAATATTTGTTATTTGCTCAGCAATTGATTGATAAATTTGACCTGTTGAATGGTCTTGTGCATACACAGATGGAGCAAAATCATCATCATTCCAATCAGGCTGCTGTAAAGGAATCTTCCCAATCAACGGTACTCTAAGCTCCTCAGCAAGCTTTTCTCCACCGCCGCGTCCAAACACATATTCTTTTTCTCCTGTTTTGGCACTTTCAAAATAAGCCATATTTTCAATTACTCCGACAATTTCATGGTCAGTCTGGATAGCCATCGCCCCGGCTCTAGCCGCAACAAATGCTGCCGTTGGATGTGGTGTTGAAACAATAATTTCTTTGCATGACGGGAGCATGGAATGCACATCTAATGCCACATCTCCAGTGCCTGGAGGTAAATCTAATAACAAATAGTCAAGCTCTCCCCATTCTACTTCATTGAAAAAGTTAGTAAGCATTTTACCTAACATTGGACCTCTCCAGATAACCGGTGCATTATCTTCAACAAAAAAGCCCATAGAAATGACCTTTACCCCAAATCGTTCAACAGGAATTATTTTTTCTCCCCGCACAACCGGTCTTTTTGTAATCCCCATCATGTCTGGTACACTAAAGCCGTATATGTCAGCATCAATTAAACCAACCTTTTTCCCTAAACGGGCGAGGGCAACAGCTAAGTTAACGGAAACAGTTGATTTCCCAACCCCTCCTTTTCCACTTGCAATTGCCAAAAAGACCGTTTTCCTTCCTGGTGACAACAGGGAATTAGATTGAGCAGAAGACTCTTCATAAAAAGCAGCTATCGTTTCTTGCGGAAGCTCATGGAAACGAAGCCCTACAGATTCTGCCCCTGCTTCCTTTACTTTTGCAACAATTTGCTGCTGTAATTGAAGCTGTTCCGCCGTATTTGTTTTTGAAATTCCTACCTTTACGCTAACATGAGATTTTTCTTGTTTAATGGTGATTTCTTCTATTGCATTTAGCTCTTCTAACGATTTATGTAAAAAAGGATCTTGTAGTTGTCCGATTATTTTTCGTAATTCTTCTTCATGCAGCATGTTTACCACCCTTTTTGATTTCGTTTACATCAGTATAACATACTTGCCAAAAAGGGAAGTTTTATAAGCACTTAATTATTTATTCAGGTGGGTCTTTTTCATTTGAAAAATATCTTAAAATACCAGTGTAGATCGATGCTGCAATTTTTTCTTGGTACTTATCTGTAGCAAGAAGCTTTTCCTCCTCTGGGTTTGATAAAAATCCAACCTCAACAAGAGCACCTGGTTTTTCAGCTTTTTTAAGCAGATAAATCCCGTCAATTGGCTTGGCTAGACGTTCGGTATTTTCAAGATTTCTCCGAAGCTCATCTTGAATAAATTTTGCCACATGTTCATTTTCAATAAATTTACCATGATAAAAGGTTTGTGCACCGCTCCATCTTGCTGAGGGAATCGCATTTAAATGGATACTTAAGAATAGATCAGCGTCAGAATGATTGATTATTTTCACCCGCTTCTTTAAATCCTCTGCTTTTCTTCTGCTGTACCCCTTTGTATCTTCATCAGCAAGGTCTATATCCTTTTCTCGTGTTAATAAAACGAGTGCACCTTGTTCTTGTAAATATTCTCTTACCTTTAGAGAAATACTCAAGGAAATGTCCTTCTCTAAAGATGAGCTGCCAACTGCTCCTCCATCCGGTCCTCCATGTCCTGGGTCAAGGTAAATAATCTTCCCCGTTAAGGGTAGGTTCCAAGATTCCCACGAATTATTATTGTTAAATTGCCATTGGAATAAAATTAGCAACAAGACAAATCCTGCTATAAAGCCAAATAACTTTATTTTTTTATTCATATTATTCCCTCCTGCTCGTCCTCTCTTCAATATATGGGACAATTAGGAGGAATATGATAATGAAAGTACAAGACAACAACTGTTAATGAAGCCTTAATTTATAACGTTTCTCACCTTTAATAAAGCCTTGTTTCCACCAGGACTGTATAAAATATTCACAAGCAAAATAAATTTCATCAAATGAGATGTCCTTTTCATTCATTTTTCCCCAGTTTGTAAAGTAATCAAAAAGATCATCAATTAATTGTCTTTCCTCTGATTGGCATCTGCGATTTGCCGACTGCATGGATTCCCCATAATAACCAAATCGGCTATATTTTGCTCCTAATAAAAATGCTTCTATTGCAAAATCGATACAGCCATCTTCAATGATTGACCTTTTAACCTTTCCAGCAAAGCTTCCAAAACAAGCTTCAATTCCACTCTTTATCTCTGATAAAGAAAGCTCTCTTAGCATTTTCTTCTCATATTTCAACTCTTTTTGGTGTCTTTTTTGCTTTAAAGAGATAATATCATTCATTATAGAAGCCTCCCTTATCTGTATTGTTTAACCTGCTTTCTTTATCATTCGTGAGATCTCTTGCCAATTTACCATTCTATTTAATAACTTATATCTCCCTTGGAACAGGAATATAGATAAATAAAGCGGTTTTCAAGGAGGGATATAATGGTCATTCATGTGATCCAATATGGGGAAACACTGTGGTCGATCGCCAAGCGTTATGGTGTTACCATTCAGCAAATTGCTTCTGTAAATGAGTTGGAAAATCAGAATCAACTTGTCGCCGGTTTAGCACTTGTCATCCCAACCCCATATCAAACCCATACCATCCGGTTTGGAGAAACATTATGGTTGATCGCCAGACGTTATGGAATAACCGTTCAGGAAATAGTTCAGGCAAATCAATTAATTGAACCTTCACTCATTTATCCAGGAACTATTTTAAGGATTCCGGCAAAAAGCCATACGGTTCGAATTGGGGAATCTCTATGGCAAATCGCTCAAAATTACGGTACAACTGTCCAAGAAATACTGAGAATTAACCAAATAGAACAGCCAAATTTGATTTATCCAGGAACTGTTTTAACCATTCCGGCTTCAAAGACTGTCATTGATGTGAACGCCTATACCATCAACACAGGTGAGACCGGGGCAAGTGAGATTCGAGAAGCAGGAAAATTTTTAACCTATTCATCCCCCTTCGTCTACATCATGAGAGAAGATGGGGGCTTAGCGTCTATAAACGATGACGCCATTATTACAGCCTCCTTTGACGATAGAGCTGTCCCTATGATGTGCATAACAAACTTTACCCATCGGGATCCGGGGTCCAAACTGGCACGAACCATTCTTTCTAACATTGACATTCAGGACAGATTGCTAACAAATGTTTTAACAACGATGCGCGAGAAGGGTTATCTTGGTTTAAACGTTGATTTTGAAAATGTATATCCCGAGGACCGTGAATTATACAATCAATTTTTACGACGTACCGTTGACCGTCTCCACCCTGCAGGATTTTTTGTGTCAACAGCACTCGCACCAAAAACAAGCACTAAGCAAAAAGGATTATTATATGAAGCACATGATTATCTAGCACATGCCAAAATTGTCGATTTTGTCATTTTAATGACCTATGAATGGGGATATAGACTCGGTCCTCCTCAGGCAATTTCGCCTCTTAACCAAATAAGGCGAGTCCTGGATTATGCCGTTTCCGTTATTCCACGCAACAAGATTTTTATGGGCTTTCAGATTTATGCTCGTGACTGGCTGCTTCCCCATGTACAAGGACAGGAGGCAGAAACATTTAGTGAGCAGGAAGCGGTACGCAGAGCACTTCTATATGGGACAGTCATTCAATATGATCCAGTGTCACAAACACCATTTTTTCGCTATATTGACGAGCAAGGACGCAGTCATGAAGTTTGGTTTGAAGATGCACGAAGCGCTCAGGCCAAATTTGATATCGTAAAGGAATACAGACTTCGTGGTATCAGTTATTGGGTACTCGGTTATCCATATCCCCAAAACTGGACCCTGCTAGAAGACAACTTTTCCATTCGAAAAATACTCTAGTTGGAAGGTGGGATGAAAATGAATACGCATGACCTCAACAGCATGCATTATTTTTACACGAAAATACAAGAAACGAATCATCCTTATTATTGGTACAGTTTAGCTGATACTCAAGCAAGAGCCGGTTTGACAAGCGAGGCTTTGCAAACAATCCATCAAGCCTTATCTTACCCAACTCCTTACGAGCAGCAGTTCAAAGACATGAGGGCAAGTCTTGACCGCTCCGTAAATCCGACTAAACCTTCTGTTGTGGCAGCAAAACGAGGATTTATTGATGGTGACCGGATAAAAGACAATGTCATGCTTACCGCTAATAAAACTCCTGACAGCCCATTTTGGAAAAATATCACTTTGGTTGTGCAAAACGGAAGAACACAGCAATATGAGCAAATCTCTTTAAAAAATAACAGCGGATACAATCCTACCCTTTTCCTTGGAGATGTTACAGGTAACAAAACAGATGATATTTTAGTGGTTATTGATACAGGTGGAAGCGGCGGAGCCATTTATGCCTATGTATTTTCCTATCTCAATGGAAAGCTCAGAGAAATTTTTAATTCCGATGCCTTCAATGACACGTATAAATATGAAGTGCGGTATGAAAATCAATATCAAGCAGCTGTAACAAGCTACCATCTTCAGAAAAAGTATATTGTTGATCTTACCTACAAGGGCAAGGAATATTTATCTGAGATTTATACAAAAAATGGGGTTTTAAAGGAACCAATTGAAGGGTGGGTAAATCCGTTATCCGGATTATATCCTATTGATTTTAATAGGGATGGTACATACGAACTTGTAGCGTATCAGCGGATTGCAGGGAGATACAATGCGGATTCACTGGGGTTTGTACAGACCGTATTAAAATGGAACGGCCATGCTTTTGTCCCTGACCGGCAAAGCGTGTCTATTTCGGGCGGACAAATTTAGATAAAAAGGGCTGACTCTTATTTGAGACAGCCCCTCCTTTCTTCCATTTACTTTGCTAAGCTTGCCACTTCTCCAGGAGATAATGCCCCTTCATAAATTCGTAATTCATCCATTAATCCCTTATATGGCTGATCCCACCAGTTAACACCTAAGCTAAAATTAGCATCAGTTGTAGTGAATATATTTGGGAAGTTCGTTCCTGCAAACGTTTGTTCCCCATTAACATAAACCGTGATTGTACCGTTGTCTACCGTAAATGCCAAATGTGACCAATCGCCTTGCTTAATTGTCATTCCTGCAGCAGCATCATACCATCTGGCACTTCCTGACCAAACCATTGTATTTCCGTTTGCTGGTCCGTTTGGGACAAGACTTACCCAGTTATTGGTGTCCCGTGCTCCAAAGAAGGTCGTCGTAAAGGTCGTTAATTGCTCAGGCTTTAACCAAAGCGATACCGAATAGGTGTTGCTAGAAATTATCCCATTCGGCAAGCGGATACCTGATTCTCCGTTAAACACTGCAGCCTTGCCGCTTTTACCGTCAGTATATGTTATCGTACCGCCTGTATTATCGATTCGATTTCCTGTAATCGTACCATCTCCGAACGTATTATTGCCATCAGCGATGTTATTTTCAAATTCATAATGTGCCGTTAATCCAGCCTCTTGGTATGGCAATACCGTAATCGTAAAGGTTTTTGTTTTCGTTACTTCATCTTTTGTAATGATTGCGGTCAGTTCAGCTGATAATGAACTTGTCCCAGCTTCTGGTCGAGTAATTTCTCCTTTCTCTGAGACAACGTCAGGATCGGAGGTCTCCCATGAAATGGCGGTATGACGAGTACCTTCAATAGGAAGAGTCAAGTTGGAAATAACCTTATCAGTGTCACCGAGATCTAAATCTTCATAAACAGAGTCTACAATCTCTTGGTCTGTTTTATCTTGAAGCTTGCTCCCCCACACTGAAACTCCTTCTTTTGATATCGCTGTAAATGTCATCACATAGCGTTCAGTTGTCGGATCCCATTGACGAATGAACACTCCATCATACGTCTCACCCTCAATCGTAAGCTCCGCTTGGTTGTGGCTTGTTTTTTTCCAAGCACCTTGAAGATCACCAGAGACCGTATTGTCCTTATTTAAGCGAATAAATACAGATTTATGGATCGTTGATGACGTGTCTTTTTCATGGTTAATAAATTTATATTCACCTATAATATCCTGTCTGTTCACTTGATCAAGTGTTTCACCCGAATAGCGGTAAGGGGCAGCAACAGGCCAGCCATCTTCATTCATGAACAGTTGGTGGATACGAAGCTCATGCATCTCCCCTGTTTCTGGGAAACGTGTATGGAAAACTAAAAACTTTTGATTGGTTTCCTGATCGTAATAAACAGAATTATGTCCCGGCGCAAGATAACCGTATCCTAGTCCATTACCTGGATCTCCTACTTTTCTTTCAAAAAGGAAATTTCCCATAAGTTTTAGTCCATATGGTGAATGATCAACATTCCCTGGTAATACTGCATTTTGTCCTTTTGGATCTAAGTATGGGCCATCCGGATTTTTTGATCTAAATACTCTTATATTATAGCCACCGTCTGCACCGAGCCAGCCGTAGGATACATACAGGTAATAGTAGTCTGTATTCTTGTCATAAATGACATAAGGTCCTTCTCCAGACTTTGTATATCCCCCTGAAATTTTTGTTCCAAAATAACGGTCAATGAGTCTGCCGTCCTTAGTTTCTCCATCCTTCCCTGGATAGATAACTTGTCCTGTCGCTTTATCAACTTCAAGAGCGAAAATTCCCCCTGACCACGAGCCATATGTCATCCATAGCTTGCCATTCTCATCATAAAACAAGTTAGCATCGATGGCATTTGGATAAGTAGCATTTTCATAAGATCCGTCACTATTAAACCATGCTTCATTCGGACCTGTTACTTTTCCGTTATCAATCAGCTTTTTAATATTTGTATTTGTCCACTTCTTATTTACTTTACTATTGGCATCATATGACTCTTCTTCCGTAAATCCTGAATAGATAATGGTATCGACATATTTATACGGTCCCTCGATATCCTTTGCCACGGCATAACCAATGGCAGATCGGATATAAGTAGAAGAAGCGCTGTAATAAATCATATAAGCACCTTTTGTGCCATCCTCATTCACGTAGTCCTTGTTCCAAAACACATCAGGAGCCCAAACAGCAAAACCTCCCTTACTGTCAGAATCATTTTCACCAGCCCAAGTAAAGGATCCCGCTAAATTTTTTGATAAATCTCCATAAAGCGCATTTCCTGGTGTTTTATAGCCATTTGTAAATTTTGACCAACTTATTAAATCCTTCGATTTTGCTGCGTCAATATGAGATCCAAACACATAATAAGTATCTCCATCTTTTACAATAGAAGGATCATGGACAGATACATTTTGGAAATTTGGTTCCTTACCTTGAGGATCAAGGTTTGGCTTATTACTATTATCACTTGGCTTACTTGTTGATTTATCGGCCCCTATTCCAATAACAACAGTCGGTATGATTAATACAAGCATTAACAAACCAAATGCCATTCTCCGTTTCCAGCTTTTAAACATGCTATTTTTCTCCTCTCTTTTTTAAAAATGTAAACGTAACCATTTAAGTGCGTGTTATTAAAACCGCTATATAATCGTTACTAAACGATATATAGTTATCTCCCGTTCTGTGTAAAGATCATGTATAATGCCTAACTTGTTGTATGAAACGTCTTTAGAATAGATCTACTATTTAACTAGATTGAGTTTAAGTCAATAATGATGGGCAATAATATGAAGCATGAATATTGCCATCTATGTTGATGAGCTTTGAAGATTGTAGTTGTAAGCTAGTTTAATAATAAACGCAAATCCCCTCCTTCCGAAAAAATCCATTTCATAAATCGTTAGCGCTCTCAAACAACTATTTGTTAATATATTTATTAACAACTTAATAATAATATGAAATATATCATTCATCAAGTGTGACATTTTTACTATTTTGTTTATATCGTTCACCTTTTTGTTAATCTGTTAAAAAAATCTACTTTATATTTCGGCTCTAAATCAACGAGCTATCAAATAGTTCAATAAAAAAACTCCCAACCCAATCGTTGAGAGCTTTTTTCGAATTTAGATTATCTATGTGCTCATTACTAAAAATCACTTAAAATATCATAGTAACCCTAAAGTACATCCTGAAATATTAAGGAACAATTACATCTGTTTCGATCAAACGCGGATGAATCTTTTTTGCTTTCGCATAGGTTTCATCTGTGTTCACTTTATAAACATGGAGTTTTAACCCAGCGTCTTTGATTTTTTTGGCCGATTCTTCATCGATATTATGAATGGATGTTGTATAAATAGCATTATTGTATTTCTTTAATTCTTGAATATCGGCTTCTGCATTCGTCAAAGCATTTCCTAAAAATGTCACAGTTGCATCTGGATACCATTTGTTAAATTGGTCTCTGATACTTTGATTACTTAGGACAAAGAATGAATGATTTAATACGTTAGCTTTTTTAGCCTCTTTCATAAGTCCATCTACAAATTCCTTGTCTTCCCATTTTCCTTTTGAACCGTCAAAATTAATGCCGAGTCTGTATTTATAAGCTTCTTCTAATACTTCATTAAGTGTTGGAACCTTATAGCTTGTCACATTTCCGTCTTTATCTTCAATTGCAAAGCTTTGAATTTCTTCCAATGTTAACTCTTCAACTTTTCCAGAGCCGGTTGTTGTACGATCAATAGTTAGATCATGCATTAATACATAATGACCGTCTTTTGTTTTTTGGACATCAATTTCAACAAAACCATATCCTAATAATCCAGCCTGCGTAATCGACTCCAATGTGTTTTCAGGAGCAGCCACCTGTGCACCGCGGTGAGCACTTAACTCCATTTTGTTACTTTGCAGCCAGTTATCATCCGGCTCTGCTCTTACAGCATGTCCAAAAAATCCAAATGTGACAAAAAACATACACAATGTAGCAAGCAACATGAATCGCCTCTTCTTCACTTTTTCTTCACTCCTATTGTATGATTATGTACACCTTTACATTACCTAGCTGTTGTAAACAGGAGATTAATTTCTTATTACATTTTTAAAAATTTTAAGCATTCTTTAAAAAAACACGTGTGTACTTTATTTTAGGTTTTACGAAATAATGAGAGAAGCCAATCAAGACTTCCTTTAGGTTTTTGAATTGCCTTTTCCAACCGTTCATTAAATTCATTTTGTGAGCGCCATTCATCTTGCTGTTCTTTGCGCAAATTTTGTATTTCTCTTTGGAGCAATTCATTTTTTTCTTTTTCTTGATGGAGCAATTCTTCGTAATAGTTCTTTTGTTGTTCGGTGAGTTTTTCAATTTTCGCATGGGTTTTTTGTGATGAATTTCCAATACTTGAGCTTATCACATGGTGATCTTGCTGGAGACGGGCAACCGTTGTTTTAAGCTGAGTCATATCGTTTGTCAGTTGGGTATTCATTTCACGTGTCGCTGCGAGTTCATTCCCCAAAAATAGCAAGAACTCTTTTAATTGATTGGGATCGTAGGGTACGTTTTCAAATGTATCTGGTACCGCTATCTCTGTATCACTGGATCCTGTTAATTTTTCCTTTTGTTGATCCACTAAGTCCTTCGCTGTTTCATCAAGGGGCTTGTCTGAATCTCGTAACGCTATAAGCGCTTCAATATCGGATTGAACAAAAATACGCCGATCGCCATCTTTTAAAAACTCATATCCATTTCGCTCTAAGATTTGACCATATTTCCGGACTGTGGGTGTTGCAATTCCAACTTCTTCTGCCACTTCCTTAGAAGAGTAGGCACGTTCATTTGATTGAATATCATTTCGCATAGTGAATCTCCTTTTCTTTTGAGATGAAGGTTTAAATGTATTTCAACGTTATATCGCCCTGCGATACGATACCATCTCTTATACCGTACCTCCTTTTCTGTTAAATTTAAAGGTCTTTTGATCATTTTGCGTTATATCGCCCTGCGATACAAAGCAAAAAAAAGCCGCTCAACCTCTTTCTTATGAATTTTACCAAAAGATTCCCCGCTTTTGGTCTAGTTTATCTCGATGTCTTTTTGTATTTCTTATAAAACTGCTTTGATTATGATGTGTTGGACATAAATCGCTTTGTTAGATCACTCAATATATCGGGCGTATTGCCAATCTCTTTATATATTTCGTAGTAAAATTCATTTATTGTAGTTAGGACTGTAAAAAATTCTCTTAAATTTATTCCTCATATTTAAATAGGCTGCGAGGAATGATCTACATGAATTATATCCAGTGAAAAAAAGAAAACCGGGGAATGATATTAAGTGGTGAAAATGGATAGTGGACAAATAAGAACCTAATTTAAAGTTGTTAAAACGTACAGATGATTAAATTAAGGGAATTTTCCAAACATAAAAAAGACCCCCTGCCAATTTGGTTGAGAGCCTCCGAACATGTAAATGTTTTGAGAACTGCGGTGCACGACGAGCGCTTTTTAGACCTTATTTTTTAAAACCTTGAATTCTATAAAAGCTAATCAAAGTTCTTGTATATTAAATCGTTTTTTAATCCTTTCTAATTGTACTTCTACTTCAGATTGATCCTGGGGATATTTTTCAAGATAACCTAGACAATCTTCTTTTAAATATCTAAAGAAAGTAGGATAATCTAAAATAATTTCTTCGTCTTCCTCTACTGCAGGGCGATCAAAGTAATAAGCTATTCCTTCTTTTCCAAAATAATCTTCTTCCCACTCTTCATAGTAGTCAGCAAACAAGAATCTCGCATATTCAGTACCATATCCTTCACCTTTTGCATAACTTTTTAAGATTCTTAAAAAGTTACTGTCCCCCATATGGTGATAGAAGTATTTTATTAACTTTCTCTCCTTATCCTCCACGATGGTTCAACTCCTTATATCCAAGATAGGGAAGAAATTAGTCACTTCTCCTGATTCATCAATAAAACCTTTAAATTGGAGCCCATTAGAGGAGACTCCTGTAATCTCTCTTCCATCAACCGTACCATTTTTCATTGCTTCTTCTCCCCATTTTATCATCTGTTCATCTGAAATGATGTTAGGATCGTAAACTGTTTTTGGATGGGAAACTTTCTTTAACTCTCCGGGTATAATCTTTCCTTCCATATCCTTTTTAGGAAAGCCATATTCTATTTCATACACACCTTCGATAGATGGATGTTTTCGTTTTGAAATAATACATTCATCTATATCCCAGCCTTGATCTTTAAATGCCTTTTCGAAATTTTTAAGATTATGCCCGCCAACGATCCCCTTACCTTTTTTCCTGACAACATCTATTACTTCCACTAAATGTTTTTCATATCCTGATTTGAACGTAATATTATTACTCGGTTCCTCTGTTTCCTTAGAATCATCATCTTTACTATTATCGTTTGTTTTCTGATTATCCTCTTCCTGGTTTGCTTTCTTTCCAGAAGAATTCTGATCATCGTTTTTATTGTGATTATTTTTCTTACCAGTGAACATCTCCAGGATCTTCTTCAAATAGGGTTTTATTGTTGAAGAAACAGAGTCTCCCAGTTTTACAAGGGCTTTCCCAAAGGGAATTCGATTTAACAGTGCACCAATTCCCATTGCCAGAACCGTTTCAGGCGTAAGTAATTTTTTAGGATTACGGATAATATCTGCGATCTGACTACCACCTGCTGCTATTCCGATTCCAGTCGATACGGCACCTATTGCCGACCAGAATCCTAATAACGGGAACATTAAAGCAAATGCTCCAAGGACAATCAAGCTTTTTTCTAATCCTGACAGACCCTTCCACCAGTTTTGCAGTTTATCAAATAAACAGGCAAAACATGCCTCTTGGCCATTGGCTGTCATTCCCCAGCCATATAGAAGCATAGATGTGAACAATACCAAAAAGACAACGATTAAAGCTTTGTAGGAATGCTGAATGTTTGCTTTTATGCCTGGTAAAAGTTCCCTGGCTTCTGTTTTACCGTGTAATAATGTATATCCCAGTTCTCTCCGTTCCCGATAAAATAGCAGCAAGTATCCAAAACGCTGTCTATCCACAAAAGCATATCTGAATAGATTCCACAATTCAGAAACGGGATTGATCATAATTTCCTCATCCAGCACGGGAAGCTTTTCTCTCACCCGGTTTATTTCCCAATAATCGATGAGTAACGCAGCACCAAGCATCATTAAAAATAACGGTTTTGCGGCATAGCCGCTTCCTAATAAATCATGAATTCCTGTTAACCAATCCGGAGCATTATAACCGGCATTCCATATTGCATGATCAAAAATAGCCCAAACTAATAGGATACTAGGAAAAATAAATACAGATCGTTTTAATTTACTTTTATACCTTACTGTTAACCCGATTCCTAACGTTACCATTGCAGTTAACACGGAATGTCCAGCAGACATTTTGTCAGGCAAAAAACCCTCTTCAAAGTATCCTGGAAATAAGCTGAAAAAGTCCCAATGAAGCACTTTTCCTCCAAGTAGCGTGACACCATAGCTATCTCCAGAAACCAATCGGCGAGTGGTTTCCTCCATAAATTGGAACCCTGCCCCCGTTGCCGCGCCAATAAGAGCATAATCACTTAAACTTAATACAGAAGCACGTCGTGATAAAAATAGATAAACTCCAAGGGGGATCAATTTTAACACTTCTTCAGCAATGGGGGTTAAAAATGATTGACTCCATATATCTTGTTCTCTGCCACCGAAAATAGCTGTAATGGTACTGACAATAAAAGAATTCAACGGGACAATTAACCATGCTCCCGCCAAAAAGAAATAGGTGTACTTCTTCCAAGTTAACGTTTTACTTCTGCTGAGCAGCCAAAATTGTAAAATGACGTAAAATGACCACAAAAACTGGACAAACATTTTTCTGGAGTCTTCCATAAAGATTAAGCTGAGTACGAGAGCACATAACGATATCCATGAAAAAATTGTAAAGACACGTAAAATGAATGGATGTTTGTGAATCCATTCATTCCAAACCTGGATAACAGACTCGAGCTTCTTCCTTAAACTCACTCTAAATTTTTCAACATGACTCGTCATATTGCATCACTCCGATGCACTATTATTTTCATGCAGCATGATTCAAATAAAAATGTACGTTAATAACCGCCGCTTACAATTTCATACTATACTCGAACACCTCAATAATTAGAATAGGACGAATTTTCCAAATATTTATAAGAACAGTACCTTATTCCTATATAAAAGAACATAAACCAATAATGAGAATTGCAACTAATATTTAGGGAGAATTTGACTAGTAAAAAATAGAACTTTTTAATGAAAAATATCCTTTACTTGTATGATAAAGTAAAATATTAGAAAAACAACTCGAAGGATGTGGTATCTTGAGGTTACATGTAAAAATTTCGTTTGTTGTTATTTGCTGTTTCATGTTTTTACTGCCAAATTCAATCTTTGCTCAAGAAGTATTACACAAAGGAAGTCAAGGACAAGCAGTTTATAGCTTGCAAGAGAGTTTAAAGAAAATGGGTTACTTTACTGGTCAACCGACAGGGTATTATGGTTCTATTACAGATCAAGCAGTAAGACAATTTCAACTGGATACTAGCCTATTATCAGATGGAGTCGTTGGATTTCAGACATACGAAAAATTGAATAGTATAGATATGATGGCAAGAGTTGTTCATGGAGAAGCTCGTGGTGAGACATATGAGGGGAAAGTAGCTGTAGCTGCTGTTATTATGAACCGAATGTCAACGCCAGGCTTTCCTAAAAATACATACGATGTTATTTTTCAGACGAATGCTTTTACAGCGGTACATGACGGTCAATATAATTTGACCCCTAATAGCTATTCTTATCAAGCAGTAATTGATGCTTTAAAAGGCTGGGATCCTACATACGGTTCGGTATATTATTATAATCCAACGATAGCAACAGATGATTGGATCTTCACAAGGGATACAGTACTTAGAATAGGAAACCACTTATTTGCAAAATAAAGGCTGACCGCTCACTGCTTAAAAGGGTCAGGCATATACTGCCTGGCCTATGTATGTACGGCGGTTCCCTTTATATCTTATTTTAAGATACTATGACTATGATTAATTAGCACCTTTGTTTATTGTATTGCGATTATGATCATTAGGCTGCTTTAGTAGCTTTCTTCGAATGCTGTTCAATTTTTGAAACCAATGCCCAAAGTATTAAACCAATAATAAGGAAGCCAACATTCATGCCAATGACTCCTCCCCATCCAAATATTGACCAAAATACCCCCCCTAATGTTCCTCCTACACTTGAGCCAGAATAGTAAAGAAATAAATATAATGAAGCGGCTTGTGCTTTGTTTTGTGTAGCAAGTTGTCCAACCCAGCTGCTTGCAATCGAATGACCTCCAAAGAATCCATAGGTAAACAGTCCCAACCCAAGTATTTTAATAGATAAATTGGAATCTAAAGTCAAACATACTCCGATTAATGCAACTAATAAGTTTAGGAATAATATTTTTTGCTTACCATGGACTTCTACCAGTTTTCCTGTCCAAACAGAGCTAAACATTCCAATGATCATAATAAAAAATAGCCAACTTACAAATGTTTGACTTAGTGAATAAGGCTTTCCAATTAATACGTAAGCGATATAATTGAACAACGCTACATTACACCCTAAAAGTAAAAATCCCAAGATAAATAAACAAATTAGGGATGGATCTTTTAGATGATCAATTAATGATTTACTTAATTCTCTAATTTCTAATTGACGTGCTTTGAAATTTTGCGAAGGCGGTAAACTACGCCAAAAAATCAGGGTGGCAGCTAAGCTTATGATCCCAATTACCCCTATCGCTATGTGCCATCCAAAATAGTCGCTCAACACCCCCGAGAAAACTCTGCCAAAAACAGCACCAATTGAATTCCCACATATATATAACCCCATAGCCGTTCCAAGACTTTTAGACTCTATTTCTTCTCCAAGATAAGCCATTGCAATTGAGGGCAGACCCGCCAATAAAACTCCTTCAATAGTTCGTAATGCCAGTAGAAAATGAAAATTAGGACTGAACGCTGTCAAAATACAAAACACAGAAGCGGCAAACATGGAAATAACCATGATAGACTTGCGTCCCCAAACCTCTGACAAAGAACCAATAATTAGCATGCTTATAGCAAGTACCATTGTTGTGATTGAGAGCGACAGGCTAGCTGTAGTTGGTGTAATATTGAATTCTCTTGTGAATTCTGGCATTAAAGGCTGTACGCAGTAAAGGATAGCGAATGTATTGAAACCAGCGGAAAAAAAGGCAAAACTGGTTTTGCGAAAGAGCCGCGTACCTTGTTGAATGTAACTCATAGTATGATCACCCTAAAATTTATTTGGATTTTTTCTGAATGCATAATAAATTATCTCTTTCAGAAACATCCTCTTACGCTCCTGTTTTTTATACTACCACCGTTTTTTTATGTTGTATAATTCATTATAATAATGTTTTTAATGAATATATGTAATAAATAATACAGAAAGGAAGTGGTGTTAGAATGGAATGGCAACAGTTTGAATATTTCCAAACATTAGCACGAATGCAACACGTAACTCATGCGGCCGAAACTCTATCCATTACCCAATCAGCTCTTAGCCGCTCGATTGCCCGATTTGAGGAAGAAATCGGAGTGCCTTTATTTGAACGTCAAGGACGTTCTATTAGATTAAATAAATATGGTCATATCTTTTTAAAGTATGTAGATAATATGATGAAGGAATTCGATGAGGGGAAACAAGTAATTAAGGGTTTACTTGATCCAGATAATGGAGAAGTGTCTCTTGGGTTTCTGCACACTTTAAGTACAAGTCATATACCGGATCTGCTCGCTTCTTTTCGTAGCCATTATCCAAAAATTAATTTTCGGCTAGGACAAGGTCCCTCCCATAATCTTATTGATCAGCTGCAATTAGGAGAATTTGATCTATGTCTAATTGCTCCAATGGAGATGATTAAGTCTCCAATTGTATGGAGGCAGCTTTGGAATGAAGAACTTTTTGTTATTATCCCTAAAAATCATAAATACGCTAATCGAAAAAATATTACGTTAGAAGAAATTGCAGATGACTCTTTTATTCATTTAAAAGAAGGGTACTCCCTGCGTATCACCATCGAGCAATTGTTTAAAGAATTGGGAATTACACCTAGGATTACATTTGAAGGAGAAGAAGCAGACACCGTTGCAGCGCTCGTCGCTGCTGGACTTGGGATTTCCATTCTGCCGAATTTAAAAGGGACAGACCAAAGTAAAATATTACAAATACCTATCAAACGTCCAAAGTGCTATCGGACAATTGGAATTGCATGGGTGGAAGGAAGATATTTATCACCTGCAACTGAAAGATTTAAACAATTTGTTTTAGACTATTCCTAAGAATTAGAATAGGAATGGTCATTCTTTTAAGCTGAATTTTAATTCACAATATCCATATACAGTTAGCATGATCGACGTTCACAAAATGAAACAATGATCGAAACAGACTAGTAAGTTCAAAGACCGAAGAGAGGTTTTTCTAAAAATCTCTTCGGTCTTTTTATCTGTTTTTTGATCCCCCCTAAGAATAAGATGTTTTCTATTAATCCATGCTAATAAGAACAGTATTCATCTTTATCGTTTAGAAAAAAAAGAGAATGGGGTACTCACTTATGACGGGAATTCTTTTAGCCATCCTCGCAGCTGTTTCATGGGGCAGCATTGTATTTGTCAGTAACAAGCTTGGCGGTGACGAAGACAGTCAAACACTTGGAACAACAGTAGGTGCCTTGTTATTTGCTATTGCAGTGTATATTTATAAGATGCCTGGATTATCGACTGTTACCTGGGCAGTAGGTTTTGTTTCAGGCTTGTTTTGGTGTATTGGGCAAAAAAATCAGTTTGGAGCAGTTCGCTACTTAGGTGTTGCCAAAACAGCACCCATGTCGACAGGCCTGCAGCTGATTGGAACAACTTTTTTCGGCGTTTTTATTTTTAAGGAATGGCAAACAACCTCAAGTATTGTGATAGGACTCGCTGCACTTGCTTGTATTATTATTGGTGCCTTACTTACCTCATTCAATCAGGGGGATGAGAAAGGGCAGAAAACGAGTCGAAAAAAAGGATTACTTATCTTGCTCATATCGACTGTAGGCTATGTCACATATGTCATCTTAATTCGCTGGTTTAATATTGATGGCTGGGCTGCAATACTCCCCCAAGCAATTGGGATGGTTGCAGGTGCATTCTTTATTACGATGCGGGAGAAACCATACAATAAGTATGCTATTCGTAATATTTTGACAGGCCTTATCTGGAGTGCAGGAAATCTTGGACTTTTACTTGCGTTGCCTAAAATCGGTGTGGCAACAAGCTTTTCTCTCTCGCAAACTGGTATCGTCATTTCAACCATAGGCGGGCTCTTCTTTTTAAATGAACGTAAGAGTAAAAAACAGGTATGGATTGTTCTCTTGGGATGTTTGTTTATTATCATAGGCGGAGTTTTGTTAGGCCTTACAAAACGATAAAGGAGTGAATCGGGATGTATCCAAGCCTTGAAGGAAAAGTCGTAGTTATTACAGGTGGTGCAACCGGCCTTGGAAAGGCAATGGCTGAGAGATTCGGTGCTGAAAAAGCGAAAGTTGTCATTAACTATTTCAAAGAGGAGGAAGAAGTTAAAGCCATTATAAAAACCATTGAAGAATCTGGCGGGAGCGCAATTGCGATCCAAGGAGATGTCACTCAGGAAGAAGATATAAAAAGGATGATTAATCATGCTGTAAAGACGTACGGTTCATTGGACGTTATGGTTAATAATGCGGGTATTGAAAATGAAGTCCCTTCTGAAGATCTTTCACTCACTGATTGGAATAAGGTCATTTCGACAAACCTGACAGGCCAATTTTTAGGGTGTCGAGAAGCGATTCATTACATGCTTGATCATGATATAAAAGGCTCTATTATCAATATGTCGTCTGTTCATCAGGAAATCCCATGGCCTCATTTTGTCCATTATGCAGCAAGTAAAGGTGGAGTCAAGCTGATGACTGAAACACTTGCACTTGAATTTGCTCCACATGGAATTCGAGTGAATTGCATTGCTCCTGGTGCAATCGATACTCCGATCAATAAGGAAAAGTTTGAAGATCCTGAATTGAAGAAAGGTGTAATCGAACTTATTCCAATGGGGTATATCGGTAAACCTGAGGAAATAGCAGCATGTGCAGTATGGCTTGCTTCAAGTGAAGCCAGCTATGTCACCGGTCTGACCCTCTTTGCAGATGGCGGAATGACCCAATATCCCGGATTTCAGGCAGGAAAAGGTTAGGAGTTCGAAATGATTGATTGATGAGGCTAACTGTAGTTAGCTTCTTTTATTTGATTATTTTTCCGTTTTGCATTCCGAATCGAATAATCACCTATGCTCATTTACAAGTAAGATTAGAACATACAGATATTCAAGCAATAATGGATATCTATACTCATGTGACAAATACAGCAACAAAATATTATATATTTCTATAAATTTTTAAGGTATGGTATTTTGCAAATTAAAAACCCTTCCTCGGCAATCCGAGAAAGGGCTGTAACGTTGATATAAAGAATATTAACGTTTTGAGAACTGAGGTGCACGACGAGCGCCTTTAAGACCGTATTTTTTACGTTCTTTCATACGAGCGTCACGAGTTAATAAGCCTGCACGCTTAAGTGATGGGCGGTATTCTGGATCTGCTTCTAATAAAGCACGAGAGATACCGTGACGGATAGCGCCAGCTTGACCTGCATATCCACCACCTGAAACATTTACAAGTACATCGTAGTTTCCTGCAGTTTCAGTTAAGTTTAATGGTTGTTTAATATCTTCGATTAAAGCAGCTGATGGGATGTAATCTTTAATATCGCGATTATTTACAACGATACGGCCTTCGCCTGGAACTAGACGTACACGCGCTACTGAGCTTTTACGACGGCCAGTACCGTAATATTGAACCTGTGCCAAAATAATAACCTCCTTTTAAATTATCCGCGAAGTTCGTAAACTTCAGGTTGTTGTGCTTGGTGTGGATGTTCGCTACCAGCATATACATGTAATTTTTTAGCCATTTGACGACCTAATGAACCTTTTGGAAGCATTCCTTTGATTGCTAATTCAAGCATTTTCTCAGGATAGTTCGTACGCATTTCCAAAGCAGTTCTTGATTTTAAACCGCCAGGGAATTGGCTGTGACGGTAATAAATTTTGTCTGTTAATTTTTTACCTGTTAATTCGATTTTCTCAGCGTTGATGATGATCACGTGATCTCCAGTATCAACGTGTGGTGTGTAAGTTGGTTTATGCTTGCCACGTAGGATTGATGCAATTTCACTAGAAAGACGACCTAAAGTCTTGCCTTCAGCATCAACTACGTACCATTTGCGTTGGATATTTGCAGCGTTTGCCATAAACGTTGTACGCATGATTTTCCCTCCTGATTAATTAAATAAAATGTCTATTTCATAACACGATAAGTTTCCGGGGCTTATTCGTGGGGTTGAAATACATACCATCAAATATAATATAACTTATAGTACCTAATGTCAAGAAAATGTTACACCTGGTTTAGTTGTCATAATAAACTTTCCATAAATAGAGGCCATGCCCTGGTACTGTTTTGCCGCTCAGATTCCTATTTTTCCCTTCTATAATGGCGGGAATTTGAGCCGGGGCAGTTTCCCCTTGACCTACGTCCAATAACGTTCCAACTAAAATTCTGACCATATTGTAAAGAAATCCGCTTCCTTTAAAGCAAAAAATGAGTTCTGAATCTTCTTCAAGAAGTTCAATAGAATAAATGGTTCTTACTTTATCTTCAACCTCTGTTTTTGCTACACAGAAGCTCGTAAAGTCATGTGTCCCGCATAAATAGTTGCAAGCCTCTCTAATTGCGCTCAAATCAAGTTTATAAGGGAAATGATAGCTATAATTACGCTTAAACACATCGGCAATTTTTTGCTGGCTGATCCGATAACGATATTCCTTAGCTGTTGCATGAAACCTTGCATGGAAATTCGGCTGAACATAGCTGGCTTTTAAAAGAACAACATCATTCGGCAGCAGGCTGTTTAATGCATATGGCCATTTTTCTTCAGGTATGGTTAGATGGGTATCGAAATGCAGGACTTGTCCTAAAGCATGAACCCCTGCATCCGTCCTTCCTGATGCATGAACCTTAATAGCCTGTCCTTTATGAAGCTTACTCAAAGCCGCTTCGATTTCTCCCTGAACTGTTCTCTTATTTGGTTGTACCTGATATCCGCTAAATTGGGATCCATCATAAGAAACAATACATTTTACCCTCATCATTTTGCTCCTATGTCCTTAAAAAAAGTAAAAACAGCCCTAAAACGACCACCAAGCATAAAATGGAAGTATCGAGTCCCTCCCACTGTAACTGCCTTAGCTTGGTTCTGCCTTCTCCGCCGCGATATCCTCTTGCTTCCATCGCTGTAGCAAGCTCCTCCGCCCGTTTAAAGGCACTTATAAAGAGGGGGACTAGTAAGGGTACTACCGCCTTAAAACGATCCTTTACAGGGCCGCTGGCGAAGTCTACGCCCCTTGCCATTTGAGCTTTTAATATCTTATCTGTTTCGTCCATTAACGTCGGGATAAACCTTAATGAAATTGACATCATTAAAGCAAGCTCATGTACAGGTAACCTAATCTTTTTAAATGGTCCCAATAGACTTTCCATCCCATCGGTAATTTCGATTGGCGTAGTTGTTAAGGTTAAGATTGTTGTCATTAAGATTAAATAAAGAAAACGCAATGATAGATAAATTCCTTGCTTCAGCCCTTCTTCATAAATACTGAGAAATCCTAAATCTAATAGGACCTCTCCTTCTTTCGTAACCAAAATATGAAGAAGAAACGTAAAGAGAATGATCCATAAAACTGGTTTAAGTCCTTTTAGCAAAAAGCGTATAGGAAGCCTTGTTAATACAACAATGGCCATAGTAAACAAGCCAAGCATTAAATAGGTGATAAAGTTATTTGCCAAAAATACGATAAAAACAAAGGCAAAAATCATCAGTAATTTTGCACGGGGATCCATTCTATGAATAAGAGATTCACCAGGAACATATTTCCCTATAATCATACTATTCATCATCTTAGCTCCACCTCACCCATAAGAGCCTTTAGCTGATCAACTGCTTCATCGATCGTTAGCGGAATATTATCAAAAGATAACCCTTTTTCTACTAATAATCGTTGCAATTTAACTGTTTCAGGCATATCCAGGCCTAGCGAGGAAAGCTTATCAGCCTGACTAAATATTTCTCGTGGTGTGCCATGCATCTCGATTGTTCCCTTATTCATCACAATAATCTCATCGGAATATTTCGCTGCATCCTCCATACTGTGCGTAACAAGGATAATAGTCAGTTTTTGTTCTTGGTTCAAACGATAGAATAAATCCATCATCTCTTTTCTTCCCCTAGGATCTAGACCTGCAGTTGGTTCATCTAATACAAGAACTTTAGGACCCATAGCCAAGACTCCTGCAATGGCGACTCTTCGCATTTGACCGCCGCTTAAATCAAATGGTGATTTTTGCAGAATCGATTCTGGCAATCCAACTATCTCTAAGCTTTGTCTTGCTTTTCTTATGGCCTCTTCCTCACTTGCACCAAAGTTCATCGGACCAAACGCGATATCCTTCTCAACGGTCTCTTCGAAAAGCTGATGTTCTGGAAATTGAAAAACGATGCCAACTAAGCTTCTGACAATCTTCAAATCCTTCTGCTTCCTACCTGCCGTGATTTTGTGATCTCCAATTTGAATTGAACCCTTAGTAGGTTTAAGTAGCCCATTTAAATGCTGAAGTATGGTTGATTTCCCCGATCCGGTATGTCCGATAATCGAGACATATGAACCCGATTTTACCGATAGATTGATATCATAAAGAGCAAGTCTTTCAAATGGTGTTCGAGCCTGATAACGATGCTCTACATTTTTGATTGTAATGTCCATAGCTCTTTCACCAGGCCTTCCTCAGTCAAATGATTATGTTGAATCGGTACCCCAGCCTCACGAAGCTTTTTGCTTAGTTGAAAAGGGAACGGCAAATCCAGACCGATTTCTACTAATTCTTCATCTCGCTTAAATACCTCTTCAGGCGTTCCTTCAGCAAACTTCTTTCCGCCATTCATTACGATAATTCGATCTGCCTTTGATGCTTCCTCCAGGTCATGCGTAATAGAAATAACCGTTAACAGCCCTTGATCATTCAGCTCACGAACCGTTTGGATTACTTCGCTTCTGCCTGCTGGATCAAGCATCGATGTTGCTTCATCTAAAATGATTATGTCAGGTTGAACAGCGATAACTCCTGCAATGGCTACACGCTGTTTTTGGCCTCCTGAGAGATGATGTGGCTCATGATTGTGAAATGCATCCATTTTGACCTTTTTTATAGCCCAATCAATTCTTTTGATCATTTCCTCTCTTTGTATACCATTATTCTCAAGACCAAAGGCAATGTCATCCTTTACCGTCGCACCTACAAATTGATTATCCGGGTTTTGAAAGACCATACCGACATGCTTCCGTATTTCCCATATCGAATCTTCAGATAATTCTATCCCGCAAACTTTGACCTTTCCTGTTTCAGGAATATATAATCCGTTTAATATTCTTGCTAATGTCGATTTGCCAGATCCGTTATGACCTACAATCGCCAGCCACTCACCTTGTTTAACCTGAATGGAAACATTGTCTAATGCAGGAGCAGCTTCCTGATGATAATGAAACGTTATGTTTTCTACATCTATGATTGTTTGACTCATCATTCGTTTCTCCTCAATAAGAAAAGCATTAATGCCTTGACCAGCGACGAATGAACTGCAGCAACTCCTAATCCACCTGCAGCTGAAATGCTGACTTAGGGTATAAGGAGTGTGAAACCCACTATGCGCTGAAGCTAGACACCAAAATTAACAGAAAACTATACTTTCTATCGAAATTTTATAAAAAGCTTTGACTCTTTTCCAAAAGCTTGTTGGTTTTAACCTTGCCTGTTGATTTTCTCTTAAGACGCTCTACTTCCTTGAGTGGTCCAGGAGCCTCCTCAGCGCCTTGCGACCGCGTAAGGTCTTTATTTATTTGGCCCTGTCGCTCCCACAGTAGTCTCGCCTGCACGTTCCAATTAACATAATGCTACAACTCAAAGAAGCTTTTAAACAAGGAAGGAGTTAATTAGTCCAATAGGTTATCCACTTACGAATACGTTGATTTAATAGCTCTTCTTTAGTAGAACATGACTCTTAAATAACACTTCTTAATTTTACAAACAACAATGCTTGCGAAAACAGCCAAAGCGCAGGACATAAAAACACAGCAAAAACTCTGTTTATCTTATCCTATAAAAAAAGGGCATTGATCCAGTTTTGCAACTGTCACGCCCTTGTAGTAAAAAGTATTAAACTAATTCAATGATAACCATTGGAGCACCGTCACCGCGACGAGGTCCAAGCTTCATGATGCGAGTGTAACCGCCTTGGCGATCTTCGTAACGTGGAGCGATATCACTGAAAAGCTTTTCTAAAGCATATTTCGGTTTATCTTTTTCCTTACCTTCCTCAGTTGTAACTTTTACAAGTTCAGCAACTTCGTTACGAACATAAGAAGCAGCTTGACGGCGAGCATGAAGATCTCCGCGCTTTCCTAAAGTAATCATCTTTTCAACAACTGAGCGTAATTCTTTAGCACGTGCTTCAGTAGTTTCAATGCGTTCTGAGATGATTAAATCAGTTGTTAAATCACGTAGCATCGCTTTACGTTGAGCACTTGTGCGACCTAATTTTCTGTATGACATCAGATGTCCCCTCCTTCGTTGTATAATGTATGTTTGGTTTATCTAAAAACAAATGTTTTATTGAAACATACGAAAACGCTAGTTAACTTTCTAACTAGTCGTCTTTTCGAAGACCTAAACCTAGTTCTTCTAGCTTAGCCTTAACTTCTTCTAGAGATTTACGACCTAGATTACGAACCTTCATCATATCTTCTTCTGTTTTATGAGCAAGCTCTTGTACTGTGTTAATTCCAGCACGTTTTAAACAGTTGTAAGAACGGACAGATAAATCTAGTTCTTCAATCGTCATCTCTAAAACTTTCTCTTTTTGATCCTCTTCTTTTTCAACCATAATTTCTGCATTTTGAGCTTCATCAGTAAGCCCTACAAAAATATTAAGGTGTTCAGTAAGGATCTTTGAACCTAAAGCGATTGCTTCTTTCGGTCCTGTACTACCATCAGTCCAAACGTCAAGCGTCAGTTTATCATAGTTGGCAACTTGACCAACGCGTGTTTTCTCTACTTGGTAGGAAACACGTGCAACTGGTGTATAGATCGAATCAATTGGAATTACTCCAATAGGCTGATCCTCTCTTTTGTTTGAATCAGCAGGCGTGTAGCCACGGCCGCGCTTAGCTGTTAGTCTCATTCTAAAGCTAGCATCTGATGCAAGAGTTGCAATATGAAGATCTGGATTTAGAATTTCAACATCACTATCATGAGTAATATCAGATGCAGTTACGCTGCCTTCGCCTTGAACATCAATCTCAAGCGTCTTTTCCTCATCAGAATAGATTTTAAGAGCAAGTTTCTTAATGTTTAAGATAATCGAAGTAACATCCTCAACAACACCCTCGATTGTTGAAAACTCATGAAGTACGCCATCTATCTGGATCGATGTTACAGCGGCACCAGGGAGAGAGGATAAAAGAATACGACGTAAGGAGTTACCCAAAGTTGTACCATATCCACGCTCAAGTGGCTCGACGACGAACTTGCCGTATTTGGCATCATCGTTGATTTCAACCGTTTCGATTTTTGGTTTTTCAATTTCTATCATCTATAAACCCTCCTTCAAAACGTCGAAACCCCGGCTAGACAAAAAATGTGTAAAACGTCTAACCGAAATTCCCCATTCAAAAGTTCCCGAATGTGCACAACAACTAAGTGATTCTGCTAGAACTTATATACTGTATCATAACCCATTATAGACAGAGATACAAAATCTATACAGAAAATTTACACACGACGACGTTTTGGTGGACGGCATCCATTATGTGGAACTGGAGTAACGTCTCTAATTGCTGTTACTTCTAACCCTGCAGCTTGAAGTGAGCGAATAGCCGCTTCACGTCCTGCACCAGGTCCTTTTACAGTAACTTCAAGAGTTTTTAAACCGTGTTCCATAGATGCTTTTGCTGCTGTTTCAGCAGCCATTTGTGCAGCGAAAGGAGTAGATTTACGAGAACCTCTGAAACCTAACGCACCAGCACTTGACCATGAAAGTGCATTACCATGAGTGTCTGTAATAGTAACAATCGTGTTGTTGAAAGTAGAACGAATGTGAGCAACACCACTCTCAATATTCTTTTTCACACGACGTTTACGAGTGTTCGTTTTACGTGCCATTATTGGTTACCCTCCTTTTATCTTATTTTTTCTTGTTTGCTACAGTACGACGTGGACCTTTACGTGTACGAGCGTTATTTTTTGTATTTTGACCGCGAACTGGTAAACCGCGACGATGACGAATACCACGGAATGAACCGATCTCGATTAGACGCTTAATGTTTAAAGATACCTCACGACGAAGGTCACCTTCTACTTTAAGCTTATCGATTACATCACGAATTTTTCCTAACTCTTCTTCAGTTAGGTCACGTACACGAGTATCTTCAGAAACTCCAGCCTCAGCTAGAACTTTCTGAGCAGTTGAGCGTCCGATCCCAAAGATATATGTTAATGAAATGACAACACGTTTGTCACGAGGAATATCAACACCTGCAATACGAGCCATTAAGCTTGCACCTCCTTAAAAATTAACCTTGTTTTTGCTTATGCTTAGGATTCTCACAAATAACCATGACTTTGCCTTTTCTGCGAATGACTTTACATTTTTCACAAATCGGTTTAACAGATGGTCTGACTTTCATGATTTTAATACCTCCTTAGTAGTACGGAGTGCTAATTATTTAAAACGGTACGTAATTCTGCCACGAGTTAAATCATATGGAGATAATTCTACCGTAACTTTGTCTCCAGGTAAAATACGAATGAAATGCATGCGGATCTTTCCAGATACATGCGCTAAAACCGTATGACCGTTCTCAAGTTCTACCTTGAACATTGCATTTGGCAATGTTTCAACGACAGTTCCTTCAACTTCAATTACATCGTCTTTCGCCATCGAACTGTTCTCCCTTCTCAAAATCAGTAACTTGCTCATTGACAAACTTTCATTTGTCACACGACCTGTTTCCACTATACTGTTCTGAACTTCCGGAGATACTCAGGTAAAGAATTCTAGATGATGAACATTCTTTTACTTGGAGATTCAAACTTCGCTTTCTCCATCAGCATTAAAACGAAATGACATCCGAAATTTCCAATCAATATGGCATATCGTACTTGCTTATGAACTAAGCAAGTTGACACATGCATGGAATCGAATTAGGTTCGTTCAAGCAATGTCACCTTCAGATTAGGCTTTTGTTAGAATTTCATAGCCTGTTTCAGTGATCGCAATCGTATGCTCAAAATGTGCACACACTTTACCATCTACTGTAACTACTGTCCATTCATCTGCCAATGTTTTTACATAACGGGTACCCGCATTAACCATTGGTTCAATCGCCAACACCATTCCCGGCTTAAGCCTTGGACCTTTGTTAGGCGGACCATAATGAGGTATTTGGGGATCTTCATGTAAATCTTGCCCGACACCGTGACCAACATACTCTCTCACAACAGAAAAACCATGTCCTTCAACATACGTTTGAATGGCATGAGAAATGTTCGAAAGTCTATCTCCTGGTTTCGCTTCTTCTAGTCCCTTATATAAGGACTCCTCAGTAACAGTTAAAAGTTTCCGAGCCTCTTCAGAAATTTCACCAACCGGATATGTCCAAGCAGAATCACCATGATAACCGTTATATTTAGCACCGATATCAATGCTAATAATATCTCCTTCACGCAATACGCGATTACCAGGTATTCCGTGAACGAGTTCTTCATTTACAGAAGCACAAATGCTCCCGCGGAAACCATTATACCCTTTAAAAGATGGAATTGCATCATAACCGCGAATAAACTTTTCGGCAATTGCATCCAATTCTTTTGTCGTGATACCAGGTTTGATATATTTTTGCAGCTCTTGATGTGTTAAAGCAACAATTCGACCAGCTTCTCGCATAATCTCAAGTTCGCGCTGAGTCTTACAAATGATCATGCACTAGTCCTCCAAGCAGCTGATTAACGTCATCAAATACTTTATCAATATCCTGTTCCCCATTGATGTTTCTTAAATAGCCTTTATCGCTATAGAAGTTCAATAATGGTTCAGTCTGCTTTAGGTTAACTTCTAAACGGTTTGCAACCGTTTCTTCGTTATCATCTGCACGCTGATAGAGCTCTCCACCACATTTGTCACACTCACCTTGTTTAGCAGGCGGATTAAATACTAAGTGATAGGTTGCGCCACAGTTTTTGCAAATACGACGTCCTGTTAAGCGTTCCATTAGAATATCTTTATTTACTTCAATGTTGATTACGTAATCAATCTGTTTGTTTAGATCTGCCAGAATTCCCTCAAGTGCTTCAGCTTGAGCAACAGTTCTAGGAAAACCATCTAAAAGAAAACCTTTTTGGCAATCATTCTTTCCTAAACGTTCACGAACAATACCTATGGTTACTTCATCAGGAACAAGTTCACCCTTATCAATAAAGGACTTTGCTTGTAACCCTAGTTCTGTCTCTTCTTTCATAGCAGCTCTGAACATATCTCCTGTTGAGATATGAGGGATGTCGTACTTTTCGACAATACGTTCAGCCTGAGTGCCTTTTCCAGCACCTGGAAGGCCCATCAATACTAGATTCATTTGTATTTCCCCCTCAGTCTCTATTTAGAGAGAATGGGAACAGATCCCATATCCTCCCTATTTAATAAAGCCTTTATAATGACGTTTCACTAGCTGACTTTCAAGCTGTTTCATTGTTTCAAGGGCAACCCCGACAACGATTAACAAGCTTGTTCCGCCAATCTGTGCAGATTGCGGCAGGTCAGCGAATTTAATGAAGAAAACAGGAAGAACAGCTATAACTGCTAAGAAAAGAGAACCGACAAAAGTTAAACGATATAATACCTTTGTAACATACTCCTGCGTATTCTTACCCGGTCTGATACCAGGTATATAGCCGCCTTGCTTCTTCAAATTTTCTGCCATCTGCTCAGGGTTCACTTGAACAAATGCATAGAAGTATGTGAAAGCAATAATTAATGCGATATAGATTATCATCCCTATAGGCTGTGTGTAATCAAATGTTTTCTGGATCCAATCCGTCACATCATTAGGACCAAAAAAGGCTGCTATCGTTGGTGGAGTAATAATAAATGACACCGCAAAGATAACAGGAATAACGCCAGCAGGGTTAACCTTTAACGGCAAATGGGTTGTTTGCCCGCCGCTCATATTGTTAGCCCCAGAACGCTTAGCGTACTGAATTGGAATCTTACGAAGTGCTTGTTGGATGAAGATGACCCCAACGATAACGGCTAATATAGCCAATACAAGAATGGCAACTGTAACTATTCGGATGAATAGCTGGTCACCGGCATCTTGGAATTGCTGTGCATATATTTGGTTGATCGTTGAGGGAATTCCTGCTGCGATCCCAGCAAAGATAATGATGGAAATTCCGTTCCCAACACCTTTGGAGGTGATCTGCTCTCCTAACCACATTAAAAATGCTGTACCAGCTGTTAAGACAATCGCAATTAATAAGTACGTCCAAATACCAGGATTCTCGATTAATAATCCACCCGATTGGGTATTAAATCCATAGGACATACCTAACGCCTGGATGAAACCTAAGATGATCGTAAAGTATCTTGTAAATTGAGCGAGTTTGCGGCGCCCAACATCACCTTGTTTCGACCATTCAGTGAATTTTGGCACAACATCCATCTGCAAGAGCTGAACGATGATTGATGCTGTAATATAAGGCATGATCCCCATCGCTAAGATCGAGAAGTTATATAAAGCACCGCCGCCAAATGTGTTTAAGATTCCGAATACATTCAGTTCATCCTGTGCTTTTAACACATCTGCATTAACATTCGGCACAGGAATGAATGTACCAATACGAAAGACAATTAACATTAAAAGGGTGAAGATGATTTTGTTCCGGATATCACTCACACTCATGAAATTAGAGATTAGTTTAAACATTCAATCACCTCAGATGTACCGCTAATAGATTTATTTGCTCCTTTAAAGGCAGAGAATTTGTCAGCTTTCTCTTTACGTTCATATATTTTTTACTACTTAACTCATAAACTAAAAAAAGGACCATAAAAAAAGATTAATCAGTTATTCATTACAAATCGAATGATAAAAGAAATACAAAAATCAATAATAGCAAAAAAAACACTAGTAAATAGAACAGTGAATAAAACGGTTATTGTATATCTTGTCAACTCTTTACTCTTTGGCCAGCTTACCTTCTTCATCTCGCGATTAATATCTGAGAAAAACTTAAAAATCCCTTGTTTCTCTACAATTCTATCAGCTTTTAGCAAACCCTTATTTATAAGAACCACCCCCTTTTTTATATAATAAAACTATTTATATATATAACCCTATTGTAAAACTCCTTTATTATTAATGAAATAGAAAATTTTATAGAAAAGTATAATTATTTTGTTTTTCCTTTTTAATTGCGCTTTATTTTCTATCTATAAAGGAAATAAGAATCGGCTGCTTTGTTTGCAAACTGTTTTTAAAGAAAAGCCGTGGTTATTTTATCAAGCAAATCTTTCTTAAAAAGATGTTGTGTTATAATTTTTTATATCTACATAAGTTAATTTTTTCAAAATAGGAAGGTGAAAAAAGGTGTCAGTCATAATTTCAACAGATGATTTAGAACATTCTTGTCCTAATTGTAAAGGTCAAAAATATATTATTGCGAATGATCAGAATGAGCCTTGTCCAAAATGTGAGGGTAAAGGGGTTGTATTAACTGCATTAGGACAAACATTACTTCACTTTATAAAAAAACATATTTGAATCATTTCTATTGAAAGAAGGCTAACTATTTACTTGTTAGCCTTTTTTACAGGAATGCTGACCCATTAGTCGAACAATGTCTTGCTCGTTATTGAAGCAAAAATCCCGTGAACCATCTATGCCTCAGTATGGCACCACAGAAGATGGAAGTTCTACCGTATTCCCATGGAAGTGTGAGTACAATAAAACTTTCCAGACTATTACATTAGACCTGACACGCAGCTCTCAAGCAGTTTTAAAATTTCCTGCCACCCGTCCTTCTAGTATCCATATGTATCAGAGCTCTGATTAATGGCGGTTCTTATTCCCTTGTGACTTGTATTTTTTAAATTTTTTGGCACCAAGCATGCCACAAAACACAAATCATAGTATAGAAGCACCAAAAGTCCTCCCAGTTGCCTATTTAACCAGCACAATTAAAACAGGCAATACTATAAAGGACAACAGTGTAGTCCAGAGAATCGTTTGCGTTAAAACCTTAGGAGACGCATCAAACTTCTCTGCAAGAATACCAGCATTGATCGCTACTGGCATACACGCTAAAACAAAAAGGACTGAAAACATGATGCCATCAATATCTAATAGATATAAACAAAACAAAGAGATAAGCGGACCAATAAATAATCTAATTCCCATTCCTATCCAAAAGGTAATCTGTATATTCTTGTCGGTACTTCCTGTTCTGACATTGGCAATTTGCGCTCCCAAAATAGCCAGAACAATGGGCGGGTAAGCATCGGCAATCATGGAGACTCCAGTGAAAACACCCTCTGGCAGAGATAGATGAAATGCACGAAACAAGATCGCCAACATTGCTGCATAAATGGCCGGTAAAGAAAAAACTGATTTGAGCGCATTTTTTACCGTAAAGTGAGATCGTGCTGCAAAATAGACTCCAAGCGTATTCATCATAATCATTTGCAAAACAATAAAAATGGATGCCTTTTCAAGTCCGCTCTGTCCGAACGCAAGCAATATAAGTGGGATACCGTAGTTAACAGAATTTGTGAAAGCAGAAATTAACGTCAATCCCGCTATATCATTCGATGGCAATTTAAAAAGTTTACCAAATAGATTGGATGCCGCCCAAAGCAAAAGTAGACTTAATAGGGAATATGCAAGAGTCAAATAAACATCCTCACCCGAAACCTCAGCCTCCATTAATGTATCGAATATCAAAAACGGAGTGAAAAAATATAAGACAAAGTTTAAAATTGGCCTTATTTCCAGCTTTTTAAACTTGGTGAGAAAGACCCCAGATATGACCGGGATAACGAGTGGAACAATCACATTAAATAGAGTAGATAAAATTTCTTGGATCATTCATTTCCCTCTCAAATATTTGTAATGTTATTTAATGACCTATGATTATATCATTCTTAAACCTTACCATAATTAATATGGAAAAAAACATCCCTTCGATTGGTAAAAGGATGTTTTTCTTTAAGTTACATTTGTTTCTAGTAATAGCAAATCTATTTTTTGTTCGTCTTGTTCTAAGTTATTGCATCTATCTCTTTAAAACGAGAATAATCATCTATGACTTTATTAGTATCTGCTCTTTTTTTCTTTTGAAGACAAAAGCAAAAATATGGAGAAACACCTCTGCGCTATCGGAAGAGACGGTGATTTTTTAAGAGGCTTACCAAAAAGTTAGGATCACAGACCTTTTGGAGCCTCTATTTTTATGTGTTGGGAACATTGACAGTTTCGTTCATATCAATACATTTTTTCACAATAGGTTCATATTATCCTACAAGTCTTTTTCTATTATTACGTAAGTTTTACCGTCTTTTGTAAACCTATAATTGGATTCTTCAAGCCCAAATTTTTTATAAAAATCTACTTTATTCTCTCTGGCATTACACCAAATTCTTTTCACGCCAAGGTTCTTTGCTTCTTGTATTAGATAGCCTAACAATTCACTTCCATATCCCTTACCTTGTTCTTGTTGAAGAGTTGCAAATATTCGAAATTGACCTTCTTCATTGTTAATAAAAAGGGAGATAACGGAAATCAATATGTTTTCTTTAAAAAGACCAAAATGAATACCTAAATCATCATCTACTAATTTAATATAGTCAAAAGCTTTATCGGGCCACATAACTTTATGCCTCAATTCCCAAGCTATTTCCTTATCTATTTTTATTATCGTGGTTTCCATTGTACTCTCCTTATCTTCTCTATAAACTAAGGAATACAGGGATCGTAATAGTCTCTCTCATTTAATTAAGATAGTAATGTTCCTCTTTAGTTAGTACAATCGTTTACCTAACCGATTTCAATGCTCTTTATTCAGATAGACACCAAAGAGAGTTTAGCACCCAGGTTCTCTCAGAATTAAACCGAATACTGTGATTAAAATCATAATTATTTAGTTTTATTTGTAAAAAAAATGCTGTATACAATCCTGGTTCGTTAGCCGGAATAAGAAAAGGATTGCCGGAGCAACCCCATTGTTTGACGTAACACAAGTTCGTTTAAATATAATACTTCAAAATCTGTTTCCATAACCCTGCTTTAAAGTATTAATAAATCAGTATTCTCTCTTGTTCCCCTTTTTTACAAAGTCCCACTCTACCTCTATATTTTTTCTAACCCGTTGAAGAAGCTGAAAAATAGTTTCTGTTTCTTCGTGGGAGAATCCAGAAAGTGCAACCTTATTGGAATATTCCCCTTCTCTCTTTAAAAAGGGATAAACGTTCTTACCTTTCTCAGTTGGAAATAGTTTCTTTATTTTTTTATTAACTTCATCGTCCCTTCTTTCAATAAATCCTTGCTTTTCAAGTTTTTGTATGGCACGAGCTGCTGTTGTTCGGTCTACTTTTATCATTTCTGCTAACTTTTCTTGAATAATTCCCGGATTTTCACAGATTCGAACTAAGTACAAATACTGTCCTTTTGTTAAGTTATATTCTTTAAATTCAATATTGCTTATCGAATCTAATGCCCTGGCTATCATTCCAATTTCACGAAGAATTTCCTTCATAAAAAACCTCCGAATTTTGTTGCATTTACAACAAAATATTTTTCATATATACTTCTTAGTGATGATTAATTTCATTATGACTTGTTTAGATAAATAAATCCAGAAAGGGGAGAAAATAAGTGAAAATTAAAAAAATAACTAAGGAAAATGACCTGAAAACAGCCTTTGAAATCAGAAAAGAAGTATTTGTTGAAGAACAAGGTGTACCATTGGAAGGTGAATTTGATGAATTTGACACACTGAATGGACAATGTGAACACATATTAGTCTATTACAATGAACATCCAGTTGGAACGGGAAGGATAAGAATTCTAGATGGCTTTGGCAAACTGGAGAGAATTTGTATCTTAGGACCCTTCCGTAAATTTGGTCTTGGAAAAATAATAATTAATGCGTTAGAAGCAATTGCGAAAGAAAAGGGAGTCTCCCAGGTTAAATTACACGGACAAACACAGGCAGAAGGTTTTTATAAGAAACTTGGTTATCGGTCTTCATCTAATATATTTATGGAAGATGGAATCCCGCATCTTTTAATGCTAAAAGAATTTTCTGCAAAATCATGATAAATAGGTCGAGGAAAGCGAAATATGCTTTTTATGTATTAGGAATTTTACTATTAACCCTTGGTATTTCTTTTACTATACAATCGGAGCTTGGAACATCTCCTTTTGATGCACTTTTGGTAGGTCTATCCCTAAACGTAGGGCTTACTGTGGGAAGTTGGGAAATAATTATTGCATTCATTCTGATTTGTTGTAATTCATTACTAATAAAACAAAGGCCTGAACTTTTAGGCTTGTTAACTGCATTAATCACGGGTATTGGTATTGATATGTGGCTTTTTTTATTACGCAATTTGATAACACCTGAACTATGGTTCGAAAAACTTGTTTGTTTTGTAATCGGCTTATTTGTTATGGGATTCGGAACTGCAATTTATTTACACACAAATTTTGCACCGATTCCAATTGACCGATTAACATTAATCATACAAGAATTAACGAGAACTACTATATTTTTATCGAGAACCTTCATTTACCTCGTATTTTTGATAATGGCCATTATTTTTAATGGACCAATTGGCGTCGGAACTTTATTAACGGTTTGTTTAGGGGGATTAATACTTAATTACTTTATGCCATTTACTGAACGTATCCTAACAAACGCTAGTACATCATTTGATTATGGTACAGATAAAAACCATTCAATATAAAACTGTCATAATCATTCCAAAAGGAAGACTTAATTTTCCCAAAAACATCACAAAATACCCATTCTGATCAGATTGGGTTTAATCTGATCAGAATGCAGCCTTAATTCACCACTCCCTACTTTGGAAGTTAAAAATAGAAAAAAGAGAGTTTTATCCTATATATAGTCGAAAATCATAAGGAAAAACATAACAAAAAAAACTGATAATGCTAAAGCCAAAAGCTTATGAACATGATGAAGCCTTATCATGGGAAACATGATGATCACAAATAAAGCAGACCACCAAAAATGCCATCCATTGTGATATGTTAATAGTCCAAAGTGTTTCCCTAACCACTCTATTAATAAAAAGATAATTATCCACTTTAAAGAGTAGATAAATTTAGACATCATTCTATTTGGATAATTAGATAAATAAACAAATGCTAATAATGGATTAATTATCAAGTTGTGTAGAAAATGTACATTCATATGACTTATATAAGAGCTTTCTTCAAGCTCCCACAAATGGAAATGACTATGTGAAATAAATTCATATAAAAAAGTAGCTAAAGCTATGTATAACATTGTGGGATAATATGTCTCCCATTTTTTCCAATCACCTTTTAATAAGGAAAAAAGTATGACCATGATGACAAGAATAAAGTGCATCTAACCTTCTCCTCGTTACAAAAGTAAAATAATAAGAGTATTCATAGCTTAGCTTTAATTTTTCAATCTGCATTTCACTTTTAAATTGATAAGATTCAAAATAGATTTCTTTAGAATAGAACTTAATGATGCTCTCATTATGTTATAAATTAATAATTTCTTATAGTTAGCTACCAAGGCTATCTATTTAAGGTTAACTCTTACTTTTAAGGATTAATTACTGTGTTGATTCTTAATCAATAGTTCCACATCCGAGGCATTGACTAATTCAACCTTAAAACTTGTCGTCTCACTCTTTATTTCCATAAACCCTGAATGATAGATGTGTATAATAATATAAAATTCACCGTTGTATTTGACCCTATCTCCTGGAGACAATTTTCATCAGAACCTTTCAAAACTAGGATAAGCACTACCGGAAATGATATTTGCTTTCCCTTAAGGAGTTGCTTATATATTTAGATTTAGCTTTGTTGATAAATATAAAATATATATTTGTGATTTGTATAATATGATTTGTTTTACATAATCTATAAATAATAGAAATTTTAACTAAATGTTGACACGTTGCATGTTCTTTTAATGTTCAAAAGGTAAACCTTCTGCATGAACTGTGTTGGACTCTCCTTCATTTGCCAAAAAGCCAAATTGTGCCAGTATGATACCTATTATTAGAACGAACTTTAATACCATTTTCATTTAATATTCCACCCTTACCTGCAAGTTTTCCTTAATCCTAAAATGTTTAGGATTTTGCTGCGTTTTTGATAAGAGCTAAAATAATTTAATAAAATACAGCAAATCATTATAATTGTGAGATATGCTAAAAAATTATAAAATTTTTTATATTTTGGTGAGATCATGATTGAGTTGAATACGAAAGCACTCGGAATGGAAATTAAAAGACTAAGAAAATTAAATAATCTTTCTCAATCTCAATTAGCAGAAGGAATTTGTACACAAGCTACAATAAGTGGAATTGAAGCGGGAAAAGGCTACCCTAGTGTCGATATTCTTTATGTATTATCAATCCGTTTAAAAGTTACTTTAGACTTCTTTTATAAAATTTTATTAAACGATGCACAAGAATATATTCAAGAAACGGAGAAATATTTACAGGAATTATTGAAGAAAAAGAATTATGAAGAGGCATTTCAACTTTGCTCAAATGAATTATCACAAAAAAATAGACAAATGGGTTATAAATTTGATCAATTGATTAAATGGAATTATTTCGTATCAAGTTACTACTTAAAAAAAATGGATTTTCGTACATCTATTAATAATCTAAAACAGCTTTTAGATAAAAGCCACCCTCTATTTGGTCAAGATTTCCTTGATTTTAAAATTCAAAACAGTATCGCTATTATTTATGCCGAAAACCAATTATATCAGGAAAGCCTTAATCAATATCACTTGATCCTTTCTTATAAAGACTTTTTATCTCAACAATACCGTTTTCATATTAAAATTTACTATAACTTATCAAAATTGTATTTCTTACTAAAGGATTATGAAAAGTCCTTTAAATTCGCAAATTTAGGAATAAACATGTCAGTATTAAATGAAGATATGTCAATGGCAGGCCAACTTTATTTTCAGAAAGGGATGTGTTTGGAGAGATTAAAAAAAGGTTCAACTGAAATAAACAAATCTTATCAAAATTCTCTCCTTATTTTTCAATTACTTAAGAGGGATAATTATATTGAAATGGTAAAAGAACAAAAGGGGAAATTTCTGGGGAAAAATAATGAATCAAATTCTTGAAATACCTTTCCCTTAAATCCCCTTTAACATCAAAAATATCCCTTAGAACACAAATAATTAGGCTTAATAACTTCATAGATACCTGCGGCATCACTCCCCCGAGAAAAAAATAATCAAAACATCCTGAATTCTTAAGAACTCAGGATGTAATTTCTAATAACCTACAATATCGTTATCAAATCATCATGTATATGTTCTAACAAAAACACAGAAGGACTTTTTCCGAAAAACATTAATTGGTGCAATGGTCTGGTCATTGCCACATACAGTAATTTCAATTCAATTTCACTAAGCTCATACACTTCGTCCAGCGCAAAAAGGAGGACAACATCAAACTCCAATCCTTTGGCCAGCTGTGAATGAACAATGATTAAGTCTTCTTGGTTGATTTCTTCATTTTCACGAAGTAACTGGGTTCGTAACTCACCTCCAGCATGTTTCCTAAGCAATTTTTCTATTTTCACACATTCTCTCTCTGTTTTCCCAATAACCGCAATGGTTTTCATTCCCTCACGATAAAAACGCTGAACTTCCGTTTTAAGCTTTTCAACAGCTTTCATTTCATCATTCCAATAATGAAATACTGGTTTATGGCCATGTCGAACGACTGGCTCTACTTTCGGAAGATCTAATGGCAATAATGAAAGAATATCATTAGCTGCATGCATAATCTCTACTGTTGTTCTGTAGCTTTTTTGTAAAGTGGTATAAGTAGCTCTTGGAAAAATGTTCTCCTTAACTAGGCTCCAGTCGTTTAACCCTCGATACGAGTGAATACCTTGAGCTAAATCTCCTACAATTGTAAACATGTCTGTTTCCAAAGCACTCTTAAGTGCATACAATTGAAAATAGCTGTAATCTTGTGCTTCATCTATGACGACATTACGAGCACGAAGCTCTTTCTTTATTCCAAATAGATGATACTGTAAGTATAATAGACTCGCCAAATCTTCTACTTCAAATTGCCGTTTTTTTCTAAGGTTTACTTGATAGTTATATAAAAAGTCAATTTGATTCTCAGCTAATAGATCTCCAGCGTATTTCACTAATTGCTCTTTATCCGTAAATAGTTCATCGAAATAATGGATAAGATCATGCTTCTCAATCTGCCTAATATATGCTTGAACCCCTGATCGGGACTGCTTGAGAATGTCGTCCTTAAGTTCATCTTTTTTGTCCATCGCCTTTGTAACATAGTTTTTTCTTTTGTCGGGATCTATCCTTGTACTAAATAAAGCTTTTTCAATCTTTTCTTCGTAAAACTCTTCTACTTTTTTCAGTAGTACTTTCTTTTCTGTTCGCACATAGTTTTGCAAAACTTCTTTTATCTTTTCCAAACGTCGGTAATAAGGCAGGTACGTGTATTCCTTTTGCATGAGATGTTTTATCTTATCGGCACTATAAAGTTTAAATTTTGATAAATAAAAGTCCTTTTTAGGTGTAATAGATTCCAATATATCTTCTAAATACCGGTCAATGATGATTTTCATTTCTAATGAACCCTTAAAGCTAGAAATCCATTGTATCATTTCAGGATTTTCATAGGTTCGGTCAATAAATTTTCCAAGCTTTTCAGATGGAGATGTTAGCTTTATTTTTTTCGAGATACAGGCTTTGACATAATCACTGAACGTCATCTGTAAGATGCGGTCTACCCCAAGCTCGGGCAGGACCTCTGATATATAATCAATGAACAAATTGTTTGGAGCAAGTATCATAAGCTCCTCCGGTTTAAAATATTCAGCATACGTATAAATAAAATAAGAGATTCGGTGAAGAGCAATCGTTGTTTTTCCGCTCCCAGCTGCTCCTTGAACAATAATAGGCTTATTTAAATCCGCTCGAATAATTCTATTTTGCTCTTCCTGTATGGTAGAAACAATATCTGTTAACCGATTACTTGAACTAGCTGAAAGAGATTCTTGAAGCAGTTCATCTGTGGTTGTAAGATCGACATCTCGAACGTCTTTAAGCTCTCCTTCTTCAATGATATATTGTCTCTTTAATGATAAATTTCCTTCATATAGTTCTCCTTCTGCTTCGTATGTTACGTCACCAAGCCGTCCATCATAATAAAGATTTGCAATAGGAGAACGCCAATCAACAATAATAGGATCCTGAGTTTCACGATCAAATAGAGACGCTTTACCAAAGTATAAAATCTCTTCATCACTTTTATCATTCGCCTTATAATTAATTCGAGCGAAATATGGCTTATGGTAGATTTTTTTGAGACTACGTATTTCTTCTTCTGTTCGTTGAAGCAAACTTGAATTTGTTAGCATGTTTAAGTACCTTAAACTGCTATCCTTTAAATCAATTCCTTCCAAGGATTCCTTGGCACTTTTCCGAAAGGATTCTTCATCAAGCTCCCTTGCTTGAATTAGCATTTCCATATACTTTTTAGTAAATCTCAGCCGCTCAATTTCTTCGTAAAAATCAGGATGCTGTTTTTGTCCCAAATTTTTCACTCTCCTATTTAACCGAGTATTTTTCTTCAGGCAAACGTACAAAATACCATGAAAAAGGCAGCCGAACCCTATCCATGGTATTAATAAGTATGTCTGTGATGTAACAGGAAACGTATACAGTTCTGTCTTGTCGGAATTCCAATTATAAACGTTTCCATTCACATTTGCAATTTCCTTCCATTGTTTTTTGTTCCGAAATTTTAAAAACCTTTTTTTATTTAAACAAAAGCATTGTTCCCCGATACTTCTAACATCCATAATCGTAAATCCTTAAAGAGAAATATGATTGAATTCAGATTTTACTAGATGCTTGATTACCTCTATACGCTGATACATAAATTTTCCAATAAATAAATCAATCCATTCCAGAGGGGGGGAGAATGACTCTGCAGAAGTGAATAATTGGAGGTTTCATTTACCCTATAATTCTATGTAATTTAAGGGAAAATATAGATTTAAACAGACTACTATTCGTACATTGAATGAATATTTGGATATGCAGCACAAACCAGACGGTCAATTTTTTTACGCGGTTTTTCTTAACAAGTATCAGACTTTAGAGTGAGAAAAGTCTCAACTTATGGAGGATTACTGACTTCCTTCTATAATATAAAATAGTAAATAACAATTTTGTAAGCCCTCTATTTATCCCTATTTGGAGGGGAATTGAATACTATGATCCGGGAGAGTGATCCTTTTGTCCGAATTGATTTATGCAGGTTCATTAAAGACACTTGAAGATGTTGGCGCAAAGGTTATAAAAGGTGGAAGTCATGCAATTGCAGTATTTGTTCACGAAAAACAAGTTTATGCAGTGGATAACCGTTGTCCTCATATGGGTTTTCCCCTTCATACAGGAAGCTTGTGTGATGGGATTTTAACGTGTCACTGGCATCATGCCCGCTTCGATATAAAAAGCGGCGGAACCTTGGATCCATGGGCAGATGATGTTCCTACTTACCCTGTCGAGATTAAGGAAGATGAGGTTTGGGTTCATCCTGTTCCTTATAATAAAATAACAATCGAAAAATTAAGGCAGCGATTACGTGAAGGTCTTGAGCAAAATTTAAGTCTTGTTATCGCCAAATCGGTTGTTGGATTGATGGAAGCTGGTTTTCCTGCAACAGAAATTGCAAAGGTCGGAGTCAGCTTCGGGACGACTCACAATCAAAGCGGCTGGGGCTCTGGATTAACGATTTTAACAGCCATGACGAATGTATTGCCTATATTAGATAAAACCGGTCAGATTTTAGCATTGTTCCAAGGTCTAGTTCATGTTGCACGGGAATGTTCTGGAATGGGATCACGCTTTTTACTCGGATCCCTTCCTGTTTCAGAAGATAGGAATGCCCAATCATTTGAACAATTATCAGAATGGTATCGTCATTGTGTAGAAGTTCGTGATTCACAGGGAGCTGAACGAGTACTGTTGACAACGATTGAATTAGGGTTCTCGAATGAGCAGATTGCTAACATGATGATGACAGCAATCACTGATCATTTTTATGTAAATACAGGTCATTCGCTCGATTTTCATAATAAAGCATTCGAGATTCTCGAACAGATTGGTTCTGAGTATCAACCATATGTTTTATCATCATTGTTACCTGGTATCGGTCAAGTATCCCGTAGTGAAGAATCCCATAGCTGGCAATCACCAGTGAACTTGGTTAAACCATTAATGGAAGCGTTTCAGAAATTACCTGATATTCTTGCTAATGCCTCACCACAAGGGGACACTGATGTAGACGAAGCAGGATTGGTAGAGCAAATTTTATCAGATGATGCGTTAAACACGGTAAAAATGATATTGGATGCTCTGAAAAGAGGAGTCTCCCCTGTCCGTTTAGCCCAGCTGGTAGCTTTGGCCGCAGCGGAACGGATTTCCCGTTTCCATGTACAAAATGATTTCAGTGATTGGATTACCGTCCTTCATACTTTTACTCACGCCCACGCGGTACATGAATCATTACGCCGCTCTACGACACCTGAATTGACCCGAGCTGTTTTCCATGGAGCGATGAGTGTCTATCTTGATCGTTTTCTCAATTTACCGTCTGCCCGAAGACCGGAACCAAAGAATGCAGAAGCTGAACCTCAGAAACCTGGTGAATTATTGGAGATAATGAATAAACAACATCAGGTTGCAGAATCAGCACGATGGGTAGTGAATTACCTGGCTCGCGGCGGTGAGAAAAGTGGACTCTTCAATACACTCGGTCACGCTTTACTAAGAGAGGATGTAGAGTTTCATTCGTTTCAAATGTTTGAAGCGGCAATGGTCGAACATGAACATTGGCAACTTGAAGATTCCGAGCTTGCTCGTTATGCACAGGAAACGTTGATCCTCGCAGTAACACGCTATCTTGCAGGCCATGCCCCAACTGCTAGAGAAATGCCCCATGCAGCACGGATTGCAATTCGCCTCCATCGCGGTGAAAAATTATTTGAAGATGAATGATTAGTGAAAGGGAAAGTACAATCCCGCTTGATCCATTTCAAGCGGGATTGTCTTTTTATTATCTACTTTCCCTTATGCCCTTTGAATCTTTCAATGGCGGAATTTGATCTAAACCTTCTTGACTTCGTACACTGCATAGTGATTCTTCGGTTCAATTATTCCATAAAGCCCTACTATAATTTTTTCCACTTAATGTATTTTGGCCATAGCTTATAAGAATAGACGTCATTATTTATTTCCCTCAATTCTTCAACCAACAGTTTCTTGAATACAAACGATAGTAAGCCTCATACATCATACCTTTTATTACATGGTTAAACGATTTGCTCGATACTTGATTGCACGAAATAAGGCACTATCCTTATTTTGGATAAGTGCCTGATAGAGGAATATCATTTATATTTTGTCATTGAAGTTGTCAAGCAGAAGGGAACCTCATATTTACTAAACCAAAGTAAATAATAATTTCAGGTTGGTTATTGTCAAAATATAAATTTAACCTAAACATGCTTAATTACAGATAAGCATTCCTCAGCTTCCCTCTCTATTCGTTGTACTAATAACTCCATCTAGCTTTTCAAATAATTGAAGAAAGGTTGATAATTCTTCTTCAGAAAAACGGGAAAAATAATGGCTCATCATCTTTTGATGAGATTGCCTTACTTCTTCTAATAATTCGATCCCTTTAGGACTGAGTTCCATCATAACTACCCTGCGGTCTTCTAATGAGTGTGTTCTTTGGACGAGCTCACGTTCAATCAAGCGGTCCATGATTACAGTAATGGCACTCGGTTTCACCTTCATTAAATCAGCTAAATGGGTTACACGCGTACCCCCTTCTCTCTTTAGGGCCAGCAGCATATGAAATTGAGGACCTGTGATACCAAACGGCTGTAAATCCTTTTCGACAATAAGTCGAAGTTTTTTGTTAATAGATGTCATTGTCATAATAATGTTATCTATTAAGTTCTCGTCATATTGCACGAAATTCCTCCTTCTGCTAATTGTTTAAGTAATTTAAACTTTAAATTACTTAAATTTAATTGTCAAATTCTACCCACCTATATGTAGTTCTTATTTCTTATATTTCATAGTCGGATTTACATAGACATTTTAAATTAGTGCCTTTAAGCCAAATGAGTTAGATATGCTTCAGATTCTTCCCCTCTTATAGTTTGTATCCATATACACACGGATTATTTTTTTTACATCCAACCAACCTTATTATGTTACCACTTTCTAACGATCGCATTTAAATTAAATAATTGACCATTTTATTTATATAAGTTAATATTTATACTGTTTAAATATAAACTAAAGAAAGGAGTAAGAAGAGGGTGAATGATCCGAACCTTACTATCGATATGGCAGTTAGTCTTCACGATATGTTAGTATCCATCGGTATAAAACAATTACTAATCCTTAAAAAGGTTCTTAAACCATTTAAAAATACCACTTTTCATTTACGAATTATTTTTACGCTTCATAAAAATGGACCATTTATTGAGGCAGGGACTGATTGACCGGTACGATGACAAAAGATCGCCGGGTAGTGATTTTTTTGTTCAGCTTTCGTCTATAGGAAAACAATTGGAAATTGAAAGTGATAAAAGAACCCAATGGACGAAGAAGTTAGACGAAACATTGGATACATTTTAGGATTAGGAAGATAAAACAAAAGATTATTAAAGAAAGTAGCCATATTTCTTTATTCATTTCACAGAAAAAGAACTCGAAAGGAGAAAAAATAATGAGTAAAGGACGTTTAATTATTACAAATCTCATTGGAATTCTTGTTGTTTTTGCATTAGTAGCTGGAGGAGGCTATTACTATTATCAAAGCGAGAATTATGTAAAAACAGATGAAGCAAAAGTGGCGGGAGATATTGAACAAGTAGTGGCGCCTGCAGCCGGACAATTAAAAGAATGGAATGTACAAGAAGGTAATACTGTCTCTAAAGATGCTGTGGTAGGAAAAGTGTTAGAAGGCGAAAATACAGTTTCTGTGACATCCATGATGAAAGGAACGATCGTAAAAAAACAAGCAAATGATCATCAATTGGTGCAGGCTGGGCAAGTATTAGCTCAAACCATTGATATGGACCATCTTTATATCACTGCGAATTTGAAAGAAACCGAAATTAAAGATATTGAAACTGGAGATAGTGTAGACATTGTAGTTGATGGGGATCCCGATACTACATTCGAAGGAGAGATCGAGGAAATCGGTTATGCAACAAACTCGGTATTTTCTCTCATGCCACAGCAAAATTCAAGCGGCAACTATACAAAAGTAACACAAAAAGTTCCGGTTAAAATTTCGTTAAAAGATCCTTCAGATAAAGTGCTGCCAGGTATGAATGCAGAAGTAAAAATTTCAAAATAATGATTTTTCATGACCAACCGGAAAGGAGGTTAACTGGATGACTTCTCAAACTGTCAATTCGAATAACCAAGGAGTTAGACAATATATTCCCCTGCTTACCGTGTTAATGCTGGGACTTTTTTTAGTCATCTTAAATCAAACTTTATTGAGTGTAGCGTTGCCGCATTTAATGACAGAATTTGGGGTGGATGCACCGACGATCCAGTGGCTATCTACTGGCTTTATGCTTGTAAATGGCGCATTGATTCCCCTATCAGCATTCTTAATTGAAAGATTCGGCACACGCCTTTTATTTTTGATTGCGATGTTTTGCTTTACGCTCGGTACTCTTATTTGCGGTATTTCACCCAATTTTTCTACTATGTTAATCGGCCGCTTAATTCAAGCGGTAGGTGGAGGAGTATTGCAGCCATTAGTCATGACGATTATCATGTTTGTCTTTCCGCCTGAAATACGCGGTAAAGGGATGGGTCTTTTTGGATTAGCGATGATGTTTGCACCTGCTATTGGTCCCACATTATCCGGCTGGGTGATCCAAAATTACAGCTGGCGTCTCATGTTTAATGCAATGACTCCACTTGGGGTCATCATCATTGTGATCGCGTTCATGACATTGCGAAATCTTATAGAGCCGAAAAAAATCAAATTGGATGTCTATGGGGCTTTCCTTTCGTTAATGGGTGTTGCTTCCCTGTTATATGGTGTAAGCGAAGCAGGAAAAGATGGATGGACCGATCCGTTCGTTCTTTCCACCATCATTGTAGGAGTTGCAGCGATTACAGCTTTTGTCATTCAACAATTAAAATCGGAAAATCCGATGCTTGATTTCAGAGTGTTCAAATATGACATGTTTTCACTCTCGAATGTTATTAGTGTCGTGATCACGGTTGCCATGTATGCAGGAATGTTCTTGCTTCCTATTTATTTGCAAAACTTAAGGGGATTTACCCCATTTGAGTCTGGTTTATTAATGCTGCCAGGAGCTCTTGCGATGCTGGTCATGTCCCCGATATCAGGAATCTTATTTGATAAATTCGGACCGCGGCCGTTAGCCATTCTGGGCTTACTGTTGACATTCGTAACAACATACGAATTTACACAATTAACAACAGATACTTCATTTGAATTTATTATGCTTTTAAACATGGTGCGTTCTTTTGGAATGTCCATGCTTATGATGCCCATTATGACTGCTGGTATGAATCAATTGCCAAAACACTTGAACAGCCATGGAACAGCGATGTCCAATACGCTGCGTCAAGTCACAGGGGCAATTGGTACAAGTTTAGTCACCACCATTTATACAAATCGAACTGCCATTCATTATGCGGCAATGACGGATCAACTGAACACATCGGATCCTTCTTTTGTGCAAACTTACCAATCTTTTGTTCAGTCTGTTGCACAAACCATAAATGCGCCAGTTGAACAAGCAAAACAGTATGCTCTATCCCTACTTTCTGGTCAAATGCAATTGCAATCGAATGTGATGGGGATAAATGATGCATTTTACTGGGCAGCAGCATTTTGTGTTGGCGGAATCATTCTAAGCTTGTTCTTACGTGATGTACGAAAAGAGAAACAAGCAGTTGCAATGCTTCCTCCTCCTGAAGAAGTAAAAGGAGCATAATAAGATTAAAACTAAGGGGGAGAATTTTTTATGAAAATTTATGTCATATACGATAGTGAAGGACATCATACTGAAGCACTTGCTCAAGCGATTGCAGAAGGTGCCAAGAAAGTAGACGGCGCCGAAGTATACATTAATCATGTGAACGAAGCTGACGTGTATAAGCTGCCGGAAATGGATGCCATCATTTGGGGCTGTCCTGGCCATTTTGGCACCATCAGCTCGGGATTAAAAACGTGGATCGATCGACTCGGCTATCTATGGGCAGAAGGAAAGCTCATCAATAAGGTTGGAGCTGTTTTCTGCACTACAGCCACTATTCACGGCGGAATAGAAGCGACGATGCTTAATCTCATTACACCAATGCTTCATCAAGGAATGATTATTACCGGATTGCCAGGTAATATTCCAGAAAATGCGCTGTATGGTTCCTATTATGGAGTAGGAGTAACTTGTCCGCCTGACAGCTCAGAGCTTATTTCGGAAAATGGCCTTGAATTAGGAAAAGCACTAGGAGAGCGGGTTGCACAGGTCACCAAGTCTTTTGTAAAAGAACAGTAGGGAGATGACAAGATGATAACCGTTATCTTATGTATCGCGATTGCTGTGATTGTACTTCTCTTCTTAATGAGGATGAATATCCACTCTGTCTCTTCTAAGCAAAATCATTCGAATGGCAAGTTGGAGCAAAACTCAACTGTTAAAGAGAAAACCGAATCAACCTCTAAAATATTTGACGAAGTATCTACAGCCATTGAAATCGAAGCATCTCATGGGAGTAACCAAGCACCAAAGATGGATGATCAGGTATATCGTCAAGCATTGCAACAATTACAGGATCTAAAACAACAAGATACAAAAGAACAGACTAAAAAAATGAGTGATGAGAGGTACCGCGAAATGCTGCGGGCTTTTCGTAAGAAAGATAAAGGGTAATCCATTTTATAGTGACCCCAAAACCACATTCTTTTTGTGTTTTGGGTCACCTTCTTTATTTAACTTTTTAACTTGCTATTCACATATCCGAAATATTCTTTATCGCACATTGTTGTGTTTAATCCCATTTCCTATAACGAATGAATTCTGGCTTAAGCGGCTAAAAAGATGAAATATACACAATATAATAAATAAAAGCCTAATATATTTGAAACAAAACCATGGGAAAGGAGTGTTGAACATACTTCTCCTAATTAATCGCTCTTAACTTTTTACATAATCGCAATCTTGATACCTAAACGTATATCATGGTTGCAAATCTTGATAATTCAAGGTAGTTGAAGAACGTTAAATATATAATCCTTTAAAAAACAGTTCATATAAAATACATCCAACTATTAAACAACAAATATTATTCATGTCACTTTCCTTTCCAACCCATACCACAAGTTAATTTAGTTAGTTATCTCCCCTATCTATTCGTGTATAGAACCAGTGAGGTTCTTACTTCAGTTCAATTTAAATGAAACGTTCCCTTTTTCCATTCACATTTCATACTGATTATTCAAAATAAACATAATCTTGTTTCAATTATCTCAAGAGAGGGTTGACATAATAAAACTTATAACCTATTATAGACCATATTAATCCGCGATTAATATGGTCTATAATTACTAGGTCAATACAACCTACAATTCAATTATTTATTGAATAAACTTACTAAGGAGGTAATTAAATTGGAACGACGAGAAGGACAATCCGTAATAGAGACGAAAGCCGTTTTCCAAAAAAATGAAGAAATAGAGTGGCACACAGTGGATCACGTCCCTGGGGAATATATCAGTGTTCGTGTAAAAGGTGAAGATACTAATGGTGCATACGCCATCCTGGATCTAGTTAAGGAACCTTCGGAGGGACCGTTTTATGGTCCTGGAATTCATATTCACAAAAGAGCAGACGAAATTTTCCGTATCATTAAAGGAAAAGCTCGTTTCCACATAGACGGGAAGGAGTTTGATGCGGAAGCACGTGATCTCGTTGTAGTTCCAAAAGGTACCGCACATACTTTTGCAAATTTTAGCGACACTCCTTTACACATGCAGATTACGTTTACTCCTGCGGGAGATGAGCTTGCATTCCAGGATTCAGTCGGAAAGACAATAGATGAAATTATAGAAATGGCAAGAACTAAATATCAAGTCATCTTCACAGGACCTCCTCTTGAAAAAAACAGCTGAAAGTTACCTTTCTCAGATTGATGAGAAATAAACTTTTTCTCAGGGGCAGTGTATTTGGGAACGTAAACAACCCCTCCCCAAAGTTTTTTGTGGTGGGGTTTGTCCCTTTTGTTTCTTATTAAAGAATATAACTTGCCCGTATGAAGAGAATACACGAACAGCATCTCTTCTACTTTCAGGCTTCGTCGTGTTTAGCTTCATTTCTTTTCTTTCGTTATTTATTTAAGGGGCAGTGCCTTTTTTCGTTTTCTTCACGGTCGACATTGATTTTTTCGTCTAAGCTTCGCTCGTTAGCTCCTGTTCTTTTCATTGTTTTTCCTATGCACTTAAAACCGTTTTCTCTAATATAGCCGCTTTATCATTGTAAAAGTAAATCTGTTAAATTGCTTCGCTATAATATACACTATCATTGTTTTTATTAAATGATTATGATATACCAAAAGAGATTTCTTTTATTTTGACTATCACTCTAAATACTTTTAAGATACAATTGATATCCCTTAAAATCAAAAGCAGGTGAGTTTAAATGCAGTATAGTGTCGGAGTTGAATATGCTTTGCATTGTTTGGTTTATTTAATTGGTGTTCCTCCCAAGGATAGTATTGGGATAAAGGATTTGGCAGAATTTCAAGGACTTTCTGAAACATTTCTTTCAAAAGTTTTCGGTAAATTATCTAAAGCTGGCATTGTAAGTTCTGTCCCTGGTGTAAAAGGAGGATATAGGTTATCTAAGTCCCCAGAAGATATTTCCTTTTGGGATGTAGTTGAGGCAGTTGAAGGTCCTAAGCCTATTTTCCAATGTAAAAATATTAAAGATAATGGTTATTTATATAGAGATAACTGTTGTACAGCTCCCTCCTCCTGTACCATCAATTTAGTTATGCTCTCTGCGGAAGAAAAAATGCGTGATTTCTTGCGTAGTAAAACACTTGCATGGTTAAATGAAGAGCTTGATCGTGCCTTATCAAAACAAATACGTGAAGACACTCGGAAATTTTTTTCGAAGAGCGACATATAAAACAAACCTCTCATGAAATTCCTAAATGAACAGGAATTTAGAGAGGTTTTTTACTTAGTTCAAGCAAAACTCATTAAGCCCGTACTATAAAATTTTTTGCAATTGTTAGCAGCAGTGCAGGCAAACCAATCTCCGTAAGGAAGTTTTTAAACACATAGTTTTCAAGTTTTTTATCAGGTAAAACCTTAGTTGATTAAGAAGAAATGTTATCTTCAAACACGCATTAAGGTTTCTGCACCCGACTTTCTGCTTATCACTGTATTCTTTACAATGACATAAAAAAGCAGGGATTATATCAATGAGTTTTTCAGCTTGTTATTAATCATGTAAAACTTTATCTAAGACTATTTTTGTTTTTGGTCCAAACACACCATCATCCGCTAGTTCTGGAAAACATTTTTGAAATTTTAATACGGCTTCCCTCGGCTGCCAACTTTTAATACATTACTTGGTAAACCGAATGAATTGATGTCTTGGGAATGGGATGCATGTGTTTTAGGTCCATATATTCCATCATCAACTAAAGATGATTTTGTTTTTTGATAGACGAGTTCAGCTTTACTTGTTAACGGTCCGTATACTCCATCCTCTTTTAATCCAGCTTTAACTTTCTCATTTAAGGCGCGTTGTAAAATTTTGATGTTTTCGCCTCGAGCACCTTCCTTAATCATTCCTGTCTTTGGATAAGCGAATATTGAGTAATCTATTCTTTCTGCTGCACTACCTTCAGAAGGCACCCCAAATAATAATGCAGATGCAGTTAACACTGTCGCTGTTACCTTTTTCCAATTTTTCATTAATATCCTTTCCCTACATTGTTTTCAGTTATTAGACAGAGGATCATTCTTAAATGTTACATCTTTTATCACCGTTTTTGGGGGTAATATTTGATTAGCAGGTAATATTCCCAAGCTATAAAAAGATCATTTATCTTTTTTAAAGCGACTACATATTCCAGGCATCCCAAAACCTAAAAAAAAACTGATATCTGCTACTGCAGATATCAGCAATACCATTTATTCTACATTCGCGCGTTTTTGCGCTTTACTAAGCAAGAAGTCTGCTAGTAGGGCAAGGAGCGCGGCAAGAATTGCACTTGTATAAATTTTCACATTGTCCCGTAGATTGATACCGGAATAGATCTCTTTTCCAAGTCCTTCTCCGCCAATAAACGGAGCAAGAGTGGCGACACCAATGGCAATGACGGCTGCAATCCGCACACCTGCCAGAATAAATGGCAAAGATATGGGGAACTGAACCTTTGTGAGCAATTGAAACTTAGTCATTCCAACCCCTATTCCAGCCTCGACCGTACTTTCATCGACTTCCTTTAATCCGACATAAGTGTTGCGAATAATCGGCAACAACGAATATAGGAAGAGACCGATGACAACAGAGGTAAAACCAATCCCGAAAAAAACCATCAAGACTGCTAATAGCGCCAGGCTTGGAAATACTTGAATAATGTTGGCAAAAGCCAAAATAACAGAAGCAGCCCGTTCGTTTTTCGCTGATATAATTCCAAGTGGTATACCGACAACAAGAGCAAGGGCAACTCCTAAGACTACCATGGCGATATGCTGAAACGTCAATAAAAGCAGTATGGTCCAGTTATGTTCAATATACTGTATAAATGCGTTCATTTTTTCACCTCTTTAATAAACCCTGTTCCTCTAAAAATTGTTTAGCCACGTCCTTCGGAGCCTGTTTCTCTATATCTACTTTGGCGTTCAATGCTCTCATTGTGTCCAGATTGATTGTTCCTTCTAATGGTTTCAAAGCTGATTTGATTTTAGGATATTTTTTGATCGTATCATTCAATACAACGGTAGATGCGTCATAAGGAGGGAAGAAACGTTTATCATCTTCAAGTGTTACAAGATCGTATTCTTTAATACGCGCATCTGACGAGTAAGCAAGAACAATATCCATTTGCTTCTTCTCTACTGCTTTATAGACAAGATTGATTTCCATTGGATATACATTTTTAAATTTCAATCCATAATGTTTCGAAAAAGCATCATATCCATCATGCTCGCGTTCGAGCCAGGCTGTATCGACACCAAGAGTCATCTTGCTTGCAACATTTTTTAGGTCAGAGATTTTCTTTAAATTGTATGCTTCAGCGACCTCTTTTCTAACGGTGAACGCATAGGTGTTCTCAAACCCTAAAGGATCAAACCATGCCATCCCCATGTACTTATCAAACCCATTTTGGGCTTGCTCTAATACTTTTTCCGGATCTTTCGTTTCTTCTATAGGGAAATGCTTATTAAAAATTTCTCCGCTGTACAATGTCCCAATTTGCAGCTGGTTTTCTTTCATTGCATTAAGGACAAACGGGCTTGATGCAAGGTCAGTTTTGACATCGACATCGATATCTGTTTTGTCTTCTATTAAATATTCGTACATATAGCCTAAAATTTTTGTCTCTGTAAATGTTTGCGTTCCTACAGTAACGGTTTTGCCTCCCGCGCAACCTGCAAGAGAGAAAACTAGAAGTAGTGAAGCAGCAAAAACCGTTAGTTTCTTCATTCAATAACCTCCGATGTTAAAAGGATTACGCCTCACTGAGAGTACTTTTCGTAATTGCTTTTTCTACTAACGAGAGAAGGAAATCCATGACAAGTGCGAGGACCATTGCTAAAAGGGCCGACGCAAAAATCAGCGGTTTATCATATACCGCAAGTCCTCCGACAATCAGCTGCCCTAACCCCCCGGCACCAATTAATGTTGCTAGGGTTGCCCAGCTAATAATATAGACCGTTGTTAAGCGAATCCCTGACATAATAAAAGGGATTGCAAGCGGCAGTTCAATTTTTATCAACCTTTGCCGCGGACTGTACCCCATCCCTTTCGCAGCTTCCATAATTCCCGGGTCAATGGACTTAAACCCAGAATAAGTGTTTCGCAAAATCGGCATTAAAGAATAGAGAAAAAGAGCAATTATAGCCGGTAGTGTGCCAATGCCAATAAGCGGAATTAGAATAGCCAGCAAAGCAAGGCTTGGGATCGTTTGAAATATGTTCGTAATCGTAAAAGAAAGTGACCGAATCCATTGAACCTTCGTTTTCGTCAGATAAATACCAAGAGGAATAGCTACAATACATCCTAACAGCACTGCACCAGCGGTTAAGCCAAGATGTTCCGTTAATGCCTTCATTAAATCCGACCAACGCTCAACAAAAACGAATAGATACTCATTCACGTTACATCACCCCGGTCTGTGGAGGATAAATGTCTGATAAGAATCCGACAATACTGCCCCTTGTGACAATTCCGAGTAATTTCTTCTCATCATTGACAACCGGAATATATGGCAATTTGTTTTCATCAATCATTTGCATAACGTCTGTTAAAAGAGTATTTGGACTAATGGCATGCTGAAACGGCTGAAGAATATCGGATACTCGTTTTGTTTCATTCCTAAATTGATTTAGTACATCATAAATCGTAATGTATCCTTGTAATTCGTTTTGGTCATTTACAACAAGAAGAGAATCAACCTGTCTTCGCTCCATCATCTTAACGGATTCGGCAAGTCCGCGACTTGGGAACGTAGTAGCCGGTTTCCGATTCATAACTTCCTCAGCTATTGGGATATCTGCTACTTGCTGAAGGCGTTTTTTACCGATAAAGTTTTTCACAAAATCATTCGCAGGATGTCGTAAAATGTTCTCCGGCGTGCCTTCCTGAACAATTTCGCCATCCTTCATAAGCACGATTTTATCGGCAATTTTCAGTGCTTCGTCCATGTCATGCGTCACGAACACAATCGTCTTTTTGATATCTTTTTGAAGGCGAATGAGTTCATCTTGAAGCTGCTCCCGGCTAATCGGGTCAAGTGCGCTAAAAGCTTCATCCATTAAAATGATGGAAGGCTCAGCTGCCATTGCCCGAATCACACCGACACGCTGCTGCTGCCCTCCGCTTAGCTCAGATGGACGGCGATTTCGATACGTGTCTGGGTCTAATCCGACCATATCCAATAATTCATCTACCCGTTTTTCAATACGTTCATTGTCCCATTGGAGTAAATGAGGAACGACTGCAACATTTTCAGAAATGGTTAGGTGAGGAAAAAGTCCGATGTGCTGGATCACATATCCGATTTCTCTTCTTAACTTCACCGGATTAATGTTCGAAATGTCTTTACCGTCAATGTAGATTTTTCCTTTGGTAGGATTGATTAAGCGGTTTAACAATTTCAAGGTAGTTGATTTACCGCACCCGCTTGGTCCGATGAGTACAGTAATCTCTCCTTCTTTACATTCGAGGTTAATGTCTTTCAGAGCAATATACCCGTCACTATACTTCTTTTGTACATGTTCTAATTTAATCATTCGATTGAATCACCTTCTGTTTTTAAACTCTTGATGCTTTAGCTTTACATCTATATGGCACTATTCATTGCCACATAACGTTACTATACCCTGTTTCAAAAATGCCTAAACCGCTATTTTGAAAGATTACTCAGTTAACTTGATTTTTGGCAAATCAATGATTTTCTTTATTAATAAACAACAATTACAGCTCAAGGAAGCGATGGAGATTGATAGAAAAGGAGTTACATTGTTTGTTACAAAGATTGTTTCGTTAGCTCGGTACGATTCAAATTGAAGATCCCTTTCCATTATGCCAAAAACAAATATTGACAGGACACCATTAAGTGTCATATTATAAAAAAGACACTTAATGGTGTCGTATTAGAAGTTAGTTATTTTTGAAAGTTTAAAACCTGAATAAGTTTTATTTGTGGCAAATATAAGGAGGGAAAAAAATGAGTAAAATTACCTTTGCGGAAACAACCGCAAAAACAGTGACCCAACCCCGAGTAAAAATAATTGCATATTGGTCAATCACGTTACTGCTCGCAGCATCTATTATGTTAAGTGGTATCGGGCAACTGATGCAATATGGGGGAAATATTGAGTTAGTGACGAATCTTGGTTACCCATTATACGTCTTGACCATTCTTGGAATTTGGAAAGTGCTTGGAGCCATGGCTCTCGTCGTGCCAGGTTTTCCTCGGCTTAAAGAATGGGTTCACGCTGGTATCTTCTTTTTAATGACTGGTGCGGCTCTATCTCATGTATTTGCTAACGATAATTGGTTTTCTATTATCCTTCCGCTTTTATATGCTGCACTAAATATTGCCTCATGGGCGCTGCGTCCGAAGAGCCGCAAACTTTAAGAACAACAGATTACGGGCTGCCTTTGACGCGATTGCAATCTTTCTAGCGTCGACCGATTCGTATGTTAGCTGAGGCTGAGGAGATTCCACTTCACAAACTAACGGCACAATTTCAAATGGGCGTATCGCTGTTTCTAAACGTTTAACAATTCTTAAGACACAATCGATTGTTTCTATATGACTTAAATAATAGAAATATTGATTTGGCTGGAAACTACTTTCGAATCCTTTTTGATGGAGAAGAAATTTCATGAAGTAATAACCATTTGCTATATCGTAGGATAGACAGGTTCTTACCTGTGATAAAGAACCTTGTAAATACAAAGAGCTTATTGTGTGAAAGGCTGAATAGCTTTTGTGTTGATTTTTACCTAACCAAACATATATAAAAGGGTGTCCAAAAGTTAGGCTTTTGGGACACCCTCGTAATAACCACCAGAATTTATTTTTTACGCAACTTACATTGTGCTTGTGTCAATGACGAATCGATACTTCACATCTGAAGATAATACACGTTCGTAGGCTTCGTCAATTTGATCGGCTGAAATTACTTCAATCTGAGGAACAATGTTATGTTTCGCACAGAAATCCAGCATTTCCTGAGTTTCACGAATACCGCCAATCATTGAACCTGCAAATGAACGGCGATGTCCGATAAGAGAAAACACATTTACTGACAATGGCTCTGCGGGTGCACCCACGTTTACTAGAGTACCATCCAGAGTTAGCAGTGAGAAATAAGCATTAATGTCAATTTTTGCACTTACTGTATTAATAATTAAGTCAAAGGTTCCTGCAAGTTTCTTGAATGTTTCTGGATCGCTTGTAGCATAATAGTCGTCTGCGCCGAATTGCAAGCCGTCTTCCTTTTTCTTCAATGACTGTGACAGAACAGTGACCTCGGCACCCATTGCATGCGCGATCTTAACTGCCATATGACCAAGGCCGCCCATACCAACAACCGCTACTTTCTTTCCTGGACCTGCTCCCCAATGGTTAAGTGGAGAATAAGTGGTAATACCAGCACAAAGTAATGGTGCTGCGACGTCAAGTTCAATGTTATCAGGAATTCTCACTACGAAGTCCTCAGTTACGACAATATGAGTAGAATAGCCACCTTGAGTTGGCTCTCCATATTTATCAACACCAGCGTATGTAGGGATATTTCCATTTAGGCAGTATTGTTCCTCCCCTTGGCGGCAGTTCTCACAATCGCCGCAGGAGTCAACCATACATCCGACCCCTACCCGGTCTCCGACCTTATACTTTGTAACCTCTGTTCCTACATCTGTGACAATTCCCGCAATCTCGTGTCCAGGTACAAGAGGATAGTTCACGGCACCCCATTCACCGTGAGCAGTATGAATATCAGAATGGCATATGCCTGCATATTTAATTTCAATTAGAACATCGTGCGAATCAAGATCGCGTCGTTTAATCTCAGCAGCTCGAAATGATTTGTCTGGACCATCAACAGCTCGTGCTTTAGCAGTTATCATAAAAAAACCTCCTAAAATTTGTTTACAAGAGAATGAGATTGGTATAGATATAATTGAAAAACTAGGTTAATGAAATTACCCTTTATTCATTTCCCTCCATCCTTTTTCCTCTTGCAATTCAATGTTAAACCCTATAGTTAACTCTAAGTCAAGAGATATTAATTTATATTCCTTTTCCATCTCTCTATTTTTCATTTCACCTATCAATAGAGCTTATGGCCAGCAGCATTCTTTTTTAGTATGTATCTCCGTTAAACAGAGTCGATTCCTACTTTCCCTATGGCGATTTTGACATTCAGCAAATACCAAGATAAAATCCCCTTATAACTATAGTTAACTCGAAGTCTAATATCATAAAAATTAGAAGATAATTGATGGGAGAGATAATTGATGAGGACATATTCGATCAGCGAGGTTTCAAAAGAGTTGAATCTTACACCGTATACCTTGCGTTACTACGACAAGGAGGGACTTATTCCTTTTGTAGAACGGACGTCCGGTGGAACACGATTGTTTAAAGAATCTGATATCGAGGCTTTAAAAGTAATTGAATGTCTAAAATCCACCGGGATGCCAATCAAGGAAATTAAACATTTCATTGATTGGTGTTCTGAAGGGGATTCCACATTGCAACAAAGATATGCTATGTTTATGGAACGAAAAGCTACTGTAGAAGCACAGATCGAAGAACTAAAAAAAGCGATGGAAGTCATCGAGCATAAATGCTTATATTATAAGACTGCATTGGATGCCGGGACGGAGGATATTCATAAAAAATCGAAAATAAAAATTTCCATTAATAATTAACAAAAAGCCACCTGTCTCATAAATATGTATATGAAATACAGGTGGCTCTATTTATATCATTTACTACTGATTAACGTGTCTCTAAATAAGGTGTAGAATTGGACTACAGGCGATTCTCCAATATTTCTTTCTTGAGTTTCCCCATTCGTATACCTTGTTATCAGGAACACCTAAACCTTTTAGTTTTCTAACTCTTGTTTTAGGTGTTTTCCATTGTTTCCATTCAACCATACGAAGTCTTCTTCTTATCCACTCTTCAAATTCTTTGAACTTACTTGGTGTATCAGCTAAAGCGAAGTATCCGCACCACCCTGTTAGATATTGGTTTAGTTTTTCAATTCTAACTTCCATAGGACTAGGTTTTGAACGAGATGTGATCTGTCTTATCCTAGACTTTAGTCTTTTGATACTTTCATTCGCTATTCTGACCTTGGGTTTCTTATGGTTTGTAAAACTGAAACCAAGAAACTTCCGTTTCCAAGGGCGGTCTACCGCTGACTTCTCTCTATTAACTTTAAGTTTTAGTTTCTTCTCAATAAAACTTGTAATTGAGGTCATCACTCGTTCACCAGCTTTCTTTGACTTCATGTATATATTACAGTCGTCGGCGTAACGAACGAATTTGTGTCCTCTACTCTCTAACTCTTTATCAAGTCTAT
>NZ_LATZ01000115.1 GCF_000981385.1 Bacillus sp. SA1-12
TCTCATTATTGCTTTCCTTATCAACGCTTCATAGAAAGTAAGTCCTCCACGTTATCAGCTTACAACGTTGAATTATATCTATTATAGAATGAACTTAGGTGCTTCCTGTAAGCCTGTTAGCCGTTCATATGCCTGTAACACATCATGGACTTTCATAATTGTCATTCTTACTCATCCACTGCTAACCTCACATTAGGTGATATACACATTTCTATGTATTGCCAGTCTAGACCCGTACATTCAGAAGTTCGTCAGCTTAACCTTTTTACTTTAGGTTCTTTTGCATTCTCACCATATTCATTCAACTCAAGCATCATGATTTACACCACCCCCTCGGGTAGGCTTTCGTCAGCCGAACTGTTACGGTAAATTCTCACGCCTTTTCGCCGAGCTTATAACACTATTATTCTTACTAATTCAAGTGCTATTCGACTAAGAGAGAACCCTTCAGGGCGTTACCCCACCATTTGATTCTTCGATATAATCCTTCAGTTCCGGAAGGAACTGTCTAACCTTTACTTGGGTAATGTGACCATTCCCAATTTAAGCTAGAAACATTTCGCACAACAAACTGGCCCTATTTTTAAAGAAAACTAAACTGTTAAAACTAGTAAAAATTTTAAGTATAGTTGACAAAAGTAAGTACATGCATTAATATTTATCTCGAGTTAAAAATATATTAATTAATTATATTTTAATTAATTATATTTAAAATTGTGATAACTTGATAACTGGGAATAAGGTCACTAATCGACTTTAAAGTTAAAGATGCAGCGAGATGTTACCAGGAAATCAGGTTTCAATTTAATTTTTTGGAGGTTTGCATAATGGATTTAAGAAAAGAGGTAGGTGCACTTATTATACGTGTAATACTAGGTGTAATCTTTTTTATTCATGGTTTAGTTAAGTTCCAAGACGGTATCGACAATACTGTAGGATGGTTTAGTAGCATTGGCATACCAGGATTTTTTGCATATGGAGTTGCAACAATTGAATTAGTTGGCGGGTTGTTTTTAATTATTGGATTAGGAACAAAAGTAATTTCTCTTTTATTATCAATTCTTATGATTGGAGCAACACTTAAAGTAAAGCTTGCAATTGGATTCTTAGGTAATGGTCAAATGGCAGGTTACGAGTTAGATTTGGCATTGTTAGCAATGGCTTTATACCTTGTTTTTAATGGAAGTAAGTGGTTATCAGTATCTAAATTACTCTCTAAACAAGATAACCTTGATTTTATTCACAGAGCAGGTTAGTTTCTAACTTGACCCTGTTATTTAAGGTAAAAAACCCCAATTTAAGTACAGTTATGAATTTTAAAAAATTAATTTATTAGTAATGTTGATTAGAAAGGTTTGATGATAAGTAATGGGCTTTTTAAAAAATTTATTTAAAAATAAAGTAAAAAATACAAACTCAAAGGAGAATAAAGTAATGTCAAAAGTATTATTTATCAAGGCAAATGATCGTCCAGCAGACCAAGCAATTAGTTCAAAAATGTATGAAACATTTGTAAACACTTTTAAAGAAGCGAATCCAAATGCAGAAATTACTGAACTAGATCTTTTTAATCTTAATCTTCCATACTTCGGAAATACTGCTATTACTGGCGGATACAAACGTAGCCAGGGTTTAGAGTTAACAGATGAAGAAGCAAAAGTTGTAGATTTAGTTGAACAATACTTAAACCAATTTTTAGCTGCTGATAAAGTTGTTTTTGCTTTTCCATTGTGGAATTTCACTATTCCTGCTCCACTAGTAACCTATATTTCTTATATTTCTCAAGCAGGTAAAACATTCAAATATACAGAACAAGGTCCAGTTGGACTAGCCGGGGACAAAAAAGTTGCTGTTTTAAGTGCTCGTGGTTCAGATTACTCTTCTGAGCAAATGGCGTCTATGGAGATGGCTGTTAACTATGTAACAACCATTCTTGGTTTCTGGGGTATTACAAATCCTGAAACAGTTGTAATTGAAGGGCATAATCAATATAGCGATCTCTCACAAGAAATCATTGCAGATGGATTAGAGAAAGTTGCAAAACTTGCTGCAAAATTCTAATTGAATTAGAAAACTAGCATAGTTTTCATACTGTTTTAGCTTGTAGGCATGGTCAGGATACTATGCTCCTACAAGCTTTTTTTATCAAATAAAGTATCAAATTAGTAGCCTAATAAACTTTATTAAAAAATAAGGAGCTTATATTTTGACAAAAAAAAATGTTTATAATATTATTATCTCGTAAATGAGATATATAGATTCAAGATAATTTAATGCAGTTTATTTTAAAGTGAAAAATTAACTTGGAGGTGGGTGAAAGAGAAACTAACTTTTATATTTTTGAAAAGAAAAATTGTTAATATAGTACTAAACAACTTGCGATGAAGGCATTTCAAAACTAGAATGGTACCAACATAAATGTTAGTGAAAAAACAAAGGGGCTACTTTTTTTAGTATATTATCTTTAGTAAACCCTTTTGATCAACCAGGTGTTGAAGCATATAAGAAAAATATGTTTGCTTTACTTGGAAAACCTGGATTCGAGATGGAAAAAGAAGTATTACTTAACCGTTTATCTAAATAGTTTATAGAAAATATACTCTTATTGGAGCATAAATATGAAAAATGTAGCTCTAATAAGAGTATTAAAATAATTTCCTGATATTTATCCCTAATTAATTATGTTTAAATAAAAATATTTCAAACAGTAGACAAACCTCATTTCAAATCTTTGATTGAAATGGGGTTTTGTATTTATTCTCTATTTTCTTAGACTGGGCACTTTCGGTAAAATATAACACTCATAATATATATCGTATATGTATTCATATTTTTTCATAAAAAGATGTCGATGAGTGATGCATCTATACTTGTTAGCTATTTTACAGAACTGGCAGAAGTTAATACGGATAATAAAATAGCGAGAATCTTTGGTTTCTCGCCATTTATGTTGTTCATGCTCTTTGATGAAAATTTTTTTATGCTCTTGCTGAAGCTTTATGCTAAATCGTTTTAAACTATCATGAGAAAATTTAATTGCCCTCTAGCATCATCCACCTGAACATGTGAAACCCCTTTTTTACTATTATATTTTTGTTAGAAAATCGTAGGTATGTAAGTTGGTGAAAATGTGAGGAAATTAAGTAAAGATGGGTGGCGTGCTGTAATAAGGACATAGAAACCTTATTGAAGAAATAGTTAAGGCTTCTTCTCCTCATTTTGAAAAGTAGTCATGTAAATAATTTAACCAATTGCAATAACCACTCCCTATAAAAAATAAAGTGAGTGGCTTTTTTTTAAAAAAATTCTATAATCACAAATTAGTAAATAACCTAAGATGATATACTAATTTGAGGGCTTTCTTTTTCAAATAGAATTTACAAAGTCTGAATTATCCCATGAATGAGCAGCATTATTTTTTCTAGCTAATTTTCTTTCTAAATAAATCATTGTTGTGTCAATTTTCTTATGTCTGAGTGATTGGCTAATTCGCAGTATATCCGCTCCCTGTTCTGCAGAAATAATTGCAAAAGCATGTCTAAAATGATGAGGCGTGATAGGTGATTCTCTATGTTTAACAAACGGTATATCTGCTTTATTTATAATTCTAGTTAAATAATTTGATAAGTACTTATAATTGTATGGTTTATTTTTTGCTGTTGTAAATAACGGAGAATGATCAGATAACGAAACTTCAGTACTTAAACCTCTACGTTCCCTAAATGCCAGGATTGATTTCATAACATTATCATGAATCTTAACTTCACCCTCTTCATTACCTTTTCCAATCACCTTTAACCAAAATGTACCTTCATCATATATTAGATCAGATACCCTTGTACCACATAACTCCGAAACTCGAATTCCTGTCGTGGTTAAAACAGCTATTAAACAATAGACAATTGGATGATCTTTAAAATATTCTAATAATTGTTTTACCTCTGAGGAATTAAGATCCCTATTTGGTAAATCCCTTTTATGTACATTGCTGCTTAGCAATGATTCATAAAGGGGATTTTTTATATATCCAACATTATATAGAAACTTTAAAAATGCCCTTAAAATTACCGTTTTCCTTGCAATCGTAGTAACTGAGTAAGGTTTACTGCTTTTACCTAAAGGAACCTCTATTAACCATTCTTGATATTTCCTGATATTTCGTGAATTAAGTTCTTTAAGTAAAGACAAAGTAGTTACCTTTTGCTTATTAAAATCGTAAAGATAGCCTTGGAGACTAAATTGCTTTAAAAATAACAACAATTCTCTTATGTATTCTCGTTTTGTATTTTCAGAACGATTTTTCTTTTTATCTGTATCTTTTTCTTTATGAACGAAAAGATAAACCATTTCTAAATCATTGAACATTGAATAGTCGTTGTTACTATTAAGATCAATCAAGTCTATCATTTCACTATATAACTCATTGTTGATCATGATATTAGTCATTTTATCAACATTTTCAAGGTTCATGAGATTAGCATCATTATTTTCACTATCAGCTTTAATATTTCTATTATATAGATTATTCAAAGTAATAATACCTTTCAAAAGAGAACCTCCTTTGAATATATATTTATGTATCCATTTAAATATAACACTCTTTTAATGATCAATAAATTTAAAACAATCAGTAATAGGGGACTTATTAAGAAAATAACCTTAAAAATATAATTGAAGTAGAAAAATCCCCTATTTGTCTCTTCAACCTATAAGGTCATTTTTTTCATTATTTGAATCCAATCTATATAGATTTATAATTATTTACATTTCATATATACAAAATGTTAAAATGAAATTAGGATGCCTTTTAATAGTTAACAGTAAATTTATATATATTTATTAAGAAACTTCTAACATTCAATTCAATATTTTATTACTTCAAATAATGAATTGAATGGTAATATATATCATATGAGATTCTATAAAAATTTTTTCAATTATAACTCTAGGATAATAGATAGTTTTATAGATATTAGAAAGTATACGGGTTTCGGCGAAATTAAAAATAATGGGAGGTAATGACTATGTCTTTACATAATGAATTTTTAAAAACGAATGAAGTAGCTAATCTATTAAATGTTTCAGTTTCTACTATTTATAAATATGTAAAAGAAAATAAATTAACGCCAGTTTATAGGGATAAATGGAAGATAGATGAATCATTACTTTTCCGCCCAGAAGAGGTAGAGAAATTAAAAGATGAGTTCAAAAAGCCTGGTCTTACAACAGGAGAAGTTGCAACAATGTTAAATATTCACCCTACAACGGTAGCTTCATATATTGCTAAAGGGATACTCCCTGCTACAAAAAAATTATATAAAGGTAGGGAACTTTACTTTATAGAACAAGAAGATCTTGATAGATATCGAGAAAATCAAAAAACAAGAAAGAAGGATAAGAAACAATTTTATTTAAAGAAAAAAGGCTTTTTCTTATTTCAAGTCTTTACTAATGAAAGAACAAATGAAAAGGCTAGAATTATGGAGTTTGATGGACAGGATGGAAAGGCAATTACTGAGAATGGCAGAATCCTTTCTTTAACACAATTAAAAGAAGAAGGATTTAATAAAAAGCAAAAGCTAGTAGAAAAAAAATATATTACTAAGAGGGGATTTGCAGTTATAGAGCTGCCAAAACCCAACTATATTAATTCACCTGTTTTTAGTATTATTGAAACTTTTTATGACCATCTAGGTCCACAGAACATAAAAATTAGTAGTGAAAAAGAATCTATTTACATAGAGGTAAAGCCTGTATTTATTGAAGGATTTACTGAGGAGCTTTATCAAAAAGAGATAAGTATTATTGAAAAACATTTAATAGAAGGGAAGCTTGAAGTACGTCATAATGGGATTATTATTGATAGTGATTTAGAATCACTAATTCTCCACATTCCTTCTCATTTAAAGAAAAATATAGTCCAAAATGCAAAAAAACAAGGACTAACTATTGAGGAATATGCTACAAAGATATTAATTGAAGGTGTAAATTATGAAAAAAGAACTCAATATCTTTAACTGCGGAGTTAGATCAGACTCATCAGAAGCTTTTAATTCATCTATAGAAAGTCATATTTTGCTTACTAGTACTGAAAACAAGAGAAAATTGCTTAATGAAAGTATTGATAAATTTCCATTTAATCTCAATCAGAAAATTAAGGTAATTACACCTGATAACAATTCTTATGAATCAGAAGATTATTATTATATAATTGATTTTGCAGAAAAGGAAGGAACAATATCAAAAATATACTCAGGGGAAAAAATATCTTATTTGATTAAATTCAACAATGGTAGAGAAGGTATATTCTATCATGATGATTTGATTTTAATAAATGATATTTAAGACAAAGGAAAATTTAATATCCATTATTATAAATAATTATCACTTGGGTTATCTAAATACCTGAGAATAGCATGGTTTATCCTCGACACCATTAACCTTTTGCTTTTCCATTGTATCGGAATTTGTAAACTCGCACGACTCAAAATCGTGTTCCTTCGGGAGTATCGGTTCGACCCCGACCACTGGTATCTGAAAATGATGAATAATCGTTAAATTTAAAGGCTTTCTAACTATATGTTAGGAGGTCTTTTTTTGTTACCTTTTAAAAACGATCAAACGAAACAAAATCGTACGAGAAAGGTCGTGTAATATGACTAGGAGAAATAACGTTCTAACCGATTTAGATCATGAAAGAATGATAAGTTATTCAAAGTCTTATGTAACAAGTTTTGATGAAGCATTAAGGATATTCCTAAATGATTGTGAGTTAAGGAATTTAAGGGAACACACAATTAAATATTATCGGAGTGAGTTAGGTATTACTTATAAGTATCTAAGAGAACAGGAAGTAGATATAAATCCTTCAAGGATAACCAGTGAGCATATTAAATAGTGCATCATTAAGTATATGAGAAGAAAAGGATTAAAAGTAGTTACTATCAATACGCGTTTAAGAGCTGTACGAGCTTTCTTCAATTTTCTATATGATCAAGGTTATATACCAAACAATCCTGTTAAAAAATTAAAGCTCTTAAAAGATCAACGGACTATAATTAATACCTTTAGTAAGAAACAAATAAAAGAACTGTTCTCACAACCTGACCTTAGAACATTTACCGGATTTAGAGATTTTACTATTATGATGCTTCTACTTGATACAGGTATCAGGGCTAATGAGTTGATCCATACAGATATTACTGATATCAGTTTTGAGGATTCAAACTTAAAAATTAGGAGGGCGAAAGATAGAAGTCAACGCGTAGTTCCTTTATCAAGTGATATGAAGAAGCAATTAAAGAAATATATAGCTATCAGAGGTTTTTGTAGAAGAGGATGCTTTATTTTTAAACCTGGATAATAAGAGAATTACTAAACGCGCAATCCAACACATGTTAATAAAGTATGGAAAGAGTGCAGATATTGAGGATGTAGGATGTTCACCACATACTTTTAGGCATACTTTTGCAAAACTTTCAGTACAGAATGGGGCAGGTATTTTCGAATTACAACAAATTTTAGGTCACAGTTCATTCGAGATTGTGAAAGTCTATGTAAATCTATTTAGTAATGATGTTAAGGACAAGCACAGAGAATTTACACCTTTGAATTTACTGAAATAAGAGAGAGATAGGGGAGGTATCGTAGAGATTATATTATGTCATTGATTTTATTGTTTTTTAAAAAAAGAGAAACTTTAAGCTATTAAAATATAAAAAAGTAGAGTGTCCTAATCACTCTACCTCGATGATTGAATTTTATGCAAAATGAAAACAAAATACGAAACACACTTTAATCTCCTTTATTATAAATTAAAAAAAATAGAATTTCAAGGAGTTTAGTTTGTTATTGTCTTTTTTAGGTGTTTCGGTCGAGGTTGCCCAATAACTCGACTAAAAACAAAAACTGGTCAGGTTTTGACTTAGCCGATGCAGAAAATAAGTCTAGGATACAATATACAGTTCCCTATTGCTGTATGTATCTGAAGCGTGAAAGCTACGTTAGTGCTGTCGAAGGAAGGGTAGAGGTAGATATACCTGTAGGACAAGCCATAAGTACCGGAAGGGAACCTGTTAGGGCTACTTGACGCAGTAGGCTTGTTGAGAAGAATATTCTCGCGACAATAGGGTTGATAAACGGATACCACAAGCTGATATACAATTAAGGATCAAAGTCACCTATCTAGTTCACTTGATTTTTTATCTTGTGAATTAAGGTAGCGACTTTTCTAGCCGTTGTCCACAGTCTCAACCAATTAAGTAAAAACATCTAAAACAAGTCAAGATAAAATCACTATTATTGTGAATTTAAAATTATACAGTGAACAAAAAGCCTTTATCAAGAAGAGGGGAGAGTTGGTGAGCATATATTGAAAGCTCTACATAGTAACCTTCTCATGATTAAGTGACTAGTCATTAAAAGAAAAAATAGAAGACTAATGGGATTTTTATACTATAATTGAATTACATAGTATTGGGAGAGGATTGGAATATGAGCTTTCAACATGGATTAAAACCTTCAGATGTTTTGAAAAATAGAGAACTAATGGACATTTTTAAGATTGGAATTTCAGGTGGAATGAGAAAATCAACATACGCAAATGCATTAATTATTATTTCCGACCACACTAAATCTATCTACGATGATCGATGGGTTGGGGATGTTTTTCATTACACTGGAATGGGGCTTGAAGGTCCTCAAAGTTTAGATTACAAGCAAAATAAGACATTAAATAATTCAAATAGAGAAGGTACAACTACAACCTTGTATTTATTTGAAGTGTTCCAGAAAGGTCAATACATATATCAGGGGGAAGTTTATTTAGCAGATGAGCCCTACACAGAAACTCAACCTGATAAAAATGGAACACCTCGTAAAGTTTATGTGTTTCCTCTAAAGTTAATGGATGGACAAGAAAAAGTTCTTATTAGTAAAAATGCCGTAGAATCAAAGGAACAAATTCAGGAAAAGGAAGCTAAAAAACTTAATGATGATGAGTTAAAGAAAAGAACTTCATATGCTCCTAGTAAGCCTGGTTCCCGAAATGTAACAACGAATGGATATGAAAGGAATGCCTATGTTTCTGAATACGCAAAAAGAAGAGCAAATGGTATCTGCCAATTATGTGAAGAACCTGCGCCGTTCAAAACTAAAAAAGGTGATCCTTACCTAGAGACACATCATATTGTATGGTTGGCAAATGGTGGGGAAGATTCGATTGAAAATACAGTTGCTTTATGTGCTAACTGTCATAGAAAAATGCATTCTTTAAATTTAGAACAAGATGTACAAAAATTAAAGATAATAGCTGTTCAAGATTAGGGGGATGAAATTATCTAATAAAAAGAGAGAGTTTATTACCTCTCTCCTTTCTTTAGTACCCCTGTATATTTGCTCTCATTTCAGCTTCGTACTCTGCTTTCATTTCAGCTTCAATTTCTTGAAGATATTTCTCCTGTTCATATTTACACTCTTGTAGGTAATCTAATTTCCCATCAGCACCACTAAAGAAATGCTCCAATTCAGTCATTCTTTCTTTAAGGTTTACAATATCGATTCTTTCTTCATCTTTTAAAATAGGATTGTAGTCTTTGTCAATTGGATATCTAAATTTAAATGAGTTTTTGTCAAAACTATGATATTGCAATATATAACTATCGACAGCATTAATCATATCCTTTTCTTCTTGAGATTTGCTAGCATCAATTAATATAGGTTTTAATTTATCCCACATGAAAGCTAAATTGTGACTGGCCTGTTTAATGGCCTGTATTTTTTCTTGGATTGGTGCCTCTGAATACTCCAAATACAATGATTTTATCGAAAGTTCGATAAATTGTCTGTACAAAAATAAAATAGGGAAGATATAAGTGTCTAATATTGAAATCTTTCTAGATGCTAAAGCGAAGTTGACAAGTGTATCTGCTGACTCCTTATACCCCTTTATATAACCGTAAAATTGTGAATTTACATCTCCCTAACCAAAATGTGAGAATTCTAAATAGTTATTTGTAGATACAAATAATTTTTTACCTTTTTTCGGGAAATCTAATTCCATACTAATTCCTCCTTAATCTGTTGGAAAATCTTTGTTATTCAATGAAGATATTTATATAAAATTATTAAAAGCACCCCATAGGATGCCTTATGTATTAAAACTTTCTCTTTAATTCTTCTTGCTTGTTGTCAATTTCTTGCTGGGTTATTATACCCTTTCCCTTCAATACTTCAATAAGACTAACAAGCAATAATAACGCTTCATCTTGTTGTTTATTCTTAGTATCAAAAGAATCATATATCTTAGAAAATTCTTTTTTGATTAATGTAATCTCTTCGTTAACAATCATGTTATCACCTCACTTTCTACCTACTATATTCGACAAATAGATATATTTTCCTTTTATCTTTTAGATATAAAGTAGCATAAATTAATTGATGTTTTGCGCAACTTATCCGTAATTTGCTGAATAGTTGACTATCTTGAAATTCACGACAGTACAATTTGTAATTTCGTTAACTTTCTTCAATTTGATGATGGTTAACTAATTAACAAATTTTAAAAATCGGAGTAAGTAGATGTTATCCGCGATAAGTGTTAAGCGTGAGGTTATATAAAAAAAGCCCCTGGATAGGAGCTTCAACTTAAAACATCGGATCAAGTTTTGTGTAAAGATTTACATTCTTATTATTCACAACATCTTCGTATTTCTTAATGAAGTTAACAGTTTCGCCATATGCAGGTCTGCCACCGTGTTCTGTATAATCTTCGAGTTTATCTTCATTCTGTTCAGCAATCTTTTGTAGTAGCTGACCTTTGAAACCAAACTCTTCATATTGTCTTATAATTTCTCTTAATTCTTCGATACGAACCTTTGCAGGTAAACCTAAATGATATTGTGTACGTGAATCAGGAGGTTCGATTACATAATTATTAGTCGCGATAATCTCCCATCCTTGTTTCATAAGTTTGTCTACAGTATTATCATCTGAAGTAATTTCAACTTTAATATATTCTTTCATGTCCTCATCCCCCTTTTAATTAGTCAATTTAATTTTACAAGCTGTATTAGTAAATTGGAAGTATTTTCCTATAATTCGTATTACCTATTCACGGTCATAAAGTACTGATTAAAAATATTGCAAAAGGTCTAGTTAACTGGATGAGAAAGCATGAAGAAGATTATAACGGCAAGTGGAAGAAGTTAGGTTTCATAGCTAATATCAATAAAAACTTATATCACTTTCTCCAAGAAACAACTTTAAACATTGCTGATTTAAGAAGATTAGCTAAAGATCGAGATTATATGGAAACTCTTAGAGCTGAATTAGCTAATTTAAACGTTAAGATGGAAGGATCATATGGCAATTTTGATCTTTTTGACCTAGACAATTACGTAGAAGAGATCAAGGAAAAGGAACTTTCAGTTATTAATAAGTTTATCTATTATGTCAAACGTAACAAAGAAATTCAATTAAATATCTTTCAGCCTGTTGTAAATTATCACGGAACGCATGTTTCTAGTAAAGTTGACTTTGGAGTTTCAGAATTGAAATTTGCAGAGCTTTTAGAAAAATATCACGATATAATCCTAAAAAAAGGCATTGAAGTAAAAGCAGGATCTCTCACTGAATATAAAACTTATTACTACAATAAGTAATTTCAAAATAATATTTTGGAGTCGGTTAGAGTTCGTCTTAAAATAATTAATTATAGATTGGAGGGACTCCCTTCAAAAAGCGTCTCCTATTCGAACATTACCGATTCCAAAACATTTTAGAAGATTGGCAATTAATTTAGTTTGGAATTACTATTTATCTTCTTATTTAAATACTCTTCTTTGAAATGCTCCTTAATAATGTCATCCTTTAATGCTATTACCGGATAAGGATATTGTTCATTTATCCAATTAACAAATTGACGTTTTATGATATCCCTGATGTCTTCTTCTCCTTCTCTAACAAATTCACATTTCCAACTTTTATCAACTTTAATACTCAAAATTTCATCCCCTTCCTTATTGATATAAATCATACATAATCCTTTTTATAACCTTCAATATTAACTATTTTTTATATTTTTCTCATTTTAGTGATAATAGGGCTAAAAAAGAGTTCTTTATTTTTCTTTTTTTAAAGGATTTGTGTCATCCTATGTCGAATTAGATAAGCCGACATAAAAATGGGAATATTTCGGGGGTTTAAAAGTGGTAAAAGAGAAACAAGTTTTTAAGCAGAGGGCAATGGTGCCACTAAGAGATTTTATTTACTTATGTATAATCTTAATGATTGGAGTTGTAGCAGTTTTAGCTTTAATATTCGGGAGTTCTACTAGAGCAGGAGAAAATTTAAACTTCGCAGCAACATTAATATCAATTATATTGGCAGTATTAGCTATTGTGATAACTCTTATTGATGCAACTGGTCAAAAGGAGGGTATACGTCAATTTCAGGATGCTATTGACAATCTGGAGTCTTCTCTTGGTAATTTGAAGGGAATATTGGAGAACACAAGAGAACAATATAATGAGTCTTTATTGTTAAATAAAGACTTAGTGGATAGACTTTCTAAAGTTGATAAGTGGAAAGAAGATATTATTAATGAAATTAGATCATCAGCAGAAATAAGTAAAGGGCCGAATGAAGAAAGTAAAATTGACATTTCCGAGATTGAAAAAATTCTTAGAAATAAAGAATTAAATATTTTTAAACCTGAATCATTTGTAATTAATAATACGGAAAATTCAAGAAAGCGATTGGTTCCAGTAAAGAAAAGGTTAGAAAAATTAATATTAGACAACTACAATTTAAATCAGTGGGTAAAAATTGAAGAACTCCAACGAAAATCAGACCTACTTAAGTCAGTTATTGTAACCAATCTATTAAGTTTAGAAGAAGACGGTATAATTGAATTGGATCAAACAAAGGATTCATTCAAATTAATTGTACCTTTTTAAATAGGAGGAAAATAGAATGGGAACACCAAGATGTGATGAGTGTAATAAGCCACTGCCAAATTGGTCAGGAAATGTTATGGTTGATGGAACTACCTATCCGGATAACATAGATTTTATTATGATTTGGTGTAAAGAATGTACTGGATCATTGGATAGAAAAGGAGCTGGAAGACAATACCATAATTTATGGGAACTCTCATGGGTAAAACAGGGATATTTTGATTTAGAAAAAGATTTATTCGAGGAATTAACGGTTGGAAGAAGAAGATGGTCTCTAGATGCATTAAAACAGTTTAATCGACTTGGAAGACTTTTATACTTAGATGATAATTAATAAGCATCCTCATGGGTGCTTTTTTATTTTATAATATTTATTAGATTAATTTTTTATCGCTAAATAATAATTTACAATCCCCCTCTTTTTATATAAAAGCAACTTTATTACAATAGTACTATAAACTCATTTCAAGGAGAGAAAACAAAATGGCTTCGACAGCGAATGTAGGATTTGAAGAAAAACTTTGGTTAATGGCAGATAAATTGCGTGGATCAATGGATTCAAGTGAATATAAGCATGTAGTATTAGGTCTATTGTTCTTAAAATACGTATCTGATGCGTTTGAAGAAAAGCATAAAGAGTTATCAGAAGATGAATGGGCTGATCCTGAAGATAAAGATGAATATGAAGCTGAAAATATCTTCTGGGTACCTAAAGAAGCTCGTTGGAGCTACATTAAAGACAATGCGAAAAAACCTGAAATTGGACAAATTATTGATAATGCAATGTTAGCAATTGAAAAAGAAAACACATCTTTAAGAGGTGTATTACCAAAAGATTACGCTCGTCCCTCACTTGATAAAACAAGACTTGGAGAAACAATTGATTTATTCTCTTTCAAAGTTGGAGATAAGGAAAGCCGTTCACAAGATATATTAGGTCGTGTTTATGAATATTTTCTAAGTAAATTTGCGAGCGCGGAAGGTAAGAACGGTGGAGAGTTCTATACACCATCTTCTGTTGTTAAGTTGCTTGTAGAGATGGTTGAGCCGTATAAAGGGAGAGTATATGACCCTTGTTGTGGTTCAGGCGGTATGTTCGTACAATCTGAAAAATTTGTTGAAGAACACCAGGGTAAACTAGGTGATATCGCTGTCTATGGACAGGAATCTAATCCTACTACATGGCGATTAGCTAAAATGAACTTAGCAATAAGAGGTATTGATAGTAATTTAGGTGAACATAACGCTGATACATTTCACAACGATCTACACAAAGGTTTAAAAGCGGATTATATTTTAGCTAACCCTCCTTTTAACGTAAGCGATTGGGGGGGAGATAGATTAAAAGAGGATTCACGTTGGAACTTTGGTGTACCTCCTGTAAATAATGCAAACTACGCTTGGATTCAACACATGGTATCTAAACTCGCTCCTAGTGGGACTGCGGGATTTGTATTAGCAAATGGTTCTATGTCTTCAAATACTTCTAGTGAGTTAGAAATTCGGAAAAATTTGATAAATGCTGATCTAGTTGAATGTATAGTAACTCTACCAGGACAATTATTCTATTCGACACAAATTCCTGTATGTTTATGGTTTCTTACACGTAATAAAGGAGGAAATGGTCAACGTAACAGAAAAGGAGAGATTTTATTCATTGATGCACGTAGATTAGGGTTTATGGCAGATCGTACTCATAAAGAGTTTAGCGATGAAGATATAAGAAAAATTGTTAAAACATACCACGCATGGAGAGGTACAAATGAGCAAACCTATGAAAACATAGCCGGCTTTTGTAAGTCTACAAAGATAGAAGAAGTTTGTGAGCAAGAATACATTTTAACTCCTGGTCGTTATGTAGGATTAGAAGAAGTTATAGAAGACGATGAAGCATTTGAGGAGAAAATGATTAATTTAACTAGGGGGCTTGCAGAACAATTTGCTAAATCGAAGAAATTAGAAGAGGAAATCCGCCATGAATTAAGGGGGATTGGATATGAGGTTTAAAGATTGGCCTATTTTAACTATTGATGATGTTTGTATTGTAACCGATTGTTTACACAAAACGGCACCAACTGTAGATTATGAAACAGAATATAAGATGCTTAGAACATCTAACATAAGGAACGGAAAAATTGATAAACAAAATGTTAAATATGTAACAAAGGATACTTATGAGGCATGGAGTATTCGAGGGAAACTTGAGTTTGATGATGTAATATTAACTAGAGAAGCTCCTATGGGAGAGGTTGGAATAATTAAATCCAAAGATAAATTCTTTCTAGGGCAACGTATGCTTCAGTTAAAAGCAGTCACTAGTGTGATATTACCGGATTTTTTATATTATTCTTTGCAAACACCTTTCTTACAACATCAAATAAAAATGAATGAAGGAACAGGTTCAGTAGTGAGTAATATTAGAATACCTCTTCTTAAGAAAATGAAGATACATGTTCCACCTATTGAGATACAAAAACGGTTAGTTAAAATTTTAAGATCAATAGATGAAAAAGTAGAGGTTAATTCTCAAATTATTTCTTCACTTGAACAACTTACTGAAACTTTGTATAAAAAGTGGTTTATTAACTTTAAACCCCCTAAAGATAAAGGTGAAAGCTCTGAAGGTGGAAACATGGTAGACAGTGAGTTTTGTGAAATACCTGCAGGATGGAAAATTAAACATCTTAATGAAGTAGCTGAAATAACATACGGTAAAGCTTTTAAAAGTAAACTTTTCAATGAAAACAAAGAGGGACTTCCTTTAATTAGAATTAGAAATATACCTAATGACTATTCTGATATATATACAACGGAAGATTATGAAGAGAAATATATTATTGATCAAGGTGATTTATTAATTGGTATGGATGGAGAATTTCAAGGACATATTTGGAAAGGGAAAAGATCTCTTCTAAATCAACGAGTTGTAAAGATAAAAAGTACAATATTACCTCATTTATACTTGTATTTTGCTTTGAAAAAGCCAATTAAGGAAATTGAATTTGGTAAAGTAGGAACTACAGTTATCCATCTATCTAAAAAAGATATTGATGGAATAAAAATTTTATATCCTGATCAACAACTACTTGATAGAATATCGGAGATGTTTGATCCCATTTTAGAGGAATTAAAAACAATTGCATTAGAAAATTTTAATCTTAAAGAATTAAGGGATATCTTGTTACCGAAAATACTATCCGGGAAAATTGAACTTCCGATTGAAAGTGAGGAAGAGGTCAATGTTCAAATTTAATGAAGATGAATTAGAACAAGCTACACTTGATTGGTTTAAAGAGTTAAATTATGAAATAGCTTATGGACCCGATCTTTCTCCTGGTGGGGATTCAATTGAACGTGAAGATTTTTCAACTGTATTCTTAGAGGGGCGTCTTACAGATGCCCTTTCCAGGATAAATAAGGGAGTATCTTTCCAGGCAATTGAAGAAGCTGTTAGGAAAATAACAATCCCTCAACATCCAAGTCTCTTATTGAGCAATAAGGCTTTTCAGAAAATGTTGACGGATGGTGTAGATGTGGAAATTCGGGAATCAGATGGTCGAAATGCTACTAAAAAGTTATGGTTATTTGATTTCAAGGAACCTGAAAAGAATGACTTTATGGTAGTGAATCAATTTAGTATCCAAGAAGGTTCTACTAATAAACGTCCCGATGTTATTGTTTTTGTAAACGGTCTTCCTTTAGTTGTTTTTGAATTAAAGAGTTCAACTGATGAGAATGTGGGGATTTCTCATGCGTATAATCAATTACAAACTTATAAAAATACTATTCCTTCTCTCTTTCAGTACAATTCATTTATGGTAATTAGTGATGGACTAAATGCGAGAGCAGGTACATTAACTTCTGATGAAGAGCGTTTTATGATGTGGAGAACTGTAGATGGTAAATCTATTGCCTCGAATTCTATTCCACAGCTAGAAGTTTTGATCAAGGGCATGTTTAAACCTAACATTCTGATTGATATAATTAAAAACTTTGTATTGTTCCAAGTAAGTGGAGAGAAAGTCATTAAAATACTAGGTGCTTATCATCAATTTCATGCGGTAAATAAAGCAGTTGAAGAAGCAAAACGAGCATCTTCCGAGGATGGAGATCGGAAAATTGGAGTTATCTGGCATACGCAAGGATCAGGCAAAAGTTTATCGATGGTTTTTTACACAGGTAAGTTAGTTCAGGAATTAAATAATCCTACAATTGTTGTTCTTACAGATCGAAATGATTTAGATGAACAACTTCATACAACATTTAGTCAATCAAGTGATCTCTTACGTCAAACTCCAAAACATGCAGAAGATAAAAAACATCTTAAGGAGCTCCTGTCAGTTGAATCTGGTGGGATAATTTTTACAACAATGCAGAAGTTTGGTCCTGAAGATGGTGAAGAAACAATTGAATCTTTAACTGATAGAAGAAATGTAATTGTTATGGCAGATGAAGCTCATCGTTCACAATATGGTTTCGAGGCTCAAGTTAAAAAATCCAAATCCGAAGCAAACCTAAAATACGGGTATGCTAAATATTTACGTGATGCATTACCAAACGCGTCTTTCATAGGTTTCACTGGAACACCAGTTGAGTTATCGGATAAAAACACTCCCGCAGTTTTTGGAAACTACATTGATATTTATGATATGACCCAAGCTGTAGAAGATGGTGCTACAGTTAAGATATTTTATGAAAGTCGGATTATCAAATTAGATTTGCCAGAAGACTTACAATTAGATGAAGAATATGATGAGATTACTGAAAATCAAGAGCTAGATGAACGTGAGAAATTAAAATCAAAGTGGTCTCGGTTGGAAGCGTTAGCAGGTGCAAATGAACGCTTAAAACGTTTAGCAAAAGATGTTGTTAACCATTTTGAAAACCGTCAGAATGCTATCTTTGGTAAAGGCATGTTGGTCGTTATGTCTAGAAGGATCGCAATTGATTTATATAAAGAAATCATAAAGCTACGTCCTGAATGGCATAGTGATGACGATGATAAAGGTGTTATTAAAATTGTTATGACCGGTTCCTCAAGTGATCCAGAAGACTGGCAACCATTTATCGGAAATAAACGAAGACGAGAGTATTTAGCTAAACGTATGAAGGATAATAACGATCCACTAAAACTAGTTATTGTTCGGGATATGTGGCTTACAGGATTCGATGTTCCTTCCATGCACACTATGTATGTTGATAAGCCGATGAAAGGCCATAACTTGATGCAGGCAATAGCTCGCGTTAACCGTGTATTTAGAGATAAACCTGGTGGATTAGTTGTTGATTATATAGGAATTGCAGATAACTTGAAAGAGGCTTTAAGTCAGTATACTGATAGCGATAAGGAGAACGCAGGTGTAGATACTTCTGTTGCTGTCGATATTATGATGGAGAAATACGAATTGATTCAAGAATTACTTTATGAACATAATTACAGTAAGTTTCAATCTGATAAACCAACTGAACGAATGCAAGCAATAATAGAAACTGTTGATTTTGTAATTGGACTTGGAGAAGATCATAAGAAACAATTCCTAAGATTAGTAACTGAATTGGCAAAGGCTTTTGCATTATGTTCTACTGAAGAAGCAGCACAAGAAATTAATGAAGAAATTGGATTCTTTAAAGCTGTCAAATCAGGAATTATTAAGTTACTACCTGAAGATAAGAAAAAGAAAACACAAGCACAACTCGACGCACAGATTAACCAATTGATATCAAAATCTATAATTTCAGAAGAAGTTGTAGATATTTATCAATCATTAGGTCTTGATAAACCTGATATATCTATTCTATCAGATGGATTCTTAGCTGAAGTAAAAGCACTTCCTCATAAAAATTTAGCTGTAGAATTGTTGAATCGTTTATTAAACGGAAAAGTTAAACATATCCAAAGAAGAAATCTTGTCCAAGCTAAAAAGTTCTCTGACCTGTTAGAGGGGGCTATCCAGAAATACAATAAACGTACAATTGAGACTTCAAAGGTTATAGAAGAACTTATTGAATTGGCTAAAGAGGTAAATGATGCTTACAAGCGCGGTGAAGAGAGTGGACTCTCACAAGAAGAAATTGCTTTCTACGATGCTTTATCCTCCCATGAAACAGCCAAGGAAGTTATGGGAGATGAGATTCTAAAAGCTATTGCTCATGAATTGACCAAAGCAATTAAGTCAAATATGAGTATTGATTGGAATTTGCGATCATCTGCAAGAGCAAAAATGCGTATTACCGTTAGAAGATTATTGAAGAAATATGGTTACCCACCTGACCTACAAAAAATGGCTGTAGAAACAGTGGTTCAGCAAGCTGAATTAATGGCTTCTAATTTATAAGTAAAAATCTAAACGTCTTTCATATTAGAGAGCCGTTTTTATTTTTCACTTAAAATTTAATTAAACAATGAAACCTTATAAAGAAATGGTAAATATACCTGTTATGATAAAATTAAGGAGGGATAGAATGAAAAAAGTTGATTTTGTTATTTCAGGTTGTATAGAAACAGGAGATTATACCATACAAGAAGCAAACATTGGACTTTATACAACGGTACATGAAGTAAAAAGAAACAGAAGGTCAGGGCTAAAAGAAAATAGAAAATGGATAGGTGAGTATGTAATTTCAAAATACGATTATCCTTTAAATAAAGTTGTTACCCATAAATGTGTTAAGCCCGGTAGAGATGAAAAAAAGTATCCTATTCACAAATGGGAACTTAATCAATACATCTAAACAATAGGAGGAAAATATATCCTTTCAGCGAATTTTAGAGTGAAGGGAGGGAAAAAATAATGGAATTAGATAAAAAGCAACAGGTATTAGTAGCGATTTACACTGAATATCAAAAAGATTTACCGAATATGTCAAGTGTTAATCACGAAAGCCTTGAAATGGACGAGGAAATTTTCGTAGTTGCTCTTGAAAAATTGCTTAATGAAGGTCTAATAATAGATGTTGACTTCTATCTTGGCGGTGATTACTCACTTCAAACAACTAAAATGACTAGTTATGGACTTAATTATGTTGAAGAAAAGTTAGGAATTGAACCTACATTAAGTGGAGCAGAAAAGGTTAAAGAGGTTGCGAAACAAGCAACGCAGTTCGGATATAATGAGCTAAAAGATTTCGCATCAAAAGTAGTTGCAGAGTTATTAAAAGGATAGATTGAGCATCCTTCTTAGGGTGCTTTTTAATTTCTCGAAAGTATAGGGTTATGTTAGCAGTATCAGGAAAAAAAGCAAATGGACTGATCAACCAATTAACTTACTTACTGACAAAGGCATGGACAAAGCTAAAAATTTCAGTTCATAAAACAGTTGCAGATACTTAAATGGTTAGATATAATTGTGTCGTATAACAATATATGTTATTAAATTAACCTAACATTATAGTTTTAAAGCTATATTTAATGATTATAAATCCAGTATCGACTCAAAATCGTGTTCCGTAAGGAGTGTCGGTTCGACCCCGACCACTGGTATCTATTAATCGGTTAGAAGACGTTTATGCGACGGTAAATTGGCGGCATTGTTCGCTGAGATACCATCGCTTTTTTGCGTTTAATAAGCGTTAAACGTTACGGTAAATGGTCGTGTGCCTAAAGGCGAAGGAATTGTTAAGTCCGTTTATGGTCGCTAAAGGGGCGAAGGTGGTTGAGGCGGAAGAGACCAGAGAAGAATTAAACGAAGAGGGATAAAGCTATTATGTCAGATTTAAATAGATTTCGAGTGATGGACCGTGATTCGATTGCCGAGCTACATTTCGCTAACTTAAAATCTCCTCAGTATGCCGCGAATAACGTATTACTACAATTAGTCCGTGAAGGCCACGTTGAGAGGTATACGCATTTCCAGCCGTATGTTTACTTTCCATCAGATTCGAATATAAAGAAGTCGAGTCAGAAGATACCACATTTTCTTACGATTCTAAATACGTATAAGGAGATAAGCCAGCACGGTAAATTCGAAATGTTCCAGGTCGAGCCGAAGTATGGATCGAAGGGACTTGCGGAGCCAGATATCGTATGTATATTCCGTCGTACGCCGTTTTTTATCGAAGTTCAGAAGACGTGTATACTCCGAAAAGCAAATGCAGGCGAAGCTAGATCGTTATGACGACTGATTTCAGACTGGAATTGTCCAAAGTGAACCGTGGCAGCATCCAGAAAAGCAGATGTTTTCGCATGTACTGATATTATCAGAGCAACGTTATCCGATCGAATCTAACTCGAAGTTCCGTATATTCCAGGCGCAGTCGTTTACGCAATTCCTTCAAACGGTGCAGCCTAAACTGATGAAACAGCCGACAGTGAAGACGAATAGTTCCGGAAGAGTTAGGGTGAAAATAAAATAATATTAGATTTTTATGTTTTCAGATTGCAAACATGAGGGAGGATTTGTTATAATATTGTCAAAAGGTATTCTAAGAGTGAACATTGTTTTGATAAAAGTATACTAAGAGCGTACATTAATTTAGAAAAATAACCCCAATGGATGCACCCATTGAGGTTATGATACAAATTGCAATCGAAAGATTCGTGATTGGCAAAGTTTTTTAGAGTAACCTATTAATTCTTTGTCGTAATAAACTGATAGGTTACTTTTCTATCCATTATTGTTCGGTATACTGGTATATATTACTTTTTTATTTCTGTTATTAAGAACATTAAGGTAACAAGATCAACCATAAATGAAGCTGTGGTTAAATCCATAACTATCATCTCCATATAAAAAGGCTCAACCACGTACCTACGATGCAATGTATCTTAATTAAATAATATTTCAAAAGATTGAATTAATCAACCAAATTCTTACTAATTGTCGATATTTATCCAGATTAATAGAATTATACGATATAAGGAGCCTTGATTGGGCTCCTTATTTTGTTTCTTCAAAGGGGAAACTCGTATTACAAGCGAAGAGGTATCAAAAAGGTTAGACGAATTGAACGATTTATTGAATTAATGGGGGTGTCCTTTGGGGCATCCTCTTTTTAAATAGAGTGGGAATGACGATAGGAGAAATAAATACAATACTTTACTATCGGATATATGACATTATTTTTCATACATCTAATGAAATGAGGTTCCAATAATACAATATTGAAATATAATTTAATAAAGAAGGTGAATCCAAGTGAAGGAAGTAAAAAGGTCTGCTAAAGTTGGAGAAAAAATAAAAATCACCAGAGAACATCAACGGTTAAGAGGACATACTGCTTATCCATTAGGAAGTATTTGGGTTGTTGAAGATGTGTTGGATGAAGAAAAAGGTCTTGTTTTTTGCTATGGGAATTCCTGTGGGAAATTTGCTGAAGAATATGTAGTTCTAGAAGAATAAACACATCCGACTATTCATAGTAGAAGGATGTTTTTATATTTTTCCAAGGTAATTCATCAAATCCGAAGAGGTTATAAGAAAAACCTAAAGATTTTATCTTTTTAATAAGTTCTCTATCCGGCTCAAGATTACCTATGTAGACTGTAGCTTTTTTTGGTAAATTCTCTAAAAAGAAATCAATCTCTGGTCGATCAACTTCCCAATATGAACTACCAATGATAACAAGAGCATCTAGATCGGAAACCTTTGATTCATATACCCGAAGCATGGTATCTACCCAGCTTAAATGTATTTGGATATTACTAACAGAAGGCGGTATAATATCAGCTTCATATCTATGGGATAACCACTTGGATTTTGGAATAACTTCTACTTTTCCAAAGTCATTTCTTGTGAAAAATAAGGATTTTCTAACATACTCTTGTGGAGGAATCATATCACCAAACACATTCTGAATTGGAATGTCAAAATCTATTGATCCGTGTGGTTTTATAATCGGAATACCTGTATAAGGTTCATTTGTACCTATACGTGTATAAGCGTTGAGTTTTCTCCCTGTAGTGAAGGGATATTTATTGAAGGGAGAATGAAGCCTGAGGTAAACGAAATCCGTGTAAAAGTAGCGAATGCCCTGGACTCGGCCCGGATTCGAGTTAAGACTGTAGCAACCCTTATTAAAGATTACATGGAGGAAAAAGAAGTTATTATAGAAACTTATATTAAAATAGTCGAAGAGTTAGAAGAGAAGGTTAGTCAAGCTGACCTACCACCAGAAAATGATAAATACAGAGATATTAAAAAAACGAATAAGGAGATTATAGACAAACTTATCTATAGAAGAAGGGATTATTGTTTTCTCGGCTTATGTTGATCTTCCAATTGAAAAGAAGTATTATAAGAAGTTTCGCAGGCAGTCAATTGAAGGAGTTTATGATGAATGAAATCTAAAATGAGCCAAAAAGTGGTCATTTTTGACGATTCAAATAATGTTATATATATTCAAAAAAGCGGGCAGATTGCTCGTTTTTTCCATTTAAAACGTAAGTAAGGAAAACTAATAACTTAGAGTGTATTATTTTTAGAAAATAGTCAAAAAGTATTATTATTCATGTAAATTTCTGGTACATTTAATAATATATAATTTCCGTTCTTTAACTTGTTTAAGGGAGTGAGAATACATGTCAGAAAATGAAAAAGAGACCCGAAAAAAGAGAATTGATAAGAAACTGAAGGATGCTGGTTGGATTATTATCGCAAATAAGGATGTAAATAATTATTCTTATTTAGAATATCATGCAGTAGAGGAATACCCTACTGATACCGGGCCAGCAGATTATGCTTTGTTTGTTAAAGGAAACTTGTTAGGGTTCGTTGAAGCGAAGAAGGTATCAGTAGGTGTTTCAAATGTTTTGGAACAAGCAAAAAGATATTCTTTAGGTGCAAATGAAACCATTGGTTTATGGGACATTTATAAGACTCCTTTCCTTTATTCATCTAATGGGGAAGTAGTTTACTTCTTAGACGTAAAGAATGAACTAAATATTTCTAGACAAATTCAACATTTTCATACACCTTTTGCTCTTGAAGAATTTTTAATAGGAATGACAAAATAGCAGCATTAAAGCTACAAAAACCAATTAATATTGAAGGAATAAGACTATAACAGGCCGAAGCTGTAAAAAATACAGAGGAAGCAATAATAAACGGGAAAAGAAATTTATTAATTTCAATGGCGACAGGCACTGGGAAGACTTTTACAACTGTTTCTCAAATCTATAGATTGCTTGAGTCAAAAATAGCACAAAGGATTTTATTTTTGGTGATAGAAGGTGATGAGATGTTGAAGGAGGAAATCGAAAAGGTTTCATCCTTTAGGTATGATTAGAATAAATAAACGTAAATTAGGTGATTAAATGAAGGAAACACGACGATCAGGAATTGGATGGGGGCTATTAATTTCTTTATTGATTGTATTAGGGTTTGGTAGCCTAACACTTTTTTATATCATCCCATTTATATTCATACAGACAGATTGGATCCCATTGGGTGATTTAAAATCATTTTTCTTTAAAAGCGAAGGGGCTATTAATAACAATGATCAGAGTAACTCAGAAATTATTGGTACTTTGGGAACCGTTGGAGATTGGTTTGGCGGAACTACTTTGCCAGTATTAACATTCCTAAGCTATATTGGTGTTATGATAGCAATAATTATGCAGAGACAGGAACTTGGTTTACAAAGGAAAGAATTGCAAGAAACTCGAGATGTATTTATAATTCAAAGATTTGAAAATACATTTTTTAACATGATCACATTGAATAATGATATTATTACAAATATAAAAATTGATATAGGCAAAATATCCAATAAATCAAGTCATTCCCCATCTTCTGGAAGAGACTCTTTTAGTGATTTATATACAGAGTTACTTTCGACATTTTCAGGTAAAGGTAAGGATAGGAAAGAAGTGCTAGAAGAAATAATAAATTCATATGAGTTATTTTTTTCAGCGTACCAGGATTCAATTGGACATTACTTTAGGAACTTATATCGAATAACTAAGTTTATTCATGAAAATGAAGCCCTTTCAATGGACCAAAAACAAAACTATATAGGAATTTTGAGAGCACAATTATCTACATACGAATTATTGTTAATCTTCTATAATGCACTTAGCGATTATGGGTCAGAAAAATTTCTTCCACTTATCAAAAAATACAATTTATTTGATAATATTAACAATACTCTTTTAATTAATCAAAAACTTGATTGGGAACTGTATAAAAACTTTGAGGAAACTAAAATCAACTTATTAAAAAATGAATTTGAGGACTCATTAATTTTAGCTTTGTATAATAGTACAGCAAAAGGGCAAATTTCAGGTGCAATTAATAAAATCTCAGAGTTAGGATCAGTACCCAAGGATAAGAAAATAAATTGTTTAAATGATATATCAGATATGATAAAAGTATTGATAGAAAGTGATTGCGTGCTTAGTGATTATCAGATAAAGTTGTTAAATAGTATTCTTATCTATATTGAAAACTACGGAAAAGAATTGGGATTAAAAGATGATAAGAGCAAAAAATTCTTACATAAATTAAAACTACAATAGCTAAAAAAGAAGCAAAAGTAAAATGTTTTTTCTTTTACTCAGAGTATAAAGTATTGAAGTGTAACCTAGGTTTTTCTAGGTATATATTATTTATTCCATTTCTAACGAAATTTTTTCTTCTGAAGCTCCTATATTCACAAACACAGTTGCAGAAATATATTTAAGTTTTAACATATACTTATCCTAATGCATAATATTATAAGTAGCAGTGTATTATTTTAATTTATTTTAATGTATAATTAAATTACATAATAAAAGGGAGGGGTTAATGTGGCAAGTGTATATGATGTTGCAAAATATTTTATATCACTAAGTGAGCCAGAAACTGATCGGGAAATTACCCATCTTAAGTTACAAAAGCTCGTATATTATGCACATGCATGGCACATAGCTGCATATGACGGTGACCCCCTTGTAGAAGATGATAACATTGAGGCTTGGATACATGGGCCTGTTTTTCCAAGATTGTATCGGGAATACAGACATTATGGTTATAGTCAAATAAATTATTCCGAGGATCTTATTGGCAATATAAATGCACTTCATCACAATGAGATAGATATTATTCATGTAGTTTGGGAAATATACGGTGAATTTTCTGGTAAATATTTAGAGAATTTAACCCATACAGAGGAACCTTGGATAAATGCTCGTGAGGGACACGATAATTTTGACTACGGAAACAATGTAATCACTAATGATGACTTGTTACATTACTACGGTCCTCTCTTTGCACAAATGATATAAGATAGTATAGTCAATAATCACCTTTAGATTATTGACTTTTTATTTAATTTATAGTGAATTATAAAATTTTTCGTAAATTCCCTTTAATTAAACTATTTTGAAATTCAGGAGAAAGAAATGTTAATAGAAATTATTTCAATCTTGTTTTTAATTTTAATTTTTATAATAACAATTTTTATTTATGAAAATATAACTTTTCTAAAGTATATCAACTCCTCAGAAAACAATTTAGAGAAGATAAAAAATGATCCTACTAGTTTTACATTTGATGAAATAAAAGAAAGGTCTATTAAGTCAGTAAAAAGAAGAGCTCAAAGATCAGCAATTATTCAAAAACAAATTATTAAAATAAATAAGCATTATGGAATGTTTACAATTATTAGTATATTGGTATTCTTATTTTTATTTCTAATAACATACTTTCTCCTCCCTAACAGTGTAGTTTTATATAATATTATTAAGGTAATTCTAGCTTTTCTTGATACTTTGTTACCTCTTGAATTAATTGATTTTTTAAAAAGTAAAAGTCAAGATTTGTATAAGCTCTTTAATCTGTTAAATAACAGTATTGGAGTATTATTATCTATAAGTGTATCTATATATATTTTTACTTATAGAGTAAGAAGGACAATTTCTATAAGTAGTAATATTGTCCTTCAGGATAATTTATCAGTTTTCCTTTTAGTGTTTTTCACATTTACGTACGGTAAGATTTTCGCCACATTTAATACTGAATTATTATTAAATCAAAGTAGCAATTTGCAAATTTTCTTATGGATAATTCTTTTTATAATTTCATTGAAACTAGGACTTACATATGTAATAGGAAATATGTTAAGAAGTGTTAATTTTGACTATATATTAAAGAAAACAACAGATACTGTAGACCATATAATAAATATTCTTTGTTATACAGAAAAATATGATAAAGAGTTAATTAACTATTTAACTCACAGCATGTTAAGTGTGTACCAAACACTAACTATTAGTATAGAAAAAAACGATGGTGATTCTTTTAGAAACTATTTTAATATATGGGAAAAAATAATTACAAAATTCATGCATGGAAACAGTAAAACCTATCTAAGAAGATATGTTCCATTCGATGTATTGAACTCCTTACCAATGAAAAAGGATGAATATAAAAAGGAAGATTGGTTTAAATCTTTTTATACTATTATTGTAGAAAATCACTTACATCTATGTATTTGTTTGTACAATAATAATAAATTTGATTCTGCAAATGAATGTCTTAAGTTATTTACTGTATTGGCTCCCCCAAAAGAGAACAAAGAAATATATATTATATATGTAAAACATTTTAAGCAAATTATTAAGTTAATTGATAGTGAACACCCGATAATATTACAAAATACCGTTGATGTGCTAAAAGAATTTAGTAAGGAAAATGAAGAAGAGTTGTATGGGATTTTAATATATAATGAATTGTTGTTAAAAGCAGTACAAGAAAGTGATATAAAGAAGATAAGTTTAATTGTATATTCAATGTTTGGCTCTACTAAGTTGAATAAATATAAAGGTACGGTTTCTAATAAAAATATAAAAATTGAAGAATTATCACCTATGCTTCAAAAGTTATTTGCTGTAACCAAAAGAGAGGTGCAGCTACCAAGCAATATTGAAGAAAATTATAAAAAAGCTATTATTTTTATGTTATTACAAATTATGTTAAAAAGTATTGAAATAGGAAATTATGATGTAACAGGTTTCTTAATAAAAATGTTTGTTACAAAATTACATGAATCAGAGTTTATACAGTTGGTAGAAGATGTTTACATTGAGTTTACTAAAATATTAACTAAAAGAAACCCTTATATTTCTAAGGCTGAGAGTGATGTTGAAATTATAAATCCAAATTTTAATGATGAAACAATTGATTACTGTACTTATAAACTTTCAATTTTACTCTATGGCCAGCAAAAATATGCAGTAATCAATAAATTACCTGGTCAGATGGCATATTCAGGACCTTTTTGTTTTTTATATTTTATTCCTTTAGAAAAAGGAATTTACAAATGTGAATATATCTCATATCTATTTAATAAGCTTGATAAAGCAAAGGGGAAATATGGATTAATTTATTTAAGTGATGATGAATTTATTAGAACCCTTAAAGAAGATGTATTATTAAGGGTAAAGAATTACAAAACTTAATTATATAACTTGCCAAGATCCTTTTAACTTTAAAAATAATTAAAGTTATTATGTTAACCTTGTCCTAAAACATGTTTTTAATCCAGTGTGTTGCTAAAAGTATTTTTTGTTAAAAAATTCTGCAATTATTTTACAATGATAAGAAAATAATAATCTCCCTGGATCATTGTTAGAGCTGCGCTAATATCAATTTCTAAGGATATTGGAACAGCTCCAAGAGGTTATTGTTACTACAAAGGTATCCTATATAGAAAAGTCGTATTTAACAGGCGTTGAAGCAGTTAATTTTATGAGAAGTAGTATAGAGTCTTAACTTTGAACAGGAAACAAATGAGAAAGCAATCAGTAAAATGTAATTGTATTTTTAGGGACTTCTTATTGTTCAGCTATCTATCGCTAGATAGGTTACCAAATGTACTTGGCGTTCCAATCAGACCTCCCCAGGTAAGAGTGCAATCTTTCCCTCCACCTATCTGCTTTCATTTACTCTGTATCACCTTCGACAGAAAGGACTTTGTTTTGTTAAGCAAACTCATCCAATGATACCTAGCCTTATATGAAGTTCGTGTTCCTCAGACTACAAATGCTAATTTAAATATGTAAAAATTTGATTAATTAAAGATGTACAGTTTCGACTCATTTCTACATACTAATCTTGGGGTGATTAGTATGTACATAGCGTTAGATATCCAAACAGATTTTAAGATTAATAGTCTTACAGACTTACCAAAATTAAAAATACTGATGGAGAATTTAAAAATGCGAATTAACAAGAGTCAATTAGCGAGAGAATTAAATGTAGATCGGCGTACCATTAATAAATACCTGAATGGATTTACTCCCAAGAAAACAAAAAACAAATCTTCAAAAATTGATGAGTACTATGGAGTTATTTCCCTTTTATTATCAAAAGAATCAAAACAAGTGTTTTATTATAAACGAGTGCTCTGGCAATATTTAAAAGATAATCACGACTTGGATTGTGCAGCTTCTTCTTTTCGTAGATACATTCAAAGTAAACCTGAGTTTCAATCTTACTTTAGTGAGGGAAAGAGAATCAATTCAACTCAATCTAGTATCAGGTATGAAACTCCACCAGGGGAACAGGCACAACTTGATTGGAAAGAGAACATTCGGTATGAAACAAAAGATGGTGAAGTTGTTCATGTAAACGTGGCGGTATTATTGCTTTCATATTCTAGGTTTCGAACTTTCTATATGACCATATCAAAGTCACAAAGTGTGCTATTGTCATTTTTAACAGAAGCATTTGAAGCCATAGATGGTGTACCGAAGCAGATCGTGACTGACAATATGAAAACGGTAATGGATGAAGCAAGAACAAATTATACCAAAGGAATAGTCAATAAACGTTTCGCTCAATTTGCGGATGATTTTGGATTTAAAGTGCAGCCTTGTATTGCAGGAA
>NZ_LATZ01000116.1 GCF_000981385.1 Bacillus sp. SA1-12
CACCTAATGTGAGGTTAGCAGTGGATGAGTAAGACTGATTAATATGAAAATCCATGATATGTTACAGGCATATGAACGGCTAACAGGCTTACAGGAAGCACCTAAGTTCATTCCATAATAGATATAATTCAACGTTGTAAGCTGATACCGTGGAGGGCTTACTCCCTATGAAGCGTTGGTAAGGAAAGCAATAGTGAGAATAGCTACTGTATAACTTATCTTTGTATCAGTGAAAGTGGTGGCACAGTACCAATGAAATGTCTAATCCACATGGAGGGATAGCCACTAGACTAATGAAGATTCATTTAATTATGCAAGGCAAATCTTTATCGATTAATAAGGTTCTCGTAAGACTAAAAGAGGTTCACCTCCCAAGGGAGGCACCGACTTATTGAAACGGAAGAATTGAAACACAAAAAGTAGTATTACTTGAAAGTGTTGATGATTAAATCGAATTGGATTAGTTGGGGCGCCGTATGCGATGAAAGTCGCACGTACTGGTGCTAGCAGGGGGAAAAGGGGGCGATAACCTCAAACCCTTACCTATCTGTCATGAGTACAGGGCAGGAATATTTTGTGGGGAAGTCGAAGTTGTTTTATCGAATAGCAACTACGGTATAGGTGCCTCAATTTTTCCTAGGTGATGAAAAAACGATTGAAGTGTGTGTGACAATAAAGATTAATTCAAAGTTGTGCGATAAATAAATTTTCAACAAAAAGCCTAGAGTCAATTATGAATAAAATTTATTCTAAATTGACTCTAGGTATGTGTAGAGTTTCACAGTTGTAAAGAGAAATACTTTTTATGATAGTAAGTGTTTTACTTTATTAAAGTAAAACACTCATAGATATTTCGAGTTCAGGGAAAATGTTTGCCCGAAATAAATCCTTGTCATTGTAAATATTTGGTGTTCCATACATACCGTTTTCTTCAAGGATATATTGCTCAATAATTTTTTCATTTGGATAAATTAATAAATACTCTTTTACCCCGTGTCTTTGATATTGGTTTAACTTCTCGATACGATCTCTACGCCAAGTGGAAGGAGAAAGAACTTCTACGATAAGATCCGGAGCACCTTTGCACCCTTTATCGTCTAATTTTCTTTCGTCACATATAACGCTGATATCAGGCTGTACAACATGGTATTCTTCTTCATCTTCTGAAGCAGATAATCTAACATCAAACGGAGCAGCATATACTTCGCATGTTTTCCCTTTTAAAAACGTATATAACTCACCAGTAATTTGGGTTACAATTCGTTGGTGTTGTCGTGACGGTACAGCTTGCATAAATGGAATACCATCAATGATTTCATATCGTGGCTCTTCAGGCCATGTTAAATATTCAGCATAAGTTACTTTATTAGGATAAGGTTGATTTATACTCAAAAGAGACACCTCCTTTAATATACTTAAAATAACATCATTTATAATACACAGCAAAAGAAAGTAATCTCACATTTTTATCTCAATTAACGGAAATTTAATATAGGAAAGTAGGATCTGGTGCAAAAATTTAAGATGACTTGAAGCTAATCTCTAAATCTTCTAGAAAAGGGATTATAAATGCTATTTTAAGAATGTACAGTTCTGATGACCTCGCTGCATAATAATCAGTATGACTAAGCCAAGTGCTTTAAAGTGGAAACATTATCAACCAGAAATTATCATGCTTACAGTGAGATGTGTACCTCCGGTACAATTTAAGTTTTCGGGACCTCGTAGTAATAATGGATATTGATATTGATGGAGACCCAACACATTATCGTGGTGTGGGCAATAGATAAGCCTAAAACTCTTTTTATATGGTTTCTTTTTATCCAAGTATGCTTGAACCTGGCTCTCACCTTTTGCTACATCCAGACCAATGACTGGACTCATAAAATCCCTCCTCCAAAATTAATTACCGGTACTCCTAAATCATCCCTGTAGTATCATAAACTTCGTTTGTTATACGAGATCTTAGTCCCAGCAAACCTCAAACATGTTTCTACACGGCCATACGTTCTACCCCGGCTACAGTAATCATATATCGATATAAAAAATGCTCAACCAGAAATATCTGGCTAACCTTATAATACGATCGGGCCAGATAGTTTATTATAGGGAAGGAATCTCGTAGAGTAAGGAGAATACCTTGAAAGGGGGATCTTTACCATCTGAAGTGAAAAAGCACATTCACTTGGAAGTTTAATCAGAATGGAGTGGTTCGGCAAACTTACAAAAAAGATTGTTTTCATTGACGGAATTTGTCGGTGTAGTTATCTTACCATATCGATGTAATTCGAAGAAAAATGGAGGAGGAATATTTGATGAAGAAACATCATGCGTTACAGTTGTATGATTATCATGTTTGGGCGAACAACAAGTTTTTCGGGAGATTGAAAGAATTGCCGAAGGACATTTATGATCGGGAAATTCAAAGTGTTTTTCCCTCGATTGCAGAGACGCTCGTTCATATTTATAGGGGAGATACAATATGGCTTGGTGTAATGCGGGAGAGTAGTATGGATGGGATTCAAGCTTCCATCGCTCAGGCACAAGAGAAGACCAAAGATAAGAGTCTTGAAGAAATGGAGAAGCTGTTTCGTGATTTGTCAGAAGAGTATCAAAAATTTCTTAACAATGAAAGTGATTTGGATAAAGAAATTTCCCCCGAACATCCTCAATTTGGGCGTTTAGATACTCATCTTTCCGAATTGATTCAGCATGTTGTTAACCACGGCACATATCATCGCGGAAATCTCACGGCGATGATACGTCAACAAGGTTACTCAAGTGTACCCACTGATTATGTTTTCTATCTTTATGAAATCAGTTCAACGAAATAGTTTTTCCCTAAACTTCTATCCGGAAGATAAAAAAGTATGCATCTAATTTTCGCAATCGGGCGATTTTCTTTAGTTAGAAGGCGTATTTTTATATACCCATACACATTAAGGGGTTAGCTTTTGTTAAGGCAAAAAGGATTGTGAAGATTTTCAATACTGACGAGTGCGATGCTTTAAGAAAGGCATTGCTTTTTCCTATTCATGTAACGAAGCAGCAGTATTTTAATAAGAGGTATAAAGATATATGTTAAAATTGTAATAAAAAAGGGGGAGAAATGATGAAATTTTATATAGCATCTAGCTTTAAAAATATAGAAAAAGTTAGATATGTAAGTAAAAAGTTAAAAGATAAAGGATTTATCCATACATATGATTGGACTTTAAATGAAAACGTAACAACATTGGAAGAACTAAAGGCGATAGGTCAAAAGGAGAAAAATGCTGTAATAGAAGCTGATTTTGTTGTAGTTTTATTACCAGCAGGAAAAGGAAGCCATATTGAACTAGGTATTGCTATTGGGAATAACAAAAAAATTTATCTTTATTCACCAAACAAAGAAGTAGACAACCTTGAAACAACCAGTACATTTTATCAATTACCTGAAATTGATAAGTGCTTTGGAACCATAGATGAGTTGGTAGATATTATAGACTTAAAATCAAAAAGGTTATTGAGCTAACTGGGGCGAATCTTCAATTATGGAGGATCGCTTTTTCTTATTCGACTAACGAAGCAGTATAGTTTAACAAGAATGGTACAATAAAGTTAAAAATAAAGTTATAGATAACAGGAGTATATATGAAAAATATTTCACTTAGAGTAATGGATGAAGAAGATTTCAGAACATATTTTGAGAATAAAATTGAAAGATATTCAAATGTGTTATCTGAAAATGTTCATGAAGAAGGTGAAGACCCTTTTTCTAAGGCAGTAAAACAATTAAATAATCTACTCCCCCAATACGCCTAATCATCAGCTTTTTAACATTTATAAAGTTGATCAGATAATAGGCTTTGTTTGGCTAAAAGTTGAAGCAGAAAAGAAAGTTCATTCCTTTATGAAATTTATATTTTTGAAGAATACAGAGCAAAGGGTTTTGGATCAGCAGTTATAAATAATATAGAAGAATGGTTAAAGGAAAAAGGAATTCATTATTTTAAACTTCACGTCTTTGGGAGACAAAGGGTGCTTTAGTTGAACAAGAGAATTTTAATATCGATCTTCAACAATAGAGAGCGTTTGTTGAACAAGAAGTAAAATGGTGTTATATATTATACATGACTAATAGTAACACCATTTATATTTTACAACTTTTTACATTTTAGATCTTGATAATTTATAACTTATCGAAATTTATTACCACTGATTAGTTCATCATCCTATTTACAAAAAATATGTTTCCCTATTTGTTTTATTTGCGGTCTTCCCCATATCCAACTACTTGTTGCCGTATCAGGATTAAAATAATAAAGCGCATTTTCCGTAGGGTCCCATCCATTAATGGCATCAAGTACAGCTTTTTTTGACGTTTCATTAGGAGTCAGCCAAATTTGTCCATCAGCTACCGCAGTAAAAGCCAACGGTTCAAAGATAACACCTGATACTGTATTAGGAAATGTCGGGCTCTCAACACGATTTAAAATAACAGCTGCGACCGCAACTTGTCCAATATATGGTTCACCCCGTGCTTCTCCATGAACAGCATTTGCCATGAGTTGAATATCATTTTGAGAAAATCCTGCTGGAACATTAATGGCTGTTGATTTTTGAGCTTGATCAGCCCCCTTAGTGTAATCATATTTCGTCACATTAACTAGCTTTTGCCTCGTTTTTAAACCTGCTACCCCATCGACAGGGAGTCCGAATTCAGATTGGAAATTCCGAAGCGCCCAATATGTCCCCCAGCCAAAAACACCATCAATTCCCCCTTTGTAAAAGCCAATATACTTTAGACGAGATTGCAACTCAATTACATCATCCCCAACTGCCCCCCGTTGAATAACTTGACTTGTAAAGGCATCAGTATTGCTTTCCTGGAGTGTTAAAATCGTTCCACTTAAAAAAATGACTAAAAGAATAAATATATGTTTTTTCTTTTTCATATTGCTCATTATTTTCCTCCTGATCATTAACATATTGTTATTTTTTGTTGGGAGTAAACTTTTATTCAATCAAAGGATCAAGCACCTACAATAAAACCAAAAGTGAGCAACCATAAAATGAGAAACAGGTTGAAAATATCTCTACCGTATTAAGAAGAATTGATGGAATTTTTCGGTCTTTATAGAGTACAAAAGAAACTTTTATGTAAAATTAAAAATCAATAATAAATGTTCTTCAATTATAGGGCCAGATTATTGAATATTTTAAATTTTAATACCTTCTTATTATACAAACTGGTGCAATACTTAAAGAAGGAGGTCGACTTTTTCTTTTCTACAAGAGGGACAATGTATAACGGAGGCTGCTGAAAAAGTAACACTTTTTAAAAACAGCGATGAATTCCATCAACATACAGACAATAAAAGAAGCTAATAATCTATATATAGTAGGTGATTAGCTTCCTTATATTTTTAAATAGACTTTTTCAGTGCCTTCTGTATAACGCTGCCTCTTTTTGTATTGTTAAGATTTATTTAATCTCTTCTAGTGTAATGATTCTATGTTTTAATTCTGAATTCATATCTAAAACGCCTATGACAATTTGATTATCTTCGGTCACTGTTATGTATCTAAAATAATCATCATCAGATATCAACAAATCGGTGTCAATTATCGTTTTTTCCATTTTAGCAAACACATCTACTGTGTATTCAAGGTGGAAAAAATCAACCAATCCTTTACTTGAGCCCCCAACCCAGTTATATAGAAAATCTTTCAGTTTGATTTGTTCAATCACCGATAATTGTTTCTTGAATTTTAACTTATCTATTGTAACGCTTATCATCTTCATCACTCCTTAACGAGTATTAATTTATACATTAAAGATTTCGCAACAATTCCATTTTCGTAACAAGCAGTTTCCAGTTTAGTTACTAGCCTGGCACAGTATTTTATTTTGCTTTATATACAGGTACTAAGTTCATAATTAAAGTTTGTGAAACACTGTACTTACATTAACGTGTGCTTTACTTCAATAAGGAGTAAGGCTTTTTTCTTGCATTAACTGGCAGGTTAATTCAATAGGATATTGGTCTTTTATGGTAAGATTATAGAATAAGACAAGATAAGTTATGGGGGAATAAGTTGAAAGTCATCGTTTTTAGAATGAACAGTATGAAACTATTATAGGAGAGTCCTAAAATGAATAAGAAAATGAACTATTTAATCTTACTTTTAACGATCATCTTTATGGTTGGTTGTACCAACGTAGAAGATACATCCACTACAGATGTAGAAACAGATTCACAAGAAGTAACCTCAGTTGAATCAAATAAAAATAATGAAAAAGAAGAAACTGTCACTTCGGTTGTTGATGAACCAGTAGTAGAGGAAACGCCGAGTGTTCCGGTTGCGGAGGAAACACCAACCCAACCAAATAATAAACTGTTTTCAGGATACAAACTTATTGAAGTTGATGGTGGCGATTTGTCTGGTTATCGTGAACCTAACGTTGTCGTTGACATTGGTTATGGGAACCGAGAATATTGGGCATTTACTAATGAATACGGGCAACTAGTACGAGTCATTGCTGACGAAATCATTCTGCAAGATGATAATAATGAAGCTGTTTTATCGTCTGGTAGATACTATTCTGATGAGGCAAAGGTTCCCGGTATTGAAAGTGACGTTTTAGATGAAGGACATATCATTGCTGATTCTCTCGGAGGGGTAGCAAATGCTTATAATATCACTCCACAAGAAAGCACACTCAATCGACACGGCGATCAAGCTTATATGGAAGATTCAATTAGTAGAGCAGGTGGTGCTACTGACTTTGAAGCAATTATCACATATCCGAATACGGAAACACAGATTCCTTCGAGTTATCAATATACTTATACGATAATGGGCAACAAGATTGTCGATACATTTGACAACGTGAACCCAGACGAAGTAAACGCATCACTCGGTTTAACAGACAGTGAACCAGTTGAATCAACTGAACCAGCTGAATCAACAGGATCAAACGAAAACGGTGATATTTCTAGTGTTGATACAAACGGTAATGGACAGGTGACGATTAAAGAAGCAAAAGCAGCAGGTTTTAGTATGCCAATAACGAGTGATCATTGGTTATTCCCATATATGGACGATCGTGATAACGACGGTATGGTAGGTGAGTAAGCCCCTAGAACTTTGAGGCAAAATAAATGAACGAAAGAACATTTTCCTCGTTGGACGATTTATTACAATTTGCAAATGGGTGTCTATACAAGAACAACTGAAGTTAATGGTCATATCTTCTATAAAATTTGTACGATGAAAATATAATTATTTTTCACTAACGGGGGCTATTCTTCAAGAAGGAGAATAGCTCTTTCTTATTGAAGTAAATGGCAGGATAGTTGAACAAGGAATTCAACCTATATAAGTAGAAATAGTATATATAACAATGTTTAATGTTACTCTTATATTATTTTTTACAATTCAAGAGTTGATTAATGGGGAGGATTTTTTTGAAAACTTTCTTTAGATATAATTGGATGGTAAGAGAAGACTGGTATCGTTGGTGCGAAGAGTTAAGTGAAGAAGAACTTCTGCAAAACCGAACAGGTGGAATGGGAAGTATTTTACATACACTTTTCCATATAGTTGATGTCGAATGGAGCTGGATACGTCTCTTACAAGGTAAAACTGACTTTCAGGAGAGTTTCGATGGTTATAAAAGCTTAAAAAAAGTCCGAAAATTGGACGATGAATTTCATTTAGAAGTGGAAAACTTTGTGAACAACTGGGATGCAAGTATGGAAAATCGTTTATTATATGATACCTTACCAGATGGAAGAATTGAGAAGTATGAATGGGGTGAAATCATGCGACATACCATTGCTCATGAAATTCACCATATAGGACAATTATCAATTTGGGCAAGGGAAATCGGAAAAAAGCCCGTTTCTGCAAACCTTAAAGGTAGAGGTCTCTCCTCTCATTCCAATAGATAATTCAGAAACATTTTAGTCGGTTTTTGTGTGATAATTTAAGATGAATCGACTCTTCCTTGTTCTAATTCGTATTCAGTTTAGTGGAGCATTATTAGTTTTTGAAAAATTGCACTTAAACTATTGGGTAGCAATAGTTTAAGACCAGCTGCCGATATCGGTGGCTGTTTTTTTATTGAACTAAAGTCAGGTTTCTTCAATAAGAAAACTTATATACAAGTGATTGTTCTCCATAGATAATTGTCCTCATAAAAATAAGTAAAGTGTATTAAGGAGGACAAAATATGGAGTGGATAGGAAGTATAATACCAATTGTAATTCTTTTTTTAATAATTGTTTGCTTAATTGGTTTTACAGTTGAATTAGTTAAGAAGTAAAATAATTTATAATTCAAGAATTCGAGGTATGTTTTTCGTGGCTCTATTTTCTTATTCAAGTAACGGAGTGCTTATCTAGTTGAATGGAGGTCTAATCATGGGCATTAGGAATTATCTGATTGGAGGCGTTTCCGGCTCTGGCAAAACTACGGTCTGCAACGAATTACAGCGGCGCGGTTACCATGCCATTCATGGTGACCGTGAATTGGTTTATCAAGGCGATCCGGAAACTGGTACCCCGACGGATGGCTTTAAACCCGAACACCATATTTGGCATGTAGATAAAGTAAAAGCTTTGGTCGCCAATCAGGATGAGGCGGTAACATTTTTCTGCGGTGGTTCGCGGAATTTTCACAAATACATCGATCTCTTCGACGGCGTGTTTGTCCTTGATGTCGACCTGGAAACCTCTCTCTGGCGGATTGATGAGCGAGTGGCACTGGACCCAACTGACTGGGGTGGCAGACCAGAGGAACGGGAAATCAGTAAGCGCATGTATCAAACGAAAGAAGGCGTTCCCAAAAACGGGATTATAATCGACGCCACGGCACCGATTGATCACGTCGTTGACGAGATCATCCGTCAAAGCGAAGAAAATAAACACCAACGACAGTAAACTTACGGTTGCGACAGCCCGATACACCGGTGCATCCTGGATACGAATTTTATTACAGACATGTTAAATTACGTAGGAAATACACTAGATATTTTAATATATTGGCACTGATTTTAGGGGTAGGGTATCTGATTTGGGAAGAAATTTATGCCTATCAAGATAACAAAAATCAATAAAATGAAAAACCCGTTCTTCAACTAAAGGGTAGGTGCGACAAGTTCTGTTATAAGCACTTCGACGTGTGAAAAACAGGAGATAGTAGATTACTATTTTAACTTTACAATAGAAGATGGGAATGACGGAGCCATGTTTCCTGAAACTACAAATGCTAATTTAAATATGTAAAAATTTGATTAATTAAAGATGTACAGTTTCGACTCATTTCTACATACTAATCTTGGGGTGATTAGTATGTACATAGCGTTAGATATCCAAACAGATTTTAAGATTAATAGTCTTACAGACTTACCAAAATTAAAAATACTGATGGAGAATTTAAAAATGCGAATTAACAAGAGTCAATTAGCGAGAGAATTAAATGTAGATCGGCGTACCATTAATAAATACCTGAATGGATTTACTCCCAAGAAAACAAAAAACAAATCTTCAAAAATTGATGAGTACTATGGAGTTATTTCCCTTTTATTATCAAAAGAATCAAAACAAGTGTTTTATTATAAACGAGTGCTCTGGCAATATTTAAAAGACAATCACGACTTGGATTGTGCAGCTTCTTCTTTTCGTAGATACATTCAAAGTAAACCTGAGTTTCAATCTTACTTTAGTGAGGGAAAGAGAATCAATTCAACTCAATCTAGTATCAGGTATGAAACT
>NZ_LATZ01000117.1 GCF_000981385.1 Bacillus sp. SA1-12
TGAAGTGGGCTTTACTAGGTTACTAGAATGGATCAAAGGATTAAAAGCTGTAAAAAATTTTGATAAAGCAATAGTTGGTATGGAGCCTACCGGACATTACTGGATTAACTTATCGAAATGGCTATACGAACAAAACATTGATGTCGTATCAGTTAATCCTCACCTTGTAAAAAAGAATAAGGAAAACCGAGATAACACCCAATCCAAAAGTGATAAAAAAGACGCTCTCGTCATCGCTGATATGGTGAAGAATGGCTACTATGCCTTTATTCGTCCCACTTCAGAACCTTTCGAAAAACTTCGAGTATTAATGGCTAACCGTGACGTGATTGTTAAACGGCTCGTCAGTTCCATAAACCAAATAAATCGTTGGGTAGATATTGTCTTCCCTGAACTTCGACAGGTATTTAAAGACTTCAAAGGCAAAGGGGCAATCGCAACTCTTCGCTTATTTCCTACACCTAGGGAACTACGTTCCATGGAAGCACAGGATATAGTAAAAGGTTGGAAAACACTGATGAAGCGACACGCTGGCTTTAAAAAAGCACAGTTACTAATAGAATTAGCCAAACATTCTGTTGGTAGTCACCAAGCACATGATGCTTATAAACTACACTTAGAACAATTACTTGAAGAATTTGATCTCGCTACAGCCCCACTCGAAAGAGTCGAAAAAGAAGTTACTGACGTACTCAAACAAATTCCTTTCGCAAGGAAATTACTTGCCATTAAAGGAATTAGTGAAATAACATTAGCAGGAATTTTAGGAGAAGCAGGAGATTTAAGTGGTTTCGCCCATGGTAACTCTCTATTACGACATGGAGGATTACATCTAGCAGAGGCTAGCTCGGGTAAATGGAAAGGACAAATCGTTCTTTCTAAACGTGGGAGATCCAGACTGCGGCGTTTCTTGTATTTAGCGACAATGAGTCTTGTCATGAACAATCCCGAGTTCAAGGAGCTTCACTCCAACAATGTAAAAGTAAAAAAAATGAAGAAAATGAAATCAATTATGAAACTGATTGGTAAACTTGCAAGAATATTAGTAGGAATGGCCCGACGTAATGAATCTTATTGTCCTAGAAAAGTACAACCTTTAACACCATTAGCAGCATAACTGTATCTTTATAAATTAAATACCTATCAATTAATATTTAGATTAGTATTTTATCGAATGTTGCCTTATTCGTAGGATCTCAAAGAAAGCACGGAGTACTGGATGTGTTTAACCAAAGGGCACCGACCCGTTCCGTTAGCAAAACCGGCCTCCACCCCTTGGATAGGCATGACGAAGGAATGAGAGGGCTTAGACCCGTTGAGACATGGGAGGGATAGCCTCCAGGGGCGGCGTGGAGAATGCGTGCATAATATGGTAATAATTGGAGTTATTTCTACCTCCTCTATTTCCGCATGCCTTCATGTAGCCAAAGTATCAAAATTCATTCCATTCATCCATTATTGTTCGATCAAGTGGTTTGAAATCCTGCGAATAAGTGAGTATTCGAAAGATAAATGTATCTAACTGAGGGAGTTAAAGTACTTTATTACTGTTGTATCTTTATCACTAAAAATATTGAAATATAAAAATAAACTTTGCCTATTTCAATATTTCGCTTACAGAGGATTCTTCTGAATATCTCTTCAAATATTCTCATTGCTACTATATAGTAACCAAATAACGTTTCTCCGCAAAGTTGCAAAGTATAAATTGTATCCTTTAAAGGCGGTATTTCATAGGAACCAATTATTTCTGCCTCTACCTTATATGAAGTTATTTGAATGTTTAAAACATCTTCAGCATTATTTCTATTCCTAATATCAATTATTTTAATCAAGGAAACCCCTCATTCTGTTATTTTCTTCTTTCGCAAACCTGCCATTTAGTTGAAGAACGAAAAAGAAAAAAGGCTGCCGTAGCAACCCATTTATTCTTATACTTTTGACCAGTTAGTTCATCAAGTATTTTGGTTTTAATGCAACATAACATTTTTGATATATTAGTTAAACTTCATCATAAAATATCAATAAACGCATGTAATTAATATTTTTATTGAAAAATGTTGACAAACTATTAGCTGGTTTACTTTAAGTACAATTCTTCACAATCTGTTTTGTTATTACAAATTAGAAAAATGGTATTAAAGATCTCCATTTATGGTTAATTTTTTAATCAAAAAGAAAAAAATCAATTGAAGTAGTCATGATTGTCCTTATTGATGTATAGCGTAAATAAATTAATATTGTCTAGACTATTCCCCCTAACTATTTTTCTCTTGTTTTACGTTTAAGTCCGCCTCTGCTATCGCTATGGTAATATCAGCAAGTGGTTGGCTTACTATTTCTCCATGTCCAACAGCAAGGATGGATGGATTGGAATCTTGTATTTTCCGAGCACTTTCTAAAGCAATTTCATTGTTCCATGTTCCCTTGGCTGGGAATGGAAACGATGGTCTCATTTGACCAGCTACTGCTAGACCTCCAATGGTTTGAAAAGCATCTCCTGCTATCAATGTATTATTACGAGTGTCTATAAATGACATTGAACCTGGTGTATGACCTGGTGTAAATAAAGCTAGTAAGGAACCAATACGTTCTCCATCTTGAAGCAAAATGTCTGCTTTGGATATAATTTTTTTAGGGAATATTCCACGAATTTGAGTTTTTGGTTCGTTTTCATTTAACGATATGTCCCCATACATTAGTGGTGCTTCTCTACGAGAAATATAAACTGTACTATGGGGGATTAGTTGTTTTATTTTGTCTAGTCCGCCTATATGGTCATGATGTGCATGAGTCAAAATAATATTGTTTATTGGTTTGCCTATATCCCTTGCTACTCTAAGAATATTTTCGGCATGTTCTTCCATCGCTGTATCAATAAGAGTTAAGTAATCATTTTCTTCAACAAGGTAACAATTAACAGATAAACCTTTAGAATTGTGGAATGTTATTTTATACATCATTTCTACTTGAGTAACTTGCATCATAACGATTCCCCCTATATGTGCAATAAGACATTACTAGATATAATTCTCCTATTGCTATTAAATTCCTTCTATCACTAAACTGCTCCGTTATAAGTGAGTATTTGAGAGATAATCGTATCTAACTGAGGGAGCACTATAAGAAAAAGCTGCCGCAACGACAGCATTAATCTTTCACTCTTGCCCCCGTTAGGTAATAAGACGATGAATAACGCTTTACATTTTATCGGATAGTTTTTCCATACACATTTTGAAACTTATAATAAGTTAAGATAACTACCAACAGTCCAAATCCAAATAAAATACCTCCAGCTACTAAAAAGTTATTTATATGGCCTTTAAGAATAATTTGGTAAATACCTGTATCTGCCCCACCACGACTCATTAACCAAGAGTCTGCAAATGATGTTACAAAATTAACACTTGAAAAAATCATTACAAGTCCACCTATAACTAATATGAAACCCACAACAATTAAACTGATTAACTTTTCTTTTGACATTATGCTCCTCCCCCTCTATAAATCAAATTTACCATAATAAACCAATTTAAAGAACTGTAAATCTTCTTAAGCTAACCTGCACTGTTACTTGAATAAGAAAAAAGCGATCCTTCGTTATTGAAGCAGTCGAGTAGAAGAGAACCTTTTAATATTTCGGTTAATTGTACTCTCCCCCCTCTCAGAACCGTGCTTGCACTACTAATGCACACGGCTCCTCCAAGTCATCATTTACAGAATATAGTTAATCTCTTTTCTTAAATCGTATATATTCACTTTAATCCTTGGATAAGGTAGTGGATATTTATTAAGAAATAATCTGAATTTATCCCAGGTGAAGGACTTTCTTTGACTTCTTCTATTGAGCCATTTAAACAGTAAAAACTCTATTTTGTCTTTGAAGTTATTCACATTTTGGGTGTTATCTGTGATGCAGTAATAGTTGTAATAACCTACAAGCGAGCGTTTAAATCTATCCATAATCAAATGAATATCTTTATTTCTATTAATCTTCAGCCATTCTTTAGATTCTTTGAGTTTGCCTTGGACTTTCTTCCTGCTCGATTTCCGTTTTACTCGAAATTTCCCTTGTTTACTTTTCCCACAATAATTTGTGAACCCTAGAAAATCAAAGGTATCTGGTTTATTTCTCCCCTTTTGTTTTGCATTTATCTCCGCAAACCGTCCAAAGGGAATAATTTTGGTTTTGTCCTCAGCTATTTCTAAGTTAAATTTCTTTAACCTCAACTTTAACGAATGGAAGAATTGTTCAGCTTCACTTTTATATTGAAAACAACAAACAAAGTCATCTGCATATCTTACGATGTATGCTTGTCCTTTGCACTGTTTCCTAACCCTTTTCTCAAACCATAGGTCGAGGACGTAATGGAGGTATACATTGGCTAATATCGGAGATATTACTCCACCTTGGAGACCTCCGAAAAAACAAATCCAAATCTATCAATTTATAGGATAAAATGTAATTGGCGATATTTAGGGAGGGGATAAAGATGCTTAGAAAGACGAATTCTAAACAGATTTCTGGATTCGATCAGTATTATTACGATAAGGTAATACCTCAAGATCATTTGTTAAGACAAATTGATGAAACCATCGATTTATCTTTTATTCGTGACATGCTTTCTGATCGATACTCAGCCGATCGTGGTCGACCTGCCGAAGAACCAGAGTTTATGTTTAAAATTTGTCTTCTTGAATATCTGTATGACCTTTCCGATGTTCAAGTTATTGAACATATTCGTGTTAATTTAGCTTATCGCTGGTTTCTTGGATTAAACCTTGATGAGGATTTACCTGATGATTCGACCATTAGTTATTTTCGTGTAAATCGTGTGGGCCTTCAAAAGTTTCAAGAAATCTTTAAGCATCTTATTGATCAATGTATAGAAGCAGGCCTAATTAATCGTCAGCCTAAACGGGCAATTATTGATTCTACCCATATCATCGCTGCTGTAGCCATTCCAACATGGCTTTCTCTAGTGCGCCAAGCTTTTGAGAAAGTGGTTCGTGAATTACTATTAGTTGATCAGACCAAAGGAGAAGATTTTCAACAGCGTTATCAAAAGCTATGGGAAGAACTCAAAGGACCAAACACGCGATGAAAAGTTACCACATGTATTAGAACTAGCGACAGAGCTTGTTGAAACTGCTGAACCATTGTTTGAAAAAGAAGAAGAAAAAACGACGATCGTTATGTTGAAAAAAGTCATTTCAGACCGTAAGGACTCGGCAAAAGATCGAATTATTAGTGTTGTTGACCCAGAGGCTAGAACAGGACATAAATCAGATATGCGTACAATACAAGGCTATAAAGACCATATTATGATAGATGAAGAAAGTGAAATCATTACAGCTGTTAAAGTCACTCCAGCCAATGCAGAGGATGGTGACCAATTGATTGATCTTATTACACAATTTAAAAAATGCCATGGGGCATTACCAACTGAAACTTCTGCAGATAAGGGGTATTGGTTTGGTAAGAACCTTCGCTTCTTATATGAGAACCAAATTGTTGGACATATCAGTGTAATGAAGACAAAACAGCACTCGCAAGGACTATTTGCCCCTGAACATTTTCAATTTGATAAAGAAAATATGAAGTTAACTTGCCCTAATGGCGTAAGTACAACTAGATATAGAGAAAAAAAGAATAGAGGTAAATAAGAAGGGTATGAGTTTACATATACTAAATCAAAGTGTCAAGGTTGTCCTTTAAGAACAAAGTGTACTAATAGTAAAACAGTAAGACACGTGTATATTAGTAACTATTACTTTGATTTAGCACGAGGACGTGAGCACTATCAAACAAATGATTATAAAAAGGCGAGTAAAAATAGATGGTTAATTGAGCGTCGACATGCAGATAAAGTAAGAAATCATAGTTTACGTCGCAGCCGTTACAGAGGGTTAGAAAGAACATCCATTCACTCTCTTCTATCAACAATAGCTTGTAATGTAAAACGTATGAGTAAATTAATTACTCAAAAACGACAACGGGAGAAGTCTGCCCTTTTACAAGAATCATAGGAATAAAAAGGAGAAAACCCTCATTTATCTCTTGAATTTACCCCTTTTAACATAGAATATCCCTTATAAACACCCGGAAAATGTAAAAATCACCTAAAGAACACATTTAAACGTGCCTTTTTCGGAGGTCTCCCTTGCGGTGTGCCGTTGTCTGTTTTGTATTTCTTACCTTTCTCCATATATCCACCTTTAAGAAACCTACCAATTATTCTTAGTAGGTTAGGGTCAGAGATTCGTAGTTTTAAGAACTCCATCATCCATGTGTGGTCAACGTTGTCGAAGAATCCTTTGATATCTACATCTACTATATAATTTACTGACTTCTTTTCAATGTAATAATTCAGTATTTTCAAAGCATCGTGGCAATTACGATTTGGACGGAATCCAAAGGAGCAATCAAGAAAGTCATTTTCATAGATGGTATTTAGTATCTTTGTAATGCCTTTTTGAACAATTTTATCTTCATGTTCCGGTATCCCCAAAGGTCTTTTCTTGTTTGAATTGAGTTTTGGGATATACATTCTTCTTACTGGAACAGGTCGATAACTTTTGCTTTTAAGCCTACTTACTAAATCCTTTATGTTTTCTTCCATGTTTTCGCTGTATTGTTCTTTAGTCGTTCCATTAACACCAGTCGCCTTTTTATTAGGTAGTTCATGATGACACTGTGTTAGCGTTTGCTCATTTAATAAGTGTGCAAGTGATGTGAATTTCAATTTAGTATCAGATTTTGCTAATTCTGCTATCCTTAGTAGTTTTGTTTCCATTTATTATCCCTACCTCTGTGTGTAGTAAATGTGTCCCTAGTAAGGGTGATAACTGGTAGCTAGCCTTTCCTCCATCGGCATTACCCAACTTCATTGGTACTACGCTGCTATCCGACTCCCTACATCGGCATTTGGTTTCCTTGCTTATTATCGCTTGTAGACCATACTCTTCTATAAAGTAGAAAAGACCGGTAGGGTCTCCCGAGTTGCCGTATCATATCAATGTGTAACGTCCCAAGGTCTCTGACTCCAGAGAGGTTTCATCCTTCTAGCCTTTGACGAAGGATAAAATGTTGCTTTCTGCACGCAGGTAAGGCATCAGCCCTCTCGGTTTACTAACGTTTATGGAGCTCAATCCCTTCAGCCATTTGGCTTTCGGCCCGCCGTCGGGTAGAAAACAGGCGCGCGCATATGATAAAATCACGTTTCCTGTAGCCCCCCTACGATCCCGGACGGTCGGATTTCCCGAGTCCGGTTCTGACCTTGGTTAATCACCTACAGGTCTTCCCATACAACCGCAGGATTAAATGTCGGTACACATATTCCCCCATCATTTGTAAGTTTACTTGTAAGCTAGTTTAAACATACTTAATAGCTCAGAGTCTATTATGCTTAAACATTCCAAGTGCCCAGAGGTCCTTCGCTCCATCATAGGTGTTACCTTAATAGAAGTGTAATTTCCTTACACTTAAGAAGGCATTACCCTTCTCTCGTTGCTACTACGACCTCATGCGCCAGTCCTAAATCTTCCTACCAATTTCTATTAGCCTCTTATATGATAGGTCTTTATTGGTTTGTACCATTCAAATTTGAAGTAGGACCTTCCCGTCGTTATCTCTGAGAATCTTTCCCTAGATGCTAGAACCCGTGCCCCGGCTGCCCTTACGGTGCTTTTGACCGTTTCTTCCCGTAAGGCATCGGTCTTCCCCCGTTAGATAAAGGTCGACGCTAAGCAAATCATCCCTCGAAACAGTTTCTTGGAGGGGCGTAGATTTCGGGACTGCAGTATTCGTTAATTCCTTCTGGCCTCTAGGTTTGCTCG
>NZ_LATZ01000118.1 GCF_000981385.1 Bacillus sp. SA1-12
GCTGGAGCTCGAATTCGTAATCATGTCATAGCTGTTTCCTGTGTGAAATTGTTATCCGCTCACAATTCCACACAACATACGAGCCGGAAGCATAAAGTGTAAAGCCTGGGGTGCCTAATGAGTGAGCTAACTCACATTAATTGCGTTGCGCTCACTGCCCGCTTTCCAGTCGGGAAACCTGTCGTGCCAGCTGCATTAATGAATCGGCCAACGCGCGGGGAGAGGCGGTTTGCGTATTGGGCGCTCTTCCGCTTCCTCGCTCACTGACTCGCTGCGCTCGGTCGTTCGGCTGCGGCGAGCGGTATCAGCTCACTCAAAGGCGGTAATACGGTTATCCACAGAATCAGGGGATAACGCAGGAAAGAACATGTGAGCAAAAGGCCAGCAAAAGGCCAGGAACCGTAAAAAGGCCGCGTTGCTGGCGTTTTTCCATAGGCTCCGCCCCCCTGACGAGCATCACAAAAATCGACGCTCAAGTCAGAGGTGGCGAAACCCGACAGGACTATAAAGATACCAGGCGTTTCCCCCTGGAAGCTCCCTCGTGCGCTCTCCTGTTCCGACCCTGCCGCTTACCGGATACCTGTCCGCCTTTCTCCCTTCGGGAAGCGTGGCGCTTTCTCATAGCTCACGCTGTAGGTATCTCAGTTCGGTGTAGGTCGTTCGCTCCAAGCTGGGCTGTGTGCACGAACCCCCCGTTCAGCCCGACCGCTGCGCCTTATCCGGTAACTATCGTCTTGAGTCCAACCCGGTAAGACACGACTTATCGCCACTGGCAGCAGCCACTGGTAACAGGATTAGCAGAGCGAGGTATGTAGGCGGTGCTACAGAGTTCTTGAAGTGGTGGCCTAACTACGGCTACACTAGAAGAACAGTATTTGGTATCTGCGCTCTGCTGAAGCCAGTTACCTTCGGAAAAAGAGTTGGTAGCTCTTGATCCGGCAAACAAACCACCGCTGGTAGCGGTGGTTTTTTTGTTTGCAAGCAGCAGATTACGCGCAGAAAAAAAGGATCTCAAGAAGATCCTTTGATCTTTTCTACGGGGTCTGACGCTCAGTGGAACGAAAACTCACGTTAAGGGATTTTGGTCATGAGATTATCAAAAAGGATCTTCACCTAGATCCTTTTAAATTAAAAATGAAGTTTTAAATCAATCTAAAGTATATATGAGTAAACTTGGTCTGACAGTTACCAATGCTTAATCAGTGAGGCACCTATCTCAGCGATCTGTCTATTTCGTTCATCCATAGTTGCCTGACTCCCCGTCGTGTAGATAACTACGATACGGGAGGGCTTACCATCTGGCCCCAGTGCTGCAATGATACCGCGAGACCCACGCTCACCGGCTCCAGATTTATCAGCAATAAACCAGCCAGCCGGAAGGGCCGAGCGCAGAAGTGGTCCTGCAACTTTATCCGCCTCCATCCAGTCTATTAATTGTTGCCGGGAAGCTAGAGTAAGTAGTTCGCCAGTTAATAGTTTGCGCAACGTTGTTGCCATTGCTACAGGCATCGTGGTGTCACGCTCGTCGTTTGGTATGGCTTCATTCAGCTCCGGTTCCCAACGATCAAGGCGAGTTACATGATCCCCCATGTTGTGCAAAAAAGCGGTTAGCTCCTTCGGTCCTCCGATCGTTGTCAGAAGTAAGTTGGCCGCAGTGTTATCACTCATGGTTATGGCAGCACTGCATAATTCTCTTACTGTCATGCCATCCGTAAGATGCTTTTCTGTGACTGGTGAGTACTCAACCAAGTCATTCTGAGAATAGTGTATGCGGCGACCGAGTTGCTCTTGCCCGGCGTCAATACGGGATAATACCGCGCCACATAGCAGAACTTTAAAAGTGCTCATCATTGGAAAACGTTCTTCGGGGCGAAAACTCTCAAGGATCTTACCGCTGTTGAGATCCAGTTCGATGTAACCCACTCGTGCACCCAACTGATCTTCAGCATCTTTTACTTTCACCAGCGTTTCTGGGTGAGCAAAAACAGGAAGGCAAAATGCCGCAAAAAAGGGAATAAGGGCGACACGGAAATGTTGAATACTCATACTCTTCCTTTTTCAATATTATTGAAGCATTTATCAGGGTTATTGTCTCATGAGCGGATACATATTTGAATGTATTTAGAAAAATAAACAAATAGGGGTTCCGCGCACATTTCCCCGAAAAGTGCCACCTGACGTCTAAGAAACCATTATTATCATGACATTAACCTATAAAAATAGGCGTATCACGAGGCCCTTTCGTCTCGCGCGTTTCGGTGATGACGGTGAAAACCTCTGACACATGCAGCTCCCGGAGACGGTCACAGCTTGTCTGTAAGCGGATGCCGGGAGCAGACAAGCCCGTCAGGGCGCGTCAGCGGGTGTTGGCGGGTGTCGGGGCTGGCTTAACTATGCGGCATCAGAGCAGATTGTACTGAGAGTGCACCATATGCGGTGTGAAATACCGCACAGATGCGTAAGGAGAAAATACCGCATCAGGCGCCATTCGCCATTCAGGCTGCGCAACTGTTGGGAAGGGCGATCGGTGCGGGCCTCTTCGCTATTACGCCAGCTGGCGAAAGGGGGATGTGCTGCAAGGCGATTAAGTTGGGTAACGCCAGGGTTTTCCCAGTCACGACGTTGTAAAACGACGGCCAGTGCCAAGCTTGCATGCCTGCAGGTCGTTTACCTTACCGAAATCGGTACGGATACCGCGAAAGAGCAGATTTATAACCGCTTCACACTGACGCCGGAAGGGGATGAACCGCTTCCCGGTGCCGTTCACTTCCCGAATAACCCGGATATTTTTGATCTGACCGAAGCGCAGCAGCTGACTGCTGAAGAGCAGGTCGAAAAATGGGTGGATGGCAGGAAAAAAATACTGTGGGACAGCAAAAAGCGACGCAATG
>NZ_LATZ01000119.1 GCF_000981385.1 Bacillus sp. SA1-12
GAAATATTTAATGGACAAAGAAATTAGACCTGTTATGCCTTACACAAGACCCCACACTAAAGATGAATTCATGAAAAAATATGAATATGTCTACGATGAATATTATGATTGTTATATTTGTCCGAAGGATCAAATACTTCCTTACCGTACAACGACCAGGGATGGTTACAGACAATACGCATCAAATCCAGCCATTTGTAAGGATTGCCCACTCCTTGATTCCTGTACACAAAGTAAGAACAAGAGGAAAATGATTCACCGACATATTTGGGAAGATAACATTGATGAAGTTAATCATTTACGGCATACAGAAATGAATAAAAGCATATACGCTAAACGAAAAGAGACAATAGAACGTGTCTTTGCAGATGCTAAAGAAAAGCATGGTATGCGATGGACCACTTTAAGAGGAATTAAAAAAGTGGCCATGCAGGCGATGCTAACTTTTGCTGCCATGAATCTCAAGAAAATGGCAAACTGGGCATGGAAGTATCCATGCCCAGCCTAAGAAAATAAAGAGAAAATGCAAACCCCATTTCAAATCAAGGATTTGAAATGGGGTTTGTCTACGGTCTGAAAGCTAATTCTAAATAGAATTAGCTTTTTTGTATAGCAAGATTTCATTTCGTTTCTGAATCATTCGGAGGCGTATTGAAAGACCAATTGCACCTGCTGCAAGCCCTGTAATTAAACCTATCCAGAAACCGAAAGCATCTAATTTAGTATAGCTAGCCAACAAATAACCTACTGGTAAGCCAATTACCCAATAGGAAATCAATGCCATAATAAACGTAACATTGACATCCTTATAACCTCGTAATGTTCCTTGAATGGGTGCAGCAATTGCATCTGATAGTTGGAAGAAAATCGCGTATAATAAAAATTCCTGAGTCAGCTTTAATACCACTGGATCTGATGTATAAATTGATGCTACTTCTGGTCGGAAAAAATAAATACATGCTGCAGATAAGGAAGATAGAAGGACAGCCATGGAGATTCCAATATAACTATATTGTTTTGCATCCTTTAACCGCTTTGCTCCAACCTCATGTCCGACAACAATTGTTAAAGCCATTGAGATACTTAAGGGAAGCATATAGAGAAATGAAGCAAAGTTCATTGCAGCCTGATGTGATGCAATGGTTACTGTATTATACTGGCTCATTAACAGGGTGACTGCTGCAAATATACTTGTCTCAAAAAAAATAGAGAGTCCAATTGGCACCCCAATCTTTAATAGTTCCCCCCATTTCTTTAATGAAGGTCTAAAAAAAGTCGTAAATACATTATAATCCCTAAAAGGCGGCTGCTTTATTATAATATATACAGCTATCGCTGTTATACACCAATATGTAATAGCAGATGCAACACCAGCGCCTATTCCTCCAAGCTTTGGAAAGCCAAAAGTTCCGAAGATTAACAAATAATTGAGTACAAAATTAATTGGCAATGATGTAAGAGTAATCAGCATGGAAACTCTTGTAAATCCAAGCGCATCAATAAAACATCTTAAAACTGAGTATAAAAATAATGGGACAATTCCGAAAGATAAGGCAACTAAAAAGCCGTATGCAATTTGCTTTACTTCGTACTCCAACTCCATATTGTTTAAAATCGGATCTAATGAAAAATATCCGATAGTACCGATCATAACTGAAAGGAGCACACTTAAATAAAGAGCTTGTATAACGATTTTAGGTACGTCGTGTTTCTTTTTCGCTCCTACTAATTGGGCAACAATAGGTGTAACGGAAAGTAAGATCCCGCTTAGTCCTGTATAAACTGGAACCCATAAACTTGAACCAATTGCTACTCCAGCTAAATCATGAGGATGAACCTTTCCGGACATTGTTGTATCAAAGAAAGTCATCGAATATAATCCCAATTGCGTAATAAGAATAGGGAATAATATACTCAAAAATTGAAGAATTTTCTCACGTTTTGTAAATGTTGTTTTCATCAATATATCCTCGTTTCCTCTTGTTGACTAGAGAATTATATCATGAAAAACAAAATGTAACTCGTGTAAAGTTAATTATCTTCTTTCCGAGATTCACCTTTAAACATTTGATAATAAAAAAAGCCTAGTGAAAGTACTCCAAGGATACTAAAGGTATATTGAAAAATTTTTTGTGTAATCATTGGCAAAACCTCCCATTACTAGTATGAGGTGAAAATGAAAAAAGATACGTAAAGATAAATGAATGATGAGTAAAAAATAATTCATATTATTATTAAAAATAATAAAACTAATACAAAGGAGGGTGGATCAGTTGGAAGAGAGCAATCCATTTACGGACATTAAAAACCATATTTCTTTTCACCTAGAGCAAATTATCGAGGAAGCAGAATTGATGAGATCTTCAATCGGTGAAAAGGATTATTGTTTACTATGCGAGCTTGCGCATATTAGAGACCGGTTTAATGAAATTCAGTCATCGGCATCATTTTTTTACTTAAAGGCATATATCTCCGACTACACAAAAAATTACATAGAAATTGCAAGAGCGATTCAAAATTTGTCGGACCGCCGACATGGAGCATTACTTGTTATTGAGCGTAATCAAGTAGTTGGCAGCCTTCTCCAGGGCGGTATCCAACTTAATGCAAATTTATCGAGCCGACTTATTGAAAGCATCTTTTTTCCGGGTAACCCGCTTCATGATGGAGCAGTACTAATCAAAGGGGATTATATTATTTCTGCTGCAAATGTTTTGCCTTTAACTGAGCAAAATTTTGGAAATAAAAAAGTAGGGACAAGACATCGTGCTGCAATCGGTCTTTCCGAAGTGACAGACGCCCTTGTATTAGTTGTATCAGAAGAAACAGGTAAAATGTCATTTGCATTAGATGGCACGCTATATCCAATAAGTTCAACTGATGCAGGACTTCAGAACGGAGATATACTAAATAAAAGGTAAAAGACAGGTGTTAGAGGATAGAAGTGATTGGATCTTTTAGAATGTGCTCTAAATAATAGGAAGATAAAAAAATCAGTAGGATAACCCATTCGCTATAGTAGGTTAGACAATGAGGTTGACTTTTAAGTCAGTCTCTTTTTCTTTTTTAAAAATAATTGGAGTGTAGGGAGAGAAGGCTGGAGATGCGTGCGAGTACTATGGTCAGGGGAGAGAAATGCAGGCGCCACAGTGCTGAGGAGGCTCACGGACCACCATCCAAAAAATAAACACCTTACGGAAATCAACAGAAATTTTTAACATAACCAAAAAAATATGTAGTTTCCTAGAAAAGAAATGATTGTCTATAACTGTAAGTTTATGTATGATATTATTGGAGAAATTTTTATCTAATTGTAATATATTTCTTGTCATTTTGTAGTTTTTCGTCTATTAATCCGATAAACTATTAATTTATACATACCTAGGAGGTTACTAGTTGAAATGAAGCAAAAACTGATTGGATTAACAGCAACTGCTGTAGTAAGTTCTTCATTATTTACATCAATTGCCGCTGCCGAGAGTATTAAAGTCAAAAGTGGGGATACACTCTGGGAACTTTCTCGAGATTATAACACTTCAGTTAAGACACTAATGGATTTGAATAGGTTAAGCTCAGATTTTTTGAGAGTTGGTCAAGTTATTGAGGTTCCAGGACCAAAGAAAACTTTATCTTCAAACTCAAGTTCTAGTAAAGGTACAACACAAACAAAACCAACAACTTCCACATCCGCTTATAAAGTGAAAGCTGGAGATTCGCTGTGGGTTATTGCTAGAAGGTATAATACATCTGTAAGTGAATTAAAAAAGCTAAATGGCTTAAAAGGTGACCTAATCTATGTCGGTCAAAGTTTAATCGTGAAAAAAACGGCTGGTCAAACGACAACAGGAAACAGTCAAACAAGTGAACAAGAAGAGCGACCAACAAACTCTGGATCGTCATCTTCCACATATACGGTTAAATCAGGTGATTCACTTTGGAAAATCGCCAATCAGTTTAACATAACAATTGCAGAACTAAAGGTTGCAAATAATCTAAAGTCTGATTTGCTTATGATTGGACAAGTCCTAAAGGTGAATGGTGAAGTCAGCAAACCTTCCGCAAATAATTCTGGTTCACAAGGGTCTCAGCAATCTACATCTGTTAGTAAGATTGATAAAATGATAAGTGAAGCAAAAGCATTAATGGGAACACCATATCGCTGGGGCGGAAATACGCCGTCAGGATTTGATTGCAGCGGATTCATTTATTATGTGCTAAATAAAGTTACATCTGTTTCCCGCTTAAGCACTGCGGGCTATTGGGATATGATGAAGTCGGTAAGTACGCCTTCTGTAGGTGATTTTGTCTATTTTACAACCTATAAAGCAGGTCCCTCACATATGGGAATTTATTTAGGAAATAATGAATTTATTCACGCTAGCAGTTCAGGAGTTACGATTTCCAATTTAAATAATTCATATTGGAAGCAGCGCTATTTGGGTGCAAAGCGTTTCTAAAATAATACAAATATGAGAAAAGAGCCTTTTTAGGCTCTTTTTTGTATTTTCTAAAATGTTAAACTCTGTTATTAACTGGAAAAACCCTTCTCTTTGTATACTTAGTAAGTTTCTAGTATACTCTTTTTTGGACTAAGTTTTTTAAAACGTAATAGATAAGTTAGAAAGAAGGATTATAGATGGATCAACTACTTACTCTTCAGTTACCTCAAGAAATAAAAACTGTGATACAAAATCGTTCATCCCTTTCTTATAATGAAGAAGAGCTATTATTAATTGGGAAGGGCGGCTTTACACCAGCAGATGAGTCGATTTTACTTGATGCCATGATTGCCCTGGCATTGGGGAAAAATGTGCTGTTAAAAGGGCCCACAGGATCTGGCAAGACAAAGCTTGCAGAAACCCTCTCTTTTCTGTTTCAACAACCAATGCACAGTATTAATTGTTCGATAGATATGGATGCAGAAGCGCTTTTAGGTTTTAAAACCATTGAAAATCATAATGGATCCACTTCAATTGAATTTATTTCAGGACCTGTTGTAAAGGCGATGAAAGACGGACACTTATTATATATTGATGAAATAAATATGGCAAAACCTGAAACTCTGCCTATCTTAAATGGGGTCCTTGATTATCGAAGAATGATTACAAATCCATTTACAGGAGAGGTAATCAAGGCAAATGAAAACTTCGGGGTAATAGCTGCAATTAATGAAGGATATGTGGGGACTGTCCCGCTAAATGAAGCACTAAAAAACCGTTTTGTTGTTATTGATGTCCCATATATTCAAGGTCAAGAATTAAAAAATGTTTTGCAAAGTCAATCTAAGCTTGCCGACGATGCATTATTAACGACTTTCACACGATTATCTGCAGATCTTCTTACACTTGTACAGAACGGACAAGTATCTGAAGAAGCAGCATCTATCCGTGCGTTAATTGATACTTGTGATTTAGCAAGATTTTTACCACCACTTCGCGCTATTGAAAGAGGAATTATTGATAAGCTGGAGGATGAAAGGGAAAAGGCTGCTATTCGCAATTTAGCGGAGACATTATTCGATTAGAGAGGTTTTTACATTGAGATTTATTAAGTTCAACGACCAACAAGTCGATTCCTTTCTATTTATGGAATTATCTGACCTTGCCAAAGCACTTACGAAACAAAATGAATTTGAGGTTGACTATAGTGTCCAATCTTATTTGGATCCTTTTGAAGAAAAAATCTATGTTAGCCACTTTTGGGACCATCGTGAAAAAAACGATATGATTCTGGCGATGAAAAGTGATATTTATCTAAGATGTATTGGAAACTTTTATTTTACAAATTATCGCGATATCGGATTATTTATTGAACAGGCGAAAAAATTCAAGCTGGAAAGCTTTGCAAAGCAATTATGTATACTTATGGAAGATTTACGTCTTGAGGAAATAAGTAAAAGAGAAAGACCAGGAACAAAAAGGGCTTTTGAGATAAGAAGGAAGTTATATCGGAAACATTTTAAAAGTCAGCTTACTATTCATCAAGAACGAAGTATTTTAACGGATGCTTTGTTTAATTCTTTATACTTAAAATTAACTGCTCGTTCTCCATTAGAAGAGCTGCCAAGACTATCAGAGAACTTGGATCGCGCATTTCCTTTTATTGAATCTAAACTCTATCAAGCCTACGACGTGAAATCAACGAAGGAAGTCATTCGGATTGTTCTTGACCTTATGGAGGTATTGGAAGAAATACTTGAAAAAGATATGTTAAATACCTATTTCTATTTAGCTGACTTGCCGTATGAATCGTTTGAAGCAAATAGTCTTTTCGATGAGCTAAAACGTAAATCAAAACTGAAAAATAAGGATAAGCTAGCTGATGCCAAAAAAGGTGATGAAGACGTTCATGGTGATAAATTACCAACCTGGCACAGTGAGACGAGCAAGCCGACAAAGAGCTTTTTGCAATTCGATTTAGAGCAGGGAACGAACACCACCATCAGTGGAGACGGCATAGTCCGAGAAGGAGACGATGGTGATCAGGCGCTTGCGATGGTGCAAGGTACTTCCAAACAAGCAAAAAAGAACGATTATTCTAAGCTTGAAGCAATGGAAAATATAAGTGAAGAACGTGCAATGACTGCTGATTATGCTTATGGAAAAGAAAATAAATTTGCCATACCAGTATTTATTGAAGCGAAATCACCACTTCCAAATGAAATCGAACAATATAAAAAAGATCGTTCAAACATTTTATTGTTTCAAAAAAAGCTTAAGCTAATGATCCAGAAAACATTAGAACATAAACGGACACTGCCTAGAACCGATCTTCATATCGGAAGGTTAAATAAAAAGTTATTGCGAATTTTAACAGATGATAACCCAAAGCTATTCTATAAAAAACAAGAAAAGTCACCTCAAATTGATGCTGTATTTACGCTCTTAGTAGATTGTTCAGCATCAATGTTTGATAAAATGGAACAAACTAAACTGGGAATCACATTATTTCACGAAACGTTAAAGTCTGTAAGAGTGTCACACCAAATTGTTGGATTTTGGGAAGATACAAATGAAGCATCCAAAACAAGACAACCTAATCATTTTAATACCGTTATTTCTTTCAAAGATTCTCTGGATCCTCAGGCTGGTCCTGAGATCATGCAGCTGTCTCCAGAAGAGGATAATCGTGATGGCTATGCAATTAGACACATGTCAAAACAATTATTGACGCGAAACGAAAAACAGAAATTTCTCCTTGTTTTTTCAGATGGTGAACCCGCGGCAATGGGATATGAAAGAAATGGTATCATCGATACACATGAAGCTGTTTTAGAAGCAAGAAAAATGGGTATAGAAGTAATGAACGTATTTTTATCACGTGGTGAAATTGAAGAAACCACCAAAAACACCATTCAGAACATCTATGGAAAGTATAGTATCTTTGTAGATAAACTAGATGAGCTTCCAGAGCAGCTGTTCCCATTATTAAAAAGACTACTTTTAAAAACGATTTAATGTTTAGGCCTCTAGCTCTCTGACTGAGATACTAGTGGCTCTTTTTTATGTAGAAAGCTTTATCCTTTTTGCTTGTAAAGTAATAAGCTATAGTAAAGGGTATTGTTGATTTTATAAGATGCTTGAGATTCCTGAGGGAACAAAGGTAGAGAATTTGCTTGGCAAGGCAGCTGCTAAACCACACACTTAAAGTTGGCGAATAAGCAAAATTCAGGAGACACGTTTAATAAATCAAAAAAATACTTTAAAAAAATAAAAATTGATCTTTTTTCCAGTTAATATGTTGTATGATAGAAGTAAGGAAACACAAGTAATTAGTATGATTATTCAAACAATTCAAACAAATAAACAAATTGGTGAAAAAAGCGGTAAAAGATTGAATTTTTTTTAAAAATTTTACTGAACTATGCTTGGAATGTGGGGATAGCAGTGGTAAAATAGGGTTTGGAAGCGTTTAATTATCATACTACTATACTAATAGCATTGGTTAATATTGTAGGATAATAATTTTTTTCCTACGTATCAGAAAAGTTTTTCTGAAACACTTATGAATAGTTGGGGGTAATGTTAGATGTCAGAAGAAGGTTCACTGAAGAGAAAATTCCCTTGGGAAGATTTCCATGGTCCAAACCTCGGCTATGTCATGGAGCAATACGATCAATATAAAATTGATCCAAACTCTATTGATATAGAATTAAAGGAAATTTTTGATACCTGGGGCTCTCCTTCTATAGAGACTAATCAAATGACAGTATCAGCCGATCATGACTATATTAGTGCTGATAAAATGATTAAAATTGCAGAAGCAGTCAATCTAGTGACAAATATTCGCAGACATGGACACTTAAATGCGTCTATTTATCCGTTCGAGGACTGCAGTGAAAAGAATGAATTTCTTCAACTAGAAGAATATGATTTGACTGAAGAGGACTTAAAAGACATTCCTGCTCATCTTTTATGTAAGGATGCCCCAGAGCATGTAACAAACGGGCTTGAAGCGTATCAATACTTAAAGGATGTTTATAAAAGAACAATTGCATTTGAATTTAGCCATGTCCATAATTACGAAGAAAAAACATGGCTTCTCAAAATGGTAGAGTCCGGTGCTATTTTTAAGGATTTAACAAATGAAAAACGCAGATCAATCTTAAAAAGATTAACAGAAGTTGAAGGCTTTGAACAATTCCTTCATCGCACGTTCGTAGGACAAAAACGTTTTTCTATTGAAGGCTTGGACATGCTTGTCCCTATTCTTGATGAATTGATCTCCAGTGCTGTTCAATCGGGTACGGATACGATCAATATAGGGATGGCGCATCGCGGCCGCTTGAACGTCTTGGCACATGTGCTTGGTAAACCTTACGAAATTATTTTCTCTGAATTCCAGCATGCTCCAAATAAGGAATTAGTGCCTTCTGAAGGCTCGATCGGTATCAACTACGGCTGGAGCGGTGATGTTAAATATCATTTAGGCGCAAATAAACAAATCAAAGATGAAAATACTGTTCGTGCAAAAGTTACATTAGCAAACAACCCTAGCCATCTGGAATTCATTGATCCAATTGTAGAGGGCTATACACGCGCTGCTCAGGAAAAGCGTACTGAAAAGGGTTATCCTAAGCAAGATGAGAGTGCAGCCATGGCTATATTAATACATGGTGATGCAGCATTCCCTGGAGAAGGAATCGTTTCTGAAACGCTTAATCTGAATAAATTAACAGGTTATCAAACAGGTGGAACGATCCATATTATTGCTAATAATATGATTGGTTTTACTACGGAAAGCCGTGATTCCCGTTCGACAAAATATGCAAGTGATATAGCTAAAGGCTATGAAATTCCAATTGTTCACGTTAATGCAGATGATCCTGAAGCTTGTTTAGCTGCAGTGTATATAGCGATGGAATTCCGAAATAAATTTAAGAGTGATTTCTTAATTGATTTAATTGGCTACAGACGATTCGGTCATAATGAGATGGACGAACCTTCTATGACACAGCCAAAGCTGTACGAAAAAGTTCGCAAGCATCCAACAGTCCGTGCATTATACGGGGAAAAGCTAGTAAATGAAGGCGTTTTAAAGTCAGAAGACCTTCAAAACATAAATGAAGAAGTTCAATCAACACTTGAAAAAGCGCATCAAAAAGTACCGGATAACCGAGTTGCTCAAGTACATGAAATTAAACTTCCTGAATTTGTTAACAGCGGACTGCCTAAGCTAAAAACCTCTGTTGATAAAGAGAGATTGCTTCAATTAAACGAAGAGCTGGTTAAATGGCCGGAGAACTTTAAAGTATTTCCTAAGCTGAAAAAGATTTTAGAAAAAAGAGGGAAGGCACTTTCTGAGCATGGCAAGGTAGATTGGTCTTTAGGTGAAACACTGGCATTTGCATCCATTTTAGAAGATGGTACACCTATAAGGTTAACTGGACAGGATTCACAGCGCGGTACATTTGCCCATAGACATATTGTTCTCCATGATATTGAAAACGGAGAAAATTATTCACCGCTTCACAAGTTGTCAAATGCCAAAGCATCATTTGCTGTTCATAATAGTCCATTATCTGAAGGGTCTGTCCTTGGATTTGAATATGGATATAATGTGTTCGCTCCTGAAACATTGGTTTTATGGGAAGCACAATTTGGTGATTTTGCAAATGCAGCTCAAGTATTCTTTGATCAGTTCATTGCTGCAGGGCGTGCGAAGTGGGGACAAAAATCCGGGTTAGTTATGCTTTTACCTCATGGATTTGAGGGGCAAGGACCTGAGCATTCAAGTGCTCGTTTAGAGCGTTATCTGCAGCTTGCAGCTGAGGATAGCTGGCAGGTTGCCAATTTGACTTCGGCAGCTCAATATTTTCATATTTTACGCCGCCAAGCAGACTTGCTGAAACGTGAGGAAGTTCGACCATTAGTCATTATGACACCAAAGAGCTTATTACGTAATCTTCATTCTGTTTCAGATATTACTGAATTAAGTAAAGGTGAATTCAAGCCGGTCATTGAACAGTCAGGATTAGGAAATGCTCCTGAAAAAGTGAAACGACTTGTATTATGCAGCGGTAAGGTTTCAATTGACTTACTTGATAAATTAAATACTCTTGAAGGTGATACAGATTGGGTACACATCCTAAGAGTAGAAGAACTTTATCCATTCCCTAAACAAATTATTACTTCTATCATTGATCGATTGACATCACTTGAGGAAATTGTTTGGGTACAAGAAGAACCTCAAAATATGGGAGCTTGGTTGTATATTGATCCTAGATTGCGTGAAATTGCTCCTCAGGGCGTGCCAGTAAGATATATTGGAAGAAGAAGAAGACAAAGTCCTGCTGAAGGAGATCCTAATATTCATAAAAAGGATCAAGAGCGAATTGTAACAGAAGCATTAACTCAAACTGTACTAGATAAATCATTTGTAAATTCTAAATAATATTGCATACTTGCCTAATTTACTATAGATGGGGCTGACTCAAAACCAAAGGGTTAGACCTTTATGAGAGCCTCATTTCTTAAAAAACTCGCAGCAAGTGCTCAAGGGGGAACCGACATGGCTGAGATTAAAGTACCAGAACTAGCAGAATCTATTACTGAAGGAACAATTGCTCAATGGCTAAAGCAACCCGGTGATTTAGTTGAAAAAGGTGAATATCTGTTAGAGGTAGAAACCGATAAAGTAAATGTTGAACTTACAGCTGAATTTTCTGGGGTTTTAAAGGAAACCCACAAAGATTCCGGAGACACTGTACAGGTTGGAGAAACAATTGGAATTATTGATGAGGGTGGAAATGCATCAGCATCTGCACCAGAGCAACCAAAGGCTGAAACTGTAGAGCCAGCTGCTCCGCAAAATGAAGGAACAGATAAAGAAGAAGATAAAAAGCAACGCACAATCGCTTCACCTGCAGCTAGAAAGCTTGCTCGTGAACGTGGTATAGACTTGCAGCAGGTACAAGCGGTAGATCCACTAGGCCGTGTTCGCAAGCAAGACGTGGCGGCACATTCAGATCAAGGGTCTGCAAAACAAGCTCAACCAGAACCAGTGAAACAAGCTCCTAAAACATCGGCTTCTGTCCAACAAGATCAACCAGGCAAGCCAGTTGAACGGGTAAAAATGTCAAGACGCAGACAAACAATAGCAAATCGTTTAGTTGAGGTTCAACAAACAGCTGCAATGTTAACAACATTTAATGAGGTTGATATGACAGCAGTTATGGAGGTCCGTAAACGCCGTAAAGATAAGTTCTTTGAACAGCATGATGTTCGTTTAGGATTTATGTCATTCTTTACAAAAGCAGTTGTTGCAGCATTAAAGCAATTCCCGCTATTAAATGCAGAGATTCAAGGCAATGAGTTGTTAATTAAAAAATATTATGATATCGGTATTGCTGTTTCAGCTCCAGAGGGTTTAGTAGTACCAGTTGTTCGTGATGCTGACCGTTTGAACTTTGCTGGTATCGAAGGCGAGATTTTAAACCTGGCTAAAAAAGCTCGTGATAATAAATTGAGTTTAGGAGATTTACAAGGCGGAACATTTACAATTACAAATGGCGGTGTTTTCGGTTCATTGTTATCAACACCAATCTTAAATGGGCCACAAGTTGGTATTCTCGGAATGCACAAAATCCAACTTCGTCCAGTTGCTATTGACGAAGAGAGAATGGAAAACCGTCCGATGATGTACATTGCATTATCTTATGACCACCGCATTGTTGATGGAAAAGAAGCAGTAAGTTTCCTTGCAACAGTGAAAGAACTTCTTGAAGATCCAGAATCTTTATTATTAGAAGGATAATAAATTAAGAAGAGGCTGTCTAGAGTGGCAGCCTCTTTAGTGTCTTATAAATTAAGTTAGATAAGACAAATAATTAATTCTATTAGTATGTGGATTGGTACAGTGTTTGAATGGGGAAATCTCGGAGAAGCCTATGATCCTTATCCTTTGCATCTTCATCGTGCTAATTCATTTTATAATATTTGACAAATTGATCTTTGATGCAGCTGCCTTTTTGTAAGTAATAATTTAATACAATTAGGGGCTTATTAAAGGTATTTTTCATCTGCTATATACTGATAAAATAAGTTTCATCAATTTTGATTGTTTTAGAATTTTTAGATGCTTATGGCAACATATAAGAACAAAACCAACCGCCCCTTGATCAGCCTAGGGTAAAAAGGACGCTCAAGAATATCCTACAACCAAAAAAGGCGAACGACTGCTAAGGTCAGTTATCCGCGTTTTTGAATTAATAAGGTTTCCACTTTAATTGTTGTGCTTCATGGAAACGTCTTTCAACTTCTCGCCAATTTACAACATTCCACCAATTTTTGACATATTCTTTGCGGTTGTTTTTATATTGGAGATAATAGGCATGCTCCCATACATCAAGAACAAGAATCGGAACAACATCCCATTGGCTTAAGTTTTGATGTTTTTCAGCTTGAAGAATTTCTAGACGTCTTGAACGTGGTGACCAAACTAAGATTGCCCACCCAACCCCTTCGACATTATTTGCTGCTTCTGAGAAGTGGGATTTGAAATTTTGGAAATTTCCAAAGCTTTGATTGATTTCTCTGATTAACATTCCAGAAGGTTGACCACCGCCATTAGGACTCATGATACTCCAAAAAATCGTATGAAGATAATGTCCCGCTCCATGAAACGCTGCTTCTCTTTCCCAATGTTTTATTAGATCAAAGTTATTAGTCATCCGTGCTTTTTGCATTTCCTTTTCCGCTTTATTCAATCCATCTACATAACTTTTATGATGCTTGTCATGATGTAATCGCATAATCTCCTGGTGGATGTAAGGTTCTAATGCATCATATGCATATGGCAACGGAGGGAGCATATGCATACCGATTGGTACAGTTCCTGAATTCATTTGAATCCTCAATTCTTCATCCTCATTCTCATCACGATGATTACCCTGATCAAAATATTCTTCCAGTTCTAAGTATAGCTCATTTGCCTGCTCAAAAAGATCTGCTTCCTCAAGATCTTCCCCGTTTATAAGCTCCTCCTGGAATTGGATTACTTTCGATTTCCATTCAATTAATGTATTTGAATCAATATGCTCCCTTAGTTCGTTAAGTGAACCGCTGTAACTTTCTAAAACCTCTGCACACCACTGTTTCATTAAAGTAATGTATTCTTTAGACAATCAAAACCCTCCTTGCAATCATTCGTAGTCAATATATGCACTAAATGGGAAGATTGATTCTTTTTTAGAATGGTTAACTCAGGTTAAAGGAGAGTAAAGAGTTGCTTTCAGAAATACTTAATATAATGGACGACATAGTAATAAATTTTGACATCTCTTAGATCAATTTAAAGAGTGACACAATTAAGAGTAAATGAATGTACAAGAATTCAAATATGTAGATCAGTTAAAAGGCAGATTATTTTGGAGCCTCATTACTTTAAACATATAGAACAATTTAATTAAAGCATTTTCTAAATCGAGGTCTATAGAATTAAGTTTAAAATGGAGTAGGGAGAACCCTGCAAAAGGACAATGCGGAGTAACCGCATTAGTAATAAATAATATAGAAGGAAGGGAAATAAGGAAAACAAAACTGCCTGACGGTTGGCATTATTATAATTTTATTCAAGGTAAGAGATTTGATTTTACCGTTTCTCAATTTAAAAAAGAAATTGTGTACATGGATATTCCATCAAATAGAAAGGAAGCATTTACGGATACCAATGAAAAACAATATAACGTTTTAAAGCAACGTGTTTTAGACAATTTTAACTATCTTTGCTTAATAAGAATTGGGAAACCCTTCGCGGAGATTTCCCTTTATCAATAGTTATAATTAGAAGTACCACAATTTTTAATAGGTAAATTTAAAATGAAGCAAACAAGTACTTTATATTTTGTTTGTGTAGTGTGCTAAAGTTAATAATGGGAATATATAATTATAGCTATGATAATTAATGTATAATTGACCAGGCAGACCTATACCAGTTGGATATGTTAGTGACTCTTTACTTTTTGTATCCTGTATTAAATACGTAAGCCCTTTTTTAACAGACGGGTGTTTACGGCAACCAGCTTGAATAAGTGTATCCAATGCCCATGAAGTTTGTGAAGGAGTACTTATTTGTAGAGGTACAAATTGCCTTAGTACACAGCTTGAACAGGACTCACCCCATCCGCCATCTTGATGCTGAATTGATTCCAGCCATTTTATTGCTTTTTTTATTGCTGGATGGGCAGGGGAAATGCCAACAGCTACAAGACCAGTTACTGCTGCCCATGTTCCATAAATATAGCACACCCCCCAACGGCCATACCATGAGCCATTTGATTCTTGGTTCTTTAATAACCAGGAAACACCTGCATTTATACTAGGATGATGATAGGTTAATCCTGCGAAATTTCCAAAAAACTCCAATGCCCTGCCTGTTAAATCAGCAGTTGATGGATCAATAGCTGCATCTTGAGCATTATCAAGTGGTAAGTATGTTAATAATTCGAAATCAGTATTTTTTTCGAAAGCAGCCCAACCGCCGTCCTCATTTTGCATAGATAGCAAATAGGTCACACCTTTATACCAAGCTGCTTGATATTGTTGTGAGGAAAGGGCACGATGAGAGATCGCTCTTAATGCTGCTGATGTATCATCGTTATCAGGATTGATTGTATTATTTCGGGAAAATCCCCACCCACCTGGATCAATAAAGCGATTATGAAGCACCCAATCCCCCTTTTTAACATGTTGTTTAGAGAGAAGAAACTTCAAAGCTTTTTTTATAACGTTTGAGTCAATGCCGACATTTGCTTCTTGGATCACGTAGCTAATTAATGTTGTATCCCAAATTGTGGAAGTTGAATTTTCTAAATGAATTCCATCACATTTGTCACTGACCAATCCTTTAAGACCGTTAACAGCTTTTTGAATAGGCAGGGAATTCTTTTTATATCCTAATGCAAGCAGGCTATATATCATAAAGAAAGTAGCACTTGCGTAGCTAAGTAAGGTCCCGTCATCTTCTATTCTTTTGAGCAAATACCTTTCTGCCTTCTCATATCCTAATCGATGAAGATAGCTAGGAGCATTTAATAACTTCTTCATTTCTTGTGTAAGGTAATTTATCGATCGAGTAGATGAAGTTAAATCCCATTCATCGAATTGAGTAGAAGAAGTGCGAAAAAATAGATGATCAACATTTGGAGTGAATGGCGATTTGATCATAAATTTTTTATTTGCTGCTACCATCATTGGAACGAAATGAATTCGTGCGTAGGTACTTAATTGAAAAAAATTTATTGGAAACGACGAGGGAATGAGAAGAAAGGTCATCGGTATATAAAAGAGCTTTGGCCATCGATATAAGCCATTTACGGCAAGCATCCATTTTGTCATAAAATGAGACTTTGATAATCCCCCTTTCTTCCGGATAAACATCTCTGCCTTCTTTAAGGAAGGGTGATCGCGTTTAAAGTGGCCAGAATATAGGAGGGCTATATAAGCTTGAACAGTTGCTGAAAGGTTTCCATCCCGTTCATCGGGATATGCTTTCCATAGTCCGTTATGAGATTGCTTGTCAATAATTCGCCTTGTTAATTTTTTTATAAGATGTTCTTCGCCCTCAATGTATAAAGAACGCAGAAGGATGATCATAAAAGCATCGGTCATGAGTCCTCCTTCAAAGCAAAATGACCAAGAACCATCCTTTTGCTGAAACTTGGTTAATTCATCAATTCTTGTTTTCATCTCATCAATTATCATCACATCTGTGATCATAAACATATCACCTCACCTATATGAATATTCAAATAGAAATAAGGATATGTTTCTTCTTAACTTCTATCATGAATCGTATAAATTTTAAATTTTTTAAATAAGCAAAAACGGGCAATAAAAGGATAATTGGCATTTTGCTTAAAACAATAGTAAAATATGAAGAAAGAAGAAGGGATTGAAAATAATATGATACATAAAACATGGCAAAAAAAAACTCCTCTTAAAAAAGTTACTTGTGTTCATACAAATGCTGCTAAGTATATGGTAAATCGTGCATTAACGGCAGGTAAACAGTATGATGTACAAAATGAAACAGAAGAATTTTACTTTGTCATTGATAATACAGGTAAAGTTGGCGGTTATTATAAAGATTATTTTGAAGAATAATCTTTTGATAGGATGAAAAGGATGAATAATAATCATCCTTTTTTGCTTGAAAAAGAAAGGCACTTATTTTTTGTGATTTTATTATCAAAAGTGAAAATAATATCATTATGAAATTTGTTACAAAGGAGTTTGAATATGTATTCAAAGGCAAAGTTAATCCTTCATCCAGTAAGAATGAAAATAGTTCAAACCTTAATAGGTGGCAGGGAATTAAATGTACAACAAATTGCGCAAAAATTAACGGATGTTCCACAGGCGACTCTTTATCGCCATTTAAATAAATTAGTAGAAGCTGAAGTGATTCAGGTTGTTAAAGAAAATCAAATTCGCGGGACCGTAGAAAAAATCTATTCGCTAGGTGAGAGTGATTTAAGCGGCCAAGAGGAGTTGGAAGATGTAACTGGCGAAGAACATTTAACCTTGTTTCTTACTTTTATGACCCATTTACTTGGTAAATACGAGAGTTATTTAAACCAAGGAGAAATTGATTTATATAAGGATGGCGTTGGTTTTCAAGAAGCGCTTGTTTATTTATCTGATGAAGAGTTTCAGGAATTCCTCAAGGAGCTGTCAGCACTAATGAAAAATGTCATTGAGAACGAACCAGCAGAAAATAGGAAAGTGAGACATATTGCAAGTATATTCATTCCTGAGCCAATGAAATAGGGTTTAAGCTGGCGATTTTAATTAATTATAGTGTTTTTTTAGGTTCTTAACAAAATAATGGTTGTTTTTTAATAGGTTCTTTAAACAAAAACTGTTTAGGGTGATTGGACTGTATATGCGAGTCTCCTGATTCGAAATGCGGAAGTGCCTGTTCACCCCCTCTAAGTTCTAGCTACTGGAGAAAGACAAGGGAGTATCGTGACAGGTGAAACTTATGCAGACACTATGCGCTGAGAAGGCTCACCTCCCGCTCCGCGGAAGGCGATCATACTGGAGCTGCAATCAATCAACACCAAGGCTTATGCTTATTACATAACTGCAAAGTTTGCGATAACTGTCTTTTTTTAAAAAGTAAATGAAGATCATCTTGTATTTCTCTAAGTTTTTTAGTATAACCAATACATAATCATTTAAAATGTTTGTAGAAAACTAGATACCATGCACGTTCAAATAGAATGATTTTGCAGGTTTTTAAATCAAGAAGGGAAAGACATATATGAGTGAGACAAATGTACAAATTAGGGATGCACAGCTTGAAGATCTATCGAAAATTGTTGAGATATACAACTCATCTATACCGGGACAACTTGCAACAGCTGATCTGGAAGAAGTTTCTGTAGAAAGCAGATTAGCTTGGTTTCATGACCATAATTCCCAACATCGTCCTTTATGGGTTTTAGAGGAAGACGAGAAAATAGTTGGCTGGTTAAGCTTTCAATCCTTTTACGGAAGACCTGCTTACAATGCAACAGCAGAGGTTAGTATTTATTTAGATCCATCGGCTCATGGAAAAGGATATGCACGTGTATTAATGGATAAGGCAATTTCAGAATGTCCTACATTAGAAATTAAAACTTTGCTTGCTTTTGTTTTTGGTCATAATAATCCAAGTATCAGACTGTTTCAAAAGTACAATTTTGAAAAATGGGCCCATCTGCCGAAAATAGCTGACATGGCAGGGGTGGAAAGAGATTTAATAATCCTTGGGAAACGAATCGTTCAATAAGAACAAAAAGGATACAGGCTTTTTGCTTTGTATCTTTTTTTTATTTCAAACGCAGCATGCAGTAAAATGTCATCTAATGTTACTTTAATGAATAGTTTTCTTTGTTTAAAACAAATACTTAATAAAGGCTTTAAAGTAAGGCATTTAATAAAAGTTAATTTAGAAGGTGAGATTATGCAAAATCTATTGTTAACTCATAATGATTTAGATGGAGTAAGCTGCGGGATCCTGGCAAAGTATGCATTAGCAGAAAAGATAGAGGTGTATTATCATTCTGTAAACAGTTTAAATTATCATGTGGAGAAATTTCTTAATGAAGCTGAAGGAAAGAAAACAACATCAAATCTTTACATAACAGACCTTTCGGTTAATAACGAAAATGAAATAAGATTAAATGATTTTGCAATAAAGGGAGGAAAAATACAATTAATTGATCATCACAAATCTGCCCTTCATATAAATAAATATAACTGGTCACATATACAGGTAGAAGAGACAGAAGGAAAATTAGCTTCTGCTACTTCATTATTTTATCAATTTTTAATAGAAGAAAAGATGATAAAGGCAAAACCTTCATTAAATGAATACGTCGAATTAGTCCGTCAATACGATACATGGGAATGGGAGAAACATGGAAATATCAACGCAAAAAGATTAAATGATCTTTTATATATGCAATCCATTGAAGAATTTGAAGGGAAGATGCTTGAAAGGCTTTCGCAAAATGCTCATTTTTCATTTGATGAATTTGAAGAAAAAGTATTAGACATAGAAGAGAAAAAAACAGATCGTTATATTCGTCGAAAAACAAAGGAATTGGTTCAAGCAAATATAGGAAAGCTTTGCGTTGGGATCGTCCATGCTGAGTCCTATCATTCAGAATTAGGGAATGCATTAGGAAAAGAATTTCCTCATTTGGATTGTATAGTGATTTTAAACATGGGGAGTAAAAAAATCGGTTTTCGTACGATTCATGATCATGTAGATGTATCAAAACTTGCCTCAACCTATGGCGGGGGAGGTCATGCGAAAGCAGCTGGATGTTCAATCACAAAAGAAGCTTACAATGATTTTATTGAAAAACCATTCACCATTAAACCGTTATTAGAGGATGCACGGCATAACCAATATAATAAAAAGGAACGTTGTGCACATTTCGAAAATAGACAAGAAGAACAGTTTCTCATTTATCAAAAGGCAAAAGGTAAATGGGTAATTGAAAAAAATCATGTTCTCCTATCAGAAAAATACCTAACCTTTGAATTGGCAGAACGATTTTTAAAAAGATCCTATTCAGCAGGACTTACGAAGGATGAGAAACTAATAAGTTATTTAATCGAGTCGTATAACCGCATAAAATAATGGGGCAGGGGGTTGTCTTATAAAGGGTCATGCTTCACCAACAAATACGAATGACAGACCTTTCAAAATTATTATGTAGTGTTTGTGAGCAGACCCTTTCATCTTAAGTTACCTTTGGTTACTTTTCAAACGGCTATGTTATTCAGAAGTTGATTTTATTTAGTAAAACTATGCTGGTTCCACTTGTGATAATTCTGTTCGGTGTACTAGAATTATGTCATTAATCTCTGATTCTAGCTTTCTTAATTCACAATAGCCACTGGAGTATGTGTAAAATACTTCGTATATTTCCTCATTATAGATAACAACTTCCACTAAAAAACCACCTTTATACTCCTAATTTTTTTATATGTTACCCTCATTTATAGAATGTAAACTAGTTTTTTAGTGCTATTTTTAATCAATGCTTAATCCACTACAATCGTAGCAATCATCGGTATGCCATGCCCAGCATGACTATGCGTATCACAAATTAGTCTATAAGTGCCCTCTTCTTTAAAATGTAGAGGAACAATCGTTTCTTCTCCTTTTTTAACAGTGCCTTTTATATCAGTTCCTTCAATGTAAAAAGGGTGTTCTTCACCATTTACACCAAAAATACTTAAAGATACATCTTTATCTTTTGGGATGACAATAGTACCTGGATCAAACCGGTAAGCTTCAATCTTCTTCCCATCAGCTGTTGTTGAGGTGAACTCTCCGGTTACCATGTTAATGACAAGATCACTGCTCTGTTCCTGACTATTTTGAAATGTTGGAATGGCATCATTTGTATAATAATATAATCCGCCAACTACAATAGCTGCAACAACTAGCAACAACCACTTTCTTTTAATGATGACAAACTTCATAACGTTCCCTCCTCGTGTAGCATTTCTACTTATCTATATGATATATAATAGTGGAACTTGTCTAAAAGTTTTAAATGTGAATGAATTATTGCTAATTAGTTATTTTTTCCTAAAATGAGGTAAGCAATTGTTAAACAAATGCTAAGTTTTTTATTTTAAAATTTAAATCTTTAGGGTTTCCTAATATCTGATATTATGTTATATTAGGAAAGCGATGAGCTGAATTGTGTAAGTCGAGAGACATGCCAACTGGCAAAATGCACGATGTGGCGTGCAGTCTTTCGCCTCAATACGCAAAAAGACGTCTTTTAGACGTCTTTTTTACTTATATTCATTATAATATTCCTGTTTTTTCCTAAAGCCGCTTAATAATAAATACAGCTGATAGCCTTTTCTAATGATTTCTAAGAACCAATATGGAATAGGAATGTTCATAATTTTGAATAAGGGAAGGTAAAGAAAGTAATAAAATCTTTTGAAATGCTTCCATTTTGGACAATTGTATGGTTTTAGAAAATCGGACACATCAACAATAAACCCTTTTCCATCCTTCATCATCACATTTTTTCCATGGATATCTGTAGGATTTAATCCAAGTTGTTTTGCATCTTCAATTGCTTTGTCGACATCTTCTATAACCGAGTGAGGAATATATACACCCTCAATTAACGCCTGATAGAGTGTTATGCCGTTTAATCTTTTCAGAACGAGATAACGGTCACCATATTCAAAAAGTTTTGAAAAAGCAGTAAGATTGCCTAGTTTTTTGTAGGCGAGTATTTCTTCCTTAATGCCATATCGATTTTCTGCATATACTTTTACAACTCTGCCATCAAGTGAAAAGTGGGTAAAAACAGCAGCAAAATTTCCCTTTCCAATTATCTTCCATCCATTTGGAATGTTTGTTACATAGACAGGATCGTAAGGATCTTTACTAATAATCTTAACATTTTTTATTAGTTCATTTTTTATCCAACTCATTTTTACACCTCTGCTAAATAAGCACTAAACTTTCGTGAAGTGCATCTCACAGTAACCTGAGGTAAAGTTTGTGCGCTTTATTGCAAAATAAAATCCCATGCATGCACATGGGATTTTATTAAAAAAAAACGAAAAACTCGTTATAAATCCAATTATTCCTTTTTTGCATTTACTGCTGAAAAGTTCTCTACAACTGGTAAAGTACGTTCATCTTCAACCATAGCATGTCCACAAAGCGGACAATCTGGGTTCTCGTTAGATTTGAAATTATCTCTCATCCAACCATTGCATTCTTCTGATCCACAATTCCATATCTTTAAGTTTACCTCTGGTGGCTTCTCGACTTGCTGTTGAAATCTCATTTAAACACATCCTTTAGTAAGGAGATTAACTACTACATACATTATACACATTTTTCCTCACAATATGTATAATACTTACTAAAATCCTTCCAAGTCTTGTTAAATGCTTACGACCAGTCAAAGGAATAAAATCTTCAATTATACTTCTTTTAATTCTGCAACAGGAACCTGAGTTCTTTCCTCAAGCGGGCCCCTTAAATGACAAGTAACCATTTCCTGATCTTCATGTAATTCATCAATCCAGACAGAGGTACCGTGGTACATGACTTTGATATCTGCTGGTGAAGAAAGGATTTGTTTCACTCGATTTATATCCAATTTTATTCCTCCTAATTTAATTGTTTATACTGTAAAAATCTTTATTTTATTTTTTGCCAGATAAATAATTTTTATCCTAATTTTATTCATTGATTAAACGATTGTTATCAGGCTTTCTTTTGAAAGGTACAAGTTTCCCATAAGTGAAGCAGCGCCATAGCCATTCAAATGGTCCATGATGAAAATAAATAAGCCAGTAATAGCTAAATAATAATTGACCTGAGAATAAGATGAAGCTAAAAAGGGTTCCTTGAAGTAATCCAATCTCACCATATAAATGAAAAAATCGATAAAAACTAATACATATAATCGATTGCAAAAGATAATTGGTTAACGCCATTTTTCCAATAAAACGAAAGAGAAATAAAGCTCTCGTTTTTTTTGTAAGAAAATAAAACGAGCTCATATATAAAATGCTCATGATAATTCCGCTAATACTTGTTAGAAATTGGCTCAGCCCTTCCGCTGATAAACCTAAGGAAAAAGTGGAAGTTAAGATGATCCCGTTCACCACAAGGAAAGGGATGCTGAAAATAAAACTCCATGTCCATATTCTTTTTATTTGAAAATCGTTATTTTCGTTATGTACATATAATTGCTTCTTTCCTGTATAAAGACCCAGCAAAAACATCCCTAAAACCGGGATCATAGCAAAAGGAATTTGTAAAAGAATGGGAAGGATCTCAATCTTCAAACGATATAAAAGCCATTCAGGATAACTGGCTTCCATATAGACGGATGTATATTCTAAAACAATGTTTTCAAATAAATGTTTATTAAACTGAGCTTCATTCGGAATATAAAAAATGCTTGCACCAAGCAAAACATGATAAAGAACGATGAAAAAAAAAGCCCAATAAATAATAGAACGATTTGAAAGTTTATGAAAAAATATCAGAAAAAGCCCAGTTAGTGCATAGAGATGCAAGATATCGCCGTACCATATAAAAACTAAGTGAAAAAGACCGAACATGAGAAGAATAAGTAATCTCCGAATAAAAAGGTTTATGCCATTTGTCTTGTTGTAATAAAAATAAAAACCAACACCAAATAGAAAAGAAAAAATTGGATAAAATTTCATTTGGATAAAAAGTTGAAAAAATAGTGCTAGAATAAGTTCTAACCCATAATAGGTTTTAGTTTTACCATAATACATCTCAATAAATTCAGGTGAATAAAAGCTTTGCATGTTTACTAACAAAATACCAAATAGCGCAAACCCGCGAATGATATCTATCAATTGGATCCTGTTTTGATGATCATTCATTTCACTGCCCTCTTTTACTTTTAATGTCAACCTTTGTTCATTTTATCACAATCCCAGAAAGGAAAAATGTTCAAAGGCATAATCCTTCAGGGAAAATAAAAAAAGGAGCAAACTAAGGTTTTGGCCCTTATGAGAAAGCTCCCTCTTTTAGAAACTATTCTTTTTTATTCCTATTTTCGAACACATCTCGGCCAATCGCCCCGACAGACATATCTGTATTAGCCCTAGAATTGATACTGCTACTTATATCCGTATTTTTTTCATGTGCATTTTTTTGATCAGAACCAAGATACTCAGACTTATGCTTCGCTTCTGTTTTAATAAATTGGTTAAAGTTTTCATTCACCATGATAAGGATCATCTCCTAATAATAAAGTTTTTCCAACCTATCTTAACCGATTTTTAATTGTTTCATGAAACGTGGTTGAAATATGAAAAAGGTACCAATAAGGTACCTTTTAGCCAACTTATATGAAATGTGAAATTATTGTACTCTGCCACTCATTTGTTGCTGAGCAAAAGAAACTAAACGTTTTGTGATTTCACCACCAACAGATCCATTTGCACGAGATGTTGTTTCTGCACCAAGGTTTACTCCAAATTCTGAAGCAATTTCAAATTTCATTTGGTCGATCGCCTGAGCAGCACCAGGTACTAAAAGTTGGTTTGAGCTATTACCGTTGCTTGCCATATTGATCCATCTCCTTTATAAATGAGTAATTGGTGGGTTAAGTTGGATTTGCACCAAGCTTTTAACCTACTAGGCTAACCCGTTTTAAAATCTAGGTAATGATTTGTAAAGATTTGTTGATAATAATATTTCACCATCTGCTCGAAATATTCTATTTGCTGTTTAGTAAGTATTTCCAATAACTGCAAGAGAACTATCTTTATGAATTTGTGGAATAATACTAGCAATAACTTTTGAGTAGGAGTAGATCTTATGACGACGATAACATTAGAGAATAACAAAAAAATAACTTACGACGACCTTGGTGAAGGGACACCTATAATCTTTATTCATCCACCTGGAATGGGGAGGCATGTTTTTTATTATCAACGGAAGCTAAGTGAAAAGATGAGGGTGATTATCCCCGATTTAACAGGTCATGGAGATAGTTCTTCTGCAGATGTAAATGATATTTCTATCCAGTATTATAGTAAAGAAATCTTGGCTTTACTTGATGAATTAAAGATCAAGTCTGCCGTATTTTGCGGTTATTCCGCTGGAGGCGGTATTGCACAATTGATAAGCTCCCATAGCCAGGAGCGGGTGGAAGGACTAATTTTAATTGGGGGATATCCAGCTGTTTTAAATCCTTCGCTAAAAGCGGAACATAAACTAGGAATGTATATGGTTAAGCAACATAGAAATTTGTTAACCAAAATTATAGCTAACAGTCATACCAAAAATAAAAATCTAAAAGAGCTCTTGATTTCACATATGAACAAAGCACAACAAGATGTATGGTATAAATTTTACCAAGAGGTTCTTAATATGAATTTAACAAACGATATTGTAGGGATACGTGTTCCATTACTTTGGATGGATGGAACTAGATCTGATGCCATTAATTTATACCAAAAATTTTATAGAAATCGCTCAGTTAATGATCGTATAGTCCTGTTTAAACATGTAAATCATCAAATTCCAACTAAGAAATGGAAGTCGGTGAATGAAGAAATCGTTCAATATATATGTAAATTAGGAAAAAATTTAAACTTATAGCAGGAAAAAACAAATAAATAACTAATAGTATATAGATTGATGTTTTATTTAACGAATAAAGACATAATAAGGAATTAAGCTGAAGGAGAGAGAAGCATGAGGGTTGTAAAAGTACAATTTGGTGAATACAAAGGTGAAGAGGTTTATTCTTATTCACTTCAAAATAAAGACGGAATGAAGGTAACCTGTATTAATCTTGGCTGTATTATTACTGAAATCCTTACCCCAAATAAAGAGGGACAATTTGAAAATGTAGTTCTTGGATTTGATGATGTTGAGAATTATCTTGAAAATTCCCCTTATTTTGGTGCAGTAGTAGGCCGAGTTGCAGGAAGAATTAAAAACGGTAGCTTTGAATTAGACGGAGAAACCTATCAATTACCACAAAATGAAAACGCCAATCATTTACATGGAGGACTTGAGGGCTTTGACCGAAAACTTTGGGAAGCAGAGCCATTTGAAACAGACGGTGGGACAGGAATAGAATTTAATTATATTAGTAAAGATGGGGAAGAGGGATACCCAGGTACTTTAACTGTAAAAGTAACGTATTTATTAACAGATCAAAACGAATTGATTGTTACGTACGCTGCCACAACAGATAAGAAAACTTTAGTGAATTTAACGAACCATACATACTTTAATTTAAGTGGTAATATAAAAAATGATATTTTATCACATAAATTAAAGATAAATAGCAAAAAATTCCTAGAACTTAATGAGGATTTCATTCCAACTGGAACGTTTCTTGATGTTGAAAATACTCCATTTGATTTCCTAAAAGAAAAAGAACTGCGTGAAGCGATTTTAGCAGATCACAAGCAGGTTCAATTAGTTGGACAAGGAATTGATCATCCATTTTTATTAGATGATGATCAAAAGAAGGAAATCATTTTACTTGATGAGGAAAGTGGAAGAAAGCTAATTGTTGAAACAGAAGAACAAAGCGTTGTTGTTTACACATCAAATATGTTAGGTGACTTTAGAATAAGAGATGTGCAAGCAAGAAAGTATTTAGGAATTTGTTTAGAAACACAAGGGCTTCCAGACTCTATCCATCATCCACAGTTTTCTCCTTGTATTCTGGATGCTGGTGATGAATATAAAACAACGACAAAATTCATCTTTACAATTAACTAATAGATTTCAAGAGGATGTCTCATTCGAAATAAGACAAGAGCATCCTCTAGGTTTTTTTAACTATTTTTTAAGGATATGGCACATGAATACTGTCTACCGTTCCAGGTTCATCCTGGATATTGCTAAGAGTATCAAGATATTGTTTAAACTCCCGCTTTAACTCCTCAGGAGCTCCAGGTTTTAAATGCCAATTTCCTGGTTCATCAACAAAATATTCACTTTTTACAAATTCAGGCAGTTTTTCTGGCATGTTTCCTTCCTCCTATCTTTCCTTACCATTTTATCTTTTACCTATATGTTGGCGTAAAAACATGTTTTCTATAATTAAAACTGAATTAGTGCCAAGTGTTGATCCTTCCACTTTTGATTGGAATGGAAAGTGATCCTTCTGTGAGTGCAATGGGACACGGAAAGACCAAACCTGACTCATAAGGCTCAGAAGCTTCCGAACTGCCTCAAAGTAAAAGCAGCTTCAGGGAATATCAACAGATATTTTAATTGTAACTAAGTTTATAACAACAATTATTTTTAAAAGAGATTAATTTAAAAAACATAATTTTACACTGACGGACCAAAACTAGAAAGAAGATATGGTAAAGGAGATCAATCGATGATTTTTTATGCTTGTGTTAAATACGATGAACAAAATCCGGAAACGTATAAAGGAATCGAAGTAACAACTCTTGGACATTCTCAGGATGTTATTGCAAGTTTTAATTCATATGATCCATTACAAGATTATCATAATTTTGTTAGCTGGACGGAAAGTGTTGGAGATGATAATGTGGGGTTCTGCGATAGTTTAAAGCATTTTGCTAAAGATTACGAACATATATCTGCAAATGATTCGAATGAGATGCTAAGAATGGTGTATGGTGAGCATCAAGATTGTTAAAATAAAAAGGCTGACCTAATCCTGATTATTTCTGGACGATTAGGTCAGTTTTGAAAGTTTTCCATTTATTTAATTGTTTCTTTTTCCTTTCTATCTTTATCAAGTGTGATTCGATGGAAGATTCCATATTTGCTCAATAATTGCGTGACAAACCCTGTGATTTGTTGATAATTTTCTTCGATCTTTTCAACTACATAGCTAATCCTTTCAAATAATGTTGCTTTTAGGCTATCTAAGTCTCTTGACACCTTCTGATTAATGGCTTCTTGATGATCTAAACGTTCTAAAATCGTTTTGTGAAAGGATTCTTGTAATTCAAGCGTTTTTAGGATGTGTTCGTTTATGTTATTTTGTTCTGCTAGCTGATCACTGAAATGATCATGTAGTCCGCCAAAGAGTTCAATTTTTTTGGCAAGCTGCTTTATAGCAGTATCCTGGATGGTAAGCTGATCTATGATTGCTTGGTTAACGACTCCTTCATTATCCTGCCTTTTCATTAATTCTTTATTAAATTCATCAATTGCTTCAAACCTCATTATCAAGGCTTTAAATGCTTCATCCTGTTTCATAATATTCTCAACTAATGGAGCGGTATGTTTTTCCTGATCTTCTAGTTTTGTTAAGACATGATTAAATTGCTGCTGCTGCTCAATCTTTGTTTCATTTACTAAGCAATTTACTTTATCAGAGGCATGTTTTAATGTCGAATTGATTTGATTCTGCTGAATGATAAATTCCTGTAGATAGTTTTTGCGAAACGAAGCCTGGTTTGATGAAATATCGATTTTTGAAGGGTTTTTATAGATAAAAGGTTCTGCTTCCTTTTTTATATAAACCACATTTTCTCCCCCTCTCATAACAGTCGGAAGTGATGTTAATATCTTATGAGCTTACCCAATGATTTGATAACAGTTTTTCTTAGTCAAATATATGTAGGTTTTCATGAAGGCTAGGACATACTATGGAGGATGAAATAGGAAAGGTGGATGAAGGATGAGTATAGAATGGTTTGACCGTGTATGTGGTGAGTTGCAGGATCAACTTGAATCAATTTGTGAAAAATATGATCAAATCGGTCATATGTCAATTGATCGAGGTGCAAAGCATCCAAGAATTGAATTTTATGTAGAAACAGAAGATGATGAACGCGATTATTTTTGTACATTGTTTTTTGATCCTCTTAATGAAGAATTCTATATGGAAACGTTTGATTTTGAATACGAGCAAACCACTAGAACGATTCTTTCCGATATTGAAGACATAGTCGATGCCATTCATGAGAGCTTTCATCTTTATCTGAATGATGTCAATGAAGAAGATGACGAAATGGATTATGAGTATGTAGAAGAAGATTCCGAGCTTTTTGAAGAAATCGATGTGGAATGGGAGACTCCAGAAGTAACAGCATTTACCTATAAGGATGAAGTCGAAGTTACTTATCAATTTGGTGTTGTACAGGAGACAGGTGATGGCGTGCTTCGCAGAATTAACCGGATCCGAACCGAAGAGGATGACATTATAAAAGATGAGACAAATTTTATTTTCAGCAAAGAAGAGGCTAGTACAATTATTGCTATGATTGCTAGTCATATGGATTCTTTATCTGAATTTGACTTATAATAGTTGTATATTACGTTTCCATAAAAATCAAAAATTCAAAGGGTCTGACCACAACTACCGGGGTCTGACCCTGTTTTTATTCATTTCCGGCAATGGAAATTAAAAAATATTAATGGCTTGAATTCCGACTTTTTATCATAAGTTAATGGTGAATGTAGGGAAATTCAATTCATATCGCGAAGATATAAGACTAACAGTTTATATAATTTACGACAGAGAAGGTAAAAGGCGGGATTTAATGGATCATTTTGAGAAAGAACAAAAGGCGGAACAACTAAGAATGAATCTGGTTGTAAATAAAATAAAAACTGAAATGTCCTCTATAACAAAACATACATCTGATGTGAAAACTGACATTGTCACAATACGTAAGAATTTTTGGGAGGATGTAACAGTTAATTTAGATGATGCAGTTGAAGTAACTGAGACTGCTGCAAGTATAAAACAACAAGCGGAATTTTTATCCGAACAAGAGCATCGGCATAGACACTTAATTAAAAACATAAAAAATTTAAAACGGCTAATTGATGCCCCATATTTTGCAAGGATTGATTTTTCGGAAGAGGGAGAAAGTCAGGTAGAAAATATTTATATAGGAACAGCTACCTATCATGACCATGAAACAGATGAATTTCTTGTTTATGATTGGAGGGCGCCAATCTCAAGTATGTATTATGATTTTGGTCCTGGGCCTGCGGAGTTTATTGCTCCTGGTGGCATTGTAAGTGGTGAGATCCTGTTGAAAAGGCAATTCATTGTAAGGAATGCACATATTGATGGTATGTTTGATACAGGGATCACAATTGGGGACGAACTTCTTCAAGAGGTGCTTGGAAAACAGTCAAATTCTCAGATGAAAACCATCGTTGCTACTATTCAACAAGAACAAAATAAAGTTATTCGAAATGAAAAGGGAAAACTGCTTGTTGTCCAAGGCGCGGCAGGAAGTGGCAAGACATCTGCAGCCTTGCAAAGGATCGCCTATTTACTTTATAAATATCGAAATACGTTAATCTCCGAAGAAATTCTTTTGTTCTCTCCAAATCCGATGTTTAACAGTTATATTAGAAATGTTTTACCAGAACTAGGTGAAGAGAACATGCAGCAATCCACCTTTCAACAATATTTACAGTATTCACTTGGAGATACCTATACGGTGGAGGATCCATTTTCACAATTAGAATATTTATTAACTGCTGAAAAAGATAACGATTATATACGTAAACTAGAAACAATCAAGTATAAGTCTTCCTTTTTTTATTTGAATCTAATTGAAAATTATCTTAGCTATTTAGGCAATCAAGGACTGATTTTTCAAGATGTTATCTTCAGAGATGAAATTTTATTTTGTTCAGATGCAATTTATTCGTATTTCTACTCATTAAGCAATACCCTTTCGATTACCAATCGCATGAAGCTTGTGTCGGAATGGATGTTAGGTGAAATAAAGAAAGCCGAGAAAAATGAAAGAAAAAAGGATTGGGTTGAAGAAGAAATACAGTTTTTAAGTAAAGAGGAATATCAACATTATTTTCAAAAGCTAAGTAAACAGAAGAGATTTTCTCAAGATACATTTGATGATTTTGATCGAGAGGAGGAAATGCTGAGCAAATATGTAGTTAAACGTCACTTTCAACCTGTCAAAAGGTTAATTAGGAACCTTGGTTTTATTAATCTAAAGGCGATTTATCTGAAATTATTTGAAATTCCGCTTGAAACATTAATGAAGTCGGTTTCATTAGACCTTTCAGTTGCGTCTTGGAAAGAGATATGTAAAAATTCAGTACAAGAAATTTCACAAAACAAATTGCCTTATGAGGATGCAACACCATTTTTATATCTAAAGGAAAGAATTGAAGGCTTTAAGGTAAATACAAGTGTAAAATATGTGTTTATTGATGAAGCACAAGACTATTCGGCCTTTCAATTTGCCTTTTTGAAAAACCTATTTCCTAATGCCAGATTTACTGTACTAGGTGACCTGAATCAAGCTATTTACACACATGAATCATTAACCAACATTGAAGAACTAAAGAGTTTGTTTACATCAGAACGAACAGAAATCATCAAGCTAAATAGAAGCTATCGCTCAACGAGACAAATTGTGGAATTTACCAGAGCGTTTATGAAGAACGGCAATGAAATTGTGCCTTTTAACAGAGACGGCATCAAGCCTGTTTTGATCAGCGGAAAAAATAAAGAAGAGATCATAAAAGCGATTGTATTAAAAGTTAGATTACTTGAGTCTTACAAATCAATTTCAATTATTTGTAAATCAGCAAGTGAAAGTGAAGAGGCATACGAGTTATTAAGAAAGCATATTCCTGTGAATTTAGTGGATAAACGCAGCAATGAGTTCGGCTTAGGTGTTGTCATTATCCCTTCATACTTAGCGAAGGGTATTGAATTCGATGCTGTCATCATCTTTGATGGTTCAAAATCAAAATATGGTCATGAAAATGTAAGAAAGCTGTTTTATACAGTATGTACAAGGGCGATGCATGAGCTTTTTGTGTTTTATAAAGATGAAGTTACACCATTTATTGCCGAAATACCAACGCATCTTTATATTGAAGAAACCTAACCTGCATGAGGAGGAACATAGTGGAATTTTTAGCAAATCTGCCATATAGCAAGGTAACGAGAATCATTGAAGAAAATCGTCAATTTCATAAGGAAGTAGAGCATGAATTAGTCCTCACAACTGAGCAGATATGCACAACCTTTGATACATTTTTATTGAAGGAAGTTCTAGATGTTTCATTTCGATATTTTTCAGAAAATATCGGCTTCCTTTACTTGCATACAACCAAAGGAATGTACTCTTATACAGTCAAAACCAGTCCAGAAAATTTTATAAAACAATTTAAAGAGATAAAACATTCCCAGTCATAATAAAATAAAAAAGGGGCTTTCTCATAAAATTTTAGTATTGAGACAGCCTCCTATATTAATTAGCGTTTTTCTTTTTCGAATTTTTATACTGCGATATATATTTTAAAATCAATTTTCGATATCCTCGATTTCATTTGCTTCTTTTGTCAAGATCTCTGTATGTTTTGCTTCTTCTATGCCACTAACATTTAGCATGTACTTGTTCAAGTTTATTCCCCGCCATCCGATGGATTACTATTGTTTTAATTTGAATGAACATATCGAGAAATACCTTTTTTCATTACCTTGTAAACCTACTATATGAATTTTTTTGGTAAAATAAATGTAAAAGGTATCCGTTTAATACGATTAGAGGAAATCAAGCAGGCAGGAGAGGAAAATGGATGAACTCCTTGTTAAAAAAAATTCTGCAAATCAAACAATATAGCACAGCTAGTCAAAAGCTGCAAAATATTGCCCATCGGGGTGCTTCTGGCTATGCACCTGAAAATACGATGATTTCGTTTAGGAAAGCATTGGAATTAAAAGCTGATTATATAGAACTTGATATTCAAATGACAAAAGACGGTGAGATTGTCGTTATTCATGATGCGACTGTTGACCGAACGACGAACAGTACAGGTCATGTTAGCGATTTTACATATGAAGAGCTAAAAAGGCTTGATGCAGGGGAATGGTTTCATAAAAAATTTTCAGGACAGCGGATTCCAACTTTTCAAGAGGTTATAAATGAATTTCATGGAAAAATCGGATTTTTAATAGAAATTAAACATGCTAATTTATATCCTGCCATAGCCGAAAGGCTTGCAGCTGAACTAAAAAGGAATTCGCTTGATAGCCCAGGTGAGAATAAAATGATCATACAGTCGTTTGACTTTGAGTTATTAGAGAAATTTAATAAGTTGGCACCGAATGTTCCATTAGGGCTCCTTGTAAAATATCGCGTCCAAGGCATATCAAATGTACAATTAAAAGAATGGTCGAAGCTTGTTCAATACATTAATCCGAATAAAGCCCTTGTCACTAAACGGCTGGTTAATAAAATACACTCTTTTCACATGAAGGTTATGCCTTATACGGCTAGAGATAAGAAGGCAATAAAAGCCTTGAAGCAAGCAAAGGTAGATGGAATTATTACAGATTTTCCAGATTATATATAGGTGAAAGCATGCTTATTAAAAGGGTGATCCTTTATGGCAAATGCCAAAAATAGGGTCACCCTTTATTTGTTTGTAAAGAGATGATAAAATTCTTAAGCACACGGCATCCAACTCCTAAGCCCAGGACATACAAGGGCAGACGGGCGGATTTGACGCCTTGCGCCTCAATCAAGCTTAGGAGGTAAAATACTTCTTTTACTCATAAAAGCCTTGTTTGCCTTAGGCTGTACAAGGCGCTTGCACTTTTGTTCAGTGCAGCTTAATTGTTTGCTTGCTGCTGACCAATCTCTTTTTCAGCAATTAAAGAATTAGCTACTTCTTGATGTTTATGTTCATTTACAGAATCCCCATCAATATTTTTTTGATTTGGAAAACTTCCGTCTGTTTGTAAGGTTATTTGCTCCTTTTTAGGCGCGTTTGTAAGATAGTTCTCTTTTTTCATAGGTTTTAGGCCTCCAAGAAAAATTTATCCAGTTTTCTTAATGGGCAGGTAACTTCCAATAATGGAAGTCTCGCTTGAATGTAGTTTGATCAAATGTAAGGATTTTCATTCCCATTTTTGTTAATGGATAAAATGTATATATATAATAGTAGAAACTAGGCTTGCTTTACCATTTATTACTTACATAAGCAGCCTAAAAAATTTGTTATGATGGAAATAGAGGTCGTCAAAAAAGAAAAAGCCGCCTCTATTGAGACAGCCCATGACCATGATTTTATCAAATCTTAACTCCTCCAATTTATAAGAGAAAGAAGGAGAAGTAAGAAGAAATAAGTGGTGAATAACTTCCTTTGTCTAAGTGAGGTCAAATATTAGGACAGCAAGCTAACTTCACTAAGAGCTGTGGGGTGAGTTGTACATTCCTTAGCCCAATTAGTCACTAATGGAAGTCTCCAATTTTATTGATATTGCTCCAGCATTGAAAAGAATTCTTTTACGAATTTAAAGAAGACTTTCTCAGAAGGAGCGAGGTCTCTTTTTTTAGAAATTATGATTCCGACTGTTCTTCTAACTATAGGAAGCTCAATCGGTATTTTTACCGTGAATCTTGGGATTGTTTCGTGAAATGTGCTATCGGGTAATAAAGTAACACCCATCCCAGCGGACACTAATCCTTTAATCGCATCTAAATCTTCACCTTCTGAGGAGATGCTTGGGACAAAACCAGCCTGTTTGCATGCATCAATGACAATTTCCTGGAGAATATAGCCTCTTGGAAATAAGACAAATTGATCATTCCTAAGTTCATTTAGGAGAATGCTTTTTTTTGATGCCAATGGATGTCCAGATGGCAACAGTGCTGAAATATTTTCAGAAAATAAGATGGTCCCTTCGATTTCTGGGATGTTTTGCGGAACTGGTCCTAAAAAGGCCAAGTCAATTTCGCGGTTTATTACGGAATCAATTAAAAACCTATATGATCCTTGTCTTAAATGGAAAGCAACATTTGGGTATTTTTCTTTAAATGCCGAAATGACAGTTGGCAATAAATGACTTGCAAGGCTTGTAGGGAATCCAATCTTTATTGAACCTCTTTCAGGATCTAAATACTCATCGATTTGTTTTTTGGCATGGTCAATCGCTTTGATTGCGGTTTTTGTATGTTCAAGAAATACCTTTCCAATTGGAGTTAGTTTTACATTTCGACCTTCTCTTTCAAACAACGTTACACCTAACTCCGCTTCTAAATTTGCAATTTGTCTGCTTATAGCAGATTGGGCAACATGTAAAAATTGTGCAGCTTCGGAAACATGTTCACGCTCAGCTACTTCCATAAAATAATGTAATTGGCGTAATTCCATCGTGTCCTCCTATCGAATTATATCAATATTAGATAGATCTTATCTAAATTATATATTGTTAATATCAATTTGCATAGATATAATGTAATTATCTGAAAATTATCGGGTGTAAGATAATCTAACGGGGGGAGATATTCATGACTTACAATCAAATTCCTAAAGCACAAGGTCTCTACCGTCCTGAGTTTGAACATGACGCATGCGGTATCGGTTTATACGCTCATATTAAAGGCCACGCTACACATGATATTGTAAAAAAAGGACTGAACATGCTTTGTCAATTAGACCACAGGGGTGGACAAGGCAGTGACCCGCTTACAGGTGATGGCGCTGGTTTAATGGTGCAAATCCCTGATGCATTCTTCAAAAAAACTTGCCAGGAAATGACTCTTCCTGAAAGTGGCCGTTACGGTGTTGGAATGATGTTCTTTTCAACAGACGACAACGAGAGAGAACAAATTGAGGAACAACTTAACAACTTAATTGAAGCAGAAGGTCAAACATTATTAGGCTGGAGAACTGTTCCTGTTAATGTAGAAGCCATTGGACCTGTTGCTAAATTAAGCTGCCCTGTAGTTCGTCAAGTCTTTATTGGTGCAAATGATTCCATTACTGATAATATTACTTTTGAACGTAAATTATATGTAATCCGTAAACAAGCAGAAAAATGGGCTGCAGAACGTGAACTTCGTTTTTATTTTACTAGTCTTTCAAGCAGCACTATTGTTTATAAAGGTCTTCTTACTCCAGAACAGGTTGATGCTTTTTATTTAGATTTACAAGATGAAAATTTTGTATCTGCCTTCTCATTAGTTCACTCACGCTTTAGTACAAATACTTTCCCTAGCTGGGAGAGAGCCCATCCAAACCGATATTTAATTCATAATGGTGAAATAAATACACTTCGTGGAAACATGAATTGGATGAAAGCGAGAGAACAGCAATTCGTATCTGAAGCATTTGGTGAAGATCTAGAAAAGGTTCTGCCAATTTTAGATACAGATGGCAGTGACTCATCAATTTTAGATAACGCATTTGAATTCTTTGTTTTAGCTGGCCGAAAGCCGGCACATGCAGCAATGATGATGATTCCTGAGCCATGGACAGAGAATCCCCATATGAGCCCTGAAAAAAGAGCTTTTTATGAATATCACAGCTGTTTAATGGAGCCATGGGACGGACCGACTGCGATTTCCTTTACAAACGGAAAACAAATCGGTGCGATTCTTGACAGAAACGGATTACGCCCAGCACGTTACTATGTAACAAAAGATGATTACATTATCTTCTCATCTGAAGTAGGTGTAATCGAGGTTGAAGAAGAAAATGTTCTTTACAAGGATCGTTTAAGTCCAGGTAAAATGCTTCTTATTGACCTAGAAGAAGGACGAATTATTTCAGACGAAGAAATTAAAGAAGAAATGGCGAAAGAAGAGCCATATCAAGAATGGTTAAATGAGCAGCTTATTAAGCTAAATAATACAGAAATGTTAGTAGAGGAAGTTGTGACAGATCTTGCTGATCGTCAACGAGCATTTGGTTACACATATGAAGATATCAAAAAGTATTTGCTTCCTATTATTACAGAAGGTAAAGATCCGCTGGGATCAATGGGAAATGACACACCTTTAGCAGTACTTTCAGATCGTCCGCAATCACTTTTCAATTACTTTAAACAGTTATTTGCTCAAGTAACAAATCCGCCAATTGATGCGATCAGAGAACAAATTGTGACATCAACGATGACGTTGCTTGGCACAGAAGGGAATATCCTTCATCCAAATAAGGAGAATGCCCGCAGAATTCAGCTTGACACCCCTGTGCTTTCAAACGATCAGTTATCACAATTGCGTTTAAATCTATACGCTGGATTTAAGAGCAAAACAATTGACACGTTATTTACAGAAGATTTAGAAGATGCTTTACTGCAGCTATTCGCTGAAGCAGAAAAAGCAATTGCCGAAGATGTTAATATCATTATTTTATCTGATCGTGCAATGAATTCAGAAAAAGCAGCTGTTCCTGTGCTGTTAGCAGTTAGTGCATTGCACCAACACTTGGTTCGTCAAGGTACTCGTACGAAAGCAAGCATTATTGTTGAATCAGGTGAAGTTAGAGAAGTACATCATTTTGCAGCTTTAATTGGCTATGGTGCTGATGCAATTAACCCTTATCTAGCTTATGCAACATATAAGGAAGCAGTATTAGATGGAAGCTTATCAGTTAGCTATGAAGATACAGTTGCAAAATACATTAAAGGCATTACAGAAGGTGTAGTAAAAGTAATGTCTAAAATGGGAATTTCCACTGTACAAAGTTACCGCGGAGCTCAAATTTTTGAAGCAGTTGGTATTGGTTCGGATGTCATTGACCGCTTCTTTGCCGGAACTGCGTCACAACTTGGCGGAATTGGCCTTGAGACAATTGCAAAAGAAGCTGTTTTACGCCATAAAGATGCATTTGCTGAAAAAGTGGATAAGACATTAGATTCCGGAAGTGACTTCCAATGGAGAAAAAATGGAGAGCATCATGCATTTAATCCGACAACAATCCACACATTGCAATGGGCTTGTCGCAAAAATGATTATGAACTCTTTAAGAAATTCTCTAATGCTGCAAATGAAGAAAGACTTGGGTTTTTACGTAATTTGTTTGCATTTAACAGTAACAGATCTGCAATTTCGATTGATGAGGTTGAAACGGTAGATTCTATTGTTAAACGATTTAAAACAGGTGCGATGTCCTTTGGATCATTAAGTAAAGAAGCTCACGAAACATTGGCGATTGCGATGAACCGTTTAGGCGGGAAAAGCAACAGCGGTGAAGGTGGAGAAGATTCGAATCGTTATACACCTGATGAAAATGGTGACTTCCGCCGCAGTGCGATAAAACAAATTGCCTCAGGCCGTTTCGGAGTGAAAAGTCATTATTTGGTAAATGCGGAAGAACTGCAAATTAAAATGGCTCAAGGTGCTAAACCTGGTGAAGGTGGTCAATTACCAGGAAATAAGGTATATCCATGGGTAGCAGATGTGCGTGGTTCAACACCTGGCGTTGGTCTAATTTCACCTCCACCGCATCATGATATATACTCAATCGAAGATTTAGCACAGCTGATTCATGATTTGAAGAATTCAAATCGCGATGCACGTATCAGTGTTAAATTAGTGGCAAAAGCTGGAGTAGGTACAATTGCTGCAGGTGTTGCCAAGGGAGTTGCTGATGTTATTGTAATCAGCGGTTATGATGGAGGTACTGGGGCATCTCCAAAAACAAGTATTAAGCATACTGGTCTTCCTTGGGAGCTTGGTTTAGCGGAAGCACATCAAACATTAATGCTTAATGGACTCCGTGACCGTGTTGTCCTAGAGACAGATGGTAAATTAATGACAGGTCGTGACGTTGTCATGGCAGCGATCTTAGGTGCAGAGGAATATGGATTTGCAACTGCTCCGCTTGTTGTTATGGGTTGTATCATGATGCGTGTGTGTCATTTAGATACATGTCCAGTCGGTGTTGCAACGCAAAATCCGGAACTTCGCGATAAATTTACTGGTGACCCTGATCATATTGTTAACTATATGCGTTTTGTAGCTCAGGAAGTTCGTGAAATCATGGCTGAGCTTGGCTTCAGAAACATGGACGAAATGATCGGAAGTACAGATGTATTGCAAGTAAGCGAGCGTGCAAATGCACATTGGAAAGCAAAAGACTTAGATTTATCTACTCTTTTATACCAACCTGAAGGAGCTCGTACTGCAAAATTCAAACAAAATCATAAAATTGATCAATCACTGGATATGGTTGAAATTTTACCTGCTGTTGCAAAAGCAATTGAAACAGGAACACCTGTAGATGCATCCTTCTCGATTAAAAATATAAATCGTGTTGCGGGTACAATTGTCGGTAGTGAAATTTCTAAACGCTATGGCGAAGAAGGTCTGCCTGAAGACACAATTACACTGCGTTTCTCTGGTTCGGCGGGTCAAAGCTTTGGTGCTTTCGTTCCACGTGGTGTAACAATGCACTTAACTGGTGACGCAAATGACTATTTAGGTAAAGGACTTTCAGGCGGAAAAATCATTGTTGCTCCGCCAGCTGAATCAAGTATTGTTGCAGCTGATAATGTAATTATTGGTAACGTACCATTCTATGGTGCTACAAGCGGTGAAGCATATATTAATGGCCGTGCCGGCGAACGTTTTGGTGTACGGAACTCTGGTGTTAATGTAGTTGTAGAGGGTGTAGGAGATCACGGATGTGAATATATGACCGGCGGCCGCGTCGTTATCCTTGGTGAAGTAGGTAAGAACTTTGGTGCAGGTATGTCAGGTGGTATTGCCTATGTCCTTGCGGATAATAATGAAGAATTTAAAGCACTATGTAATACAGAAATGATTGAATTTGAAAGCTTAAAGGATAACAAGGAAATTAGAGATCTTGAAGATATGATTCAAAGTCATTTCCGTTATACGAACAGTCCAAAGGCTGAGTATGTATTAGAACACTGGAATGAAGTATTACCTAAGTTTGTAAAGGTTATTCCTAAAGATTACAAACGAATGATGGAAAAAATCGCAGAACAGATGCAAGCTGGTTTAACGAATGAAGAAGCGATTATGAGTGCGTTTGAAGCCAATGCAAAATCTGAAAAAAAGGGAACGCCAACTGCATCACGTTCCAAAGCAGTAGTACAGTAGAAAGGGGAGAGGAAGATGGGGAAAGCAACAGGATTTTTAGAGTTTAAGCGTGAAGAGGCGGCAGAACGTGAGCCGATGACACGTTTAAATGACTGGAAAGAGTATTCAGCTCCTTTCTCTGAGGAAAAGTTAAGCAGACAAGGAGCGCGCTGTATGGATTGCGCTACTCCTTTCTGTCATATTGGTACTGAAATCAATGGTTTCACTTCAGGATGTCCAATTCATAACTTAATTCCTGAGTGGAATGACCTTGTTTATCGCGGAAGATGGAAGGAAGCATTAGACCGATTATTAAAAACAAATAATTTCCCGGAATTTACAGGAAGAGTTTGTCCTGCTCCATGTGAGGGATCATGTAATGTCGCGATTTCTGATCCGGCTGTTACGATTAAAAATATCGAAAAAGCAATTATCGATAAGGGCTTTGAAAATGGATGGATTACACCTCGTATTCCTGAAAAACGTACCGGTAAAAAAGTTGCAATCGTAGGATCAGGTCCGGCTGGTTTAGCAAGTGCTGACCAATTAAACCAAGCAGGACACTATGTAACAGTTTATGAACGTGCAGACCGTCCGGGCGGATTGTTAACATACGGAATTCCAAACATGAAGCTTGATAAAGGAATTGTTGAGCGCCGAATCAATTTATTAAGCCAAGAAGGAATTACCTTTATTACAAATACTGAGGTTGGTAAAGATATTACCTCTGAAGAACTTCGTGAGCAATATGATGCAGTAATCCTTTGTGTAGGTGCCCAAAAGCAACGTGATCTAGTGATCGAAGGCCGTGAAGCAAACGGTGTTCACTTTGCAATGGATTATTTAACAACTTCAACTAAGAGCTATCTTGATTCTAACTTTGAAGATGGACAGTTCATCAATGCAGAAGGTAAAGATGTTATCGTTATTGGCGGTGGAGACACAGGTGCTGACTGTGTGGCAACTTCTCTTCGTCAAAACTGTAAAAGTGTTGTTCAATTTGGTAAACACCCTAAATTACCAATGTCTCGTACAAAAGAAAATATGTGGCCAGAAGCACCGCATGTGTTTACCATGGAGTATGCTTATGAGGAAGCAGAAGCTAAATTTGGCAACGATCCTCGTGAATATTCCATCCAAACAAAGAAGCTTGTTGCAGATGAAAATGGTAACTTAAAAGAGCTTCATACTGTTCAAATGGAAAAACTTAAGGATGAAAATGGTTTATACTACTTTAAGGAAATTCCTGGAACAGAAAAGGTTTGGCCAGCTCAATTAGTTTTCATTGCAATTGGTTTCGAGGGTGCAGAACAACCAGTTTTAAAACAATTTAATGTTGAAACAACAGCTAGAAATGTTGTTGCTGCAAAATATGGCGACTTCAAAACAAATGTTGAGGGTGTCTTTGCAGCTGGTGATGCAAGACGCGGTCAAAGCTTAATCGTTTGGGCAATCAATGAAGGCCGTGAAGCAGCACGTGAAGTTGATCATTATTTAATGGGCAGTACAGTATTAGCGTAACTTATTATCTTAATTAAAAGGTAAAAAGCACAAAGTGTTTTGCTAACAAACACTTTGTGCTTTTTTTTTGCTCTTCTCTATCATTGCAATAAAATAGTAAACTTGCAAAAAAGTATGAAAGAAGAAATAATGCCTGATCAAAATTGTATGATTGTCTAACCAAGTTTCATCTGCTTACTATGTAGGAGAGTATATCAGTTTATCAAATGAAGGGAAGAAGGTTTATGGGGAAAAATAGCAGGAACATCTTTCTTGCAGGAGATTCAACTGTCCAAGCTTATAAAGAAAAGGACAGTAAACAAGGTGGTTGGGGAGAATTTTTAACTCAATTTCTTCCAGAAGAAATTAAAGTGTTGAATCATGCGATTGGTGGAAGAAGCGCTAAATCATTTGTAGAGGAGGGCAGACTTCAGAGACTGCTTGAGGAAATGAAAGGAAATGATTATTTATTAATCCAAATGGGCCACAATGATGCAACAAAATCGAAACCAGAACGATATACAGAACCATATTCAACATACAAGGCATACTTAACAAAGTATATCGAAGGAGCTCAAAGGGTTAATGCTACACCAATTCTCATTACCCCTGTTGCAAGACTCCATGTAGAGAATGGAAAATTTATAAATGACTTTCCGGATTATTGTCAGGCGATGAAACAACTTGCAGAAGCTAAAAAGATAAAGATTGTCGATTTAATGGAAAAAAGTTTGAGTTACTTTCAATCAATAGGGTATGAACAATCACTTCAGCTTTTTATGGCATCTATTAATAAGACAGATTTTACTCATTTTACTAAAAAGGGTGCAAAAGAAATGGCTAAATTAGTAGTTGAAGGGTTATATGAAATAGAATTAGAACTTTTAAAAGTGGTTAAGTAGAACAATTGTAAGAAAATGGAATGTCTAAACTGCAAAATGAAATCGCTTTTATTAATAATAAAATAGTTTAAGGTGCTATTTCTTATAAACGGAAATAAAATTGCCGAAACAACTTTAAAAATATCTGGAGGAGAACTCGATGACAAAGGGAAGAATATGGCCAACCGAACGAAAAAGCTTTCATGATCCGATAACGGGTGCTGCAATTACACAACTAACTGATTATTTCGCACATAGTTACCATCTGTATTTTACTAATAATGCATGGTATGACAGCAACACAAAATTATTAATTGGTTCAGATAGGGAAAACAGCACAAATTTATATAGTATTGACCTGCTAAGTGGCGAACTGACACAGCTAACAGAATTAAAACGAAATCAGAAAAAAAGCATTCAAGGCACATTTATTAACCCGATTAAAATGGAAGCCTACTTTACATTAGATAGAAACATTTTTGCCATCAATCTGGAAACCTATCAAGAGAAAACATTATTTGAACTCCCACATGGCTTTCACTTTAGTAATTTAAGCTGTACTGCTGATGGGAATCATCTATGTTTTGGTCTTACAGAAGATTTATCACATTCTTTAAAAAGCAACTTATCAGGCGGATATATTGGTTTTGAGGAAACGGAAGCGGCAAGACCGCATTGCCAAATTTGGCTACTGACGCTCGACACGGGAGATGTAAAGATTATTCACGAAGATCAGCTGTGGATTGGGCACATTAATGCATCACCAACACAGCCTAACTTGATTACATTTTGTCATGAAGGACCTTGGGAGAAAGTAGACCATCGAATTTGGTTGCTTGATATTGATGCAGGACGTAAATGGAAAGTTGCTGAAGGAGAACCAAACCAATATGCCGGACATGAATATTGGCATGCAGATGGTTTACGGATTGGTTATCATGGGTTCACCGATTCTTTGGAAAGGAAAGATGGCAAATTTTTAGGCTCAGTTAAATTTGATAATACAGAATGCGAAAGGTACCATTTTCCCTATCAAAATATGCATATTCATTCGAAAGATAATGAATTGATTGTTGGTGATGGCCAGCAAACAACTGCTTATCATGGTTCATTTTATCAAGACTGTTTATTTTTATGGAAAAAGCATAATGATTTAATGGAGGGGCCAAGAGTACTTTGTAAACATCGCGGCAGTTTTCACATCCAGCAAGTTCATGTTCACCCATGTTTTAGTCCTGACGGAACGAAAATACTGTTTACAAGTGATATGAGCGGATATGGAAACGTTTATTTAGTGGATGTCCCAGCGTTTGACACCTTGCCAATCTTACAAAATAATAAACTAGTTAAATAGCTTATGTAAAAAAGCTTGAGAATAAAAATAGAGCTATGGCTAAGTATTTTTTTTCTTGCAAAAAAATACTCACTGACAAAAAAGTATTGAAATGATAAAGGTTGCTTATGGACAAAATGATTCACAAACAAAACCTCATAACAATGTTTCATTACAATCATGGAGTTAGAGTTGATTGGAGAATACTTATCACATCAGATTCATTTTTAATGATTGATGGAAAAATGAAAATTAGAAGTGAAGAAAAATAGAATTTAAATGATGACATTAAAATACTGCTAACCAATTTAATAAACGTTTACAAGAAAGTATTACTACGTCAAAAAAGTTGAAATTCACACTGCAAATACAGTAAGACCAATGGTTTTTAAGAAAACAAAAAATGATAATTGTAAGAAAAATAGAAACGAATTATGGTAATGACAGAGGTCAAACTAATCAATGAAGTAAAAGGATTGATCCGAACGAAAAAACTTTCATTACAGGGGGCTGGATTTAAAATGGTAAAAGGTAAAAAAGAAAAAAAGAAAAAAATTGTCCTTCCATTACTTTCAACAATGCTGCTGTCATCATCATTAGCAGCATGCAGTAATGTTGAAACAACTAGTAATAAAAATGGAAAAAGCGAGTCAGATAATACAATTTCAATTATGACAACTGCTTATACACCAGAACCGCCATCTGACGAAAGCCCGGTATTAAAAGAGCTTGAAAAATTTACGGAAACAGATATTAAAGTAAATTGGGTTCTTAACAGCTCTTATTCAGACAAATTGAATATTACATTAGCATCTGGAGAGCTGCCTGATATTATGATGATTCCTTCAAAATTACCTAGTTTCATAAGTGCAGTGAAAGATGATGCTTTTTGGGAACTTGGACCTTACCTAAAGGATTATCCTAATCTAAGTCAAGCAAATGAAATTACGTTAAATAATAGCTCTATTGGCGGAAAGATTTATGGAATCTATCGCAGTCGCCCATTGGGAAGAAACGGGATTACATTTAGAAAAGATTGGTTAGCAAAAGTCGGGCTACAAACACCGAAAACAATCGATGATTTTTACAATGTATTGAAAGCGTTCACGGAAAAGGATCCAGATGGAAACGGAAAAGATGACACCTATGGAATGGTTGTTTCAAAATACACAGGTCCTTGGGATATAATGCAAACATGGTTTGGAGCCCCAAATAAGTGGGGTGAGGATGAAGATGGAAACTTGCAGCCTGATTTTATGACAGAGGAATATTTTGATGCATTAAAATTCTTTAAGAACCTTTATGATGAAGGATTGATTAATGAAGATTTTGCGGTCATGGACCCACAAAAATGGGGTGATCCGCTACTAAATGGACAAGCAGGTGTTATTGTCGATGTTGTGGACCGTGCCCATCGTGCTGAGGAAGATATGCTTGCAGCAAAGCCTAAATTAAAAGAGCCAATTGATGTAATTGGTGCAGTTGAAGGACCAACTGGTCTTCACAACCTTCCTACCTCTGGATATTCAGGAATGCTTGCCATTCCTAAATCCAGCGTAAAAACAGAAGAAGAACTGAAAAAAGTATTAGCGTTTATTGATAAGTTAAGTGAAGAGGAAGCCCAAACTTTAGCCTACAATGGCTTAGAAGGACGTCATTATGAAATGAAAGATGGAAACCTAGTCGACCTTTCAGAAAATAATGAAGCGCTCATAAATGAGTTTACAGACCTTAACCAATTCCAGACTGGAATACCCGAGGATCGGTTTATACAAGCGGAACAAACACCATTATTAATAAAGGAAGAACAAGTTAAAAAAGAAAATGAAGAAATCGTTGTTCCCAACCCTGCTGAAGCACTGGTTTCTGAAGTTTATGCTCAAAAAGGTCAGCAATTAGATAATATTATCAATGATGCGCGAATTAAATTTATCGTCGGACAAATTGATGAAGCAGGATTTAAGGATGCCATTGAATTATGGCGCAGCACTGGTGGAGACGATTATATTGAAGAAATAAATAAATTATACAAAGAGGCAAAAAAATAATTTAAAAAGTAAGGAGGTGCATACTTATCTCACCTCCTAACTTTAAACAAATAATCGTACTTCATAGGAAGGAAGGGAGAGAAATGGCATTTCTTAAAACACAAAATGTCAACCAAGAGTACAATCACTCTGCAAATATAGTTAGTAAAAAACAAACGACTACAATTACAAAGATGCAGAGGTTAAAGAGAGACCGATGGTTATATCTTTTATTAATACCAGGGATTCTTTATTTTTTGATCTTTAAATATGCCCCGATGTGGGGAGTAGTCATTGCCTTTCAAGATTATTCTCCATTTAAAGGTGTATTTGGCAGCGAATGGGTAGGATTTGAAAATATTAAAGACTTTTTCCAAAACCCGGATTTTTTTAGATTGTTACAAAATACATTTATTTTAGCAGTTTTAGACCTGGTCTTCTTTTTTCCCGCACCTATTATACTATCTTTACTATTAAATGAATTACGAATTAATTCGTATAAAAGAACAATTCAAACCTTTATTTACGTACCACATTTCATGTCATGGGTCATTATCGCAAGTATCACGTATATTTTCTTTACCACCAGCGGCGGAGTAATGAATGAAATAGTTTCCTATTTTTATGGGAAGGAAATGAACTTCTTATCATCACCAGAGTGGTTTCGCCCGCTCATCATGGGTCAAATAATCTGGAAAGAAACAGGATGGGGAACGGTTATCTTTTTAGCTGCATTGGCCACTGTGGACCAAGAACAGTATGAAGCCGCGATTGTAGATGGAGCAGGCCGTTTCCGAAGATTGTGGCATGTTACGTTGCCGGCAGTAAGAAGCACAATTATTGTATTACTTATTTTGCGACTAGGTAATTTTCTGGATACAGGCTTTCAACAAATCTACTTAATGTCAAATTCATTAAACCGCAGTGTGGCGGATGTTTTTGATACCTATGTGTATTTTGTCGGGATTACCCAAGGTGCATATAGCTATAGTACAGCTGTGGGCTTATTTAAATCAGTCGTCGGAATTATTCTGGTTTTAGGGGCGAATAAACTGGCGAAGAAATTAGGGCAAGATGGAATTTTTTAATAATTGTTCATAGATTAGAGGAGGTGTTACAAATGGGAATGCCCAAAATGCATAATACTCCGGCTGGAAGAGTATTTGATGTATTCAACTTTATTATTTTAGGGATCATCGGATTGATCATGGTTTGTCCATTCCTATATGTCATTGCTGGATCATTTGCTACAGAAGCAGAATTAACGAGAAGAAGTTTTTTTATTATTCCAGAAACATTTTCACTGGATTCCTATAAATATATTTTTTCTACTGCTACATTCACGCGAAGCATCTTAGTATCAATTGGTGTAACAGTTGTGGGAACGCTTGTCTGTCTGTTTTTTACCTTTACGATGGCATATCCGTTATCTAGAAAACACTTAATGGGGCGCAGCACCATTATGAATCTTATTGTCTTTTCAATGTTATTCAGCGGGGGAATGATCCCTACGTATCTAGTTGTAAAATCATTGGGATTATTGGATTCTTATTGGGCATTGATTTTGCCTGCAGCGATTAATCCATTTAATTTAATTATTGTAAAAACGTTTTTTCAGAATATCCCTGCAGAATTAGAAGAATCAGCTAAAATTGATGGCTGTACTGAGTTTGGGATCTTCTGGAGAATTATGCTTCCTCTGTCAAAACCAGTACTTGCAACCTTTGCACTCTTTTATGCCGTCGCGATTTGGAATGATTTCTTTAGTGCATTATTATACATCAATGACAATACGAAATGGCCTGTTCAAGTATTGCTTCAACAAATCATACTTCTATCGCAATCGATGTTAAGCGATCCGGCCTCAATGGGTACAGATTATGTAGAACCCCCTGAGCAATCATTAAAACTTGCTGTCGTTGTTGTGGCAACATTACCGATTTTGATTGTCTATCCTTTCCTCCAGAAGCATTTTGCTAAAGGAATGTTATTAGGTTCTGTAAAAGGTTAGTAAATAGAAGGGCAATTTATTTGTTACATACAGTAAATTGTCCTTTTTACGTGAATAAAGAAATAGTTAAAAAAATGTTATTTACGTTTTTGTCGAATTTTATAAACCGCTTTCTTTTATTGTCTGAATTGTGCAATAATAGAAGTGATAATTTTTGTTTTATGTTTGAATAGGGGGGATTTTATTGGGATAAAGAATATACGCAACATGCTAAAAAAAGTGAAGTGGAGCGGGAGTCATTATCGGAAAAACTTTATCCTCATTTTGCTTATAGCCAGTATTCCAGGGTTAATTACCGGAATACTCATTTACTGGCTTGCTGTTGGCGCGGTTGAAGACGAGCTTCGTAAACTTCATGGAGAACAAATTGTACAAAGAGCAAAAAATATTGATGAACAATTCAGGAATTTGGAGTATTCCGCATCTCGATGGGCGATTGAACCTCGCTTTAGTGAATCATTAAGAAGTATGGACCTTGTTGAACACTTTACAGAGTCATATGATATTTCAAAGACACTTGTACGCTTACAAGAAACACATCCACTTATTAAAAATGTTGATCTCTATATAGAGGGAGATAAAAATGTCTTGTTTAATACGGAGTATCATTCTATCAACAAACAGGAAGTCAGTCAATTTCACAAAACGTTAGAGGGGAAAAATATTTACTGGGGTCAATATCCTGGAAAAAGTCAAATTGGATCAGGCTTAGCTCTCATTCATACCATTCCAGCAGCCAGTAAACATCCATTTGGCTCTATTATTATTACACTTAATCAGGAACAAGCACTGGAACTTTTGAAAACGTTAACACCGTACGGAAAAGGTGCAACTTTCATTTTAAATCACGATAAACAGGTCATACTATCGGCAAACAATACAAATAACCAGTCATTTGTAAACGCTTTAAAAAATAAGTTAACCAAATTGGATGAGGATAAGGAATCGTTTCAATTTACATTTAATAATCAAATCTATTCTGTTTCTATTGGTCAATTATCAAGAGTTGATTCAGATTGGACTTATGTATCAGCCGCACCAATGTCGTCTATTACAGCACCTCTCGTTATTGTTTCAAGAATCATATTAGTAATTAGTGCGTCCGCTCTTATTCTAGCTATTATTATGTCTTGGTTTGCATCTTACCGTATATATACACCGATTAGAAAGTTAATGGGGAAATTGATGAACGAATCAGCTGAGAAATGGAAACCGACTGGCACTGACGAATTTTTGCTAATTGAACAACAATGGGAAGAGTTATCTAAACGAAGCAATTTATTACAACACCGTCTTTCGAAACAGGTAACAGAAATAAAGAATAGTTTTGTGCTTCAGCTAGTTCAAGGGTATTTTTTTCATTATAAAGAAGAAGATTTAGAGAAACGGATGAAAGGATATGGGTGGATTATTGATAATCATCATTATATTGCAATTAATGTAAATCTGACAGGTCTGGTAGATTCAAAAGACCGTTTTTCAAATAATGATGAAAGTCTTGTCACCTTCTTAACCGCCAATATAATGGAAGATATCGCCAGCGAGATGTTTTCACAATACAATGTGATGAAATTCTCAGATTTATCTGTTGGTGTCTTAATTGTTTATCCATCAGGCATTTTAATTAAAGAGGATATTCTTCAATTTGCGAATAAAGTAACGGAAGCTGTTAATGACATAATGAACCTGAAGGTCATTATCACCATTAGCGAACCGACAAATAAAATGAAGGACATTTATCATCTCTTTGAAGAAATGGACAAGTGTAAACGTCTCCGAATTTTTGAAAACAAAAATCAAATTCTTGATATCCAGGAGATTGGATCATTAAATGATATCAATAGTTTTCGTTATCCATTTACAATTGAAAAGGAAATCATTCAAGCGATAAGAATGGGGCAATTAGAAGGAATTGAGATATTAGTTCAACAGTTTTTAGAGGAAATAGCCGAAAAAAATGGAATGAATGAAGTAAATATCCAACAAGGTGTAAGGCAATTGTATAGCAGTATCCAGCATGAAATTTTGCATGCTGGCATCCATCCGCATGATTTATTTAACGGCAAAGATATGTATGAAGAACTTTCCCAAATCCACACAATCGAGAGGTTAACAAAATGGTTTATTAACTCGATTATTCTGCCTTTTAACCAAAGACTTGAAAGCAGGATGAATATGGAATTAAAGCGAATCGTTGAAAAAGTGGTTTGTATGATTCAAGAAAATTATATGAACGATATTTCGTTAGATAGCTGTGCTGAAGAAGCCGGTACCAATCCTTATTCGCTCAGCAAAGCATTTAAACAAATTGTAGGGATTAATTTTATTGATTATTTAACAGATTTGCGGATCCAAAAAGCAAAGGAACTCCTTTTACATTCAACAATGAAGATAAATGATATTGCGGAAAGCGTAGGATATCGCCATAGCTATTTTAACCGCATCTTTAAGAAACAAATGGGCATACCGCCAAGCCAATATCGGAAATTGCATCAAGACCGTAATTTAATGAAGATTGAAAAAGATGGATAGATTTCAATACTATCCCATATAACTTCAAGTCTTTAACGATACAAGGATAGCTCCAATCTGAGCGGATCCCCTGCCCCCTGTTTAGGATGCCATCTCAACATATACTATTATGCTAGTTACGTATGAAGGCATTGTGCAATTAAGTATCATTGAGTTACCCAGTGCTTGAATGGGTTGATAATGGTAAGGAGTATAGAATCATCCTATCTGGAGCGAAAATTGGTTTTAGGCAGAATGGCTCCAATGAAGGGAGATTATCGACATTTTCAAGTTCACAAGGGGATCAAAAAGGAGAGAATGGTAAAATGCCAAAAGTAATGTTAGCGTTTCCTGAAGGGAAACATAAAGTTGTAACATTAAGCTTTGATGATGGAAAGGCAGCTGATAGGAGATTAGTAGACATCTTCAATCAGTATGGAATTAAGGGTACCTTTCATATAAATTCCGGGCTATTAGGAGTAGGGGACCGCATCTCACATGAGGAATTAAAAGAGTTGTATAAAGGTCACGAAGTTTCTGTACACACGGTTACACATCCGACCATTGCAAGGTCGCCAAAAGAACAGCTGGTTGAAGAAATAGTCGAAGACCGTAAAGGGTTAGAAAGAATTGTCGGTTATCCTGTTAGAGGAATGTCATATCCAAATGGTTCATACAATCGCCATATTAAAGAGGTTCTCCCCTATCTTGGAATAGAGTATGGCAGAACGGTGCATTCCACTGGTAATTTTTCGATCCCTGATGATTTATATGAATGGAATCCAACATGCCATCACAATAAAGAGTTAATGAAGCTAACCGAAACGTTTATTAACCTTCATAAAGAGCAATACCTTTATTTGCTGTATGTTTGGGGACATAGCTATGAGTTTGACCATGATCAAAATTGGGATTTGATCGAACGTTTTTGCCAAGTAGTCGGTAATAGAGAAGATATTTGGTATGCAACTAATATTGAAATTGTTGATTATCTGAAGGCCTTTCAAAATCTGAAGTTTTCTGCAGACAGTCACCTTGTTTATAATCCTCAAGTATTGCCTGTTTGGCTAAATGTTGATGGAAACATAACAAAGATACCTGGCGGCAGTCAAGTGTCATTATAATTGAGAAGAAGTAAATGAAACGATGGTAGTTTAAGGAGGAGCTATGAATGCAAATGAATGGGTTGGCAGGAGGGTTTTATAAAATCTCCGAATGGGTTATGAAACTAGCTTATGTAAATTTATTATGGATGTTGTTTTCACTTATTGGATTAATTGTATTTGGAATTTTTCCAGCAACAGCAGCAATGCTTGCGGTCATACGGAAGTTGATTATGGGAGATACAGATATCCCTGTTTTTAAAACATTTTTTGCCGCATACAAGAAAGAATTCTTGAAAAGTAATATGATTGGGATCTTGATGTTTGTTGTTGGATATATATTATATTTTGACCTTACGATTGTTAGAGAAGCAACTGGAATGATTAGGCTGTTATACCTTCCATTACTAATGATCTTTTTAGGTTATGTGTTGACCTCTTTATATGTTTTCCCAGTCTTTGTTCATTATGAAACGAAGATATTCCAAGTACTCAAAAATTCGTTTCTGATTATGATTTTACACCCGTTATCAACGATCATGATGGTAGTAGGTGCAATTGCCATTTATTCTTTAATGATCACCATACCAGGATTAATTCCTATCTTTAGCGGAAGCCTCTTCGCATTTGTAATCATGTGGTCTGCACTTATTGCTTTTTCAAAAATTGAAAAAAAACAAGAAACGATCGCTCTCCAAAAGTAGACTTATAGGCTGTCTTAATCTATAGAGGCAGCCTTTTCCCTCTCATCAAAAGATTCTCGGTTAACAAAAAAGTGCAAATTGCTAAGTAAAATGGTTATGCAAAAAAGTGAGCTTGTTTGTAAGTCAGGATTCAGTTAGGTTAAAAAGGAACCTTTCATTAGATTAATCAAGCAAAGGAAAGGAGGTAAGGATCTTTTTATTAAGCTTGACAATAATGAAAGCGCTTCATCAATACCTAATCGGAGGTTGCCTATGTTAATAAGAGGAAGTAAATTAAAGAAAACAAAAACAATAATGATTTGCTCGATCCTAACTGCTTCAATTTTTGCACCACATGGAACAATGGCTAGTAACTCACTAAAAGAAGAACAAACAAAGCAAACCTATCAAATGGAATACTTAGATCGTGGTCTAGTAGCTGTAAAAGTTGATAACGGTGTTTTCATAAGCTGGAGATTGTTGGGAAATGAAGCGGATGATATTGCCTTTAACCTATATCGTGATGGGGAAAAGATAAATTCCTCGCCAATCAAATCAAGTACAAACTTTCTTGATCTTCATGGTAAATCAGATTCAATTTACTCAGTACATGCAGTTAAAGATGGTGAAGTACCTTCCAAATCAAAAGCTGTTGACGTATGGGGGAAAAATTATCTTTCAGTACCACTAAAAAAACCTGCTGATGGAATCAACCCAGATGGAACAACTTATACGTATCATGCAAATGACGCAAGTGTCGGTGATCTGGATGGTGATGGCCAATATGAGATTGTCCTAAAATGGGATCCATCAAATTCACAAGATAATTCAAGGAATGGTGTAACTGGTGAAGTGTTTGTCGATGCGTATGAAATGGATGGCAGCCACTTATGGAGGATAGGTCTTGGGAAAAATATAAGAGCCGGTGCCCATTATACACAGTTTATGGTTTATGACCTTGATGGAGATGGAAAATCAGAGGTTGCATTAAAAACGGCAGATGGAACAACGGATGCTGCCGGAAAGGTAATCGGTGACCCGAATGCAGATTATAGAAATGCTGAAGGCAGAGTGTTGGAAGGGCCTGAGTTCCTATCTATTTTTGCTGGAGAAACTGGTCAGGAGCTTGTCACAACAGATTATGAACCAGCAAGAGGAAACGTAACAGATTGGGGTGATGGCTACGGTAATCGTGTAGATCGCTTCTTAGCAGGAATTGCATATATAGATGGCAAACGGCCTAGTCTGATAATGGCTAGAGGCTATTATGAAAAAACAATGATCGCATCCTATAACTATCGTGATGGAGAATTATCAAAAGAATGGTTGTTTGATAGTGATACATCAGGTAACGAAGGCTATGCTGGTCAAGGAAATCATAATTTAAGTATTGCCGATGTAGATGATGATGGAAAAGATGAAATTATTTATGGTGCAATGGCTATTGACGATGATGGCACCGGATTATACACAACTGGTTTAGGACATGGTGATGCAATGCATTTAGGTGATTTGGATCCAAATCATCCTGGTATGGAGGTCTTCCAAGTCCATGAAAGTAAAAATGCGGCATATGGTATGGAATATCGTGATGCTGATTCAGGTGAGGTTTTATGGGGGATTTTTACAGGTCAGGATACTGGAAGAGGAATGGCAGCCGATATTGATCCGAGATATGCAGGTGAAGAGGTATGGGCAAGAGGTGGAGTCTATACAAGTACAGGTCAGAAAATAACTGAAGCGATGCCGTCATCGACGAACTTTGGTATTTGGTGGGATGGGGACTTATCAAGAGAGCTCCTAGATCATCAGTGGGATGCAACGAATGGCTACGGAACAGGAAAAATTGATAAATGGGATTTTGAAACGAACACGACGATTAATCTATTAACGGCAGAAGGCACAGCCTCTAGTAACTCAACGAAAGGCAATCCAAGCTTGCAGGCTGATCTAGTTGGCGACTGGCGTGAAGAAGCAATCTGGAGATCAGCAGATAACAGTGAGCTTCGCATTTATACGACAACAGATGTATCGGATAAACGCATCCATACACTTATGCATGATCGGGTGTATCGTTTAGGTGTTGCCTGGCAAAATGTTGCCTATAATCAACCACCACATACAAGCTTCCATCTTGGAAATAACATGACGAAACCAGTACAGCCACATATGTATGTCGTTACTAACGCAGGTATTAAATTATCACCACATGTCCTAAATGCAAAACAAAATACTAGTGAACGTCCTGTAACAGGAAAAGTGACATTGCCTTTTAAACAAAGAATTTCGGAAGTACAGCTGAAGGTTAATGGCAAGATTGTAGAAGGAGAGGTTCAAGGAAACATCGTCAAGTTTAAACAACCGGATATCATCAATATACTTAATGGCGAGTTGGGGGAAATAGATGTTACCGTATCAGGTATCTTGGAAAATGGGAATCATTTTTCAAGTGAAGATACAATTACCATAAAGTGAGACTTCCATCAGTGATTTTTTCAAAGTGATAAGATATAGAACAATAGACGATTTAATTGAACATAGCAAAGTAAGTCGGATCTGCCACTGATGGTTAGCGAAACTTATCGGATCTTTACGGACAGTTGCTCCTTCACTTTCTACATAATTAAATATAATAGTTTTCTGGAATCTGAAGATGATACTGTCTGTTTAGAAGGGAAAAAGTGAGACTTCCATCAGTGATTTTTTCAAAGTAATAGGATATAGAACAATAGACGATTTAATTGAACATAGCAAAGTAAGTCGGATCTGCCACTGATGGTTAGCGAAACTAATCGGATCTTTACGGACAGTTGCTCCTTCACTTTCTACATAATTAAATATAATAGTTTTCTGGAATCTGAAGATGATACTGTCTGTTTAGATGGGAAAAAGTGAGACTTCCATCAGTGATTTTTCTGAAGGATAAGATAGGCAATTGTAGCCTTTGTACTGAATCTAGAGAGAGTGGCAAGCCTTCACTTCTCTTCTTAGCTATACTGGAAACTTTAAGTGGGTTTTTACTTCCTCTTAAGATTCGGGAAAAGTAATTCTGTTTACGGAATAATTTGAAATTGGAGGAACAAAGCGTGAAAAAGGGTAGAGGATGGAAACTAGTTTTATCAGTTCTTTTGTTGGTTGTCTTTGTGCTAGGTATTTCGACACCACCCCAAGTACAAGCCTCACAAGCTGCACCAAAGAAATATCAATTTGATTTTGGCGATGGTCCTGTGGAAAAGGGGTATACAGGGGTTAGTGCAACAGATGGTTATAATGAGAAACAGGGATATGGATTTAATACACCCGAAAACATGCAAAATGTTGCAGCAAATGGAACGGGAGTTGCTAGTGATGCAGTTGAATTTTTAACTTTTGGTACAAAAAGTACGAACACCTTTAATGTTGATTTACCAAACGGTCTTTACGAGGTAACGGTAACACTAGGAAATACTGCAAGAGCAAGTGTTGCAGCAGAAGGAGTCTTTCAAATTATTAATATGACTGGAAATGGAGCAACAGATACATTTCAAATCCCTATTACCGATAATCAATTAAACCTGCTTGTAACAGAAGGGAAAGTTGGTACAAAGTTTACTCTCAGTGCGTTAACGATCAAAAAAATATCTAAACATCCTATTACAAATCCCACAATTTATATAGGGGGGGACTCGACCGTTTGCAATTACTATCCATTAGCAAGCAGTGTCCAAGCTGGATGGGGTCAGCTTTTGCCTGAATTTGTTGACAGGCAAAAATTCCAAGTTAGAAATATGGCTTCAGGAGGTCAAATTGCTAGGGGCTTTAGAGATGATGGACAACTAGAGGCCATTTTGCAGTATATTAAACCAGGTGATTATTTTCTTTTGCAATTAGGAATTAATGATACAAACCCAAAGAATAATACTACCGAAGCAGAATTTAAAGAGATTATGCGAGACATGATTAGAAAGGTCAAGGAAAAAGGAGCAATGGTTGTTTTATCTACACCACAGGGCAGAGCGACTGATTTTAATTCTGATAATGTTCATATCTCAGAAAATAGATGGTATAGACATTCCATTCTTACTTTAGCTAAGGAGGAAGGTGTTCCATTGGTTGATCTAAATGTCCTAAGCTCCCAATACTTTACATCTGTTGGTCCTGAAGCGACAAAAAACCTTTATATGTCTGGTGACAGCTTACACCCTAATCGGGAGGGAGCAAGACAACTCGCTCGAATTGTCGCTAAGAAATTAAATGAACAAGGTTTTAACGCCTTTATCGATAAGTAAGTTCAATTAAAAATGAATAACAGAAGAGGCTGTCTCTAAATGATCTAATCCCTTCCGCAAATAACGATTTAAAGTGTACGAGGGAATTGACCCTTTGGTTGTTTAGTCAGCCTCTTTTCTGTATTTCTTAAGAAAAAATTTCTATTTAAATAGTAATGTAATCCGAGAATAACTATAGTAAAATAGTCATTAATCGCTATATTCAAGGAGAGTATCATGGCTAATAAAATAAAATGGCTATTGTTATATATAGTATTCAGCTTTTTATGGATAATTGTGACTGATAATTTAATTGTCTTTATTAATGTTCCAACTGATATTCACTTAATTCTCCAAAATATTAAAGGTACATTATTTGTCATCTTTACAAGTATCTTTATCTATTATTTAATCCTGAAAAAAGAGGCTTATGAAAAAGAAAAGGAAGAAAAGAATAAGTTAAATATCTTAATCAATTCCATGGTTGATTTTGTTAATTTTAAAGATGGTGAAGGAAGATGGACAAAGGCCAATGAGTTTGCTTTAAAGTTGTTTAAAATTGAACATGTTGACTACCGTGGAAAGAAAGATTCAGATCTGGCTGAATATAGTGAATTTTATTCTGAAGCGCTAAGATACTGTGAAATATCGGATGAAGAAGCATGGTTAAAAGGGAAAGTAAGCCGCTGTATAGAAGAAATAAAGAAACCGGACGGAACAGTAAAAACGTTTGATACGATCAAGATTCCAATCTTTGATGATGAAACCGGATCCAGGAAAGAGCTTGTGGTAATGGGGCGTGATGTAACTGACAGGATTGCGGCTGAAAAGAAACTTGCCGAAAGTGAACAAAGATATAAGTCTTTGTTTGAATTCAACCCAGCATTAGTGTATATGATTGATTTACAAGGAAAGCTATCAAATGTAAATGACCATTTTTTCAAATACACAGGCTATCAAAAAGAGGCATTTTTACAAAATTCAATCATATCCCTTATTGCTAAACAAGATCGTTCTCGGGTAAAAGAAGCTTATCAGAAGGTGATTCGAGAAAATACACCATGGATCAATGAAGAAATTGAAATGGTTACCAAAGACCGATTTAAAAAAATATTACGTTGTACAGCTGTTCCAATGATCATAAATGATGAGACAGTTGGAGTAATTGGCTATGCTGTTGATATTACGAAAGAAAAAGAAACAGAGGAGCTTCTTCTAAAAACAGAAAAACTATCAGTTGTGGGTGAATTGGCTGCAAGTGTTGCACATGAAATTAGAAATCCCTTAACATCGTTAAAAGGATTTGTGCAAATTCTTCAAACCTCCAGTAAAGAGAATCAAAAGTTTTATAAAATTATGCTTGATGAACTTGAGAGGATTAATATTATAGCAAGCGAGCTCTTAGTATTAGCTAAGCCCCAACAAATACAATTTCAAACACGCGATATTAATGAGCTATTAAGGAATGTAAAATCATTATTAGAGTCTGAAGCGAATCTATACAGTGCAGAGCTGGAAATCATAACAAACGAAAAGCTCCCGCCTATTGATTGTGAACCAAATCAATTAAAACAATTATTTATTAATATTATTAAAAATTCAATAGAAGCATCTTCAAATAAAATTCAAGTTACTGTTGAAATGTTTGATCAGGAACATATTTGCATTCAATTTATAGATAATGGTTGTGGGATTAATCAAGAAAGATTAAAACATCTTGGTGAGCCATTTTATTCGATGAAAGAAAAAGGGACAGGCTTAGGATTAACCGTTAGTTATCGAATTGTTGAGTTTCATAAAGGAAAAATTGATTTTAAAAGTAAAGTTAATGAAGGAACAACTGTTAGCCTTGTTCTACCTATAAAAAAATAAAAAAGCTGTCTCAAATAAAGAGCTATTTCCTCTTATGAGACAGCTTTTATTTTTACGCTTATCCAGATGAGAAGCTTAAAAAGACAAACACCAGTAGACATTTTTAATCGTATAGTATAAGTGGTAACTTACGAAAAGGAGCTGCTAAAACTTGTATCCATTTCATTGTCAACCTATGTATCACCCATTTTATCATGGTTATGGTTATCCTGTTAGACAGTTAGATATGATTTCGTTAACGAACAACCATCGGTATTTAAATAGACAATATCCAGATGTTGATCCTACATTATTCGAGCAATCTGCCAAATCAATGCAAAAATTAATGAGAGAAGCAAGTTTGATATTAGATAGATTTGCACAATCAAAACCATTTGCCCAAAAGGTCATGTATGCAGCCAAACAATCAAATATGAAGGAAGTCGAAAGATTAATTAAGTCTACAGGGATAAAATCCGAGGTGGAAACATCGTTTAACCCAGATGGCATTAATCTAAAGCTTTCTGCACGAGTAGGGGGATCAGAATGCTGTCATCTGACAATTGCTCTTAGGTGGATGTGAAGTAGTCCGCTTATAGAATGATTACCGGAGCTAGCCATTTTCCTTAATCTCTTTACTGAACTTAGTCAACATTGAAATCGTTAATTCTATCAGCAAATCTTATTAGTTCCCCTCTATTTTTTTTACTGCTGCTAAAGATTCGAGCTTCCTGTATATTTTACCACTAGTTACCCTCACCCCTAAATAGTGATCTAATTCTCTGTTTCCATATGTGAACAATTGTAAATAGCTTTATAAAAAGGAAAGGGGATTAGTTGTATAACCGACCCTTGAAAATGGATGTAGATCATGTCGGACATGTTTTTTATTCATTAAGGAGCTATAGATTAGGCTTTTCAATATCTAGGGAAATCTTGCCTTCTAGAAATTTATTTTTTGAAGGCTTTTTGTCATGAAATTAATTGGAGTATGGAAGGTATTGACCTATGTTAATACGAACGAAAGGCCAAAATTAAGTAAAAGAGGTGTTTTTGTTTTTGGCAGTGTCCTTGTAAAAAGAAGGAATTATAATGGAGCAAATCGAAGTTGTGAAGAGAATTTGACTTTGTGTAGAGTAATTAAACAAAACATAGAACCAGACCTTATCAAGAGGATAAATGGTTTTATTGTAATAAGAAAGTTGAGACAAAAGTAAAATTATATAAAAATAGGAAGCTATGTTGCTACCAATTTAATAAGAACGGGGGATGAGAGCAATGAAAAAGAAAAAATTTTATTGGAAGTTATTTATATGTATGATGGCGGTTATTTTTATTTATACAGCAGCATTGTCATTCGTTTATTATATAAAAAATCAGGAGTTTACGAATTACGAGCTGGAACAGAGCCAGAAGGAGCTCTTGAAACAGGTGAAGGAAAAAGTCGATCATCGTTTACTGGTTGCATTGAGCGGTATTAACCAGCTCAAGTCTTCAAAAGCGTTTGAGAATTTCAGTCAAAATACGAATGGTAAGTTGGAGCATTACTATGTTAATGAACTGTATAAAGAGCTGCAGAATAATTCAAATGCTTTTAGTCAATTTGAGTATAAGCTAGGTGTGATGAAGACAGATGAAGATTTGATTGTGACACCCGACATGACAATTAATCAAGAACGGTACTTTCAGCAACTTGAAATTAATAATGAAGAAAAGGAACAGGTGGATAACTATTTAAAGGAAAAAAACAACAGCTTTGGCCAGTATAAATTATTTTCGCTTATGAATTCAAAGAAAGATAATCTGTATATTACCCTTTTGAAAAAAGAGAGGATAGCTGAAGGCAAGAATGTAGTATTTTTTCTTTCCTTCTATACGAAAAACCTGTACCCTGCTATACATTCAGTTGATCAGGGAGGATTCGCCTTAGTGGAGGGGAACCGTATCTTAAGTCATCGAACAACTTTTCAGAATCATTCGATTACCTACATCTTGACTCGGGATCAATTAAAACATCTGAAACCTTCTCATGAAGAGCCAATCCCATATCAAAAAATAACAGCTTCAGGCTACCAAATTAAATCCTTATCCTCTGAAGTGTTAAAAGATTGGCAGTATCTTTATATTTCCCCTAAACACGTAACTGAAACATCCTTTGCCGCCCTACTGGTGGATTCCTTGCCTGTTTATTTACTTTTTTTATTAGCAGGGCTCATAGTTCAAGTTGTGTTTGTGAATTATACGTATCAGCCTGTGAAAAAAGTTCTTCATATATTAAAAGATGGAGAGGAGAGCATCGAAGGAGATGAGTTTGCCTTTATTCAGCAAATAACGTCTAATATGAAAAAAGTGAACGAAAAACTGCTTTCTACGATTGATCATCACCAACTGTCGCTGAAACAAAAATTTATGAAAGACTTGCTTCTTGGATTAGCCGAGAAAGAGGAAGTGAAGGAGAAATCTGAGCTTTTCGGTCTTAGCAGGCTAAAACAAGGAAGGGTCATCCTCTTTGAATTCACACATTATAAGGAGTGGGAGGAATCGGTTACACGTGAAGGGATTCTGACCATCAAGCTTCAGCTGTTAACCTATTTAAAGGAACATATCGAAAAGAACATCTCTTATGAAATGATTGAGATGGAGGCAGAAAAACTCGCAATCTTAACAAGTGAAACGAATTTGCAAAAAATTCGAGACTGGTTAAATTCGTTTAACGCAGGGTTAGACGAACGTCTGCATGCTACAATGTTTATTACGATCAGTGAACCGGTAGCAGCACTTTATGATTTTGAAAAAGGATATAAACAGGCAAGAAACCTGCTTGAATACAGGTATGCGATTGAACGAAAAAACATTGTGACAACAGAAGATATTGAGAGTTTTGAGCAAAAGAGCTACTATTACCCGCTCGAGATGGAAAAAGACTTAATTAATTTTAGTTGCAGAGGCCAGAAGGAGAAGGCCATGTCCATTCTAAAAATCATCTTAAACGATAATTTATATGTTAGACAACTTGATGAATCTGCACTCCGAAGCCTTGTATTTGAAGTACTCGCCACTATTCATAGAATATTATCTCAGACTAATCAGGAAGAAAGGACAATCTTTGGTGAAGATGAAACGGTCTATCAAAGACTTCAAAATATTCGTGGTAAAGAAAAGCTTGAGCAAACGATCACAAGTCTATTTGAGGAGCTTCTTGAAAATATTCAAGAACAAACAAAAAAGACAGATTTGTCAGTAGCTGATCAACTGATGAATTTTATTCATGAAAATTTTCAAAGGGATCTTTCTCTATCTGATTTAGCCGAGCATTTTAATTTAACCTCGAGTTACGTAAGCAGAGTCTTTAAAGAACAAACAGGAGAAAACTTTAAAGAATATTTAAATCTGTACCGTGTGGAAAAGGCAAAAGAGATTTTGTCGGCACAGGATGTGAAAATTAATCAAGTGGCGAGCATGGTCGGGTTTAACAATGTTAATACGTTTATCCGTACCTTTAAAAAATATGTTGGGCTCTCACCGGGTCAATATGAGAAATCATCTTAATTTGTTTCAATTGTATCTATACTTTTTGTGATCCATCTACATTTCTTATGATTAAGTAAAAAAGGAGATAAATACAAAAAACTGGTGATAGTAAAATGGGCTATTGGCAAGTAAAGTGGGGGTAACCGAACAAATCAGTCAACGAGATGAAAAAAAGAAAAGGAGGAAAGGCATGAATGGACAAATTCAATCTGAAGAGAAAAAACAAATCCCCCAAATGACACAAAAGATAGGTGTTTCACACCTTCAGAGAATCAAAAAAACAATCAGCCGTGATAAATATTTGTATTTGCTGCTGATCCCATTTATTGCGTGGTACATTCTATTCTTATACCGCCCAATGTATGGACTTCAGATTGCGTTTAAAGATTATAGTATTTTTCAAGGGATTGAAGCCAGTCCATGGGTCGGCTTTCAAAATTTTGTGCAGTTCTTTGAAAGCGATTACTTTTTCAGAACGTTAAAAAACACTGTCCTCATTAGTTTATACACCTTGGTATTTGCCTTTCCGGCACCGATTATCTTGGCGCTTCTTTTTAATGAAATTAAGTCGGTAACCTACAGAAAGTTTACTCAGACCGCAACATATCTACCTTATTTCATATCAATCGTTGTTGTAGCAGGGATTGTCACCAATTTTCTTTCACCATCAAACGGACTAGTCAACATCATCATTGAAAAATTTGGCGGAGAAAAAATATATTTTTTGACCAATCCAGAATATTTCCGCTCCATCTTTATTGGAATGAACATATGGAAAGATGTTGGGTTCAACGCAATTATTTATATTGCGGCAATCAGCGGAATTAATCCGCAGTTGTATGAAGCAGCCAGAATGGATGGGGCGAGCCGCTGGAACCAAATGTGGCATGTCACCTTGCCTGGGATTATCCCGACGATTTTGATCTTATTAATCTTGAACATTGGAAGCTTTTTGGAGGTTGGGTACGAAGCCATTATCCTGCTCTATCAACCGGCAACCTATGAGACAGCGGATGTTATAAACACTTATGTATACCGGGCGGGATTGCAAGGAGCAAACTATGAGCTTGGGGCAGCAGCTGGCTTGTTTAACGCAGTTGTTGGATTAGTGCTTGTCGTAACAGTGAACAAAATTACGAAAAAATTCAGCGAGAGCGGAGGTTTGTGGTAAATGAAGAATTTTGGAAATAAAATAGCCGATTTCATTATCTATGCTGTAGTCGGATTGATTGCCATTATCTGCATTTACCCTTTCATTTATGTGCTCTCTGCTTCAATAAGCTCATCAGATGCTGTTCTTAGAGGAGATGTGCTCTTATTCCCAAAAGATATTACATTTGAAGCATACAAGCGGGTCCTTGAGGAGCCCGGGATTTGGGTAGCATACGGAAATACCATTTTTTATACAGTTGTTGGAACAGTGTTCAGTATGTTTATAACGGTTTGCGGTGCATACCCGCTTTCTAGAAAGCGATTAAAAGGCCGAAGTTTTTTCGCTTTTTTTATCGCATTCACGATGTGGTTTAATGCAGGGATCATCCCGACTTACTTGAATTTAAAAGAACTTGCTCTGCTTGATACTCGGACGGCAATCATTGTAGGATTTGCGGTTTCAACGTTTTTGGTCTTTATCATGAGAAGCTTTTTTCAATCTGTTCCTGATTCTTTAGAAGAGTCGGCAAAAGTAGATGGAGCAAATGATCTTCAAATATTGTGGAAAATCTTTTTGCCTTTATCAAAACCAGCGCTTATAACAGTTGGACTCTTTTATGCGGTCAGCAGATGGAACGGGTACTTCTGGTCAATGATTGTGTTAAATGATGAAAGTAAAATTCCTCTTCAGGTACTTTTGAAAAAATTGGTTGTGGATATGAGTGTAAAGGAACAAATGGCCAATTCACTTGATACAACTTCTCAATACTCAGCAGAAACCGTTATTTATGCAACGATCATTGTGTCAATTATTCCAATTGTTCTGGTCTATCCATATTTGCAAAAGTACTTTGTAAAAGGAACGATGATCGGAGGGATAAAGGAATAGGAGATGAAGATTTACTTATCATACATGGCTTTAAAATTTTGTTTTTGTAACTGTGACAAAGAAAGGTTTTGATTACTCTATTCGTCTAACTCTGCAATCATAGAATCTTTTTAAAAATATGTATGAAAGCATAAGGAGGAGTTTTCTTGAAAAAGATCACTATAATCATATTTTCAATCTTTCTTGTAATTGTTGGCGGATGCTCCAATAATAGTACATCAAGTGAAGCTGATGTAAATAATAACTCAGAAAGTGAAAAGGGGCTTACAGGATATCAGGTATCGAAAGAACCTGTTGATATGAAAATTCACCTACACCATTTTGATGGCCAGGTTATTTTTAATGATGATTGGACGACTTTTAAGAAGGCCGCTGAATTAACAAATGTCAGCTTAAAAGGAGTGGCTCCAAAGACATCTACGGACAGTCAGGAAGCTTTTAACCTGATGATTGCTTCTGGTGAAATACCAGATTTTGTCCAGGGTACTAAGGCGGATTTAATGAAGTATGGGAAAGAAGGAGCATTTCTTCCGCTTAATGATTTAATTGAAGAGCATGCTCCAAACATTAAAAAATATCTTGATGAGAAGGAAGGCTTAGCAGAATATGCAACAGCATCAGATGGAAATCTTTATTTTGTTCCCTTCATTGCAGATGGTGAGGCTCAGAAAGGTTGGTTTGTCAGACAAGATTGGCTGGATAAACTCGGGCTTAAAGCACCGCAAACAACAGATGAACTATATGAAGTGTTAAAAGCGTTCAAAGAAAGGGATCCAAATGGGAACGGCAAACAAGATGAAATTCCATATTTTTCAAGGATATCGGAAAGTTTGGGAGAACTCACAATATTATGGGGAGCTCGCAATGACCTCTTTTTAGATGGCGATAAAATTAAATACGGCCCATATGAAGATAAGTATGGCACTGCTCTATCAGAATTAGCTAAATGGTATGAAGAAAAGTTAATTGATCCAGAAATTTTTACTAGAGGAGCAAAAGCAAGAGATATCTTGCTAGGTAACAATCAGGGCGGAATAACGCATGATTGGTTTGGAAGCACAGCAGGCTATAACAATTTATTAAAAGATCAAGTAGACGGGTTTAAGTTTGAAACATTTGCTCCTCCCGGAAATTCTGAAGGGGAAAAAATTGAACCTACTGTCCGAGATCCATATGGTGACAAAGCAGGAGTCGCGATTGGATACTCAACAAAAGATCCTGTAAAAGCAATCAAATATCTCGATTTCTTTTATTCCGAAGAAGGACGCCGATTGATGAACTATGGAGTAGAAGGAGAAACTTACGATTTAGTTGATGGAAAACCTGTATTTAAAGAAGAAATTTTGAGTTCGCCAGATGTTCCGACAAAACTGCATGAGTATGGAGTCCAAACACTTTTTTCTTATCATCAGGATTTTGAGTATGAGAAACAATGGTTAAATCCAATTGCTTTAAAAGGGATAGAAGAATATTCTGCCAAGAACTATTTTGCAGAACCGCTGCCTCCTTTCTCTTTCTCTGAAGAAGAAGAAAAGAAGATTACTGAAATTGCAGCCGATTTAAAAACGTACAGGGATGAAATGATGCAAAAATGGGTCTTAGGTGCAGAAAAGATAGATTATAAGGAATTTAAGAATCAACTTAAAAACCTTGGTGTTGAGGAATATATTGATCTTCATCAAAAAGCGTATGATCGATCGGTTAAGAAATAATAATAGGAGGTAAGATTTGATGCAGAAGACCGAACAAGTGATTGAAGAACGCCTTATAAGAAAAGAAAGATTTTCAGGCAGACCTCCTGTGGACCGCGCTTTTTATGAAAAAGCACTAGAATATGTACTAATTAAAATCAATCAGAACCTTGAGGCTTTTACAGTTAAATTTCCTAGTTCCAGCAGCTGCAATTTGGTTTATCGTGGGATAGACAATGTAGAGTGGACAACAGGTTTTTGGACCGGTATGCTCTGGCTTGGTTTTGAATATACCGGTGAAGAAAAATTAAGGAGAGTAGCTGAAAAGCATGTCAAGAGTTTTAAAGAGAGAGTCAAAAACAAAATAGCTGTCAACCATCATGATATGGGGTTTTTGTACAGCCTCTCATCTGTCAGCGCATATAAATTAATAGGCGATAATGAAGGAAAGGAAGCTGCACTTGAAGCAGCTGAACTCCTTCTTAGCCGCTACTTTGAAAAAGCAGGAATCATTCAAGCATGGGGGGATTTAGCAGATCCTGAACAAAAAGGTAGGATGATCATTGATTGTTTGATGAACCTGCCCCTTCTTTATTGGGCAACTGAAGTTACAGGAAATCAAACCTACAAGCAAATTGCATATAATCATGCTAAGCAGTCAGCTAAGTATATTGTTCGTCTAGATTCTTCAACATACCATACGTTTTATATGGACCCAGATTCGGGAAAACCTCTATACGGAAATACACATCAAGGATTTTCAGATGATTCCTGCTGGGCAAGAGGTCAGGCATGGGGGATGTATGGATTCCCACTCAGCTATCACTATACAGGGGATGAAGAGTTTATCAGACTAAGCAAAAAACTAGCAAACTATTTTCTTAATCGCCTCCCAGAGGATCACGTCTGTTATTGGGATTTAGTTTTCACACAAGGTGAAGAGGAACGAGATAGTTCTGCTGCTGCCATTGCCGCCTGCGGTCTCCTTGAAATGAGTAAAAGATTGCCCCTTACTGATGAAATGAAAGGATATTATGAAAATAGTGCGCTTCACATTATCTATTCGCTGGCTGAACACTACACAACAAAAGATATGCCATATGCGAATGGAGTTTTAAAACACGCAGTCTACCATAAACCTAAAAATACAGGTGTTGATGAATGCTGTATTTGGGGCGATTACTACTACATGGAAGCACTTGTTCGATTATTAAAGGATTGGAAAATGTACTGGTAACAAATTTAGGCTGCCTCAAACAACTTTAAAATCTATTTGAGGCAGCCATTTTTCTAACAAATATAAATAGAAAAGAGGAAAGATTTATTGGATTGGAATCCTTTTTTTGATTAAAAGGGAAAAGGCAGATTCCCATACAATAAATCCAAAGATATTTGTAACAACTTTAACATTTTAGGAGAGACGAATATGCATGAGAAAAGCAAGATTGGAGGCATTTACACAGTAATGGAGTGGATATCACGCTTTGTGTATTTGCAATTTTTATGGGCAATATTTACTGTCATAGGCTTCATCGGTTTTGGTTTTTTTCCAGCGACTTTTGCGATGTTTGCAGTAACAAGAAAGTGGATTCGTGGACAGACTGACATTTCCCTTTTTCCTGCATTTAAGCAGCTTTATAAAAAAGATTTTCTAAAAGCTAATGCTGTTGGCGGGATTGCACTAGCTGTTGGTTTTATTTCTTATTTTTACTTGCGTTTTTTTCAAGCTCAGAGCGGGGCTGCTTCGGTAATCTTCTTTTTTCTCATGTTTGCCGTCTGCTTATTCTATTTGATGACATTACTTTTTATCGCACCTGTTTTTGTTCATTATCATCTTAAGGTCATTCAATTATTTAAGATATCTTTTATGATGGCTATCTCTTATCCATTCCATGTGATTTCAATGTTCTTTATTTTGTTTTGTTTTGGCTTGCTCATGCAGGCTATTCCGGGTCTTCTCCCATTTTTCAGCTTCAGTTACCTTGCATTTGCCCTTATGTGGATTGCTAATTTAGCTATCGAAAACAAGGAAAGTCAATCATTGATAACAAAAAGAAGCAAAATAATAGAGAGTTAAAGCCACGTTATGTATAAATGTGTTTTTAGCTATATGTGTTAAGTATTCATTATTTTTTGAGGAGTGTTTTTATGAGGGAATTTGATGTGATCATTTTGGGCGGGGGCATTTCAGGCGCGGTTGCAGGAATAGCGTCTGCAAGGTTAGGAGCCAAAACATTAATCATTGAATCTTATGGATTTTTAGGTGGAATGCTGACTGCTGCAGGAGTAGGTCCTATGATGACTTTTCACGCTGGAAAAAAACAAGCTATTCAAGGAATAACAGATGAAATTATTCAGCGGTTGAAAAAAATCGGCAAATCTGTTGGCCACATAAAGGATTTAACAAATTACACATACTCTGTTACTCCATTTGATTCTGAAGCAATGAAACATGAAATAGAAATGATGCTAGTAGAAAGTGGTGCAGAGATCTTATACCACACAGTATTAGCTGAAGTAATAAAAGAAGGAAATAAGATAACAAAGATAAAAGTTTGCAATAAAGCTGGTCTTTCTGAAATTAGCGGCAAGATCTTTATTGATGCTTCAGGTGATGGAGATTTAGCAGCATGGTCAGGCGTCAAGTTTACGAAAGGAAGAGAATCAGATGGTGCTGCCCAGCCCATGACTTTAAAAATGAAAGTAAGAAACGTTGATATTAATCGAGTTAAGCAATATGTAAAAGAAAATCCTGATAACTTTACTAGAGTACCAGAAAACATTGAAGATTTTAATAAAGTTGAGCGATTAGCAGTTGTAGGTTATTTAAAAGAGTTTAAAGAAGCTAAAGAAAAAGGGGACATTACGATAAAAAGAGAGGATGTCTTGTTTTTTGAAACCAATAATCCAGGAGAAGTCATTTTTAACACGACTAGATTATTAGGATTTGACAGTACTGACCCTTGGAGCTTAAGCAAAGCTGAAATTGAAGGCAGGAAACAATGCCGTGAACTCGAGTACTTTATGAAAAGGTATATGGTTGGATTTGAAAATGCTGTTGTTGTCTCAACCGGTCCTTCCATTGGTGTACGCAGCTCAAGGCAAATTAAGGGATTATATACTTTAACGGCAGAGGATTTATTGGAACAACGCAAATTTGATGATGTTATTGCCCACTCAGGATATCCAATCGATATTCACAGTCCGGATGGAGAAGGCACTTCCCATAAGAAATTAGAATGGGGGGGGATTTACGGAATACCATATAGATGTCTTGTTACGAAAGAAATAGACAATTTATTAGTTGTTGGAAGATGTCTCTCTGCAACTTTTGAAGCGCAAGCGGGCGTCAGAACAACACCAACTGCCGGTGCAATAGGTCATGCAGGAGGAGCTGCAGCTGCCATTGCAGCAAGAGAAAATGTAAGGGTTCAAGAATTGAACATTCGAAAACTACAGTCCGCCTTGCTAGAACAGGGAGCTTATTTAGAGATAACGCCATCGGAGAAAGTAACTCTATAGTTATATTTTTTGAAAAGGGGGAGAAAGGAAATGTCGAATATTCCTGTTGCACTGCAAATGTTTACATTAAGAGCTGAAAGTGAGAAGGACTTTGCAGGAACGTTAAAAAATGTAGCTGAGCTTGGGTATCAGGGTGTGGAGTTTGCGGGGTATGGAAATATGGCTTCTAAGGAGTTGAAAAAAATCCTTGATGATCTTGGTTTGCGTGCTGTCTCAAGCCATATACCGCTTGAATTGTTAGAGAATCAATTAGAAGATATCATTCATTATCAACATTCATTAGGCAGTACTAAAATTGTTTGTCCTTACTTACCTCACGAAAGAAGAACAGAAGAAGATTATTTTGAGTTTATTAGTCTATTAAATAGCATTGGGAAAACTTGTCATAAAGAGGGGATTACACTTTGCTATCACAATCATGATTTTGAACTGCTTCGATTTGCTGATGGACGAACGGCACTTGAAACAATCTTTGATGAAACAAACTCGGAATGGGTAAAAGCAGAATTTGATGTTTATTGGTTAACCCGAGGGGGTGAAGACCCAGTTGAGTGGTTGAAACGGTATCAAGACAGAACACCTCTTGTTCACATTAAGGATATGACAACTGATGGAGAACAATTTTTTGCAGAGTTGGGTACTGGAGGTGTTGATCTTGATGGAGTTCTGAATCAAGGAAAAGCATCTAAGGTAGAGTGGTGGATTGTAGAACAAGATCAATGTAAGCGCCACCCTTTAGAAAGTATTGAAATGAGCATAAAATATTTAAAAAATAAGTTTGCAAGCTATACCTCATAAAAAGAAAGCCGTACGATTGGTTCAGAAAGGGGGTGATTTATTCAGTTTCATTATCGAGGTCAGCGAATGAATTCCAAGCAAGTATAGAGAAGGAATTTCTTTAAAACAGAAAAATCTTATAGTGACAAGTACTTGAGTCTCTTATAATCAACTAGAAGAAGACAATGTCCTGTTTAGAAAGAAAAAGCAGCAATCAAAATAATTAAAGCGCTTACAAAAATCTATTTCAGCAATGTGAGTTTAAACTATGAAACTGTTTTTATAAATACAAAATGGAATCCAGTAGTTGGCCATGTTCATTTATGTATAAAAAGATTTTGGTGATTACCTTTTTAATGAGGTATTACAATTAATGTTAGGAATGTTCCTTTATTTTAAACCTGCTAAAGACAATAAGTGTTTGGCAGCATCTCAAAGCGGATAAGAAATTGTTTGCAAACATTCTTTAAACACCTGGTAACGTTGTAATTTTCACTCAATTGTTGTTTAAACAAAAGTTTGCATTCATCTACTTAAAAAGCGGTCTACTTATACACTAACATGATTTTACAATCATTCAAGCTCGTTGCCTAAAGTCTTGATTTGTCTTGGCACTACCCGTATGCCCTTATTTGGGGTTTTTGGGTTAAATTTACAATAATTAAGTTAATTTAATTATTGGGGGAGTGACTGCGGATAATGAGAAAACGAGCCAAAAGACCAATAACCTTTATCTTAATTTTATGTATGCTAGTCACGTGTTTTTTTAGTTTTAGGGAAGTACAGGTTCAAGCTGACGAAAGTCAGATTAGTAAGGGTAAAGCTGCTGTCGCAAGCGGCGACTCTGCAACTCCTTATTCGATCGTTGGACACCGTGCCAGTGGCAGCGATGCCAATATACCGGGATATGCGATCGATGACGATATTACCTCCCGTTGGTCTGCTTACGGTGATGGACAATGGATAGAATTGGACCTAGGATCACAAAAGGAGATCTCATATTTAGGCGTTGCTTTTTACAGAGGGGATAATCGGACTAAAACAATTGACATCGAAGTTTCCAACGATCAAACGACCTGGTCCAAAGTATACAACGGTACCAGCAGCGGTACAACGATTCAATTAGAGGCATTCGGCTTCGAGCCAGTAACAGCCCGTTATGTTCGTGTTGCAGGTCGCGGAGAGAATCAATGGACCAGCATTACCGAAATTCATGTATATCCTCCCCATCCGGATGGGTACGTATTAAAAGAACTGGAAATACCGCCTACCGGACCGGACCCTGATGCACCGATACCAACCAAGCCTGGACTATATAATGCGGACGGTACGCCGCATAATCCGCATAAGCCACCAAATGTAAAGGGAAGAAAACTAAATGTGGTTGTATATGGAGCGAACCCTTCGGATAACGGAGTGGATGATGCGAGAGCTATCCGTGCAGCTTTGGAGGAAGCACAGCCTGGCGACGAGGTTTATCTTCCAAATGGTCATTATCAATTATCAAGCACGTCTTATGATGGCGTCTCTCACTTAACAGTAAAATCGGGCGTCCAGCTCCGCGGAGAAAGCCAGAGCGAGGTTCTGCTCGTTTCAGAACATGCGAACGATTTCGGAGAACACGCTACTAATTATGGGATTATTATCAGGATTGCAGGGAAGACCGATATAAAAATCAGTAATATGACCCTTACCTCGAGCTGGAACCTGAATTATTCCACCGACACTCGAACTCCCAACCCTGAAAGAGGCGGACCTAAACAAGCAATATACATTACCTCGTTTCGCGGGAAGGCATCTTCCAATATTACTCTGGACCGTCTAACAATTGAAAAATTCCAGCGCACAGGTGTCATAATTTCTAATAGTCGCGATGTGGTCGTGGAAAACTCCTTATTTAGGAACGCAACGGATGTTGCAGATGGAGGGAGCGGTTACGGTGTTTCTATTGAAGGAAAGCCAAAAGAAAGCCGCCTTGGCAGAGAAGACGATTCCTATTTTAATGTTGTGCGCAATAATCGTTTTATTGGACCTAATCTGCGTCATGGAACATTAATGCAATTCTACACCCATAATAATCTCATTGAAAACAACAAATTTGAAAACATTTCATTAGATTCAATTGACTTTCATGGCGAAGACGAATATATGAACGAGGTTCGTTTTAACCATATCGTTGGAGGCGGAGAAGCAGCCATCGGAGTAGGTAATCCTGGTGAAACACATGATGCAGCAGGCCCGGGCAACTATATTCATGATAATGTGATCGAGAATGTAGATAAATACGGTATCCAAGTTTATCTAGGCTCTCCCAAAACCGTGATTGAAAACAATACGATCATTCATTTTACGAAAGAGGGAAGCCAGGGGATTAGACTGAAGAATGCACCTGATACCATAGTTAGAAACAACAAAATATATGACAATAAAGCCATTGAGTTCTGGGGTATTATTACGATGAAAGATGATGGGGATCCAAAGAACGCTGGTAATGGAGCAGGCATTCCTGAGAACATCGTCATTCAGAATAATCGTGTAACGGGCAACACGAATGGAATAGGTATTTTGCATGGAACCAATATTCTGTTGTCCGGAAATGAGATAAGCGATAATAGCGGAACAGATTATATTAACAATATGGTCACAGCTACAAAGTTGTCTGCAGGAGAATCCGGAAGTGTTCAAAAAAATTCATCATATGCTTTGGATCCTTCAAAACTACTTATTAAAGGCGGTGATGATGACTGCACGATTCGAACTTATTTAAAATATGATTTAAGTGAACTGAATGGAGAGATTGCTACAGCTTGGCTTTACGTGCATGGAAGGGCATTAGAAAGCAATAGCAAGCAAATGCCGGTTTCAAATACCTTGTACAGTGTCGATGATGATGTATGGAGTGGAAATAATTTAATGTGGAATTCAAGTCATGCCCCGCCTGAACTTGGAGATCATCTTTCTACACTGCCTATTAGAAATGATGGTGTTGATGCATGGTATATCTTCGATGCTACGATGTTTGTGAAAGACCAATTAAAAAGCGATAAGATGGTGTCGCTTGCCATTGCCCAGGATCCTGCAAAGACTGGGTATCTTACTCAACTGTATAATGGCTCCGAGAGTAATATGCGCCCTTATCTAAGGGTGGAAACTTATCCCCTTGTTCAATTGGCCAGTCTAAATGTCACTGCAGATAAAACTCAGCTTATACCTAATACTTCAACTCCATTACATGTAACAGGAAAAATGAATACGGAAACTATTGTTACCTTAGATGATGCCACGATTCTCTATGAGAGTCTTACACCAGAGCTTGCTTCTGTGGACACAAGCGGAAAAGTAACAGCACTGAAGGAAGGCGATGCTGTAATTAAGGTAACAGTCACATTGGATGGTGTAACGCAAAGCGGTACAATTACCTTAAGCATTACAAATAACCTTGCTGCAATTGCTCAATTGTCGGTTGACTCCACTCTTGGCACTAATATAAAGGAAGGAACAGTTGACGGAAACTTATCTACACGATGGTTATCCAGTGGAACACAGACCCCTTCTTTTCTTAAGCTGGATTGGTCATCCGCTCAAACACTCAATCAAGTTAAGCTTTGGAGCGGGCATGTGCCGGTCACCGGCTCGGCAGGCTGGCAAGTTAAGGATTTTAATCTGGAATATTTAGATGGTTCTGAATGGAAAACCTTGGCCGAAGTTAGAAATAACGACAAGGATGCCTTTATGGAGCAATTCACACTGCTGAACTTTGATGCCGTCAAAACAACCTCCATTCGGTTCATATTTATCAGTCCATCATGGAAAGACACGATTACTCGTATTAATGAACTAGACGTCAGCCTTATCGAACCTGCATCACCTTCAGAGGTACAGATGTAAAAGTAATGAAGCAAAATTAAGCAGATAATCTTTTTAATGCAGTCCACGTAAACTTTGATGCTATTTGCAGCGAGAGATGCTCGCTTTCCGCATGGCGGGCGGTGTCCATCTTCTTCTTAAACCTCTGTATCAGTTTTACCAGCTGTCCAGCTATGCTAAGGAGGAGTCTCACAACCACCTTCTATCACCATAAATAGTTTTGTTAAAGAATCTATTTATAAAAATATATGCATAGAAAAGAGACTTTTTGAAACATGTTTTTGCTTTCAAGATACCACTATTTCTTGAAGGCTTTTTTTTTTCGCGTTTTAATTCTTTTAATTTCCTCAATTAAAAATGGGATATTCCTAATAGTATAGGTATTTGTTTAAAAAATAGGTAATTAACCTAAGGAATCGAATAAGTCCCCTACATATTGTGTACTAAAGTAGTTAAAAAACCTATTTGGAGGTAAAAGCCAATGCAACATAATTTCCAGATTTTCAACGGAAGTGATGAAAGAATCTTTGGGAGACCATTTGGAAGACCGTTTTTTGGAAGACCATTTTTTGGAAGACCGTTTTTCGGTGGACCATTTTTGGGGGGAGTCCTTGGTGGTTTATTAGGCAGCGCATTATTGTACGCTCCTTATTATGGCTATCCATATCCTTATTATCCATATCCTTATTATCCATATGGCTATTGGTATTAAAAAATATTTAATATCATAATAGCTACATGAACGCAGTGAAACGGTATCCTTATTTGGATGCTAATGTTGTTTCACGCGTTTTTTTATGCTTCCAATTTGGCACAAATTTACATAATTGTGTATACAGCAAATCTATTTGGCATAATGAATGGATTTTATGAATAGGCTCTTAATTGACGAATAGGCAGAATGTCTGTAAATAATAAATAATTGCAAAGTGAAAGTGAGGGATATCACATGCCGAGTGAATTATATAAAGTAGAAGCAAACTTGCCAATTTATTCGATCTGGAGATTTGTAAGTGATATGGATAACTGGGCACCACTTATACAGGGTTATATAGAACATGAAATAGTTAGTGAAAGGGAGTCCATTTGGAAATTTAAAACAGATCTGGGGATGATAAAGAAAAAAATCGAGTTGAAAGTTGAGATTACAAGTTGGGTTGAGCCGACAAAGGTGACCTTTAATTTAACCGGAATAAATGAAAAAATGACAGGAAAAGGTTACTTTGAAGCAGAAGCGATCGCTGAAAACAGCACTTGTATGACTGGCTTTCTTGAAATCATACCAGAGGGCAAGATGGCGAAAATGATCAATAATAAACTAAAGAAAAACCTGTCAGAGATTACGAAAGAATTAACGGAAGCGATTATTGAAAAAATCGGTGAAAAGATTATTCCTTAGTTGGTTAAAGATAAAGAAGAGCTGACTTAAAAGCAGAATTGATTCATTTTAAGTCAGCTGTATAACTTTATTCGACATATTTTTTATGTTTGACAATAGCATTAAGATGATTTGATATCATTTGGCCACTTTTTGTTTAAAGCTGAAATAAAGGTCTTCACATTTTTTTTATCGGCCATTATGGGTGAATAAACATAGGAAAGTGTGCGTTTAAAGGTATGATTTTGCATTTTTAAAATGGACAGATTTTGATGCTGGACATCCCTTTCAATTACACTTCTAGATAAGAGAGACAGCCCCATACCATTTATCAGTGTTTCTTTGATTCCTTGATTACTGCTGATTGTAAGTAGTGATTGTACCTTTAAGCCGTTGGTCCGAAAAACATGATTAAGATATTCTCCGGTTCCTGAACCAACTTCTCTTGTCACCCAAGCTTGGTTTTGCAGATCAGCAATTGTAACTTCTGCTCTTTGTGCCAGCATATGATTAGGTGAAGAAACAATGTATAATTCATCTTCCATAAAAGCATGAACAGAAAGCTCTTTTTCATTTGTTTGCCCCTCAATTAATCCGATATCAACTTCATACATCCGTACAGATTGAACAATTTCCTCTGTATTTCCAATAACTACTTGCAGCTCAAGCTCAGGGTAATCCCTTTGAAGATCTAGAAGCAATGCAGGCAAAATATATTCACCGATTGTAAAGCTTGCTCCTATCTTTAACTCTCCTTTTATTGAATTATGATGCTCCAAAATATCCTGTATTGTTTGTTCATAAATGGTGATCATTTGCTTGGCGCGATCGTATAAAATTTCTCCAGTTGGAGTGATTTTCAGGAATTTTGGAGACCGTATAAATAGCTTTGTTTGCAACTCTTTTTCCAAATTTTTTATATGCAAACTAACACTGGGTTGTGACATGCGAAGGATTTCAGCCGTTTTCGTAAAGTTTTTCACCTCTGCAAGGGTTACAAATGTCTTTAAGGCGTCATAGTACAAAAAAATCCCACCTGACTATTAATAATTTTAATAACTATGATTATTTATATGTATTTTACTAATCTATGATCTTCTGGTAAAGTTTTATTAGAATATTTTTAATATGTACCAATGCTGGAAAAGGTAAGATATCAACAGAGAAATAGCGAAAAATGTTGAAGCCAGTCATTGTATACAAATGACGTTAACGATATACTTATAACTTTTGTGAGGTGGAAAGTGTTGCAACTTCAGGTAATAAACAGTCCGTTTAACCAAGAGCAGGCAGAGCTCCTAAACCGTCTTCTGCCAACTTTAAGTGAATCTCAAAAGGTTTGGCTAAGCGGTTATTTAGCAGCTTCCCAAACTGCTTCTGCTGTAGGCACTCCAAGTGTGCCAACTCAAGAAGTTCAAGTCGGAAGCACTGAACAGCCAATCTCAAAAGACGTAACGATTCTTTACGGATCCCAGACTGGAAATGCACAAGGTCTTGCTGTAAAAGCAGGTAAGACACTTGAAGGGAATGGTTTTAATGTAACCGTTTCGTCAATGAGTGATTTTAAACCAAACAATTTGAAGAAGGTTGAAAATCTTCTCATCATAGTTAGTACACATGGTGAAGGCGATCCACCGGATAATGCACTTTCTTTCCATGAGTTTCTTAATGGAAGACGTGCGCCAAAACTTGACGAACTAAGGTTCTCTGTTTTAGCACTTGGAGACAGTTCATACGAATTCTTCTGTAAAACTGGAAAAGATTTTGATCAACGATTGGAAGAGCTCGGCGGCAAAAGACTTTATGATCGTGTAGATTGTGATCTTGATTATGATGAGCCAGCTGCTGAATGGATCCAAGGCGTTCTTGGCGGATTAAACGAAGCACAGGGCGGAACTGCTGGACCGGTAGCTGCTGCAGCCCCGCAAGCAGAGGAATCTGTCTATTCACGAACAAACCCATTTAAAGCAGAAGTGCTTGAGAGTATTAACTTGAATGGCCGCGGTTCTAACAAAGAAACACGTCACCTTGAAATTTCCCTTGAAGGTTCAGGCTTGTCTTATGAACCTGGTGACAGTCTTGGCGTGTACCCGCAAAACGATCCTGAGCTTGTTGATTTGCTTCTTGAGGAAATGAAATGGAATCCGGAAGAAAATGTGACTATCAATAAACAAGGTGAAAGTCTAGCACTTAGAGAAGCGCTGATATCACATTTTGAAATTACGGTATTAACAAAACCGTTTGTTGAAAAGGCTGCGAAGCTTTCTGCAAACCAGGAGCTTCAGGAGCTTGTATCTCCAGGTAATGAAGAAAAATTAAAATCGTACCTTGATGGACGTGATCTTCTTGATTTGGTACGAGATTTTGCTCCTTGGAATGGAACAGTACAGGACTTCGTTTCAATTTTACGTAAGATACCTGCTCGCCTTTATTCTATTTCTAGCAGCTTAACAGCTAATCCTGATGAGGTTCATTTAACAATTGGCGCGGTGCGCTACGAAGCTCACGGACGTGAACGAAAAGGTGTTTGCTCAATTTTGTGTGCTGAGCGCCTGCAACCAGGTGACACACTTCCAGTTTATGTTCAGAATAATCAAAACTTCAAACTCCCAGCTAACCCTGAAACCCCGATTATTATGGTAGGACCAGGTACAGGCATTGCCCCATTCCGTGCATTTATGCAAGAGCGCGAGGAAATTGGAGCGGAAGGAAAATCATGGCTATTCTTTGGTGATCAGCACTTTGTAACGGATTTTCTCTACCAAACAGAATGGCAAAAGTGGCTTAAAGATGGAGTTCTAACAAAAATGGATATTGCATTTTCTCGCGATAGTGACGAAAAAGTTTATGTTCAGCACCGCATGCTTCAACACAGCAAAGAATTATTCGAGTGGCTTCAAGAAGGAGCAGCAGTTTATATTTGTGGTGATGAAAAGAATATGGCACATGATGTTCATAACATGCTCATTGATATTATTGAAAAAGAAGGCGGCATGAGCCGTGAACAAGCAGAAGCGTATCTGGCCGATATGCAGCAGCAAAAACGTTATCAACGAGATGTATACTGATTTTTACATGAAAGGAGTTTATCAACATGGTGAATAATACATTAAAAGCACCGGATGGCCCGCCAAGTGATGTTGAACGTATAAAAAGAGAAAGTGACTATTTGCGGGGCACGTTGAAAGAGGCAATGCTTGATCAGATTAGTGCCGGAATTAATGATGATGATAACAGATTAATGAAATTTCACGGAAGCTATTTGCAGGATGACCGGGATTTGCGGAATGAGCGGCAAAAGCAAAAGCTTGAGCCAGCTTATCAGTTTATGCTGCGTGTTCGTTTGCCTGGCGGTGTGGCAACACCTGAGCAATGGCTTGTTATGGATGACCTTGCAAATAAATACGGGAACGGTACTTTAAAAATTACCACACGTATGACATTTCAAATGCACGGTATTTTAAAATGGAATATGCAAAAAACGATCCAAGGAATTCATGCAGCCCTAATGGATACGATTGCGGCGTGCGGGGATGTAAACAGAAATGTTATGTGCAACCCAAATCCATTTCAATCAGATATCCATTTAGAGGTATATGAATGGGCAAAAAAATTAAGTAATGACTTATTGCCGCGCACAAGAGCTTATCATGAAATTTGGCTTGACGAAGAAAAGGTCGCTAGCACACCTGATATTGAAGAAGTTGAACCAATGTATGGTCCGCTTTATTTACCACGTAAATTTAAAATCGGTATTGCTGTGCCGCCATCAAATGATATTGATGTCTTTTCACAGGATCTTGGTTTTATCGCAATTATTGAGGATGAAAAGCTAATTGGATTTAATGTGGCAATCGGCGGCGGTATGGGTATGTCACATGGTGATAAGGAAACATATCCTCAGCTTGCAAAAGTGATTGGTTTCTGTAAACCTGAGCAATTATATGATGTATCGGAAAAAGTCATCACGATTCAGCGTGATTACGGAAATCGTTCTTCTCGTAAAAATGCCCGTTTCAAGTATACTGTAGATCGTCTAGGACTTGAAACGGTTAAGGAAGAATTAGAAAATCGTCTCGGCTGGAGCCTTGAAGAAGCAAAGCCATACCACTTTGATCATAACGGAGATCGCTATGGCTGGGTAAAAGGAGTAAAAGGAAAATGGAATTTTACTCTATTCGTTGAAGGCGGCCGTGTTACAGATTTTGATCATTACAAACTGATGACTGGTTTACGTGAAATTGCTAAAATTCATACTGGTGATTTCCGCTTAACAGCAAACCAAAACTTGATTATTGCCAATGTATCAAGCCAGAAAAAGAAGCAAATCACTGAACTTATTGAACAATACGGTTTAACCGATGGCAAGCAATATACAGCACTTCGACGCGGATCGATGGCGTGTGTTTCCCTTCCTACATGCGGATTGGCAATGGCAGAAGCTGAACGTTACTTACCTACTTTAATTGACAAAATCGATGAAATTGTAGATGAAAATGGATTGCGCGATGAGGAAATTACCATCCGTATGACAGGATGTCCGAACGGCTGTGCACGCCATGCACTCGGTGAAATTGGCTTTATAGGAAAGGCTCCTGGCAAATATAACATGTATCTTGGGGCAGCTTTTGACGGAAGCCGTCTAAGTAAAATGTACCGGGAAAACATTGGTGAAGAAGAAATTTTAAATGAATTGCGAGTTATCCTACCACGCTATGCGAAGGAACGTGAAGATGGGGAGCACTTTGGTGACTTTGTGATTCGTGCTGGTATCATTAAAGCAACGACTGATGGTACGAATTTCCATGAGTGATAATGAATAATTTCCGGCTGTCTCAATTGAGGCAGTCTCTTTTTTTTATCCTTTTGTACACTTTTTATTCATGAGCTTTTTTGCCGATACAGGCGCTTGCTCTTTTGTTCTCCTTAGGGAAATTATGGAATTCTTATACTGTGGATTAGCGCACTGCATCTAGCTCCAGCAAACAGCTCCTTCTATTCCAAATCGTTTTGTTTGCCCTAGGATGATATCAAGGCACCTGCTTTTTTGTTCTTAAACGCATATTTTTCCATTTTATTGGGTAATAGATTATAGTAATCTTGTAAATATTTTTAAACTGGAGGTATTTAATTTGGCAAAGGTAGCATTTCTATTAGCAGGCGGATTTGAAGATTCTGAAATGAAAAATCCATTTGATGCAGTAAAAGAAGCAGGACATGAAGCAATAATTGTAGGCTTGGAAAAAGGTGCACAATGCGATGGAAAAAAAGAGACGGTCTCATACACGGCTGATCTTGGCGCATCTGAAGCAAAGTCAGAGGAATTTGATGCTGTCATTATACCTGGCGGTGGCGCTCCAGAAGCATTGCGTGTGAATGAAGATGTTGTTCGTTTTGTGAAGGAAATAAATGAGCAAGGCAAGTTAATTGCTGGCATTTGTCACGGACCACAGGTAATGATAAGTGCTGATGTTCTAAAAGGAAAAGCAGCAACAAGCTACATCGGAATTCGTGATGATGTAAAGCTAGCAGGTGCAGATTACCACGATAATGAAGTCGTTGTCAGTGGAAACTTGGTTACTTCTCGTACACCAGATGATGAACCTGCGTTTATTCGTGAAATCTTAGCAAAATTATCCTAATCTACATTTAAGGCTCTTTATTACGAAATTGTAGGTACTATATAAACGAAGCTGTTTAATTAAGGTTGATTCAAGTTGGTTGTGAGACTCCTACGGAAGAAAAGAGGGACAGGTAAGACTTTTGCAGCATAAACACCGGAGAAGGTTCACTGTCAGCCCAGCAAATAGCGAGCATCTCGCTGCAATCAATTATTCCTAATTACTAGGTTAATAACAATAAAGTTTGCGAAAACAGCCAAATTTAAAGAGGATGGGGCTTTCTTAAGGGATTGCCCCTTTCTCTATCTATCTGCGGTACCATACTCTCCTAGTAAATTAAATTAAATGATTACTAGCTCATAAGCAAAAGTGGATGATTGGAAGGATAATGGAAAAATTGCCTTATTGCAAGTGAGATACCTTTTGCGATATTTGTTGCCATCTTATAAATGAGATGAAGGCTTGTATAAAATAAAGATGTCTCTAATCCAGGATTATTTTCTAGAACAACCCCCATAATGCTGCAGTCCCCGATAGAAGGCAGGTTGTGGCCAAGGCCTTTTCCAGGCTGCATAGAACCATCACGAATAACAATTGAATTCACAATACCTTCTGAACCTAATACACTATCAATTGCAATGACAAAACTATTTTCAGGAAGATTGAACTGTGAAACCTTGGGGACAAGGTTTGTTGCATCTAATGGAGATTGGAGATTACCAAGTATTGATAAGTGTTTTGGGTATAAATCATGGAGCAGTGTGCCGACAAATGGACCAAGACTGTCGCCATTTATTAAATTGGAACCGATCCCTATTACATAAATATGCTCAGTGCCCTCAGGAATAAGTGAATACAGCGTATTGCGAATAAATAATGGTGCAAGCTTATGATTATAAGGGATGATTCCTTCAAGCATCGATCTTTTTCTGTTCATTTCATGATTGTTACACATGTTGATTCTCCTCATAAAGTCGGTATGGTCCTGGGGATACTGAAGCGCTTTCGAAATATAGTTAGAAACTACTAGTTTATTTACAAAATTTAAATAGATGTTTGAAAATTAATCTATCATTTCATTCAACTATCTGGCTAACAATATTCTTCATCGATACAATAAAATCCTTCTAAATCTTTTAACAGTAAAATATTGTGAATTCTTTCTTAATCCATTAATTTGCTCCTCTTAAATGAATGAAGCATGTTTCTACATAGTGAAATGGTATAGTATAATTGAAAATATTTATTAGAAGAAGGAGGCAGATCATTCATGAAGATTGCATTTATTTCTGATATACATGGGAATGCTGTCGCATTAGAGGCAGTATTAGACGATGTAAAAAAGAAAAACATTGATAAGGTTTGTGTTCTTGGTGATATTTGTTATCGGGGACCGCAGCCAAAACGATCTCTTGATCTTGTTCGTTCTTTACAAACTGAAGTCATAAAAGGGAATGCTGACGAATGGGTGGTCAGGGGAGTACAGAAGGGTGAAGTTCCTGATAAAGTGTTAGGCATGATGAATACGGAACGAAATTGGACGGTTTCCAAACTACAGGAATCCGATCTGGACTATTTAAAGGGATTGCCAGAGGAGCTTCATTTTGACATTGATGGTATAGGAATACATGCTTTTCACGCAACACCAAATAATTTATTTGATGTCGTTCTTCCAAACACAGATGATGAAGGTATAGTGGAAAAGCTAATGTCAAAAGCAAACGCACAAATCTATATTTATGCCCATATACATAAGCCATATATTCGATTTATCAATGGTCAGGTTGTAATGAATATCGGCAGTGTTGGATTGCCGTTTGACGGACTAACAAAGTCATCGTATGGGATGGTTCATATCAATGAAGGCGGTTTTAGTGTTTCGATTGAACGGGTCGATTTTACTATTCAAAAAGTCATTGATCAATACTTAGAAGGAGATTATCCTAATGCGAACATGATGATCAATGTGCTGAAAGAGGCTCGTTTGTAGATCGTTTTTCCTATCATTTGAAACGCGCAGGCTCTAAAAACCTGCGCTGCTTTAAGTGAGAAATATACGGTCAATTTCAATTGGTCATCATATGGAAATTCTTCAGCATAGTAATCTCTTCCTCATGTGAAATCCCTGCATCAGAGGGAGTTTCCAAAATGAAAGGCAAGTTGTTTAGAAATGGCAATGTTAAAAAATCGTGAAATTGCTTTTTATCTATATATCCTCCGTTAAATATATTGGCATGACGGTCTTTTCCAGAACCCAAAGGAAACCTAGAATTATTTAAATGAACAATTTTTAAATGTTCTATATACCCCAATTCAAATCCTTTTTTCCACAGTTTATCATTATTATCACCACTCCAAAGTCCGCTTGCAAAGGCATGGCATGTATCAAAACAAAACCCGATCTTCTCAGGATAGTTTGATAAATTTCTGACCTGTACAAGCTCCTCAAGAGTCGTTCCGATTGTTCCTGCTTTTCCTGCGTTATTTTCGAGGAGTATTTTGCAATCCCCATCCCATTGCTCAAGTACTTCATTTAGCATATCAATCATAAGATGATAGCTTGCAAGCAGATCACTCTGACTGATTTGGCTTCCAAAATGAACGACTACCCCAATTGAACCACATGCATTTGCGATGTCTAAATCATTCAGTAATGACAAAACTGTAAGCTCTCTTTTTTCATCGGAAGGCGTTATACTTGTCGGATATGGAGTATGGGCAACTGACAGAATATTATTTTCCAGGCAAAACTCCTTACACCGTTCTGCCTCATCATTGTCAAATTCCTTGATGGATAAGCTTCTAGGGTTCTTAGGGAAATATTGATAAGCCAGGCTGCCGATTTTTAATGCTTGTTTGGCAGCCCCTAAATATCCTTCTCTAATACTTATATGACAGCCAAATTTCATACGATTTCCTTCGCTTTGTTTTTATCCTATCTTTTGAACTTACATGTCTTTTTATACTTATCAGCTAAGTGAAACAAATTAATTCTAACAAATAGTCCCAAATTTTAATGTAAAAAAATTATTAACTGTAGGTTAATTATGTAATTTTATCGTTAAGATTCTTGAAAAACTTACAATTTTAACAAGAAATTAAATATATTTAGCATTAGCAGCAAAAAACCTTCGCTATTTTCTAAGGTAAATACGACAGATAGGAAAAGGAAGATATATGATTAACTTACAGACAACACTTATCAAGGAATATTTGAAAAAGTATTCAGTAGAAATAGGGATCCTGCTATGTTTTATTCTTCCGCCAATAGGAATTTTGTGGCTCATGGTGATAGGATGGAACCATTTGAACGAGGTTATTAATTTTAAAGTTTCTTTTTCTATTAATTCGACGAGCTTCTTTTTTATCTGTATGGCACTGGCAACGTCCGGTGCTGCTCTTTGGCATGGCAATGGGAGCTATCTCCTTGAATTCGCTTTGATTTTAGGGTATTTGGGGCTGTATTTATCTATTAAAGATCGCGTTACGATTTCTTTTTTTTATCGTTATAAACAATTATTCATTATTGGCGGAATCTATTTGATCATTATTGGAAATATCATCAATCAAATGAATATCTCTGATCATTTCTTTGGTTTGCTTACAGGAACTACATTTATAGGCACGTCTGAGGATGCGAACGGGAGATTATTTGGGAGTGCATATAACCCTAACTTTACAAGCTTTTTATTGTTAATCTCATTATCCTTCCTTCTTGCTGATCTTTTAAAACGACTGCAGGAGAGAAGGAGGTTACTCCCAATTCTCAGCCTTATCTTGATATTCGGGGCAGGTATATTTCAAACAGAGTCAAGAGCTGGAGTAGCCACAATGTTTATTATGATTGTTCTATTCCTGCTTAGGCTTGCCCCTAAGATTGGGATATTCTGTTTATCAATAATAGTTTTGATAAATATTCATATGCTGACACTTATCCCAAGGTCTGAGCATATTCAAAGCTCTACTTTCGTGCGGAAAGAAATATGGGAAAACAGTTTTAAAATATGGAAGGAACATCCCTATTTTGGAACGACATCTTTAGGCTTTTATGATGCATATAGCCACTTTGGTGAACCTGTACCACATGCACATAATATTATCTTAGGTTTTTTTTCTGAATATGGTACAGTCGGAGGGCTTGGCTTTCTATTAGTATTTGCTGCTATTTCATTTAAATTCTGTTACCTATTTTTTAACAAATGGAAGAAAAAGAAAGTGTTATTGGAATTTTTTCTCTTATCACTTCCAATTCTATTGCTAACAGGCATTTTTGATCATCCGCTTGTTTCCCCTCAGACAACATTATTGATTGTCATCTTTGTTGCCTGCTGGGACCGTTACACAGAACGGTTACCATTTGTGAGAAAATCGATTTTCTCATTAAAAAGGGTTTATACAAGAGAAGTTTATTTGAAGCAAAAGCCGATTTCGCAGCAAATGACGAAAACGGAAAAAAATAAATCAATTTAGTTAGTATGCTTTTCTTAATGATAAGAAATGATATTATGTTTTAAACTATTGCCTGATTTTTTACAATGGAGATATTTTTGAATGATGGTAATAGCCCTAGTGCTTCACTATAGGATTAGATAAGTATCATTAGAAGCGAAGCCATGCCAGCTATTTAGGTAACAGAATTTGATAATAACAACCTCTTTGCAAGGTTACATAAAGCCGAAGCTGAAGGAGAGGGCACACTGGGAAATCTCCTTGTTTGGAAGTAGGTATTAACTGATAACAGCAAATTGCTCCGATTTTTAATGGGTTTTGGAAAGGATATTTTTATCAAGGAGAAGAAAAAGTATTAAAGATTAGCTGGCTCATGGTGAAAGGAGAAAGCTTATACTGTTAAAGTACAGTTTATTGTATCTTAACCCGCAAAGAGATTGTCCTTAACATGTCGGTTTCTACAAACTTTACTGTTTTTAAAAGCTTACAGCTAAAATCTTGTCATATACAAGGATAGGTTAATTTCAACAAAAATGAAAATATACAATAGCCGTTCTTAGTCTGAACAAAATGCTCTTTAGCAAATTTGTCAGACTTTTTTTATTTTCTGCTTTGATTAAAAATAGCTGGATTAATTGGCTGATCTAAAAAACAAGATGGTTAATGCTAAAAAATAAGCAGCCTGCTTATAGTAAAAAGATCGATTTAGTAAGGTTATATACATAAATTTATAACCGTGCAGACAGATTGATAGATATGATGGAGAACAAGGGGAATTTCTGAAAGTCATGGCGGCAAACCAAGGGGTATAGCATAGGTGATGGCCTGGATCTTACTCCTTATCAGAGGAATTTTCACAGCACTTAAATTTAAGTCCTCATCTGCATAGGTGTATTACGAATCAGAAGGGACAAATAAAAGAAAGAGAACAAAAAGCGACATTTTTCTTCGTATTTTTATGATAGGATTTTGTTTGGTGAGGATCTCGCAATGTCGATTGCTTCATTAATTCCGACATCTATAATTTTTCTTTTCATCCAAAAACATCCTGTTGAAGCGTTTGTCACAACAGGTATTAAATAAATAGAAAAAAATTATTTAAGTGGTTATTAAAAGCCCTCTTTAATGGTATTTTTCAGGGCTTTTTTAATAAATACTATAAAGTTCCAAGAGGTGGAATTGTGAACATTTGCAAATATTCAATTTATCGGAAGGCTTGTGATCCAAGAATAGATTGGGATTTGAATGATTTCCACTCACATAATGAGTTTGAAATTTACCTCTTTCATACTGGGAATTGTAATTTTTTAATAAAAAATAAGGTATTTCATTTACAGCCGAATGATCTCATTCTATTAAATGGTTTAACACTGCATCGGGCAAATCCGTTTCCTCCAGAAATCTATGAAAGAAGTGTCGTTCATATTTCACAAGACCGTATACAGCAGCTTATTTCAACGATGAAATTTCCAGAGTTGCTAAAACCTTTTACCAAGTTCAATAATTGTATCTTTCGTAATATCAATAATGTTTTATTGCAGCAAATTGAAAAATCAATTAAAGCCATATCAGAGTTAGCTAACGGGAAGGGAATAATAGCCAGTAAATGCGAAGATCTTACTCTAAATTCTCGTTTTTATAATGCAAAAATGCAAACGTTAACAATGCAGCTTTTATTTCAAATCTATGAACTTAGTCAAACTCATCATAATCAGCATATCCATGTCGAAACAGAAAAAGAACTTCATGTTAGAAGGATTACGGCATGGATTGATGAACATTATCAAGAGGATATTACGTTAGATAAGCTATCCACGAGTCTAAATATAAGTAAATATTATTTATCACATATTTTTAAAGAAATAACAGGCGGGACAATCATGAAATACCTTATGAGCTGCCGTCTTAATCACGCACAAAGATTACTAGAAACAGAGCCTAAATTATCCGTGTTAGACGTTGCCTTGGAATCTGGTTTTAAACATTGTTCCCATTTTAGCCGATATTTTTTAGGGAAAATGGGCGTTACTCCATTAGAATATCGTAAAAAATATTGCAATATAAAAGATTTTACAACGATTGCATTTCAGGATCATACAAATTATCTAAAAAAATAGCTGAATTTTTTACAGGAGGATGAAATGAATCTTCAAAAGCTAAAGCTGTCAAATACTGGAGTTAATCTTTATGAAAGTAAGCATAAAAGAGGGAGCTCTATTTCAGGACATTATCATGATCATTTTCAAATTCTCTATGCGCTTGATGGTGAAGGGGAAATGAACTTAGATGGCAAGAATTATAACTTTTGTAAAGATCAAATGGTATTAATTGTTCCGAACTCGATCCACTCGATTCACGCTACATCACCATTAACAGTTCTTGTATTAGCGTTCTCTCAGGATGCATTTGGAACATTACTAAATAATGGTCTATTACAGGCTTTACAAGATGGCTCTCTTTTTTATGACTTAAACATGGCAAGAGCGAGTGAGGTAAGACAATTACTTAGAAAAATGTTATTTGAGCAAACGAGCTATGATTCATTATGCATATTAGCCTTACCAGTTTATTTATCTGAATTGTTACTAATCCTTGTACGGTTACAAACAGAAGAAGTTTCGTACGATTTAAATGATATGAGAGCGATTCAAATAAGAGACTATCTTGATCGAAACTATTTTGAAACAATTACAGCCGAAAGCTTATCCTTAAAGTTTGAATTGACGCCTCGATACATCAACACTATTTTTAAGACAAAATTCCATGAAACCCCTTTGCAATATTTACAAAAAATAAGAATTAACCGTGCGAAAATGATGTTAATCGAAACAGATTTGGAAATTGTTTCAATTTGTTTTGAAATAGGCTATGAAACTCTTTCACCATTTTACCGCTCCTTTCGAAATTTAGTAGGGGTATCACCTCATAAGTTTCGTACGATAAACCAATAAAATGGTTCGTTCCGAAATTGCAAATTTGTTTCGCATATGGATAAGACTGGCAGATTTTTCTCTTCTAAAATAGAGGTATGTAAGACAAAACATATTGAGAGGGGTTTTCAAATGTCTATCATTCAAGTAGGTATTATCATGAACGGTGTGACTGGCCGCATGGGAACGAATCAGCATTTAATTCGGTCGATTCTTGCTATTCGTAAACAAGGAGGGATTTCACTTTCAAATGGTGATGTCATTATGCCAGATCCTATTTTAGTGGGACGAAATGAAAACAAATTAAGAACCTTAGCAGAAAAACATAAGGTTGATCGTTGGAGTACTGATTTGGATGAATGCCTCGCAGATGAGAAAAATGTAATCTATTTTGATTCACAAACAACGAATCGCCGGGCTGAGGATGTTCGAAGGGCAATTAATGCCGGAAAGCATATCTATTGTGAAAAGCCCACTGCAACTAGTTTAGAAGAGTCACTTTCTCTTGCACGTTTGGCTTTTGAAGCGGGTGTAAAAAATGGAGTTGTTCAAGATAAACTATTTCTCCCAGGGATATTAAAATTAAAACGTCTCGTAGATTCAGGCTATTTTGGCAGAATTCTCTCTATCCGGATGGAGTTTGGATATTGGGTGTTTGAAGGGGATTGGCAGCCTGCTCAGCGGCCTTCCTGGAATTACAGGCAAGAAGACGGAGGCGGCATTATTGTCGATATGTTTGCTCATTGGCGTTATGTTCTTGATCATGTTTTTGGGAACGTGAAGGCCGTATCCTGTATTGGAGCTACTCATATTCCGAAGCGGGTGGATGAGAATGGTCATTCATATGTTTGTACTGCAGATGATGCAGCATATGCAACCTTTGAATTAGAAGGTGGTGTAATCGTTCAAGCAAATTCTTCATGGACTGTAAGAGTAAATCGTGATGACCTGCTAACCATTCAAGTCGATGGAACCCAAGGAAGTGCCGTAGCTGGGTTGCGAGAATGCAAGGTTCAACATCGTGTGAATACACCAAAGCCTGTTTGGAACCCTGATATTCCTAATCCGATCAATTTCCTTGAACAATGGCAGGAAATTCCGACAAATGATCATGTCGAAAATGCATTCAAGGTTCAATGGGAGTTATTTTTAAAACATGTTGTGAATGATGATCCATTTTCTTGGGATTTATTGGAGGGAGCAAAGGGAACACAGCTTGCTGAACTTGGCCTGTTATCATGGAATGAGCGCCGTTGGGTTGATGTTCCGGAATTGACAATCGGAGGGGTAACAAATGGGAAAAAAGCTGAAGTTACCAAGGGCTGACGGCTCATTTACTGAGTATAAACCAAGAAGAGCAGAGTTATTTGACATTCCTGCACATCCATTTACAAGCCGTACAGCTTTTTCAGCAGCCCATGTCGTTTGCAACCCGCTTGCAAAAGAGGATCCAATTCTTCATCCGCAAATTGATTGGGAGGACACATTGGCCTATCGCCGCTACCTATGGTCACTAGGCCTATCAGTAGCAGAAGCAATGGATACGGCTCAGCGGGGAATGGGTCTAAATTGGCCAGCAGCAAAGGAATTAATTCGCCGTTCTGTAGCAGAGGCAAAGGTTGTTGGGGGAAGAATTGCGTGTGGGGCAGGTACTGATCAACTGCAACCAAGTCCAAACATTAAGCTAAATGATGTGATCGCAGCATATGAGGAGCAATGCAGTTTTATTGAAGAGCAGGGAGGGCAAATTATCCTCATGGCAAGCAGAGCACTTGCTGCGTGTGCGGATGGGCCGGAAGATTACCATCGCGTTTATAGCACGATTCTCCAGCAAGTGTCCCAGCCTGTCATTCTACATTGGCTTGGCGATATGTTTGATCCTCATTTAAAAGGTTATTGGGGACATAAGGATATTAGCGATGCTATGGAGGTATGCTTAAACATCATTTGGGATAATAAAGAAAAGGTTGATGGCATTAAGATTTCGCTTTTAGATGCCGACCGGGAAATTGAAATGAGACGTTTATTGCCAGATGGTGTCCTTATGTATACAGGTGATGATTTCAATTATCCAGCCCTCATTCGCGGAGATAAACAAGGTTTCAGCCATGCACTACTCGGCATTTTTGATGCGATTGCCCCCGCAGCAGCATCTGCACTGCATGCTCTTGATGCTGGTGATGTGAAGGGCTTTGAGTCAATTTTAGAAAAAACCGTTCCATTATCAAGGCATATATTTCAGCATCCTACTTATTCCTACAAAACAGGGATCGTTTTTATGGCATTTTTAAATGGCCATCAATCCCATTTTCGGATGATTGGCGGAGCGGAAAGTGCAAGGTCAATCACTCATCTTTCTGAGCTGTTTATTCTTGCAGATGAGGCTGGTTTGTTCGTGAATCCAGAGCTTGCTGCTGAAAGAATGAGGCTCATTTTAGAATTATCTGGTGTAAAATAGGAGGTGGGGACAATGGAAAAATTACAAACTATTGATCGATTAAGCCTAAATCAAATTACTACAGGAAAGTGGAGCATTCGTGAAGCTGTAGAGGGTTGTGTGAAGGCAGAAATTCCTTCTATTGCGCTCTGGCGTCATAAAGTTGAAGAGGTTGGCCTTTTAGAGAGCAAGAGATTGGTACGTGATGCAAGTCTCCATATTTCAAGCTTATGTAGAGGCGGAATGTTCCCTGCTGCTACGGCCTTGGAACGGCAAAAACAAATCGATGATAATAAACGGGCGGTTGAAGAAGCCGCCGAGCTTGGTACAGATATTCTTGTATTAGTATGTGGACCATCTCCTGATAAGGATATCGCAATGGCGAGGAAAATGGTCTCCGATGGAATCGAACAAATTGTTCCCTTTGCAGAAGAATATGGTGTAAAGCTTGGGATTGAGCCGCTTCATCCAATGTATGCTGCCGAACGTTGTGTCATTGTTACATTAGCCGAGGCTAATCAAATTGCAAGACAGTACAGCCCTGAGCAAGTTGGAATAATAGTTGATGTTTTTCACGTATGGTGGGATCCGGATTTATTTCATCAGATCGATGCTGCAAAAGGACGTATTCTTGGCTTTCATGTATCGGATTGGATAGTGCCTACTCCTGATTTATTAATGGGGCGTGGAATGATGGGTGATGGAGTAATCGATATTAGAAAAATTAGGCATACAGTTGAACAAGCTGGATACAATGGGCCAATTGAGGTTGAAATTTTTAATGAAGAAATTTGGAACCGACCAGGTGATGATGTACTAAACCAAATGAAGGAACGTTTTTTAAATCATGTATAAAATGCTCTATACTAATTAGCGTAATTTGAGGTGTAAAGAGATGAAGCTTGCTTTTACAACACTAGGATGTCCCCAATGGGATTTGGAAACGATTATTTCACAGGCTGTAAAAAATGGATACGATGGTGTTGATTTTCGAGGTTATTTGGGAGAATTAGAGATATATCATCTTCCTGAATTCTCGAGTGATGTAAAAGAGACCGTACGTAAATTTCGTGAAGCATCATTAGAAATATCTTGCTTTTCAAGTTCAGTGCGGATCTTTACTACATCAAAAAATGAACTCGACCATTTTAGTCATGAAATAAATCGCTACGCACTGTTATGTAAGGAATTCAATACGCCTTATATTCGTGTGTTTGGCGGTTCGATTGGAGAGACAAATCGACATGAAGCGATTGAGATCGCTGTAAGAAACGTTACTGAGATGTTGAAAATTGCCGAAAGACATCAGGTTGAGCTTTTGCTTGAAACACATGATGACTGGACGAAGTGTGAGTACGTCGAGGCGGTAATGAAAAGAGTACAATCAGATCATCTTCATGTTTTGTGGGATGTTCATCATCCCTATCGAACAGAGGGAGAGGATCCTTCTTATACATGGGGGACGATAGGGAAATGGGTAAAATATACCCACTGGAAGGATTCCTATCTAAAAAGTAATACAAAACGGGGCTATCAGCTTTGTTTACTTGGAGAAGGAGATCTGCCATTACAGCAAATTGCCAATCTCTTAAAAACAGAGGGCTATGATGGGTACCTAACTCTTGAATGGGAAAAAATGTGGTGTCCCGAAATTGAAGAGCCGGAAATCGCTTTTAGACAGTATATTGGTTTTATGAAGCGACTTTTAAATACAAAATAAAACACCAAAACAAACAGGAACGATACATTATTCGGTATTGTTCCTGTTTCGTAAAAAATACTATAGTAAAAATCTAGTAGCAGTCAATTATTTGGATTTTTTCGTTGATTGAATGATTCTTGCGATCTCTGATTCTAACTCAGCTGGTTCAAATACATAATTGTATATGCCTAAAAACTTTTTAATGGCTTCCGAATCCGAGCTAATCAGTTTGTTGATTGTATCCTGCTGTTCATTGATTCGTTCATTCTGTGAAATCTTGCAGCCGATTTGAAACCGAACCATAAATTCATTTTCTAGTGCTATTTGATATTGATCTGCTAATGCTTCCCATTGATAGGGTTTGTCTTTATCTTTTGTAAACAAGTGTGTTAATAACCGTGCCCCATAGATCGCATCATGGATTCCTTGTGCCATTCCAGGATCTTTAAAGCAAACCGCATCACCGACCAATGCCCATCCTCTCCCCATTCCTTGATACCAATAACTTTCATATCCAATGATTCCTTTAACCGGTTCGATTAGTGTTGACTGTTTTAAACGGTCACCTATGGAGGTGTTTTTAAACTCGTTCATCAAAAAATCACGAAGGCTTTTTTCAGGATTTGACTTGAATGTTGCCATTAATTCTTTATTAGCTATTGGGAAAATCCCAACAGCGACATATGCATCCTCATTGGTTGCAAAGAGAATCGCTGTATGATCGCCCGTTTTATAAACCTCAAACTTTGGAGTATGATCATGAGGCAAATTGGAGAAGTACCCGTAATAAATAGCAACCTTGCTAGGAACGCTCATTTTTAGTTTACTCGCTACTAATTTTCGAATCGTAGAATATCTGCCATCTGCTCCTACTACTAATGAAGCAAAAAATTCCTGCTCAGCATTGTGGCTATTTAGACCTTTTACACCGATTACTTTATCTCCATCTCGAATAACATCAATTACTCGGAATTCTTCTAATACAGTAATATTATGTTGAGCTTTGGCATGTTCAAGTAAAATGTTGTCAAGATATGTTCTTCTAATACAATAGCAATACTCCTCATTGAACACCTTAGGCATCACACCTTCGATTACGGTATCTTCAAATTGAAATTTTATATCTTTTACCGGAGTTGGGTTCGTTTCAAGAATTGTATCCATGACACCAAGCTCACGAAGTAAAGCGACAGTATTATTGAAAAAAGCATGGGTTGATAATGTGTCACTTGGAAATGCCGAGCGATCTACTAAAAGCACATGAAAGCCTGCTCTAGCAAGGTAAAGAGCAAGGGAAGAGCCAGCACATCTTGCTCCGGTAATAATAACATCAAAACTTTTATACATATCGTTCACTCCATTATATAGTGGATTTACAACCAACTTATTTGCTCAATACAAGAATATGTGTATCAAAACATACTAAGTACTGAAAAATTTGATTAAACTATTTCTGACGTTTATGATTTACTCTCAAAATCAATTGATTGGTATGGTACTCTTTTCTTTTTGTTGAATAATATATTTATAAAAAAATCTATTAAATCAAGATAATATTAAGCAGTATTGAATAGAGCCCGAGTGAGAAGAAAGGAGACTGCTTCTTTTGATTAACATGAAAGACTACCAACTGCTAGTAACCTGCTGTAACCAAGGGGGAGGACTCTATAACATAACGATTAAAAATGGAACATATGAATTGAAAAAATTGTTACCCGACGAATATCGGGGAATTGCTAAATATAAAGAAATGTATGTGATTGTCAGTAATGATAAAATTTCGCTTCTTAATTCTGAGTTTGAAGTAATCAAAACAAAAATTCTGACTCTAGCACTCGATTTACATGGAGTGGCTATTTATAACGATCAAGTGTTTATTGTTGAAACGAAAACAAATTCTATTGGAATATATGATCTTAATAAAGGCTTAGAAAGGGTGGATGAGATTAAACTTTCACCTCAAAATAATGATGTTTGCCATATTAACGATATATTTATTCAAGGAGATAAAGCCTATATCTCAATGTTTTTTTATCATAATAAGAAAGGTTTTTTGATAAAAGAAAGTAAAATCCGGGGGGTTATTATCGAATATTCCTTACTAGAAAAGAAAACAAACAAAATTATGGCGAAACAATTATTCCAACCTCATAGTGTAAAGGTTTACAATGAAGGTTTATTCTATTGCCAATCAGAGAAATTTCTCGTACAGAAAAATAAAGACATAATATTTAAAGGACTAGGCTATTTAAGAGGATTAGATGTTAAAGATGATGTCTTATTTATTGGTCAAAGTGAAAGCAGGCATGTTGAAAAACTATTAGAGGAACATAGTAATATCCTGTTGGATTGCGGGATCTACGTCCATAATATGTCTACAAAGATGTCTTCCTTTATCCACGTACCATCTAAGGAAATCTATCAGATATTGGCGATCTAAATAACGGAGTGACTTGCTCTATTCAGGCTGCTTTTCTTTTCACCATTCTCTTTAGCTCACCATCAAAAAAACAATTAATGCCCTATTTTCAATTCCTCATTATTTTTCATTAAGAAATGCCCATAATGTATCGCTGCTATCTTATCTTTTATCTGCAAGTATGAAAAAAGATACAAAATTTCGCTGAAACTCCATTTTTTATTATCTATTTGTGTATGGACTTTTCAATACCATTATAGAGAAACAAGACAGTTTTTGTTAATTAAGAAAACTTATGATTTCTATAAAGTCTAAATATGATACACTTACTTTTAAAAAATACAGATATGAAAATATTATAAGGGGTCGCTGTGATAGGGGGTTTCAGCATGAATATAACATTAGCAAACAGAATGAATTCTTTTCAACCATCAATTTTTAGTGAATTGGCGCTTTATAAAAAACAAAAACTAGCAGAAGGTGCACCAATTATTGATTTGAGTATTGGAAGTCCAGATTTGCCGCCACCTTCTTTTATTACACGAACATTATCAGAAGAGGTGCTTAAACCCAATCAATATGGGTATACAATGACTGGGACAAAAGAATTTCACGATGCAGTAACTGCTTTTTATAAAAAACATCACCAGGTTGATTTAACTGATAATCAAGAGGTCACGCTCGTCATGGGTTCACAGGATGGACTTGTTCACTTTCCTATGGTGGTTGCTAATCCAGGTGATATGATTTTAGTCCCGGATCCAGGATATACTGCCTACACTGCGGGAATTGCAATGGCAGATGCCAAACCATTTTTAATGCCTTTAAAAAAAGAAAATCACTTTTTGCCAGATCTTTCAGCTATTCCGGAACAAATTGCCAAGCAAGCAAAGCTGATGATCCTAAATTTTCCGGGTAATCCAGTTCCAGCACTTGCAGACAGAGAGTATTTTGCAGAAGTTGTTGCATTTGCTAAAAAGCATCACATTCTCGTGCTTCATGATTTCGCTTATTCAGAGCTTTATTTTGAAGGGAAAAAACCAATCAGCTTTTTATCGATTGATGGTGCAAAAGATGTTGGTGTAGAAATATCTTCCTTTTCGAAAAATTATAATTTGGCAGGCAGTCGAATTGGATATGTAGCTGGAAAGAAAGAGATTATTCAAGCTTTTAATCGATTAAAGAGTAATTTAGATTACGGGGTCTTCCTGCCAATTCAAAAGGCGGCGATCCAAGCGCTGAAAAATGGTGAAGAATTTTGTCAAAGCAGCCGTAAGGTGTATGAAGAAAGACGGGATCTCCTTGTGAATGGTTTAAACGAAATCGGTTGGGAAGTGAAAAAGCCAGATGCGGGGATGTTCATTTGGGCGGAAATTCCTAAAGGCTGGACATCCCTTGACTTTACATATGCTTTGATTGACAAGGCAAATGTTGTCGTAATACCAGGTCAAGCATTTGGACCAAATGGCGAGGGCTTTGTCCGGATTGCGTTAGTTCAAGACGTACAACTATTAAGAAAAGCAATTGCTTCTATTAAAGCAGCAAATATTTTAGCCTAAGAGCAATACACATTCTTTTTTAGATCTTTGTTACTTTTTTCAATAATTGGGGAATATAAAAGCAGATTGCTTGACCAAATTAGCTTGTTATTGAAAGGAGAAACAAGAATAGAATGAAAACAGTAACCTTTTCACTTAAAAATGGAAATCGGGATATGTATAAAGAAATTGAAACTTCCCTTATAGAGATGGAAGGAATTGAACGGGCTCTAATTGATGTCAATGATGGAGATTTGAAAGTTGAGTTCAATGAAGATAGGGTCGGAACCAATCAGGTTAGAGAAGTAATTGAAGGACAAGGTGCTCAGATAAAGGAAATAAAAGAATAATGTCATGTCGAGGCTGTCTCAAAGGGAGATAGCCTCATCTTAATTTTCTGATGCTCTGATAAAGGGAATGCTTCCGAGAATTTAATTCTTTTCTAAATTATCATTTATATAAATATAGTAATAAAATTTAATTGGAATAATATTTTTATAGATAATTTTGAATCTTTTGTCGAAAAACAGTTGTTAAATTGTTCATAAAAGTTATAAAATAGGTTAATAAAGTTAATTGAATTTTTCCGTTATTTATAAGATTTAGAGTTATTATTCGCTACTACTACATTTATTATTTTATCTGAGCTGGGAGAGTTTAGGATGACAAATAAAATTAGCATTACACTTAGTACTACAAGAAAAGAAAAACCACAAGCTGACCAATTAGAATTCGGAAGAGTCTTTACAGATCACATGTTTATAATGGACTACAGTGTTGAGAAAGGCTGGTATGATCCTCGAATTGTTCCATATCAACCAATTTCTCTAAGCCCTTCCACAATGGTGTTCCACTATGGGCAAACTGTTTTTGAAGGCTTAAAGGCTTATCGTACAAAGGAAAACAATGTACTTTTGTTTAGACCGGATCAAAACATGAAACGATTAAATTTATCAAATGATAGACTGTGTATTCCCCAGATTGATGAGGAATTTGTGGTTGAGGCGTTAAAACAGTTAGTTGACATTGATAAAGACTGGATACCTACTGCGGAGGGAACATCACTTTATATCAGGCCGTTTATTATTCCAACAGAATATTATTTAGGAGTTGCACCTTCTAAGTATTACCGTTTTATGATTATTCTTTCACCTGTAGGTTCTTACTACAAAGAAGGCATCCATCCTGTAAGGATTTTTGTTGAAAACCAATATGTACGTGCTGTAGATGGTGGAACAGGTAAAGCAAAAACAGGCGGTAATTATGCATCAAGCTTAAAAGCACAAGAAGAAGCAGAAAAAAGAGGTTATTCCCAAGTTCTTTGGTTGGATGGGGTTGAGAAGAAGTATATTGAAGAAGTTGGAAGCATGAATATTTTCTTTAAGATTAATGGAGAAGTTGTGACCCCAGCATTAAATGGGAGTATTCTCGAAGGAGTGACAAGAAAGTCAATTATTCAATTATTAAAACATTGGGGTATTCCGGTTTCTGAACGGAAATTATCCATGGAAGATGTATATCAAGCATATAAAGAAGGTTTATTAGAAGAATCATTTGGTACTGGTACAGCTGCTGTTATTTCGCCAATCGGGGAATTTTACTACAACGAAGAGAAATTAGTGATTAACAACGGTGAAACTGGAGAGATTTCAAAGAAATTGTATGATACGTTAACAGGTATTCAAACAGGATCTCATGAAGATGTATTTAACTGGGTTGTTGAAGTAAAATAAAGACTTTAAAGAAATACCTTAAAGGCCACGAGTTTGTGGTCTTTATTTTTTTTTGAAAAAAAGTTATTTATGAAACATTTTCGAAACCTTATCCGTCATATAGATGAACAAGAGGTAAAAAAATATTTACAGGAAGTTTTTTGAATAAAATGTGTAGTAAAATAGTTTTTACGAAATAGATTATTTTTTACTAGTTTAAGGTAATTTTTAACATTTTGTAGGATATTTTTGTTATAATGAAAATATAAATGAAATGTTTGGAAAAAGAAATACACTAAACATGTTTATAAGGGGTGCTTACCAAAGAACGACTTAACGGGGAATCAATTATTTTTAGCAAAAAGAGATTATTTTAGTTGGAAAAGTGGGAGAGAGAATGTATAAAAAATATGTTTCTTCAATCTTATTATTGATGTTGGTGACTGGTTGCAGCTCAAACTTGGCAAACGGTAGTCAAAAAGAGGAACTATTACCGGTGGGGACTATGGTATCGAACAATTCCCAATTAGTGAAAAAAACGATGGATTTATCAGTTGATTTGATCCATCCGACTACTGAAAAAATTATTCATTCATTTAAGCCAATGTTAAATCCTGATCCTAAAACATATGAAAAGGTGCTAAAAGATCTAGCAAATGATTTAGCAAATCAATTAGATCAACCGATGGTGCCTGTAAAATTAAGCAATGGGCAGCTAATAAATGGGCAAAGCCGTGTCGTACTTGACGAGGAAAAGCTAGTAAACTCGTTAAAAAATATCCGTGCTTTAGATAAATCGATCGCAATGCCAATTCAAGAAAATCCTCCAAATGTTACAATGGAGACAATAAAAGGAATTGACAATGTTGTCATCGGAAGCTATAAAACAAAGTTTGATCCAAGTGTTAAGGGGAGAAGTGAGAACATCGCTCTATCAGCCGACACAATCAATCAAATTATATTAGGCCCTGGGGATCGTTTTTATTTTAATTTAGTTGTTGGGGAACGTACTCCTGAAAGAGGTTATCAAAAAGCAAAGGAAATTGTAAATAAACAATTTGTTGAAGGAATTGGCGGGGGAATTTGCCAAACATCCTCAACTTTATATAATGCTGTTGCCGAAGCAGGGCTTGAAATTTTAGAATTGCATTCTCATTCATTATCAGTTGGTTATGTTCCTGCCGGAAGGGATGCGACAGTATCCTGGGGTGGTCCCGACTTTAAATTTATGAATAATAAAGATTATCCGGTTATAATTAAAACGATGGTAGACAAAAACGCGGGTACTATTGAGGTTCAAGTCTTAGCCTCAAAACAAGCATAGGTAAGGCACACGGTTAAAATAAAGACAAGTAAAGGTATATTCTTTTGTACTATCTTGGGATTGTCTTTACACATATACAATTTAAAGAAATTAAGTACATCACTTATATATAGTGATGTATTTTTTTCTTTTTATTATTTCACATTAACTCGTTTACTATCCCATCCAGCTTTGTGAAGGACAAAACTTTCTCCTATCCTACGAAGTTTTTTTCTTCATTATTAAGGAGATTATTCTCGCAATCCTATGAAATTTTGTCTATCTTGCCGTTTAAATCGAGCGTCTTAAACGGGAATTCATAAACTAATTTACTAAGTTTTAATTTAATACGACTAAAATCTTAATATAGTAAAAGAGTAAAATTTTTAAAAAATTATCCCTTCTTTGTCGATTTGTAGTAGGATTAGAGATAAAGCAAAGAAGAGAAGGGAATTGTTAAAAATGTCTTATAAAATGATTGTGTTAGATTTAGATGATACATTGCTTCGTGATGATCATTCTATTTCAACTCGAACAAAACAAGCTCTTATGGACGCGCAGGAAATGGGTGTGAAGGTTGTACTAGCATCAGGCCGACCTACATTTGGTATGAAACATATTGCACAGGAGCTTTCTCTGGCAGAATATGGGAGTTTTATCCTTTCTTTCAATGGAGGAAAAATTATCAACTGCAAAACCTTTGAAGATGTATTTAGCAGTACTTTAAGTCCTGAAGCTGTACATGATCTTTATCAAATTAGTCGCCGTGAAGGTGTTTTTATTCACACCTATCTCGGAGAAGAAATTATTACGGAAACTGAAAATCCTTATACAACGATTGAGTCAGACCTTACAGGCTTACCTATTAAAGTTGTAGATTCTTTTATTAATGGTGTTACAGAACCGGTTGTTAAAGTATTAATGGTCGAAGCCCCTGAAAAATTAAAAATTTTAGAATCAAAGCTTCAAGGAGAACTCGAGTCAGAATTTAGTGTGATGCGATCAAAGCCGTACTTTTTGGAATTTACCGAAAAGGGTGTTACAAAAGGAACAAGCTTAAATCAGTTAATACAACTCCTTGGCATCAAGCGAGAAGAAGTGATTGCTATCGGCGATAGTTATAATGATTTAGCAATGATTGAGTTTGCTGGTCTTGGCGTCGCGATGGGAAATGCTCCAGAAGATATTAAAGAGATTGCTAATTTTGTAACTGATACAAATATGAATGATGGCGTGGCAAAAGTTGTTGAAGATTTTATACTTAAGAAATCATTATTGGTTTAATCGTGATCGTTCATCCTAAAGAATGATAATAATGATTGAATTTATCTAATGATTAAGGCTGTATCTCATTTGAGATCAGCTTTTTTTTTGAAAACGAAGCTGTATGTATGGTTTTTTGATGATTCTCCTCCATTATAAATGTAAGAAAATATAACGTGGATAAAACTCGAAAAGGAGTGTTTTTATTTATAATAACTAAATGACAAAGGTGAATTTATTGGTTTATCCAATGACAAACAAGAAAAAGGGTTTTAAAATAAATATAATAAATCTTATTGTTAGAATATATAACATTTATGAAAAAGATCAACAATTCTTACGCCTTATACTAAATAAAAAACTAGGTTATTTAGGTATTTTAGGTTCGAGGTCACGTGCTGAAAAATTATTAAAAAATGTAAAAATTCCAGAGTGGATTCCTTTTCCTGCTGGTTTATCAAATGGTGCAGAAGGACCGCGAGAAATTGCCATAAGTATAATGGCTGAGCTTATTCAATCGAAAGTTAGGGGCTTTTGTTAAATGACCAGGATTATTGGTAATAGTATCATTTTTAAAATAATGTGATATCGGATCGAAGGGTGATAAATAATATTTAATGGATAGATCTTAATAGAAAAAAAAAGCATAAATAATCTTTACTTTTAAAATGACAAGAAAAAAATCATTTAATTTTCAACGATTTTTTTCTTGTCATTTCACTTATTTTATGAATGCTATTTACTTCTATAGCAAATCTATGTAAGCTATTGTTTGAATAGTGTGAGTTTTTAAATGTAGTATAAAGAAATTGGGGGAAATAAAATTGATTAAAGCAATCTTCTTTGATTTAGATGATACGTTGTTATGGGATCAAAAAAGTGTAAAAGAAGCTTTTGTTGCGACCTGTAAGATCGCGCAAAAAAAATATGGAGTTGATTCGGAAAAACTAGAGGAAGCTGTTCGAAATGCAGCTAGGGAGCTCTATTCTTCATATGAAACCTATGATTTTACTCAAATGATTGGGATCAATCCATTTGAAGGACTTTGGGGCAATTTTTTAGACGACGAAGAGAATTTTAAAAAGATGGCTGAAATCGTTCCCGGATATCGCAAGGATGCATGGACAAGAGGATTACAAGCTTGTGGAATTGATGAACCAGATTACGGAGCATTTTTAGCTGAAGAATTTCCAGCACAAAGAAGAAAAAATCCATTTGTTTATGAAGAAACATTTAAAGTACTTGACGAGCTAAAGGGAAAATACCGTCTGCTTTTATTAACAAATGGTTCTCCAGATCTTCAAAATACAAAATTAGAGATAACTCCTGAGCTTGTACCGTATTTCGAACAAATTATTATTTCAGGAGCTTTTGGCAGAGGGAAACCAGATGCATCCATTTTTGAACATGCTCTTGAAAAAATGAATTTGACAAAAGATGAAGCGATTATGGTAGGAGACAATTTAATGACAGATATTCTCGGAGCTTCAAAGGTCGGAATGAAATCTGTTTGGATTAATCGACATAATAAAGTAAGAAATGAAGTCATTCCTAGTTTTGAAATTACACACTTAGAAGAGCTTTTTGAAATAATCGATAAGCTTAACAACAAGCAAGTTATATGATTCTATAAGGCTGTCTACTGACAAAAGGGTCAGTAGACAGCCTTGTTTCGAACTTATAATAAACTGAATATTTCATAAAAATTGTTTATAATCGAAGTGCAATTACTTGAATAAATGGCTTTTCCCACTATATAGTATACTTGGAATATTTATCCGGTAAAAAAGATATGGGAATTCTAAAGGAGGGTAATCATATTATTTATTTAATTATCGGACTTATTTTTATGTTATTGATTTGCCTTTTCTTTTATCAGCGAAATAGTGTAATCAAACGTGTACCTTGTGTTGATGTAAGGCAAGGTCAGCTGGATGGAAAACAGGTGATCGTTGATTTCAGGGATTATAATAATTTATCAAATAGCTTTGTTTTTCAAGATGCAATATTTATTCCTATCCCTTATTTAAAAAGATATTATCATGAAATACCAAGTAAATATGTACATGTAATTGCCTCAAATAAACTTGAAATAAATATCGGTATTCGATTTTTGCAAAAACATGGATTTCATGTAACAGGTTACAGCCTAGCTGAATGTACTTGTCCAAATAAAACGACAGAAGTATCTATGTAATTTGGGGTATATCATATATACAAGAAAAAAGACGTGTGATTTTACACGTCTTTTTTCTTGTATATGGAGTACTGAATTACTGAATTCTATTATTTATAGACTATTCAACTATACAAGCTCTTCATTCACTTCATATAGTATCAAATAGTTGGTTAAACTTCATTAAAAGGGATGTTCTTATGCCATGTATTATTATTGGTCAAATAAAAATTAATAATATGAATGGTGGAGTCATAAATTTTGGCGACACCTATACCATTTCACCAAAAAGTATAAGTAAATCGATTTCTGGAAGCGGAGTAAACGGTGGAGGTAGTAATCAAAGCGAAACAAACGACATGAGTGAAACCCAAGGTACTGACAGTGAAGAAACAAAGAATGCTAGTAATTAGTGGCGGTATTCCGTCTTTTAGTTTTGTCGCTTCAACTTTTTGGTAGTCACTCTTTTTATGCTCTAATCAAGTCCTTGGTACACTTGCACGTAATCTTTTCATTTTGCAGTGTCCTTTTCATAGAGACCCGAGTCAATTCCTATGGGTTTCCTTTCTTATGGGCACTGTATCACTTCGGTTCTACACCGCAAACTTAAACACCTCGTAAACACTTTTATTAAAAAATAGATTTTCCCTCCTATAGATGGTATAGTATGTTTCGGTAAAAAGAAGCATACATAGAGGAAGATCATCATATGAAATCTACGAACCATTATATAAAACTATGGCAAAAGGCGCTAAAAGCTGAAATCATGCATTTAAAGAAATATGGAAGTACAAAATATTCCCTTACAAATGGTCAATTTATTGGAAATGACGGATCCATGTTTACCTATTATTTTGAAACAGAAGGCTATTTTCGGATTCCTGTTGGGGCAATGGTAAGAATTGAACCTGTGACAGTAACTGGAACTGTTTTATCTTCTGAAGGGAAAAGTGTCATTATATCCCTTAATGAAAAGCTTGTTCCTAATGTAACGGGGCTTTTCCTGCTACATGATCCTTGGGAGCTATTGGATGAACTTCATGAAAGGTTATATGAAATACTATCAAACAAACGAAAACGCGCGAGAATTAAAAGGCTAATGAATCCTCCTAATGAAGCAAATCATCCACTTGATAATATAAAGTCGAATGTACATGAGTTGGTGCTGAGAAGCAAATATAATCCAGTGACCTTTGTCTGGGGTCCGCCCGGCACCGGGAAAACCTATACGCTTGCAAGAGTGGCTGGCAACAAATATATTAAGGGACAAAATGTGCTGGTTCTTGCTCAAAGCAATCAGGCTGTTGATGTGTTAATGACTGAAATCGTTCGGTTTGTGGGAAAAAAGGGAAGGTTTAATGAGGGAGAGATTGTACGATATGGATCACAGTCTACAATCGTGTCAGGGTGGACATTATCAACAGATGAGCTAATTCAAAAGAGAGATCCCGATTTAGCTGAAAAAAGAATCAGTTTGCAAGAGGAGCGAAGATTGATCAAGTTGGACTTGGGACGATCTTTTAGTCAAAGAGACTCAGAGCGCTTATTAAGGATTGAAGCAAAACTGGTTAATATATTAGAAAAATTTCGTAAACAAGAAATGCAATTAGTAAGAGATGCCGTTATGATTGGAACAACCTTATCTAAAGCTGCCACTGATCCAGCGATTTATGAAAAGGATTACGATATTGTTTTGATTGATGAGGCCAGTATGGCATATGTTCCGCAAATTGCTTTCGCAGCTTCATTGGGAAAAAGAATCATTATCTGTGGTGATTTTAAACAACTTCCGCCGATTGCTTCTGCAAAGAATGCCTTAGTATATGAGTGGTTGAAGCAGGATATTTTTCATAAGTCAGGGGTTGTGGATTCATTTAATGAAAGGAAATCTCTTCATCCAAACCTGTTTTTATTAAGTGAACAGAGGAGAATGCATCCGGATATTTCCTCTTTTACAAACAATTATATTTATGAATCACTTGTTGGTGACCATCCAAGTGTCAAAACATCCAGAAATGCGATCGTCGAGAGGGCACCGTTTGTTAATCGCTCTTCCATACTAGTTGATACTAGTTTTACCGGTCATCATTGTCTTCGGGAAAAATCAACACATTCAAGGTTTAACTTGTGGCAATTGTTCCTGTCCTTTCAACTCATCCATGAATCCTACTTAGCGGGAACGAAATCAATTGGTTATGTGACACCATATCGAGCACAAGCCGCTTTAATGGACATACTGCTGACAGATATATATACCAAAGAATGTCAAGAAGCGGATATCATTTCTGCCACAGTTCATCGCCTGCAAGGCAGTGAGCGTGATGTTATCCTATTTGATTCAGTTGATAGTTACCCGCAGGAACAACCAGGTATGCTAATAGTTGGCAAGGATAGTGAGCGACTAATAAATGTTGCGATCACAAGAACAAAGGGAAAATTTATTCATATATGTGATCAGCAATTCATCCGCTCTAACATCTATCGAAATAAAATGATTCGAAAGCTCGTAGATCATCAATTCCAAATGAATCAAGAAGTTCTGCCACATCAAATTGGCACATGGATTAAACATCAACACCCGAAATTAATGTGGATGCATGCTAAAAAGCTTGAACAATTGAAAAAGGATATTCAATCGGCAAACTGTTCAATTTATATAGGATTACCTTCTGGAAAAGAATTAAATCAAGAATGGCTGACCATCATGAGAGACAGACATAGGCAGGTTCAATTAATATTAATGACAAAGACTGAGAATCGACAGTCATTTGCCGATCAGGTTTATGATAGTTCAATCTCATTTCCATTTATCATTATTGACAACCAATATTTATGGCTTGGTCTTCCGATTGATGCTTCAGTAGGTATAAGACCGCCATTTGTAGCTGCCCGTTTATCCTCAACAGCAGTTATCGATTATTTTCTAAGACAATTAATCGAATACCCTTAAAGTGAAAGACAGATTGTCCCAGATGTCTTCATAACTTGTACTAAAAAAATGCCCGACATCATAAACCTTATATAGATAGGGGTTTACATAAGCTGATGGAGGGGGAAAAGGATGATTTTTTCATTAAGTATAAATGTTTTTTTCTCTCTGTTAACAGGGGCCGCCTTGTCCATTTTCATCTCAAAATGGTTTAAGGTAAAAATTGACTATATTTTATCTATTTGTGCAGGAGTATTATGTGGCGTATTATTTTTAGAATTGTTACCTCATAGTTTATCTGATTTTGGGGTAATTCCTGTATTTCTGGGAATTTCTATTGGTTTGCCGCTCATGTATTTTATCGATAAGCTGGTTCATCCTCATTCTCTTACTAGACCAATCAACAAAACGGCTTCGTTTTATTATCTTGTCATTGCGATTATCTTACATAATCTTCCTTCTGGAATAGCCTTGGGTAATCATGTTGATCATTCCAATCATCTATACCATTTAGTAGTGTACCACCATATTCCAGAAGGTATGACATTAATGATGATCTTTTTCGCCTCATCAATAAAAATTCACCAATTACTTACTTGCTTCGCTGTCGTCGGCTTAAGCTTGGAAGGATTTTCAGTATTCGGTAAGATGCTCCCGATAAATACTGAACCTATACTTGGGGTGCTTCTAGGTATCGCCATAAGTACAATCTGGTTTGTTTCCATGTTTGAGTTGTTTTATCCCCTGCTAAGAAAAAGTTATCGATTTTATCATTTTCTTTGTTTATTAACTGGAATTACTATAGCGGGACTCATTTTTATTTTTGGCTAAGATTGACAGTAGCCAAAAATTTTTTTATTATTTAATTATATAATATGAACATATACTCATATTTCGAAATAGACTATATGAAAGAGGAGTTTACATGATGGATGAACAAAACAATAATAAAGAACAAAATGAACAGCTTGATGAGGAAACACTATTTATTGTCTCCCAAACATTTAAGGCATTAGGGGATCCAACCAGAATTAGAATCCTCCATTTATTATCAAATCAAGAGTATTCAGTTAATGAGATTGCTGAAAGGCTTTCATTGCTGCAATCAACGGTTTCACATCAGCTCCGTTTTTTGAAAAATTTGCGTTTGGTAAAGTATAGAAGAGAAGGGACAACTTTATTTTATTCACCTGATGATAATCACGTGATGAATGTACTTGAACAAACGATCCATCATGCTCAGCATCATTAAGCCTTAACTTGGAGTGGAATAAAATGAATGAGTATAAAGTAAGGGGACTAACCTGTGCCAATTGTACAAGAGAATTACAGGAGGAGATTAATAAACTTCCTTCTGGTGAAACAGCTTCCTTAAGTTATAATACCGGGAAACTGCGGGTTGAAGGCTCGGTCGATTTGGATAAAGTCCATCAGATTTTATCTTCAGATGGAGCATATATCGTAAATGAGACAGAACAAGGACACGAACATGAGCATCATACTGGTGTGAAATGGATTGCGCTTTTATCTCTTTCAGCAATTTTCTACGTTGCTGCTTATCTTATAGAATATTGGGGCAATGAAAACATTGCAATTGGATTATTTCTTGCCGCTACAGTTCTAAGCGGTTATCAAACATTCTTAAAAGGTTTAAAAAACTTATTTAAAGTAAAATTCAATATTGAAACGCTGATGACCATTGCCCTAATTGGTGCACTTAGTATTGGTGAATGGAAAGAAGGGGCTCTTGTTGCCATACTTTTTGGATTAAATGAGTATTTAGAAGGCTTAGGCATGCAAAAAGCAAGAAAATCGATGGAAAAGCTGCTGGAAATTGCACCGAAAGAAGCAACAGTACTTGAAAACGGACAGGAAAAATTGGTGAAAATATCATCTCTTGCAATAAATCAACTTGTTTTAGTTCGCACAGGTGAAAGAATTCCATCAGATGGTGTTGTAATCGAAGGAAAGAGTTCTGTTAACGAAGCAGCTATAACCGGTGAATCAATGCCGGTTGAAAAAGAAATAGGTGAACCGGTATTTGGGGGGAGCATTAATAATGAGGGGATTTTAAAAGTAAAAATTACAAAAGCTTATGAAGATTCTTCCCTAGCAAAAATCCTTCATCTTGTTGAAGAAGCTCAAGAAACCAAAACACCGACTGAATTGTTTATTAATAAATTTGCCAAATACTATACGCCAATTATCATGATTATAGCCGCCATCGTCATGGTTATTCCTCCATTGTTTGCTGGCAACTGGGGAGAATGGTTCTATCAAGGTCTGGCCGTCCTTATCGTAGGTTGTCCTTGTGCCTTAGTGTTAGCCTCACCAATCGCCATTGTTTCAGGTATAACGAAAAATGCAAGAAATGGGATCTTGATTAAGGGCGGTGTGTTTTTAGAACAATTAGGTAAGATTACTGCAGTAGCTTTTGATAAAACAGGGACGATTACAAAAGGTGAGCCATATGTAGAGAAGGTACTAAAATATGACCCTGCATTTTTGCAAATTGCTGCTTCAATTGAGAAGAAATCCTCCCATCCTATTGCAAAAGCGGTAGTACGAAGAGCAGAAGCGTTAAGGCTTGAAGAACCCGATGAGGTTTCGACAGTATCGGGAAGCGGAATGATTGCAAAATTGAATAATATAACATACTTTTTAGGAAATGAAGCACAAATAAAGCATCTTTCTATACCAGAGCATGTACAAAAAGACATTGCTTCATTAAAAGAGTCTGGAATGTCGTTAGTCATCCTAGCAAATGAGGTAAAAATCCTAGGAATAATGGGCATCTCTGATCAGATTCGTGAGGAAAGCTCATCTGTCATTTCCAGCTTGCTTGCCTTAGGTGTCAATAAAACGATTATGCTAACTGGCGACCATAAAAAAACCGCCGAAAAAGTTGCAAAACAAGCAGGTTTAACCTCCTACTATTCCAGCTTATTGCCAGAAGAGAAAGTAGCAAAAATTAAAGAACTTGCGAAACGGGAAAAGGTTGCTATGATTGGTGATGGAATAAATGATGCACCTGCACTTGCGGCTGCTGATTTAGGAATTGCGATGGGCAAAGGGACTGACAGCGCAATCGAAACCGCAGATATTGTGTTAATGCAAGATCATTTAGGGAAACTACCATTAGCGATTCGCACTGCAAAACGTGTAAATGCGATCATAAAGTGGAATATTGCATTGGCCCTTGGTTTAAAACTCATCGCTCTCCTTTTGACCATACCCGGTTTGTTAACACTTTGGATTGCTATTTTATCTGATATGGGTGCCACGATATTAGTAACATTGATTAGCTTAACCGTGCTTTACGAAAAAAAAGGGAGCCAAAGGGCATAAATTACACAGAGGGCAGACTTCTCCAAGTTGGGGGAGTTTGTCCTTTTTATTTCACATATTATTTTCTAAAGGCTCTTTAAAAAGGCTTTTTGATGATTTACTGGTTAAGGTTTAATGGAGAGAAAGTGCAAAACTCCTGCTTAGAGTATAGCTGGACAGGTGAGACCTATACAGCCTATTTGCCGGTAGGCTCACCGCTATTTATGCAGAATGCGAGCTTCTCTCGATGCAATCAACCACTCTGAATTATTTGGTAAATAGCAACAAAGTACAAACAGCCATTCAAAATAATCTTTTTTAAATAACTTTTCATTCTTAAAAGGGATTAGAGTGTATGAAAAAGAAGTAACATATAAGATTATTTTTTAGTCGTACTTTGTAAAAATATGATATTTTTAAGAAGGAAGGTAAGTGGATATGAGCAAGGATTTTTTTGCTAACTATAAAGAATATATTTTGATACCGATGCAAGAAGAAAAAATAAAGCAAAAAAAATTTGATCCTGATGATTACGCCTCACATTATATCCTCACTCTATCACTTTACGATTCGCTTTTATCTAGTTGGAACGAAGCCGAGAAATATGAAATTGATGTCAAAAAAAGCATCGAAAAAGTGTTGAAGGAAATAAATCAATCACATGAAGGAGTTTATCATTTTCAGTTGCTTGAGCTGGAAGTTGATAAGTCATATTTTGTTTTATCGTTATCATGTAAAGCGAAAATAGAGGAAAAGAAAGCAGAAGATAGCATTACTTATATAATAGATAAGATGATTTCAAATCCTTTTTATGTTCGCCAATCCTGGTTCCGGCTTATTGGGAATAAAGGAAGAATTAAACGTAAACTTTTTTGTTTTTCATTTAAAGAATACATATATGAAAAAACGACATAAGTTGCTAAAATTATTAATATATATGTAATATAGCAATAATAAAAAATGAAATAAATGACTTGATAAGGAAAAATTTTTTTGGTACAATATTCTAAATATTTAAATACATTGAAGAGGACTAGTAGGATTTTTAAAGCGAACAGAGAGCTGTTGGTTGGTGCAAAACAGACGTGGATGGAATCCGAACTCACCTTGAAGTAGCTCGCTGAAATGAAACAAGAGTAGGTAGAGACGGAGCCTAACCGTTACAGTAGGAGGATATAAGGTTTTAAAAACCCGTATCTGCTTAAAGTGCATATCAATTTGGTATGAATTAGAGTGGTACCGCGTAAGATGATAACAGTCTTTCGTCTCTATTATTAGAGATGAAAGGCTTTTTTTGTGTTCTAACAGCACTTATTAATAATATGAATGATAAATGAAAGGGTGGAAAAGATGAAAAATGTTAACAAGTATACAAGAGGTTATTTTATGCCTCCAGTGGAGAGTATGAAATGGGCACAAAAGGAGTATATAACTGAAGCTCCTACTTGGTGCAGTGTCGATCTTCGCGATGGGAACCAGGCTCTGGTTGTACCAATGACATTGGAAGAAAAACTGGAATATTTTCAATTACTTGTAAAAATTGGTTTTAAAGAAATCGAAGTGGGCTTCCCAGCAGCTTCAGAAACAGAGTATGCATTTCTTCGTACTTTGATTGAGCAAGATTTAATTCCTGATGATGTGACAATTCAGGTGTTAACACAGTCGAGGGATCATATTATCAAGAAAACATTTGAATCTCTTAAAGGTGCTAAGAATGCAGTCGTTCATCTTTACAATTCCACCTCAGTTGCTCAACGTGAACAGGTATTTAAAAAGTCAAAAGAAGAAATTATAGACATTGCTGTATCTGGAGCAAAATTATTGCAGAAATATGCAGCTGAAACGGAAGGGAACTTTAAGTTTCAATATTCACCAGAAAGCTTTACTGGCACAGAAGTAGAATTTTCACTTGAGATCTGCAATCGCGTGCTTGATGTATGGCAGCCTACTCCTGAAAACAAAGTGATTATTAACTTGCCGGCAACTGTCTCGATGTCAATGCCACATGTATACGCAAGTCAAATTGAATTCATGAGTGAACATTTGAATTATAGAGAAAATGTCATTTTGTCACTTCATCCGCATAATGACAGAGGAAGCGGAATAGCTGATGCGGAGCTTGGAATGCTTGCCGGCGGACAGAGGGTTGAAGGAACGCTGTTTGGAAATGGCGAAAGAACAGGTAATGTCGATATCGTTACACTTGCATTAAATATGTATTCACATGGGGTAAACCCAGAGCTTAATTTTGAAAACATTCCAGAAATCATTGAGGTTTATGAACGAATGACCAAAATGAAGGTGTATGACCGACAACCATATGGCGGCAAACTTGTTTTCGCTGCATTTTCTGGTTCTCACCAAGATGCGATTGCGAAGGGAATGAAATGGCGCGAGGAAAAAGAATGTGAACATTGGACAGTACCTTATTTGTTAATTGATCCTAAGGATATTGGGAGAGAGTACGAAGGGGATGTCATTAGAATTAACAGCCAATCTGGTAAAGGCGGTATCGGCTATGTGCTTGAACAACAATATGGTCTTGATCTTCCGCCAAAAATGCGGGAAAGCTTTGGTTATAGTGTCAAAGATGTTTCTGATCGTGAAAATAAAGAGCTTATGCCTGAAGAAATTTATAACATATTCTTAAACCAATATGTAAATATTCAATCACCTATCGAATTTAAGAATTATCGTTTTACCCAATATGATGATTACCATACAACTGTAAACATTACCATAAACAGAGAAATGCATGAAATTGAAGGTGAAGGTAACGGAAGACTAGATGCAATCAGTAATGCTTTGCAATCTAATTTAGGGATTGTTTACACTGATTTAGTTTATAAGGAACACGCTTTGGAAATCGGTTCAAAGTCCAATGCTGTCTCTTATGTAGGGATTACCGCTGAGAATGGAAACGTGTATTGGGGATGCGGAATTGATGTTGATATTATGACCTCATCTGTAAAAGCTTTATTCAGTTCGATTAACAACATGGTGAAAAGTAAAAACCTTGAAATCAAAAAGGGCAATTCTGTAACAATTAAATAAGGATAAAATAAGAGAGGCTCTGTCAGATGACAAAGCCTCTCATTTATTTAAAATTACATATGGTTATCGCTTATTTTTGCAAGATCTAGTTTGATCTCTTCGGTTTCAAACCCAATCGAAGTAGATAAATCTACTACATCAATTGAAGCAGTCACGTAATCTGAAGAGGCTATCACATCTTGGTTAATCTCCTCTAAAGAAAAGTCTATGATATTAGTTGTTTTATCTGTTGTAATCTCATAAAGCTCCCATTCTTCACTTGACGAATCTCCAGATTGGTGAAACTCAATATTGAGACGATAGGCAACATCTGGTTTATCGGAAATATGAAAGGACAGTTTTGAGTAATTCCAATCAGCTAGTTTTGGCAGTTGAAGAAGCCTGCTCTCATCAATTTTTATGCCACTTTCTTCCTCAAGATAGGAATGCAGCGTACTATTTTCAAGCACATTTGGAAGTTGGCTGTTTTCATGCTCTGTTCGTAAATAGAAAGCCTCGTTATTATATATATCTTCAATCGTTACCTTATTTGTGGCCCCAAATAATAAGACATAGTCATCTGCGAAAATCTCCTGCGGGTAGTATGCATGATTTCTCTCATTATAATTCCAAAAGGCATCCCACTGTAGTTCAGGTGTTTTGAGCCCTCTTACAGAGAGCCATTCAGAAAACGGGAGATGGTGTGAAGGAAAGTAGAAATATGCAAAATGATGACCATATTCATGTGACAGTGTTTCATTGTAGTCAGCAGGGTTGGTGTAAGTATCACCTTGATACAATGTAATGGTACTTGTCAAAGCATGATAGCTCCCTTTAGTCGATGAAGCTGAATGTGTTCCTCCAATAATAGTGACCTCTTGTAAATAGTATATTTCTTTCCCATGTTTGTTTTTTAATAGTTGATGATACAAATCGATTAGTTTTGCTTGACCCCAATCTTTTGAATAGCTCACAAATCGAATTCCTTCAGGTGATTGATAAGAGGCAATTTCTCGCCCATCTAATCCTGTAGAATCAAAGCTTATAAGAATGGGAAATGTTAATACTAATATAATAAAAAATTGTCGTAATTTTAGCATCCATGTCACATCCTTGCTTTTATTTTATCATGGATGACGATAAAGGTAATTGGTATCATTTGTTTAAACTTATAGGTTTATAACCGAGTGTCATAGAAAAAGAAACAAAGGGATAGGAAGAAAGGAATATGTAAAAATTGACAACGTGAAATTTTTAAAAAATAGTTTTCAAGTGGGAGATAATCGTGTATGATATAAATAATCAGAAAATAAAGAAAATAAAGAAAAAAGAAACGTGAGGTGCTTATAAATGAAATTTGTAAACTTTCCTTCAGAACATCTTATTGAAACTAATCCTTTTGTTCACTATTTACAGGAGGGAGACCTTCTTCACAGATCAGAAAATGAACTCATTTTAAAGCATTTACACGAGCTGCCAGTTGATTTTATGGAAATGACATTATTTGATATAGATAGGTATGGATGTGTATATGCATTTTCACATATAACAGACCTTCAAATAGGAGAGATTGAAACAAAAGCTGCTGTTTATAAAAAAATATAGCTTTAAGGGGGGCTGTTTTTTAAAACAGCCCCTTCTTCATGTTTGCTACATTGATATAAATAGCTCATTATTTATAACTGCCAATTTCTAATAGGGATATCAATGAAGGATATGGCAAGATCCCCATTACAATTTGGTAAGGTAGTTTATTTTACCTTAAGCTGAAATCGGTTAATAGGGTGGTAATCCTTTAAAAGATGATTAAATTCTATGCTAGGGATGTTAGACACCACCTTTTATGATCAAGTATACTTTTACGTAATATAGAACAGGTCTAATATTGAAGGACTGAAGTATATAGTAAATGAAGGATTTTAGAAATCCTTGTCGAAACAATGAATGAAAGGTTACAACAAGAAGGGAGTAAACCCATGATTAACCGTTTTAAGCTTGTCCGATTTTTACTAATTTTTCTTTTTACCTTAATTGTAGGTGGATGTGGAGCATCGGGAGACGTTCAATCAGGTGATTCCGAATCAAATAAGCCTAAACAAGCTATAGAAAAAAACCCCGTAGCCACCATTACAATGGAAAGTAATCAGGCCATAAAGATTGAATTATATCCTAATATTGCTCCTAATACAGTCAATAATTTTATTAGTCTTGCCCAATCTGGGTTTTATGATGGGGTGATTTTTCATCGAGTGATTCCTGGTTTTATGATCCAAGGCGGTGACCCGGATGGTACAGGTACAGGGGGTCCAGATTACAGTATTAAAGGAGAATTTACTTCGAATGGCTTTGAAAACAATTTGAAGCATGAACGAGGCGTCATTTCGATGGCGCGTACTCAGGAGCCTAATTCAGCTGGCTCGCAATTTTTTATTATGGTAGAGGATTCTAGTCATTTAGATGGGGAATATGCTGCTTTTGGAAAGGTAACAGAAGGAATGGATATAGCGGATCAGATAGTGAATGTTGAAACTGATCAACAAGACAAGCCTTTAGAAGAGCAGAAAATCAAACATATAACGGTGGAAACATTTGGAGTGGATTATCCAGAGCCTGAAAAAGTTGAGTAGCTTCATTTTTTATGTATATTTCTTTAGGTTATATAAAAACTTCAAATTATATCGTACTATTTTAATGCTAAGAGGCTGTCTTAAAAGGGATTGCAACCCTTTTGAGACAGCCTCTTTTAATTTTTAAAAAAAGCTCATTTAGGCTTGATTTTCATAGTTCATCTAAAATCAAAAAAGAAAAATCTTAAGTCAAAAAGTCGTAACCCACATTAATAGTGTAGATCATAGCTGGCTAGATGTAATATTTGGGATATGAGTGAAGCATTTTCATTAGTCCAACATACTAGAAAAACTGGAAGGTAATTCTGTAGAAGAATCGGAAATGTTGAATGGTGAACGATCAGAAAATGATAAATCCAATCTCATTTGTCAGGAGGATATAGAAACGAGTATTCCTGTCTTCCATTGGAATCAATAATTATTGAATGGGTATTCCATATTGTTACTTATGGAACCTTTTTTCTCGGCAATATTTCAGCGATGATTAGGCAATTAGGCTATTAGTCTGTTATGTAAGATGATGACTTGTGTCAATATTCCTAAACAAAAATTATTCAAGTATTTCTTCTTCAATTATCCTTCTTCAAGTCGATTTTAGCTATTGCTGGAATTGAAACGAACATGACACCCCATAAAAACACCACTCCTTCCCTTTAAAAACGGTGTAATAAAAAGGGGAATTTACATAGTTTTAAAGGGAATAATCCGTTCATAAATTGTTAATAATTTAGATAAATCCAGTCGGCACATAGCTTCATCGACATTCTGTAATATTTAAAAGATTGCAATCTAGCAAAAAATACGCTAATATTTATTACTGTTAATTAGTTAAATGTAAATTTCAAATCAATTAAATGTAAATTTCAATTGGATAATTGTAAATTTTTTATTCAATTAAAGAGGTGTTTTAAATGAAAACAAAATTAATTTCGATACTGAATAAACCAATTGCTTTTTTTATTCTTGCTGTTGTTCTTTTATGGATTAAAACCTATTCTGCGTATAGAGTAGAGTTTAGCTTAGGTATTGATAATAAGTTGCAGGAGTTTCTCTTATTTATTAACCCTGCAAGCTCCGCTATCTTATTTTTAGGTCTTGCTCTATTTTTGAAGGGCAAAAAATCATTAATATGGATGATCATTATTGATTTCCTATTATCATTCTTGTTATATGCAAATATTGTGTATTACCGTTTTTTCTCTGATTTTATTACACTACCAACATTGACACAAACAGGAAATGCCGGTGATTTGGGCCAAAGTATTGAAGCATTGTTAAAGCCTTACGATGTTTTGTATTTCTTAGATACGATTATTTTAGTTCTTTTAGTCTTGATGAAGGTGGTAAAACCTGCGCCTGTTAAAATGAAAAAACGCACGTTAGGAATCGTTTTTTCTGCAGCAATTGCGTTATTTGCGGTGAATTTAGGTTTAGCAGAAGCAGATCGACCTCAGTTGCTTACAAGAACATTTGACCGTAACTACATTGTGAAATATTTAGGAATGTATAATTTTACTATATATGATGCCATTAATAGTACGAATGCTTCAGCACAACGTGCGATGGCAGATTCTGATGACATTACAGAAGTGACAAACTATACAAATGCGATGTATGCTGAACCAAATTCTAAGTATTTTGGAATCGCAAAAGATCGAAATGTTATTTATATTCATCTAGAGTCTTTGCAAGAATTTATCATTGATTACAAGTTAAATGGAGAAGAGGTTACACCTTTCCTTAACTCATTGACAAGAGATTCAAGTACGTTCTACTTTGATAATTTTTTCCATCAAACAGGTCAAGGTAAAACAGCGGATGCTGAATTTATGCTAGAAAACTCATTATTCGGATTACCGCAAGGATCTGCTTTTTCTACGAAAGGGCGTAACACATATCAGGCAGCTCCAGCTATCTTAGGACAAAACGGCTACACATCAGCCGTGTTCCATGGAAATACGAAAACATTCTGGAACCGCAACGAGATCTATAAATCATTAGGCTATGATAAGTTCTTTGATTTGAGTTACTATACGGCAAAAGAAGGAGATATTGTGAATTATGGTTTAATGGATAAACCATTTTTCCAACAATCTATTCCAATGCTGAAATCATTAGAACAACCGTTCTATACCAAACTTATAACATTATCGAACCATTTCCCATATCCAATTGATCAGGAGTTAGCAACAATTGATAAGCATACAACTGGAGATAATTCAGTTGATAGCTATTTCCAGACTGCTAGATATTTAGATGAAGCCATAAAACAATTCTTCGCTGATCTTAAAACATCAGGATTGTATGATAACTCGATTATTGTTATGTACGGAGATCATTATGGTATTTCCGATAATCATAATAAGGCGATGTCTAAAGTAATGGGTAAGGAAGTAGGAGATTTTGAAAATGCTCAGCTTCAAAGGGTACCGTTATTTATTCACATTCCTGGAGAAGAAGGCGGCGGTACAATGCATCAATACGGCGGACAAATTGATTTGATGCCGACACTTCTTCATTTACTAGGTATTGATACAAAAGGATTTGTTCAATTAGGAACAGATTTATTATCAGAAGATCACCAAGAAATTGTACCATTCCGTAATGGTGACTTTGTAACCGAAAAAGTAACAGGGATAAATGGCAAATATTTTGATACCCAAACGGGAGAACCAATTGAAGAAAATGAAGTAATTAAAAAGTATGATAAAATAACTCAAATGAAGCTCAAGATTTCGGATAAAATTGTTAATCAAGATTTATTGCGCTTCTACACCCCAGAAGGGTTTGAACCAATTGATCCATCTAATTACGACTATACGAATCATATGACGGAAAAAAATGTTGAAGAACCAAAACAATAAAGCGAGTTATATTCAGGAGAGTAGCATCAAGGTACAGGTTTTACCTTCTTAATGAGCTAGATCTTACTGAAAGATTGGGATAAACACGATATGGCTGTTAAGAGATTTTTTCTCTTAACAGCTTTTTTGTTAAGAGAAAAAATCTCAGTTATTTTAAGTATTCTTTAAAAACATAAAACTTCCCGCCATTTATATTGTATAAATAAGAGAATGAAAGGAGATAAGGTATGTCAAAATATATCCTCTATTTTCTAATGGTCTTACTGTTTATTTTTTTAGGATTACTATCAAGAATGTCAGATGCATTCCCAAGTAATTTATCGGTCCACCTAGGTGATGTTTTTTGGGCAAGTATGGTGTTTTTCTTATTTAGAGTCATGATACATCAAAAAAGTCTCTTCTTAGCGTTAATTTTTAGCATTCTGTTTTCATTTGGGATTGAATATAGTCAGCTTTATCAAGCTGATTGGATAAACAGCATAAGAAATACAGGTATTGGCGGTCTCATCTTAGGCAGAGGATTTCTTTGGATCGATTTACTAAGATACAGTATAGGAATTTTACTAGCTGTATTTATTGATGTGTTGGTAATTAGACGGCTCTATAATACTTATTAGTTGAATTCCTACGCTTTAGTATAGTTCCTCTAAATAGCTTGAAACCTGCTTAGCCTGATTGCCATATTGTTCCTCGAAATGGTTTTGAGTCATGACTTAGCAATTTGCTATTACAAAGGGGCTTTATTTCTTATCTTTTAGTTTTTTATTAGCAGCAATTCCATGATTATCTCCTCTATTACAAAACTATACTATTTCATTTCCTATTACTGAAGTTGGGAAAAATGGCTGTCTTATTCAGTTGTTAAATTTTAAACGCTGAATCACTAAATTAATTAGAATAAAGGTACTCGCACAAAAAGAAATGTCGCAATAAACTTAAGTTTCCGAATAATTCTCAGCTTATTGACCATTGTTATCTAATGCTATAAGTTAGTAGAGGACAACAATGATCGGGGGATCTTTATGACTCTTTTTAGAAGGCTTTTATTTGTGATAGTTGGACTTGTAATAACATCATTTGGAATAAAGCTTTTAGCAGATAATTTACTAACTTTCGGAGGGACGGCAGGAATTGCAACTATCCTAGGATATGCATCAGGGATCTCATGGGGAGCTTTATTTTTCATTGTGAACCTGCCGTTTTTCCTTATTTCCATACAGGAGCTCGGAAAATTTTTTACTATATCAAGCTTATTATCTATAACCGGAATCTCACTGCTGCGTGAGTGGTATGATCTTTTTATCCCTGCATTTGAAATGAATCTTGTTTTTGCTGCAATCCTTGCAGGTCTGCTAATAGGGATCGGTGTCACGTTCGTTTTGAATAACGGTTCATCGCTTGGCGGTATCCATATTTTAGGCCTATATATAGATAAGAAATTCGGCATTAATAGAGGACTCGTTTTATTTATATCCGATTCCTTAATTATTATCCTTGCGTTAACAATGGTGGGGTGGGATAAAGCACTGTTATCGATTATGTGTATTTTCATTGCTAGTTCGATTATTGGTCGATATAAAAAATCACCTATAAAAGAAATGCAGCGAGATCAGGAAGAGGAGATAGCAGATCATCCTATCCATTAAACAATAGTTAACACTACCCTTGATTGGAAACATTTAAGGGTAGTTTTTTTATTGAATCTCAACTAATGTATTTATTAGAGGGAGAGGAGATAAAGTGAACTATATATCAGTAAATAAAATTATTGAAGATACGGAATCAATTCAGGCAAAAAAATTCTTGATGGAATTGTGGTATGCAATAGAAGAAGAAAGCTTTCCTTTATCGCTCAAATATAATACCTTCAAGCATCAATTCATGCATTTAAAGGCAAGTGCCCCATTGAATTGGAACTTAGACTGGGATGGGAGCCATTTTTCTTTATCTAGACAAATAAAACATCATAGTTACTTTTCCATTATTGTTCAGCCGAATGGAATGATTAAATATACATTTTCATTATAAGGGTCTGTCTCTTGAAAAGGATCTGCCTCCTAAAAACTACTCATATAAGGACTGGATTAGTTTCTTATATTGTGGTTTTTTGGGTCAAATCCTTTAGATAGAGACAGCCCTTTTTTGTTAAAAAACGATTTAACAAGTTGAAGTTTCATATGAATAAAACATTTTGTTTCGTGGGATTTTAACTTTGGCTTTACAAAATAGTTTTAAGGAGGAATTGTGATGCAAAACCAAATGAACCAAATCAACATTGGCGCACATGAAATGATGGAATGTCATGAGGTTCTTAGCAGCATGATAAACGGAATCAATCATTTCCAACTATATCAGCAGTATTGCCAAGACCAAGAATTAAAAAACATTCTAAATAATCAACTTTCATTTATGACAAATGAATACAATACTTTTGTCAATGTGCTTCAACAAAAGTCCAATATTGGTCACTTACCAAGTGTAAAATCTCAGGTCAATGTTTCACCAACCTACGGTGTAAGCAGCAATGCGGTTCCAGAAGGACCCAATGCCTCAATAAACCAAATAAATGACCGCGATATTTCTTCGGGGATGCTGGGCTGCCATAAAGCTGGTGCTGTATTTAAAATGCATGCATCTTTAGAGTGTACAGATCCGCAAATAAGAGAGATGATGATTCAAGGAGCAAAAAATTGCGCAGATCAAGCTTATGAAACATGGGGCTATATGAATAAAAAAGGCTATTACCAAGTTCCGACATTTGATCAAACAACTACTCGTTCTTTAATGAACAGCTATCAGCCAAGCAGTTTATACAGTAATCCGTCTCAACAACAATACTGATAATAATTGGAGGGAATTCACATGCATACACAACAACATGCATTACAACAAATCAATGAATGTCGTCAAATTGTTCAACAATTAATCGCCCAAACAGAACAAGGAAACCAATTGTACAAACAAATGCTCCAACAAGAGCAGCAAAATGCCCAAATGCTGCAACAGCTTGTTCAACGTGAGCAGCAAGCTGTCCAAAACATTCAACAAGCACTGCAAGGCCATCAACAAGCAGTCCAAAAATGTCAGCAAATTTTAAACACTTGCAATCAGATGCAGCAGGAAATTTCTCAAGGTGCAGCATATAATGTTGACCCATCATTCCAAAGATTTCAACAACAACCACAACAGTTACCAAGTTATCAAAGTTACCAACAAAACAGACAATATATTTAACAATAATATGATATAGGCTGTCTAAAGGGTCTGACCGTCCAAAAAACACCGATATATTCCGTTTATATTGTGTTTAGGGGGTTGACCCTATATTTTTTTAATTAACCCATTCATATTTTGCTAAATCTTAATGGGTTGACATACATAATCAAATTCATTTATAATTTATCTTGAATTCAAGATTATTTTATTTGAGATAACAGTAACGGAGAAAGGAAGCTTATTATGAATCGAAAACCACTTAAAGGAATACACCATGTCTCCGCACTTACAGCAAAAGCGAAAGAGAACTACCATTTTTATACAAAGATTTTAGGAATGAGATTAGTAAAAAAAACGGTTAATCAGGATGATACTTCTGTATACCATTTGTTTTATGCTGATGAGCGGGGAAATCCTGGTACAGATCTAACTTTTTTTGAAATTCCTTATGCAGGAAGAACACATCCAGGAACAAACAGTATAAGTGCAACATCATTACGCGTGAGAGATGATCAAACACTAGAATTTTGGAAGACTCGCTTTAAAAAATTACAGATTGACCATGACGAAATTAGTTATGAAAGTGGCCGTGCAAGCCTTGCATTTCGTGATCATGAAGGTCAGCGCTTAATACTTGTATCAGATCAAGAAAACGAAGGTGTGGCTGGCGGAATCCCATGGGATAAAAGTCCAATTCCACAAGAAAAGGGGATTACTGGACTTGGTCCGGTTCATTTGACAGTCTCTAGGCCGGAGCGGACGATAAACGTATTAACAAATTTGATGGGATTTAGGGAAAAACCAGGCTATAAAAGAGAGCTTGACCAAAAGCAAGTACGAGTTTTTGAAACCGGTGAAGGCGGTTCTGGAGCAGAGATTCACATTATTCAAGAAGAAGAAATGAGCCGCGAGCGACCAGGGCGTGGAAGTGTTCACCATGTAGCCTTCCGTGTTGAGGATGTTGAGGAATTAAATAAATGGGTCGAAGCGTTAAATGAAAGCCATCTATCGAATTCCGGATTTGTTGAACGCTATTATTTCCGTTCTTTATACTTTAGGGAGCCAAATGGTATTTTGTTCGAACTTGCGACAGATGGACCTGGATTTGAAGGTGATGAGGACTTTGAACACCTGGGTGAAAACCTGGCACTTCCGCCATATTTTGAAGAGAGACGAAAAGAAATTGAAGCACAATTGAAACCGTTAGATACAAAAGAATAAAAATTATAAAGGAGGAGACAGAATGCAGCATATATTTATTGAAGGGAAAAATAAAAACGTACCAACTTTTATCCTGCTTCATGGAACAGGTGGAAATGAGAGGGATTTACTCCCACTTGCTGAAATGATTGACCCGGATGCATCAGTGCTGGGCGTCAGAGGAAATGTTTTAGAAAATGGCATGCCGCGTTTCTTTCGTAGATTAGCAGAAGGTGTATTTGATGAGGAGGATTTAATATTCCGTACGGAAGAATTAAACAAGTTTCTATCAGAAATGGCGGACAAATACAAGTTTAATCGAAACAATCTTGTTGCAATCGGTTATTCTAATGGTGCAAACATCGCTGCGAGTCTCATGTATCATCATAAAAATGCAATAAATGGCGCGATTTTATTACATGCAATGGTGCCAAGGAGAGGAGTTGAAGTTCCGGATTTAGCAAACACGCCTATTTTCATCGGTGCCGGAACAAATGACCCGTTGATTCCCCAAGCAGAAACGAAGGAGTTAGCGAATGTATTGCGTGAAGCGAACGCAATCGTTACAGAACACTGGGGAAATGCCGGTCATCAGCTTACAAGAGAAGAGATTGAAAAAGCCAAAGAATGGTATGATCAATATTTTGGATCAAGTAAATAATTCAATTGAGGAGGCTGTAAAGGAGCCTCCTTATATTTGTTGAAGGATTAAAGGCTGTTTAACGGTTCTACACAAAGTTCAGAATCATTACGCGGAGAATTGACGAAGTCCGAAACCGGATAAACATCCATAAGATTTGCGTCATACGGGCTAAGAAAGGAATGGAGAGTATCCATGTCCTGGAAGTCCTTATCAAGCCAACGATCATATGTGTCAGGAGAAAGAATGACAGGCATTCGATCATGAACATCTTTTGTTAATTGATTAGGTGTGGTAGTGATAATTGTACAGGTGTACAGCGGTTTTTCACCACCTAAATCTGAACGTTCCCAAAGTCCTGCAAATGCAAAAGGCAGACGATCCTTCATGATAAATCGATATGGTTGTTTTGTGTTATTCTCTTTTTTCCATTCAAAAAAGCCATCGCTTAAGATTAAACATCTTTTTTTCATAAACGCCTGCCTGAAACTTGGTTTCTGGTCAATCGTTTCCGCCCTTGCATTTATCAACTTATTCCCAATCTTTAAATCCTTTGACCAAGGCGGGACAAGTCCCCAGCGCATCGAAACTCCTACCCTATTTCGCCCATTTGATCCAACCACCAATATATCCTGGGAAGGGGCAATATTAAAGCGGTAATTTATTTCCTCGTGGATGATAAATTCAAACTGCTCCTGTAAAATGATCTGATCTGTAGCTAACGAAAATCGCCCGCACATGAATAAACACCACCATTTATAAACTAATCTATTTATATCTTCCATAATAAAGCAAAATATAACTTCCTTTCAAATACTAGCCTTAAAAACTCTCTTCAGTGGAGGTTCTTTACTGGTTAGGATTGGGATAAAAAAGTTAGGACTTGAAAAGATTAATCAGTAGAATACATATTTAGGAGGTCTATTCAGATATGGCCAAACTGATGATCTGTCTGTTTTTTTGTCTAGTGTCTACTTTTTTTACAACAAACAATCTTCATATAAGTGCAACGAACCAGACATCAGATCTCGCAACACAATTAAATGAACTGCTGATCCATCATCCAACTTTACAAAGAGCAATTTCTGGAGTAAGCATTCGTTCATCGTCATCTGGTGAATTACTTTATTCTTTTAATGGCAACCTTGATTTAACTCCAGCATCTAACAGAAAGCTGTTTACCGCTGCAGCGGCATTAGAAACATTAGGGAAGAATTATCAATTCCATACTGAATTCCTAACAGATGGCTCTATCAATTGGAAAGTATTAATGGGAAATCTCTATGTAAGAGGAAAAGGAGACCCGACTCTTTTACCTGAAGATTTTGATCGGCTTGCAAAAGAGTTAAAAAAGAAAGGCGTTAAGATGATACAAGGAGATTTAATTGGGGATGATTCTTGGTATGATCATGTGCGTTATTCAATTGATGTCCCTTGGAGTGATGAAGTTGCTTATTATGGAGCTCAAATCTCTGCTTTAACAATTGCACCTGATAGGGAGTATAACCCAGGGACAATTAATATTGAGATTATCCCTAGTAATAAATCGAACAAAAAGGCAACGGTTAATGTATTTCCGAAAACGAATGTAGTTATGATTATGAACAAAACAAACACGGTTTCAGAAAAAGGGGAAAATACCATAAGTATCTCCAGAGAGCATGGTACAAATCTAATAACAGTTGAGGGAACTATACCAGTTCATACACCTAAACAAAAAGAATCGATTGCCGTTTGGGAACCAACTGCTCTTGCTATAGAACTATTGAAAGATTCGCTAAAAAGGCAAGGAATTAGATTGATAGGCGATGCAAAATTGGGAGCAACACCTGATAAAGCGAAACTAATCCTTTCTCATCGTTCTATGCCTTTATCAGAATTGCTAATACCCTTTATAAAATTAAGCAACAATAGCCATGGAGATATCTTAATTAAGGAAATGGGAAAGGTATTTAAAAATAATGGCAGCTGGGATGCTGGGCTGGAGGTTGAAAAACTTGCCCTGGCAGAACTGGGTATCAATACGAGTAACATAGAGTTTAGGGACGGTTCAGGGATCTCACACTTGAATTTGACCTCAGCAAATGAATTATCAAATTTGCTTTATCAAGTGAAAAAGCGGGAGTGGTTTCCAGTTTTTTTGAATTCTTTGCCTATTTCCGGTGCCAAGGAAAAGATGATTGGCGGTACTTTACGGAAACGTATGACGAGACCGCCCTTAAAAAATCATGTCAGAGCGAAAACAGGTACACTCACAAATGTGACATCGCTTTGCGGATATGTACAGACCAAGAAAGGTGAAACGGTGATTTTCTCTATCCTCCTTAATCATCTACATAATGAAGCAGAAGGAAAACAAGTGGAAGAGGAAATTGTGAATGTAATCGTGAATGGTGATTATTAATTGGACAAGCAGACTTTTTGAATCGTTTCTTTATCTTTGAAATAATAGAAGAGACGTATATGATACTATTAAGCAGGAGGGGAATGGATTCTATGAAGGTATTTGTTGTTGGGGCAAATGGGCAAATAGGTAACCAGCTTGCTCAAATGATAAAAGAAAATGGAGAACACACTGTTCGAGCAATGGTACGAAAAGATGAAAAAATAAACATGTTTGCTGAAAATGGAATCGAGGCAGTAAAAGCCGATTTAGAAGGCAGTGTGAAAGAGATCGCAAAAGCTGCCAGCGGCTGTGATGCCATCGTTTTTACCGCAGGATCAGGAGGACATACCGGTGCAGATAAGACCCTTTTAATTGACCTTGATGGTGCGGTGAAAACAATGGAAGCAGCAGAAATGGCAGGTATAAAACGGTTCATCATGGTAAGTGCTCTACAGGCCCATAACAGAGAAAATTGGAATGAAAAAATAAAACCTTATTATGTTGCGAAACATTATGCTGATAAAATCCTAATGAAAACAAATTTAAATTATACTATTATCCGTCCTGGAGGCTTACTAAATGAATCTGGTACAGGTAAAATATCAGTTGGAGAAAATCTATCTAGATCAACTGTTCCTCGTGAAGACGTAGCACGCACAATTATAGCTTGTTTAAATGAAGAGCATACATATCACCGTTCATTTGACCTTGTAACTGGAGAAGATTCTGTTTCAGATGCATTGAAGAAGCTTTAAGAAAAAAATGTATTTAAACCCTTACACAGAAAGAGTTCTTTCTGTATAAGGGTTTTTTAATGCGCCCTTTACTTTTAGCCTGACATAGCTTTTTAAAGAAACACTGTTTTTTATAAGTAAAAGACTGATTTTTTTATGTAAGTGTAAAATTCACTGTCTTATAATTGGGCTGAATTCTAAATTTCTGCTTTTTTGAAAATGTAGGCGCTTACAACAATTGGCATTACTCTAAACCAGGAGGTGATTAATCAGGTATTAATATCAATTAAAAAGCAGATCTTTTGAATCTAATTACAAATTAATTGTTATATAAAGTATTTATTTCTGTATGCCTCATGATCAAATGAACTAGAAAGTTTCAAATCTTAACCGAAAGGTGATGTACAAGAACGTGAAAAAACGATCATTAGCAAAAAAGTTTTTAGCAGCATCCCTAGCAGTGCCTCTATTAATGTCAGGGTTTCAAAGTAATGCATCGGCAATAACTGAAAAGCCAATAAAAGGAATCCAATTAGAATACCTTGATCGTGGTCTCGTTGCAGCTGCAAGTTCTGAAGGGAATTTTCTAAGCTGGAGGCTGCTTGCAGATGAGATTACCGGCCATTCAGATTCTGGTTTAGCAGGGGTAAACTTTAATCTATATCGTGATGGTAAAAAAATTGCCACAATAAAGGATAGTACTAACTATTTAGATGCACATGGAACTCAGAACTCAACATACTATGTAACGGCGGTTGAAAATGGTAATGAAATTGATCAAAGCAGAGAAACAACACCATGGGAACATACATATTACGATCTGAAATTAAAGAAGCCGGCAGATGGTTTCACCCCAAGCGGTGAAACCTATTCATATACGGCAAATGACATGAGTGTTGGGGATGTTAATGGTGATGGCCAATATGAATTCTTTGTAAAATGGGATCCTACAAACTCGAAGGATGTTTCACAAAAAGGCTATACCGGAAGAACATATATTGACTGTTATACATTTGACGGCACATTGTTATATCGTATAGATCTTGGTGTCAATATCCGCTCAGGAGCACATTATACGCAATTTTTAGTGTATGATTTCGATGGAGATGGAAAATCCGAATTAATGTTTAAAACTGCACCTGGGACAAAGGTAATGAAATATGATAAGCAAGGCAATATCAAAAACGAAGATTATATTACGATGCCTAAAAAGGATCAAAATGCAGGCTATAGTCACCAAGATGATTACAGGATGAGCAGTGAAGATTATTATCAACATGTGGTCGAAATGTTTATGAACTGGCATAACCATGAGGAAGTGATTAATGGAAATTGGCCGGCAACCCTAGAAGAAAGCTTTGGGATTGAAAAGCAATATCAATACCCGTTATCAAGAAAAGATGCTGAAAGCTTAGCTGATTATTTTATTGATGAATATGCACCTAGCCGAAGCAGTCGCAATGATTTAAGAGATTTTGAAGGATTTATCCTCTCTGGTCCAGAGTATTTATCTGTATTTGAAGGTGAAACAGGTGAAGAATTAGAAACCATTCATTATAAGTATGATCGTCATGATGATGGACTAATGTGGGGAGACTATGCGATGTCAAGAATTGAACCAGGAAATCGTGTTGACCGATTCCTGGCAGGTGTAGCCTATTTAGACGGGAAAAAGCCTTACGCTGTATTCTCAAGAGGGTACTATACAAGATCCACGATGGTTACGTATAGCTGGGACGGTAAACACCTAAAGGAAAATTGGTCAGTTGATAGCGGATGGACGCCAATGAACAATCCTTTTAATGATAGTCCTCATGGCAGATTAGGGACAAGTAAGGAATTTGGTTCTCTTACAACACAAGGTGCGCATTCATTAAGTACAGCAGATGTTGACAGTGATGGAAAACAAGAAATCATTTATGGTTCCGCAACAATTGATCATGATGGTTCCTTACTTTACAGTTCCAGCGATGTCATGCCGCCTGAAAGTGCAACTCCTGGTGTAACAGCTGGTTTAGGCCATGGCGATGCCTTACATGTTACAGATATTGATCCAGAACGAGAAGGCTTAGAAATCTTTATGGTTCACGAAGGCGGGAGATATGCACCATACGGATATTCACTAAGGGATGCAAAAACAGGAGAGATTATTTACGGAGGATATACAGGTAAGGATACAGGTCGAGGAATGGTCGGTGATGTAGAACCTGACTCGAAAGGGTTAGAGACTTGGGCAGTTGGGTTATGGTCAGCAAACGGTGCCAAGCTCAGCGACCAGGCACCAGGTACAAATATGAATATCAAGTGGTCTAAAGATATGACAACTCAAATTGTCAACGGTTCAATCGATAGTACCCCAACAATTAATGATTGGAAAAAAGGAACGGTCTTAACAGCAGAAAATACACGAACAAATAATCACACTAAAGGGAACCCTTCTTTAGTAGCTGATATTTTTGGTGATTGGCGTGAAGAACTCCTTGTTCGTACAGCTGATAGTCAAGCAATCCGAATTTACCTAAGTACTGAAGTAACAGATCGAAAATTATATACTTTAATGCATGATCCGCAATATAGAACGGGTATTTCTTGGCAAAATGCAGGCTATAATCAACCAGCATATACAAGCTATTATTTCGCCTCAGATACGGATTGGGCAAAAATACCTGTCCCTATAATAGATACACCGAGTAAAATAAGTATCTTACAAAATATCCTTAATACAAATATTGAAATGAAAAAGATAAAAGGACCGCTAGCATTACAGCTAATCAGTACATTAAAACAAGCACAACACCATGAAGCAAAGGGTAATAAAAAACAAATGATTTTATTTGTTAATAAATTTATCGCTCATTTAAATGATGCTTCCCTGAATAATGATATTACTAAAGATGCAAAAGAAATCTTGATTAACCAGGCAGTCCATATAATTAACAATTTAAATAAATAATAACTGACCAATCGCCTCCTTACTTGCAAGGGAGGCGATTGTTAGTTTGTCCAAATCTTAACCGAAAGAAAGTAAGGTCTCACTTGAATATCGTTCAGTATCTATGAAGTTGTTTGGGGATCATCACAAAATAAAGGTATCTCGGGACAAGCATCAAGTAGGTGACACATAACGGTGTAACGTTTGAAATTCGTATAAGCCTCAATTTATCCGATTTCATCACATGCTGATTTCTTTTCCTAGAAAAGGGTAAGATATATATGACTTGTAAAGATTCGGAGAATTGTACAGGTGAAAAATCCATACAAGGGGGAAGAAGAATCATGCTAACTCCAGAGCAGCGAATTCAGCTACACGGATTTAATAACTTAACAAAATCACTAAGTTTTAATATGTATGATATTTGCTTTACAAAAACAAGGGAAGAACGAGAGGCGTATATTGATTATATTGATGAACAATATAATGCAGAACGATTAACAAATATTTTAAAAAATGTAACAGATATTATCGGAGCCCATGTACTTAATATCGCAAAACAAGATTATGTTCCTCAAGGAGCAAGTGTGACGATCTTAGTGTCTGAAGGACCTATCGTTGAGGTCCCAACAGAATCCTATGATGAATCACCTGGGCCGCTGCCAGAGGCAGTTGCTCTAAGTTTAGATAAAAGTCATATTACAGTCCATACCTATCCAGAATTCCATCCAAATGAAGGAATTAGTACCTTTCGGGCAGATATTGATGTATCGACTTGCGGAGAGATTTCCCCATTGAAAGCACTTAACTATTTAATCCATTCATTCGATACAGATATAATGACAATGGATTATCGTGTTCGGGGTTTTACAAGAGATATAAATGGGGATAAATTATTTATCGATCATGATATAAGCTCCATCCAAAATTATATACCTGAAGAAATTAAAAAACAGTATGATATGATCGATGTTAATATTTATCAAGAGAATATTTTTCATACAAAATGTAAGTTGAAAAAATTTGATCTAAATAATTATTTGTTTGGATATACAAAGGAAAAATTAAGCAGTAAGGAACAAGAGGAAATAACCGACCGTCTAACACGAGAGATGGATGAAATTTTTTATGGCAAAAATATTCAGTAGGTTAATATAAATGAGAGGAAAGGAATGAATCTATACACCTTTTTAATAAGCACAAGAAAGGAAAAAATTGTCCCTTGCTGGGTGTTTAGCTCCAGCACCTAGCCCCCGAGCCATAAGCCAATTTAGAATTGAAGGTAAAGAGCGCGCATTCTATTCTAAATTGTTTTATGATTTTCGGGGCGGAGCAAGGCGCATGTGCTTTCATTGTTAAGCTTGTTTAGCAGCTTGAATTTGTAATGAAATCTTAATTTGATCTCCAACTAAAACTCCGCCAGCTTCTAACGGAGCATTCCAAGTTAGCCCATAGTCACTTCGTTTGATTTTTCCTTCAGCAGCAAAGCCTGCTTTTTCATTTCCCCAAGGATCAATTCCAGTCCCTTCAAACGCAACGGTGAAGATTTCTTGCTTTGTCACACCGTGAAGGTTTAGATCACCTGTAACAACGTATTCATTTTCATCCGTGTTTTCAATGTTTGTTGCTTTAAATGTTAAAGTAGGTTGATTTTCAACATCGAAAAAGTCAGCAGAGCGTAAGTGATTATCACGATCTTCGTTTCTTGTATCAACACTTGCAAGATCAACAGTAAATGAGATTTCAGCAGTTGTTAAATCAGACGGATCAGCTTCAATTTCTGCTTGAAAGCTTTGGAAACCACCTTTTACTGTTGCAAACATCATATGCTTTACAGAAAAATCAATACTGCTGTGTGCTGGGTCAATGTTCCATTTTGTTTTAGCCATTTTTATCTCCTCCATAACTAACTCGATTTAAAATATCTTGATTTAAAGATTTATTACTCTGAAATAAATTATAGAGTCAGTTGTTAATAATGTCAATGAAATATCTAATTAATTTAGAAAAAATAAAAACCCCTTACAGATAATCGTCTTTCTGTAAAGGGTGATTTCACTCATATTCTAATTCTAAACATGCAATTGCTATTTTAAAAAATTAATTTTCAATAAATGCAGCGATTTTTTTGTTGCGAATTTCTCTTTCCTCCATTGTGGCCAAATCATACTTTTTTAGGAAATGGAACAGTTCATTTAGTTCATTTTGGCTCCGAGGGACGATTAAATAGTTAGCACATTTCTCCGCTAATTCCGGTAAAAGAAACGGGGACTGTTCCTCAAGTTTTTTCTTCACATCTTCTAATGAATGATCAATGGTACAATAGCTCACCTTTCAATCCTCCTACCCCCCGATATGGGACATTTCAATTTTTTTCCGCTTAGTTGAAGCTTTACTGCGTTCAACTGAGTAACGGTCTTTTCTGTCATGCCAAATTGTTTTAAGAAGCTCTGTTAGTTCTTGGTCAGAATGGCCTAATCTTATGGGAGCACGTAAATCATGGCCTTTAGAAGCAAATAGACATGTATACAATGTACCGCTGGCTGATAGACGCGCACGGTTACATGTTGAACAAAAAGCATCCGATACTGAGGAGATAACACCTATCTCATCATTGGAACCTATATACCGATAGCGAGTAGCCACTTCACCTGTGTAATTCGGTTCGATTGCTTCAAGTGGCATGACTTGATGGATATCTTTGATAATTTGTTTTTTAGGGTAAACTTTTTTAAGGTTCCATTGATTGGTATTGCCAACATCCATGAATTCGATAAAGCGTAATATATGGCCCTTTTTTCGAAAGAATTTAGCCATAGGAATAATTTCATGCTCATTCATTCCGCGTTTTACAACCATATTGATTTTTACCTTTAATCCCGCATCTGCCGCGGCATCTATTCCTTCAATAACTGACTTAACAGGAATATTGCGGCCATTTATGTTTCCGAACAATTCGTCATGTAAAGAATCCAAACTAATGGATACACGTTTTAAGCCAGCTTCTTTTAATTGTTTAGCATATCTAGGAAGGAAATAGCCGTTTGTCGTCATTGCAATATCCTCTACACCATTAATTTGGCTTAAGTTTTTAATGAGTGCTGGCAAATCCTTTCTCATTAAGGGTTCTCCGCCGGTAATCCTAATCTTTTGCACCCCTAATGAATGAACAAAAATGTTGGTTAGACGTACAATTTCTTCATAAGATAGAAGCTCATCTCTTTTTAAAAACGGAAAGTCTGGTCCGAATATTTCTGCAGGCATACAATAGGTACAGCGAAAATTACATTTATCGGTAACTGAAATTCTTAAATCACGAAGCGGGCGGTTAAAGTGGTCATAAATGGAGTTATTTGTTTTCAAGATTCATTCCTCCCTTCCTTTTATAACGTTTCTGCAGACGGTATTATACAATCTAGCTTATCATTCAGTGATTCTCTCAGGGTGTGAATAAATGTTGAATGATTGCCCGCGGATAAACCCAACTGCGGTAATATTTAAGTCATCCGCAAGTTTTATAGCAAGATCAGTTGGTGCTGATTTAGAAAGAACAATACCAACCCCGATTTTTGCAGCCTTTACCAGCACTTCTGACGAAATTCTGCCACTAAAGACGATGATTTTATCACGTACAGAAAGTTGATTCATTATGCTATATCCAAATAATTTATCTAAGGCGTTATGTCTGCCAATGTCTGTCCGAGTAACAATGATCTGATCATGGGTACACAATGATGCATTGTGAGCACCGCCGGTTGCTTGAAAAACAGTACTGCTATTCTGCATATCATTCATTAGCTTTATGCATTGGTCAGGATTAATTGTTAGTTTAGTCGTTGCCGTTTTTGCTGTTCGGGCATCATTTTGAAAATAAAACTGTCTGCTTTTACCACAGCAAGAACCAATAAACCGTTTTGAATAAAATTGCTGGCTGGTTGTAACGTTCGCATGTAAAGTCACATGGGCATAACCGGCATGTTCATCAATCGTTAAGGCCTTTATATCATCTAGAAACCGGATCACACCTTCTGATGCCAAAAAACCGATAACAATCTCTTCAAAATGGTCAGGAGTGCAGACCATAGTAGCGAATTCTTGATTATTAATGAAGATAGTTAAAGGAAATTCAGTTACGATATCATCTACAGTATCAAATAATTGACCGTTTGTATATTTCCTTATTTCCTGCTGTACACTTATTTTTTTTATCATACGATTCACCTGAATTTTAAGATTAATAAAGTATAAACATAATCTAAATTATTAAACAAGTATAAAATTTGGATACTTATGGATTAAGATAAAAACATAATAAAATGAGCTTGCAGAACCACAAATAAAATGGTAGTATTTTTATACAAGTTCATGATTTTGTAACATTTTGTCTCGTGATAGCGATCCTGTCTACGATTCAGCATGGTACATATTTGAAAGCGATTAACTGTTGGTCCGATAGTAGCGAATCCTGCTTGATACTAACCGTCAATTACCATTAAGATGTGCAGCGCTTTTTACGCATATTTTATTGGAGGTTGGCGGTTTTCTTATGTAGTCTTTGAAAGATTTTTTCTTGGTTTTAACGGGCAGCAGCCCCCATTTATTGATAATAATAATTTAAATAGATAAATGAGGGGTGATTGTCCGTAAAGATCTGATATAAAAAGTGGAGGATAGCCGAGTAACTCTTTTCAATGTCCTGTGCCTATGTCGGCACTTGTACGTCTAATACTTTTAGGAATCCTCCACTGATGAAAGTAATGCATTAGAATCTTTTTATAGGTTTGCTTTTTCTGTGATAAGAAAAGGAGCCAAACCACTGTTAATAACAAGGGGATGAATGTGTGAAAAAAACAAAAAATCGTTGGCTTATTGCTGCTTCTGCTGTTGGAATCCATATTTCAATAGGATCTGTATATGCATGGAGCAATTTTACAACTCCATTAATGAAAGAATTTGGCTGGACAGCCCAGCAGGTCCAATTAACATTTAGTTTGGCTATTTTATTCCTTGGCTTATCTGCTGCTTTCCTTGGTCATTTTGTAGAAAAGTACGGACCAAGGGCATCCGGATTGCTTGCTGCTGGATTTTTCGGTGCAGGTATTATTGGTTCTGGTCTAGCTGTTCATCTGAGCTCACTGCCGTTTCTTTATGTGACATATGGTGTTTTAGGTGGAATAGGTTTAGGTGTTGGTTATATTGCACCTGTCTCAACATTAGTGAAATGGTTTCCGGACAGGAGAGGACTTGCAACAGGATTAGCCATTATGGGGTTTGGTTTTGCTGCGGCAATTAGCAGCCCTATTATGGATACACTAATTAAAACGGTTGGTACAGCTAATACTTTTTATATTTTAGGAGCTGCATATTTTGTCATTATGTTGTTATCTTCTTTATATTTAGAGAAACCTCCTGCTAATTGGGCTCCTGAAGGGTTCAAAGAGAAGCTCCAATCTGGAAAGTCTAGAATTAAACAAGATCTTTCCCAATTAACTGCAAATGAAGCTGTAAAAACAACAAGGTTTTATTATTTATGGTTCATGCTGTTTATAAATGTTACTTGCGGGATTGCGATCCTTTCGGCTGCGAAGCCATTAGCACAGGAAAGCATTGGCCTTTCAACAGTTGAAGCTGCGGCACTTGTAGGGATTATGGGGATATTTAACGGGCTTGGCCGCATTGGCTGGGCATCTATTTCCGATTATATTGGCAGACCAAACACATACACCACCTTCTTTGTTTTACAGATTGTTTTATTTGCTTTACTGCCGCAAACGTCTGAAGCTATCCTATTCCAAGTAATGTTAGCTGTGGTTTATACATGCTATGGGGGAGGATTCGCGGCGATCCCAGCCTATATTGGCGATTTATTTGGCACAAAGCAGCTTGGTGCAATTCATGGATATATTCTTACAGCATGGGCAGCTGCGGGTTTAGCCGGGCCAATGTTCGCTGCATGGATGAAGGATACAACTGGAAGTTATGCTTCAAGCTTAACTTTTTTTGCCGGATTGTTTGTTATTGCGCTTATCGTATCCATCTTAGTTAGACGCGACATTCAGAAACTGGAGAAGCAAAGTTCATCTGCTGGGACAAAGAGCACTATTGCTGGATAAAATTAGTTTTAAAAGGATCAATAATATGGTAAAATACCTCATGCTATTACCTCTAGTAAGTAGGAGGATTTCATGAATAAGTACGAGGCAGAATTCAGTAATATCGTAAGGTCATTTAGAAAAAAGCATATGGGTAAGGGGCCAAGTAAAATCACCACAACCTTTTGTAAAAACTGGGCCATATGTGAAATGGAAGGGAATCTATCCCCCGTTGAAAAATTTATCGCAAGTGCAACTGAAGGAAAACAAGCATTGCGAGAGGCAAGAACTGAAATGGTAAAGCAAATGTACAAAAAGAATCCACCAGTTGAGATGGAGGAATTTTTAGGCTGTAAATTTGTTGATCTATTTGTTGATATAGATATTGATAGAGATTTCGGAATGTCAATATTCGTTTTTGATGAAGATCTACAAGAAAAATATTGTAAATAAATAGGTATGGCACTTGGTAGCGACCCTGCAAAAGACTAACCACCGTTTTTCCAACAAAGAGATTTGCGAGGAAACGGTGGTTTTTTATTTTCAGCTAATTCATCCTTTTGGTTGATTGAAACATTATGTTAATTTGTACGGGCGGGCCTTCTGCTAAGTAAAGTGAAATGAATGAAAACCCACAGGTCAGAGGAGTTTCCGTCCCACCCGCTTCGATGATAAAACCTTATGAAGAGAACAACAGGAAGTTTAATAGACCCTATTTTTAGGGCAGGAATAGATAGAAGTTTGCAGAAATAATTATTCTAAAAAGTAAAATCTCAGACTTTCTTTTTTAATAGATTAGGAGTGAAAATAATGGGAAAGACAAAGCATCAAGGTCCTATAAAAGCGACGAAAACACCACAACCTGAACATTGGGTCAGTCCAATTCCCTTCGGTCTAGGAAAAGTAAAACCTCAGCACTTCCGCGATACAATGAAAATTGCCTGGGATAATCGAGATAATATAGGGTATGCTACACGGATTTTAACACAGGGGGTTTGTGATGGTTGTGCATTAGGAGTTTCTGGGCTTTATGATCAGACACTTAAAGGACCGCATGTTTGTACGACCCGACTAAACGTTCTTCGTTTAAATACAATGCCGGGAGTGAAAGAAGAAATCCTTCATTCTGACATTGATGAATTGCGAAAATATAGCAGTACAGAATTGCGTAAATTAGGCCGTATTCCATATCCGCTTATACGTCGAAATGGTGAAAGAAGATTTTCGAGGATAACCTGGGATGAAGCAATGGATCTCATTGCAAAAAAAATGAAGCAATTGGACCCGAAACAATATGCTTTTTATTTAACAGCAAGAGGGATTACTAATGAATCTTATTATGTTGCAGGTAAAGTAGCGCGTTTTTTAGGGACAAATAATATAGATAATGCTTCAAGGATCTGTCATTCGCCAAGTAAAACTGCATTAAAGCGTTCAATCGGTGTTGGCGCATCGACTGCCAATTATCAGGATTGGTTTGGGACGGATGTTCTTGTGTTCTGGGGAAGTATTGCTTCAAATTCTTCACCTGTTTCAACAAAATATATGCTTGAAGCCAAAAAAAGAGGAACAAAGATCATTGTGATTAATCCATATAAAGAACCAGCAATGGATCAATATTGGATTCCCTCAAATATGGAGTCAGCCTTGTTCGGGACAAAAATTGCTGATGACTTCTACCAGGTGAATATCGGCGGAGATATTGCTTTTATGTACGGAATAATGAAGCATTGGTTTGAAATGGAAGAAGCGGAATATGGGTCTGCCGTTAACCACCAATTTGTTAATGAACATGTAAATGGCTATGAGGAACTAAAGTCAAAGGTTCAAGAGCATTCATGGACTGATGTTATTAAATCCTCAGGGGTTACAAAAGAAAGAATGATTGAATTATCCGAGCTGTTAGCTGAGAGCAAGAATGCTGTATTTGCTTGGGCCTTAGGTTTAACGATGCACTCTTTTGCTACAGATAATATTTCACAAGTAGCGAATCTTGCTCTTTTACGAGGTTTCTTAGGAAGAAAGAATAATGGATTAATGCCTTTTAGGGGACACTCCTCTGTACAAGGTTCAGGAGAAATGGGTGCTGATCCCTTTGTATTGCCAGGAAGCGGGTTCGATGCTGAGAATATTAAGCGGATGGAACAAATATGGGGGTTTGAGATTCCAAACTGGCAAGGTGATATCGTTGGTGTAACCTTAGAAAATATCCTGCTGCCGGACATGAATGAGCGAAAAGTCAAGCTCTACTATTTATCAGGAGGAAATTTCCTGGAAACTATGCCTGATCCAGATTTCGTAGAAAAAGCTTTATCTGAACTGGATATTCGTATTCACCAAGATATTATCCTAAACACTTCCACCTTAGTAGATGCAAAGGAAGCAGTTCTTGTTCTCCCAGCGAAAACACGCTATGAACAAGAAGGGGGAGGGACATCCACTTCAACTGAACGGATGGTTTATTTTTCTCCAGAAATTAATGGTAACAAAAATAGTATCTTGGAAGCTCGTGCAGAATGGAAGATCTATATAGATCTTGCCAAACGGGTAAAACCTGAATCTGCCCATTTAGTTGACTTTAAAACCGGTCAAGATATTCGAGATGAAATTGCTATTGCGAACCGAGATTATGAAGGAATTCAATATCTTAAGAATCAAGGTGATGTGTTCCAATGGGGAGGAGCATGGTTATGTGAGGGCGGAATTTGTCAAACACCAGATGGCAAAGGGAATTTAATTCAAGTGGATATTCCTGACTTAGGGAAAAAGGAAGGACAATTTGTTGTAACATCACGTCGAGGAAAACAATTTAATTCAATGGTCTATAAAGAAACCGATCCATTTAATGGAGCAAATCGTTATGATGTTTTAATGAATAAGCAGGATGCCATAGAATTAAGTATTACAGAAGGCGAAGGGATTGTTGTATATAATGGTTTCGGTGTTTTCCAAGGCAAAGCAAAATTTGTCGAAATAGCAAGAGGGAACTTAGAGGTTCACTTTCCAGAAGGGAATTTCTTATTGCCAAGAGGCAGGTATGAAAAATACGCTGGTATTCCTGATTATAATATTACAGTTAAAGTAGAGAAGGCGGATCAATTTAATGCCCGTAAGGATGTACAATATTTAGAGAAACGGATTGAAGAGTTAGAAATTGATGCACCTGTATAGAAGTGAAGTAGATTATATAACATAGTTATTATATGGGGCTGGCAGATTCGTGTCAGCCCTTTGTTTTTATTTCGCAATCTTAGACAGTAAAACCCACTTATTGAACCCTCGATTTATCACAATCTTAACGGGCAAAAAAACCTTATTTTAAGAAACTTAAGAAGTATGATATGTGGGATAACTGCCCATAAGTTCCGATAGCTCTTGCTTTATTCTTCATCATTGATTTCACCATCACCAATTTCATCTTCACCGGGAGCATCATCACAAGCAACAACAGATGTTGCCAGAATACCAGCAAGTAAAAGAACCAATAGCTTTTTCATTGCATTCATCACCACCTTTAAATAGCAAGTGTGTATGTAGGTTGTGTTATTATTGAATGAATTATGTGGCAACTACTCAAAATTTAGAAATCACATATAAAAGAAATTGATTATATTTTTAATATTTTGAAAAAACAGCATCATCGACCATTAAAACGTGATAAAATAGAAAAGCTCTTATCTATATTTTGGGGGTTAAGGATGGAAAAAAAAGCGAAGCGCTATTTAGAATTATATGTGCAATTTTCACAAGAATTGGGAAGATTTTTAACGAAATCTGAACAAGAATTTTTGAAATGGCTTGTGATCAAAGAATAATCTATACATAACTTTGTTTTAAGCTGTCTCATAAAGGACTGACCATTATGAGACAGCTTCTTTTTTTGTGTTGTTTTCGAAACTTGTTGTTAGTTGAACAAAGAAGTGATTATTATAGTGTTTTACTTGAAGCATATGGTAGAATCATTAGCAATGAGCGGCGTATGATCGAACTTGCAAACATAAACTTTGAAGGGGAATTTAATCTCTTTGTATTTATGTCACATGTTGATTGGATCGGATTTGCTAGTCTCTGCGGCAGCATCGAGACAGTGGGAACCTAGGGAGGTGCATAGCAAATAAGTGGCACCCGTCCCGCCTGCTTAAGATGGAGAGCGCGTAAAACCAACAGACTAGTTTAGAGTACCTAAAAAGACTATAATTTTTTGTAAAGTGCCTATTTCATAACACTAAATATTTTCAGTTAGATGATAAAAATTTGAAACTTTTCATATAGTAACCCGTATTAATGTTATACCCCCTAACGAGAGGAGTTTAATGGTGAAAAAATTATTTTCTGTTGCAGTAATTTTCGCAGTAATGTTGTTAAGTGCCTGTTCTTTTTTAGAGGATGTGAATAATTCAGTTGATTATGCAGGTGAAGCACAAAATTATCTTGAGTCATTAAGTGATTTCGCTCAGGAAGCACCTCAACTGGTCCAAGATGCTGCAGTTGATTCAGAGGCTAGACAAAAACTTGAAGAGCAATTGAATATAGTAGTTGACGAATTAAATGCGTTCAATGAATTAGAGCCTCCTGCAATTGCAGAGGATATTCATCAAGATATCGTAGTCAATAATGAAAAATTATTAGAAGAAATCAATACAGCGATGGAGAACGGAGAATTAGTTCTTGAAGAGCTTGAGAATTCTGAAATAATGAATACAGTAAATGAGATTACCTCATTAATGGATTCAATAGAGAACTTGGAATTTTAAACGTGCTCACTTCTGTGAGACTTTTTTTTTATATAAAATTAGTATAAAATATACTTGCTACTAAGACCAAGTAACAACTATATTAAAATAATTTTTAAATGATCATTAAATGATAATATACTAGAATAAAGATAGAGATGAAGGGGAGAAACAAAAATGAAAAAACGAGTCGTTATTACTGGCATCGGAGCCGTTACGCCTGTTGGCAATGATGCATTTTCTTCATGGGATCAGATAAAAAATGGGAGTTCTGGTATCGCGCCTTTAACCCGAATTGATGCTGAAAAATTCAATGTTAAAGTAGCTGGAGAAGTTAAAAACTTTGTTCCAGAGGAGTTTATTGATCATAAGGAAGCTAGAAGAATGGGAAGATATATCCATCTTGCAGTAGCAGCTAGTAAGATGGCGATTAAGGATGCTGGTGTACGTATTGGTGAGGATGTTGATCCTGAGCGAATAGGCGTATGGATTGGATCAGGTATTGGTGGACTTGATGAATTTGAACAGCAGCACAAGAGATATTTAGCAAAGGGACCGAAGCGGGTAAGTCCGTTTATTATTCCAATGTTTATTCCTGATATGGCAGCAGGCAGAGTTTCAATTGAACTTGGGGCAAAAGGAATAAATAACTGTTCAGTCACTGCTTGTGCCTCTGGAGCAAACTCCATTGGGGATGCATTTCGTGTTATTCAAAATGGTCAAGTAGATATGATGGTAACAGGAGGAACAGAGGCAGCAATTACTGAGATGACAGTCGCTGGTTTTACAAACATGACAGCCTTGTCTACAAATCCAAACCCTGGTACAGCCAGCCGTCCTTTTGATAAAAATCGTGATGGATTTGTTATTGCTGAGGGTTCAGGCATTGTGATATTAGAAGAGCTTGAGCATGCGGTAGCACGTGGTGCTAAAATTTATGGAGAAATTATTGGATATGGAGCAACTGGTGATGCATATCATATAACAACTCCGGCACCAGAAGGTGAAGGCGGTCAACGTGCAATGAATCTGGCATTAAAAGATGCTAATCTCTTACCAGTGGATGTGGATTATATTAATGCACATGGGACAAGCACGTATTATAATGATCTTTATGAAACTCAGGCAGTTAAAGAAGTTTTCGGAAAACATGCATATGAACTTGCTATTAGTTCTACTAAATCGATGACAGGTCACTTACTGGGCGCTGCTGGTGCCATTGAGGCAATCTTCTCGGTTATGGCAATCAAGGAAGGGGTCATCCCTCCAACGATTAACTTTGAAACTCCAGATGACGAGCTTGATTTGGATTATGTGCCAAATCAAGCAAAAAAGGCGGAAGTAAATGTAGTCTTATCCAATTCATTTGGGTTTGGCGGTCATAATGCAACATTAGTTTTTAAAAGATATTAAAATAATGTTCTTAGAAAAGGACTATCTCAGTAGATTTGAGATAGTCCTTTTCATTTGATTGAACTTACAATAATCTAACATACTATTTGAAAATAGGCATTCACCCTTGTGAGATAATCTACATATGTTAGGAGAAAAGGCGTGAAAGGGTGAAATTAATGTGTTCTTATGTTCGTCATTATTATGCTGGCGGGAATACAGCGAAGGGATTTTATAGTCTTTATGATTCAGTATTAGAGGATGTTGAACGTTTGTTTATTCTAAAGGGGGGTCCTGGTACTGGGAAATCCTCGCTTATGAAAAGAATTGGCGAACATATGGAAGGTAAAGGGTTTGATATTGAATATCTGCATTGTGCATCCGATAATCATTCAATTGATGGGGTCATTCTCCCTGCCTATAAGGTTGGTGTTGTCGATGGCACTGCCCCGCATATCATTGAACCTAAAGCACCTGGGGTTATTGAAGAGTATGTAAACCTTGGGGTTGCTTGGAATTCACAGCAGCTTTTAGTCAATAAAGAAGCGATTCTCCAATTAAACAAGGAAATTTCTAATAAATTTGCTTTGGCTTATGAAACATTCGCCGAAGCGTTACGTGCTCATGATGACATTGAGGAAATATATATCGCAAATATGGACTTTGCCGAAGCAAATAAGCTTTCACAAGATTTGGTCTCTCTTTTCTACGGTAAAGACCAACTAGATAAAAAACCAAGCATTAAACATCGGTTTTTAGGTGCCGCTACTCCCCTAGGAGCAGTTGATTTTATTCAGAACTTAACGGAAGACATTGAAAAACGTTACTTTATTAAAGGTAGAGCTGGGTCTGGTAAATCAACAATGCTTAAGAAAATTGTTGCCGCTGGTGAAGAAAAAGGCTTTGATGTAGAAGTCTACCATTGCGGATTTGACCCTAATAGTCTTGATATGGTTATTTTGCGGGAAAAAGGTATTGCCATATTTGACAGTACGGCTCCGCATGAATATTTTCCTGATCGTGATTCAGACGAAATCATCGATATGTATGAAAGATGCATTACAGCTGGTACAGACGAAAAATATGCAGAAGACATTGCAAGAACAACGAAAGCATACAAAGATAAAATGAAGGAAGCTATTTCCTACTTGGCAGAAGCAAAAGTACTTCGGGATAAGCTAGAGGCATATTATATAGCAGCCATGGATTTTTCAAAGGTGGAAGAGATTCAACAAAACATCTTGAAGGAAATTGAGATGTTTATTGATAAGAAATAGTTTGCTTGAAAAGGCGGTCATATCTCTTGACCGCCTTTCATTTTAATATTGAAATTCGGTAGAAACTCTGGCTTCAATTTCGATTTCTCTCCTTTGAATTGGTGGAGCTGCTTGAAAGGATGATTCTGGAGCAGCAGATAAACTTAACTCCTTTGGCGAGATAGCAGAAGGAACTTCCGTTACTTTCACTGGCGGCTGCTTGACTGTAACACCTAACTGCTCTCCAAGCTTTACCGCTTTTTCAGTAGCATTTTTCATTGCAAGCTGTAACGCCTTTTGGTAGTAGGTCTCTTCATTTGTGACTTCAAACCGTAAGCTTCCTGCCATATTAGCTCCAGCCGAGACGGCTGTTTTATAAATGACGCCAGCATCTTCAATGTCGCGAACAGTAAGTTCGAATACGTGCTGGATTTGATATCCTCTTAAAATTGATTTTCCTTCGACAAAGTCATAGATTGGCTGGATGGTATAGGATAATGTTTGAATATCATCATCAGACACTCCAATCTTTTTAAGCGCCTCAATAACTTGTTTCGAACGCTTGGAATTCTCATTTTGTGCAGCCTCAACATCTTTATTTTCCGTCATTACCCCGATATTAATGATTGCTTGGTCAGGTATAACAGTTAACCGTCCAGCTCCATCAACAGACATTTTACCTTGTATCTGTCTAAAAGATCTTTCGGAGGAAGGATAATATACATATGGTGTTTGAAAATAATTCATGAATAACATCCTCTCTTTTTAATAACCGATTTACCAATGAAAAGGATTGAATGTTCTATACAAAGGTATGCTTCAGGATAATTTATGAATACAAGTTTTCGTTATGGAAAAACTATATAAGTAATTTTTTGAAGATGTACGTTTAGAAAGGATTGATTATCAATGGATAAAATTCAAATAGGGGAAGTTTTTACGATTACAGACGAAAACGATCAGGAAAATGAAGTCGAAGTTTTAGCTGCGATCAATTTAGATGGTACTGATTATGTTGCTGTTGGTTTTGTCGAAGATTTACAAAATGAATCAGAAGAGGACATCGACGTCTTTTTTTTAATGGTGGATGAGGAAGGTGACTTTTCACCAATTGAAAGTGATGAGGAATTTGATAAGGTTTCAGCTGCATTTGATGAATTAATGGATGAAGAGGACTAGAGAGGGGATTCCCCTCTCTAGTTATTAAATTGCTATAAGATTCGAAATAGGACATGGTCATCAAGTGGTACAAAAGGATTAGTATCTTTAAGCAATCCTTCGGTTTTTCCATTGTAAGCAAGATGGATGAGCCATTTTGTGAAAGGAGCGACATTCATTGATTCGGTTTCTTCTATACTGTAGAAGCCGGCTTCATCTGATTCTATCCCATCTGGACTAGGAATTCCCTCAAGATAATCCATTGCAAAAGCAATATATAGATTATGCACACTACGCGGAAGGTCACGAATTGCTACAACGCTTCTTACCTTTGCTTTAATACCTGCCTCTTCTTCAACCTCACGTACAATTGTATCCTCAATTGATTCTAATTGCTCAATATATCCGCCAGGATTTGTCCAGTAACCTTTTCCGGGGTTATGTGCGCGTTTTACCAATAGAAATTTACCGTCTTTTATTACTAACGCTCCGACACCGATACTATAGTCACCCCAAAAAATAAAATCACAGCTAGGGCATGCCTTTCTGAATGTTCCATCGATGTCCCGATTCTCTAATGCATCTCCACATTTTAAACAGTAATTTGCTGACAAACCTAACATCCTCTCTATATCAAAAAAATAAATGTAGTAGTCAAATTCGACATTATGAATCAAACTCCTTTGCTTATTTAATAAAGAATGTAAAAATAATGCTAAACACAATCGTTTAAATAAAAAGCTGACAAATCGACCTTTGTCAATTAGTGAGAAAAATGGTAAATTTAAAGGAGGTTTAAGTAGAAAAAGGAAGAATGATGATGAAAATACGATTATTTTGTTGGATACTAGTACCACTGCTTATTATCGTTTCGATTTATTCATTTGTTCAATACAAATCGATTCAAGAGAAGAATACCGATTCAAGAAAGAAACAACCAATCGAAGAGATTGAGCAGCCAGCTAAGCTGTCAGAAACACCTATTGCAGCCTCTGCAGCAACTCTATCTGCTATTGGAGATGTGCTTATTCATGATCGGGTATATAACCCGCAACATCTTGGTAACGATCAGTATGATTTTATGCCCTTGCTTGAACCTGTTAAATCCTCTATCGGAACCTCTGATGTAACTGTTGCAAATCAAGAATCAATGATTGGCGGAGCAGGAATTGGACTTTCAACTTATCCTTCGTTCAACAGTCCTCATGAAGTGGGGGATGCATTAAAAGAAAGCGGTGTAGATATTGTTACCATGGCTAACAATCATACGTTAGACCGGGGAGAAGAAGCGATTCAGAATGCTATTAACCACTGGAATAAGATAGGAATCCTTTATACTGGTTCGTTTGTCTCACCAAAGGATCACATGACCATTCGAACGATAGAGAAGAATGGGATTAAATTCTCTTTTTTAGCATATACCTATGGGACAAACGGGATTTCTATACCAGAGGGTAAGTCATATCTTGTTAACCTAATAGATATGGAGAAGATAAAAAAAGAGATTGTACTTGCTAAAAAGATATCTGATGTCGTGGTGGTAAGCCTTCATTTTGGAAAGGAATATGAGAGGCTGCCAAATGATGAGCAAAAGCAAATAGCTCGTCAAACCGCAAATGCCGGTGCTGATATCATTATCGGCCATCATCCGCATGTCTTGCAGCCGATTGAATGGATCACAAGAGAAGATGGTAAACGTACAATTGTCGCCTACTCACTCGGTAATTTTTTAACAGGACAAACTAACGACTATAAAGATCTCGGCGGGATTATGCAGATAAAGGTTGAAAAGGTTGAGGTAAATGGAAAAATGTCAATTACATTAAAAGATCCTGCGTTTTTACCAACTTTTGTGAATCAAAAGTATATTGTTGCTCCTCTTCATCAGGTAAAAGGCAAAACTGAAGTTTATGAAGAAATCAAAAAACATATGTCACAATGGATGCCAGAGCTAAAATTTTCACTTCAATAACGTGAGCTGATTTTTATAAGTTGGTTTCCTCCTTTGTTCTTACTTTTTTAATCAATCATTGAGGGAACGGGGGATGACCAACTTAAAAAAATTGTGGTAAGTTATCAAGGGCAGAAAAATAATCAATTTGATAAAATATGATCATATAGATTATTAAATTACATTTTATTAAAATAATAACAGATTAACCACAACACAAAACCTTCTTAAAACATATCTTGATGAACGTACCTCAATAATCAAAAAATTCTAAAAATAGATTGACTTCGACTTTTCTCATATGATATATATCTAATTAGCTAGTTGAGGGTGCAGAAGATATTACTCAATCTTAAAGGACAGAAAAAAATACATACTTCAGAATAAAGAAGGAAGTAAATAAGTGCTGGATAAAACTGCCCGAAAAAATCGGACGAAGGGTGGTTGTCCAAGTCAGGTAATACATATAGTTGCGGCAGTTTAACCATGATGAGTCTCAGCACTACCAACAGAGAGGTTAGCGAGCTAACTTTGCCACGTCCAATGGCATAGCCAAACTTGTGTATCATGTCCTTCTAAAACTAGCTGATGGAAGTCTCACTTTATAGGATATGTGGTGATAAACATGAAAATTACGGCTAAAACAATTGCTGAACAGCTTGGGTTATCCATTGCCACTGTCGATCGGGCACTAAACAATAGGGGAAAGGTAAGTCCAAAAACCTTGAAAAAAGTGTTAGAAAAAGCAGAGGAATTAAACTATAAACCAAATATGTCAGCAAGCTTGCTTTCCCGAAAGAAACAGATACTTATTGCGATTGTTTTTCCAGTTTATCCTGAATATTTTTGGAAAGAAATCGAAATCGGAATCATGAAAACCTATAAAGATTTACGTGATTTTGGATTTGAAATTGATATTATAAGAACTAAGAAATTTGATATCGAGGAACAAGTAAAGGTTGTGCAAGACATTATTAATTCCGGAGATTACGATGGACTGGTTCTTTCAGCTAATGATGCAGCCCCATTAATGCAAGTTATAAATGCTGGAATTGAAAGCGGTTTCCCTATTTACACATTCAATAATGATTCTCCTTTAAGTAAAAGAATATCGTATGTTGGTGCAGATTATCAAGATTCAGGCCGTTTAGCTGGTGAGTTATTGGAACGATTTACACATAACTCCAAGAAATTTGCATTAATTACCGACAAAATGAATACATTTCAAATGCAGCAAAAAGTACTTGGGTTTATTGATTACTTAACACAATGCAATGGAATGGAATCTATACGGCCCTTAAAGATTAGTAATACTGAATTGTCTAATTTGATTATGGAATTAAAGCAAGACATAGAACAAGTTGATGGTATTTATGTTGCTACAGGTGCTCTTGCAGAAGTGGCTCGCGAAATAGAGAAAATGAAACTATCGAAGAAACCAATTTTAATTGGCCATGATATGAATAAAGAAATTCACCATTATCTCCTAAATGATGTTATTACAGCTACGATCTGCCAAGACCCGGTATATCAAGGGGCTTTAGCAGTCAGAAAGGCTTTTGATCATTTAATGCTGGAAGAACCAATTAAGGTAGTTGAGGATATTGTTAAGCTTGAAATCGTTACAAAGGGTAATGTGAAATATTATATTCATGACTGATAATCGTACCTTATAAGCGAAAATATATAGGCTGCTCTTTAATGATCATAATAAAAGATCTATCCCATGTTTATTCTAGGCCTTTTCTATGAGATTGCAGTTTTTAAAAAGGCTCTTTGAGAAACTGTTTCATGTAAATTGGAGCTGGTTGCGAGAATCTTGAAAGGCAGATGGACAGGTGAGACTGATGCAGGCGATTACTCCTAGAAGGCTCTCCGTCCTCCCTGCGGTAAGCTTGCTTCTTAAACGGAGATCAACCTTCCGCACTGCTTGCTAATTTGCAAAAAGTTTGCGAAAAGAGTTTTATACAAAAATGAGGTACGATAATCAATTTTTCTTGAAAGGATGTGGTGCATAACAAAACTTCGTAACATGATTAATTGATTCATAGAATGACTAAATTAGGAGAGTGATAGTTGTATGAACAAGTTAAAAGTGATCCAAATTGGTGTTGGCGGTTTCGGACAATCCTGGCTGACCATTTTGAAGGATTTTGACGAAATCGAGCTCGTTGCCATAGTGGATGTTGATGAGAATAATATTCAAAATGCAATAAAAGCTCTAAACGATGAAACTGTCCTCAAATTCCAAAATCATTTAGAAGCCTTTGAACAGGTTCAAGCAGATATTGCCATTATTATTACTCCTCCGCAAACCCATAAGCAGTTAGCAATCGATGCATTAGAAGCAGGAATGTATGTTTTCATGGAAAAACCTATTACCCACACCTTTGAAGAAGCGATTGAGCTAGCAAATCAATCAAAACAATACGAGAAATTTATTATGATCAGCCAAAATTACCGTTGGAGACCAGAAATTGAAGCGATCAAAAATTGTATTCAAGCAGGAACAATAGGAGCTGTTGAATACGGAGAATGGAATTTTAGAAGAGCGACAAAATTTGGCGGCTGGCGTGATCAATATAGTGAGATTTTAATAGAGGATATGAGCATTCATCACTTTGATTTATTAAGACATATTTTAGGCAAAGAACCTTCATCTATTTATGCAAAGAGCATGAAACCTTCATGGAGCTGGTTCGGCGGCAATGGGGTTGCGAGCGCTATCATTAAGTTTGATGATATCTTAATCAATTATTTTGGCAGCTGGGTTACTCGCGGAAATGAGACTTCATGGAACGGAGAGGTTCGTCTTGTTGGCAGTAAAGGAATCGTAGAACTCATAAATGATGTACCAATGCTCACACTTGAAGATGGTATGACAACAGAGCTGAAACTGCCAAAAATGCGCTATACAGATCGGGCATTTTCCATCTACGAGATGATTGAAGCAATAAAGGAAAATCGAAAGCCAATTACACATATTGAAGATAATCTTAAGAGTTTTGCAATAGTAGGCGGAGCTTTAAAGTCGATTAAAAAAGGAGCAGAAGTTGTTGTTTTGGAGAATAAAAGCACTGAAGCAATAAAATAAAGGGGGCATTATTAATGAAGGCGCAATGGAAGATGTTAAGCGGTCTTTTATTATTAGTGGTCATTGCACTTGTTGGTTGCAGCGATGAAGCAAGTAATGACAGGGGTGAGCATGATGTTATTACATTAAGGGTCTGGGATTATTTGAGCCCAGATTCTCCATCGGAAAAAGAGCAATTAGAATTGCTTCGTACTTACGAAGAAAACCACCCGAATATTAAGTTTGAGCGAACGTATTTTCCATTTGCGGATTTAAAAACAAAGCTTCTTCAAGGTATTGCCGGTGGTGAATTACCAGATATCGTGCTAATCGATAATCCTGATCATCAAGCCTTCGCATCAGCTGGGGTATTTGCAGATATTTCAAAGGAAGTGGCAGAATGGGGACAGGCAGATCAATATTTTGAAGGTCCAAAAGCTTCAACGATGTTAGAAGGAAAGTATTATGGCATCCCTAATAACAGTAATGCTCTAGCCCTTTTTTACAATAAAGATTTGTTTAAAGAAGCGGGAATATCTGAACCGCCTAAAACATGGGATGAATTAAAAGATGTCGCAAAAAAACTAACAACTACTGATAGAAAAGGTTTAGCCATGGCGGCCACCAAAAGCGAAGAAGGCACATTTCAATTTCTTCCCTTCTTATGGCAGGCAGGTGCAGATTTAAATTCCATGGACAGTCCAGAAGCAATCTCGGCAATGAAATTTATTCAGGACATGGTGAAGGAAGGTTCAATGTCAGAAAATATTGTGAATTGGAATCAGCAAGATGTTCTTGTTCAATTTCAAACTGGTAAAGCAGCTATGATGGTAAATGGTCCCTGGCAGTTACCTACGCTTAGAGAAGAATCGAAGGATTTAAACTGGGATGTCACACTTATGCCAATAGGAAAAACATCTGCCTCGATCCTTGGAGGTGAAAACTGGGCTATTTCTGCTACTTCAGAACATAAACAAGAGGCGTTTGATTTTATCACTTGGTCTCAACAGCCTGATGTATTAGGACCGATGCATGAACTTGGCGGTCGTTTGCCAAATCGAGAAGATGTTGCCGGAGATAAACAATATGAGTGGAACAAAGATGAGCAATTGCAAGTATTTGTCCAACAAATTAAAACATCAAAACCGCGTGCTTACGGAACAAAATATCCTGAAATCTCAACCGTAGTTCAGGAAGCGATTCAACGATCAATCTCTGGTGAGGATGTTGAAAACATAATGCAAGAATCTGCTGAGAAAATAGCGCCTTTATTACAATAAGTTTTTAATTGCTTAAAAATAAAAGTATCTTACAAGGAGTAAGCAAAGGAGGCATAACTATGGAAGCAGATACAAGAATTGAAACGAATAAAAGGGTTGGTACTGAATGGCAGTTCGGACCATTTATAAAAAAAACACTGCCTAAATATCTATTTATTATACCTGCCTTTCTTTTTGTCGTCATTTTTATGCTCTATCCAATTTTCTATAATCTATTTATTAGCTTTCAAGACTTTACGATCTATAATTTGAAAGGCGAAAAACCGTTTATAGGATTGGAAAATTACAGGCAAATCTTTCAAGATGAAAGATTTTTCCCAGGATTGAAAAACACAGTGATTTATACCGTTTCATGTATCGTTTTCCAGCTTTCGATAGGATTTTTATTAGCATTGTTTTTTAATCAGAGATTTCCGCTCCGTAACTTTTTTCGTTCGATTTTGCTTTTAGCTTGGATGACGCCGCTAGTCATAACCGGTACGTTATTTAAATGGCTTTATGATGTAGATTATGGTGTCTTCAACTATTTTCTTGTCCAAATGGGCTTGATCAATGAGCCGATCAACTGGTTGGGGCAACAAAGCACTGCGCTGCTAGCGATTATTATTACAAATATCTGGATAGGTATTCCCTTTAACATGATTCTCTTATTGTCAGCATTGCAAGCGCTGCCAAATGATGTGTATGAGGCGGCAAAAATAGATGGTGCTTCAAGGCTTCAGTCCTTCTTTAAAATAACAATTCCGCTTTTGAAACCGGCAATCTTGGTTATTCTCGTTCTAGGGATCATTTACACATTTAAAGTGTTTGATATTATCCTGATCATGACTGGGGGAGGGCCTGTGAATGCTACACAAGTATTACCGTTTTTGGGATACGAGCTGGCATTTGTAAACTTTAAGTTTGGACTTAGCGGTGCAGTAGCGACCGTCATTCTCTTAATCTTAACTTGCATTTCTCTTGTTTACTTATATTTGATCAGGAAGGAGGAGTCCTTGTGATGAAGTATTCAGCAAGACAATATGGGATGTTTTTCATTGCATTGATCATAACGCTAGTGTTTCTATTTCCAATTTATTGGATGATCACAACATCGGTAAAACCAATACAAGACGTGTTTGCTGCTCCTCCGATGATTTTTCCTGAGACGGTTCAGTTTGATGCGTACATTAAAAATATCATTGAGGATCAAAGCATCTTATTATACTTAAAAAATTCATTCATCATCGCAGTTGGCACAGCAGTTCTTACTCTTCTGCTCGCTTTGCCTGCAGCATATGCCATGGCGCGTTTTCGCCTAAAGGGGAGCGAAATCTTTTTGCTCATTCTGCTGGTAACGCAAATGGTGCCTGGGATTATGACAGCGATGCCGCTATTTATCATGTTTAGTAAATTCAATTTGCTAAATAGTTATGCAGCATTAATTATCGGAAATACAACACTTGCATTGCCATTTGCAATTTTGATCATGAGACCGTTTTTCCTATCTATTCCAAAAGGGCTGGAGGATGCAGCCGTCATAGATGGTTGTAATCGGTTTACAGCATTTGTAAAAGTTGTTTTACCGTTAACAAAGCCAACATTACTAACTGTTGGTACGTTCAGCTTTTTATTTGCATGGGGTGATTTGATTTTTGCCTTATCCCTTGCAACGGATGAAAAAATTCGGCCGCTTACAATGGGACTGACAAAATTTATTGGTCAATATGGAACACAATGGGACGGTCTGATGGCAGTGTCAACAATTGCTGCCGCACCAATTATTATCATGTTTATTCTTTTACAAAAATACATTGTAAGCGGAATCACAGCAGGATCTGAGAAATAAAGAAAGAATTAATTTAATAGATAGGAAATAGCATATACAATATTTTCAATGAAGGTAGGGGAGATATCAAGATGAAACTTGGAGTTTTTGCTGTATTGTTTTCAGAAAAGTCGTTAGATGAGGCATTAGATTTTATAAAGGAATCAGGTCTTGAAATGGTAGAAATAGGTACAGGTGGATATGTAGGCAATGCACATTGCAATCCTGCAGAATTATTGGCTGATCAAGCAAAGCTGGCAACGTTTCGAGGTGCATTCAAGTCACGCGGCATCCAGATTAGTGCATTGAGCTGCCATGGTAATCCGCTGCATCCGAATAAGGCAATTGCTAAAGAGCATCATCAAGTTTTTCAAGATACAGTACGACTTGCCTCAAAACTAGGTATTGAAAATGTTGTAACATTCTCTGGCTGCCCTGGAGAATCGGATTTTTCTTTGCATCCAGTATGGATTACATGTCCATGGCCAAATGATTTTTCAGAGGTTGTTGACTGGCAATGGCGGGAAAAGGTCATTCCTTATTGGCGCGAGCAACATGAATTTTTAGAAGAACACAATGTTCGTGTTGCAGTTGAGCCACATCCGGGATTTGCCGTTTATAATACTGAAACATTGCTTCGTTTGAGACAGGAATGCGGTGAGCAAATTGGCGCTAATTTTGATCCAAGCCATTACTTTTGGCAAGGGATGGATCCTGTCGCATGTATAAAGGCTCTTGGTAAGGAAAATGCATTATTCCATTTCCATGCAAAAGATACAAGAATCGACGGACAAAACAATCCGTTAAACGGTGTGTTAGATACAAAAAGCTATAAGGATATCGCAAATCGTTCTTGGGTGTTCCGCACAGTAGGCTATGGTCATGGTGAAGATACGTGGAGAGAAATCATTAGCAGCTTGCAAACAATCGGATATGATGGCGCGATCAGCATCGAACATGAAGACGGGCTTATGAGCGTTGAAGAGGGCTTCACAAAAGCGGTTGAATTCTTACAAGATAAACTAATTAAGGAAGGAGCAAAAGAGCTGTGGTGGGCTTAACAAAAAAACAAGTAAGAATCGGAATGATCGGATATAAGTTTATGGGTAAGGCACATTCACATGCTTATAGAGATGTTTCTTTCTTCTTTGATCCAAAGGCTGAACCTGTTATGCAGGCCATTTGCGGGCGGAATGAAGAAGGAGTGAAGCAAGCAGCCGAAAAGATGGGATGGCACAGTTATGAAACGGATTGGCGAGAGCTGATTAAACGCGATGATATTGATCTCATCGACATTGTGACCCCTAACAACAGCCATGCTGAGATTGCCATTGCCGCGGCCGAAGCAGGCAAGCATGTCTACTGTGAAAAGCCATTGGCTATGACACTGGAAGAATCGAAGCGAATGCTTGAAGCAGTCCAAAAAAATAACGTGCTTCACATGATTAATCATAATTACCGATTTGCCCCGGCTGTACAATATGCAAAAAAATTAATTGAAAGCGGAAGGCTTGGGAAAATTTATCACATTCGCGCCGCTTATTTACAGGATTGGATCATGGATCCGAGTTTCCCTCTCGTTTGGAGATTAAGCAAAGAAACTTGCGGTTCTGGTTCACATGGAGACTTAGCGGCCCATATTATTGACCTTGCCAGATTTTTAGTTGGAGAATTTAAAGAGGTTAATGGAATATTAGAAACATTTATTAAACAGCGTCCAATTGTTGAAGAAAGTTCAGGATTGAGCGGAAAAGCTTCTGCTGAGAAGATGGGAGCAGTTGATGTTGATGATGCAAGTGTATTTATTGCCCGCTTTGAAAATGGGGCAATTGGCACATTTGAAGCGACTCGTTTTGCTGCGGGAAACCGAAATGGAAATCGGTTTGAGATAAATGGGGAAAAAGGTTCTATCCGTTGGAATGTCGAAAATTTGAACAATTTGGACGTCTATTTCCACGACGATGAACCAGGTTTACAAGGTTTTAGATCGATCAATTGTACTGAAGAAGTTCACCCTTATGCTAGTGCTTATTGGCCTTCTGCCCATATTATTGGGTATGAGCACACGTTTATTAATTTAATTGTCGAATTGCTAAACGGAATTCACAACGGTTACAGCCCTTCACCTAATTTTGAGGATGGGGTTAAAAATCAAGCTATTCTGGAAGCTGTTGAACGCTCCTCTGAAACAAGAAAATGGTTAACGATAGCAGATTTACTAAAAAAAGAAACGATAGAAAAATAATAAACAAAAAATTAAGTTAGGGAATGTCCCCTCATTGGGGACTGTCCCTATTGTTTTGTAAGCTGTTAGTATTACACTTGGGATGATAAACAGATGATACATATCGTTAATGGTGATATTCTGGCGAGTAAGTTACAAGGAATAAGCGGTAAAATTATTAATTGGAGAGAAATGTATGATTTTGGTCCCTTACATTCGTCATGGTCAAATGAGGAGTTGATTAAAAAGAGAGCCGATTTTTTTGAGGAAAAGCTAGAGATCCCATCGTCATTATTTATTACAAATTGTTACAAACAATTAGCTCAGTTGAATGAGATCACACAAGATGAGGAAGTTGTCCTCTGGTTTGAGCATGACCGTTATGATCAAACCATGCTCATGTACATTCTTACACAATTAGCGAATCGCCATCACCAAAATTTATCGATTGGTTAGCGTTAATTCTTATCCAGGAATCACTCCTTTTTACGGATTAAGTCAATTACATAGTAATCAGTTAATGGAACTATTTCATTGCAGAAAAAGCGTCTCAGGCAAGCAGGGTGGAGTGCTTATGCTTCGTCTGAAAGAGGGGAAGTAAAAGAATGGGAAACAAACCTTGATCATGAATTGCCTTTTCTGTTGGATGTGTTAAAGAGACTTGAGAGCTATTTTCCTTCAGTTAATACAGGATCAAACGAGATTGAGTATATAGCTCTTAAAGCTATTAAAACAAAATCTGTATCTTTTCGGGATTTATTTCAACATATTTCCCCTTCTTTACAGGATGAAGGCTTAAGTGATCTGCAACTATCTGAAATGTTAAATGAATTCATTAAGGGTGATCAAGCATTATTAAGCACCGATGGTTTGCTGCCAAAGTATGGGTCAGAGCGATATAATCCTACATTGACCATCACCTCCTTTGGCGAACTTGTTTTGTCCGGGGAAGCAAATCGCCTTGATTTAATCGGTATTGATTGGTGGATTGGCGGTGTTCATTTGCAACAACCAAAATAAACATGAGCCCCCAGGTGGATAGATCAATCACTGGGGGCTCATGTTAGAGAGATTCCATTTCAACATTAATGACATGCTTGATTTGTTTTAATGAATAATAGACATCTGTCACATATATATTTTCATTAACGTTCAAGATCAGCTCTAATTGCTGCATCTCTCCTTCTTTTATATCCTTTACCCTTACTTTTTTCGCTTTCATTTTTTTAAGCTTAAGCTCCTTAAGTATATCAGTCATTTTATCGTGTTCATCGACAATAATTTTTACTTTTAATTCTCTTTCTCTAAGGGATTTCGGGCCAATAAACTTAAAGATAAACGGGATTATTTCTACACTGACAATTAACAGCATGGTTGCGATCGTTGCTTCAAACCAAAAGCCTGCTCCACAAGCTATTCCTATTCCGCCTGCACCCCAAACCATCGCAGCGGTGGTAAGACCTGAAATCATATCATTGTTCCTTCTTAAAATTACACCTGCTCCAAGAAAACCAATTCCGGAAACAATTTGAGCTGCAAGCCTCAAAGGATCCATTGGTCTCACATAGGATTCAGCAAATTTTTCGGAAGCTTCAATTGAAACAGTTGTTAATAAGCAGCTGACGATTCCGATAACTAAGCATGTTTTTAAACCTAATGGTTTTTTCTTTAACTGGCGTTCCAGTCCGATAATAATAGATAAAATAGTTGCAACTGCTAAATTAAAGATAAATGAATTTGGCTGTACTATCATATTTGTTCTCCTATTGTCTTTTGATTATTTTTTCCAAAAATCATATGAGTATTTATCCAATCTTGATGTAGGGTAAACCTCCAGTATGGAACCCTCCTCATTATAGTATTCGTAACTAGCTTAAGTTTTAACTCTGTTACAAAATAACTTAACTATTATTATATATAGTATATAAAAATAGCAATTTTTCCACTAAATATATATAATAATAGGACAAAATGGTAGCGGGGAGCAATTATTAATGAAACTTGTATCATGGAATGTTAACGGAATTCGCGCATGTGTAAAAAAAGGCTTTCTGGATTATTTTAAAGAAATTGATGCAGATATCTTTTGTATCCAAGAGTCAAAATTACAGGAAGGCCAAATTGATTTAGAGCTAGAAGGGTATTATCAATATTGGAATTATGCTTTACGTAAGGGGTATTCAGGAACCGCGGTTTTTACAAAGCATAAACCGATATCTGTTTCCTACGGAATAGGTGATGCAGATTCTGAACCAGAAGGAAGAATCATTACCTTAGAATTTGAACATGTTTTTTTAATCACTGTTTATACACCGAATGCTAAACGAGATTTATCAAGGCTTGATGACCGGTTACAATGGGAGGACAAAATTCTCAAATATTTACTTGATCTGGATAAGGTTAAACCCGTCATACTTTGCGGTGACCTTAATGTCGCACACCAGGAAATTGATCTGAAAAATCCAAAATCGAATCAAGGAAATTCTGGATTTACAATAGAAGAGAGGGGAAAGATGACCTCTTTATTAGATGCCGGCTTTATTGATAGCTTTCGTTTTCTTTATCCCGACAAGCAGGATGTCTATACGTGGTGGTCTTATATGAACAAAGTCAGGGAACGAAATATCGGCTGGAGAATTGACTATTTTATTCTATCAAGAAAATTGGCAAACTACTTAAAAGATTCTCAGGCACATTGTCACGTTTTCGGCAGTGATCATTGTCCGGTATTCATTGAACTTGAGCCTTCATTTAATGAGATGTAATTGGGTATAATGATGGAAAAAAAGTAAATATTTGCTGGAGGATAAAAATTTTGTTAAAAGATGTGTTAAAACAATTTATCGAAACAGAAATTGAAAAAATGCAAAGGAACCAAGAAAAGGACGCAATAATTGATATTTACAAAGAGGAACAAGACTTTATAGAAAGACATGCATTTATTGATGAACTTAAAGATACCTTTACCTTTCGAGAGAAAAAGCCTATCACTCGTTTTGATGATGCATATATAGAACGGGGGTTAAAGGAGACAGAAGAAGTAATAGATACTGAGACATCCTCGTTCTTAACCCGGCCTATTATTTATTTAAAAGAGCATATGGATGAATTCATCTATATCGAATCAAGGTGGCTTGAACTAATTGGGGTAGATGCGATTTCATTAGAGGTAGATGATGTTTTCAAAACATATGATGCCTTGCTTGGTCTTAAACTTCAGAAAAAGCATGAAAAGGTGATTCGAGAATATCTTAATAAAAATTCTATTTGTAAAAATGGCTCATTTGACCTAATGTTCAATCAAAAGGATGGCATGTGGGATTTGAATGTTTCATTGGAAGGTCTTCAAGGTTTTAACGAGGAGATCACTTTAGGTGAGGCAATGTGTATCATTTATCGTTTTCTTTTTAGATTAGTCGAAGCAGCGGAGGAAGAGAAAGGGATTATCTAAAAAACAAGGGATCAGACCCCTCTATCACAATAATTGGTTCTAGTTAACTGGAACTTCCTTTTTAGTGCTTGTTAGAGGGGGCAGAACCTTTTGAGAAATCCGCATTACATGATTTATTTATTTATGTAAGAACAGCAATAATCAACAACTGTATTTGCTCTTACTTGAAATGTTTCATTTGCAGGAACGTAGAACACACCATTTCCTTCAATTGTTTTCCATTCCTCGCCGTTAAGCTTATAATCTAACTTTCCTGAGACAATTTCCATTTCTTCTTTTACATTTGTTGCAAATTCATATTCACCTGGTTGCATAATGCCTAATGTTTTCCTAGTACCATCTGAAAATAAAATGGTACGGCTTGTAACCTTACCCTCAAAGTAAATATTTGCTTTTTTATCAATCGTAATATTGTTAAATTGTGGCATAGTTTTGCTTCCTCTCAAAATAGTATAATTTAATTTATCATAAAATTATGAATAATAAAATATCCATTATAAAAATCTTGTAAATCATAAAAAATTTAATTCAATAAAGTGTGACAGCATTTATTTTTAAAAAATTTCAGTCTTGAACACTTACCTATTTACCTTCATTCTGATAAAATCTATATAATTATATTTCATTTGCAGGAAAGAAAGAAGGCAATGGCTTCATGGAATCGTTTATAGAACACCATCAAAAAGAAATGCTGCTATTCATCAAAAGACTTGTAAATATTGATAGTGGCTCTTATCACAAGAAAGGTGTCGATACAATAGGACAAATTTTAGAAAGATGCTACCGGGAGCTTGGGTTTAATGTTTATTTAGAGAAGCAAGCAGAATATGGCAATCACCTAATCATTGAGCACAAAGATGCAAAAGAACCAAAGATCATTATTCTCGCTCATATGGATACTGTATATCCACAAGGTACGGCTGTGGAAAGACCATTTCGAATTCAAAGAAATCGTGCATATGGTCCAGGTGTGATTGATATGAAAGCAAGTCATGCGGCTCTTTTATATGCAGTAAAGGCATTGATTAATGAAGGGTATCATGGCCATAAAGACATTCGCATTGTCTTTAATAGTGACGAAGAAATCGGTTCACCTTCTTCCCGAAAACTTATTGAAAGAGAAGCAAAGGGAAAAAAATATGCTCTTGTCTTAGAGCCGGCAAGAAAAGATGGTTCAATTGTTTCTGCCAGAAGAGGAAAAGGAAATTATACGCTTATTGTAGAAGGGAAAGCAGCACATTCAGGGATTGAACCTGAAAAAGGCAGAAGTGCTATTGAAGAATTAGCCCATAAAATCATTCAATTACATGAACTTTCCGACCATGAAAAAGGCATCAGTGTAAATGTCGGATTGATTGAAGGCGGTTCAAGTGTTAATACCGTTTCAGATCATGCTGAGGCCCATATTGATGTACGTATTAAGGAAATGAAACAAGTGAAATTATTGGAAAAGCGCCTTGAAAAAATTTGTTCATCATCTGATGTTGCTGGTACAAAAATCATCCTTGAGGGTGAAATGAATCGCCCGCCAATGGAAAAAAATAAAAAAACCTGCGCGTTGCTTAGTATTATTAGAGATGTTGGCGAAGAATTAGGGGTCGAGATTGAAGACACAGCTACTGGTGGCGGTTCTGATGCCTCGTATACATCTTCACTTGGTGTAGCAACCATTGATGGATTAGGTCCTGTTGGCGGAAATGCTCATAGTGAAAAAGAATATTTGGAAATACCGAGTTTAGTGGAGCGGACATTATTATTAGCCACCGTTATTGAACGATTATCTAGATCTGAAGGGTGAGATGTAATTCTCACCCTTTATCTATTTGAGAGGGAAAATAGATAAATAAAGTTCTAAAAGAAAAAAATAATGATAATATTATAGAATGCGTTTTCATTATCTGATAAAATCATTAAAAACAAGAAAAAGGTTGTCCAGTTTTTTAATTAAAAGGGAGATGGGAAAAATATTTGATCAAATAGAAAATGGGCTGTCGACGAAGAAAATTCTAAGGTTCTTTATCCCCTTAGGGTTATCTGCTAGCTTAGTAACGTTTTCTCACATGATTATTAATGGAACGTTAACAAGAGGAGAAAACGCTGAGGTTGTCATTGCCAGCTATGTCATCGCGATGAGTTTATTTGGGATAACAGAACGTCTCGGTGTATTATTGAGAAATGCATGCTCGGCACTAGTTAGAGACAGGGTATCGTTTAAGGTCATGTCTGCTGTTGCAGCATATGTCGTAGCTGCTTTAATGATTGTGGCTGGGACAATTGCTTACACTCCAGCAGGAAAGTGGATTTTTTCAACTTTTTTTGCTGCAGATTCCAATATGATCGTTCAAATAGTCGATGTTTATCAAATTCTAATTATCGTCACTTTTTTTTCTGCGATTCGCTGTTTATTTCAAGGGGTAATTATCTTAAATAGACAAACTAAATGGTTGACAATTGGCATGATCATTCGGTTAATTGTTATGTATGGATTATCCCTTCTGTTTATCCGATCGGGTAATATTAATGCTCAGACAGGCGCTATCATCTTTTTATCAGGAATGATCGTTGAATGTCTGGTAAGCTTTATTGAGGGGCGAACTTTAGTCAAAAAAATGGTGGACAATGATGAACAACATACGATTACGAAGAAGTCGCAAATTTTTAATTTTTACAATCCGCTGATTCTTTCATCCCTCATCATTGTTATGGTAGGACCAATTATTAATGCTTATTTAGGTAAAACGAGTGAAATCGAGTTAGCGATTGCTTCATATGCAATTGCTTTAAGTATCGCTCAGCTATTTTTAAGTTTTTTTAGTTATATTCATCAAATTGTTTTAACATTTTATAAGGATCATCCACAAAAAGTGCAGCGGTTTACGTTAATGATTGGATTCATTCCAACTTGTATATTAGCTGTTTTTTGCTTTACACCTATAGGTGGATATATAATTGAGCACGCAATAGGTGCTAATGAACGCCTAGTTGCCGCAAGCTTGGATAGTTTAAAAGTGTTTATGCTAATGACACTAGCTTTTCCGTTTATCGATTATTGTAACGGACTGTTAATGGTAAGGAAGCAAACAAAAATTATGGTTATTTCCCAGTCAACCAATTTATTGTTTACTTTTCTCATATTATTGCTTACTTCAAGTCTATTTCCATACTGGAACGGAAAGATCGGTGCTTTAGCACAATCAATTGGTATGTTGGCAGAATTAGGTATGTTATTTGTCATCATCAATAAAATCGAAAAGAAAGCAAACAATAGCCATCACCTGAAACATAGTAAGAATAAGTATGTAAATGGATAAGAAGAGGTTTCCTCTGTTAATCGGTTAAGCTGCCACCTATAAGTTGCAGCTTATTTTTTTGGTCTTAAGTCCGTATACGTCTTAAGCCTTACTCATGTTTAACGCTCAAGGTTGTTATGCTCAATAAAATAGTTCGCTAAGATAAAAAGGAAGGGAATATATGTCAGGCCAATACATGTCATGCTTGTTCATGAGTTTAAGTTGAGTGGAACCTATATGGAGTAGCAGCTAACATGCCAAAGGGAGACCCGACAGACATAAAGAGGGTGATGAGGCTCCTTATCGGCAGACTATATAGCGAACAGCTGACACAGAAATTAACAGGCAAGTTTAACTGAGCCATGAAAAATCCCTTCAAGATATCATCTGGAGGGTGTTTTATGAATAATAAAAAAGTTTATATTTTTCTTACTGATACAGGTACATTATTTACTAGAGTGATCAAATTATATACTAAAAACTCATTAAATCATGCATCGATTGCATTGGATAAAGAATTAGAGGAAATGTATAGCTTTGGACGTAAAAATCCGAAAAATCCTTTTATTGGAGGCTTTGTGAAAGAAAATATTCATTCGGATTTATTTAAAGGGGCAAAATGTGCCGTTTACAGTTGTTCGGTAACTGAAAGTGAATATAATCAATTGAAAATTAACATCCAAATAATTAAACAAAATGAGCATTGTTATAAATATAACATCATTGGACTCTTTGGAATTGTATTCAATAAAGTAATTGAAAGAAAAAACGCTTTTTTTTGTTCACAATTTGTGGTGACTATATTAAAAATGAGCAGGGTATCCCTTGTTGATAAGCCGCTATCACTTGTAACACCACAAGATTTAATGCAAGCAGATCGGCTGCAATTAGAATATAAAGGAGAATTGCATTCTTATCCTTTTCTTAAAAAGTATATGGATACGATTTCTTTGAAACATCCAAATCAGCTAAGTTTTACTAAGATTGTTGAAGTCTCATCAACTATTTATCATAAAGTTAAAGCGCTAGTTTAAAAGAGAATGTAAGTGAAAGGAAAAATAATAATTATTTTGGCAATTTAACATGAGGTGAGCGTGAGCTTTTTTATCCATTTGTTATGAGCTGCCTCCAATAAAATTAACCGACTTCATTTATTTTCAAGGATATAAAATCCTGAATGACAATTAAATCTTATTACAAAAGATCCTAAACAGAGTTAATCTTAATTTACGTTTAATGAAAGAATTTGCAATACATATTCTATTCATTAGAATGTTTTTACTGACATAAACACTAAACTTCATCATTGAAAGGATGTACCAAAAAGATGAGTACGTCTATTTATTGTTTATGTTAAAATAAATTGTCTTATATTTTTCAATTTTTAATGACAGCTGGGAGATCTGCTAATGAATATACTTGTCAAATGTATCATACTTGGAATTGCCGCAACTGTACAAGGCATAGCAATGGCCGTTTTTTTATTTCCGCACTTTATTCCCTCAGGTGGTGCTGCTAGTGTTGGTGTATTATTAAATGTCCTATTGAATATTCCTTATGCTTACTCACTTTGGTTTTTAAATGCCGTGTTGTTACTTGCAGCAGTAAAATGGCTTGGTAAAAGCAGCGCGCTTTGGACAATGTACTGTGTAACGGTCACCTCTGCAGTAATTAATTTGATTTCCCCGCTGATAAAAAATCCATTATCTTATGTGTTATTTGACATTGCTTTAGGATCAGTTGTCTTTGGTTTAGGTTTAGGAATATTGTTCCGAATGGGAGCCTCCTCAGGCGGAATGGATATTTTAGCCCTAATTCTTTCAAAGACTTTAGGATTTTCACCAGGCAAAGCACTTTTTTTGATTAATGCACTTTTATTAGGTATAACAGGATTTGTTGTTTCATGGGACATTATTATTTACGCATTCCTTTGTCAATTTATTGGGACAAGGGTATTAGATGCTATTTACAAGCTTTCTATTAATTCAAGGGGCTTAGAAGTACGCAAAGAACAAGAAACGTTTTAATAGAAAAGTATTTTTGGCCAACCCTAATAAATGCCTAACAATTTTTAGTTCCTTTTATCATTAAATAAATTGATACTAAAAACAGTTAGGATGAAGGGGAATGGCGAAAAGAAATCGCGGAAAATCATTGAAAAAATTACCGTCTAAAGGCAGAGGTACGTGTCCGGTTTGCGGAAGAACGAGAATTAAATTATTATATCCATATAGAAAAGAAGGGAATCAAATGCTAAATGTATGCAAAAATTGCCGAGATAAATAGGGTACTTTTTTTAGCCTTAGCTGACAGTGTCAACGTGTAAAACGTTGACTTTTTTCTTTTTAAATGGTTAGCTCAAAAAGTTTAAATAATTCAAAAATTCATTGTTGATTATAACTAGCTTTTACATGAATAGTATATAACTAGGCAGTTATTTTTAAATTATAAAAGTTTTTGAACATAAATGAAGGGAGCTAAAAATGAATGCAGATTATGACAAATATGGCGGGAAGTGTATGGAAAATCTTAGTTGAAGTTGGAGATACAGTTGAAGAAGGTCAGGATGTTATCATCCTTGAATCAATGAAAATGGAAATCCCAATTTCTGCGGATATGAAAGGCCAAGTGAAAGAAATAAAAATAAATGAGGGTGACTTTGTAGACGATGGTGATGTGTTAATTGAATTAATGTAACATACGACATATATAAGAAAGTACGATGTTACGAAAGAAAAAAATAATGAAAACGCTTCCTTTTATTTTTAATCCCAATTTAACATTGGGATTTTGGTCAGAAGGTCATCTAGCAGCAGATGAAATTCTTTACATGCTAAATGCTATGGAACTTTTTAGGAGGGAACGGCTATGTCACTTGAAAAAGCATTGCAAGAAAAGCTGGAAACTATAAAAAAAGGAGGTGCACCTAAATACCACGACAAAAATGGGGAAAAGGGAAAGCTTTTTGTACGAAGACGAATTGAATTACTATTTGACAATGGTTTACAACTAGAAGACGCTTTGCTCGCTAATTGTATGGAAGAGCATTTACCCGCAGATGGTGTTGTCACGGGAATCGGGAAAGTAAATGGGCAAACTGTCTGTGTTATGGCTAATGATTCGACCATTAAAGCCGGATCATGGGGGGCAAAAACAGTTGAGAAAATTATCCGAATCCAAGAAACAGCGGAAAAACTCAGTGTACCACTGATTTATTTGGTTGATTCTGCTGGAGCAAGAATTACAGATCAAATTGAGATGTTTCCTGGTAGACGCGGTGCAGGGCGAATATTCTACAATCAAGTAAAGCTATCAGGAAAAATACCGCAACTTTGTATTTTATTTGGACCATCTGCTGCTGGCGGAGCCTATATCCCTGCCTTTTGTGATGTTGTGATCATGGTAAATGGGAATGCATCCATGTATTTAGGATCACCGCGTATGGCAGAAATGGTCATTGGCGAAAGCGTTTCGCTTGAAGAGATGGGAGGAGCGAGAATGCATTGCTCTGTTTCAGGCTGTGGTGACATTTTAGCCAATACTGAAGAAGAAGCCATTTCTCTAGCACGCAGATATCTCTCTTATATCCCTGCCAATTTTTCAGAAAGACCACCAGTAATAGACGCAATCCCTCCTAAAGCACATGATCAATCATTAGAAGAAATCATTCCAAAAAATCAGAATGCGCCATTTAATATGAAGGATTTAATTGATCGAATTATCGATCAGCATTCATTCTTTGAAATCAAGGCTTTGTTTGCTCCGGAACTTATTACAGGTTTTTGTCGGTTAAATGGTCAATCGATCGGGATTATAGCAAATCAGCCAAAAGTAAAGGGCGGTGTCCTTTTCCATGATTCAGCAGATAAGGCGGCAAGGTTTATTACGTTATGTGATGCGTTTAATATTCCTTTATTATTTTTGGCAGATATACCAGGTTTCATGATCGGAACGAAGGTGGAACGAGCAGGAATCATTCGTCATGGGGCGAAAATGATTTCCGCTATGTCAGAAGCTACCGTTCCAAAAATATCAATTATTGTTCGCAAGGCGTACGGGGCTGGGCTTTATGCAATGGCGGGCCCTGCATTTGAACCAGATTGCTGCTTGGCTTTACCGACAGCATCTATTGCGGTAATGGGACCAGAGGCCGCTGTAAACGCAGTTTATGCGAATAAGATTGCAGAATTGCCAAAAGATCAACAAAAGGCTTTTATTGAAAAGAAGCGGGAAGAATACAAAAAAGATATCGATCTTTATCGACTTGCATCTGAAATGATTATTGATGGAATCATCCCAGCCAACTCACTAAGAAAAGAACTTCTAACACGGTTTGAGGCTTATCGGACGAAATATCTCCCTTTTTCACAGAGAAAACACCCTGTATATCCTGTTTAGCATTATAAAGAGAAGGAGCGAAATCAGATTGAAACCTATATTATCGTCTTTTAAGGAAGCAGTGAGTGAAATCAAAGACGGTGCAACCATAATGGTAGGCGGATTTGGGCTTTGCGGTATTCCAGAAAACTTAATCAAGGCCCTTTGTCATACCGGTGTCAAAAACCTCACCGTTATTTCAAATAATTGCGGTGTTGATGACTGGGGACTTGGCTTGCTGTTAAAAACGAAACAAATAAAAAAGATGATTTCCTCTTATGTTGGAGAGAATAAGGAGTTTGAACGGCAGGTATTGAACGGTGAGCTTGAAGTTGAGCTTATCCCGCAAGGAACATTGGCTGAAAAAATTCGTGCCGGTGGTGCAGGAATTCCTGCCTTTTATACGCCAGCAGGTGTAGGAACACCGATTGCGGAGGGAAGAGAAACTCGGATTTTTCATGGTAGGGAATATTTACTGGAAGAAGCGCTGACAGCAGACTTCAGTTTAGTCCGTGCCTGGAAAGCAGATAAAAGCGGTAATCTTATCTACAATAAAACCGCGCAAAACTTTAATCCGATGATTGCTGCTGCTGGTAGAGTGACAATAGCTGAGGCCGAAAATTTGGTGGATAAAGGAATGCTGCCGGCTAATCATATTCATACACCGGGAATATATGTTCAAAAATTGCTTGTTGGAAAACAAGAAAAAAGGATTGAACGATTAACAATTCGACATAAAAAAAGGAAATAAAGTAAAGGCGGTGTAATATGTCTGCAAATAGTAGAGAAAAGATTGCTAGAAGGGCAGAAAAAGAGATTCAAGCTGGCTTTTATATAAATCTTGGGATCGGAATGCCCACTCTTGTGGCAAACTATATTCCTTCTAACAAGCAAGTGGTACTGCAATCGGAAAATGGTCTTCTAGGAATCGGACCTTATCCAGAAAATGTTGAGATGGACCCAGATTTAATCAATGCAGGCAAAGAAACGGTGACAGCCATCCAGGGTGCGAGCTATTTTAACAGTGCTGAATCATTTGCCATGATTCGCGGCGGACATATTGATGTAGCGATATTAGGAGGCATGGAGGTATCAGAAAATGGCGATCTTGCCAATTGGATGATTCCCGGAAAAATGATCAAAGGTATGGGCGGTGCAATGGACCTTGTTCATGGAGCAAAGCGAATTATCGTCATTATGGATCATACAACAAAACAAGGTGAGGCAAAAATAGTAAAACAATGCACACTTCCCTTAACAGGAAAAGGGGTTGTTAATCGAATTATTACAGAACGCGCTGTGATTGATATAACAAGTGAAGGCTTAAGACTTGTTGAAACGGCAAAGGGATATTCGGTAAAAGATATTCAATCCGTTACGGAGCCGGATTTAATCATCGACGACCGGACTAAGGTTGGAGCTTTCTAGTTAAATAGAAACAGATTTTTATCTGACCGCAAATAAGAAAGGATTGAAGCGCGATGAATTTTGATTTAACAAATGAACAAGAAATGATTCGCAACTTGATTCATGAATTTGCTGAGGAGGAAGTTGCCCCTGGAGCCGATGAAAGAGATCGAACAGGCGCATTTCCTGAAAAGATCTTTGAGCAATTGGCAGAGCTAGGGATGATGGGTCTCCCATTTCCTGAAGAATATGGAGGAAGCGGGGCAGATACCATCAGCTTCGCCATAGTAACGGAAGAATTAAGCAGAGTTTGTGCTTCAACAGGTATTACCTATTCAGCCCATATTTCCTTAGGTGCAGCACCAATTCATTTATTCGGGACGGCTGATCAAAAGGAAAAATATTTAACACCGCTTTGCCAAGGAGAATATTTAGGTGCATTTGGTCTAACAGAACCTAATGCCGGTTCTGATGCAGGAGGAACAGAAACAAAAGCCGTTCTTCATGAAGATCATTGGGTGATAAATGGGTCAAAATGCTTTATTACAAATGCGAGCTATGCAAAAAATCTGGTCATTACGGCTGTAACAGACCTGGCAAATGAAACAAAAGGAATTAGCGCTTTTATTATTCCAACCGATGCAAGCGGATTTAAGGTGAAAAATAATTACGAGAAAATGGGACTGCATTCCTCAAATACCACAGAACTCATATTAGAAGGCGTCACGATTCCTAAAGAAAATCTTCTTGGAACAAATGGGAATGGTTTTAAACAATTCTTAGCAACTTTAGATGGAGGCAGAATTGGTATTGGGGCTATGGCAGTAGGCATCGCCCAGGGTGCCTATGAAAAATCCCTTCAATATGCGAAGGATCGCAAACAATTCGGTAAAAGCATTTCTGCATTTCAAGCAATCCAATTTAAATTAGCCGATATGGCAATGAATATTGAACTTGCCAGGAATATGGTCTATAAAGCAGCATGGTTAAAGGATCAAGGAAAAAAATTTAAAAAGGAAGCGGCGATTGCAAAATTATTTGCATCAGAAATGTGTATGAAGGTATGTGATCAAGCAGTCCAAATTCATGGCGGTTACGGCTATATGAAGGAATATCAAGTGGAACGGTTCTTCCGAGATGCCAAGCTGCTTGAAATCGGGGAAGGAACGTCTGAGGTTCAGCGGATGGTAATAGCCAAACAAATAGGGTGTTAGGCAAAAAGGGAGTGAATGGATGTTTAAAAGAGTACTAATCGCTAATAGAGGTGAAATTGCGGTACGAATTATGCGAACGTGCAAATCATTAGGTATTTATTCGATTGGTGTTTACTCACAAGCTGATTCAGATGCCCCGCATGTGAAACTGGCTGATGAGGCCTGCTTACTTGGCAGTTCACGAGTTGCTGAGAGCTATTTAAATATTGATAAAGTCCTCGAAATCGCATTACGAACAAAAGCTGACGCTATTCACCCTGGCTATGGGCTTCTTTCCGAAAATCCTGAATTTGCCAGACGCTGTGAGGAATTGGGTATTGTTTTCATCGGACCATCCTATGAAGTGATTGCACTCATGGGAAGCAAAATTGAAGCAAGAAAGGCAATGGAAGCTGCTGGTATTCCAATTGTGCAAGGAATATCCTCCCCATTAGCAGATGCAGAGGAGGCTGTTGCTGCCGGAAAACAAATCGGTTACCCGGTTATGCTCAAAGCGTCAGCGGGTGGCGGTGGAATCGGAATGCAAATTGTAAGAAGTGATGATGAAATTCGAAAAGCCTTTGAAGGCAATCAAAAGCGGGCAAAAGATTTCTTTGGCGATGGATCGATGTATGTGGAAAAATATATTGATCACCCAAGACATATCGAAATACAAATTCTTGCCGATGGAACTGGAAATACAATTTACTTATGGGAACGTGAATGCTCAATCCAACGTCGTCACCAAAAAGTGGTGGAAGAAGCTCCATCACCTTTTCTAGATGAGGCTCTCCGTCAGAAAATGGGAGAGGCAGCGGTAATTGCTGCAAAGACCATTGGATATAAAAATGCTGGGACGTTTGAATTTTTGGTCGATAAACAGAAGCATTTTTATTTTCTGGAGATGAATACCCGGCTTCAAGTCGAGCATCCTGTCACGGAGGAAATAACAGGATTAGATTTAGTAGCTGAACAGCTTCGTATTGCAGCAGGGGAAGTTTTAACAATTACACAAGGAGATGTTAAAAAAGATGGTCATGCGATAGAAGTAAGAATCTATGCAGAAGACCCTAAAACGTTCTATCCATCACCAGGTAAAATAACGAAGCTAAATATCCCTCAGGGACCAGGTATCCGTCATGAGCTCGGTATTCATGATTCCTCAATGGTAACCCCCTTTTATGATCCAATGATTGCAAAACTTGTTGTAAAAGGGAAAGACCGTGAAAGGGCAATTGATAGACTTCAAGCAGCGCTCGCAAAGTATGAAATCCAAGGAATTAAAACCAATATTCCGATGCTCCAAAGAATTGCTGAACATCCTGAATTTAGGTCTGGAAATACAACAACCTCCTTTGTAAAACAATTTATTAAGTGATACTTCTAACAGTGGGGTTTTTCTCGAAGGACAGGTTTTACAAGTGCAACTTAGACGATGGAGTGGCGAAGTCAGTCCTTCATCCCCCGCTGATGATATACCAAACTTATCACGCTTAACTGCCGCGGCAATATGTTAGCGTTCGCATCTTTTGGACATCAATCCATCTTCAGTTCTTTACGGCAGCTAACACCATCTTATCATCTGATTTACTCCTCGAATCTTGATGTGGGGTTTTTCAAACCGTTTAGATTGGAATAAGCAGAAAATTAGGATAGTAGATAGTAGGATAATGTCTTAGGAGGAATTGAATGAATAAACCGTTAATAATAACGAAATTAAACAAGGGTATTGTGATGATTACGTTAAATCGCCCTGAGGCAGGCAATTCTTTATCTCTTCAGCTATTAGAAAAACTACAAGAGGTTATATCTTCATTAAATTTCAACCCTTTGGTTAGATGTGTGGTCATTACTGGTGCAGGTGAGAGGATGTTTTGTTCAGGGGCGGACTTAAAGGAACGAGCAGAAATGGATTTAAATCAAGTCAAAATGGCTGTTGCAAAAATAGGCGAAACAATAAATGCTTTAGAAGCATTGCCGCAGCCAGTGATTGCAGCTATAAACGGATCAGCATTTGGCGGGGGAACAGAATTGGCCTTGGCCTGCGATATTCGTATTGCTTCAGAAACAGCAAAGCTTGCTCTTACTGAGACTTCACTTGGCATTATCCCTGGCGCAGGCGGAACACAAAGATTGCCAAGATTAGTCGGAAAGGGAAAAGCAAAAGAATTGATTTATACCGCAAGAAGGATAGATGCAAATGAAGCAAAGGACATAGGATTAGTTGAATACGTGTCTCCGGCGGAATCTTTGCTAAATAAAGTCTTATCGATTGCAAATCAAATTGTTAAAAATGCACCAATTGCCATTACCCAAGCAAAATTTGCAATTGATAATGGATTTGAAGTTGATTTACATTCTGGACTCTTAATTGAAAGAAGTGCTTATGAACGAACGATTCCAACTAAAGATCGGTTAGAAGGCCTTGACGCCTTTAAAGAAAAGCGTCCTCCTAATTTTACAGGAGAATAATAATAACCTCGGGAGCTCGATAAATGTCCCTTATAACCGCAGAGATGTCCTAAATCAATTTTTGAGTAATTTGGTTTAGGACATCTTTCTTAACGAATATACTTTAAAGATATAGATTTCTGCTAGTAGGTTCCCTAAGCTAGTATATTCCCTTATAGATGAACTCCATAAATAATGAAAATAGTTAATAAATTGAAGATCTAAGGGGGGATAAGCATGCAAGTGTTTTATACTGTGCACTCAGGGGATACACTGTTTCAAATTGCAACACGTTGGGAGCTCCCGGTCGATTCCCTTATAGCTGCAAATAATTTACTTCCGCCCTATACGATTTATATCGGGGATCAGCTCTCAATCCCGCCAGGTGTTACAACCATTCGAGTAAAGGAAGGTGATACACTTTTTAAACTTTCACAATATTTTGGTATACCTCAATCCATTATTATCGAAGAAAATAATCTTCAGCCGCCATATATCATTCAAGCAGGTGATCTGTTAAACGTTCCGCCAGGTGTTCCCTACTACACGGTTCAGCCAGGAGATACCCTTTATCAGATTGCAAAACGCTTCAATGTCATTGTAGGAGGATATATTAACCCTGAACCGATAAGGATTGTAAACCAGCTGCAAACGAATGTGATTTACCCGGGCATGCAGTTGAAAATACCATATACACCACCTTTCGTAAGTGGAATAATCGCTTATACATCTAATCGTGGAGATGGTTATGATATTTGGTTGTTTTACCCAAGCAGTGGAAAGAAAGTAAGGTTAACAAATCATTTAGCAGACAGTTTTTCAGTACCCTATTGGTCTGGTGATCTCCGAAAAATTGCTTTTGTAGGAAGGAATAACATCCTTTATGTAGTTGATTTAGATGACGGAAATGTGGCGAAAATCGACCAGTTTGAGACAGGGCTCGGAGTTTTCCTGGATTGGTCGCCAAATAGTCAAAAGCTTACCTACACAGAGAATGGTGAGATTGTTTTATATGATATAATCCTCCATCAAGCACAAAGGATAAGGGAGCCTGCGGCTACTGATGTCCAATGGTTTCCTAACGGTGATGAATTGCTGTTTCAAGCACCGGATTCTGCAGGTTTTAGCCAGCTTTACAGGATCAATACAAATAGGTTAGAAAAGCGGCTTATAACGAGAAATACAGAGGGACGTCTAAATAATGTGCGATTATCTCCAGACGGAGCGTATGCATTATATACTACTCCAGGTGCAAGCATATCCATCATTCACACTATTGAAATAGCGACTGGAAATACTGTCGAAGTGAGCGGGGGACCGTTGGCGAAAAATTACTTTCCAGAATGGTCACCAAATTCGCTGCAACTCGCATATAGTGCAACTGCATTTGAAGACAGAGGGTATTATTCGTTTATTCGTTCTTCGGGAAGAATAGGGGAAAACGATCGAACGTGGGCTATTTCTGATTGTTTTGCTACCCCTGTCACATGGTCGCCTGACGGAAGAAAAATTGCCTATCTTTCAGGCTGCAATGATCAAGGGACAGCAAGTGAAATGTGGGTTGTTGACATTAAACATCCTGCGCCTATTCGCTTACTTGAAGATTTGAAAATTACATCTTTACAATGGTCACCGCTGCGGAAATCTATTGAAACATGGAAAACATATATAAACAATACTTATAAAGTAAAATTTACTTATCCTGCTAGCTGGATAAAGGTAAGTGATGAAAGGTTTGAAGGGTTAAACGGATTTTTCCAAATTTCTGCAATTGCTTCAGACTCCTCAATTAATGAAGTCTGCCATAATGAAGCTTTTCATCAATTAATGCCATATGGGTCTCAGCCAAAAATAAATCAGGCTAAAATTCAGAATCAAAATGCATGTTTTATTTATCCTTCTAGTGATCAGCGACAGGAAATGAAGGGGCAGTCTGCATTGATTGTCACATATCCGCAGCCGATCAAAATTAATGAAGAAACCTATCAATATTTTATTTTATGGGCAGATAAAGGACATTTATTAAAGATAGCATCAACTTTAACTTTTATATAAAAATATATGAAGCAGACGGGAAGGAGCCTGTCTGCTTTTTATAATGGTAAAAAGGGAGGAGAAGCAATCTGTGAATTCCAGATTGCTTTTCTATCTTTTAACGGATTGTGTTAAATTTACGGTTAATCTGAAATTAATAAAGGAAATTTATCTTTTAAACATAGTCTGTGGAAGAAAATACGAATAAAACTTCTTTTTATTTACAGAACGTTCGTTTATAATAACTTTATCTAGATAGGAGAGGATTGGTATCATGTACCATACAAAGAAAATCGTTTTATTAGGCTCAGGCGAGTTAGGTAAAGAGGTTATGATTGAAGCACAACGTCTTGGCATAGAGACTGTTGCAGTTGACACATATGAGAACGCACCTGCGATGCAAGTAGCACATCGCAGCTATGTAATCGATATGCTTGACCCAAAGGAAGTTAGGGAAGTTATTGAGAAAGAAAAGCCTGATTTAATCGTTCCGGAAATCGAAGCCATTGCAACCTCAGAACTTATCAAATTAGAGGATGAGGGTTTTCAGGTCATACCAAATGCACGTGCTGCAAAGCTGACAATGGATCGTGAAGGAATTCGCCGTCTTGCTGCTGAAAAGCTTGAGCTTCCAACTGCTAAATACAAATTTGCGGATACTTATGAGGAATTTGTGCAAGGTACTAAAGGAATTGGTTTTCCATGTGTCATTAAGCCACTAATGAGTTCTTCTGGTAAGGGACAGAGTGTATGTCACTCAGAAGAAGAGATTGCGGAGTGCTGGAGAATTGCCATGGAAGGAGGAAGGGTGCAAAATGGACGAGTCATCATCGAAGAATTTATTCCATTTGACTCTGAAATCACCCTATTAACCGTTCGAGCAGTTAACGGGACTATGTTTTGTGAACCAATAGGTCATGTACAAAAAGATGGCGATTATATCGAATCATGGCAGCCACATTATATAACAGAACAGCAACTTCAAGAAGCAAAAGTGATTGCCAAAGCGATAACCGATGAACTTGGCGGATATGGTGTTTTCGGTGTGGAACTTTTCCTTGCAAAAGATAAAGTATATTTCAGTGAAGTATCACCGCGCCCGCATGATACGGGGTTAGTTACATTAGTGAGTCAAAATTTATCAGAGTTTGCTCTCCATGTTAGAGCAATTTTAGGCTTTCCGATTCCTGAAATTACCCTTTTGGCACCAGGTGCAAGTCGTCCATTAAAAGCCCAAGGAGAAATGAATGATTACACAATCGAAGGAGCGGATCAAGCATTATCTGTTCCGAACACTCAGCTTAGAATATTTGGAAAACCGGTAACCAAGACTGGAAGAAGAATGGCTGTAGCCCTTTCAACCTCAGACACAGTTGATAACGCGAAGAAATTAGCAAAGCAAGCTCTGGATTGCTTAAAAATTGAAAAAAGATAAGAGAGAGATTCAAACTGACATTTCCCAGGCAAGCGCAAAAATAGACAATAGACTAAAGATTCGTCAGTTATTGTCAACCTGTGAGATTAAACTGGACCACTTTGAGCTTTATAATATTGTAATAATTATATAATTTATTTGTAACTTGGGGAAATCATATCAATTCCTAAATGCAAATATACTGTAATAGGAGCAAAATTCTAACCATTTATTTTATTTTTTTGATTTATACTGCTCCTTAATCACAGTAAGCAGGAGGGAAACCCATGAAGTGTAAAGGCTGTAACGGAACTAGACTTATAAACTGTCAAAACTGTTCGGGTGAAGGGTTTGATTTCGGGAATCACAAGTGCAAAACATGTTCTGGTGAAGGTGTCATTTCATGTTCCTCATGTGAAGGGAAGGGAACTATCGGGTTTTTTAAATGGTTAAAATCTGGTTGAAGATTTTAACGAAAATATGAAAAAGTTTTAAATCACCACTAAACGAGCAGTTTGTGGTGGTCATATATGGAATTGAGCCCGACTCTAGTATCATCATAGTCGGGCTTTTTGTCTATGTTTATAGTTTACATAATATTATTATATATAACTTTAAAATAGCCATTAGCAATCATTTCGCCCATTTGTTCAGGGACAATTAACGATCATCTTTTCTCTGAATATTAGTGTATAGACTAATGAATTAGGAGGAGTACAATGCATCATAATCCATATCAAACCCAAATGCAGCACCCAAGAAAACTTGCTTGGCATGAAACAATGGAACTTCACGAGCTAGTTGCATTTTCATCAATTGGGTTAATGAAATTAAAAAAAGCATTAAAAGACATTCAATGCCCTACTTTAAAGTCGATCTATATCCAATCCATCAAAGAGTTAGAGGGGAATATTAGAGAATTATTGAAATTTTATGCACTAGCACCGCAACCGCGTGATGGTGAAAGTGATTTTCGGGATATGGAAAAGGCTTTTTATGCTGGGGATTTATTGGCATTTTCCAAAGCAGCAGTTAGAAATTATGCAGTAGCAATTACTGAAACGGCAACACCTGAACTGAGAAATGTTTTAGCAAAACAATTGCAATTAGCTGTCGTATGCCATGCGAGAATTTATAACTATATGTATGAAAGAGGTTTTTATCCTTCATATAATCTAAAAAAACTTCTAAAAAACGATATAACAATGGCAAATAAAGCATTATCTATGTAACATTCAAAACTCATACACATCATCATTTCTGAGTCCTGAAACCTTATTGGGGCTCTATTTGTTTTTGGGTGTTTTTGCATCATTTAGTACTTTATTAACGCACTTCAATCATTTATCAGCGTTATTTCCTTATTTTAGGGATTCTCCGCTTTAAGTAGGAAACGGTAAGAATAGCGTATCTCTGCTTATTTATGTGAAATCCTTGTTTGCCTGGAAAATAATTAAAGCGCTATTGGACAAACTAAAAACTCCAGATAAAACCGCTATTTCAATCAACAGGAGGGACATTTTATGGATGCAATAACCTTTATTTTATTTGGCGCAACAGGTGATTTAGCTCAAAGAAAAATAATACCAGCTTTATATAGTCTTTTTGTTGAACAAAAGCTTCCTCCAGCGTTTTCATTTATAGGCACAAGTCTGACCGATTTATCGGATGATGAATTTCATCAACATATTAGGCGAGCTATTCATACATTTTCAGATGAAACTTTATGCGATGAAAAAATGAAGCATTTTCTTGAAATCATTCGCTATTGTAAGGTAGATGTTACAAAAGAAGATGAGTACAAAAAACTGCTTGAACTTGTTCGCTTACAAGAAAAGGAACGTGATATTCCTGAAAATCGAATGTTTTATATGTCGGTAGCCCCTGCATTCTTTGATGTTATTGCCTTACATATAAAAAATAGCGGGTTAGGCACAACAAGGGGGTGGAAGCGCTTAATTATTGAAAAGCCCTTCGGCCACGACCTGAAGTCAGCTCAAGAGCTAAATAAAAAATTAAGCACGGCATTTAAGGAAGAGGAAATTTTCCGAATCGATCATTATCTAGGAAAGCCTATGGTGCAAAATCTTGAAGCATTAGAGTTTGCTAATCCGATTTTTCAAACATTATGGAACAACCAGCATATCGCCAACATTCAAATAACAGCCAGTGAAACCGTTGGTGTCGAAAGCCGAGCAAGCTATTATGACAAAGCAGGGGCCATTCGCGATATGTTCCAAAACCATATGCTTCAATTATTGATGATGACGGGCATGCATTTGCCAAAACGAATTACACCTGAAGATATTAGCAATGAAAAAAGGAAAATAATTGAATCAATCCGCCCGCTAAAAATAACAGACGTAGGAAGAGACGTTATACGAGGCCAATATCAATCAGGTGAAATCATTGATAAGCATGTAGTTGGATATAGAGAAGAACCTGGAGTCGATCCTGCTTCTACAACAGATACATTTGTTGCAGTTCGTTTATGGATAGACGATCCTTTTTGGAAAGGAGTACCTTTTTATATCAGAACAGGGAAAAGAATGAAGCAAAAATCTACCCGAATAGTGATCGAATTCAAAAACTCATTGAAGGAATTGTACCCAAATCAAGAACAGCCTACTCCAAATCTGTTAGTCATCGGAATCAATCCAAATGAAGGAATTTCGTTGCAGTTAAATAGTAAAAATCCTTTAAAAGATGGAAAAATTGAACCAATTACTATCGATTTCAAGGTAGATGAAGTGGATGTACCAAAAGCATATGAGCTGTTATTGTTAGATGCCTTTCAAGGGGATTCTACATTTTTTGCTCATTGGAGTGAAGTTGAAAAATCGTGGGAGTGGGTACAACCGATTTTAGAAGCATTTGATGACAATCTTATCCCGCTCCATTTTTATCCTTCTGGGTCATTTGGACCCGCTGCCTCACACAAATTACTTGAAGAAAATGGCTTTGGCTGGTGGTTAGATAAACACACTCTTGAAGCGGAAACATTAAAATCTGGGCAATGATGGAACCTTATAAGAGTTCATGAGGAGGTACAGAATGAAAGTCGGAGTCATAGGGTTAGGTAAAATGGGCCTAAATATTAGTAAAAATCTTATCGATCACAATCATGAAGTTGTTGCGTTTGATATCAATCCAGATGCAGTAGATGATATAAAAACATATGGGGCTGGCGGGGCGTCAACTATTAAGGAGCTTGTTGGGTCATTATCAAAACCAAGAATACTTTGGATCATGGTGCCGCATATTGTAGTAGATTCAATACTAAATGATCTTACTCCGATGTTGCATGCTGGTGATATTGTCATCGAAGCTGGAAATTCCTACTATAAAGAATCAATTAGACGCTATGCTGAATGCAAGAAAAAAGGTTTGTATTTTTTAGATGCGGGAACGTCAGGCGGAACGGAAGGTGCACGAAACGGTGCAAATTATATGGTTGGTGGCGATTTAGAGGCTTGGGAGCAGGTTGAACCAATCTTCCGAGATACAGCAGTTGAGAATGGTTATTTATACACAGGTAAATCAGGCAGCGGTCACTTTTTAAAAATGGTTCATAATGGAATTGAATATGGCATGATGGCAGCGATTGGAGAAGGCTTTGAGGTTTTAGAAAAAAGTGATTTTGCTTATGATTATGAAAGAGTTGCAAGGGTTTGGAGCAATGGTTCGGTCATTCGCTCATGGCTGATGGAGCTAACAGAAAGCGCATTTGCCAAGGATGGAAAATTAGAAAATATTAAAGGAATCATGCATTCTTCCGGAGAAGGAAAATGGACGATTGAAACAGCATTAGAACTGCAAACCGCCACACCAGTTATTGCCTTGTCACTCTTAATGCGCTACCGATCATTAGAAAACGATACATTTACAGGAAAAGTTGTTGCAGCACTACGAAATGAGTTCGGCGGACATGCTGTTGAGAAAAATTAGAAGAGAATATAAGGGGCTGGTATAAATCCTCTATTTTCTTTATCGAAAAATTTTTCCTTAGCTTGTGGTTTTTTAAAATAAGATTCTTTTAAAAAATTGTTGATTACCTGCAGGCGTTTCTCCTTTGCGGAAGGTAGGGAGTATCCTAAGTGCGCTGTACACCGCCTGCTTTGGTCTCCCTATTCCAGTTCCTGTTGCGTGATTCAAGTATTACGGTTCAACCAACACATAGTGACTTTACATAATATTTAACAAAGAAGGATCTTAGTTATCTGTCTTTTTTCTTCTAGATATATTTACAACTCTTAAACCTACATTTATAATGACGTAGATTCAACTTAAAAACGATTTCGCAAATAGGTTCTTAACAAGATTAAGAATAATAGGGAAGTTGGTGTAAATCCAGCGCGGTCCCGCCACTGTAATCACAGAGCTGCATGACAGATACCCACTGTAACCAAATGCTTATGGGAAGGGAGTTGTGCTCGCAAGGAAGTGTAAGCCAGGAGACCTGCCTATTTGTTTGGTTCAAGTAACCTTCGAGGAAAGGGAATTTGAAAGAACAAGAGTACTTGTGTGATGCAGGATTTTCTACACTTTTTCTCTTAATCTTTTAAACTCTCGTCTTCCCTTATAATGGAAGGCGTTTTTTATTTTCAGAAAACAAGGAGGGAGTCATATGAAAAAACAAAAAGGGTTAACACTTGTTTTTACTGGTGATGGAAAAGGGAAGACGACCGCATCGATTGGCCTATGTGTACGTGCAATCGGGCAGGGAATGTCTGTAAAGATTCTGCAATTTATTAAGTCAAAGGGCAGATCATATGGCGAACAGAGATCGTTAGAAAAGTTAGGTGTTGAAATGGTTCAACTTGGTGAGGGATTTACATGGACTAAAACGCCTGAGGTACACCGGAATGCACTCGCATCAGCATGGAAGACAGCAAAAGAAACGGTAATGTCAGGGGAATATGATGTTGTTGTCTTAGACGAATTAAATAATGCACTAGCAATCGATTCATTTCCAATTGATGATGTTCTCCCAATTCATGAAGTCAAGGAACTGATTAATATAAGACCCCCACATGTACATTTAGTTATAACAGGTAGACATGCAAAAGCAGAAATCAAAGAGCTCGCTGATCTTGTTTCTGTTGTCGATGTTGAAAAGCATTATTATGACACAGGGATTCCAGCGGTAAAAGGAATAGAATACTAGCATAATTAAGGGGGGAGCGATATGACTTCACAGCGACTAGTGATTGCAGGAGTTTCCAGCGGTGTGGGCAAGACTACGATCACAATTGGTTTACTGTCTGCTCTAAAACAAAGAGGCTTGAATGTTCAAGGATTTAAATGTGGTCCCGATTACATAGATACTACCTTTCACTCCGCTGTTACAGGAAGGCCGTCAAGGAATCTGGACAGTTGGATGTTTTCTAAAGATGTGCTAAAGGAAGTTTTTATAAATGGTAGTGATAGTGCAGATATTTCGATTATCGAGGGGGTTATGGGCTTTTACGATGGCAAGACGGCTCTCTCAAATCAAGGTTCAACAGCTGAAATAAGTATGCTGCTTGATTGCCCAACGATTTTAATTGTTGATTGCAGCAAAATGGCAAGAAGTGCTGCCGCTATGGTGAAAGGTTTTCAGCTACTTGAGCCTGACGTAAATATTGTCGGTGTTATTGCAAACAAGGTGGGAAGTATGGGGCATTTCCAGATCATTAAGGAGGCGGTTGAACAGGAGTGCGGCATCCCGGTGTGCGGTTATCTTTTAGAGAATACAAGCATTCAAATGCCAGAACGGCATTTAGGGCTTATACCTTCTATTGAACACGGTGATTTAACAAGCCTTTTTGACCAATTAGCAAATTTAGTTGAAGAAACCATTGATTTAGATCTGCTTGTAGAATTAAGCAAGCAAAAGCCATTAAAGAAAGATCCGGCAAAGTCAATTTTCAAAAAACGGAAACTTAAAGATGTGAAGCTGGCGATCGCGAAGGACAGAGCGTTTAATTTTTACTATCAAGAAAACCTTGAATTACTTGAAGCATATGGAGCTGAGTGTATCTACTTTTCCCCTTTGAGTGGAGAAGCAATTCCTGATGAAGCGGACGGATTATACATAGGAGGAGGCTTCCCTGAGCAATTTGCTGCAGATCTTGCGAATCAAGTTGAAGTAAAGAACTCGATCAAGAGGAGAATACTTAAAGGTCTTCCAACATTAGCTGAATGCGGCGGCTATATGTATTTGGCAAAAACAATTGAAACGATTGACGGTTCAGTCTATCCAATGGTAGGAGTTATACCTGGAACAATAAAAATGGGTAAAAAGCTTGCAGGCTTTGGCTACAGAGAAGTGTCGGGCAATCATGATAATTACTTGCTTCTTAACAAGTTTACTGCTCGGGGACATGAATTTCACTATTCTTCTTATCATGAGAGTGAGCCTTTACCTTTTGCTTATCATACTAAAGGATCCTTTAGCGAAGGAGTTGATGGCTGCTTAACAAACAATGTCATTGCGGGCTATACCCATCTACATTTCGCTTCATGTCCAGAATTGGTTGAAAATTTTATCCGAAAATGCTTGGAGGTGAAAAACAATGGCAAAAATTAAGTCCGCGGTTCCGATCATGATCCAAGGGACGCATTCTGACGCAGGTAAAAGTATTCTTGTAACTGCATTGTGTAGGATATTTGCTCAGGATGGCTATCATACAGCACCTTTTAAATCACAAAATATGGCATTAAATTCTTATATTACTCTTGATGGGAAAGAGATAGGCAGATCCCAAGGAATTCAAGCTGAGGCAGCAGGAGTTATTGCGACTACAGACATGAATCCCATTTTAATTAAACCTACCCGGGATCATGAATCCCAAGTAGTTGTACATGGGAAACCTCTTAAAAACATGGAAGCGAAAAGCTATCGCAGTGATTATTATGAAACAGCTAAAGCCATTATTAATACGTCTTACCAAAACCTTTCTTCTTCGTTTGAAAGAATTGTCATAGAAGGTGCCGGGAGTCCTGCTGAAGTGAATTTAAATGACCGTGAGCTTGTTAACATGAGCATTGCTAAGATGGCAGATGCCCCAGTTGTTTTAGTAGGCGATATTGATAAAGGCGGAGTTTTTGCAAGTCTCGTTGGTACATTGCAGCTTCTATCCCAAGAGGAGCGAGACCGTATAATTGGTGTGATCATTAACAAATTTCGCGGAGATCTCTCATTGCTTGAACCAGGATTAGCATGGTTTGAAGAATACACGGGAAAGCCTGTATTAGGCGTTATACCATTTATAAATGATTTAGTTATTGAGGCAGAAGATTCCTTAAGCTTAAGTAACTACAATACTCACAAAGATCAAGCTAAAGAACTGGATATTGCGGTAATCCATTATCCTAGAATCTCTAATTTCACAGATATCGACCCTCTCGATTATGAATCTGATTGTCATGTTCGGTTAGTGGAAAATGTCAGTCACCTAGAAAAGCCTGATGTTATCCTTCTGCCCGGAAGTAAAAATACAATTGAGGATCTGATGTTTTTAAAAGAAAAAGGGCTTGATCAGGCGATTCTCAAAGCCCATCGAAATGGGGCAGTCATCTTTGGAATTTGCGGTGGATACCAGATGCTTGGCGAGATGATAGAGGATCCGTATCATGTGGAATCTAATACTAAAAGGATAAAAGGTTTAGGTTTGCTCCCTATCCACACAACATTAACTAAAGAAAAGACAACAATAAGATCAAGGGGTACTGTGGAAGTAAGTGGAGAAAAGCTTGATGTGACAGGATATGAAATTCATATGGGAAAGACTACCTGCTTAACCGGTCTATCCCCTTTGATTCAACTAACCAATGGTGTAGATGGCAGTAAAAATCAAGAAGAAACATGCATAGGTACTTATTTTCATGGGATTTTTCATAATGATGAGTTCAGGTGGTCGTTTCTAAATAATCTTTTGATTAGAAAAGGCCTCAAGCCTGTCACTCTCCGCGAATCTTATGAAGAAAGACAAGCTAATGAATATAACCGCTTAGCAGAGCATGTACGAGCGGCTATCGATGTTAACCAGCTGAATCAAAAAATAGAACAATTTGCATTAAGAAAGAGAGAGACCAGATGAATACAAATGGACAAATTCAAGAGGTTTTACAATCTATCCAACCGCTTAGCCAAGAAAAAATGGAACATGCAAGGGAATATGTAAATACGTTAACAAAACCAATAGGCAGCTTAGGGAAAATAGAAGAACTTGCGATTCAGCTTTCAGGTATAACGAATCAAGTATTTCCAGTTGTCAGCCGTCCCGGCGTTGCTGTATTTGCAGCAGATCACGGAATCAGTGATATGGGAGTTTCAGCTTATCCAAAAGAAGTGACAACACAAATGGTTTACAACTTTCTAAATGGAGGAGCAGCGATTAATGTGTTTTCAAGACAAATTAATGCCATCCTCAAAATTGTTGATATTGGAGTAGCTGCCGAACTGCAGCATGAACAGTTGCTTGAAAAAAAAGTAAGGTATGGTACAAAAAACTTTGCCGTTGAAAATGCGATGACCGAAGAAGAAGCTAATCAAGCAATCTTATTTGGGATGGAGACAGCTAAGCAACTGATTGATGAAGGAGCAAGATGCCTTATCATTGGTGAGATGGGGATTGGAAATACCTCAAGTGCAAGTGTAATTACCTCAGTTATAACAGGCTGTTCAATTGAAGAAGCAGTTGGTAAAGGAACAGGGCTTACGAATGAAAGTTTGCAAAAGAAAGTTTCCATTCTTTCAAAAGCATTGATGAAAAGAAAGCCTGATCCAAAGATCGCCTTGGATATCTTATCAAAAATAGGAGGACTTGAAATCGGTGGAATGACTGGCGCCATCATTAGGGCTGCTGAACAAAGAATACCGGTTCTGCTTGATGGATTTATTAGTACATCTGCCGCATTGTTAGCATGTCTTTTAGAAGAAAAAGTGAGTGATTATCTCATTGCTGGTCACTTATCTAATGAACAGGGGCATGCCCATGCTCTAGCTTTTTTAAATAAATCACCTCTTTTAAATCTGGAACTCCGATTAGGAGAAGGAACCGGGGCTGCTCTCTCATTTCCATTAGTTGAGGCAGCTGCTCGAATGATGAAAGAAATGGCGACCTTCCAATCTGCTGGCATAGCAACCAAAAGTCAATAGGACAAATTATAGAAAATATTCATTTACAGGTCCAAATTCTTCTTTTATAATAAGGCGAGTCACAAAAAAACGAATAATTTCACAATAGGTCCTTAAAGTAATCGTACTTAAGGGTAATAGGGAAGTTTGGTGAAAATCCAACGCGGTCCCGCCACTGTAAACGTAGAATGACACTTAATAGATCCCACTGTATTCTTTAATATGGGAAGGGAAAGTGTACATGATGATGCGTAAGCCAGGAGACCTGCCTATTGTTAAGATAAACGATCCTTCGAGGAAAAGGATGGCTTTTTAATGCTGGTGTTTTCTGTCTTTATTAGAATCATCATTTCATTCTGCATTTATCGCCTTTTCCAAGTGAATAGGCGTTTTTTTGTGGGCAAAAAGATCAAGGAGAGTGTCAAAATGAAAACAAATATGAAGAAATGGCTTTTTCTAAGCTTTGTATTGACCATGTTAACTGTATTTACAGTTGCTTGCGGAGCGACAGAAGAGAAAGGGACAGTTGAAAAAGATCATACAGCTGAAACAAAGACCGAGGAAGAAGGAAAAGGGGATACAGCTTTTCCAGTGACGGTTGTTGATGGTACTGGTGAGGAAGTAATTATTGAGAAGGAACCGGAAACGATCGTCTCTGTTATCCCAAGTAATACGGAAATAACCTTTGCTTTAGGCCAAGGAGATAAGCTAATTGGTGTTGATAATTATAGTAACTATCCTCCTGAAGTGGAGAAGATTGAAAAAATTGGAGACCAGCAATTGAATGTTGAAAAGATCTTAGCATTAAAGCCTGATCTAGCGTTAGTAACGGATTTTCAACATGAAAACAATCCAGATATCTTAAAGAAATTTAAAGATGCTGGTATTGATGTTATTGTTGTAAGTAGTGCCGAATCTTTTGAAAATGTGTATAATACGATCCAGCTGATCGGTCAAGTAACAGGTGCAGTTGATGAGGCGGATAAGGTCGTGAAAGAAATGAAGGATTCAGTAGCTGAGATCAAAGAAAAGGCAAAGGCTGTTACAGAAAAGAAAAAAGTTTGGGTTGAAGTTTCACCTGCTCCAGATATATTTACAACAGGACAAGATACATTTATGCATGAAATGCTCCAAGCTATAAATGCAGAAAATGTTGCAGGTGAACAAACTGGCTGGGTAAAAATGACTGAAGAAGAAATTGTCACATTAAATCCAGACGTTATTATCACGACATATGGATATTATGTTGATAATCCAGAAGAGGGAGTATTAAATCGAGCTGGATGGAAGGAAGTGCCGGCAATTAAAAATAAGCAGGTTTTTGATGTGAATAATGACACTGTAACTAGACCAGGACCACGATTAATTGATGGGGTTGAGACACTTGCAAAGCTCATTTATCCGGAAGTATTTGGCGAATAAAATAAGTTGTATGTATCTTTTAAGCGGAGTGTTTGTCGTATGTACAGCACTCCTTGGTTTATTCATAAGCAGTGTTCAATATCCAATTGCTATGATCATAGATGTTTTATCAACAAAATTGTTTGGTCTATCTTTTTCTGAAAGTGAAGGAGGAAAAACAGCAGAGACCATAATTTGGGAGATTCGTTATCCTCGTGTTTTATTGGCATTTTTAGTAGGTGCTGCATTATCCCTTGCAGGTGCTGCCTTTCAGGGGCTGTTGCGAAATCCGCTTGCAGACCCATATACAATTGGAGTTTCTTCAGGTGCTTCCTTAGGCGCAGTAATGGTTTTGTATTTTCAACTGACAATCCCGTTTTTAGGGAGCTATACATTACCTGTGATCGCTATTATTGGCGGTTTTATTACAATGTTTATTGTTTTTGGGGTTACCCACTTATCTACTCGTCAGCTTTCAATCGAAACGATTATTCTCGCAGGGATCATCGTCAGTTCCTTTATCAGTGCTATTATTTCGCTCATTATTTCCTTAAGTGAAAGAGAAGATGTTCGGCAAATTTTATATTGGTTAATGGGGAACGTTGGAATGAGAGGCTGGAGCCATGTAAAACTCATGATTCCCTTCTTATTAATTGGGGCAATTGTCTTACTATCACGCTCAAGAGAATTAAACGCTTTTGCTTTAGGGGAGGAATCAGCAGAGCATTTAGGTGTTGATATACAGCGCAGTAAGCTTATTATTTTAGTCGGTGCTTCTCTTTTAACAGGTGCTGCCGTTTCTGTATCTGGTTCAATTGGTTTTGTCGGGTTAGTTATTCCTCATTTTATTCGGTTATTATGCGGACCAAATCATCGGCATGTTCTGCCTTTATCGATGCTAGTAGGTGGAGGATACTTGATTCTTGCAGACCTGGTGGCGAGAACAATAATTGCTCCAAGTGAATTGCCCATAGGCGTTATTACTTCATTAATCGGTGCTCCAGTCTTTGCATTGCTGTTAATTAGAGAACGAATTGGAAGGGGATCGGCATGATTGACATACAAAATGTTACCGGCGGCTACCAGCAGAAAGCAATCATAAAGAATCTGACACTTACCATCGAAACAGGTAAATTTTATGCACTTATTGGCCCAAATGGGAGCGGGAAAACAACTCTCATTAAATTAATAACTGGTGTGCTGCCGATTCAAGAAGGTTCGATTACCCTTTTTGAGACATCAATAAAGTCCTATCAAGCATTGGAAAGAGCAAAGATTATAGCGGTTTTATCCCAGGAGGTTCAAGTCGAATTTGATTTTCTCGTTGAAGAGATTGTCATGCTTGGCAGATATCCGCATCAAACAGGCTTTTTTAAGCATTCATCAAAAAGAGACCATCTCGTGGTTGAAGAAATCATGAAGCAAACGGATGTCTATCAATTTCGCAAACAACCATTTAAGCAATTGAGCGGCGGAGAAAAACAGCGCGTTTTATTAGCTAAAGCCCTTGCTCAAGAGCCAAAGATTCTTTTTTTAGATGAACCTACAAACCACCTTGATATGAAGCATACGGTAACAATGCTTCAACAACTAAAGGAATATCAGCAAAGACGTCAGCTTACAATTGTTGCTATTTTACATGATTTGAATACGGCAGCTCTGTTTGCAGATCAGATTGGGCTGTTAAATGAAGGGGAATTGGTTGATACAGGTGATGTGTCTATCTTACAGAATGAAGAATTGCTTACCAGGATATATGAGGTAGAAGTAAAAACCAATCATCACCCTGTCCTTCCAAAACCACAACTTTCCGTTATACCAAATCAGCGGGAACTGCAGGTATCTGACATAGAGTATGATTTAAAGGAAACAGATCATTATATTCACCTTGAATTTAATGGTCCGCTTAGGACAATCTCAAACTGTGTTTTGGGTGAAGGCTTGCAATGGAAAAGGAACTTTTGCAATTTTCATGTTGATAAAAATTATAATTGTTCATCTCCGAAAAAAGATATTTTGAACTGGTTAAGAGAAGCAGGGATTTCAGAATATGATACTGCAGGAATGATGACAGCTGTTAACCTGAAAGACAGAAGTATAATAGAAGAGAAGTATGGAGATATTTCAATTTTAGTTGTCTTAACTGCTGGTGTGGGAAATGCGGTTGATATTACAGCAAAATTGCCTATAGATTTAGGCTTTAGTATTGGAACAGTGAATATTATGGTATTTATCGATGCCCATCTGACAGACGGAGCGTTAGTAAATGCGATTCAATCAGTAACAGAAGCAAAGACGAAGGCAATGGTTGATCTAGAGATTAAAGATCAGGATACGGGAACCATTGCAAGTGGTACATCTACAGACAGCACACTCGTTGCCGCAACACAAAACGGGGAGCCCACAACTTATGCAGGGTCAGGTACCGTAATCGGCAAGGCGATTGGCAGGACTGTTTATAAAGCATTGATAGAAGCTCTGCAAAAATATAAAAAACGAAGTGAACAGCAGCTATGAGTATACTTGCTTTCCACTTTTATCTTATATCAGCCGCCATTCTATTAGATTTACTCATCGGAGATCCAAGATGGTTTCCGCATCCTGTCATAATCATAGGAAAAATGATTAGCTTTTTCGAAGGTAAATGGAATAGAGGGAGACAGAAAAAGCTAAAAGGTGTTTTGTTAACCGTAACTATTGTTGGGGGAGCATATGGCTGCACCTTTATCCTGCTTTCCCTTATCAATTTCATCCATCCAATTGCAAAGCTAGTGATTGAAATCTATCTTATTTCCTCAACGATTGCAATGAAGGGCTTACATATTGCTGGAAAAGAAGTTGCTGCCCCATTGTTAAAAGGAGATCTTAAACTAGCTCGGAAAAAGTTGAGCTATATTGTTGGGCGGGATACAGAAGATTTGCCTCCGCAAGAAGTGGCACGCGGAGCGGTTGAAACAGTTGCCGAAAATACAGTTGATGCCATAATTGCGCCATTATGCTGGGCAATTATTGGAGGTGCGCCAATGGCAATGGCATATCGTGCTGCAAATACGTTGGACTCGATGGTAGGGTATAAAAATGAGAAATTTGAGAAATTTGGCTGGGCATCAGCACGGTTTGACGATGTTATCAATTGGATACCAGCTAGATTAACTGCACTTCTCATGTGGTTATTCTCCTGGTTTGTTCCTTATTCGTTTAAGCGAAATGCATATAAAGTAACATTGCGAGATGCCAAAAAACATCCAAGTCCAAATAGCGGCTGGCCTGAAGCAATGGGAGCAGGGCTTTTAGGCGTTGTCTTAGGCGGACAAAACCGTTACAAAGGTGTTGTTTCAAATCGGGCAAAGATGGGGAATCCTATTCGGAGCCTAGAACCAAATGATATTAAGAGAATGATTGTTTACATGCATGGTACTTGGATCATATTAATCCTTTTTCTTTTCCTCGTTACAATCAATATATCATGAAATGAAAGATAGGAGTGATGGTTATGAAGTGGCCGGAACACGGAGGACAGCCGAATAAAATATTTGCATTGAAAGGCAAAACCAATGATCATAATTTTTTTGACTTTAGTGCCAATATTAATCCCCTTGGTCCTCCACATGAACTAAAAGCGAACTTGCTGACAGCATTTGATCAATTCGAGAAATACCCTGACCCTGACTATCATGAAGAGACAAATCTGGTCGCAGCTCATGCAGGGGTACATAGGGATGAAGTATTGTTAACGAATGGCGGCTCTGAAGCGATCTTCCTTGTTACTCAGCTGTTTTCTGGTAAAAAGGCTTTGATTATTGAGCCTACCTTTTCTGAATATGAAAGAGCGTGTCAAGTTTACCAGCTTTCAGTATCTCATGTTTCACTTCGGCTTGATCATGATTTCTCGTTTCCTCTTGAAAAGGTATTATCCAATCTAGAAGAAGTGGATGTCGTGTTTTTATGCCGGCCTAACAATCCAACAGGTACGGTGGTTACTATTGAAGATGTGAAAGCATTGCTGGAAAAAGGGCTGGAGTGCCAAACCACCATTATCGTTGATGAGGCATTTATCCATTTTCTCCCACCAGGTATAACTGATTTGACACATTTAATGGATACATATACAAATCTGATCTTACTTCGATCGTTGACAAAGATTTATGCGATACCAAGCTTGCGACTAGGTTATGTGATTGCTAAACCAAATGTAATCGGACATTTAAAGAAAAACCAAATACCTTGGAGTATTAATGGGGTTGTCGCTTCATTTTTGCCAAGCTTAGTTACTCAAGACGTATTTATCGAAACAACGCAATCATGGCTGCAAGAGCAGCTGGAGCTTTTAACAACAGAGCTAACTAACCTTGGCTTCTATTATTCACCAACATGCGTTAATTTTTACCTGCTAAAAGATCTTGAGCAGCGTACAGATACAGAAGAGTTATTTGAATTTTTACTAAATAATAAGATTATTCCTAGGCATACTCATACCTTTAAAGGTCTTAATGGTAAATATTTGCGGATGGCTGTCCGCAGCGCTGAAGAAAACAAATATTTACTGGAAACCTTAAGGAATTGGAGAGAAAAAACATGTTAACGTTTATTTCCGGCGGCGCCCGTTCGGGAAAAAGTTCGTTTGCAGAAGCGTATGCTCTTCAACTATTCAATAAAGGTATGAAGACTAGTAAAAAGGCAAAGTTACTTTATATCGCAACAGCAGAACGGACGGATCCTGAAATGGAAAAACGTATTGAACGTCATATTAAAGAACGAGAATCGGTTTGGCATACACTTGAGGCTCCTTTGGATATAACCAATGCATTACTTAACGTAAATGAGCATGATGTTATCGTATTAGATTGCTTAACTGTTTGGATAAATAACATCATGTATAAGACAAACGCTGATATCATGCTGATTTTAAAAGAAGTTTCAAAATGTATCCATCTTTCGAAACAGCAACAGCTACAATTAATCATTGTCTCAAATGATGTTAATGAAGGAATACCTAGTGACAATTTGTTTGTAAACCAATATATCTACAATCTAGAAAAAGTGCATCAACTTATTACTTCAAATGCAGAATCGGTTTATCAAGTTGTCGCAGGCAATCCGATTCAATGGAAAGGCTGATCAGAATGAAGCAATTCGTTCTTGGAATTATTTTAGCATTGCAGTTTTTAACCCGTATTCCTATTCCAATTAATTGTCCATGGGAAAAGCAATTTATAAAAGGAGCACTTACATCATTTGGTATTATTGGTTTCATTATCGGAGGAATTTTAACACTGGGCTATACGATTACAGACCTTGTATTTCCCTTATGGATGATTTCCCTATTTATTGTAACACTATGGGTGATTTTAACAGGGGGACTGCATTTAGACGGATTAATGGATGTAGCTGATGCAATTGGATCAAATGCTCCTATTGAAAAAAAACTGCAAATAATGAAAGATCCTCAAGTTGGAAGTTTTGCCGTTCTCACGGTCATTTTTCATCTCGTATGGAAAACGGCTTTTATTTTTGGAATCGTTTTACAGATTAATGGGCAAATTATGCAGCTTTTTGTTGGTCTATGCGTGATCGCAGCATGCAGCCGATTAGTCCCGCTTTTCTTACTATACTTTGTACCAGTTATGAAACAAGAGGGTTTAGCTTATTACTGGAAGCAGCATCTATCCGTTCGTGAAGTTATCGTTGGAACTGTAATTGTCATATTATTTGCACTGCTTTCACCAAACATGCTGTTGATTTGCTTTTCTTATTTACTCTATTTCTTCTTCTTCAGAAGATGGATTTTGAAAAACTTTAAGGGAATTAATGGAGATATACTCGGTGCTTCGATCGAAGGAGGGGAATTATGGGGACTTTTCATTCTATGGATGTATACTTTGTTCGTCATGGGATAACGAGATGGAATATTGAAAAAAGATATATGGGTCATTCTGATGAACGATTGTTAGCTCAAGAGCTTCACACATTATATCCATTGCGAAGAGCACTTGAGAATATCCCTTTTGATTATTATTATTGCAGTGATCTTAAGAGATGTATAGAAACATTTCAGTATTTACTACCAAATGAACTAGTTTGTTTAGATTCCAGGCTAAGGGAAATTCATTTTGGTGAATGGGAAGGTTTAACATATGAGGATCTCAAACGAGATCACATGTATCAGGCCTGGTTAACAGATTTTGAAAAGAAGGCACCGCCAAATGGAGAAACGTTTCAGCAATTTAATGACAGAATCAATTTTTTCCTTGCAGAATTACAATCACGCCAAAACGCATCCAATAGCAAGATTTTGATCGTAACACATGGCGGGGTTATTCGTGCATTAATGAAACACCTGAAGTTAATCATGACGTTTTGGGATATACAAGTTAAACATGGAACAGCCTATTGTTTGTCATTTCAACATCAAAGGGGGAAATGGGTTTGCAACTCGTGGTCGGAGGTGCCTATTCAGGGAAAAGAAAAATAATAAGAGATCAATGTGGTGAAATATCATGGCACAGTGCGTATCATAATGATCTGTTGCCTGATTGGAAAATAAAATTTAGTTCAAGCTCAATGCTTGTATTAGAAGGATGGGAAGATTGGATTAAGAAGGATTTGTATTTATATTCAACTATAGATGAAGTAAAGGAGCACTTTTACCAACAAATTGATGAAATTTGCGAATTAGAGAAGATGCATGAAAAGCCTGTTATTTTCATTATGCTGGAGATGGGAAGAGGAATTGTACCATTGAAAGAAGAGGAGAGGAGCATTCGGGATATATCTGGCTGGGTACTGCAATATGCTGCAAAAAAGGCCGAATCGGTGCAATACTGTTGGCACGGTTTAGTAAGAACCATTAAATAACCCCCAAAACTAAGCGGGGGTTTTTACATATAGTTTGATACAATCCAATATCTTTAAGAAAGGTTATGGAATGTAATTTCAGGTCTGCTTCCAATACGAATATTTACCCCTGTTTGTCCGAGACCTTCACTTATATAAAATGGTTTATCATTGTGATAATGTAATCCTTTCACCATTTTCATTCGAACTAATTTCCCCATTTTGATTAAGTGATATGGCTTGGGCCAATGGATTTGACCCCCATGAAAATGTCCTGACAAGAGGTAATCAAAGTGAAAATCTTTCATTTCTAACACAATATTCGGATCATGTGTTAAGACTAAATTATAGCCGTTTTGTAACCCTTTATACGATTTAAGAAGGTTGCTTCTTTTCGTACTATAATCATCAATCCCGATAATATTAAGCTTTTTCCCTTCCACATCGATTGTAAGATGCTCATTTTGCAATGTTATACAACCGTTTTCCTCGATCGTTTTCTTTAAACGTTCAAAATTCTTTCCTTTTAAGACGTAATCGTGATTACCGAACACCGCATACATTCCAAACCTAGGTTCAATTTTTCTTAAAACTTCTAAATAAGGAATTAGCTTTGGAATACTCCGTTTACGATCTAAGAAATCTCCTGTAATAGCAATTAAGTCGATTGAATCATTTTCAACGAGCTTATGGAGTTCTTCAGGCGATATTGATATATTTTCTAAATGTAAGTCTGATAAATGAAGAATCTTTAGTTGTGTATTTAGAAATTTCTCTTCTTCATTAAGAGAAATATTTTTTATAGAAATATCTTTTGTATTATTATTTGCTTTATATAAAACAGGAATAATGACGATTAATAGAATAACTAGTAATAAAAACATCAAAAGTATCCCCTCCTATATAAAAGTATAGTAGGAGAGTTAAGGTAAGAATAGTGGGAAGTAATGGTTAACATCGTAATCACTTATATTTTTTAATAAAATAAAGAAACTATGCTTAAAAATCCAGAACTGAGGGTAGAGTATGCAAAAAATTTTATTTATGCCTTTGTTAAGAATGTCTTCTGGACATCATCAGGTCGCTGACAGTATTATGGAATCCTTAAAAGAAGGTAATTTGGAATGGGAATTTGAAAAAGTTGAACTATTATCTTATAGTTTGGGATTTTTAGAAACGATTATTACTGGTACGTACCTAAAAGCGATAATGGTATGTCCTGCTTTCTACAGCTGGTTATACCGAAAAGTTTCTTTCAACGATACATATGAAACAAAAAGATATTTCCTATATGAATTATTATTTCTCCGATCTATGAAAAAGGTGCTTAATGAGTGTAATCCAGATTTAATTATATGTACTCATGCCCTTCCATCATATTTATTAAATAAACTGAAACAGCAATCATGTCAAACAGTTCCTGTTATTAATGTTTATACGGATTTATTTGTCAATCAACTTTGGGGATTGTCACATATTGATTATCATTTTGCTCCTTCTCAAGAAGTAAAACAATTCCTTAGTAATCAAGGAGTGAAAAACAATCAAATCCTTGTAACGGGAATTCCTGTACACCCCTCTTATTTAAAGAATGATTTACAACAAAAAGCAAATGAAAATAAAAGGATAAATTTACTTATTTCCGGCGGAAGTCTCGGTACTGGCAACATAAAAAAGCTGTTAAAAAAACTAAATCCATCAGGAAAGATTCATTACATAGTTTTATGTGGTAAAAATAAAAAGTTGTTTCAGTTCGTACAATCAATTAAAAACCATAATATCATTCCATTACCATATATTACATGCAAACATGAAATGAATGCGCTTTATTCCGATGCTTCTGGGATCATAACGAAACCTGGAGGAGTAACAATTAGTGAAACATTAAGAAAACGATTGCCAATATTTATTTACTCTGTCTTACCAGGTCAAGAAGAAATCAATTTGCGCAATTTAAAAAACAATGAGCTCGTTTTTCTGCTGGAAAATGATCATCAAGAGTTAGAGGATCAAATCCTTGCTTACTTAACTTCTCAAACCTGTATGAATCGGCACCTAAAACAGGTAGCCAAGTATTTAAACTCAATAGAAAATGAGGTTTTAGCTGAAACAATAATAAAAGTACTACAAAAAAACATGATCGATAATAACTAATTATTTGAAACATTCATGGAGAATTATTAAATTTAGCTTTACCTAAGCAAAAACATATACAATTCATCGAAAATAAGGATTTTTCTTTGAATTTCCGTCTTACATTTTGCAGAAAAATTATTAGAAAAAAATCGAATAAATATTTAACAATTAAGCATTCTATTATTGTGCTTAACCAAATTTTAGGAGGAGAAAATCATGACAGTGGTAAATCAAGTGAAAACAACTTTAGCAGGGTTAAAAAGCGCACAAGCTAGTTTTGAAACATTTGCTTTAGGAACTGATAATAAGCAAGCTAAGACTTTATACGAAAATGCAGCAAAGCAAACACAGTCGGTCATTGATAGTATCGAGCCTCGCCTTCGTGAAATCGAACAAGAAGAACCACAATATAAACAGTAAATGCTTGATCAAAGGGTTGGTTTTAAACCAACCTTTTTTCAAATAAAGAATGAGGTGTTTCAAATGAAACATGGCAGAACAATAATTACACAAATTTTATTAGTGTTAATCATTGTAGGATCCGGATGTAATGGTGCTGCTATTGACAATGAAAAGAATGAACAAAACATAAGAAAAGTTACTAGTGAATCTAAGAATATGAGTGTGTCGAATCAAGTTATACAATTATTAATGAAGCAAAAAGAGGTTAGCGATGTCAAAGTAATCAATTCTGACAAAGAGCTATTTATAGCTGCTCAAATTAAACAGATGGATCGATTTCGTATTAAAGAAATTGAGAAAAAACTGAAAAAATTAGCCGAAGATCATTTCCCAAATCATCATGTGACCCTATCAACTGACAAAAAAATATTGCTCGAACTCAGTGAGTTAGAAAAGCAAGTCAACAAAACAAACATCAGCAAAAAAAAACTTAAAAAAGAGCTAAATAGAATCAAAAGTCTTTCAGAGGAACTTACATAAAGAAGGTGAATGAATGTCAAATAACAAAAAGAAAAACTTAACTCCTGTCCAGCAGGAATACCAGTCATTTCAGGAAGAACGCGAAGTGAAACGTCCAATTATAAGAAATTGTATAAAAGCATTTTTTGTTGGCGGGGTTATATGCTTAGTTGGACAAGCGATACAAACTTTTTTTATCTATAATTTCGACTTCACTGAACAAACTGCCGGAAATCCTACGGTTGCAGTTATGATTTTTCTCTCAATGCTCTTAACAGGCTTTGGTGTATATGATCGGCTTGCTCAATTTGGTGGTGCTGGTTCAGCGGTTCCGGTTACCGGGTTTGGAAACGCAGTAATTTCAGCAGCAATTGAACATCGAACGGAAGGGTATGTCCTTGGTGTTGGAGGAAATATGTTTAAATTAGCAGGATCAGTTATTATGTTTGGTGTGTTTTCGGCTTTTGTGATTGCAACCATTAAAACAATTTTAATTGGGTTGGGTGGTTTGTAATGTTAAGTGGACATAGCACATGGTTGTTTAAAAATGGTCCTGTTATTATTTCAACTGGAACAGTAGGCGGACCATTTGAAGCACGAGGGAAAATTCCGGAAGACTTTGATTTGTTACATGATGATATTTGGTTAAGGCAAGACTCATTTGAAAAGGCTCAAAAAGTCTTAATTGAGGAAGCTTGCCAAAAGGCAATGGAAAAAGCAGAGGTTCAACAAGAAGCTGTTCAATTTTTCCTTGGGGGGGATTTGATCAATCAAATTACTCCTACTAGTTTTGCGATAAAAACATTTGGAGTCCCTTATTTAGGTTTATTTGGTGCTTGTTCAACTTCTATGGAAGGGTTGGCACTGGGAGCATTTATTGTAAATTATGGAGGCGCAACATGCCTGATGACAGGCGCTTCAAGTCACAATGCTGCTACAGAAAAGCAATTTCGATACCCTACGGAATATGGAGGGCAAAAACCGCCGACATCCCAATGGACTGTTACAGGTGCTGGTGTTGCCATTTTAAAGAATGAGGGGGAAGGTCCAAGAGTTACCTCTGCTACGATTGGCCGCGTCATTGATATGGGATTAACCGATCCTTTTAATATGGGCGGTGCAATGGCACCCGCGGCTGTGGATACGATTGAAATTCACCTAAAAGAAAGAGGAGTAGATTTGTCGTATTATGATTTAATTGTAACAGGTGACCTTGGACACATTGGTCGTGAAGTTGCCCTCGACCTTTTAAATAAGCATGGGTTGTCAATTAAAGAAGAACAATTTCAGGATTGCGGACTGATGATTTACCGTGAAGGACAACCGGTTCTGTCAGGTGCCAGTGGTGCAGGATGTTCTGCAACTGTCGTATACGGCCATTTACTTAATCGGATGAAAAAGGGCGAATTTAATAGGTTACTCGTTGTTGCAACTGGTGCATTATTATCGCCTCTAACATTTCAACAAAAAGAAACAATTCCTTGCATTGCACATGCAGTTTCGATTGAGTTTGGAGGCTTATGAGTATGATTTTTTTCTGGGCATTTATCATAGGCGGATTAATTTGTATGATAGGTCAAATCATGTTTGATGTTTTTAAACTTACTCCTGCACATACATTAAGTACGTTAGTAGTAGTTGGAGCAATTTTAGACGGTTTTAATTTATATGAACCATTGATCGCATTTGCTGGAGCAGGTGCAACGATTCCAATTACTAGCTTTGGGAATTCTTTAGTGCATGGGGCCATGCAGGAGGCTGAGCAACATGGACTTGTAGGGGTTATTACGGGGATGTTTGAAGTAACTAGCTCAGGCATTTCAGCAGCGATTATTTTTGGCTTGATTGGAGCCTTAATCTTTAAACCTAAAGGATAATGCAAGGGGGGTGTTTTTGTGACCGTTGGTTCACAAGTAAAACAATGTTTATCGACTTTGAAAAGCATTGAGGCAAGCTTATCAAGTCTTGCTATTACCTCGCAAGATGAAGAGGCAAAAAGAGTTTTTCATGAAATGATGATGAAAATGGAGGAAGTGAAAGAGGATGTAAAAATGCGTGTTGGACAATTGGAACGAGAAGAATATCAGTATAAAGGATTTTAATCTTGCAAGAGGTGATAATCGATGCCTGAATGGATGGAAGTGATCTTAAGATCTTTTCTCTTTTTAGCCGTTTTGTTTTTAATTACGAAAATTTTGGGGAAAAAGCAGTTAACTGAATTATCATTTTTTGAATATGTGACTGGTATTACTATCGGAAGCATTGCTGGGGAAGTTATTATGGGACTTGACGGGAATATGTGGAATGGTGTAGTTTCTATTTTCATTTTTGGTTCTGTTCCGTTCATAGTAGGGATACTTTCTCTAAAAAGCAAAAGATTCCGAGACTACGTTGAAGGAAAAGGAACAATCTTTATTAAAGATGGTAAAGTGATGGAAGATAATTTAAAGAAAGAAAGATATACAGCTGATGAATTACTTGAACTTCTCCGGAGAAAAAATGTATTCCAAGTTGCAGACGTTGAATTTGCTGTATTAGAACCAACTGGTGATTTAAGTGTTCTTTTAAAAAAAGAAAATCGACCTGTTACAGCTAAAGATCTTGGGTTAAGTGCTATTGCTGAAAAAGAACCTCAAACGGTTATAATGGACGGTGAAGTGTTAGACGAACCGCTTGCAAATGCAGGGAGAAACAGACGTTGGCTTGAAACAGAGTTGGACAAGTTGAATGTAAGCATTGAAAATGTCTATTTAGCTCAGGTTGACACTTATGGCCAGTTAACAGTCGACTTATTTGATGACAAACTAAAAGTACCCACACCTCAAGAAAAACCATTGCTGTTAGCAATGATAAAGAAATGTCAAGCGGATTTGGAGTTATTCTCTTTGGCTACAGATTCTAAGGAAACAAAGCAAATGTATCATAAAAATGCTATGAAAGTAGATGAAGTATTAAACAAATTAACACCATATCTTAAGAATTAGAAGAACTATATTTAAAGAAAAAAGGTATCAATGCCAAGATATTGTTGCTTTTAAAGGCAAATGATCTGAAGCGTTAAGTGAATGTGTTATGACCTCTGATTTTACAACTTGTAGCTCAGGACTGACAAATATGTAATCCAATCTCATCTTTGGAAGAGACGCTGGATATGTGTAACCTTGTCCCATTCCTGAAACATGCCAAGAATCTATAACTTTATCAGTTAATTTTCTCCAACCTCTTGTTCCTGGCTTCATATTCCAATCACCCATCATAATAATAGGATGGGGATATTTATGAAATTGGTTTATGATAAAATTAATTTGCTTTCTATGAAGGAAGGGATTAAGGCTTAAGTGAGTGACCATTATTTGATATAATTTTTTATCTATCTGAATAGTGGCATCAAGCAATGACCTTCCTTCAATTAGTCCTGGTATATAGTTAAATGAATGGCTTTTTTTTGAAAGGATAGGAAATCGGGACAGAAGAGCATTCCCATATTGTCGCACTTTATTGGTGTTTTTAGATTTAAATGAGAGAGAGGGACTAAAAAAGTACTCAGTATTTAATTGCTTTGCAAGCCACTTAGTCTGATCTTCAAAAAGACTTCTCTTAGAAAAATGTTTATCAACCTCATTAAGGCCAATAATATCTGCTTGACTTTTTTCAATTACTTGAACAATTCTCGATAGATCTGCTTGTTTATCAATCCCCACCCCATGATGAATATTAAAGGTCAAAACATTAATTTCCATAAAACGATCTCCTTTTATGCTTGGTATGCTAAAAATAACGTATAATTTACTCGATTTTATATAACCTAATTTTGAAGGAATTTCCAAGAAGGTTGAAAAACCAAAATATACTGAAAGCTTCTAGGAATAGAATTTAGCTAGAAGCATTCTAGTTAATACAAACCTGGTTAAAGTGAAAATAAGAGAAAGTTTAACTAATTCCAATGAAAAATTAATAAATATTCAATTTGTATTCCTTTTTTTATTATAAGTCTGTTCGAGTTTTTCCTTTGACATAAATAAATAATAAGGATCAGGTATTTTAAAGATATTTGCTCGTTCTGCAGATAATAAAAAAAGAGGGGCTTGAGTTAACCATTTATAAAAAATGTAAAGTGAGCTGTTTGGCCGAACAGTTTCAAAACCAAGTTTATCTGCCCCTTTATACAGCATAGTTATGCCGATGACTCCTTTAATATCATTTCTGTCTTTATGGTTATGGATATATTCTGCAATAAGAGGCATCGACATATGTACTTTCTGAAAAATGATTCTTCCTCTTCTTACAGAACATTTTACGTTTTTCAACTCGTTTAAAAGTTTAACATTGTGTAAATGAATTTTTAGCAATGTATCATTTTTATTTATCATGGTTCCATCACTTAAGACCACAGCTTTTCCTTTATATTTGGTTATTCGTACACGGAAAATATTTGAATGACGATCAATGTAATTTAATCTTGTTAATAGGAAATATAAAGGATCAAGTATATTCCAAAATGTAAGTAAATAGCTGCGCATATTTCTTACCTCCTCTTTTCAATAATAATTTGTCATTTTTCTTTAGTAATTATAATTGAGAAATTTTCCTATTATCTTTTATGTATCATTTGAAAGGACGAGATATCGATGACTTTAACTTCACCAGAAAAGAAAAAAATCATTATGATAATAGTTGATACATTAATGGATGTGACTTTACAAGAAGCGTTAAAGAATGGAAAAGCACCTGCACTTCAATTTTTTATTGAAAATGGCTATAAAATCCCGAACCTTGTCAGCCCATTTCCAACCATGTCTGTTAATGTAGACAGCTCATTGCTTACGGGTGTCTACAGTGATCAACATAAAGTACCTGGTTTAGTGTGGTTTAATAAAAATGAAAATAGAATTATTAATTATGGAGGTAATGTTAGAGAACTCTTTAAACTAGGCTTGAAACAATCTATGGAAGATATTTTTTACAATTTAAATCATAACCATTTAAGCAAAAAGCATAAAACGATTCATGAAATCTTAAAGGATCAAGATTTACAGACTGCGTCGATCAATACTTTAATGTATAGGGGAAACGAACCTGTACAAATTACATTTCCTTTTCTTATGTCAATGTTTACAGGAATGAGAAGAAAAATTTTCGCTTACGCTCCCTATTTGTTTTCATACGGGGCTATGGCTAAATTATCTCCATCGAAAAGTCACTCTTTTTTTTGGCAGAAATATGGGTTTAATGACAAATTTTCTGCAAAGGAATTGCAATATCTTATCCAACAGGATATGCACCCTGCATTTACAATTGCATACTTTCCAGATTTAGATCAGCGTATACATAAAAAAGGGAGGATGAATAGTAAAGGAATTGAAAAAGTTGACAAGCAACTTCAAGACATACTCAATACATATCCTACTTGGAAAGATGCATTAACGAATAATATTTGGATTATTTTAGGGGATAATGGTCAAGCATGGATTGAAAATGACCGTAAGAAAGCATTAATTGATTTAAGAAAACTACTACAAACATATCGAATACCAAAATTAAGGGATAGAATTACTTCATCAGATGAGGTTATACTTTGTGCAAATGAAAGAATGACTTTTATTTATACACTGGATTCTAATCGTGTATCTCTAGAAAAACTTGCAAAGACATTACAAAATGATGAAAGGATCGATGTTATCGCTTGGAAAAAAGGTAATAGCATCTATGTCATTTCTGGCATTCAAGCTGGACAGATTATCTTTCGTCCTGAAGGAAATTTTATAGATGAGTATGGGCAAAAATGGTCAATAGAAGGAGATCTAGAAATATTAGACCTATCAATTAAGGAAAAAAATATTAAGTACGGAACATATCCAGATGCCTTGGCAAGACTTTATACAACATTTTATTCGCATGAAGGGGATTATCTTGTTGTTAATGCAAAGCCGGGATATGAATTTTTGGCAGAATCATCACCAACTCATGTAGGAGGGGCTAGCCACGGAGGATTGCATGAGCAAGATTCACTTGTTCCGATGATTGTTACAGGTACTGATGTAAAGCCGAAAAATCCCCGTATCGTTGATTTAAAAGATTGGGTTTTATCATTAATAAAGCAATTGTAAAGCAATTGTTAATTTGCCACTCATTGAATGGAACGGCTGATTTTCTCTCCTTACCACCCGCTTAAGATGAGTACCTTTAGCGACAACTAACAGGCAAGTTTTTTACTGATCCTAGGAAAAAATCACACCTGTTATATCTTATACAAAAAACAAATGATAAGAAATTACCAACATTATTTTCTTTTAATTAAATACAGAATATAAATGTTACAAAATAGAAATAGGGGGTAATCATAATGAACAATTTAATCACTCTTTTTTCATTTTTAGGAGGAAGAAGAAATGTTCAATTATTGAAACTATTTGGCAATAAGCGAACAAATAATGGCAGATTGCTTGTATGGTCATTACTTGGATTAACAGCTCTTGGAGTGATTGGAAGCCGAAATACAAATTGGGGACAAAAAATTCAAGAAGGCTTTAATAACCTTCGAAATAATACTAGGATACCCATACAAAATCAAATGAATTTTGCTAATGAATTTGGAGAAGAGGTTTTTCCTAATATGGTAAATAAGAACAATAAAATCCAATAAACGAATTATAAAGGGGCTATCCAAAGAGGGATAGTCCCTTTCTCTGTTCAAATTTTAAAGATCAAGGCAAATGCCTATCCCCTGGGACATTTGTAAAACATAGTATATTTTTGAATGGACTAAATAATCAAGAAAGGGGAGTAAAAAATGAGCCATTTATATCCATATCACATGTCTTCTTATCAACAACAGCATGCTAGCCAGTTTCCGCAATTCCCTCAATCCGAATTATGGGCAGAGCAATTTACCAAAAAACCTCTGTACCCTCATTTAAAACAACAAGTATTATATATCATTGACCCTTTTGTAAAATATGGATTAAAAGAAGCGAAAGCTACATCATATCCACATGCATTACAGGAAGTTGCAGCAATGACCTATTTAATTGGAAAAGGAATGGATCCCCATACCGCTTATTTAACAGTTGAATCTTGGGAAATGAATGAAATGTTTTAAAAATTTTTTAGTTAGCACTTAGATTTCTAACTCCACCTTAATGTAATTATGTGCTTCTGCGGAAACTGACAAAAATGAAAGACTCTTTTCTTAGAGTTTTTCTTTTTTTGTTAAGTTGTTGAATTAACTCATTTTTGAGAATTTAATGTTGTAATGATCACCAAATCATGTTGGTTTTTGGGTAAAATTGTCATTATTCCCCACTAAAACTTGACCATAATTTGACATTTATTTCATATTATTTAGGTCTTAATTCGTGAAATTTATTGTTTACCTTAAAAATTCTTCCACTCCACCGTATATTTTATTGAAAGAAACGAGGAGGTTAGGTTGGAATGAAAAAGAAATGGGGATTTACGCTGCTTGCATTTACGAGTTTCGGATTGTTTTTTCCCGAAAAAGGTGAAGCAGCTTTGGGAGACAGAACCTTATCAAAGGGAATGGCACATAGTGATGTAAAAGAATTGCAGGAGTATTTATTAGCAAAAGGAGAATTTCCTTATCATACTGCTACAGGTTATTATGGTGAAATAACAGAGGATGCTGTAAGAGAATTTCAATCAGAAAAAAGTATTCAAGTAGATGGAATTGCTGGTCCGCAAACAATCGGTAAAATAAAAGTACTCCGAAAAGGAGATATGGGGAAGCCGGTAATTCAGCTTCAACAGCTTCTAAAAGTATGGAGTTCTTATACTGGAGTTATTGATGGGATTTATGGGGATGGAACAAAAAATGCTGTTGCCCAATTTCAACGTAAAGCGGGCATAACAGATGATGGCATAGCAGGTCCGCAAACATTTAGTAAATTAAATCAAAAAGCATCTGCTGCCGATCAGCCTGTTAAAGAACTATCTGTTACAAGTACTGCCTATACTGCATACTGTGATGGCTGCTCTGGAGTAACAAGGATGGGAGTCGATTTAAAGAAATATCCAGACGGTAAGGTAATTGCTGTCGATCCAAATGTTATACCTTTAGGATCAACTGTTGAAGTGGAAGGTTATGGAACTGCTATTGCAGCTGATATTGGCGGAGGTATTACAGGTAATGAAATAGATGTCTTTTTCCCGACGGAAAACACTGCCCTCCAATGGGGAAGAAAAACGGTGAAGGTAAGAGTCCTTGATTAATAATTGATACATAACAGTAGTGACAAAAAATGAACATAGAGCAAGTAAATTTAGATTAACTTCGAATTTATTTTAAAATTGAGTTGACAGGTAGGATTAATGGGATATATAATCTGATTAATTAGTAACGAAATAAGAAGCCGATCGGAAGACCGAAGGCCTAACTCTTTTTCTGCAAAAGGGTTAGGCCTTTTTTATTTCATTTACTAGCAGATAACAACACAATGAGGTGTATAAAAATGAAAAAGTTAATCATCTTTGCTTTAATCGGTTTACTTGCACAATTTATTGATGGTGCTTTAGGAATGGCCTACGGCGTCACATCATCTTCGCTATTGCTGGCATTCGGTATTGCACCTGCAGTAGCCTCTGCTTCTGTTCATTTTGCAGAAGTTGTGACAACTGCCGCTTCTGGGGCGTCGCATATTAAATTTGGAAATGTTGACAAACAAACGGTCTATCGACTCATCATTCCTGGATCAATCGGAGCCTTTTTGGGGGCTACCTTTTTAAGTAATTTACCAGGGGATTTGGCAAAACCTTATATTTCTATTTTTCTGCTATTATTAGGTGTTTATGTACTTATAAGATTTCTATTTAAGTTTCGTCCAAATGAAGTAAAAGAAGGATCAACTTTAACACGAAAAAAATCAATTCCATTAGGATTAATTGCAGGTTTTGCCGATGCAACAGGAGGCGGAGGCTGGGGCCCCATTGCCACCCCTGTCTTGTTATCACAAAAAGGAATGAGCCCTAGGAAAGTCGTTGGTACGGTTGATACAAGTGAATTTGCTATAGCGGTTTCTGCAACTATAGGCTTTTTGATTTCTTTAGGTTGGGAAGAAGTAAATTGGTTATGGGTCGGTGCCTTAATGGTTGGTGGAGTTATTGCAGCTCCGATTGCAGCATGGCTCGTACAAAAAATACATGCTCAATTAATGGGTGTCCTTGTTGGCGGATTTATCATTTTAGTAAATGCGAGAACAATCCTACAGACATGGATTGAAGATCCTGCCGTTTATCCTGCAGTTTATATAGGAATAACGATTCTCTGGATTACAGGTATTATATATGTGTTATTAAAAATAGGAAACGGTAAAAAAGATCAAAAAATTGAATTAGATTCCTAAGCCGACTAGAAAGCTAGAGGCTCTCAGATTATGTGAATCCTATTACGTAAAATGGGAGTCTTTTTACAAATGCAAATACTGGGGAAAGGGTGTTGTTTATAGATTCGTAAGTGAAGCAAAGCCATTATGCTTCGGCAGCAGGCAGATGAGCAGCTTTTCTATTGAAATTAATCTGAAAAAGAATATTGCTTCAGGTCGTTTTTTAGCTGATACCGAATAATCGAAGTGTTCTAAAAGAGTGCGGTTCACCCTTACAGTGACATTAGAAGGAATGAAAGATAACAAGGAATCAATTAACCAATATCACTTTATATTTGTTGCTAAAGAAGTGATTAGATAAAAAATATTAGATTGTGATAAATAAAAAAATACTTAAAATGTATAGAGGAGAGGATTTAATTGGCAAAAGTATCCATCATCACAGGTTCCCCAAATGATTATTCACGTTTAAACGGAATATTGAATTTTGCAATTACTGCACTAGAAAAAGAAAAGATTTCATTTGACATTATTAAGGTGCATACCTTGCCGGCAGTAGATTTAATTACGGCTAAGTTTGATAGTGACGCAATAATTCATGCTAATAAGAAAGTAGAAAATTCGGAAGGAGTTATTATATTAACACCAGTATATAAGGCATCGTATTCAGGGATATTAAAAACCTATCTTGATTTACTTCCTCAGAAGGGCTTAGAAAATAAAATTGTACTCCCTCTAGTTTTAGGAGGATCGTTTGGTCATCTCTTGACAATTGAGTATGCATTAAATCCCATCCTATCCACATTAGGAGCTAACCACATTGTAAATGGTGTATATACAATTGATCATCAAATAGAACGTGTTGATAAAAATCAATTCTCACTTCATGAAGAAGCTCTTCAAAGATTAAACAAAGGTCTTGATTCATTTATCAATACAATTAAAAAATATGAGGTTGTTTTATAACGATAGGTTAACTGTTTTTCTATATAATACATGAAATGAAATCAACTGGATAACGAGGTTAAATGTACTGTAAGTCTCTTTTATTTTAGAGTCATGATTATTAAGGGGAGGTACAATCAATGAGCCAGTTGCGTGAAGCAGTTTTTCGCAGAAAAGAAAAATTAATTCAAAAGCTATTAGCCTTAGGAATTTATAAAAAGGAAGAACACCATCTTTATGAATTAACATTATCTGAAATTGAAACAGAATACCACAATGAAATAAAAAGGAAAAAGCCAAATTGATAACAAAAGACCTTGGTTAAAATCATTAAATAAAGCTGTGTTCTTTCTCTCATTGTGTACTGAGATGGGTAAGTATGCCATTTACGAAAGGACAAAGGAAAAGACCATTTAACCGCAGCAACCGCCACTTTAACTAACTACATAAATCCGCAAAGGAGGATCATTTCATATGGCTAAAAATCATTTTAGCATATTTGATATACCTCAGCACAGAAGGAAAAAAAGCTTGCTAGAAAATGAGTATTTGAATTTGCCTGATTTAACCTTTTATAACAGATGCAAACAGCAATTTCATATAAATAAAGGAGTATACAACACAATTGATAACTGGTTTTATGAATACGGCATTATTCATGTTGTTTATAGAAGAATTTACATTTTAGCATTTTTGGGATTTGTAAAAGAAAACAGTGCTGAATTAGACACCCAAAAATTTATTAGATTTGGCCATGGCGGACTGACAATGAAACTAAAGGAGTTCACATCCGTCTATTTCCGTTATAAAGAAAACGGATATGCAGATATTATTTCTAATAAATGACATCTTTGATTTAAAAATGACTTTAGCCTACTTTTGAAAAATTGGCAGAGTTTAATGAAAAAAATAAAAAGAGGTTCATACTTAAAGGCTAGTTGCAGCAAGGTTTCATAGGGAATGCCTAATGCGAGGCCAATAATTTAATTGTAGTGCTTGAGATTTTATCATTTTTGTTTTCTTGGCCATTATTCAGATTACATTGTGAAAGATCTTGATTAATTACTTTCAAGGGTAGAAGGTATGTTCTTAGATGAATAAACGACCGTTAAAATCCGACTAAATTGATGAGAAAAGTTAATATTATTGCAATTTAATAGTTTAATAAACTGCTGCTATATGGTTCCAAGTCCATCTGAATCAAATCATGCAAATGAGAAATCTTGGGATGAAGGAAACCCCTATATGTAAGAAACACATACTAGTTTTAAAAAATATTTGATTTATAGACAGTTATGAAAAGTTCTATGTCAATTAATTTGCAAACAATTCCTTAAACTGCAAAAGCGAATATGAACAAGCTCCATAATATATATGTCCAAGTTATTGGGGAAAAGGAACTTAAAAAAAATTGAAGCCCTATAATAAAGAGGCTGTCTCAGATGGATTTATCCTCAGGTGTTGAGATAACCTCTCTTAGTCAAGTAATATGTACGGTACTAATAAATGTTGTTCAAAAAATGAAAAAATTTTTTGTGGTTGATTTAACCATAAATACATAATATGATTAGTGAAAACCAATATATCCCATCGAATTGCTTGGTATTATAGGGTTTTTCTTTGAAAACTGATCTTTTAATCATTTATTCAATGATTCTTAAAATTTGATCTTAGTTCAAACTAATAAAAGGGCATGTCGACTGGTTCACTCAATAGTTAAAATGGGGAAAAAATGAGAAGGTTCAAAGGCAGGCGGGTATGTCTTGCTGGTTGTTAGAATTTGGCCTACACCAACGGAATAGTATATTAAAATTCATATAAAACACTTGTATTGATAAAACCTTTTTCATCTTTAGTTAAAGATAACATTTCAAATGCACTCGAATATACAATGCTTTAAAATCACTATTTTACAGAAAACATTTATTGGAAGGGGAGATCATCATTGTCTACAAAAAATAAGATTGACCAAGAAATTATTAATAAAATCATTTCGTTATTGGAAAGCATTGAATATGGTACTGTGCAAATCACTGTACATGATTCCCAGGTAACTCAAATTGAGAAAGGCGAAAAATATCGATTTGCCTTAAAGAAAAACACCGAGAAACTAAGACACATAAATGGTAGCTAATTATAGTATGGCACTTCATGTGTATATTTCCTTCATAAGACTAACTCAAAATAGCTAACTCGAGTTAGTCTTGTTCCTCATATAATATTTTTTCTTACATAAACCCTTTCTTTTTTTGTCAAAAATCCCTCTTTCAATTATAAAGTAAGCAAATCAGATTGAAAAAATCCTTATTATCTAAAAGAAGAACCGTTTAAACCACTAAAACATACTATACCTATATGAATAATTAATATTTGCTGAATAGGTGATAAATATGGGAAGAGAATTTATCGAACTTTTTGATGAATGGTCAACAACTTATGATCATACTGTCACAGGAAATGAGATTGAATATCGGGAAGTATTTAAAAATTACGATCACATTCTAGAAAGAGTTGCAGAACTTTCGCATGGTCATGTTTTAGAGTTTGGTTCAGGAACAGGAAATCTGACAAAAAAGTTACTCACATTAGGTTACGAGGTTACAGCGATCGAACCATCACAAGCTATGAGAAAAATTGCTAATGAAAAGTTAAATGGGAAGGTAAAAATAGTTGATGGTGATTTTTTGAATTTTCCAAAGCCTGAATATGTTGATTCAATTGTAAGTACGTATGCATTCCATCATTTAACAAATGAAGAAAAAACCAAAGCAATTGATACATTTGGCAGACTGTTAAAGTCGGGAGGGAAATTGGTATTTGCAGATACGATTTTCACAACAAATGACGATCATAAAAAAGCGATAAAAGAAGCGAAAACAGAAAAATTTTTTACACTTGCTGAGGATTTACAAAGGGAATATTATACGACCATTCCCTTCTTGCAACAGATACTTGAAATAAATGATTTTCAAGTTTCATTCCATAGATGTAATCGGTTTGTCTGGATTATAGAAGCTTTAAAAGTATAGGGAAAGTGAGTAGGAATGATCCCTCAGGAGGAATAAAAATCTTTAAAAAGAGGTGAACTCCATGAAGGTGGTGCACAGCATTCATGAATTAGTTGGTCAGACCCCGATGCTTGAAATAACACAGTTTCCAATTCCTAAAGGAGTGCGTATCTTTGCTAAATTAGAATTTTTTAATCCCGGCGGAAGTATTAAGGATCGGCTGGGACAAGAGCTGCTTCAGGAAGCATTAAAAAGCGGGGCACTCAAAGAAGGCGGGACCATTATTGAGGCTACTGCCGGGAATACTGGAATCGGTTTAGCGATAGCAGCGATAAACAAAGGAATAAAGGTGATTTTCTGTGTTCCGCAAAAATTTAGTTTTGAAAAACAAGAATTAATGAGAGCACTTGGCGCAACCATTATCCATACCCCTACAGAGCTCGGTATGGAAGGAGCAATTGAAAAGGCGAAAGAAGTAGGAAAAGAAATTCCTGATGTTTACTTTGCTCAACAATTTGAAAATCCTTCGAACCCGGCTGCTTACTATAAGACCTTGGCTCCTGAAATCTGGCAGCAGCTAAATGGAAAGATTGATATTTTTGTAGCTGGAGCAGGTACGGGAGGGACATTTATGGGAACAGCGAGGTATTTAAAAGAAAAAAATCAGAGGATAAAAACTGTAATTGTTGAACCAAATGGTTCCATCTTAAATGGCGGCCCATCTGGACCCCACAAAACAGAGGGTATCGGGATGGAATTTCTCCCATCTTATATGGATAAAAACTATTTCGATTCTGTCCATACCATTGATGACGATGCCGCTTTCTCAATGGTTAGACAATTAGCGGTCAAAGAGGGTTTGCTTGTTGGGAGCTCATCAGGTGCTGCATTTTGTGCAGCAATAAAAGAAGCAGAAGAAGCAGAAATGGATACCAATATAGTCGTGATCTTTCCAGATTCAAGTGAGAGATATGTAAGCAAAGCGATTTACCAGGGAGGACAGTAGTATGAAGAAAAAGACAAAACTGATTCATGCAGGCATTGTTGGAGATAAACAGACAGGCGCAGTGTCCACACCTATCTATCAAGTTAGTACTTTTAAGCAAGATGGGCCTGGAGATCATCGTGGGTATGAATATTCTAGGACGGGTAATCCTACTCGGCATGCTTTAGAAGAGCTGATGAAAGAATTGGAAGGAGGGAAACGAGGACTTGCCTTTAGCTCTGGTATGGCTGCGATGACGGCAGTCATGATGTTGTTTAACCATGGAGACCATATTTTACTTACTGATGATGTTTATGGCGGTTCATACCGGCTGATGACGAAAGTGCTGAACCGATTTGGCCTTGAGGCAACGTTTGTTGATACAAGTGATCTAAACAACATAACGGAAGGCATTAAAGAAAACACCAAGGCCATTTTCCTCGAGTCGCCTACTAATCCATTATTAAAAATCACCGATATTAAAGGTGCGGCAAATATTGCAAGAGCCAATGGTCTATTAACAATTGTTGATAACACTTTTAGTACACCTTACTGGCAAAATCCCTTGACATTAGGAGCAGATCTAGTGCTTCACAGTGCAACAAAGTATTTGGGGGGACATAGTGATGTCGTAGCCGGAATTGTTGTTGTTAAGGATGAAGTTCTGGGCGAAAAGCTTCATTTTATTCAAAACTCAACAGGAGGCGTACTTGGTCCCCAGGATTCCTGGTTATTAACACGTGGAATTAAGACACTGGGTATTCGGATGGAAGAACACGAGAAAAATGCAAAGGAAATCGTTGCTTTCTTGGTAAATCACCATAAAATTTCAAAAGTTTATTACCCTGGCATAGAAACCCATCCAAGTCATGAAATCGCAAAAAAACAAGCTGGAGGCTATGGAGGCATGATTTCATTTGATGTGGGCAGTGCTGAAAATGCGAATAAACTACTCTCGAATATAAAATTTTTTACTTTGGCCGAAAGCCTTGGAGCAGTAGAAAGCCTTATATCAATACCAGCTTTTATGACACATGCTTCCATTCCTGAAGAACGACGGAAAAAACTAGGCATAACAGAAGGGTTAATCCGAATTTCTGTAGGTCTTGAGGATGCAGAAGACCTAATTGAGGATTTAAAAAAAGCATTAGAGGATGCTTGAACATTTTTAGGCCGGAAGTATACATTCCGGTCTTTCATAATTTGTTTTGTTCATTAAATAAAAAGAGTTTATAGGGGCGATAATAATTAGATAAATACAAAGAACATTCTGACAAATTGGTTGACTTATGTAAGTGTTTTCAAATATAATGCAAGTGTAGATGACATTTATAAACTAGGTTTTATAATGTAAAACAGCAATGTGTTTTTCATCATCACATTGATGAAAGCTTTGTATAACAATGCATGATGATAGGGGGTGCCGAACAAGTCAACATAATAGATAAATATTGACTAGTATACTCCTTTTAATAGATATTGCAAAGGTTAACAAGATCATCTGATGAAGGAACGTATGTTTATGAGGGGGTATACCGTTGCCTATTATTCAATCTGTCGAACGAGCGTTAACAATATTAGACTTATTTAATGAATATGAAACTGAATTAAAAATAACCGAAATAAGTGAACGAATAAAGCTACATAAGAGTACTGTTCACTCTCTGTTAAAGACATTACAGGCTCACCATTATATTGAACAAAATCCCGAAAATGGGAAGTACCGTTTAGGAATGAAGCTTTTTGAGCGCGGCCAGTTTGTTATTCAAAGTATGGATCTTCGTCCCCTTGCGAAGCCCCATCTCGATACCCTTTCAAAAGAAACACTTCAAACCGTTCATCTTGTCATTCTTGACGGGAAAGAAGGGGTCTATATTGATAAAGTAGAAGGGGCTACCTCAAGTGCACTTTATTCGAAAATTGGCAGAAGGATTCCCATTCATTGCAGTGCGGTTGGAAAAGCGCTCATAGCATTTAAATCAATGGGAGAAATTGAGGAAATTCTAGCTGGCTATGAATTTGTCAAGCGGACTGACCATACCATCACCAACAAACAAAGCTTTTTAGAGGAGCTAGAAGAGGTTCGGGAAAAAGGCTTTTCACGTGATCAACAAGAAAATGAACCAGGAGTTAATTGCGTAGCTGTTCCAATCTATGATTATTCTAAAAAAGTAATTGCAGCAATCAGTATTTCAAGTCCTTTTATGCGTTTTAATGAGGAAGAAATCTTGATGCATATTGACCTATTAAAAAGAGAAGCAAAGGAATTGTCAAAAAAGTTAGGGTATGGGTGCATGGATAAATAGGATTTTTACATAAATTCTTATATCCATTAATAAAAACTTAGTTTTATATAATAAAACAAACGGAGGGGTAAATATGAGATTGATCCGGTTTAAAAAGGAAAAAAAGGTGATTCTAGCAGCAGTAACGAACCAAAATAAACTTTTCTCACTCCCTTATGAAAATGCGATTGAATTAGCGGAGCATGCAAAAGAGAAAGAAGTGACTGCAGTTGAATTAATTAATGAATTAATTGATGATAGCTTGCCTTTAAATGAACGTTTAGAAGATATACAGCTTCTTGTTCCAATCGAAGCACCAGAGGTTTGGGCATCTGGAGTGACTTATTTAAAAAGTAAGGAAGCCCGCAATTATGAAGCAACAAATGGAAAGCTTGATGTAACAACCTTTTATGATAAAGTTTATGACGCAAAAAGACCGGAAATCTTTTTTAAATCGACAAAAGACCGAACGATTGGTCCAAAAGGTGAGCTTTTTCTTAGAAGTGACTCAAACTGGCAAATACCAGAACCTGAATTAGGTCTTGTCCTTAGTAGCGATGGCGAAATCATCGGATATACAATCGGCAACGATATGAGCTGCCGTGATATAGAAGGTGAAAACCCTCTTTATTTGCCGCAAGCAAAAATGTGGTCACACTCTTGTTCAATTGGCCCAGCCATTCTTCTTGCAGAAAGTGTGGAAGATCCTTACCAATTTGAAATATCTTGTAGGATTTATCGAAATGAAGAATTAGCATTTGAAGGGATGGCCAACACGAATCAGTTAAAACGTAGATTTGATGAACTTGTTAGCTTTTTAAAGAAAGATAATATCATTTTTCCTGGAACTGTTTTGCTTACCGGTACGTGTGTAGTTCCGCCGAATGAATTCACTTTAAAGGATGGGGATCACATTGAAATCGAAATTTCAGGCATCGGTGTTTTACGTAATCCAGTGAAAAGTCAAGTCTCAGCAGTAGTAAATAATTCATAACAAAAAGTTCTTGCTGTTGAAATGAGACAGCCAAATAAATAGAGGAGGAATGGAGAAGTGGCAACGAAAACGGAAGTAAAAACATATTTTAATTTTGTGAATGGTGAATGGGTGAAAGCCTCCAATTCAGAAGTTGACGCAAGCATAAATCCGGCAGATTACAATGAGGTTGTGGGATATGTGCAAAAATCAACACAAGAGGATTTAAATGAAGCAGTTGAGGCCGCAACAGAAGCACAAAAAAGATGGAGAAAACTGTCTGGTGCTGAGCGAGGAAATTACTTATTTAAAGTAGCAGATATTCTTGAATCACGGATCGATGAAATTGCAAAAACAATGACTCGTGAAATGGGAAAAACACTTCCAGAGGCTAAAGGAGAAACCGCTCGTGGCGTCGCGATTTTGCGATATTATGCAGGAGAAGGGATGAGAAAGGTTGGCGAAGTGATTCCCTCCTCAGATGCAGGAGCCCTTATGTTTACTTCTCGAACGCCGCTTGGTGTGGTTGGAGTAATCACACCTTGGAATTTCCCTGTTGCTATTCCTATTTGGAAAATGGCACCTGCACTGATTTATGGCAATACAGTTGTATTAAAGCCTGCACAGGAAGCAGCTGTAACCGCAGCAAAAGTGATTGAATGCTTTGAAGAAGCACAACTGCCTGCTGGAGTCGTCAACATGGTGACAGGTTCAGGTACGGTGATCGGCCAAGGGCTTGTAGAGCATCAAGGGATCAATGGTATCACCTTTACTGGATCGGACGCAGTTGGTAAGCTGGTTGGACAGGGAGCCTTAGCACGCGGGGCTAAATACCAACTTGAGATGGGTGGTAAAAACCCCGTAATCGTTGCAGAGGATGCGGATTTAGATTTAGCAGTAGAGGGTACCATTAGTGGAGGTCTCCGTTCAACTGGACAGAAATGCACCGCTACAAGTCGTGTTATTATTCATCGTGATGTTTATGACGTGTTTAAAGAGAAGCTTGTAGCGAAAGTCAAAGAAATAAAGGTTGGCAATGGTTTAGAGGAAGGCGTATGGATGGGACCATGCGCAAGTGAAAACCAACTTAACACTGTCTTATCTTATATCGAAAAAGGGAAGGAAGAAGGAGCAAAACTGCTTCTTGGCGGGAACCGCTATTTAGATAAGGATTGTGCAAATGGATTCTATGTTGAACCAACAGTTTTTGATGAAGTTGATAATCAGATGACAATTGCCCAAGAAGAAATATTTGGACCTGTTCTTGCATTGATTAAGGTGGAATCAATGGAAGAGGCATTAAATGTCGCTAACGATGTTAAGTTCGGTTTAAGCGCCTCGATCTTTACAACTAATATTCAAAAAATGCTTCATTTTATTGAAGGTATGGATGCCGGACTTGTTAGAATTAATGCAGAAAGTGCAGGTGTCGAATTGCAAGCGCCATTTGGTGGGATGAAACAATCAAGTTCGCATTCCCGTGAACAAGGCCAGGCTGCAATTGAATTCTTCACTTCCATAAAAACAGTTTTTGTTAAAGGTTCTTAACAAGTTAAGGTTGTCTCAATGTCGGAAAAGATACGACCCTTGAGACAGCCTTTGCTGAATAAACATGTTTCGTTCACCATTCCATAAAATTGTTTAGCCCTCGTAAAGTTAAGGTCAATGGGTTTTTACCGTTTCTATATCACGCTGCTTGATGGTCTGAACCAATTTTAAATTTTGTAAGCGTTTTAAAAAAAGTATTTGCATTAAACCGAAAGAGTTGGTGTTCAATTATTTTAGTACTGCCGAACCAAAAGTGGACCAACTATATCATTCTAGTTAAAACGCTATATTTCGTTTTTTGTTGTGTGAAGGGCATTGATCAACAAAGGGAGATGATAGACTTTGAGTAAAGATAGTTATCGAACGATTATGATGAAACCAATGGATGATGTTGCCGTAGCTCTTGAAGATATTCCTTCAGGGACAGAGGTGGTTGTTAATGTTTCTAAAGAACAAACTGCCAGAATTACGCTTTACAGTAAAATAGCTTTTGGGCATAAATTCGCGGTAACAAACATAAAAAAGGGCTCTGATATTTTAAAGTATGGGGAAGTGATTGGCAGAGCAACAAGAGATATCCAGAAAGGTGAACATGTTCATGTTCATAATTTAGAAGGAACAAGAGGAAGAGGTGACAAAGTTGGTACAAACGAATGAGAGTAAGTTTTTAGGATATCGACGTCGAGATGGTAAAGTAGGTGTGCGCAATCATGTATTAATCCTACCGACCATAACGTGTGCGACACAAACCGCACAGCGAATAACAGAGCTAGTGCATGGTACAGTTACGTTCATCCATCAGCATGGATGTGCACAGGTTGGCGTGGATTATGAACAGACGTTTCGTACATATGTTGGGTTAGGGAAAAATCCAAATGTTTATGGGGTTGTAGTTTTAGGTCTTGGCTGTGAAACTCACCAGGCCAGAAGTGTTGCTGGAGAAATTGCTAAGTCAGGGAAACCAGTTGTGACGATATCGATTCAAGACCATGGAGGAACTTTATCAACAATAGCAGAAGGTGCAAAGGCCGCTGCTAAGCTTGTGCAAGAAGCTTCTGCTCAAGCAAAAGAGTGGTGTGATTTCAGTGAACTTATCATTGGAACTGAATGCGGAGGTTCTGATGCGTGTTCTGGATTATCTGCAAATCCTGCTGTGGGTGCTGTTAGCGATATGATTGTTGAATTAGGCGGTACGTCTATTCTTGCCGAAACAACAGAATTGATTGGGGCAGAACATTTACTTGCTAACCGTGCGGCTAATGACAAGGTGGCAAAACGAGTATATGAAATCATAAATGCGATGGAAAATCGCTCCATTCTTATGGGAGTAGATATTCGAACAGGCAACCCAAGTCCGGGAAATATTGCAGGGGGGCTTAGTTCATTAGAAGAAAAGTCCCTTGGTGCAGCAAATAAAGCTGGTAAAAGTATCTTAAAGGAAATAATTGATTATGCAGAGGAGCCAACAGAGAAGGGGCTTGTCTGGATGGATACGCCAGGCCATGATATCGAGCAGCTAACGGGTATGATTGCCGGTGGTGCACAGGTTGTATTGTTTACAAGTGGCAGAGGTACCCCGACCGGTTCTCCAATTGTTCCAGTAATTAAAATCTCTACAAATACACCAATGTTTGAAAGAATGGAGGAAAATATGGACTTAAACGCGGGGACCATTATCGAAGGTAAAGAAACTGTTGAGGAAGTTGGAAAAAGGATTTTTAATGAAATCGGTTTAGTAAGCTCTGGTAAGTTAACAAAATCTGAAATTCTTAAGCAGCATGACTTTGGGATTTGGAGGATTGGCCCAACTTTTTGATAAGTGGATAAGAAGCAGTGATGAAAAATCTGAAAGTGATTTACAAAGCAGCTTGTTTGTAAGTAATATGCTCTAACAAGCTCCAAATATTCTTGTTTTATATCGATTGCAATCTCATTTTGTGTTTCCTATTTTAACCACATGTTTTTTAATAAATTGGGACAAAATGAAGATGTACTTTTATGAATGCATCATGAAATCAGGAGGTATTCACATGACTGATCAAAATGGTTATCGTACATCAATCGATAGTTCTGTCCAAGGGAAAATGGAACAGATATGGCAGAAAACGTGTGGGACATGGGAGAACTGTAATGAATCAACAGTTCAGTCATTTTTAGCAGAATGTGAACAGCATAGCATTGATCCGCAATTTTGCATGAGCTGGATTCAAGAACATCAAACGATGATTCCAAATTGGCAAAATGTTGCTGAAACAACCCGTGAATGGGTGGTACAGCACACCTCAACTGGATCTCCTATTCAATAATAGCGAATAAAAAAGCTGGAGGGGTAAATCATGCAAAAAGAACCTAGTGCAAGACAATTTCAAGATGATTTGGAGCAATACAAAATGCCGGAAGCTGTAAAACAATCGAAAAAAGGTACTTATCAGGTTGGTTATGAGGCTTCGTCTGGCAATAGAACGTCACCAGACCATGAAGTAGCAAAAAAACTTCAATAATTCTGGTCTAAATTTAATAAACGTGTTTTATCTAGGGGACAGTCCCACAGCACAATAGGTTCATGATATTGTGCTGTGGGACTGTCCCCTTCTTTTTTGGATGAAGGTTGCTAATGAATAATCCTATACTTTCATCGGCATGATAAAACTATGAGATATTTGCTTATACTGTTATTCATCATCATAATACCAAAACAAATAAATGCAGAAGAAATGGTTAAAGTAAAATTAATAAACTATATTGGGGATACACAGGAATTAGATATCGCTCTTAAAGGTGATTATATTACACTGGATCCTGCTCTTTCGTTAAAGGAAAATGTTAATTATCGTATAAGTGTACAAAAGGGACAGATCCATTTAAAAGGTAATGGTAAGCATTATCAACTGAAAGAAAATCTGATCATTATTCCAGGTATTTATGATCGAAAACATCAAATATATGTAAATGGCCGTCCATATTTAGGTTCTATGGAATTCCGTTTAGAAAAAAATAAGGTGATTCGTCCAATCAACCAATTAGCTGTAGAGGATTATTTAAAAGGTGTTGTCCCTTTTGAAGTGTATCCTTCCTGGAATATGGAAACATTGAAAGCACAGGCTCTGGCTGCGCGTACATATACCTATTCACATATAAACGAGGTATTGGACGATACAATTTTTTATCAGGTTTACGGCGGATATACTTGGAATAAAAGAACCATCAAAGCCGTTGATGAAACAACCGATGAAGTGATTACTTTTCACCGCCATCTTATTGACGCTCTATATTCTGCAAGTAATGGAGGAGTCACGGAAAATAATGCACATGTATGGGGAGGGAAACCAATATCTTATTTTCCAATAAAGCTGGACCCTTATGATCCAGGCTATCCTTGGACATTTACATTACACCAAACACAAATAAATATCGGTAAGATAAACTGGGATCATCCTAATTGGTGGAACCGGTTGAAAGAGCAGGATGAAGAAATAACGGCGACAATAAAATTATGGCTGCAAAAAAACGGATTTCCTGGTGATATTAAAATCCTATCCATTCCTCGTTTAAAGCTATCAAACCAACAGCTTCAGTCGAAACGAACTGAGAATGGTTCTATAACCATTGAATTTTTGCATCGGTTAATTGATGGTACCATTTTGTATGAATCTGTTGATCTTGTTGACGTAAAACTAAAGACCATCCGCTCAATGATTGGCGGTAATGTATTCAAAAGCTATTTAATTGATTCCTTACAAGTAAAAAAAGGAGTTTACACGGTGAAAGGTAAAGGGTATGGCCATGGTGTAGGAATGAGTCAGTGGGGAGCAAGTATAATGGGGGAGAATGGAAAAACGTATAAGGAAATTCTTCAGTTTTATTATCCGGGAACAAGTATTACACCATATCACCATCAAGAAAGGAGTGTGTACAATGGAAGTTTATGAACAAAAGGTTTGTGAAAAGTGCGGGAAAGAAACTAAGCATGAAATTACTGAGGATAATATGTCAATTTATTACCATTGTTTAAATTGCGATCATACTTACGAAATGGTGAAAAATTTCTTTTGAAAAATTGAATAAAATCTCTATAGTAAAGGTTGTCTCAAAATGGCCTTAAACTGAGACAATCTTTTTTCATTTGCTCGTTTTTCTTTTTGAGAGAAAAGAAGGAACAACCGTTAGATCTGTTGAATTTACATATAACGTTAAAAAGGAGGTTAGCAACATGCCGCATCTATCTCTAACAACTTGGAGTCTTCATAGAGAACTTGGTCCATTAAAATGGACATACTGGGATGAAAACGAAAGCATTCAAAAAACTAGAATTGAAGAACAACCTGAAAATATGGCCCTTTTGGATTTACCTCATGAATTATCGAAGCAAAATTTTCGTTCATTAGAAATATGCCATTTCCATTTTCCGAGCACAGAACCTGAATATTTACATAAGCTTAATGATGTCCTTGCGAAATCTGGTATTACTTTTCAATGTCTGTTAGTTGACTATGGAGATATTAGCAATGCAGATTCTCAAAGACGAAGCTCTGATATTGAATTTATTAAAAAATGGATTGATGTCGCTGCAATTGCAGGGGCAAAAAGTGTCCGTGTCATTGCAGGTGAGGCGAATCCACATAACAAAGAAGCGATCCAACTCGCAAAGAATGGTTTTCAACAACTTGCAGAATACGCTAAACCTAAAGGAATAATGATTGTAACCGAAAACTTTAAACAACTTGCTTCCACAAAAGAAAATTGTCTGGAACTTCTCAACTCAAATAAAGAGCAGCTTGGATTAACAGTGGATTTTGGGAATTTTTCACCCCAAGAGAAATATCACTCTATTGAAACCCTTATGCCTTATGCAGAATCTGTTCATGCAAAAGCGAATTATGACAAGTCAGGGCAAATTGATGAATCCGAATACAAAAAATCGTTAGACTTGGTAGCATCCAGTGGTTACAAAGGCCCGATTACATTAGTTTATGATGGTCCGGGGAGTTTATGGGATGGAATCAACAGAATCAAGGCGATTGCTGAGCAATATTGCCACTAAAAATGAGAGAGGCTCTTCAAAAAGTGTGAACTTTTGAAGCAGCCTCTTTTTTTATAAACAATAACTGCTAGAATGTAATGTTTTGTCACGGAAATTTTCCTTCTAAATAAAATGTACGTCATGAAACATAACAAAAAAATAGCCATTGGTAAAATTTTTCTGTAAGCTAAAAATACAATAAATGATGTCATATGGAGCTTGCAAAATAATGTCCCTCATTTCAACTCTTAACACAAAAATATTTTCCTTTTTTAATTGCTCCATATGAAATTTTAAAAATTAACGTAGGAGGGATTAATTTGATTGCAGCTGTAAATTGTTTACTGAATAAAAAAATCGATCACAAAAAAATTATTCGAATTGTTTCTAAAGCAAACCAATTTGATAGCTATATCTTAATTGAGTTTGGAAAGAAGACATTAAATGCTAAAAGCTATTTAAGCACTAGCGAGCTTCATGATTTTTTAGGAAGCCTTAAATTATATGCAAAAGGACATGATTCCAAGCTGGCTATTGAGGCATTACAAACCACTTTGGCAGACCAATAGGGAATAGACAATTAATTGGTGAAGCACTTCTGTCAAAATGGCAGGAGGCTTTTTTATCTTTAACTATGTTACTTAATTTGAACGAACATAATAAAGATATAAGACGGAATAGCGGAACAGGATAGGTATTAAATGGTGTACCATGTGCAAGTAATCCATGGAATTGTAAAATAGTGTATTCAAAGAAAGGTTGAACACGAACACCAAAAATCACCTTAAAAGGGGATATGCAAAAGAAATACTTTCGTGTTATCCTTGAATAAGAAAAGCGAGCAGAGAAAGATAAAGCCTTTGTTCTCGAGTTGAAAAAAGCAGCGTCAATTGAAACGTATTTATAAATTTCCCTTTTCTAAAAGAACGTAGGGCATATTTTTATAAACAAAATAAAAGGACTGAACTTATAATAATGATTCACTAATCCATAACCTATTTAATTAAATAGTTTCAAACATTAAGGAATAGGATTAGTCTGATCATTTTTATAATTCAATTGTGAAACCTAATGTGCTAAATGGTATTGGTATATTAGGGGCTTTTAAATATGAGATATGATTAATCCTTCCAAATTTTTTGGAAGGATATTTATTTTCTTTTATAAAAGAATATAATTCATAAACCTTTAACTGCATTCTAATGAAAAGGAGAGATAACATGTCTTTAGAATTGGATGTTACACATGAATTGCTCCGTATAAGTCGTTATACTCCATCAAACTTATACGGAGTAAAGTAAACGAGATGGATATACCGACTTTGTATTTAAAGAAAGCATGAAATACAAAGGAGGAATTAATATGTCAATGATACAAGTTCGAAATTTAACTTTCTCTTATCCGAGTAGTTTTGATAATATTTTTGAAAAAGTAAGCTTTCAGATTGATACAGATTGGAAGCTAGGTTTCATAGGCAGAAACGGCCGAGGGAAAACAACTTTTTTTAATTTATTATTAGGGAAATACGAATACAGCGGTAAAATTATATCTTCGGTTGATTTTAATTATTTCCCTTTTCCAGTAAAAGATAAAAGTAAGTATACTCATGAAATTCTAGAAGAAATATGCCCTCAAGCAGAAGATTGGGAATTTCTTCGAGAAATAGCTTACTTAAATGTCGATGCGGAAGCAATGTACCGTCCATTTGAAACCTTATCAAACGGTGAACAAACAAAAGTACTACTTGCCGCTTTATTTTTAAACGAAGGACAATTTTTATTAATTGATGAACCAACGAATCATTTAGACACTGAAGCTCGTAAGATGGTCTCAAATTATTTGAGGAAGAAGAAAGGATTTATTTTAATTTCTCATGACCGTAACTTTTTAGATGGTTGCGTTGATCATATCTTGTCAATAAATAGAGCAAATATAGAAGTTCAAAGTGGAAATTATTCTACTTGGAAAATGAATTTTGACCGCCAACAGGAACATGAAGAAGCAACAAATGAACGTCTACAAAAGGATATTGGAAGGTTAAAACAAGCTTCAAAACGTTCAGCAGGTTGGTCTAATCAAGTCGAAGCTACTAAAAATGGAACAACGAATTCAGGTTCTAAATTGGATAAAGGTTTTGTAGGGCATAAAGCTGCAAAAATGATGAAACGCTCTAAAAACCTTGAGGCTAGACAGCAAAAAGCGATTGAAGAAAAATCGAAGCTTTTAAAAAACGTTGAAAAAACGGAATCCTTACAGTTAGAACCATTGGAATTTAAATCTAAGATGCTCATTCAATTAACTGATGTGTCTGTAACATATGATGGTCAAATTATTAACAAACCAATAAGTTTTAATGTTGAACAAGGAGATAGAATTGTACTTGATGGTAAGAACGGCAGTGGAAAAAGTAGTATTTTAAAATTAATCTTAGGCAATCCAATTCAGCATACAGGTACGCTAAATACAAGTTCAAATCTCATAATTTCTTATGTTCAACAAGATACCTCTCATTTAAAGGGGATGCTAACTGATTTTATCGAGGAATATCAGATTGATGAAACGTTATTTAAGTCGATTTTAAGAAAAATGGATTTTGATCGAATACAGTTTGAAAAAGATATATCCTATTATTCAGGTGGACAGAAGAAAAAGTTACTTATCGCTAAGAGTTTATGTGAAAATGCTCACCTATATATTTGGGATGAACCATTAAATTTTATTGATATATACTCTCGTATGCAAATTGAAGAGCTTATCCAAACATTTAATCCCACTATGGTTTTTGTAGAACATGATCATACTTTCCAAAAGACAATTGCTACAAAAACAATAAAAATCTAACAAAAAAGCAAGGGTATAGAAGGAACCTCGTACCCTTCTGGATTTTCTTCAACTAACTGGTGGGTTGCTTCTATCATGGAGGATCGGTTTTTTATTACACGAACGAAGCAGTTTACTTAAGACGGGAAAAGTTATTTTGAATTTAGAATGTTGATGGCGGAGAGGCAACATTCCAACCCCCTGATAATTTTTTCTATGCAGACAAGATAATTTGAGAGTGTTATGACCCAAGTTTTTATATTATTTCACTGAATGCTTCAACTCTTTGAATAGAAGAGTTGGAGCTTTTTATATGTTGAGAGTAAATGTTCAAATCCTACTTGTCAGGTATGTTAAATTCGTATAACTATCTGTTATTACCTATGCATTTGTTAATTTACCTTACGAATCTGCAGTCCTATTGTAAATGCAGATACAATAAAGTAAACAAATCTAAACAAACTAAGAAAGAAGGAATTTATATGAAGGGAGAATTGAAAAAAGTCTCTTAATTTTTTGGTCTTTTTCATGATAGGACCTGTTACTTCTAGTGGTGGTTATGTCATGGTTCCATTAATTAAAAAAGAAGTGGTTCATAAAAAAATGGGTGAAAAGTTAGAATCTCAAAGATGTTTTTGCCATTACAGGGACAATACAGGTGCTATAGCAGTAAATGCAGCCATCCTTATCAGCCATCTGGTTAAAGTGGAGTTATTGCTGCAACATTACCTCCTACATTTTTGATTAAACTTATATCTTGGGGTGCTTTCTAACTTTTAAGAAAACCCATATGTTGAATTAGAATTCTTAGGTAGCCGAGCAACTTTCGCTTTGTTTGTGTATGTTGAGTTAAAAATTGCATTAATTGATAAGGCACCGTTTTCTTTAGCACTTTGCATGGTTATTGCTTGGTGGAGGCTATGCAATGCTTCCTTAGAAAATGAGGGTAACAAGTAAGGGATGGATCACAACAACAGTTTTTAATGATGCGGTTAATTTAGCAGGCATGACACCAGGATTAATTGCTTCTAAGATTCCAACAATCGTAGGTTTTAAGGCAGCAGGGTTGCCAAGAGCTAATATCTCCTCTATTGACATGAGTTTACCCTCCTAGCCTTTCACAGTTTCTATCTTGAAGAGTAAATTCATTCTATCCAAATACTTAGTTTTAGCTTTTGTTATTTTCGAAACCATTAAGTAAAAACAATCGCTACTTTGAAATTCATTAAGGGCATTAATATTAAAGAAAATTATAATTGTTTTATAAACCACACAATCATATAATTGTATGAAAAAGGATGCGTATTATGCCGATTAATTCTTTTGAAAACTATCCGATGAGCTGGAAACCATCGATTGATAAAACGAAAAAGCCAATTTATCAAGCAATCGCAGGGCAATTGGAACAGGATATTTTAAACGGAGTTTTATTACCAGGAACAAAACTTCCCCCACAGCGAGAACTGGCCGATTATTTAGATTTAAATCTGAGTACCATTTCAAAAGCGTTTAAAGTGTGTGAGTTAAAGGGGTTGTTAAGTGCATCGGTAGGAAGTGGGACATTTGTATCGTATGATGCGTTATCGAATGCATATTTACTTGAAGATACAAAGCCAAAGCAATTAATTGAAATGGGGGCAACACTTCCAGATAATGCTTCTTATGAGCCATTGCTGCTGCAACTAAAAAGTATGCTGCAAGAGCCAGATTATGAAAGATGGTTTGGTTATGGTCGGGCAGGTGAAAGCCTTTGGCTGAAGGATGCGGCAATAAAGTTAATCCGAAGAGGTGGTTTTGAAACAACCGTTGATCACATTTTATTTGCTAATGGGGGCCAAAATGCGATGGCTGCAACACTAGCAAGTCTTTGTAAGCCTGGAGACCGTATTGGTGCTAATGATCATACATACCCTGGTTTAAAAACTGTTGCAGCGATGCTTAGTGTGAAAATAGTACCGATAAAATCAGAGAACAATGAAATGAGTCCAGCTGCCTTTGAATATGCGTGTAAAAATGACAATATAAAAGGTATTTACTTGATTCCAGATTATCATAACCCTACAGCTTCTTGTATGTCTGTTGAGAATCGCAAATCGATTGCAGCAATTGCCAAAAAGTATAATCAGTTCATTATTGAAGATGCGACGTATCATCTACTCAACGAAAAACCACTTCCAGCAGTTGCAGCATTTGCACCTGAACAGGTTATCTATATTGCGAGTTTATCGAAATCAATAGCACCGGGGTTACGATTAGCCTATGTTGCAGTACCGAGTCGATTTAAGGAGCCTATTTCAAAGGCACTTTATAATCTAAATATATCCGTTTCCCAATTACTAGCAGAACTGGCTGCACGTACGATTGTTTCCAATCAATTTGAAACGATCATTGATGTTCATCGGGAACAAACCAGTCGAAGAAATCAAGTGGTAAATCGATATTTGGCAGACTATAGCTGTTTAGGTTCTGATACAGGTATCTTTCGCTGGTTACTATTACCAGGCAAAATCTCAGGCGCTGAATTTGAAAGATTAGCTGCAAAACATGGGGTACAAGTGTATGCGGCAGAACGTTTTGTCGTTGGAAATAGTTGTCCAGAGCGGGCTGTAAGGGTTGCTGTCTGTGCACCAGAAACGCTTGAGGAGCTTGAGCAAGGATTGATGATCCTTAAGCGTTTACTAAACGATCTTACCTAATATTATTTTCCGTATATTTACAATGTTGTTTTCCATACAATTATAGAATTGTATGGTTTTTTTGTGTGCTACCATATTTAGAGATTACAATGGTTATTGTCGGATGGAAGTCTCACTTCATAACAATAATGGTTATTTTTTCAAAGATTGTTAAAAAATTGTTTGCCATACAATTATAATATTGTGTGGCTTTTTTAATAGTGATAAGATGTTTAAAATCTAGTTGAAGGATTAAATAAAATAAAATTAATTTTCTAGAAAGGTAGGTTAGATCGTGTTACAAGGTAGCGTAAAAAAGTCAGATGTTCAATCAGATTGGTTACAAGTCTACATTCGTTCCTCAGAAAAACAAAAACAACTATATAAAAGAACATTAATAGTTGTGATCATTTCCCAAATCTTTGGAGGTGCAGGACTTGCAGCAGGAATAACAGTGGGGGCACTTTTAGCCCAAGACATGTTAGGTACAGATAGTGTAACAGGAATTCCTACGACATTATTCACTTTAGGGTCAGCAGGGGCTGCACTGCTTGTGGGACGTCTTTCTCAGCGATTTGGACGTCGTTCCGGACTTGCGACAGGATTTTTGGCTGGAGGCATTGGTGCCATTGGCGTAGTCATTTCAGCATTAACAAATAGCATTCTCCTTTTATTTATTTCACTGCTTATCTATGGAGCTGGATCAGCAACAAACTTACAAGCACGCTACGCAGGAACTGACTTGGCAAACTCCACACAAAGGGCAAAGGCTATTAGTATGGCTATGGTTTCCACCACATTCGGTGCAGTTGCAGGCCCAAACCTGGTGGATGTAATGGGTGGGTTTGCCAAATCCATAGGAATTCCTTCTTTAGCTGGTCCATTTATATTAGCTGCCACAGCTTATATACTTGCTGGTTTGGTTCTGTTAATTTTTCTTCGTCCTGATCCCTTTATTGTTGCAAAAGCAATATCAGATACTCAAAGTAAAAACAGCCTATTAGAAGAAAAATCTACTATGTTATCAATAAACAGACGAGGAATTTTTGCAGGTGCATCAGTAATGGTTCTTACTCAATTTGTAATGACGGCAATTATGACGATGACACCTATTCATATGGGACACCATGGACATGGTTTGAATGAAGTAGGGCTTGTTATTGGATTTCATATTGGTGCTATGTTTTTGCCTTCATTAGTAACTGGTTTTCTTGTTGATAAAATTGGCCGTTCTGCTATGGCCATTGCTTCAGCTGTTACGCTACTTGCTTCAGGCATTTTAGCTGCTATGGGACCTGCTGATTCGATGGTCGTCCTCATTACAGCACTTGTTTTACTTGGGCTTGGCTGGAATTTTGGTTTAATTAGCGGCACAGCAATCCTAGTTGATGCAACTCCGCCATCTACTAGGGCTAAGACGCAGGGTTCTGTCGATGTTTGGATTGCTTTGTCAGGAGCATTAGGTGGAGGCTTATCAGGAATCGTTGTAGCACATTCTAGTTATGGAGCACTTTCCATTGCTGGTGCTGTACTCTCATTACTGCTTATTCCAATTATTATTTATGCCACTAGAAAAAAGACTAGGATTGAAAAAATAGAAGTAACTGAAAATTCGACATTTTAATAGAGTAAGGGCAGCCTACTAAACTTATAAAATAAATTCTAAACAGTATAAAAAATAAAAAAAGGAAGGTTTATATATGGAAAATAAATTTGCTGAGAGAGCTCGTTTCATAAAATCTTCTGAGACAAGAGAAATACTAAAAGTAACAGAAAGACCAGAAATCATCTCATTTGCGGGAGGACTGCCAGCTCCAGAGTTGTTTCCTGTAGAAGCACTTAAGGAAGTATGTAATGCTGTATTGAATGAAGAAGGTGCGGCTTCTCTTCAATATAGTACGACAGAAGGATATATTCCATTAAGAGAAGCTATTTGTCAAAGGATGAAAAGTATTGGAATAAACTCTACTATAGAAAATGTTCTTATTACATCAGGATCCCAGCAAGCAATAGACCTTACAGGAAGATTATTTATCAATGAGGGAGATACGATTATTTGTGAAAGCCCAACCTACCTTGCAGCAATTAACGCATTCAAGTCATATAATGCCAAATTTGTTGAAGTAGCTATGGATGATGATGGAATGGTGATGGAAGAGCTAGAGAAAAAACTTCAAGAGCATCCTAACACAAAACTTATCTATACAATTCCAGATTTCCAAAACCCTACAGGCCGCACACTAAAACTCGAAAGACGGATAAGAATGATTGAGCTTGCTAATCAATATGATGTGCTGATTGTAGAGGATAATCCTTATGGAACTGTAAGGTTTGCCGGTGAGGAACTCCCGCCCGTGAAACATTTTGACACAGAGAGTCGAGTCATTTATATAAGCACTTTCTCGAAAATTTTTTCTCCCGGTCTTCGGCTTGGATGGATTTGTGCAGACAAATCTTTCATTCATAAATACGTTGCTTTTAAGCAAACAGCTGACTTACATACTGACAGCTTTGCTCAAAGAATGGCAGCGAAGTATATGGAAATTTATGATATCGAAGAGCATATTAAGAAAATCAAAGCTGTTTATAAAGAAAGATGTACAACTATGTTAACTTGTATTGAAGAATTTTTCCCAAAGAATTTGTCTTACAGTAAGCCAGAAGGCGGATTATTTATTTGGGTTGAGCTTTCTGAGGGCGTTGATTCAACGCATATATTTAACGAGTGCTTGAAAAATAATGTTGCTTGTGTTCCTGGTGCGCCATTTTTTCCAAATGGTACACAAAAAAGTACATTTCGTTTAAATTACTCAAACATGTCTAACGAGAAAATCATTGAAGGTATGAAGCGTATGGGAGAAGTATTGCATCGCGAATTAGAAAAAGAAACAACTCTTTTATAATTCAGAGTTGTCAGTTTGATCGAGAAAGACACCCCAGAGAAATAATGTCTTGTGCTCCAGTTTTATATGTTATATCCATTTCCTTATGTTGATTATTGTTCGCCATATAACTTAATAACTCAATGTTGCAAAGCGATTGCTTATAGAATCGCTTTTTTGTGTTTTATCGTAATCATTATTATAACATCTACATCTTATAAGCCTTTGTGGTTTTTTATTTAGTTAGATAGTTATAGACGTTAATACTTTTTCCTTTATTAAAAGACAACTTTTTATTTGGGTTGACGAAAAGCATTTTTAATTGTATTATTCAATTAATCAATTGATTATTATATTTATGATAATTAGTTGTATCTCATTAATAATAGTAGAAAAATAGAGGAGGTTATTTCTATAGGGGCAATAAAAAAACTGATAAAAGAGACATTTCAAAACCAGGTTCAGGCGTGACATTGGATGATTTCCGGGCTCCTTGGTGCGGGGCCATGTAAAGTTCAATTCCAATTGTAGAAGAAATAAGCTTTATTCTTATTAGGTAAATAAATTTGATAGACTAGTTGGAATTCTTATGCTCTTATTCAATTAATCAATTGAATAATTAGATTTGAATCACATGAATTTTTCAAGATGAACATAGGGCTGTCTAATCACAAATTGGAAATAAATGTTTTAAATTAAATCAACCTTTAGTAGGTAGTTAATAGAGTTACCTATTGTAAATGAATTAGTAATTGGTAACTAAAAACAGTAAATAATGTGATTGATGCATCAACTGAACGAAATAATAAAAATGGAGATGAATGATAATGAGATTTGAAAACAAAACTGTAATCGTAACTGGTGGAGGTACCGGGATTGGGAAAGCCACTGCAAAAAGGTTTTTTGAAGAAGGAGCAAATGTGGTTATTAATGGACGCAGAGAAAATGTGTTAAAGGAAACGGCTTTAGAAATTGACCCAACTGGCAAAAAAGTTTTATATGTAGCCGGTGACATCAGTAAAAAAGAAACTTCGGAGAATTTGGTTGAAAAAGCAGTAGAAGTGTTTGGTGGTGTAGATATATTAGTTAATAATACAGGGAAATTTAATCCAACACCATTCCTTGACCACACAGAGGACGATCTACAATCCTATTTAGATACAATCGTTAAAGGAACATTCTATCCTTCTCAAGCAGTTATCCCAGAAATGAAAAAACGTGGGGGTGGAGCAATTGTAAATACTGGTTCTATGTGGGCAATTCAAGCAGTGGAAGCAACTCCTTCATCTGCATACTCTGCTGCAATGGCAGGTAGACATGCGTTAACAAGAAATTTAGCCGTAGAATTTGCTGGTGATCACATTCGAGTAAATGCAGTAGCACCTGCAGTTGTTGAAACACCAATTTATAATACTTTTATGTCAGAAGAACAGGTAGCAGAAGTATTACCAACTTTTAATGCGTTTCATCCTATTGGGCGCAATGGTACTCCAGACGATGTAGCAAATGCAGTTTTATTCCTTGCGGATGATTCATCGTCATGGATTACAGGTGTTATTATGCCACTTGATGGTGGAGTTACAGCTAGATTAAGATAATGATAAAAAAGGAGCAATCATAAAAAAGTGGTAATAAGTTTTCTACATTTTAATCAGTACCCTTGTATCTAACCATAATAATTTAGAAACAGTAATATCAATGGATCTATATTGTAAACGATGATATTGTTAATTCCGGCTAACCTGCATAAGGAAAGCAATCTCTATAATCATTTCTTTAACACATAGCTTTCTCTTGCAGATGAGTATGAGCAAATAAAATTATTATTTTGTTATTTTTACTTCAACTATAGTATCATCAACAATGTAAATAATTGAATAATAAAGGATGATTAGTATGGAAGAGCTCATTTCTTCTGCAAAAGATTATAAAGATGAATTGTATAAACAACTAGCAAGAATTGGAAAATGTTTATCGAGTGACAAACGCCTTGAGATATTAAATTTACTGGCTCAAGGTCCAAAAACAGTTGAAAAGTTGACGCAGGATACAGGTATGAATTTGGCTAATGTTTCTCGTCATCTTCAAGTTCTAAATGATTCAAGGTTAGTTAAGTTTACTAAAAAGGGAACATATGCTATTTATTCATTGGCTGATCCATCTGTTGTTGAGTTATTATTTTCCTTATGGCATATTGGGGAAAATCAACTTTCAGATATCACTAGGATTAAAGAAGATTTCTTAGGTGGTATGGAAGGTTTATATACACTTACGATGGATCAAGTGTACGAAAAGTTAAATAGCGGAGATGTTGTCCTCCTAGACTTGCGTCCAGCAGAAGAATATAACGCTGGGCATATAGAAGGTGCGGTCTCTGTTCCTATGGAAAAGTTAGATTTATATCTTCAACAATTACAGAGAGATAAAGAAGTTGTAGCTTATTGTAGAGGGCAGTTCTGTGCTTTTTCTGCTATTGCTGCGCAAAAAATGAAAGAGCAAGGGTTTATGGCTTACCGTATGGCAGAAAGTATTCATGAATGGCAGAAGTATCTGGAACAAAAACATTAATAGATATTTCATGACTACATGCACTATAGCTTATGAACTTTCATATGCTTTCAATTTGTATTTTATTGATTTTACAAAAAACATTGCAAATTGTATTCACAACTTGGGTAATAGCGAGTCTCGATACACGATAAAGACAAAAATATTGCTTTATAATGTCAGTAAGAATGGACAAAGTAATAAATAATGCATTTTTAGTAGTTTATATTTGAAAAGACAAATTTTATAATACATTTTATCATCGATGTGATTTATAAAATGTGCTACCTTTCTTACTGACATGCATTTTTCATTTATAAATTTTTAAAGTTTATTATAAATCTTTTTGTACTGACCGGTAGGTAGATAATTTTCTGAATATTTAGATAAAGGCAGAAGAAATGATAATGAATAAAGATAGTCTGTATAAAAAATCAAATATTAAACGTTTAGGTGAATTTAGTAAATTGTCTCCTGATGTATTTCAAGCTTTTGTAACCTTTGACAAGAAGGCGCTTGGTGAGGGGAAATTAAGCTCGAAGTTAAAAGAGCTTATTGCAATAGCTGTAGCACATACAACAGGGTGTCCTTATTGTATAGAACTTCATGTCAAGCAGGCAAAAAACAAGGAAGCATCAAAAGAGGAAATGGCTGAAGCAGTGATGATTGCCACTGCCCTTAAGGCAGGTTCGGCACTTGCTCATGGAGTTAACGCTCTTAATGCTTATGATAAAACTGATGATGATGAATTGTATAGAGCAGCTTATTTTAATCGATTAAAAGAATTTTCTCAGTTAAACGGAGACACTTTTAAAGCATTTATTGCATTTGATCAACAAGCAATGAAAGCAGGAGAACTTACTGTTAAGGAAAAAGAGCTTATCGCAATAGCCGTAGCACATACAACAGGGTGTCCTTATTGCATCGATATTCACACTAAAGGAGCTAAAAAAGCAAAAGCGACGAAGGAAGAAGTAGCTGAATCTATAATGGTTGCTACTGCACTAAAAGCAGGATCTGCCCTTGCACATGGAGTAAATGCATTAATTGCATTCGATGAGTCAATTTAACTGGCTAATACTAAGAGGAAGAACTCTTTCGTAAGCACATTTAGAAAGCCTACACACACGATAAGAAGGAGGTAAGAATATGAACAATCCTGTAGTTATTGTTGGCGCTGGTTTAAGTGGTCTTCATGCTGCGTCTCTGCTTACTGAACAAGGCATCAAATGTAGGGTGCTGGAGGCTAGAGATAGGATTGGAGGAAGAGTATTGAGCACTCTAAGTCCAAACAGGCCTGACTTGGGTAAATTTGATCTCGGGCCTACATGGTTCTGGCCTCAGTATGAGAGGACGATTGCTAATCTTGTCAAAAAACTGAATGTAGGAACTTTTGACCAGTACACCGAAGGCGCAATGCTTTCAGAGCGATACCACAAGGAACCGCCAGAGCGTTATGTACTACCAGAAAACTCTGTTGCAAGGTCGGTGCGATTCAGAGGAGGTGTGCAATCCCTTATCGATGCTGTTGCAAATACTCTTCCGCCAGGCATAGTTGAGCTAGAAACGCGAGTAACAGCAATTCGACTAGATAAGGCTGGTGCTATCACACTTGAAGCAGGCCGTGCTGATGGAAAGATAGAAAAAGTTCCTGCAAGTGCTGTAATCCTTGCATTGCCGCCGCGAATTGCGGCGCGTCATATTGAATTCTCTCCTTCTCTCCCTACAGATCTTATGACTGATCTTGTAAACAAACCGACATGGATGGCGGGACAGGCCAAGGCAGTTGCCATCTATGATCGTCCCTTTTGGAGGAAATCAGGACTCTCTGGATTCGTATCGAGCTGGGTTGGACCCTTGCAGGAAATCCACGATGCTTCTCCTGAAATAGGTTCTGGTGCATTATTTGGTTTCTTCGGAATGCCAGCAAAAATGCGCCGAGAACTGGGAGAAGATAAGGTTTTAGAATTGGTCATTGACCAATTGGTCAGGCTTTTTGGCCCCTCGGCTCAAAACGTACGTGCGATCCTTTACAAGGATTGGGCCAATGATTCCGAAACAGCTGTTGAGGAAGATCTGGATCCGCTTAGAGATTTTCCGAGTTATGGTCAACCACCAATCGCAGGGGGATGGGAAAGGAAAATGTTTTTTTCTGGTTCAGAGACGAATTCACAATTTGGCGGACATCTTGAAGGTGCACTTCAGTCAGCTGAACAGGCAGTTTTTGAAATCATTCATTTAAATAATAAGCCTTTATGACACATATTTTCAATACTATTAAATAATGATGTGGAGGCAGGATATGATGAAAATGATGAAAGCTATGCAAATTTCGTCCAAGGGAGAAAAGATGAAACTAGTAGAGATTCCGGTGCCCCAGCCGGGAGAAGGACAAGTGCTGATTCGCGTAGAAGCATGCGGAGTATGTAACGGAGATTCGGGGACCATTAAAGGGGGAGCTCCAGAATATCCCCGCATTCCTGGTCATGAAGTCATTGGTATCGTTGAAAAACTTGGCACTGGTTCGACGAAATGGAAAATTGGTGAACGTGTCGGCATTGGATATCATGGAGGGGACAACCATGTAACAGGTCTGACAATGGACGGTGGTTACGCTGAATATATGGTGGCCTATGAGGATCGTTTGTCAAGCATTCCTCATGAATTATCTTCTTTAGAAGCAGCACCACTTATGTGTGCGGGTGAAACAACGTATAGTGCGCTAAGAAACAGCAAAGCTCGGCCTGGCGATCTTGTAGCCATCCAAGGCATTGGCGGACTTGGACACCTAGCTGTTCAGTACGCAAAGAAAGCAGGATATCGCACCGTTGCCATTTCACGCGGTAGTGATAAAGAAGAATTGGTACGTCAACTTGGGGCACATCACTATATTGATTCAGAAAAAGTAGATCCAGCTATAGAATTACAGGCATTAGGCGGAGCCAAAGTAATCCTTGCTACTGCGCCAAACGCCAAAGCGATTTCTTCACTGATTAATGGGCTTGGTTCAGACAGTGAACTAATTATTGTAGCCGGTTCTGGTGAGCAATTGGAATTATCAGCAATGGACTTTTTAAGAGGACCGAAAACGGTTAGGGGTTCGTTTACAGGACAAGCAAAAGAAATCAAAGAAGCCGTTAACTATAGTGTTCTAACTGATGTACGGCCAATGATTGAAACGTTTCCTCTAGAACGTGCTAGTGAAGCATACGATAAAATGATGGCAGCATCGACTCGGTTTCGTGCTGTTCTGAATATTTCTGATTGAACTTTTAAATATAACCTCAACATCATATAAAAAGCCTTTTTTTCTTAAGTTCTATAGTTTCATCTTGACTATATTGATATTTTTTGTAGAGAAATTTCTGCGATAATTGTTTAAGTAACGTGGACAATGCACTTGAATTAGCTTCACAACTTTGTATAGAAGTAACCCGCCATTGTTTCTGTTTAAAAGTGTTATCGATATCAATGCCAGATTAAATAAAAAAATCCTGACAAAATACTCTGGGTCGTTTGTTAGCAGAATGGGCCACATGCTGTCAAACCGACCTTCTTTTGTTTAAAACTCCCGTTAAGATGTACGGGAGTTTTTGTTCTGTATAAGTTTTGGGTAAATAACTTGGAAGTAATGTTCAAAATCAACATCTAACCATTTAGTACAATGATATATCAATAAAATTGAAGTTAAAATTAAATTATAAGCTCATAATGAGCAAATTCATTTAAAGTAATTTCCAGTCGATAAAAACAAAAAGAAAAATTCGGATTTCGTAATGGTTATGATTTTCTAATGAAGGAAACAGATCCAAACCTAGTGAAATTTGAAAAAGATCCAATAATCCATTGAAGTGAGTCTTCTAAATATACAAAAAATGGGTGTGGGCTATTAAAAAAATCTTACTAGAAGCTGTCATTTATAATGGGTAAGTTTAAAAAATCGTCAAAACGAGAAAAATGATAAAAAGAATCCAAAAAGAGGTGGTCTTCATGTCGATTTTTTATTCAGTGGAAGTCGGTGATCCGATTCAAAATGTAGTTATTGAGAATACTAATACCTATTTTAACAACATATACGATGCATTAATAGATGGATTGCATAAAGTCGAAAGATTAGAAGAAATTCATGGGAAGGAAATCACCTTTTCTGAAAAAGAACCAATTACAAAAGGAACTAAGGAGCATTCCCTGCATATTTGGCGAGGTTATTTAGATGGGGTAACAGATCCTTTTTATGTTCAGTTGAATATTGAACAAGAGGATAACGGAAAAATAATTGCCGACCCTAATATTCCAACTACAAAACTAAATAATGACCAAATGACTTTTATTTTAGAGCTCGAAGGGTTATTAAATAGGGCGGATGAAGATGGCGGATTGTTTTAATTGCTGCGTATACAATAAAACAAGCTGAGTCGAATAGATTCAGCTTGTTTTGTTTGAAAAATAGGTTCAAATCAACTGACACTTTCCTGTATTTCATTACCGGAGGTTTTTAGTTTAATAATACTCCAGTCCTGACGGTAAAATCGGATCATGACCGCAACACCAAAAAAGGTTAAATAAGTATATAAAGAAATCCACGCCCCGACGCTTGAAAGCTCTAGGACAAAGGTTAGAACATAGCTAAGCGGTATAAACAATAACCAACCTAAAATGAGAGATGTTTTTAATAAGAAGGACGTATCTCCGATTCCTCTCAGCCCTCCGGCATAAAAGTTTAGTAACCCATCAAACAACTGTAAAAAGGAAGAAATCATGATCAATTTGGATGCAAGCACGTAAACAGAAACATCATCGGTATAGATTTTTGCGATGGGTTCAGCAAGTATATATTGGATAATCCCCAAAATAAAAAGAAAGATACATCCCAAGATGGCTGTGTTTGTACCAGCTTTTCTGCCTTCCAAAGGTTTACCTTTTCCTATTTCCTGCCCTACAAGAATCGTTGCTGTTGAACCAAATGCAAATGCAGGCATAAATCCTAGGCTCATCACGCTTAAGGCGACTTCATTTGCAGCTAATGCATTTGTGCCCAGCCTAGTTACAAATGCCGTAAATACAAACATTGCCATACTCATTGAAAACTCCTGGACACCTAGCTTAGAACTTTCCCCAAATATGAGTTTTGATTCGGACTTGTTAAACGGTACAATTTTACGGGTAGCAAACCTTGAATGTAGGCGGAAAAAATACACATAAGCACATAGCAAAAATATAACAACTTCACCGATTAAGAACGCAAGCCCTGCGCCATCAAGGCCGATTTCCGGCAGACCAAAATGTCCGTATGTTAACCCGTAAGTAAGAAAAATCATGATCAAGTTTCCGATAACCGAGCTGATCATCGGCGTTTTTGTGTCGCCAATTCCCCTGAAAAAGCCATGAAAAACAAAGATGAAAATGGAAAACATCATCGCAAAAAATCGAATCTGTAAATAATTTTTTCCTTGCTCGATCATCTCAGTAGAGCTGCCCATGACTCTAAAGATATCGCCGGGAAATAGCAAGCCAACGACGAAAATGAATAGTGATGCGATCATACAAAGATAAAAAGCAATGTACGTTCGCTCAACCCCTTTTTTTATATTTTTAGAGCCGTAGTTTTGTGCAACTAAATAATTAACTGTATGACCTATGCCAGAAAAAATCGCCCAAGCATTGTACATGATAATATTCGAAACACCAACAATGGCGATTGCAAGTGCCCCGAGTTGACCAACCATGATAAGGTTAATCGTACCAGTAAGTGTCATGGAAGCGAAGGAGGCAATTGAAGGAATGGCAAGCAGTAATATTTTTTTCCAGTCTTTTAACATCGTAGCATCCCCTCATTCTGACGAAAACTTAATATGGAAAAATGTTTGTAATGGTTCTTATACAAATTGGCTGAAAGTTTACTCAGTAATCATTATTTTAATGACTATTTTTTTACTTGTCTATCATTATTTTGTAAACGATAACAAAGTTATTTTGTCGCAGATTAATAATCATGAAAAAAACACTAATAAATGGGTAAGGAAATAATGCCGTATTACCTGAGGGATTCCTATTTGGCTTGATCAACCAATAACATGTCCGAAATGACCATGATTTCATATTGATGATAACCGTATGATTAAACATAAGGAAAGCTAAAGAATTTATGATGAAAAATTGCTATGTTAAGACAATTTGTTGATTTCGTTGTTTTGTTGATTGAAGCGGAAATCAATAGACCATTAACAAAGTCTAAGGGGGGGAAGAATGATGAAAATCATTTTTATTTCATTAGATACACTTCGTGCAAGACGGCTGGGCTGTTATGGATATCAACTACAGACAAGTCCGTATTTGGACAAGATTGCGAGTCAAGGTGCATTATTTGAAAATGCTTACGCATCTGATATCCCAACAGAGGTTGCTCATACGAGTATTTTTACAGGAAAAGTGGGCCTAACAACTGGTGTTGTATCACATGGTTCACCATCTAGTTATTTAAAAAAAGAAATAGCTTGGCTTCCAGACATTCTTAGAAGAGCAGGGTTTACCACAGCCGCAGTAGATAATTTATATCATTTAAAAGAATGGTTTGCGAGAGGTTATCAGTATTACATGAATACGATTGGAAAAACAAGATGGATTGATGGTCAGACAATCAATGATCTTGCAATGCCCTGGATTAGGGAACATAAAGATGAGGATTTCTTTCTCTTTCTTCATTATTGGGATCCTCATACACCATACTTACCACCTGAAAAACATATTCCCTTATTTTATGATGCCGGTAAAAACCCTTATGATCCATTAAATAAAAGTATGGAGCCTGCACTCAATCATCCCGCCTATCCATTTTTTAAGTATCATCATTATGATCTGCTTGGCAATATAACAGATACTGATTATGTAAGCGCTTTATACGATGCGGAAATTCGGTATTTAGATGATTTGCTTGAAGAATTAGATGAATTTTTGTTGAATCAAGGTATTCGGGATGAGACAATGCTGGTTTTATTTGGGGACCATGGAGAAAGCTTAACAGAGCATGATATTTATTGGGATCATTGCGGACTTTATGAGTCTACGGTACACATACCGCTGATAATTCGCTGGCCTGGCATGATTTCAGAAGGTGTAAGACCAACTGGATTAGTTCAACATGCCGATTTAATGCCGACCATTTTAGAAGCCATTGGCCTTAAGTTACCCGAGGGTCTTGATGGGAAAAGCTTATGGCCCTTAATGGAAGGAAAAAAGACCCAGCATCACTCTGAGATATACTTAAGCGAATGTGCATGGCAGGCAGCAAGAGGGATCAGAACAACAAGATATAAGTATATTGAAACCTACGATTCAGGACCTTTTACGAGACCTGTTTCAGAGCTTTATGATTTGTATAACGATCCAAATGAAGAAAGGAATCTATCTGCTCTTTTGCTAGGGGAGGTTGAAATATATAAACACAAATTAGCGAATTGGGTTGACGCAAAGCTTGGAGGTCACGAAGATCCCATGAAGGTGGTGTTACGAAAAGAGGGACTTCCTTTTAAAAGAAGGATAGAAAAAATTCTATCGGAATATGAGCTAACATGGGATGATTGGAAGTCAAACCCTAAACGAGAGAGGATTGATTTTAAAAATTCAAATGCGCAAGCGACTTGAACAGTTCCGACAAGCATAAACCAAATTGGAATAGAAGGTGTTTTTTGCCTTAAAACCCAATTTGGTTTTTACCTCAAAAGGCAAGGGACTGGATGTCAAAGCGCTCTACAATAGAATGATTTTATTATTTTTTAAAATTACAAAGTTCCTTTTTTATTTATGTAAAGGTCCTCAGGTTGAAGTAGTAGTAATATCTTACTTCTGGAATATCCTTGTATCATTTTTTTCTAAACTTTCAAATTTAATAGGGGGTATTGTCGTGAAGAGTTTTAAGAAAATTTGGCTTGTATCATTGATTACGGTTTTTATTTCTTCGTTGCTTACCGGCTGTATTGTGCCAAGCTCTTCTCCTGAAGAAACTGGTCAGTCTAATGAAGAATTTAAAGGAACAATTAAAATGTATGCAGGAACCTATAGTCCAAACCGTGTATTAAATGCAAACCAAAAACCTGCAACAGTATTAAAGAAGCTGGCTGAAGAGTATGAGGAAAAAACAGGTATCAAAATTGAATTTATTAAAGGCCTGCCTGCAGACCAAGATTACATGACCTGGGTACGGACGAAAGCATCTGGCGGACAGCTGCCTGATATCATTTGGTCCCAATGGTATGATGCAAATACGGCATTGGCTAAAGGCACTTTGAGCGATTTATCAAAATACTTGGACAAGCCCAATCCATACGCGGACAATAAAGCATGGAATGAATTATTAAATCGGCAAATCATTTCTGACACAAAATCAGCTGATGGAAGTACCTATGTTATCAACGGGGATTATGTTGGTACAGCTACTTATTACAATGCAGAAGCATTCAAAAAAGCTGGTATTAAGGAAATGCCTAAAACCTGGTCAGAGTTTATTGAAGTATGTCAGAAATTAAAGGATGCTGGGTATATTCCGTTTGCATGGAATCTTGCATCAACTCCTACTGGTACAGACCGTATTACATGGCTTACTCGACTGTTTTTTACAAACTTCTTTGCGGATGAATATGATGATTTAAGATATACAGGGAATGAGGGAATTACCAATCAGGATCAAGTAATTGCCATTAAAAAGGGTGTATTTGGTTCTGAAAATGAAAAGTGGATGGCGATTTGGCCTATTCTAAAAGATTTTTCATCGTATTGGCAGCCTGACTTTACTGGCGGGGATTCAAATGGACAAGGCACAATGCTTGCGTTTTTAACTGGGGAAGTAGGAATGTATTTTGATGGTTCCTGGGCATCACAGCAAATCAAATCAGCAAATCCTGATTTTGAATGGTCATCCTTTAAGAATCCATTTCCAGATACGGCTACATCAGAATTTGCTACTGACTTTGATTCGTCAGCAGCGATCGGAGGTCCTAGTGCTGCATTCCAATATGCCGTTCCATCAAAACAGGCAAACAATTCATTAACACCTGCTAAGGAAAAGGCGATTGTGGATTGGTTAATGTATATCACAACACCAGAGCATAATGAAGAAATAGTCAATGAACTAGGGGAAAATGTTCCTACAGTTGCAGGTACAAAACCGATTGAAGAGTTAAGCGAATTATCAGATCTTGCAAACAAACCACTGCAAAGCGTTTTTGGAGGGATAAACCTAGAAAAGAAAGAACTTGATGCTATTTATCGAGCCTTCCAAAGTTATATTTTAGGTGAAACCTCCTTGGAAGAATTTGCTAAGGTGGCAGATACTGAGATGGAAAAAACGGCTGATTCATTAATACAACAAAATAACTGGGATTTATCAGAATATCTCGATGAATAGGGATACGATACTGGTTTAATAGTAGGGGCTTATAAGGTAAGTTAGTTTAGGAATATCCCTTATGCTTAAATCTTATAAGCCTGCTTTCTTATTAGAAAGGAGAGGAGAAACATGCCTGATACAGTCCAGCAAATTGAAAATAGGAGCATTTTAAAGAAAAATAAAAAATCTGGAAAATTGCGATATAACTGGAAGTCTGGCTACGGAATGCTGATTCCATCTTTTATTCTCTTAATCACATTTATGTACTATCCGGCATTAATTGCCATTGGTTTTTCATTTACAAACTGGGATGGATTTAATCAGCCACAATTTACAGGCTTCCAAAATTATATTCGTTTATTTAAAGATGAGATCTTTTTAATCTCGATGAAAAATGTTGGTGTATGGACGGTGATAAAGGTCATCGTGGAATTATTGGTGCCCTTGATTGTAGCAGTAATGATTTTCCATTTAAAAAGCAAACGTATGCAATATATTTACAGGGTACTATTTGTGATACCTGTAGTCGTACCGGGAATTGTCATGTTTATGATCTGGAGTTTTATGTATGATCCAAATGTTGGAGTGCTTAATACATTATTGAAAACATTGGGTCTGGAAGGGATGATTCAAAATTGGCTTGGTGATCCAAATATTGCTTTATATGCATTAATGTTTGTTGGGTTCCCTTTTGTTGTGCCTTTTAATCTCCTTATTTTTTATGCGGGGCTTCAATCAATTTCAGAAAGTGTATATGAATCTGCCAAGCTTGATGGGATTACAAGGATAAGGAGATTCTTTCAAATTGAAATTCCATTAGTAATGGGACAAGTTAAATTGATTTTAATATTAACAGTTATTCAGCTGCTTCAAAATGTAACACTGCCATTGGTAATGACAAATGGAGGTCCTGGATATTCCTCATACGTGCCTGGCTTATATATGTATTTCCTTGCTTTCCAAAACGGAGAATTTGGATTAGGAATGGCCGTTTCAATGATTATATTTGTTATAGTTCTCTTTTTAACTTGGATTCAAATGAAATATATCAATCCTAGTACTGAATACAAAGCATAATATTTGAAAGGAGAAAACCATGCTAAAAACAATAAGGCAGGATCTATGGAGTCATCTTTTCCTCATTTTTTTAGCTTTTATTTCGCTCTACCCATTTTTTTATATGATCATCACCTCTTTTAAAACAAATGGCCAATTTTATAGCAACTTCTTTGGCATCACATTTCCCCTGCACTTTGAAAATTATGCAACCGCATGGGAAGCAATCGGAGGATACATCTTCAATTCCGTTCTTATAGGGCTAGTTAGCGTAATTATCATTATTGCCACTTCTGCCTTAGCAGGATATTCATTCGCCCGTCTGCGGTATAAAGGGAAAAACTTCCTTTATATGTCTGTTGTTGCTTTATTAATGATCCCAGGTTTATTAACGTTAATTCCGCTTTTCTTGTTAGTAAAGAGTTTTGCTTTATTAGATTCCTATATTGGTTTAATCATTGCCTTTGCTGCCGGAGGTCAAGCTTTTACAATCTTTGTTTTCCGGCAATCCTTTGCATCATTGCCAGAAGAATTATTTGAGGCAGCAAGAATTGATGGATGTGGGGAGCTTCGTGTATTTTGGCAAATCGTCCTTCCATTATCAAAGCCTATAATCGGAACGATGGCTATCTGGAATTTACTTTCGATCTGGAACGAATATATGATGCCTCTTGTCTTAATGAGTAATCCCGATAAATTTCCGATTACGGTTGGACTTATCCAATTTGAAAGCCAATTTGTTTCACAAACTCTTTATGGGCCAATGTTTGCGGGCTATACAATTGCATCATTGCCATTATTAATTTTGTTCTTATTTACGATGCGTTTGTTCATGAAGGGCTTAACTTCCGGCGCTGTAAAAATATAAGAACTTCATAACTAAAATAAAAAGGGCGCAATCACAAGATCATCTTGCGCCTAATTTTTTTATCTTCTGTAGGCTAAAAGAGGGAACAACCCATTTTGTAATTTTTCATCTTTTGTCAGGTTTAAAGGATCTGTAATGACATGTGATTTACCATTGTAAGTTGTTCCATCTGGAATGTAAATAATAACAAGTGCTCTTCTCGGTTTATCCGTTTTATTTGCATGTGCGAAGTGAAATGTCAACCCATTATGGACTGTGCAGCTGCCTGCTTTCATTCTAACAATAACAGGCGTTTTTTCATGGAATCCGGCATGTTCTGCATATTCGAAAAGATCTTCAGGCTCTACTAGATTAATAGGTTTTAGCTGTCCGGCTTCATTGGATCGTGGGAGGAACATCATACATCCATTGCTTTCATCTACATCATCCAATGCTATCCAGATCGAGAGTGTTTGCTTATTATGTGCTTTATTAAACGGCCAGTAGGGAAAATCTTGATGCCATGGAGTTGGTTTAGAATCTCCAGGCATTTTTAATAACACATGATCATGAAAAAGACGAATGCCATCTGCTTCGCTTAATTGCAGAGCTATGTTTGCAAAACGTTGATCTGATATATATCTCGCTATACCAGCATGATCCCGCCATGTATTTACTCTTTGATTAAGAACTTTGTAATAAGCTCCACCTGCTGTATCCGTTTGAATAGATCGGCCATTTTTATCTTCCATTACTTCATCAATGAACGTTCTAAGTTCAGAAAGCTCTTCTGGATTTAATACATTGTCGATTAGCACAAACCCATTTTTTTTGTAAAATGTCATTTTTTCTTCTGATAGAAGTTGTATGTCTGTTAATTGTTCCATGCTGACCTCCTATTGGTTAGATTTTAATAGTATTGTAGTATGTTTTATCAGTGAGTTCTTGGCAAATATCCTTTAGTTTTTGGATAATATCCTAGAAATAAGGAGGAAACCAATGATTCATTTGCTTTCAACAGATTTTTTTAAAAGTGAGGAGTTTATGTTCTATATCCGCCCTTTTACAATCAACAACAATGAAAAAATAGACTTGCATTCTCATGAATTCTACGAAATGGTTTATGTGCTTCAGGGAAGCGGCATCCATTTTTATGAAGATAAAATATGTGAAATTAATGAGGGGGATATATTTATTATTGAACCAGAAAAAGTTCATGGTTACGAGGTAGGAGAGGATACATGTTTAAAAGTTTATAATATTCTTTTTCAGAGGAAACTGCTAAAAAAAGAAATAGAATCTTTTTCACATTTGCCGTCATTTTTATCATATTTTTATGTAGAGCCCTTCTTAAAAGAGTCAGCTCATTTTAAGGATCATTTAATTTTAACGGAATACCAACAAACAGAAGTAAGGATGATTCTGCAAAAAATAGTGCTTGAATTCAATCGAAAAGAAGAAGGTTATCAAATACTTATAAAAACAATGCTTTTAGAGTTATTTATTTTATTAAGTCGCTACTGTGAAAAAACAACAAATCAATGGATGTTTCATTATTCGGAAAATTCACAAAGAATTGATCTAATATGTGAGTTTATTGCATGTCATTATAATCATCCGTTAACTCTTGAACAAGTAAGCAGGTTATCGGGAATGAGCAAAGCGAATTTCACCGCAAAATTTAAACAGATAATTGGTCAGACTTTTATTGAATATCGAAATAGAATTCGCATTAATATAGCAAAAGAGTTGCTAGTGAGTACGGATGAAAAAATCATTTTCATTGCAAGCGAAGTGGGCTTTGAGGATATTAGCCATTTTTATCGAACATTTAAGGAGATAACTAAAACGTCGCCGTCAAAGTACCGGAAAAAGTATAAGACCAGAAGGCTGAATTAAGTCGTATTATTTTATTTGTGACATAAAAGAAAAGGATAGAATCAAAGGTTGAATTTAAAATGGCCAGAATGACCATTTATTTTGGCGGAATGGGCTATGATGAACAGGCATGAATTAGCTATCATTTAATTAATTCAACTATGAAAAACGTATTCTCTTAACAAAAGCAGTTCCTTTTTTAATCTGAAAATACGGGGAAGGGAGATGTGGATTTGATAGGAAAACAGACTTGGATTATCCCAGATGGTTTTCTTCAACCGAAAAGCATAGGGGATCAAATCAGTCATGAGGCAGTTTGCGTGTTGAATTTAACGGATCATCATGCAGAAATAAAACTTACATTCTATTTTGAAGACCGAGATCCTATGGCCTCCTTTGTAACTGAATGCGGGTCAAATAGGACGCATCATATCAGGCTGGATAAAATTAGAGACCAAGAAGGAAATGAAGTTCCTAGAAACGTTCCATATGCCATCAAAGTTGATAGCAATGTGCCAATAATCGTTCAGCACAGCAGATTGGATACATCACAAGAAGCGCTTGCTCTTTTTACAACAATGGCTTATCCACTAGAAATCTAGTTAGTCATTTTAATAGATTTCTAATCGTGAATCAACTAAATTATTTCTATTGATTAGATAATTCTTTGGAGGGTGATTAAATGACTTTAAAAGTAGCGATTGTAGGAGTAGGGAATATCGGAAGCATCCATGCTTCTGTTTACAAAGAAAATCCAAATACTGAAATTGTCGCAGTTTGTGATATTGTGAAGGCAAAAGCAGATCAAGCCTCAAACAAATTTGGCGGAAGAGCATTTTACAGTGTACAGGAAATGTTGAACAGCGGTATTGAGCTTGATCTTGTAAGCGTTTGCACTAAAGGGGAGGAAAATGGCGGAGAACACTATTTGCCAACAATAGAATTACTAAAAGCCGGGATTCCTGTACTAGGGGAAAAGCCGATCTCTAACAATATTGAAGAAGGTAAAGAAATGGTTGAGCTTGCCCGTCAAAATAAAATCCCATACGCGGTTAACTTGAACCATCGCTTTACACCGGCTGCTGAAAAAGCAAAGGATTGGGTAGAAAATGGGCGTCTTGGCAAGCTTCATATGATCAATATGAGAATGTGGATTAACAATCCGGTCGAAACTTCGCCATGGTTCCACATGCGTGCATTACATCCGCATTCCTTTGATGTTATTCGATACTTTTGCGGTGATGTTAGAAGAGTTGGTGCCTTCATGATGAAAGGAGAAGGCCGTGCGATATGGTCGAATGCTCAAGTGATGCTCGAATTTGAAAATGGTGCAATCGGCAACTTAGTTGGAAGCTATGACGCAGGTGCAAGCTATGGTTTAGAGCTATGTGAAGTGGTTGGCTCTAAAGGAAGGTTTGTTCTTGAGGATGCTTGTGAACAGTTAACCTTCTATCCGCGATCAAGTATTGAAACGGAAAGTTACAGCTATCTTGGTGGAATGAGATCATTCCCGGAAACCTTTAAATCCCGTATCAATTCATTCGTGGACCAGTTAATTTCTGGTGTTTCATTTGATCAGGTTGATGGTTCGGGAGAGGATGCTCTTAAAGCACAATCGATCATTGAAGCAGCAATCCGATCATTTGAAACAGGTGAAATTGTTGATGTTAAAGATATAGAGCTTATTTCAGGAGGGATAAAATGATAAAACTTGGCGTTAACTCAGTGTTATTTAAAGATTTTGATTTTGCTACGGCAGCAAGGCAAATTGCCTTATGCGGATATGATGGTGTTGAAATTTCGGCAATAAAAGGCATGTGTGAACATTTGGAATTGGACCGCTGGAAGGAACAAGCGGATGAAATAAAATCAATCGTCCAGGAAAACGGCCTTGAATTGTTATCCATGGAGGTTGCTTCACTTGATGAGGAGAGATTAAGAAAGGCATTTGAGGCGGGAGCAGAAATCGGGATCCCTGTCATTAATGTAGGACCTGGCGGAAAGTCCGGCGTTGAAGGTGATCTTCAGCAGTCTATTGAAACCCTTTACAAATTATCTAAAATAGCTGAGGGCTATGGTGTAACCCTTTGTGTAAAAGCACATGTCGGAAACGCAATTTTTAATACACCAACAACGCTAAGGGCAATGAATGAAATTTCCTCCCCGGCATTTGGCATCGATATGGACCCTAGCCATATTTATCGCGGAAATGAAAACCCTGAGGAAGAATTAGCAAGAGTCATTAGTCGTGTAAAGCATATTCATATTCGCGATTGTAAAGGTCGTACACAAGGTCCTGGTGACATCCACAACCAGGCTTGCGGAAGAGGAGATATTGATTTATTTGCCTATTGCAAAACGATGGTTGATGGTCAGTATTCCGGCCCTGTTTGTTTAGAGGTAATCGGTGCAAATCAACATTCATTAGCAGATGTTTCCATCGTTGCTGCTGAGAGCTATGGCTATTTAAATGCTTGCTTAAAAGCTTTAGGAGCCAGAGAGTCAAATCTTGCTCAGAAAGGATAATGTCAAATGAACAAAAAAACAAATGTGATTCTTTTTGGGATCGACAGTCTAAGAAGAGACCGGATGAGTTCATATGGATATCACCGGCTGACAACACCCCATATTGATAAAGTTGCTGAAGAAGGGATTCTATTTGAAAACCATTTTAGTCCGAGTATTCCTACCACTCCAGGCTATGCTTCGATGCTAACAGGAATGGACTGCTTTGGCACTGATGTAGTCGCTCTTAGACATAAGGGACCTTTGGGAGGCCATGTAAAGACTCTGCCAGAATTGCTTGGAGAACATGGATATAATACAACTTGTGTTGGGTTTAGCGGCAATCCATCCTCTAGAGGGTTTCAAAAATACATTGATTTTGAATCATGGATGCCAGACGAAACTGGACGCTGCCCAAAGGCGCAAAATTTAAATAATGTGGCCATCCCAGAATTAAAGAGACTTGCTGAAGAAGAAAAACCATTTTTCTTATTTTTACGGCATATGGATCCGCATTCACCATATTTGCCTCCAAAGCCGTTTGAAAGAATTTTCTATGATGGAAATGAATTTGACCAAGAGAATGATTCTCTTAATGAGATGAAGGAATTTAAGCCATTTGCTGATTTCTTAACTTCATGGATTCCTAAAGGCTGTACAGATGCAGACTATGTTGACGCACAATATGATGGTGCAATTGCCTATATGGATGCTTGTATCCAAAATATTTTTACAACTGTTGAGAAACTAGGAATTAAAGAAGAAACGTTAATAATTATTACATCTGATCATGGTGAAACCTTAAATGAGCATCAGTGCTGGTATGATCACCATGGTCTTTATGAACATAATTTAGTTGTTCCGCTAATCATGAAATATCCTAAGAAATTGCCTGAAGGGAAGAAAGTCACTAGCAACACATTAATCAAAGATATCATGCCGACAATATTAGATGTTATAGGAATTGAAACAGATATCCGATTTGACGGCAGAAATCTTATGCCGCTTATAAAAGAAGAAAATGAGATATTCGTTCAGGCGTCTGAATTTTATATAACGGAATGTACATGGATGCGGAAGCATGGCTGGCGTACTCCTGAATGGAAATTGATCCGCGCGCTTGAACCAGACTTTCATTTTAAACCGGAAATTGAATTGTACAATCTAATAAAAGATCCAAAGGAAGAAACAAATGTTGCAGATCAAGAGCCTGAAATCGTCCATTTGCTTTTAGGAAGAATGGAAGCTTATATAGCAAAACGTGAAGCTGAAACTGGCAGAATAAATCCAATGTATACTAATTTGAATTGGCATGGCTTGGAGCATGGACCTTTTAAAACATCACAGGAAGCATACGATTCCATGTATATTGGTTCGATTGGTACAGCACAAAGGCTTCAAGAAAAGGAAAAGGAAGAAACCGTATAGAATAATTGATAAATGGAAATGGGGCTGTTTCAATTCTTAAGTTTGACTCTCCAAACAAAATATATAGAGCCTAAAATAGTAGGAAGTTCTGTAATTTGGTATGTAGGAGGGGCAGATCTTTCCTGAGACAGCCCCCTTTCTTTGTGGAAAGGGTGGTTGTTTTGATAAAAGCAGCGGTTGTTGGTGTGAATAATATTGGGAAAATTCATTGTCGCTATTACCATGAACATGCAGATGCTAGATTAGTTGCTGTGTGTGATTTGAATGAAGCATTAGTAAATGATGTGGCAATACAGTATAATATAACCGGTTATACAGATTTAAAAACAATGCTTCAAAATGAAGAAATCGATGTGATAAGCATTGCGACTGGCGGGAAGGAAAATGGTTCACATCATTTTATACCAGCAATGCTTGCTATTGAAGCTGGGAAAGATGTTTTAGTTGAAAAACCGCTTTCCAATAACATCGAAGAGGCAAGAGAAATTGTAGAGTATGCTAATAGAAAAAGGGTTCGCTTGGGATGCAACTTAAATCACAGATTTGTACCATCAGCTGAACATGCAAAAAAATGGATTGACTCTGGAGAGCTTGGTTCCCTGTTGTTTATTAATATGAAATTGACTATTGGCAATCCAAATGAATCAAGTCCTTGGATTCATTTACGAGCTCTGCACCCGCATTCAATCGATGTGATCAGGTATTTTGCAGGTGATATTAAACGTGTTCAGGCGTTTATGACAAAAGCACCTGGAAGAACAGTATGGTCTACGGCATCGATTAATTTAGAATTCGAATCAGGAGCGGTCGGTCATCTTACAGGGAGTTATGATATGGACAATCTTCATCCAATTGAATTTTGTGAAGTAGCAGGTAATCGAGGGAGATTAACGATTGATAATGTATTTGAAAACTTGACCTTTTACCCTCACAAAAGCAAGGAACTTAAAGTTGTTCGAAATTCAGTTTTAAATGGAATGAATGGATTTAACGACACTTTCAAAAATAGAATCGGCACGTTTATTCAAGAAGTTAACGATTCAGTTCCTCCAGAGAAAATTACGGGCTCTGGTATGGATGCATTAGCAGCCCAGGAAGTCATTGAAGCGGCCATTCGTTCACAAATGGAGAATGGTGCAGTAATTGAGGTACCTAATTATTTGAATAAGCAAAGACTCTAGGTTCAAAAAAACTATTTTTTATTTGTTCGGATATGTAAGCACTTACAAGTTGCGATTGCTACAACCTTAGAGGTATATGTTCAATCTAGATCTAGGGGAGGAATCTAAATGACTGCAACAACCTATCAATCAAGTGATTACATGAAAACAAAAGAATTTCCGTTTTGGATCCAGCGTTTTTATCATGATCATGATAATATTCCGCCGGCCCATGCACATGAATTTGTTGAATTGGTATATGTTGTACAAGGAGAAGCAAGGCACTTATTTGAAGGACAGTCCTATATGATCAAAACGAATGACGTGTTTATTATTAATCCTGGAGAGGTCCATACCTTTTCGATCGAAAAGTGCCAAAGTTTAGAAATTATTAATTGTTTATTTTTACCAAGCCTAATTCAGGATTCATGGTTAAAAGAAATGGGTGTATCACAATCGATGGATTATTTTTACATTCATCCTTTTTTAGATAAAAATGAGCGATTTCATCACTTATTAAATTTATCTGGAAGCAATTCTGCGAGGATTCTGTCGTTGTTAGAGGGAATGATGCATGAATATTTAAGGGAAAACCCTTGTTATCCCACATTAATCCGTCTGCAGCTTGTGGAACTATTGATCCAATTATCCCGGATATATAACGAAAGAAAGGTGACAGAAAACCATTCTCATAGGAGAAAAAGTGAAAATGATCTCCTCATTCAACGAATCTGTGGGTATTTATCAAGAAATTATGATCAAAAAATAACGATTCAAACATTATGTCATCTATTTAATCTTAGTCCCCGGCATTTAAACAGATTATTTAAACAAGAGACTGATCAAACCGTAGTAGAAATGCTTCATAAAATAAGAATCGAAAAGGCAAAGCAGTTTTTGCTAGAAACAGATGATAAAGTGATTAATGTTGCGATTAAAGTTGGATATGATGATCCTGCTTTCTTTAGCCGCTTATTTAGAAGGATTGTCGGTTGCTCGCCAGGAAAATATAAAGCAAAAGAAAGTAGTAACTACTCTCCAATATTATAAAAAAATTTAGCCTCTTGTTGTTAGTACTCGTTATCTCCCACAATGTTTATGGAAAGCTATAATTAAATATCCTCTTTTAAAATCGGTGCTGAGCCGATTTTTTCTAACTCAAATTTCAAGAATTTTCTAAAAGGCAAATTCATTAAACCCGTTTTCTTTTATCAATTTTTCTTCCATTTTATAAAGTAACCAGGTGTTAAAAAGGATTTTTTCAATTCTCCTTAGAATATATATTATTAAAACAAAAAAAGGAGTGCTTAAATGACAACGTACAAAAATAGAAATGAAGTACCGCTCTATGAAAAATGGAATCTGCATGATATTTACTCAGACCAACGCAATTGGGAAGAGGATTTTCATCTAATAGAGGATATGGCAGTAAAACTGAAAGAATTTGACGGGAAAATTAATGACGGGAGCTCTTTGTATCAATTTCTTAAGCAAAAAGAAGAATTATCTTATCGATTGAACAAACTATATGCATTTGCCATGCTTTCTGTTGATGTAGATACAAGGGATACGAACGCTCAAGCATTATTAGATCGTGCAAAACAACTGAATGTGAAGGTCAGTTCCTCAACTTCTTTTTTCATGCCCTTTTTACTAAATTTGGATGAAGAAACTTTAAAGTCATACATAACTGAAGACGAACGTCTAAGCTATTTTGAAGAGGATCTTTTTGAATCATTTCGCTATAAACAACATGTATTAAATAAGGAACAGGAGGAGGTGCTTTCTCAATTAGGAGAAGCACTGTCAGTCCCTGGTCATACATTTGGAATGATGAATAATGCCGACATTAAGTTTGGCGAGGTTACAAATGATCATGGGGAACAAGTGGAACTTACAAGAGGAATGTATGCTAAATTAATTGAAGATGAGGATCGAATTAAACGAAAAGAAGCTTATAAAGCTTACTATAAGCCATATGTGCAGCTTAAAAATTCAATTGCTTCAACCCTTTCAGGTGCAATAAAAAATAATGTTACACTAGCTAAAATTCGCCAATATCCATCAGCATTGGAAAAGGCCTTATTTGGTGACAATGTACCAAAAGAGGTGTATGAAAACCTTATTGCGACAACAAAAAACAATATTGCACCGCTCCATCGTTATACAATGATTCGCAAAGAAAAGCTGCAAGTTGAGGAACTGCGCCAATATGATTTAAGTGTTCCGCTTGTAAAAGGGATTAAGCAAGTCATTTCATATGAAGAAGCTTATGAAATCATGTGCAAGGCACTCGCACCTCTAGGACAGGAATACATTGGGGCCTTAAAGGAATTTAAGGAATCCAGATATATTGATGTGAGGGAAACTCCAGGGAAACGATCTGGCGCATACAATCTCGGCATTTATGGAGTTCATCCTTATATCTTGTTAAATCACCAAGATGATTTAGATAGCTTATTCACATTAGTTCATGAATGTGGTCACGGTGTTCACAGCAAGCTTAGCTCCCAGCATCAGCCGCAAATTACAGCACGCTATAGTATCTTTGTTGCAGAGGTTGCATCCACCGTAAATGAAGTATTATTAATTAACTATATGCTAGAAAATGAAACAAACCCTGAAATTCGTAAACATCTACTTAACCACTTCATCGATCAATTTAAGGGTACATTCTTTACTCAAGTGATGTTTGCTGAATTTGAAAAGAAAACACATGAGATGGCGGAAACAGGTATGCCATTAAATGTGGAGGTATTTAATCAAACATATGAAACTTTATTTAGGGAATACAATGGTGAAGAAATTGTTTTTGATGATGAGGTCAAATATGGCTGGTCAAGGATTCCGCACTTTTATCGACCGTTTTACGTGTATAAATACGCGACAGGATTTGCCTCAGCCATCCATTTAGCAACGAAGATCCTTGAGGGGGATCAAACCACGCTAAGCTCCTATCTCGAATTTTTAAAAAGCGGCAGCTCAGATTACCCGCTTGAACTATTGAAAAAGACAGGTGTTGATTTAACAACCCCTTACCCGATCGAAAATACACTTAACCGCTTTGCGAAATTGGTGGATGAATTTTCATTATTATAAGGTAAAAAGAATCTTTGCCTATATTGGTGAAGATTCTTTTTATTTTTCTTTAAAATCTTCAACATATTGTTCATAATAATTGATTTATAAGGAAATGATGATAAAAAGAAACCAGATTCTTAATTTCATGTATAATCGTTTAACGTTTTTAATGTATGATGATTTTAATATGGAGGAACCGATGATGATTTATATTTATAATGATTTTGGTGGTACTCATACGACAGCACTTGCAGCTGCTTATCATTTAAACATTTTAAAACCATCAACAAAAACATTAACAAAAGAAGAAATATTAGCGGTTCCATTCTTTAATCAACTAACCAAACAAGACTCAGGAAAAATTATCTTTCATGGCATAGATGATGACGGTCATTCAGTCTATACAATTGGAAGAAGGTCTTCAAAGCTCGTTGTACCAGCATTAAAAGATTTATATGAAATTCTGAATAATAAATATCCTTTTGACGAGAGAATTATCTTTTCAAACACATCTCCTACCGTTCCATTTGCCATGACAATGGGAGGTTTTTTTTCAAGGGGATTAAAAATCGATGTTATCGGTGTCCCTTTACTCGTAAGGGGTGCCCAACAATGTTGCGGAACGATTTATCAGTTAGTTGAAACAACAAAAAAAATAGCAAAAGAGAAAACAGATCAGAAAATCATTACGCTTGAGAATCAAACCTATAAAGCATAGTGGATGTATAAAAATATAAAATCCGGTCCATTTTCCTGAACCGGACTAAAAATTTTATTTTGCTTTTGAAGGTGCAGGATAACATTCTGCAACCTTATCATGAAAGAATGCTTGCAGCTGCTTTGTTAAAGTTCCAGGAGTACCATTTCCAATTTTCCTTTTATCAATTTCGATGATTGGCATAATTTCTGTTGTTGTTCCAGTTAAAAAGACCTCATCTGCTTGGAGCAGTTCTTCAATAGTGAACGTTTCCTCTTTTGTTTCAATGTCATTTTTTCTGCATATTTCAAGCATGACTTTTCGAGTAATCCCATTTAAGATCAAGTTTGTTGCGGGATGTGTTTTAATGATTCCGTCTACCACAATGGAAACATTTGATGAACTTCCCTCTGTGACAATTCCGTTCCGATGTTGAATGGCTTCAAAACAGCCTGACTCAGATGCCTTTTGCTTCGCTAGTAAATTAGGGAGTAAATTCAAGCTTTTAATATCACAACGGAGCCAGCGAATATCTTCTACCGTAATAGCTGTTACGCCCTTCTCCATTGCAGCAGTCGGTCGCTGCATTTCTCTTGTATAAGCAATATACACTGGCAAGGTATCAGCACTCGGAAATAGATGATTTCGCTGTGAAACACCTCGTGTAATTTGAAGATAAATAATACCTGAAGAAAGCTTGTTTGCTTTAATAAGCTCAATAAGTTGCGATTTTATTTCATTAATTGAGAAGGGAAGTTTAATACCGATGCTTTCAGTGCTTTTCATCAGTCTTTGCAAGTGCTCATCTCCAGTAAATAATTGACCGTTATACACCCTGATCACCTCATAAACACCATCTCCAAATTGGTAGCCGCGATCTTCAATATCCACTGTGATTTTTGAGCGTTCGGTAAGTTCCCCGTTATAGAGCATTTTTTCCATGTTTTTAACTCCCTTTCTGCTATGTAATAACTATTTTTGAATCTTTACCACTAATTTAGCATGGATGTCATAAAGATGGAATGTGAATCTAAAAGATTTGTTTTTGTTATCTTTGTATAAAGAAAATGTAAAAAAATATAGGAGGGATAGACTGAGAGCTGTTGAGAATTTTGTCACAATATATAATAAAATGGCATTTTCAAATTGTTTTTTTATAAAGAAACATATTTTTTACTGAAAAAGTCTCGGTACAATTCGCTTAATTTTTTGAAATCTACATACATGGCTCTTAACAATTCTTTATAAATCCTTAATAAATCCGCTCTATAATAAATCCCGAATCAAAAGTTAATTGAGAGAGGGGAAATAAGGATGACTGAGAGACCAATTGATGAATTGATTAAGAGAATGAACTTGGACAGTTTTGAGAAGAAGGAGTTTAATCGCCGCAACTTTCTGCAAGGGGCAGGTAAAATTGCCGGTCTTTCACTAGGATTAACAATTGCCAATTCTATAGGATTAGGTGATACCAAAGTAAATGCCGCACCAAAATTTCAAAGCTACCCATTTACACTTGGCGTAGCTTCAGGTGACCCGCTTTCCGATAGCGTTGTTTTATGGACAAGATTAGCCCCAGATCCGCTTAATGGCGGAGGGATGTCAGATCAATCTGTGAGTGTAAAATGGGAAATCGCGAAAGATGAGGATTTTCGTAAGATTGTGAAAGAAGGAACAGAAATTGCTAGACCAGAGCTTGCTCATTCTGTTCATGTTGAAGTGGATGGGCTTAAGCCGAATAAAGTCTACTACTACCGCTTTAAAACAGGACATGAACTAAGCCCTGTAGGCAGAACGAAAACACTACCAGCAGCAGGTGCTGATGTTGCCAGCATGTCATTTGCCTTTGCTTCTTGTCAGCAATATGAACATGGTTACTATACAGCATATGAGCATATGGCGAAAGAAGATCTCGACCTTGTCTTCCATTTAGGAGATTATATTTATGAGTATGGTCCTAATGAATATGTTTCAGCAACTGGCAATGTTCGTACTCATAGTGGTCCGGAGATTATGACATTGGAAGATTACCGAAATCGCCATGCACAATACCGTTCAGATGCAAACCTAAAAGCTGCTCATGCTGCTTTTCCTTGGGTAGTAACTTGGGATGATCATGAAGTTGAAAATAACTATGCAAATATTATTCCTGAAAAGGGCCAGTCTGTTGAAACATTTATTAAACGCCGTGCAGCTGCCTACCAAGCATACTACGAGCATATGCCGCTTCGCAGATCATCATTGCCAAACGGTGCGGATATGCAATTATATCGTGAGTTTACATACGGTAATTTAGCATCTTTTAATGTACTGGATACACGCCAATATCGTGATGATCAAGCAAATGGAGATGGAAATAAAGCACCGTCGGCAGAATCCATGGATCCGAATCGCCAACTTCTTGGAAAAGATCAGGAAGATTGGCTGCTACGTAACCTTGGCGGTTCGAAGTCTCACTGGAATGTACTTGCACAGCAGATTTTCTTCGCTAAATGGAATTTTGGGACAAGCTCAGCCCCAATCTATAGCATGGATTCATGGGACGGCTATCCTGCTGCACGTCAGCATATTGTTGATTATGTTACTGACAAAAACATGAATAATCTAATCGTTATTACTGGTGATGTTCATGCAAGCTGGGCATCCAACCTATTATCAGATTTCAACAATCAGAACTCTAAGAAAATTGGTGCAGAGTTTGTCGGCACTTCCATCACTTCAGGCGGGAACGGATCAGATGAAAGAGCTGATACTGATCATATTTTAGGGGAAAACCCACATATTCAATTTTTTAATAATTATCGCGGGTATGTCCGTTGTACAGTTACACCGGAAAAGTGGCAAGCTGATTATAGAGTTGTACCATTTGTTACAGAACCAGGTGCTGCCATTTCAACAAGAGCTTCATTTGTTTATGAAAAAGACGGCTTAGGCTTGAAAAAAGTTGAGGCAAATCAAGTTCCAAATGGCGTAAAAAAATCCAATGAAGTCGAGGAAGACCGTAACCGTGCACATGGCCGTGCTCATGATAAGCAAAAGGGAAAAAATCGCGAAAAAGTGACGAATTAATCCTTTCTGTGTGCATCAATAATTAATTAGGAGTTGTAAGGATGATTTCAAATATTGGAATACCAGGCTTAATTCTTGTCCTTGTCATCGCATTGATCATTTTTGGCCCTTCTAAGCTTCCTGAAATTGGACGAGCTTTTGGGCGCACTTTAACAGAGTTTAAAAGTGCAACAAAAGGGTTGGTGTCAGAAGAAAAGAATGAGAAAGAAAAGTCTGAACAAACGTTAATTGAGAAAAAACAACATAAATCTGTTGTATAACCAAATAGGCGGGGAAACCCGTCTATTTTTTTATAAAAAAGTTTGAATCGTTTGCTAATTATTATTGAATTTTTATTCATCTTCGTGTATAAATAAAGATATACATTTGGATCTTATTTTTTATAAAAAGGTGATTAACATGAACATTTTCATATCCGATAAACTCCCAACATTTGAACAATTTGCAAGCCTTCATGAGGCAAGCGGCTTAATAAAGAGCAAAAAAGGCAATTATACGAGGGAACAGCTTTATCAAGCTGCGAACAATAGCTGGTATCATATATCTATCTATGATCAAGACCAGCTTATTGCCTTCGGACGGATGATTTCTGACGGTATTTACCAAGCACTCATCTGTGATGTCATGGTGGACCCTACATATCAAAAGCAAGGTCTTGGCAAACAGATTGTTGAAGAGCTTATTATGAAATGTAAAAACAGTGGGATTCAATCTATTCAGCTCTTTTCTGCAAAAGGCAAACAGCATTTCTATAAGAAATTGGGATTTGATGAAAGAGAACAGGATGCACCGGGTATGACCCTTATACTATAAAAAGCTCAGTGGAAAGAAACATTCTACTGGGCTTTTTTATATCTTTATAAACGACGAGTGGCACACCACAAAAAATTATTTTTACATATTAATATTTTCATTTTTATACCGATAAATAAATTACTAGTCAATATAAGAATGATAGAGAATGGGGATATTTATATGAAAAAGTGGTTTTCATCCTTTTTTAAGTTCAACTTGAAACAGAGGCTATATGCAGCTTTTGGACTTATATTAATTGTACCAACAATCGCCGTTGGATTTCTTGCGTATCATAGTGCAAAGGATCGCTTAGAGGAAGAATTTTTAAATAGTGCTAAAGAAAATGTCGGTCTGCTAAATTCAAATATTACTAATACAATTGAACCAAAATTCCATGATGCTAATTCTTTATCTGAACAAGTTAAGAAAACGGATTATCAAAACGGAGAAAATTCAGAAGTAATAAAAAAGTTAAAACAATATATTGATTTACATCCTGAGGTTCAAACCATTTACGTTGGTACGGTAGATGGACGGATGATCACATACCCAAAAATGGAGTTGCCTGCTGATTTTGATCCAAGGGAGAGGCCATGGTACCAAGAGGCGGAACAAAAGAAAGGAAATGTTGTGATAACAAGTCCATATATTGATGCGGGTAACGGGGAAATGGTTGTAACAATCACAAAAACAATCAATGATGGTTCTGGGGTAATTGGAATTGACCTCAATATCAGTAAATTGACAGAGACGACAGAAGAAGTCAATATTGGGAAAGAAGGATATGCATTTCTTTTAGATACCAAGAAGAATTATATTGTTCATCCAAATGAGAAGACTGGTACAGTAGCAGAGGAAGGGTTTTATGACAATCTTTATAATGATAGTGCGGGCCATTTGAATTATAAGCTTGATGGTAAATCGAAGGTTATGTTCTTTTCTTCTAATGATCTTACAGGCTGGAAAGTAGCTGGCACAATGTATACAGAGGAAATAAATGATTCCGCAAAGTCAATTTTACAAACAACCTTAATCGTCATAGCAATAGCCATTGTCATTGGAGCAGCTATTGTTTATTTTATTATTCATTCGATTACGGGAGGTTAAAAGACTTGCAGCAAAAGGCTAAAAAAATTAGCGAGGGTAACTTGACCGAAAGAATCACCATTAAAGTTGAAGATGAGATAGGGGAGTTGGCACAATCATTTAATGATATGCAATCCAGTCTCAGATGCTTGTTAAAAACCATCGAAGGAAATTCGATGCTTGTTGCATCTTCTGCAGAACAATTAACAGCTAGTGCAGAACAAACAAGTTTAGCTACACAACAAGTTGCAACAGCTATTGTTGAAGTTGCAAGCAGCGCAGAAAGTCAAACAAATGGAATTGAAAAAAATGTACATGCTCTTGATGAAATTTCACTAGGTGCTAATTTGATTGCCAACAACTCGCAGATTGTTACTGATTTAACCAGACAAACGACATCTAAGGCTGAGGAGGGCGGATATTCAGTCAAGAAAACAATGGATCAAATGAATTCGATTCATCATTCTGTTCAAGAGTCGAATGAAATGATGAAATCTCTCTCGGATCGCTCTCAACAAATTGGTTCAATTTTAGAAGTGATAACAGGTATTTCTGATCAAACGAACTTGCTTGCATTAAATGCTGCTATTGAAGCAGCCAGAGCAGGGGAAGCGGGTAAAGGGTTTGCAGTTGTTGCTGATGAAGTAAGAAAACTGGCTGAACAATCCCAAGTTTCAGCACAACAAATTTCCAGGCTAATTGAAGCTATCCAACACGATACTGAAAATACAGTAAAAAAAATGTTGAAAGTTACGGAAGATGTTCAGGGTGGTCTTACGATTTCTGAAGAATCGATCCAAAGATTTGAGGATATATTAACAGGAATGAAAGACATTACTCCTCAAATGGAGTCTATATCAGCAACTGCGCAACAGATGTCAGCTGCTGTACAAGAGGTTGGGGCTACAGCTAATGAAATCGCTGATTTTGCTGAAAGGAATGCAGCAACCTCTCAAGAAGTGGCTGCATCAACAGAAGAACAATTAGCCTCTATGGAAGAAATTGCTTTTTCTGCAAAGTCTTTATCTAATATGGCAGAAGAATTGCAAAATGTGATTAAACAATATAAGTACTAACTGGAAAAAAGGGTAACACTGCAAGGTGTTGCCTTTTTTTAGTAGTAAGAATAATTCGAGCAGGTTGGGGAGATATAAATAATGAGGTGATTACATTGGATCGTTTCGAGCAGGCTTACAATCAGTATCGAAATCAAACAGATGCAAATGAAGTGATGAAAGAAAACGAATATAATAGTAAGCCAAACCAAGAAAAAATTGTTGCTGTCAGAAAAAACGATGATGGGGATTTAATTGCATTTCAAACTGAATCAGGACGAGAGTTGGATTATTTAGAAGCTTTAGAAGAAGCAAAAGCAGGAAATCTTGCTCATGTTGATGTCTTTCATAAATATGGGCGTGATATATTGCGAAGTGAGCCAGATGGAATTCGTGAAAATAATTTGGATAAGCTTCCTGAGTTTTAAACGTTTTTATCACATTCTTTTTTAGCAGTTCATAACAGATATGGATTGCGACTTTTATGAATTTATATCGAAAGAAAATACTTGAAAAATTTGTGTCAACCATCTATACGAACAGCTTGAGACCAAATGGCCTGAGTTTATATTCTGCCTAGGAAATATCGCCGTCCAATCCTTTTTTGAAAATCCTAACGCTGAAGTCAAATCTTTACCCGAAGGGTTCATGGGGGTATAAAACAGTTGTTGCCTATCATCCAATAGCTGTAAGACTCCGTTTAAATTGTGGGATCTCTTTTTAGAGGATTGGAATTTGGTTTTAGAGCATTCTTAAATGGGGGACTGTCCCAGAATAAAAACATATATAGTACTACAGACTAAATGTTTTAGGACAATTATATTGAGTTGATTGGGACAGTCCCTCTTTTTAAAAAAGTCATAATTAATAGGACAGTTGCAAAGCCTTTTTCAAAAAGGTCATAACCTTACCCCTGTTTTTAAACCCTTCTTCATTAAGAAATCACATGTCCTCTATGTTCATCAAGATTTCGTTTCTTATAATGGATACACCAGCCCCTTTGTTTTTTTGTCAATTTCAAATAGATTTTTGTTTCCTCAGTATTTTTTGTTCAATTATTAACTTCAAGCTTATCAAGCGTTCTTTACCCTCTTAATCTACCTTAGCTGAACGAACAATTACGCTCGCTATTACCTTTTTAAAATGACAATGAATTTCTCCCCAAAATATGTCTCTTTTCTTTTTAATCGTCACATGTGTTGTCTAAGGTACAGGGAAAATTGATGAAATTTCGGACCTTTATCTAAAACTAGTCTCAACTTTTATCTTGCACCAGTATACGTATAAATTTATAATTATGTCCAATCCATTTATATCAATTAGAAATTAGGAAATGTAATTTTTGGAGGTTGCTATGAACAATATCGGTTTATACCAACGTGAATTAGTATTGGATGAGTATCATCCTAAGGTTTTTGCTTATTATTTTAAAACCTGGGAAAGTCATGATATGGCGTTTCATACTCATAGAGAGGTTGAAATCATGTATGTAATAGATGGGACATGTACTGTAGTTACAGAGAAAGAGACTGTTTCTATGAGAAAAGGTGATTTTATTTTACTAGATTCCAATGTACCTCATCGGTTAATTGTTGAACAACATTCTCCATGTCGCATGCTAAACATCGAATTTTCGTTTATAAAGAAGGAAGGTTGCTTCCCATCAATTAAAGATTTAGTCAACGAGAATAAAAAGTTCGCTAAATTTATATTACTGGATCGTCCATATATTGTATTGAAGGATACGAATGACATATATCATACATTAAAAAATTTGGTACTTGAATTAGACAAAAAGGAATCGGATAATGACATCATGATTCAGCTCCAATTGGCTCAACTTTTTATTCAAATGGCAAGAATTGCAGCTGAAGAAAAGAAAGAAACGCATGCACATCATCAAGTAAATGTATATGTGAAAAAGACAATCGAATTCCTCCATCATCATTATGACTGTGATATTCAAGTAAAAGATATTGGACATGCTGTAAATCTTCATCCTGGATACCTTCATCGAATTTTTAAACAGCAAACTAACACTACCCTTATGGAGTATTTAACCTCTTTAAGAATGGAAAAAGCAAAAATGCTTTTGGCTGATACAGAGATACCTGTCACTGAAATTTGTTTTTATATAGGCATTAACAGCCGTCAATATTTTAGTGCTCTTTTCAAAAAACATACAAATAAAACACCACTTGAATTTAGAAAATCCGTCGAACAAAATATTTCGAAATACAGAACTTGATCAGATACTTTGAGCTATTAAAAGTTAGGATTTTATACATTCTTTTATTAGATTAGTTATAAAATTGTAAACGTTTACGAGAGGGCGGTGATAGAATGACATATAACAAATAACCAATAAAGGAGTTTGATACAATGTCATTTAAAATCGCATTTATAGGGGCAGGTAGTATCGGTTTTACGAGAGGGCTATTACGTGATCTTCTTGCTATTCCAGAATTTCATAACATAGATGTCGCGTTTACAGATATTAATGCTCAAAATTTAGAGATGGTTACACAGCTTTGTCAACGAGATATCGATGAAAATGGTTTGGAAATTACTATTTATTCTACATTAAATAGAAGAGAAGCATTAAGGGATGCAAGATATATCTTTTCTGTAGTACGTATAGGTGGTCTTGAAGCCTTTCAGTATGATGTTGATATCCCTCTCAAATATGGAATAGATCAATGTGTAGGGGATACGCTTTGTGCAGGCGGGATTATGTACGGACAGCGAGGTATCCCTGAGATGCTGTCTATTTGTAAAGATATTCGAGAAGTAGCAGAACCTAATTGTTTGTTGCTGAACTATGCAAACCCAATGGCCATGTTAACATGGGCATGTAATAAATATGGCGGCGTAAGAACAATAGGCTTATGTCACGGAGTACAAGGCGGACATAGACAAATTGCACAAGCATTTGGTTTAAAGAAGGAAGAGGTTGACATTATATGTGCTGGAATTAATCATCAGACTTGGTACATAAGCGTGAAACATAAAGGTGAAGATCTTACCGGTAAAATGCTAGAGGCATTTGAAAATCATCCAGACTTTTCAAAAACGGAAAAGGTAAGAATTGATATGCTAAGAAGGTTTGGCTACTATAGCACAGAATCAAACGGACACTTAAGTGAATATGTACCCTGGTACCGAAAGCGTCCAGAAGAAATAAATGATTGGATTGATCTTGGAAGCTGGATCAATGGGGAAACTGGCGGATATTTACGGGTCTGTACAGAAGGAAGGAATTGGTTTCAAACAGATTTTCCAAATTGGTTAAAAGAACCTGCACTGGATTATAAGCAAGAAAACCGTGGAGAAGAGCATGGTTCATATATTATTGAAGCACTTGAAACAGGACGTGTTTACCGTGGTCATTTCAATGTTGTTAACAACGGTGTGATTCCAAACCTTCCAGATGACGCTGTCATTGAAGCCCCCGGGTATGTGGATCGAAATGGAATCAATATGCCGCACGTAGGGGCGTTACCGCTTGGGTGTGCCGCTGTCTGCAATGTAAGCATTTCTGTACAGCGTCTTGCTGTTGAGGCTGCAGTAAATGGAGATGATCTCCTCCTTCGGCAAGCGATGATGATGGATCCGCTTGTAGGTGCTGTTTGCAATCCTAAGGAAATTTGGCAAATGACAGATGAGATGCTAGTCGCGCAAGAACAATGGCTTCCTCAATATAATCAAGCAATTTCCGAGGCAAAAGTGCGATTATCGTTAGGAGATCTCATACAAACCAAGGATTATCAAGGTGCAGCACGCTTAAAAGTAAAATCAGTAGAAGAATTAGCCCAAAACAAAGAAACCGCTAGAAAAAATGCTGGTGAATCAGACAAAGCAAAAGAACGGCCAGCAATGAAATAGATGATAATAAAGGGGACAGTCCCTCTAATTAACAACACCGAAAATACTGAACTCTGTAGAAGGGTGGTTTTCTATTTGGTGTTTTTTATGGGACAGTCCCCATTCTTATTAGCTTTGCTTTCTAACAGGGATAAAGCTCCTGGAACGGCAATTGGAGCGATCGTCTTTACTGCACGAGTTGAACACAAGCGCTGAACGATTCATTTGACAGGTAATAATATCAGCAAGTACAATGCATTCCTTCTGGGTGACATTTTTCAACGAAATATCCAAGTCAAATGGGACATGATTACTTCTTTCTCATTAGTTAGCAAAAGGGTAAGAAGGTCCCTTGGAAGTTATTACACATATTTTGCCATTATTAGAAGCAGAATAAGAGTACGAACTTTTCAATGAGAAAATGGATAAGTTATAAAAGGTATTGAAAGTTTCAATAAATTCAGAAGGAGGGACCAAAATGAATCAGGAAAACTTGCTGGCAGAAGAATTATTAAAGATGATTAATGAAGATAAGGTACCACTATCGATCTCAGATGATATCCATGAAATAAGCAGGAGTTTACAATCGGGGGATATGAACATAAATGATTTGCAAGGGAAAGATGCTTTTATTGAAAATACCGTTCAAGAAGCAATGAACCGTATTAATAACAATAACCACTGAGAAATCTGTGCCTCCTTTAAATAAATTTTATTATCAATTTGCCCTATAAGGGCTTTTTGTTTTTTAACCAAAAAGGAGATAAATGAAAGGCAATCCATTATTAGCTGATTGCCTCACCTCTCCCTTCTTACTTAAAAAATATGGATAACGAATCTTTGAACAAAATTTTCGTAAAAGCTCATCATTAAAACATACTAAGCTTATACGTTTTAGACAACGACTCTAATAATCTTATCCCAGCAATGCTGTTGCCCTTTTCATCCAGAGCAGGACCGAATATTCCAATGCCAAATTTTCCAGGTACTGCCCCCATTATTCCACCAGAAACACCGCTCTTTGCAGGTATCCCGATCTTTATAGCAAATTCTCCTGAAGCGTTATACATTCCACAGGTCACCATAAATGTTTTGCAAATTCGCGCAACGTCAATCGGCATAATCTGTTTGCCGCTTTGAGGATCTCGGCCATCCAGGGCAAACACCAAGCCAATTCGAGCTAAGTTTAAACAATTCATCTCAATCGAACACTGTTTTGTATATAAATCGATTAGCTCTTCTACGTTTTCATCAATAATCTGATGCTGTTTTAGAAAAAAGCATAAAGCCCGATTCAAATGAGCAGTCTCAAACTCAGAAAGGGCCACTTCCTCACACAAGGTAATTTCCGTTTCGTCTGCTAACTCCTGAACAAAGGATAAAAGCCGCGAGAATCTTTCTGAAACCGATATGCCTTTGATCATATGGGTCACAACAAGTGCACCCGCATTGATCATAGGATTCAATGGTTTTCCTGGTGCCAGGGTTTCTAATTTTGCTATTGAATTAAACGGATCACCAGTAGGTTCCATTCCTACCCGATCAAATACATATCCTGTACCTCTATCCATCAAAACTAGGGCCAGGCTAATGACTTTTGAGACACTTTGAAGGGTAAATTTTTTTTGGATATCACCAGCTGAAATACATTCTCCATCAGGGAAGTGAATGGCAATTGCTAAATCATTAGGATTTACCTTCCCAAGTGCAGGAATGTAGTCTGCAACTTTACCCTGTGGCGTGCATTTTTTCGCGCTTATGACCATAGCATTTAATTCTTCGTTTGATCGACATGGCATTTTTATCACCTATGATTAGTATGAGTTGGAAAAGAGTTACTTATGTCTAAGAAGGAAATGAAAAAGTCTTTCGTTGGGCAACAACAAAAGACTCGTCATACTTGCTAACCTTTATTAGCTGGATTTGCGTTCGCCGTATTGATTATCATTTGAGCGGATAGAAAGAATGTCAAAGAAGTTAGCAATTTCTCTTTCAGCACTTATTAGTGAATCAGATCCATGGATAACATTCTCCGCTTTTGTATTTGCGAAATCTCCGCGAATGGTACCTGGAACCGCTTCTGATGGGCTAGTTTTTCCAATCATCAGTCGGGATACCTCAATAATATTTTCCCCTTCCCAAACCATAGCAAAAACGGGACCAGATGTAATAAAATCAACAAGTTCTCCGAAAAAAGGTTTATCCTGATGTTCCAAATAGTGTTCTTCTGCCTTTACCCGTTCAATTGTCATAAGCTCTGCATTTAATAAAGTAAAACCTTTTCGTTCAAAGCGGTTAACAATCTCTCCAATTAAACCACGCTTAACACCATCTGGCTTTACCATAATAAAAGTACGCTGCATTGTCATACTGTTTTTCACCTCTGCAAAATTGTTAGCCATTAAAAAATGGCATTGGTACTATACAGTATGCCAAATTTTGCAAAACTTAAAACGAAACAATAGTCTTTTACATATAATTTAGTTGGTTTCAAATCATATGAAAGAGAGAGTGTGTTTTATCCAGAATAACTTCTTCTGCAAGATTTAATGAAATGAAGTTAAGAAAAGAGATAAGGGAATAATTACTGGTAGTCAGGTCAGGAGAGATATAAGGGAGTGGACAAAAGCTTGATGAGTTTCACTTAACCATCATTAGGAGAATGCAGATTTTACCAGTACTGCAGCAAGTCGCATTCGTTAGTCCTCTTTTTCTCAAAAACCACCTGAAGAATTGATTTAGAGGAGGAAAATAAATGGATCGCACAACACAAATGGCAAACGAATTAGAGAAAATGATAGAAAGAGGAGAAATAGCTCCTGATGTGACAGATGAGGTAACCGAGATAGTCCAAGGATTAAAAAAAGGTAAACAAACAATTGAAGAGTTTTACGGGGCAAGTACGCCACAAAAACTACTTAGCATTTTAGATGTCGTTAATGAAAGAGTTAAAAGATATTAGCCGCTTTGCCACTTTTTGAACCTCTCATTAGAGGGGTTTTCCACTTTATTTGGAGATCGTTCTGTTGACAGATATTCTGTTCTATGATAAATTTATTTTGAATTAAAGATATTTTAATTAAAGGTAAATTTGAGTAATCTTTATAAATTATTGATAATGGAGGAACCTAAATGAACGGATTAAAAGGGATACATCATGTCACTGCAATTACAAGCAGCGCTGAAAAAAATTATGAATTTTTCACTTATATTTTAGGAATACGTTTGGTAAAAAAGACAGTCAATCAAGATGATATTCAAACCTATCATTTATTTTTTGCTGATGACAAGGGCAGTGCAGGAACAGATATGACTTTCTTTGATTTTCCTGGCATTCCTAAAGGTGTACATGGGTCAAATGAAATTTTCAAAACCTCTTTTCGCGTGCCAAATGATGCAGCTTTAGAGTATTGGAAAAAGCGATTTGATCGTTTAAATGTGAAGCATACTGGTATAAAAGAACAATTCGGTAAAAAGACTCTTTCTTTTGTGGATTTCGATGATCAACAATATCAAATCATCTCAGATGAAAAAAATGAAGGAGTTGCCGCAGGTACTCCATGGCAAAAAGGACCGATTCCGTTAGAATATGCTATTACAGGGTTAGGACCTATCTTTATTCGAATCGCAAACTTTGATTATTTTAAAGAAATGATGGAAAAGGTCCTACAATTTAATGAAATTGCCCAAGAAGGTTCCTTCCATTTATTTGAGGTAGGTGAAGGTGGAAATGGAGCACAGGTCATAGTTGAATACAACCCGGTTCTCCCACCAGCTCAACAAGGCTTTGGCACTGTACATCATGTAGCCTTCAGAGTTGATGACCGCCATGTGTTAGAGGAATGGATAAAACGTATGGAAAGCTTCGGATTTAGTACTTCTGGTTATGTAAATCGCCACTTTTTTGAATCCTTATATGCCAGAGTTGCCCCGCAAATTCTATTTGAATTTGCAACAGATGGACCAGGCTTTATGGGGGATGAACCATATGAAACACTAGGAGAAAAACTATCATTGCCTCCATTCTTAGAAGCAAAGCGAGACCAGATTGAACGCTTGGTTCGCCCGATTGATACAGTAAGAAGCACGAAAGAGTTTGATAAAGAATATGAGTAAGAATCGTTAAATAATAAAAACCATGCTAAACTAGTTAAGTTGAAGAGACTAGAATAGTATGGTTTTTTATTAAAACTTCGTATTAACACTTTTTAAAAAAAACAATAACATATAAGTACTTTATAGTAAAAAGATAGGAGAATGTGTTTCCTAGTATTCCTGCGATTATATGATACCTTGAGCAACCATTGCGTCTGCTACTTTTACAAAGCCGGCAATATTTGCACCGACAACAAGATTGCCTTGTGCACCATATTCTTCAGCTGCTTTCATGCTTTCACGATAGATATTTTTCATGATCACATGTAATTTCGCATCAACCTCTTCAAAGCTCCAAGCAAGTCTTGCACTATTTTGCGCCATTTCTAATGCAGAAACTGATACCCCGCCTGCATTTGCTGCTTTTGCAGGAGCAAAAAGCACTTGATTGTTTAAGAAAACCTCAACAGCTTCAAGAGTTGACGGCATGTTCGCACCTTCGCCGATTGCAATGACACCATTTGAAACTAATCGTTCTGCTGACTCTTTATCAATTTCATTTTGCGTTGCACAAGGAAGAGCGATATCACATGGTATGGACCAAATTCCAGTAAACCCTTCCATATAAACTGCATTAGGGTGTTCCTTAACATATTCACTAATTCTTCTGTTTTCTACTTCTTTTAGACGTTTTACAGTTGTGAGATTAATGCCGTCTTTATCGTAAACATAACCATTTGAATCACTGCATGCAACGACTTTTGCTCCTAATTGTATTGCTTTTTCCATGGCATAGATCGAAACATTTCCAGAACCTGAAACAACCACAGTAAGATCTTTAAAGCTTAATCCTTTATCAGCAAGCATTTCTTCAACAAAGTAAACAGTACCGTAGCCGGTCGCTTCCTTACGAGCTAAGCTTCCGCCATAACCAATGCCTTTACCTGTTAAAACGCCTGCCTCAAACCCGCCGCGCATTTTTTTATACTGTCCAAACATATAACCAATTTCTCTTGCTCCGACACCAATATCACCTGCTGGAACATCAATGTCAGGTCCGATGTATTTGCTTAGTTCAGACATGAAGCTTTGCGTAAAACGCATGATTTCTGCATCAGTTTTTCCTTTAGGATCAAAATCAGATCCACCTTTTCCACCGCCGATCGGTTGACCAGTTAAAGAGTTCTTAAAAATTTGCTCGAAGCCTAAAAATTTAATGATACTTGCGTTTACTGATGGATGGAATCTGAGACCGCCTTTATATGGACCGATTGCACTATTAAATTGAACGCGATAACCGCGGTTTACTTGTACATTTCCTTGATCATCAACCCATGGCACACGGAAAGAAATAACTCTTTCTGGTTCTACGATTCTTTCCAGTATTGCTTGCTTAATATAGTGAGGATTTTTAGCAAGAACAGGAACTAATGAATCAAAAACTTCCTTAACTGCTTGAAGAAACTCACTTTCATTTGGATTTCGTTTCTTTACTGTTTCATATACATGATTGACATAATCTTGGACATTGTTTAAAAACGTTTGTTCTGTATGTTCAATTGTTTTCATGTTCTCATTCTCCCATGTGTCAGTTTCAAAAAACCATAAACGAGTAAATTCATCCGTTTTTGTTAGATTTATTGTTATGATGTATTTTATAATTTAATAAATGATCGAATCAATATTAAGAAACGATAAAGTTAATGCGTTTTAAGCATGAGTCAATAAGGGGGAAGCACAATGGAAATTAGGCAAATTAGATATTTTATGGAAGTTGCAATGCGTGAACATGTTACAGATGCGGCAGATGCCCTCCATGTTGCACAGTCCTCTGTGAGCAGACAAATTTTTAATTTAGAGAGTGAATTAGGTGTAGATTTGTTTATTCGCGAGGGGAGAAGAGTAAAATTAACTCCGATTGGAAAAATATTTTTAGACCGTATGCAACAAGCAATGAATTTCATAGATGAAGCAAGACGAGAAGTTGAAGAGTATTTAGACCCTGAAAAGGGAACCATTCGAATTGCTTATCCTATAAGTTTAGCAGCATATACGCTGCCAACTGTTATTTATGCTTTTCGGCTGCGTTATCCAGAAGCTAAATTTCAATTAAAGCAAGCTCTCTATCGTGATATTATTGATGGGGTTATAAAAGGTGACTTTAATCTTGCACTAATAGGTCCGCTGCCGATGGAAGAAAGAAAAATAGACAGGAAAATATTATTTACTGAAAATATTGTTGCCTTGTTGCCAATTCATCATCCGCTAGCAGAGAGATCATCTCTAAAGCTAAGGGAGCTTAAAGACGATCCTTTTGTGCTTTTGCCGGAGGGTTTTGTCTTCCGTGACATCGTTGTGAACGCTTGTAATGAGCTTGGATTCTCTCCGCATGTTGCCTTTGAAGGGGACGATATTGATGCATTAAAAGGGTTAGTTTCGGCAGGACTAGGAGTTGCACTTATGCCGGAAGTCACACTAGTAGAGAGCATTCCAAGATCAACGGTTAAAATCCCTTTAACCGAGCCAAATGTTACCCGAACGGTTGGCGTCATCACACCAATCCACCGTTCATTGCTACCAACTGAAAAATTGTTTTATGATTTTCTAAATGAGTTCTTTGCTAGACTAGATCATTTTAATAACTAGAATATACCTGAAGTATTTTTCAATCAGACGGATGATTCAATTCATAGACAAGATTCTTCTCTTAGTAAAAATGAAACATGTTTCATCCGTAATCACAATTTCCTATAAAATTACAATTTATGGTATTAAACAATCCTACTTTCACAAATTTCGGGTATCGAAATATGTCTAAACAATAGGTAGCCTACTCTATTAATTCTCGTAACACGAACAAGTAAAATAGTGTGGTAATCAATTAAAAAAAGGGGAGGAATTGTAAGTGAGTATGAAAAAGAAAGTTTTATCTGTTACATTATCCAGCCTATTGACAATAGGGGCAGTTACAGCTGTTTCAATTCCAGCAAATGCAGTAGGCAATGGACCAAACACGGGGAATGGTGCCATTCAAACTTCAATCTTACATACATACGAAAGCATGGTCGATTATTTGAAAACTCAGGATTCCAAGCAAGATGCGATGGAGCTTGAAGTCATCGGACAAACGGTTAAGGGCCGTGATATTTACATGGCAAAATACTTGTCAAACCCTGATAATCCAACGATTTTATTTTTAACCCAGCAGCATGGCAATGAGCAGCTCACAACTGAAGGAGCGCTTGAATTTATAAAACACTTAGGTACCAACAAACTTAAGGATGTCCTTAATCATGTAAATGTGCTAGTGATCCCAATGCTAAATGCTGATGGAGCGATGGGGGATGTTAACTTCTCACTAGATAACTATTTAGCTGACGGTGATCGTCACTTAACTAGATATAATGCAAATGAAGTTGATTTAAATCGTGAACATGATAAGCCTCTCAGCGAGATGGAGGCTGAGGTAAGAGCTCTTCATGAAAATGTGTTTGCAAAATATGATATCGAATACATGATTGATTTACATCATCAAGGAACGCGAAGTCAAACAGATGGTGAGCTGGTATCTGGTTCCATTCTCTATCCAACTAATTCTGAGGTTAAACCAGAGGTCTTAGAAGGCTCTAAAAAACTCGGGGCAGTGGTATACAATACCCTTGAGGATACCGGCTGGGGACATATCGGTAAATATAACGGAGGGGATGGTGCAAATATCGGACGGAATGGGGCTGCAGTTCGATATAATATCTCAACATTACTTTTTGAAATGCGCGGAATGTCAGATCATTATATCGAGTCATATGCACTTGGACAAAAAAGCAATGGTTATCTAATTAAACAAACGATTACAACTTTGGATGCAACCGTTAAAGCAATTGCAGATGGCTCAATTGCAACGGCTGATACAAGTTTCTGGGATACTCTCCCAACACAAACAAATAGAGCGGAAGAGGAAGACGAATAAGCGAGACTGATCGGATCATTACGGACAGATTAGCCGACCTTTCTTCATAACTGCTGTCCAATCCTGTCTGCTTAGATGAAAAACCGCATCCCGATTTTCATGTCGGGGAGCGGTTTTTTTTACGGCTTTTAAGAAATAGTAAGGAGGTAATTATTAAGTTAGTCAAGGAGCTGGGCAGATATGGGTGCTGTGGAAAGGAATGGCTACAGATTTGAACCTGAATACAGTGTTATTAAGCAAAACGGTGCGATTCATGTATCGAATCAAGGAAAGTACATTGAGGAAATAAAATTCACATTTTCTGGAGAAAATCCAGAGTTAGATCAAATAGAACAACTCATTGATACCTATTGCGAGCAAAGGGGAATTTAAGTCATCCAATTCATAAAAGGAGGAAATGCCTTATGAAGCAAAATAAAAAAAGTCATGGGAAAATAACATATAAGAATGATTTCGATGGAGGAAAGGTTGAAAAGCAATTGAATAGTGATAATTCTTTTAGTGAAAACGGCTTAAATAATCTTGATTTAATGGATAAAGCAATAAAATCAAAAGATCATTGAGCAAATTGTTATTAAAAAAATGTAACCTACTTCTCATTTTAATAATAGATATTCAAAATCAAAGCTAAATGGAGTGTAAAAATTGACAAAGGAAAAAGAAAAATTGCATTCAAATGATGAGCATGAAGAGAAACAATTAAGCGAATTTTATGGAATGAGTCCTGAAGAAAGTCTGCTATCTGTCAATTTTGCACCACCAGAGAACAGACTTCTAAACGAACAATCCCGCCAAGAAAATAATAACAATAAATAGTCGGTTGGAGCGGCATATCTGCTCCTTTACATGTGTAGATATAGGTAATCTCTAGGGATTTATACAAACTACCATAAAGAAACTGAAAATAAAGCAATATAATCTTTTTTCACAAACTGTATCTAAAGGAAATGACTTATTCTTAATAACTATTTTTCCATTTTATCTAGTGTACGTTCAATGAATGGTACTAAAAAAGAGTGAACACGATACTATTCACTCTTACTTCATTATTGGTCATTGTTCTTTGTCATATTACTTGACCCATCAGCATCATTGTATGGCTCACCATAGCCTTCAATATGGTCAGCATGCTTCAAATGATATTCAGATCCTGACCCTTTTTCATTCAATTTTGAACCCATTTGTTGCGTATTCTGATCCTTATTTTGCTTTGACAACATTTTCACCTCCTAAACAAATATTAGAATGCTTATAATTTGTTTAATTATGCAAGAAGCTTGATTATTAATTTTTAAATTGCTGATGCAGCAGGGCATTGGAACAGCTCAAGAAGCTTATTTCTTGTTCTAGCGTTTTAAGGATGTTATATTTTATATAACAACTAAAATAGGTGAACGAATAATGAATACTCCTTTATATGAAAAAATATACGAACACATCATCAAGCAAATAGAGCAAGGTCGATTAAAGCATGGTGATCGAGTACCTTCAGAAAAAGAGTTAGCTGAAGAATTTCAAGTAAGTAGAATTACATCAAAAAAAGCATTAGATTTACTCGCTCAAAACAAGATCATTGAACGGATTAGAGGGAAAGGCTCATTTGTTGCTCAGCAACAGACTGTATCAAAAAAGGAGATAATCGGCGAGAAAAAAAAGCATGAAAGAATCGGAACAACTGAACTAATCGCTTTAATTATCCCAGACTTTGATGATGCTTTTGGGTTAAATCTTGTAAAAACAATTGAAAAAGCATGTTTGCAAAATAATTACAGCTTAATCATTCGCCGAACAAGAGGTTTTATTAAAGAAGAGGAAAATGCCATCATAGATTTAGTGAAAATTGGTGTAAACGGAATGATCATCTTTCCTGTTAATGGAGAACACTATAACACTGAATTATTAAGACTGGTCTTAATGGATTTTCCATTAGTTTTGGTAGATCGATACTTAAAGGGAATTCCGGCTAGTTCGGTATGTACAAATAATCAAGCTGCAAGTGAAGCATTAACGACTTATCTTTTCTCTTTAGGTCATACGAAAATCGCCTTTTTATCATCATCTCCAAGCGGGACATCTACGATTGAAGAAAGGCTTCAAGGCTTTCATATCGCTTACACAATGCAGGGATTAAAATTAGATCCAAATTATTTATTGTTCGATTTGATAAGTTCCTCACCGCAATATTATGATGATAAGACGAATACTAAGCTTGAAACAGATTCTCTCGCAATCAAACGCTTTATTGAGAATCATCCATCGGTAACAGCTTTTATTGTAAGTGAATACTATTTGGCTCTTGCGCTCAAGTACATATTAGAAAAGCAAGGAAAAACTGTTCCTGGTGATTATTCAATTGTCTGCTTTGATAGTCCCGAGAATCACTTTGATCATGCAACTTTTACCCACATCCGTCAACATGAAGAAGAAATGGGTGAGATGGCGGTTCATATGTTAATGAAGCAACTAAAGGGAGAGAAAATCCCGATGCATACCGTGATCAACTACACTTTGGTTGAAGGGAAATCGACAACCACATCATTTGCTAAAAATATGAAACAATCCAATGAATAGGATTGTTTTTTTTATTATTCTAAAAGTGATCTCTGCCATTCTCAATCTTAAATAATTTAAATTTTTAAAACAGTCAAGCTTCAATTGAATTCCGCATAATTATTTCGCTCCTTTTAATAGATTGTTTCTTTTAATAGTTTCTTTCGAAAACTAGTTAAGGTAGATTAACAAGGAAGAGTGAGTCTTCTGTGGAAAAAGCGGGACAGGTTAGACTAATGCAGCGTTTACTCCGATGATACTCACCAAACGCTTAGAGGAAAGCGAACTACTTTAGCTGCAATCAACCACTCACACTACTAGGTAAATAGAAACAAAGTAACGAAAATAGCCATTATTTTAAATTTGAATAGTTGTCAAAGTGAGTTTTGGTTGTTATATTTAATATAACAATTAAACTATGTAAGGAGCTACAATGAGCCAATTATATAAGAAAATATACCTTGATATTTTAGAAGAAATAAAGAATGGTACATTAAAAACGGGTGACAAAATCCCATCGGAAAATGAGCTGGCTGAAAAGTTCAATGTAAGCCGGATTACAACCAAAAAAGCATTAGATATGTTAGCGCAAAGGAATATCATAGAGCGCTATCGTGGAAAAGGGTCATTCGTTTCTGAAACAAATCAAGCTGTGATTCATTCAACAGTAGGAAAAGAGAATCAATCATTACTAGCTGATTCGAGTTTCAAACAAGATTTAGTTGGTTTTATCCTCCCTGGATTTGGCAATGATTACGGCTCAATATTGCTTGATTCTATTGAGAAGTATTGTTCCAAACATAATTTATCGTTGGTCATGAAGCAAACATTAGGCATATCAGAATTAGAAGAAGAAGCGATCAGTTCATTGGTTAGCCTTGGTGTTAAGGGGTTAATTTTTTGCCCCTCTCCAGGAAAGCATTATAACAATGCATTATTAAGGCTGGTGATTGAAAATTTCCCGCTAGTATTAGTAGATCGATATTTAACTGGCATACCATCAAGTTCAGTTTGCATTAATAATAAATTGGCTGCAATTGAGTTAACCAATTATATGCTAGGACTTGGCCATCAGCATATTGGCTATCTATCACCTTCCACAGACGGAACATCTTCACTTGAAGACAGACTGATGGGTTTCCATGTGGCAATGGCAGAACAAGGTGTAAGAATTAAACCTGATACGGTATTATTAAATATACAAAGTACTAAACAATATCATTCCAACTTAAAATTTGAAAAGTTAAAAGTGCGTGAAAAAGATAGAAATGAGATTCGTCATTTAATTGAGAAAAACCCAGAAGTTACAGCATTCATAACAAGTGAATATTTAGTTGCTGTATTACTTTATGAAGTGCTTGTCTCATTTGGTAAAAGGGTGCCTGAGGATTATTCTATTGCATGCTTTGATTCTCCAACGGAGATTATCGATAAACCATTTTTTACACATTTATGGCAAGATGAAGAACAAATGGGTTGTCATGCAGTTGATATATTAATTAAACATATAAGAGAAAATGATGCACCGCCTATTCATTCTGAGGTAGGGTTTAAGGTTGTAGAAGGCAGATCTTCGCAAAGAAGATTACTAAAAACAAAGCAAGCCTAAAAACGATAATATGAAAACAAAGGGTAAGTTCCTCTAAAAAGCTATATATAGAATGAGAAATTGTCTATGTTTCTATATATTTAAGAGGGACAGGCCCTTATTTTGATTACCATAAAAAATTAATTTGATCAGGCAATCATTTTTAAAGAGTTATTGACATACTTGTCATAAAATAATCGTTAATATTATTTCCACATACGTAATTTTTTAAAAAATTAAAAAATAATATTGACATGTTTAATTACATGTTGATATACTAATCTTGTAAATAGCTAGTTGATATAACATTTGGTATATTTCTAGTTTTGTTAGTATAATTGATATAAAAATATACTTATATTTCGCATCTGAATTTTTATAACATCAGAAGCAAATTTCAGATTCTAACACCATACATGAAACAAAAATTTTTTCACTGTGTTGTAAGCGCATTCATTAAAGGGGGTATAATCAAACCCAATTAGGTTTGATTTACATATATATAGTTTTTAAATAAGGGGGATTGCTATCAGTTATTCATTTAGTAGGATTATAAAAATTTTCAAACTAAGGGGAGGTAAGGTCTTATGAAAAGTAGGGGTAAGAAGGTTGGAATTTTCACATTAGCAATTTTTCTCATGTTAAGTATCGTATTGTCTGCTTGTTCTTCAAAGGAATCAGGTTCTTCTGAAGGAGGCGGAGATGGAAAAGGGCAGACACAAATAACTTTCTGGCATGGATCCACTGACATTGGTTTACAAGCACTAAAGAAAATGGTAGCAGCATTCGAAGAAAAACATCCTGATATTAAAGTGAAAATGGTATACACCGAGGCTAGTGAAGGAGCAGATCAAAAGCTGTTAACTGCTGTAGCTGGTGGAAACCCGCCTGACGTTGCGCTTTTTGATAGATTTAAAATCGGTTCATGGGCAGCGCAAGAAGCTCTCACCGATATCACAGATATGGCTGAAGCTGACGGCGTATCGGAGGACCTTTATTATCCATATGCTTGGAAAGAAGCAAATTACAAGGATCGATTATATGGACTGCCATATACAACAGATTCACGTATGCTTTACTACAATAAAGACCACTTTAAGGAAGCTGGATTAGATCCAGAAAATCCTCCTAAAACAATTGCAGAATTAGAAGCAGCTGCAGAAAAGTTAACGAAAAAAGAAGGCAAGCGTTTTAAACAAATTGGTTTTATCCCATGGTATGGTCAAGGCTGGCTTTATGGTTGGGGATGGAGCTTTGGCGGAAATTTCTATAATGAAGAAACTGGTGAAGTAACAGCAAACGATCCGAAAGTTGTAGAAGCGTTAACATGGATGGCGAAAGTTGCCCAAAAATTTGGTGTAGAAGATATTGCAGGGTTTGAAAGTTCTGCAGGTTCTGGGGCAATGGATCCATTCATTTCAGGACAAATCAGTATGAAAGTTGATGGAAACTGGACTATTTCAGCAATTGAAAAATACAAGCCTGACTTAAATTATGGCGTAACTCCAATACCAACACCAACTGGAACTGACTTTACAACTTGGTCCGGCGGCCATGCGGTCGTAATACCAAAAGGTGCAAAAAATGTGGAAGCAGCTTGGGAATTCGTAAAGTTCTTTGGTACTGAAGAAGGACAAGAGGTATACTTCTCTGAACTTCCTGGTGACCTTTCTGTTATCCCGGCAGTTAATGAGAAATTAGGACGCGGAGATAACGAAAAATTAAAGCCGTTTATTGATATCTTACCGAATTCACATAGTAGACCGGTAATCCCTGAAGGTCAATTAATGTGGAATGAAATTGTCGATGCAAGAGAAAAAACAGTAAGAGGAAATGGAACTGCACAAGAAAACCTTGATAAAGCGACAGAAACAGTAAATAAAGCCCTCGAGAAGTATAAATAAATTTTTCAGGGTGACTCGAGCGGGAGTATAGTTTTTGAGTCACCCTCCTTACTTAACTATTTGAAAGGGGGATCTCTATATGGCGGAAGCAACGAAACAAACTCGCCTTCAGGAACCTGTTGTAGTGAAGAAAAAGAAATTTTCAACCAATTCAAATCTTCACGGATGGCTTTTTGCTTCACCTTGGATTATCGGTTTTACAGTGTTTTTTGCTTTTCCTCTTATTGCTTCAATCTATTTTAGCTTTACAACATATAGCATTCTACAACCTGGTGATTTCGTTGGTTTTAAAAATTACCAAGATCTTTTCAAGGATGATTTATTCTGGAAATCAATTTATAATACCGTTTATTTCACAGTTTTATTCGTTCCATTAAGTATTATATTTGGCGTAGCGTTAGCAATGATGTTGAATATGAAAATAAAAGGAATGGCTATATATCGTACGATATTCTTTTTACCGACACTTGTACCGCATGTAGCTTTAGCGGTTTTATGGATGTGGCTGTTAAATCCTGGTTTTGGTCTTATAAATGGCATGCTTGATATGATTGGAATTCAAGGTCCAAACTGGCTTGGAAGTGAATTATGGTCAAAACCTTCCCTTATTTTAATGTCACTTTGGGGAATTGGTCAATCAGTGATTATTTACCTTGCGGGACTAGGTGATATTCCAGAAGAACTATATGAAGCAGCTGAAGTTGATGGGGCAAATTGGTGGCAAAAAACCCGCAACGTAACACTGCCATTACTGACTCCAGTTATTTTCTTTAACTTGGTCATGGGAGCTATCGGAGCATTTCAACAGTTTACCTTGCCGTACACAATGACTCAGGGGCAAGGAACTCCAGCCAATTCATTAACGTTTTATGTCATGCATCTATATGATAATGCGTTTAAATTCTTCCAAATGGGATATGCTTCAGCAATGGCATGGATTCTTTTCGTCATTGTTATGGCCCTAACGGCGGTTATCTTTATTACTTCTAATCGTTGGGTTCATTACCAAGGAAAGTAGAAGGGAGTCAGATGAAATGAGTGCAAAAGGGAAGATTAAATTTCAGAAAACCTTGTCACATATATGCTTAATTATTGCATCGTGCTTCTTTATTATTCCATTTATATGGATGGTATCAACATCCTTGAAACCTATTACTCAAGTATTTTCTTACCCGCCTGAATGGATTCCAAAACCGTTTCAGTGGGCAAATTATTTGGATGCAATGGAATATATACCGTTTTTTACTTATTTAAATAATACCGTTGTCATTACACTAGTAAGTACACTTGGAGTTGTTCTAACTTGTCCCCTTGTAGCATACAGCTTTGCGAAATTGGAATGGAAGGGACGTAATGTATTCTTTTTCATTACCATAGCGGTTATGATGATTCCTGGTCAGGTAACGATGATTCCATTATTTTTAATCTTTAACAAAATGGGATGGGTCGGAACACCGCTTCCTTTAATTGTACCTGCGTTTTTCGGGGTACCCTTTTACATCTTTTTATTACGCCAATTCTTCTTGGGGCTGCCTGACGATTTAAGGGATGCAGCCAAAATTGACGGAGCCAGCGAATTTCGCATTTATTGGCAAATTATGCTTCCGCTAGCAAGGCCTGCCGTTCTGGCAGTTGGGTTATTCCAATTCATGGGCAGCTGGACAGATTTTATCGGTCCATTACTCTACTTAACGGATGAGACTCAATACACATTGTCATTAGGATTACAGCAATTCCAAACGCAAATGGGTACTGAGTGGGGATTAATGATGGCTGTATCAACGATGATGACTTTACCGATTATTATTTTGTTTTTCTTTCTACAAAAAACGTTTATTCAAGGTATTACGTTTAGTGGAATTAAATAGTTTTAAAAAATTATATTTTTCTAGCAGGAGGTTGTTGGCATGACGAAGAAAATAGGTATGAGAATCCCGCCTAAGATTGGTGCAGATGGAATCGAATCTGTTGCGAAATGGGCTTCTAGTAATGGAATTGATATAATTGATGTCCCTTATTACAACGAAGAAGTGAAATCGGTCCTTGAAGCAAACGGACTTGAAGTAGGTTCAATCGACGGTGTCGGAGCTGTTGGACAAACGAAGCTTTTGAGTAAAGATGAGGCTGCACGGGCAGAAGCAGTGGAAGCGCTTAAAAACCAAATGACGGAAATCTCTCGTCTTGGTGGTAAAGTCATGTTCATGTGTCTTGTTCCTGAGGATATCACCATCTCTCGCAAAGATGCCTTTGAAATTTGGAAAGAAACGTTTCCTAGTATTGTCGAACATGCAGAAAAAGAAGGGGTTTATATTGCATTAGAAGGGTGGCCGGGACCAGCGCCATACTATCCAACCTTAGGCAGTACACCTGAAATGTTAAGAGCCATGTTTGATGTGATCCCTTCAAAACATTTTGGGATTAACTATGATCCATCTCATTTAGTAAGACTTGGGATCGATTATCTAAGAGTCATGAGTGATTTTGCTGACAGAATTAATTACTGTCATGGCAAAGACACAGAAATTTTATACGATGAACAATATGAATGCGGTAACATTGCTGCTACCTTTGGAGTTAACTATGATTTTTCAGAGGGTCCATGGAGATATACAATACCAGGACAAGGGGATGTTAATTGGTCGAAAGTAGCTGTTCGTTTGGAAAAGATCGGCTATGAAGGACCAATTAGTATTGAACTGGAAGATCATCGTTATTGGGGTTCTCTGGAGAAGGAACAGCAAGGAATTATAAAAGCTAAAGAACATCTTGAAATTTACTTTAAATAATGAACACATAGGAGGAAATGAAAATGACAAGAACAGTAAAAGTAGCCATTATCGGGTGTGGAGGAATTGCAAACGGTAAGCATATGCCAAGTTTATCAAAATTAAAACATGTTCAACTAGTAGCATTCTGTGACATTTTAGTAGAAAGAGCAGAAAAAGCGGCAGCTGAATTTGGTACACCGGATGCAAAGGTGTATGACGATTACCGCGAGCTTCTTCAGGATAATACCATTGAAGTTGTACATGTCCTTACGCCAAATGATTCCCATGCGGAAATTTCAGTAGCTGCACTTGATTCAGGAAAGCATGTTATGTGTGAAAAGCCAATGGCAAAAACTTCTGCTGAAGCGAAAGCAATGCTAGAGGCAGCAAAACGCTCTGGTAAAAAGCTGACAATCGGATATAACAATCGCTTCCGTCCGGACAGCCAACATTTACATAATGTATGTGAGCGCGGTGATTTAGGTGAAATTTATTATGCGAAGGCACATGCCATTCGCCGCCGTGCAGTTCCAACATGGGGCGTATTCTTGGATGAAGAAAAACAAGGCGGCGGACCATTAATTGATATTGGAACACATGCACTGGATTTAACCTTATGGATGATGAATAACTATAAGCCTAAATCAGTAATGGGTACGACATACCATAAATTAAGCCAAAAGAAAAATGCTGCAAATGCATGGGGACCATGGGATCCTGAAAAGTTTACTGTTGAAGATTCTGCATTTGGATTTATTACAATGGAAAATGGCGCAACGATTGTGTTGGAATCAAGTTGGGCATTAAATTCATTAGATGTAGATGAAGCAAAATGCTCACTTAGCGGAACAGAGGGCGGCGCTGATATGAAAGATGGACTGAGAGTCAACGGGGAGAGCTTCGGAAAGCTTTACACAACAAAAGTTGATCTTGGGGCTGGCGGAGTTGCCTTCTATGATGGAAAGGCTGAATCAGATGCAGATTTAGAAGCACGCCTCTGGATTGATAATATCATTAATGATACAGAGCCTGTCGTAAAACCTGAGCAAGCTTTTGTTGTTACTCAAATACTTGAAGCAATCTATGAATCTGCTAAAACAGGTAAAGCTGTTTATTTTGAAGAAGAATCCTCTTTCGTTACAAACTAAACTAGTTAGTTTTGTTTCTAATCTGCATGTCGGAAAAGAATGTTAACGGGGTGATCGAGATGGTAAAAATAAGATTAGGTATTATAGGCACAGGCGGTATTTCTCACTTGCATGTGAAACAATTAGGAGATATCGAAAATGCTGATATTGTTGCAGTATCTGACCCAAATGAGAAAAATCGAAAGACGTTGATTGAGAAATTTAATCTTAAAGAAGTTAGTGAGTTTGATCATCATCAAGACATGCTTGAAGTTGTTCCGATGGATGCGGTGTTAATTTGCTCACCGCATACCCTCCATTATCAGCATGTAGTTGATAGTATCAACCATGATTGTCATGTACTGATTGAAAAGCCTATGGCCTGTTCATTAAAAGAAGCAGAGGAGCTAATCGAGTTAGCGAGTAAAGCAAACAAGCTGCTCCAGGTATCCTATCAAAGACATTTTGAACCAGCTTTCCTTTATATACGTGAAGCAATTGCTAACGGCAAAATCGGCAAGCTTACATCGATCACCGCTTCATTATACCAGGATTGGAAACACTTAACTAAGGGGACTTGGCGGCAAATTCCTTCATTATCAGGTGGAGGCATGCTGATGGATTCAGGCAGCCATATTGTTGATGTTCTTTTATGGACTACAAGCTTAAAAGCACTTGAAGTAGAATCGAAAATGGAGCTGCATCAAACTCCTGTTGAACAGGATTCATTTACCGCAATCCGCTTTGAGAATAATGTAGTTGCCGGTCTGAATATTATCGGAAATGCCCCATGCTGGCATGAAACCTATGTTTTCTGCGGGGAAGATGGAGCGATTTTCTATGATAATGGTAAGATTACTCTCAAGCTTTTAGGTCAAGATGCGATTGAACCTGAGCTTCCACAGCAAACAACCAATTCGGATAAAAGCTTTATTGAAGCCATTTTAGGTAATCAAGAAGTAATGGTCCCAGGGGAATTTGCAAAAGAAGTCGTAACGTTAACAGAAAGAATTTATCAAGCGGCAGGCTATCAACCGATCACTACAGTTAGCTAACCGAAAAGAAAAGCGGGGGAAATTAGATGTCAAATACAATCAATATCGGTATTATTGGCAGCGGCGGAATTGCCGCTGCCCATGCAAGAGCCTATAAGCAAATGCCTGATGTAAGAATTGTAGCTGTAGCCGATGTCATTCCAGGCAAGGCAGAGCAATTTATTGAACAGCTTGAATTAAAAGAAGCAAAAGGCTTTGATGACCACCTTGAACTATTAAAAATGGATATTGATGGAGTAAGTGTTTGTACACCAAATGTTGCCCATCACAACACAAGTATTGATTCTCTATTTGCTGGAAAACACGTGCTTGTTGAAAAGCCAATGGCTGTTACATTAGACCAAGCAATCGAAATGGTGGAAGCTTCGCAAAAGTCGAATAAAATCCTTTCAGTTGGTTTTCAACCAAGGTATGATCCGAATATGCAGGCAGTAAAAGAGATTGTTCAATCTGGCCAATTAGGGAATGTCTACTATGTTCAAACTGGCGGCGGACGCCGTCGAGGGATGCCAGGTGGTACATTTATTAATAAAGGATTAGCTGGCGCTGGGGCTATGGCGGATATCGGATGCTACTCATTGGATCTTGCATTAAATGCTCTTGGCTATCCTAAGCCGCTTACTGTATCAGCTTATACGTCTAACCATTTTGGAACAAATCCGCTCTATCATCCTGAAGCGAATAAGTTTGAAGTGGAAGATTTTGGTGTGGCGATGGTCCGTTTAGAAGGCGGCATCGTGTTAAACTTTAAAATATCTTGGGCGATGCATATGGACTCTCTTGGTCCAACCATCTTCCTTGGAAGTGATGCCGGCTTAAAATTAACTCCTGCAGGCAGCGGTCCTTGGAGCGGTGTATGGGATGGGGGAATCGGTTCAATCAGCTTATTCCATGATATTAAAGGCCATCATGCTGAAACAACTATTCCTGTACAAAATCATCAGTTGAATATTTTCTATGAAAAGGTTCGCGACTTTGTTGTGGCAATTAAGGAAGGAAAACCTGCCCCAATTCCTGGTGAACAAATTGTCATCAACCAAGCGATTATCGATGGCATCTTACGCTCATCTGAACAAGGCTGTGAAGTGAAAGTTGAGGTTCCTGAGTTTAGTATAAGTTCTTAATAAGAGTTAAAAAATTCCATTTAAAAAATAAGTATTGTTGTTAATACCTTATTAGGGCTGTTTTATAGACAGCCTTTTTCGTTTTATGATGGATTCTGAAGTTACAAACATTATATATCATAACATTGCATACATTCATTCTTTTGGATATCAAAATGCGGAAAAGAAGCTAGAAACAGTAATATATGTTTAAGTAAGCTTAAAATAAAATGAACATTTGGAGAGATTGATGTGGAAGATTATTCAAAACAAATTTTTTTCTTAAAAGGACTCAATTTTCTTCATCTAGGCGGGAAAGCGGTCATCCTGCCCTTTTTACCATTATATTTACTTCACAAAGGTTTTAGTTCAATAGAGATTGGCAGCATCATGGGAGTTGCACCGCTCATCAGTGTTATTGCCCAACCAATGGTGAGCTTTATAAGTGATAAGTATAAGAAGGTAAAGATTATTCTGGTTTATTTATACCTCATTGTAACCGCTGTCAGTTTTGGTGTGTTTTTTTCGAATTCCTTTTGGGTAGTGTTTATCTCATTCTTATTATTCCATTTTGCCTTATCCCCTTGTACTCCGCTTATTGACAGTATGAGCTTGAAGACTCTGAGCTCTAATAAAGGCAATTATGGAAAAATTCGTTTATGGGGTTCGCTCGGATTTTTTTCCATAGCCTTAATTTCCAGCCCTCTGCTCCAACGAATTGGCATTGATCTTTTATTTATTCCATTTTTTGTGACATCGATCATCACATTATTCGCTTTATCATTCTTAAAAGATCAAGATGCTCCAACTGCACAAGTAAAATTGAAATCAGTTGGTGAAGTAATAAAGAATCGCTTGTTTATTTCATTTTTATTATTATGTTTACTCGTTTTGGTTCCCCATCGGATCAATGATACAATGATTGTTTTACATCTTGAAAGTCTTGGGGCAACAACTTTTTGGATAGGTCTTGCCTGGTCATTAGCTGCTTTAAGCGAGGTTCCTGTTTTTTATTTTCTTGCCAGGAAAGTAAGTGACTATGATGAATTATTCTTGTTATCAATTGTTTCTGGTCTGTATACCATTCGCTGGATATTATATGGTGTTGTTAGTTCTCCATACATAGCAACTTTCTTACAAGTAACCCAAGGAATAACTTTTGGTCTGTTTTGGCTGATTGCGATGCAAATGGCTGTTAGAATCATTCCAGATCATTTAAGAAGCACAGGTCAAGCAGTTCTTTCGTCAGTTTGTTTTGGAATAGGCGGAGCAATTGGCGGAACCGGCGGCGGCTTGGTATTAGATCTATATGGTTCCCAATTTTTATATCAGCTTATGGCTGCTATGACATTTGTAGCAACCATCCTTATTTTTCTTTTTTATCGTTCCCGTCAATTAAAAAGTCAGGGCAATCACGTACACAAAAAGTCATGGGTTAATCACTAGGTTTTTATATCATTACATAAGAGAAATAGGATTGCTTATATTAAATGATTGCTAAATATTTAATAAAGGTTTAGGTGGGAGACCAAATGAAAAAAGATAACTCCGGGATAAAAAAAGATCACCTTATTCAACAGATAGAAGATCAGTATCCCATTGGAAAAATAAATTCGATTTATTTCTTACCAAAGGGAGAGGGTGGCTACGGATACTATATTGAAACTGAGAGCAAGAAGAGCTTTTTTGCAAAAGTCGAAAGAACAGATAAATCCACTAATTTTTCAGTTGCATTATCGGTTACTTCTGCTCTTAACTACCAACACCGGAAGAAATATGTTGTAGCGCCAATCCTAACAAACAGTGGAAAAGAGACCATAAAAATAAACGATAAAGCCATTTCTCTATTCCCGTATATATATGGTGACTCCATTTATGATCTGAAAAATTTTAACCATTATTTAGAACCTATTTCCAGACTAATGGCAGATTTACATTCTGTAAATTATAAGATGTTCGAACATCTTCCTACTGAACAATTTGAAAATCCTTTTGAGGAAACCATTTACAAGCTTTTAGACATATCATCACAGTATGATAGTAGGACAAATGATTATAAGCAAAAAACAGCTTTATTATTTATGTCCGAAAGAGAAGATTTACTTGCAGTCCTAAAAAAAATGAAATCAATGCAAATGAATTTATCAACACTACTGGTAGAGCATGTGATTACGCATGGAGATGCAAATTTTGCAAATATCTTATGTGATAAAGAAGATCTATTGTTTATCATTGATTGGGGAGAAATCAAAATAGCACCTGTAGAACGAGACCTTATGAACTTTATCGAGGTTGATGGTGAGCCAGTTGATTTTAAACGATTTCTGACAAGTTATCTCATCCACCGTCCTCATACAATCATACATGAAGGAATATTCGAATTTTATTTATATCGCTGGTGTCTACAGGAGATTGCTGATTATGGAAGCCGTATTTTACTTGAAAACAATTCGGAGGAAGAACTGAAAGAAAGTTGGATAGAACTCCAACCATATTTGCCCATTTTACACCCCTTGATTCAGAGCCGAGTGGAAGATATAAAAAAGACAATGACAGATTTTTTATAGTACTGTTCGTTTAAATTAACGTTAATAAAGCTTAGTTTTTTTGCATCATTAATTGAAGCCAAAGGTGTGAGACGGTCTGAAGTATAACGGAGCAGGGGAGAACTAAGTAAGCGCAAATCGTTGAGGTAGCTACACAGGATTACCTTTAATAAAATGATATAAAAAATGACGCTTGAAGGTATGCGTCATTTTTTATAGTTTATAAACTTGTATTCATTTTAGTAGAAAATTGAGGGGGAAAATAACTTCATCAAATTTGGAGGAGAATAAAAGCCACCTGTAAGACAGGAATTTACATTATCGCTTTTTCTTTTTTAATTGTTCTAAACTAACTTTGTTTTTATTAACGATTTCTAATTGAAGTTGGACATGATACAGGTTTTCATTAATTTGTGAAACATTCACTACTTTCCCTTTTCGCCCTTTAATTTTTAATTCTTCACCATCAGAAGGCACACTTCTAAGAAGCTGACTTAATAAAAGATTTTTATTCTCAAAAAAATAAACAGTAAACATCTTTTCCTCACCTATTTCTTTTGATAAATATTTAATTAAAAACTTATGTTTTTAAAAAAGAAGAGCACCCATAAAGAGTGCCTTCCTAAAACGTATTTACTTACTAAATAAACCTTTTACGCCGTAATAAAGTAAGACTAGTGAGAAGACTAAAACTGTTAGTATGCCAAGAATATCAGTAAATGGTGAAACGCTTTCAAGAAATGAGCCAGCTAAAGGAACTTTAATAAGTGCAAAACCTGATAAAATCGTAGCAAGGAATAAGAAAATCCGATTATCCATGGGTTTTTCCTCCTTCCTATGAGATTAATACATTATATGTCGCGAGTATGACAATTATGTCGTTAACGTAAATATAGGAAAAATATTAAATTGAAGGATTGTCCTTTATAAAGTAAGCATGAAAAACACGATTTTCGCGGATTGAGCAGTGAGATCAAATTTATATTGAATGATCCAGTTAAACCTGTTAGTATAATATCAACATAATATTTTTACCTTTAATACGGTCCAGAGAGGCCGAAAAGGGTGGCAAGCGTAAAACAAGTATGTAATCTTTTTTTGTCTATCTATGCCCTTTTGTCCTCTGTGACCAAAGGGCATTTTTGTGTTTAATCATGAGTACCTCTTTTAATCAGAGTCCTGTGAGGCTTGAAAAGAGAATGGATGTATTCAACTCCATTCCTTCAAAGTAAAAAGAGTTAAAATAAGATCACAACGGAGGGTGGAACAACAATGAATTATCGTAAAAAAACAGTTGTAGCATCAGTAGCAGGTTTAACATTGGAAGGCATGGACATCATGTTTATTTCCTTTGCGATGTCAATGATTATTTCGGAGTTTAGCATTGATTTAGCGACAGGCGGTCTAATTTCGTCTATTACCAATATCGGAATGCTTATTGGCGGGGTTTTATTCGGAATTTTAGCCGATAAATATGGAAGAGTACGAATTTTTACCTATACCATTATTTTGTTTGCGATTGGTACAGCCTTAACAGGACTAGCTACTAATATTGAACAAGTTTACTTATATCGATTCATTGCCGGCTTAGGTGCTGGTGGTGAATATGGGATTGGAATGGCTCTTGTTGCAGAGGCATGGCCAAAGAATAAACAAGGAAGAGTTTCATCATATGTAAGTGTAGGTGCCCAATATGGTGTTATTCTAGCAGCCTTGCTAAGCGCCATGATCCTTCCTGTATTCGGTTGGAGAGCATTATTCTTTGTTGGTGTACTACCTGTTATTTTTGCTTATATTGTTCGTAAAAACTTAGATGAATCCCCAGAATGGGTAGCTGCTCAAAAGGAAAAACAGGTTGAAAGCAAAAAAGAGAACGGTAAGTTGCAGAAGTTATTCGAAACACCGAGAATAGCCCTTACAACCGTTACCTTAGCCATCATGGCAACTGTGCAGATCGCAGGCTATAATGGATTGATGATCTGGCTGCCATCCATGCTGCAACAATCACAAGGTTTATCAGTGTCTGGTTCAGCCCTTTGGACAATCAGTACAGCTGTTGGTATGATCATTGGAATGCTGACCTTTGGACAACTTATTGATCGTTTTGGAGCAAAGCGATCATATGGAATATTTCTTCTTGCTTCAGCATCAGCGGTATTTTTATATTCCTTTGCTGAAGGAAGTGTAGGCGTATTAATCGGCGGTGCGATCGTTGGGTTCTTTTCTAACGGAATGTTTGCTGGATATGGTGCGTTAATCAGCAGCTTTTATCCTGTACAAGTTCGCAGCACCGCAACAAATACCATTTTTAATTTTGGTAGAGCAGTTGGCGGTCTTTCGCCAATCCTTGTCGGTTATATTCTGCAAAGTTATGATATGACAATCGCCATGACATATTTAGCAGCATTATATTGCTTATCCTTTATTGTGATGCTCAGCCTTAAAGAAAAGAAGGAGCTTGGTTCCTTAGAAAAGCATTCTGTTTGATAGGTTAAATAAAAAAAGTGTTACCACTTTGCGGTAACACTTTTTTTATTAGCAGATAAGGAATAGATATAGGTTGGACGGATATTTGATAAGTGTTATTGGTCTATGCTAACTAAAGTAAAAGTAAGGAAACAATGACCAATAACTATCTCATCTATGGTAAAATATAGAAAAATGTTATGGTGAGTGGATTTTTTTGTGGGGAATAGTTCCGCACGATACATACCTTGCTTGACTATTCATTATCTGCATAGTGATTGAAACCGAAGTAAGAAGAGGGATTAACAGTTCAATTAAGGTGGTTATCTTGAAATAAAGCAAGGATTGATATATGAAAAAATATTACAAGTTTGAATACATTTCATTAATCAATTAGTGGATAGGTGGATGAACACAAATGGATATTCGAAATTCGGTAAAGGCAATTATCATAAGTGAAGATAAAGTTCTATTAACAAAAAATCAAGATAATGAGGGATTTTTTTATCTTTATCCTGGTGGTGGTCAGGAACATGGTGAAACATTTCATCATGCACTCATAAGAGAGTGTTTGGAGGAAATAGGGCATTCAGTAGAAATAGGAAAACTTCTTCATATTCGTGAATATATCGGTAAAAACCACGAGTATTCTGCATTCGATTATCATGTTCATCAGGTGGAGTATTATTTTGTTTGTAACCTTATGAATGAAATAAATAATCATACTAAACCTACTAATCCTGACGCCAAACAAGTCGGTATTGAATGGATAGCTTTAAATGAATTGCATAACTACCGGGTTTATCCGAGAGGACTAAGCAACTATATAAAAAAGTACAATGACGGTAAGCAAACACAAGTATATTTAGGTGATATTAATTAATTGCCAAAAGGCTTAAAGGATTTTGCAATTTAGGTTTATTGAATGAATCATCTAATATGGTAATAGCTTGATATTCATTTAGGATGTAAGTTTTGGAAAAAGATATGGGACAGTGGTAAACTTATTAATATAGGATGACAGCAAGGAGGGACTAAAATTAAGTTCATTTACCTTCCTGCTACTAATAATTATTCCTGATGTTTTGATAAAATTCTTTTAGCATGATATGACTTACTAAAGTGTAGTTGGATGAAAAATTGGTCAAGCTTTAATAAAAGTTCATTGAGTTTATAGAAAATGGAGCATGTGAAAAATGAACCTCTGTTTGTACATATAAGAGAATTAGACTCAGATAATTGAGAATATAAAAATGATAGAATGGGGAATGAATATGACACCGCCAAAACATATCGTTTCAGCTGCTGCGATTGTTTTAAATAACCGACAGGAAATCCTGTTAATTAAAGGACCGCGCAGGGGATGGGAGATGCCTGGCGGTCAGGTTGAAGAAGGTGAGTCCTTGAAGACCGCTGCCATTAGAGAAACAAAGGAGGAATCCGGGATAGATATTGAGATTATAAGATTTTGTGGGATATTTCAAAATGTAAACGGTTCAATATGCAACACTTTGTTTTTAGGTACTCCAATCGGGGGAAATCTCTCTACTAGTCCTGAAAGTTTAGAAGTAGGATTTTTCCCAATCAATCAAGCCCTGGAAATGGCTACATGGAAGAACTTTAGACAAAGAATTGAGTATTGTTTAAATGACGGTTTACAGCCATTTTATATTGAATTTTAAGAGATCAAACTAGAAGGTAAAAATACATGAATAGCTCTTACCAAGGAGGTAAAACCATGGAACCGCGAATTACGGTGTTTACGTTAGGCGTAGATGATTTGGAAAGGTCTTTAACATTTTATCGAGACGGTCTAGGGTTCCCTACAAAAGGAATTGAAGGCAAAGAATTTGAACACGGTGCTGTTGCCTTTTTCGATCTTCAGGAAGGCTTAAAGCTTGCAATATGGAATCGAAAGGATGTTGCACATGAAGCAAAAATACCTTTGGCAGCCCCAAGCCCGACCGAATTTACAATTGGTCACAATGTAGGGAGTAAAGAAGAAGTAGATTTGGTCATGGAGCAAGCTAAAAATGCTGGTGCTATCATAACGGATCCAGCTCATGAAACCTTTTGGGGAGGCTATTCAGGACATTTTCAAGATCCTGATGGACATTTATGGGAAGTAGTTTGGAACCCGCATTGGGTCTAAAAACGGTTTTTTAGAACTTTTTACCGGAAGTATAATCCGTATTTCAGCCTTTAGGCAGCTAAGTTGATAAGTGGGGAATAACTGCCGGTAAAGATACAACGAAGAATTGTTTTTTTAAGTCAGGCGAAACGTTAGGATGTAACATTTTTTGTGAGATAAGTCTTAGTTTAATGGAGTGGTTTTGGTGGTGAAAAGCATTTATCTTGTAAGACATTGTGAAGCAAAAGGGCAGGATGCCAGTGCTGAACTTACAACCCGGGGTTTTAACCAAGCAATAGAACTTTCCAACTTTTTTGCAGAATTAACAGTTGAACGAATAATTTCGAGTCCATATAAGCGAGCAATTCAAAGTGTCCAGCCGCTTGCTAAACGATTAGAAATTGAAATAGAGAGTCATACACAATTGACAGTACGTATTTTAAGTACGTGTAATCTACCGGATTGGTATGAAAAATTGAAAATAACTTTTGATGATCTCGGAGTAAAGTTTGAGGGTGGCGAATCTAGTCAAGAAGCCATGCAGCGAATCTTAGCGGTCGTCGAAGAAGAATTTCGAAGTGAATGTGACCACTCAGTGATTGTAACACATGGCAATTTATTGTCATTGCTTTTACATCATTATAATAAAGAATTCGGATTCGACGAATGGAAAAACCTTAGCAACCCTGACGTTTTTCTATTAAAAAAAGAGAATGACAACGTAATGTTTGAACGAATTTGGATTAAAAATGATAAAAGTTAGTGCATTAAAATACTAATAAAATATAATGTGAATGTAGGGAGGAAGGCAAATTGCCTTCCTTTTACTTTTTATACTGCTTTTATATTTGAACCTCTTTTCTATTTGTTTTAGGACAAAGAGGAGGGAAAATTAATTTTCAACATTTCTTATTGCTCTTTTAGTTCAGCAAATCTGTTTCTTGAAGCAAGGTAATGTGCAATTAAATACATGATAAATTGAATGATAAATGAATAAAAATAATTCCATTTTACTGGGTCATATATCCCGAGTGCCTGTACTATTGGTAAAGCAATCAAGGAAAATACTGCAAAAGCTAAAGCTTTAAGGAAAGGATTAATCTTTGGCTTAATTTGTAAAATAAACATCACCGTAATTGGCAGAACTGAAAAACTAAAAGGGGTGTAGGTTGGCAAGATCGGAATGACTTCATAATCATACTTCCACAATCCAAAAAATGTCCCTACATAGTCCAATGTTGAAGAAGCAAATGCAACAAAAATTCCAGCATAGTGCAGTCTATCAACACTATTTCTTTTTCTAAATTTAAACCAAAGCATGTAGGGCAAAATGAACAGAAAAACACCTACCCACCAATGATAGGTGAATAATGTTTTATCAGACCATGCTTTGATTATTTCTTCATTAAGTTTCATATTTTTTTTATAAAACTCGGAAAATGTATCGAAAATCATATTAGTCCCTCGTATTTGTTTTACCTTTAAAATGGACATAAAAAATCAATTATATTCATTAAAAAAGAAATACTTATTCTATAAAGAAAAGGTTAGTTGACAAGTGTTATTTCAGCTTCATATAATCATTTATAGATGATATTGAGAATCATTATTAATTAAGTTTCGGAGGAGAAGAATTTGCTAAAGCAAAAAAATAAAACTGAATTACATGTAGTAAATGGGGAGGGAGTAGAAAACTTTACATTCCGCCATGTCCAGTTTGAGAATGACTTGGATTTACTTTATGACTGGATGCACCAAAAACATATTGCACCGTTTTGGAAGCTCAATCTTCCTATCCTTGAGTTTAAAGAATGGTTACGTAATTCGATTGAAGCGAAGCATAAAGATATTTATATTGGTTCCTTTAATGAAATACCTGTATGTTATTTGGTTGCATACTCGGTTAAAGATGATCCGATAAGGGAGTATTACGATTATCAGACAGGTGATCTAGGTATGCACTTGCTGATCGGTCCACAAGCTTTTTTAAATAAAGATGATGGATTATCTATCATTAGAGCGATGATCATTTTCTTATTCCATCAATATGGGGCAAATAGGATTATCGGTGAGCCTGATATCCGCAATCGGATTGTGATACCGATTTTAAACAAGTTAGGTGGAAAAGTAATCGAAAGAATTGATTTGCATCATAAGAAGGCGTCTTTGATTATTGGGGAGAAAGTATCCATTGAGAAAAAGCTGAAAGAAATGAATATCAAAATAGAAATTATAAATAAAATTAATAGTAGAAATGAGTTAATCGAATAATGATAAAAACAGCAGTTAACCCGCAAGTAACGAAATTACTTAAAACGATTAGTAAAAAGATGGTGGAACTTAACCATCCGCCACTGGATGTGCTTACACCAGAACAATCAAGAGATTATTACAAAATTGCCAGAGGCTATTTCATACCGATTCCAGTTAATAATGTTACGATTATAAATACGGTCATTACTTCTAAATCAGGTCATGATATACCTATACGTATCTACACTCCGAAAGGATCTGGACCATTCCCGGTTCTCGTTTACTTTCATGGAGGAGGCTGGGTGTTCGGAGATTTAGAAAGCTGTGATAATGTTTGCAGGTATTTTTCAAGTGAGGCAGGAATCGTTGTTGTTTCCGTTGGTTATCGCTTGTCGCCTGAGCATAAGTATCCAGCTGCCTTACATGATGCCATAGAGGCAGTGGAATGGACCTTTCAACATGTGAGAACACTAAATGGGATTTCAGCGAGGATTGCTATTGGGGGTGAAAGCTCTGGTGGAAACCTTGCAGCAGCTGCAGCAATCCATTTTAAAGATGATGTATACTGCAAGTTATCACATCAATTCCTGATTACCCCTGTTATGGATTATAGCTTTGATACACTATCTTATAAAGCAAATTACAAATTCAATTTAACAAATGAGAAAATGCAATGGTTTTGGAGTCATTATTTAAATCATCCCTCTGAGGGCTTAGATATATACGCATCACCACTTAAGTTGACATCTATGAAACACCTACCACATACCTTGCTTGTGATAGCTGAATTTGATCCCTTAAGAGAAGAGGGTTTAACCTTTGGTGAGAGGATGAAAGAAGATGATGTACAAGTGGAATTATTGTATTATGATGACCTTGTTCATAGTTTTATTAATATGATTGGGACTGTAGAAAGAGCGAAACAAGCGATTGAAGAAATGACAGCAAAGCTGTGTGAAATGATACATAAAGAATAAAAATGGTAAATTAAGGCGCAATTCTTAAAGGAGAGCGCCTTTAAACATTGCTGGGAAGAACGTTATTTCCAGAATAATACAAGGTATATCTATCATAAAGTTTGATAAAGGCAAAATATATGGGTAAGCTTAATGTCTTCCATCAATAACAATAGCTAGCTTCCATAAAGGGGCTGATCGATTGTCTAGAAATAAAAATAAACATTTAATTTTGTTATTAGGCTTATTATTGCTCATCATTCTTATCGTTAATATACTTCTTTATGTTAAAATTCATATCGTTTATACTTCAGGAATTGGACCATTTTTTCAGATCGGATTCATCATTTTGGCTATTATCATTCTTTATTTAAAAGGATAAATCATTGTATGATTATTGATGGAAACAACATTATCTTAAATAATATACATGGTGTATCCCATGTTGACCAGGGGGAAGAAAAGAAGGATGCAACCATATATATGGAACAATTTGAGGGTGATAATCAGAAGGATAAAGATAATGAACCATCTCATACCCGGGATGACCCGGAAATTGTCCTGTAATGACTGTAAAACGCACGATTAACAGCTCCTTATGTTTAGTCAATTTATAATGTATGTTACTTAGAGAGCTTGCGATACTCTAGTGTTTCCAGTGTATAAAAAAGGAAAATGTAGTTATTTATCGAAAATATATAGAAAACAATGTAGAAGGTGATTTTCATCGATAAAATAGACGTTACACAACCAATAATGAAGCAGCTCATACCTGAGTCGTCTGATTTAATGAATTATCTAAAAGAAGAAGACACTGTTGATTACTCGCATCCAATGATTCAAAGTAAGGTACATGAATTGTTTTATCAGGAGATGTCAGAGGTAGAAAGGGTAAAAACAGCCTTTGAATTTGTTAGGGATCAAGTATCTCATTCCTGGGATATTCAGAGTAATAGAGTAACCTGTAAAGCTTCAGAGGTTCTTCAGTATAAAGAAGGCATTTGTTATGCAAAATCAAATTTGTTCGCAGCCTTATTAAGGGCCGTACAAATACCTGTAGGGTTTTGTTATCAAAGATTAATGATATTTGATACGCCTGATAAAGGATACTCCCTTCATGCGCTTAATGGTGTTTATTTAACTTCAATCAATCGCTGGATCCGATTAGATACCAGGGGAAATAAACCAGGAGTACAAGCTGAATTTTCTTTAAGGGAGGAAAAATTAGCATTTCAAGTTAGAGAAGAGCTTGATGAAATAGACTATCCTACCATATATACTTCTCCTAATCAAAAAACTCTTGCATCATTAAAATCAAACAAAGATGCATTAAATATGTATATAAATGATTTACCTGATTTTTTGTAATTCGGATTTATTTTTTGAGTTATAAGCTAATTCAGACCAAAAATATTCCAACTTAAAACAGGCAGTAAAATCCTCAGTCTATTTTTGGTCTAATTTAGCTTCAGGTAAGATAGTTCCAATGCATTTTTTTTGACGCTATTTGGTGCTACATTTAACGATAAGAATAACCTCAGATTTTCTCATTTTATCTTTTTATCCTCATTTTAAATAAGCAAATCCAAGAACTATTAAGAGTACTGTTATTCCACCATTTCATCCTAATTTATCGGTCCCCATTCTTATACATAATCTTTTTGAAAAGTGAAAATGATAATTAAACTTTATTTTTTCTGTTTTGCCATCATAAAGAGCTAAGTATTCTTTGTGCTTCAAAAACGTAATTTAACCATTTTATAACATTTCAATCTTTTTAGGGTTCTCAAGAATAATTTTTTAGAATTGTTGGTTATTTTGCACCATGTACCTCCGTTTAACAAAGGGGTCACTTGGCTTTCGAATACACTTAACACATGGCTGAAGTAGTGTTATATGATGACGGAGCCCAAAACTATAAATAAAATAGGGATGGCTTGAGCAACAAAGGTACAATATGTTTTTAACGAACTATTTCCTTTTTAACTAAAACTCCATATGTTTTTTTAAATTGTTGTATTTCTGGGAAAGATATGTTTAATAGCAAACTGGAGGAAAATGTATGAAAATAAAAGTTATTTTATACGGAGTACTTATCATATCATGGGCTTCTTTATTTAAACTTGATAAATTTTCATTTAAACGATACTTGCCAGTGGGAATTCTAACCGCATTCTTGTATACGATTTTAAGTGCCATAAACGAGAAAACAAAATGGTGGGTAGTAAAAAAAAGCATTTTACCTAAATTACCTTCAAATTTCCCTTTCGCATTTGGTCCATTTATTTTTTTGCCGATCTGGCTTTTTAAACTTACTTTGGGACGCTTTTGGCTTTATTTAACAATAAACATTGGATTAGGTATCTTCTTTGCCTATCCGCTCACAACATTATTTGAAAAGGTAAATATTTATAAAATGAAAAATATGTCGAGGATTCAACTCGTTTTCCTAAGTGTTTCAAGTTCGGTTATTCTTTATTTATACCAGGTTTTCTTAGAAGAGGTATTGAAACCAATAACAAATAAGCAGAAGCATGGAAAAATGACAACAAAATAAAAAAAATGTTCGACAACGACACAGATTTACAAATTTTTCACCTTTTTCACGTTATAGTAAATCTTATCATATTTCGTTTTGTGTTCTAGTATGGTAGGGGGAAAAATGTTGAAATGACTAGATTGTTAATGGAAAAAGAGATTGATGAAACAGTGGCTTATGTTGTAGACCGATTTTTAACGGCAGGAATCAAAGAGGAGCAATTGCTAGCTATAACACGTACGATGACATCTGATTTTGGGGTGAATTCCGAAGAAAAAGCTGAAAAACTAGTCAAGAATTATCTAACATCACTAGGAATGAATGAATAGTGGTTTAAATTTCATCTATTTATTGGACAGGTCGGGTTGCCTGTTCTTTTTTATATTTGTATTAGGTTATATAAGACTATTTGACTCGAAACTACCGCCAACCAAGTATACATGAGGACAACAATTGGGTTGTTTTTCATTGGTAACAAAGTAAGAAATAATATGGAAATTATACAAAGAACTGGGGAGAGCAATATGAATATCAGAAATCTATTTAAAGATGAAAAACCTCCTATGGATTTACTATTATTAGCAGATCCCTCTCAAATCATCGTTAACGAGTATGTAAAGAGAGGGGAATGCTTTATAGCTGAAAAGGAAAATAAAGTGATTGGGGTCTATGTGCTTCTTCCTACAAGACCTGAAACTGTTGAATTGGTGAACATCGCAGTTGCAGAAGAGGTACAAAAGAAAGGGATTGGGAAGCACTTGTTATCCCATGCCATCCAAATGGCCAAAAGGAAAGGATATAAAACGATAGAAGTTGGGACTGGAAATTCAAGTTTAGGCCAACTTGCTCTTTATCAAAAATGTGGATTTAGAATGATTGGAATTGATAGAGATTTTTTTGTTAGACACTATCAAGAAGAAATTATCGAAAATGGGATCCATTGCAGGGATATGATCCGCCTTTCTCAGGATTTATGAATCATGAAATGGATAAAAAAGGGTAAGTTGGGAAAGATATCACCAACTCGTTTTAAATGAAATGGTGGTATGAATTTAATGATATGGGACCTTATTTGGAAGTCAATATTAATTGTTTTTGCAGGAACAGTTCTGTTGAGAATCGCAGGTAGGAAAACCATTTCACAAATGACATTGGCTGAAGCTGTCATTATGATTGCAATTGGGGCTTTACTAATTCAACCTGTAGCAGGGGAGAACATTTGGACAACCTTTTTAATTGGTGCTGTCCTTGTTTTTACATTATTAATAATGGAGTATATCCAACTGAAATCTGACAAGATTGAAAAGATGATTACAGGTAAAGCAAAGGTTGTCATTGAAAACGGAATCTTGAATGAAAAAAACTTAAAAAAACTTCGATTATCAATTGACCAGCTTGAAATGAAGTTAAGACAAAATAGTGTTTCTAAAATAAGTGACGTAAAATGGGCAACTCTAGAACCGAATGGACAATTAGGCATTGAATTACAAGATGACGCCAAGCCAGTAACAAAAAAAGATTTTGAAGATTTCAAACAAACAATCGTTAACTTAATACCGAGTAATGCACAACTTACACATATCAATGAAATTTTAAATCTGTTAAATAAACAGCATAAGCCTGAAAGTGAAGAGGACTTATTTGCAGAGGTTCAGTATAATGCGCATAAAAAAGCTCCGCCAAAGCATTTACAGTAATTGTTACAACTACGATAACAGCATAGAATCTAACTAGAGAGTGTCTCAAACCAGAGTGAATGTTTGAGATGCTTTTCTTTTTCTACACAAAAAGTCAAGGAAAAGAACTTGATTTTTGTACAACAGTATTGTATGTAGAATTTACTATTAAATGATAACGAATCCGCTTTTAGTTAGCGGAACGATTGGATATTCTGTAAGATGGTTCTGCATCTGTCATTAAAATTGAAAAAGTTTTTAGTAAAAAACAAATTGTTAAACCAAGTGCATGTTAATGATGATGAACATAAAGATACAAATTAGCAATCAGTTAAAAATCTTTAGTTACCAATTCATTTATTGAAAAGGCAGGCGGAAATGATTTTAATGGCAAACGAGGAAGATACCTATCCATCTACACAATTTGAAAAATTGGAAACGGCACTGCAATTATAATGAAAAAGTATTGGAATGAGTGTAGTCCACCATCGTGTAATAGAACCGGTAAACGTAAAATATACTTATTTAGGACTACGAAGAAAATATATTAATACATAGACTTATTAAGCTTTTGGAAGCATGAAAGGAGTGACGTTGTCTGTTTAAAGAATTAACAAAATCCCAATTATTAGCGCTTGAACATCTGACAAACTATGCAAGAAAACACAAACAAGATGCACAGACCACCATTAACCAAATACTAAACATGTCTAATCTCTCTCAAGTATTATTTGAAAAAGCGGTTTATAAATTAAAAACCCACGCAAGAATTGCCTTGCATTTTCATCCAGATCGACCCGATTCAACAATGAAAAGCGTTGCTGAAGCACTACTCGAGCAAGGAATATATAAAAGTCAATTTGAAACATTCTTATCGAATGGCAGCGTATCCGCATACCCTGGAGGTCAACGAGACATATGGGAAGAGAAAATCTTTAATGGAGCTTATCAATTAGCGGGAACAACCAATAATGAAAGACCTAAATATGGAGCATTAAATGTCATGTTACATCCAGACGGACCTGCCCCCCGTTTTGGATCATGCTATTTTCTCCTTTCTCCTGAGGTGTCAGAACGTTCCACATTTACCTATTTGGATTCCCATCAAAATCCAAAAGATAAGGGAACATATGAAGAGTTTGATATGATTATGGCTGCTCTATTAGAAGAGACATTTTTAAGAGATTTTGCAATTGGGGAAACCAATATAACTCCAGCAAGTCTAATCAATCATTTGCTCCAAAATCTTGAAAAGACATTCCCAGACCCTGCAAAAAGAGAGTCAAGCCGAAATCTAAATCACTATATTGAGGCCCAGGTTCATGGCGATGTTTCTTTAAAAGAAGACGTGGAAATGTTAGTTGCAGATCCTTCTTTCAAGGAAACGAAAATAGGCGGAAACTTAGAGCAATTATGTGCAAAGTATTCCATTGATCTATATTGGCACAAGGGATTTGCTCTTGGGGTTGACAGAGTTCCTTCAGATTTTAGAGGTCCAACTATGCCATCCCTGGCAAAGCGTATTGCTAAAAACGGCATTATAAATGCCCACACCATTGGAACAGCTGTTATGGACTTAACACGTAATCCGGAAAATTGGGGTGATCGCGGAGAGTATAAAGAAGTGCTTCAGGAATTAAAGCTTTTATGGCACGTTTTGGTGAAGTTTGGTGAGCCGCTGCTTTCTTGAAACAGCCGCATATGGTTAATAGTTTTTGGAAGAAATTATTTAATAAGAGTCTCATTAAAAGTCTTTGCTAAAATTGATGTTAGCCGAAATAAATGGAGAGAGCTTATAAATATTGAGGTGAAATATAGAATTAGGATAGTGCGCTGTAAAAAAGGGCAGAGATGATGAATAAAGGGGAAAGCGTTGAAAAAAAGGGGAAAACGCTTATAAAAAAGGCAAAGTCGCTGAAAAAAAGTAGTTAACTTTGAAAAGGGTATGAAAGTCGCTGAATAAAGGTGGGAAAACGCCGATAAAAGAGGCTGGTCGCTGAATAAAGCTAGAACTCAATTTATCAGCTAGTTTTTCGCTTACGGTTACATTCGGATTAAATGAATCAAAAGGGGTTTAACTTGAATAAATCAAGTTTTTATAGATTCACAGAATAATGAGATATGAAGGAGTTGAATTATGAGTATGCATTAGTTGGTGGTGCAGGTCAAATTGAGTTTGTAATATAGTAGCTATTCCTACTCCATGAATATGAATAACAACAGACAGATAGCATAAAAATTCACATTTAAGAGGGAGAGCAAATAAATGAAAGAATTAACGCTACAATTATTTGATTACCATTTTTGGGCGAACGAAAAATTGCTGCAACATTTGCAAGGTTTGCCAAAAGGAATCTATTTAAGCAAAGTAGAAAGTGTATTTCCTTCAATTGCAGAAACTTTTGGTCATATGGTTGCTGCTGATGAAGTCTGGTATTCACGTTTAAAAGGGGAAAGTTTATCACAACTGGCTACAAAGAAATTTCGTTCAATTGAAGAAACGAGTATAGTATCTGCTGCACTCTATAATGAGATAAAACACTTTTTAACTAAAACAGAAAATTTTGAACGAATGATTCATTATAATAATATGAAGGGTGACCCATTTAACAACAAAATGTCTGAAATTGTCCACCATATGGTAAATCATGGAACTTATCACAGAGGGAATATTTCAGCAATGATCAGGCAAATGGGTTTCGAGGGAATATCAACAGATTATATAGTTTACCTTAGAATAAAGCATAATCAAGTTATGCCATGAATTAAAAAGATTTCACCTCAAAAAGAAAAGATGTACCAGCTAAAAAAATCCCCAAGGCGCTGGAGAGCCATCTTTCAAAACTAGATTTTTTAGTTCCATATTACATGTAAATTTATTTTCTAATAATCTGCTTACATCTGATAGAGATAAGGATGTATGTCTTGTAATTCTATTTCAAACTCCTTTCAATAAAATATATGGAATATAAATAGATTTACTGGACTAAATAGTCGAAGAGTTGTTTGGAACATAAAAATACTATAACACCCACTACAAATCTATCTCATAGGAGAAAGAATGGGAGATGATTACTTCTGAGAGAGGATTGAATTTATGACTAGGGGAAGGCCATAACATTGTTCTTCAACCATGTCATGTCAGAAATACAAAACAAAATCAGGGGCAGGAGAAATCGGGATCTTTAAACCATTTCAACAGCTACGATTAACTAGGCAAAAAGTAGAATGGGAAATACCTTCTATTGTTCAAGTACGTATAATCTCGAAGACAATTAATAAAACTACCATTCGTTTTCATCAAGAAAATCTTTTCAATAAAGATGTTAGAGAAGAAATGAAAGTATATTAGGGAAAAGTTCAAGATAGTATAAGGGAATGGTTATAAAATTAAATTAATATCCTATTTAAATTAAAAATTCTTTAAAATACGGATCAATGTCATGCATATTATTATAAGGGGAATCCAAATTTGCAGAACAATCAAAAGGCATTGGGAAAAATTAAAGGTTCATCCATTATTTTATTGGTAAAAGACATAATACAGTCTTCAGAATTTTATCGGGATCTTTTAGGATTTGATTATGAGGAAATCGGCTTAGATGAAATGAAACACGTACATGTTTCAAGAGATCAGCTAACTTTTATTTTACATCCTGCTAGTAAATCTGCTGATGTTCGCCCTTTATCATCACTTCAAGGCGGTCCACAATGGGATGCCTTTGCGTATTCTGATACAATTGATTTACTGTTTAATGAGTTTAAAGCAAAAGATGTAGAAATTGTTTATGGTTTATATCTAGATCCTCATTGGAATGAATTTGCCATTCGAGATAGAGATGGATATGTTATTGCGTTTGGAGGTAAAGCAAGCAATTAAAATGAAAAATAATAAATTACATAGATCTTTATAAGTGGCTGTTTTGCAAACTTTGTTGCTATTTACAAAGTAAATCGAAGTGATTGATTGGAGCATTAGATAATTGTTTCCTGTGGGTGGGAGGTGAGCTAATTCGGTGTAAACTTCTACAAAAAGCCTCACCTGTTCCCGCCGCTCTAAGCAGCAGGAGTCTCGCTACCATCTCAAATCAACCTGAAACAGTTTTCGTCAATCAACCTATTTAAAAACAAAAGTCTCTTGGAAAAGAGCCTAATAAGATATCTCCTTTTACATCCTCTTCGTTAACTAAAATAATCCCACAATAAGTATTACTTACCCTTTTTATTAAGTGAGCAGGAACAGTACATTTGACTTATTTTCTGGTAAATTAGACCTTTTTTTGGGTTTGTTGCGACTTTTTTTAAAAAGAGACCGTTATATAGATGAAAATTTGTTAAAACGTACGAAAGGGGTGGGGAATCAAGGATATCGCGTTTTGATATCAAAGTAGATCAAAAAATCATTTTTGTTTTATAGGTTGTTACATTGAATCATTAATTGTGGAAAGGATGCGTAATATTGAAAAAAGATAATCTATTAATACGAGGCTTTTCGATTCTAACTCTTGTCTTCCTTTTGTTTAGTGGTGCTGCCTTTGCTACTGCTGCTACAGAATCATCTGAGACTCCAGACCTGTTGATTCGGAAAATTATGGGGTTAGCGTATGAAACCCAGCAAACGATCAGTAGTGGTCCATTTTCTGTTGGTGATTCTTTGAAAAAAGTTGAAAAAGAATGGGGTTCACCAGAGGATTTAAGTACAGTTGCAGCCAATTATTGGAGTAAGAATATTCGGTTTTTATATGACAATTCAACAGGCAGAAAAACAATTACAGGCATTGATGATTTTGATCCACAGCTGAAAACCATTCATTTATTTGATGTAAAGGAATTACTTGGAGAGCCTGTCAGCGAAGTAGAGCAAGAAGGAAATTACTATGTCACATACAGTGATAACGAAACTTATAAACTGACCTTTGTATTTGAAAGCGCTTGGATTAACCCGAATCCAACCCTTTCTCTATATACGCTCGAATCTGTAGACAAATAATATAGATATTCAAATATGGAATCGCCAAATCTTTAGTTGGGGCGGTTCCTTTTTTATATAAGCACTAAATGTATGGATACTCTTTATTTAAAATTTTCCAGTCTTATGATTTTAAATTAGTATGAAAAGAAGGAGGACTTTATTAAATGATCAAGAATGAATCAATAAAGGGAGTGTGATCTTTTGGTGATCAAAGCAGCACTATTTGATTTAGACGGGACCTTATTAAATAGAAATGAATCGGTAATCCATTTCATTAAACGCCAATATGAAAGATTACATAAAGAAGTTGGGCATATTCCAAAAGAGAAATATATTGCTAAATTCATTGAATTAGACCAACATGGATATGTCTGGAAGGACAAGGTGTATCAACAATTGGTTAATGAATTTAAGATTGAAAAGATCACCTGGGAAGACTTACTTTATGATTATGTAGGTGAATTTAAGAATAACTGTGTACCTTTTCCATATCTAATTGAGATGCTCGTGAACTTGAAAAATAAAAATCTGCATTTAGGAATAATTACTAATGGATATGGAAAGTTTCAAATGGATAATATCAAGGCGTTAGGCATAAAGGAATATTTTGATGTTATTTTAATTTCTGAATGGGAGGGTATGAAAAAGCCAGATCAGCGAATTTTTAAAAAGGCATTAGATCACCTTTCTATTTCTCCTCAAGAGGCCGTTTTTGTTGGTGATCATCCTGATAACGATGTAAAAGCTGCACGAAATGTTGGTTTAATCGGGGTTTGGAAAAAAGATGATCAATGGGATCGTGTCGAAGCAGATTTTATTGTAGAGGATTTGAGTGAATTGACTGAAGTGATTGAATGGATAAATTTATTTCCTGCGAATAGCTGAATAATTTCTAATGGACCTAAGATCTTTCTCTATCATTTATCTATTTCTTTTATCCTATTTTTTTATAAAAAAGGAAAATTTTGAAACCTCTTTCTATCATAATCGTAATGAAAAGAGTCAAGAAAACGAATAATGTTCATGGGGAGGTATTCTTTTGAAAAAAATAGTTCGAAAAAAGTGGCTCATCTTGGGGATGACGATTTCTTTATGTATTCCCACTATAGCAATGGGAAAGGAATCTGTTTCTGGATTGAGCTCAACAAACAAATCAATGAATATGATTGAACAAACAGAATCTATTGCAATGACAAAATCTATTAATCTACTAGGGATACCGACGTTTGTTACGAAAGAGCAAAGTGAAGCCCTCAAAAAAGATCTAAATGTGGCAAATTACAAACAAAAGGATCGTTATGTTCATAGTGCAGTCCAATTTGTGACGACTATGGAGGCTGGAAATTATAGACAAGCAGTGAAATTCTCATCACACGCACTAAAGAAATCGATTTCTGAACAATGGCTGGAGATTTACTGGAATACTGTTTTACAACAGCTGCAGCCTCAATTTGGATCATTTATTGGGATCGGCGGAGCAGAGGTGATAGAGTCAAATAAAATCCACACAAATGTTGACGTTGTGCTTCAATTTGAACGAGGAGCATATCCATTTACCATTAGATTGGACAAATCTGGAAAAGTTAATGATTTTCTTTTAAATAGTTTTTTCGGACCATCCTCAGCAGATCCTGATTACAGTAATCCCGATTCGTTTACTGAAAAAGACGTTGTGATCGGAAAAGGGGATTTTGCCCTGCCTGGAAAGCTGTCCATTCCTAAAGGTAAGGGACCTTTTCCAGTGGTCGTACTTGTTCAAGGATCAGGAGCAAGTGACAAAGATGAAACTGCCTATGCTTTAAAACCTTTCCGCGATTTGGCTCACGGGCTGGCTTCAAAAGGAATTGCGGTATTGCGTTATAATAAACGAACTTTTGAACATTCAGTAAAAACAACGGCAGATCAATATCATACTGTTGATAAAGAGACAACAACCGATGCACTTCTAGCAGCACGTTTCCTTGAAAAAGAGAAGATGATTGATGATGATCAAATTTATATACTTGGTCATAGTCAAGGTGGAATGATGGTGCCGCAAATGATCAACCAAGACAAAAGGCAAAACATTGCTGGTGCAATCGTAATGGGAGGGCCAGCACGAACCATACAGGATGTCATCCTTGAACAATTTGATTACCTGCTTTCAATAGGCCAATTGTCTCCTCAGGATGCTGGATTTTTTAAGGCACAATTTGCGATGCTAAATGATCCTAATTTCTCAGGAGATAACCCTCCAGCAGAATTTCAGCTTGGCCAGCCAGTGTATTGGGATTCGATAAATGATATTAAAGCTGCAAAGATGGCAAAACAACAAAATGAACCCTTATTAATTATTCAAGGTGAACGTGACTACCAGGTTTTATCAGATAAAGAAATTCCAATTTGGAAAGAGGAACTATCTGATCGAGACAATGTGGAATACAGGTTATATCCAAAGCTTAATCATTTCTTTACAGAAGGAGTAGGCGAAATGAGCACACCGATGGAATACTTTACTCCTGCTAACATTCCGGAATATGTTGTTATTGATATTGCAAATTGGGTAAAGTCTAAGGCTAATTAATAAATTGTTAAAAGGGCAGACCTACCTAAAAACACAAATAGACGAATCGTATGTTTTGTATATTGTGTTTAGGGTCTGTCCCTTTTATTAGTCATTTCTGTATTTCTGATGAATTCTATCTATATAAGCACTTACTTTTTCATCAAAGTCAGGATAGCGAAACCCATAAGTGCGTGCAACAAAATGAGAGGTTTCCCTAAATAGATCAAAACTCGTATAAAGTGCTTTCCACACTTTTTGATATGAACCCAGTTCGTATGTTACTAATAATCTATTCCATCTGTCTTCAGTGATATATTTCTGTAAGAACTTATCTGATTTGCCAATACTAAGTGAAAAATTAGTCTCAATCCCTACTTTCCATCGTAACATTGTAAGTAAATTCGGACGAAATGGACCGTTCATGAGATCCGCCGCAAAGAGAATTTCTTTTCTGGCAAGACCCTTCGCAACATATGTAGATGTCATCCAAAATTCATTACAACAATCTATAAACGATTGTTCGCTTGGCTTTTTAATATGATACATTCTGTCGGTTGGAAAGACAGGTTCTTTTATTAAATTATCTTTATCCAGCAGCACTTTAACAAGTCCATCATTATGTTCAAAATAGTCTTTAAACTCATTTAGAGGAATTAGTGTAAGATCGATTTTTGTGCCATCTTCAAAAATCATGAGATAAGAAAACCAATTTCCTAATTCAGGAGGAAACAATTCCATTGCTTCAGGTTTTTGCATGATGATCCTGTCTCCAAAATAGTTTAACCATTCATCACTTTTTTTAAAGAAGTCCATATCTGTAACAAAATAACTAAAATCATAATCCTGAAATTCATCTCTAGGAATATTTGCATTTGTTCGGGATCCTTCGAGTGTAAAGATTCTAATTTTCTCACATTGAATGGCAAAATTCATTCCTAAGTTCATCATTTCTACCTCGGTTCTCATAGACTTCACCTCTCTTACTTATAGTATCATTATAAAGCATGATGGATAATGTTTATATGAATTTTGAGAACGGTTTATTAGTAAAAGTTAAGAAGAGGATGAATCAGCTTGTAGAAAACCTAACAATACTAAAAAAATGTAGTAGATTCGAATATGAGTAAACATGTGAATGCAATCTTTTAGGAAGAATGAACAAGGTAGGCTATCTCGCTCGAGAGGATCATTTATCAGATAGTTAATGGAACAGAGGTGGAAAAGAACTGGTTTTACTGTTTTTTGTAATGGTTGATACGATTCTAATAGATATTTAAAACATAAGAAAGATCCTGAAAAGATCGGCGGCCTTTCTAAGAATTTTTTATTTAACTATTTATCATAAAAAAATGTGAAACTAATTAAAGTGTCATGCGTATGAAATATAAGAAAAACAAAATGTCCAAAAATAATAAAAAAGGAAAAAGATCATGGAATTATTCCCGTTTCCTTGTTAAACGTTGAATAAGCATTCATAGAAATCGGGACAATAGGGTAAAAAGAAAAGACAAATGTTTTCGAATTCGACTGTAAAGGTTTGTTTTAGCTTTAACATAAAAGTAACTAAACTTTCTTAGGAGGAAAAGATGGATCTTACTTTATTATTGGAGTATGGCTGGGTTTTACTTATTTTGATTCTTTTAGAAGGCTTATTATCCGCTGATAATGCGTTAGTGTTAGCAGTTATGGCAAAGCATTTACCAGCAGAACAACAAAAAAGAGCGATTAATATTGGGTTGTTATTAGCGTTCGTATTTAGAATTGGTGCTATTTTTATTATTTCGTTTCTATACCATGTGTGGCAAGTCCAAGCAATCGGTGCTGCTTATTTAATATTTATAGCATTAAAGCATCTATTAAAAAAGCACGACGATGGAAAAGAGAAAAAAGTTAGAAGCTACCGTATGACAGTTGCACAAATTGCTTTAGCAGATATTGCATTTGCCGTTGATTCGATTTTGGCAGCAGTTGCTCTTGTCCTTGCCTTGCCGGATACACCAATGGGGAACATTGGCGGGATGGATGGTGCTAAATTTATTGTAATTTTATTAGGTGCGATTGCAGGATTGATTGTTATCCGATTCGCTGCAGGGTATTTCGTTAAGCTACTAACGAAACGACCTAGCTTGGAAACAGCTGCTATGTTGTTGGTTGGTTGGGTTGGGGTAAAGCTTTTAATGCATACGCTGGCTCACCCTGCCGTTCATATCATTTCACATGACTTTGTTGAGGGTCCAATTTGGAATACTATCTTCTGGACAGTGATGCTTCTGATTGCTTTAGGCGGCTGGTTTTTATCTAAAGAAAAAACAGAAATACCGAGTAAGGAACATTAACTTAAAAAAAGAAGACCAATTCTAAGAATGGTCTTCTTTTTTTGAGTTAATGTAATAATTTTCTCAATTGCTGAACATGTCTTCGGCTTGTATCAATTACTTCTTCAGCAATTTGCCTACTTTCAGGATCTAAATCACCTTTTACAAGCTCCTCAGAATAAGCAACACCATAGTTATCCATTCCCTTTAAAGCGTCCTCAATGATATCCTTTGTATCATCAGGCAGCATTACTTTATGCATAAAACTATGTATCGAGCCGGATACTCCTTCATCGTCAGCAGGAACACCGCCAAGGTTCTGGATTCTCTCAGCTATCTTCTGGGCATTTTGCTTCACTTCCTGTTGCATCGACTGAAAGTTTTTCTTCAATCCATTATCATCTACTGTTTGGATATAATGTTCAAGTGAGCGAATCCCCATAAATGTTCCTCTTAATAATGTATTTAATTCTTCAATTACAGTTTCATTTCTCATAAAATCACACTCCTTTGACCCTATTATGAGGCTGGTGGGTTGAATTATTCCTCGTTTATTCCAAAATGATCTAGATCTCTCATTAAAATGTTCCTTTTATGAGGAGGAATGGGGAAGAAAAAGGAGAATACAATGGTGAAAATCTGGTATGAGTTCTTTTTTAATAAAGAGATATTCCGATTGAGGTACGTGCACATGATGGAAATTTTCATCTATTGGAGGTATTTTTAGCTGTATCACTTCTTGATAAGGACTAAAGATTTGGATAAACGATGAGATAAACAAGACTGTCATCTTTTACTTAGGGAGGTACAAATGGATCATATTCAAAGTATAGGCCAGGTAAGTTTTAAATTAAAGGAACAGCATGATTTTAATTGGTTAAATCGTTTAGGTCATGTATTTTGTGTCTTTGCAGAACAGGATTCTGGAAACATCTCGTTCGGTGTTGAAAACAACGGGAGAAAAATATTTGTTAAGTATGCTGGTGCAAGGACCTTAGAGTATTCGGGGAAGCCTGGAGATGCCATCCAGAATGTAAGGAATTCAATTCCGGTATATGAAAATTTGAAGCATGGGCACTTGATTCAATTACTTGACCATTTTGAAGTAGAGAATGGATATGCTTTAGTGTTCGAGTGGTTTGAGGGGGAATGTCTCCATTCACATTGGTCTTTTCCGCCGCCGCATAAATATCATCACCCTGATTCGCCATTTTTTAGATTTAAACAATTGCCTGTTAATCAGCGTCTTGAAGCCTTAAGGAGTATATACGAATTTCATGTACATGTTGAAAAGAATAACTATGTTGCTGTTGATTTTTATGATGGAAGTATTTTATATGATTTTCGCAATCATATTACAAAGATTTGTGATATTGATTTATACAAACAGAAACCATTTATCAATACAATGGGCAGACTATGGGGGTCGTCAAGGTTTATGGCACCGGAAGAATTCGAATTTGGCGGGGAAATTGATGGACAAACAAATGTATTTAATATGGGTGCTATTGCCTTCGGGTTATTAGGCGGTGAGCTTGACCGTTCAATCTTAAAGTGGGATGCAGGTCAAGAGCTTTATGAAATAGCATTGAGGGCTGTTAATAAAGAAAAGAAAGATCGATATTCAACTGTAGAAGAATTTTTCTTTTATTGGGAAAACACTTCTAAAAATTTTATTTCGCAAAATTAAGATTTCTTTAAAAATGAGCAGCTATTTTGACTATTAAAAAGGTTAACATTTCCAATTGTCTGTGATAATATGGACTTAATTCTTTAAGAAGAGGTGAGATAAGTTGAGTAAAGTTGAGCAGAGTGCAATATTAGAGTTAGAACGAATTATTTTTATTGGAAGAACCTTTGAAGAGTACATGAAGATGTTTTTACTTTCAAAGGAAGAGCTAACAGGGAAGAAAATACTAGATTGTCCGGCAGGTGCTTGTTCATTTACGGCTGTCGGCAACAAATTAGGCTTCGATGTTACAGCCTGTGACATTGCCTACTTTCATTCGAGAGAAGACCTGAAAATGAAAGGGCTTCAAGATATCAATTATGCAATGGAGCATATGGAAGAAGCAAAAGACAATTATATTTGGAATTACTTTCAGGATTTACAAGATCTAAAAAAACACCGTCAAGATGCCTTAATCGACTGTACAGATGATATGAAAAAGGCAAATGAGCGATATGTTCCTGCTATACTGCCTATTCTGCCATTTAACACTGAAGAGTTTGACATTCTCCTGTCTGCCCATTTTTTATTTACCTATGCGGATCGACTAGATTACGATTTTCATAGCAAAACAATTAATGAATTATTGCGGGTAACAAAAGATGAGGTTCGTCTCTTCCCATTGGTCAACCTAGAAGGAAAACGATATGAACATTTAGATAAGTTAAAATCAAACCTTGCCGATAGGGGCTATGCTGTCGAAGAACTGAACGTCCCTTATGAGTTTCAGTCAAATGCGAACTCAATGTTAAAAATTAAAAAATAGATAGAAATGGCAACGTTCTGCGTTGTCTTTTCTATTGAAATAATATGCCATAGAAATGGGGACATGTCATGAATTTTACTTTGGAAGAAGCCATTGAGATACTGGAGCGGACACCGAAAACAATGGAGTCTTTTTTAGTTGGGTTGTCTGATGGCTGGTTACATTGTAATGAAGGGAAAGGGACCTGGAATGTCTCAGAAGTCATTGACCATCTCATTGAAGGCGAAAAAAATAATTGGATACCTAGATTAACAACAATTCTACAGGAAGGAGAAAGTAAACCATTTCCTGCATTTGATCGTTTTTCTCACTTGAATCAACGTTCAGAAAAATCGATAGCAGAAAAAGTCCAAGAATTTAAAACACTAAGAACACAAAACTTGTTAAAACTAAGGAATCTTATTACATCTGACTTACAACTTGAAATAACTGGATTCCATCCTGCATTTGGGGTTGTGAAGATAAGGGAATTACTTTCCACTTGGGTTGTTCATGATTTAACACATATCTCCCAAATTGTCCGGGTAATGGCTCAAAGATACAGGGTGGACGTTGGACCTTGGACTGAATATTTAGGTATCTTAAAAAAATAATTGAATATTTTGTTGCATTTTTGCAGAGAAAGGTGAGGAGAGCATGGGACAAATCAAAATATATGGAGTCAAGGAATATTTAAACCCAATAAAGGAAGCGCTTTCGGCGATAATTCATGATTGTATGGTGAAGGTGCTTAAAGTTCCTCAGGATAAAAAATTTCACCGCTTCTTTCCAATGGATAAGGAAAATTTTTATTTTCCTGAAGGAAGAACTGATGCTTACACTATCATTGAAATAAGTATGTTTGAAGGAAGATCAGTAGACGCTAAAAAGAAATTAATAAAGCTTTTATTTGAACGTATCGATCATGAACTGAATATTTCTCCTCAGGATATTGAAGTGACATTATTTGAAACACCTAAACATAACTGGGGAATTAGGGGATTAACCGGGGATGAATTAATATTGGATTATAAAATACATGTATAGAGCTTTTGAGTTAATTAATTTAGAATTAAAAAGAAGTATGCATCCCTTTTTTTAAGCAATACTGGGAATAAATGAAGGAATATTATTTATAATTAACGTATTTTCTTGCAAAGATAAAAATCATTGTAAGGGTGAATGAGATGAAGGTAAGAAAAAAGATTATTAGCATCTTTATTTTGGTGACAATTTTTGCTTTTTTACCATTTAGTACTTTTGCGAAAGAATTACTTAAGGAACAAGTGGATTATGTTTCATTAGGTGATTCTCTTGCTGCAGGACAAACACCATATAAACAAATTGGTGATGGATATGCTGATTATTTAAGGGACCGATTCGAACAATCTAATTATCAAGTCAGCTTAATGAAATACGGAGTATCAGGATATAAAACAGCCAATGTCATTAATCAATTAATGACAAACGAAAAAGGAATTCAAGAAGCTATTAAACAAGCCGAAGTTGTTACACTTGATATTGGTGCTAATGATTTACTTGCTTCCTTAACACAGATACAACGGGATCCTGCTCAGGCAAAGTATGCTTTAGAAGGAATACAAAATAATCTTTATGTTATTTTAGATAAAATTGGTCAACTAAATCCAAAGGCAAACGTGTATGTCATGGGCTACTATCATCCTTTCCCGCATTTATCTGAAGAACAGCAAGAAGCATTAACACCATTATTGGATGCATTAAATCAAACCATTCAAAGTGTTTCACAGGCTGCCAATGATACCTTCGTTCCTGTAGAAAATGTGATCGAAAAGCATGAGAAAGATTATATTCCAAATCCACAGGATATCCATTTAGCCCCAGAAGGTTATCAAGCTGTTGCTAAAGAGTTTTGGAAGCTAATCATGAAACAATAATGAGTTTATACCCTCTGTTGTAGGAGGGATTTTTTTATGGATTCTTTACACGTCATGCAATACTGCCTTCTAACGTATAGATAAAGGAAAGAAACCCCCGCAGATGAACAGTAGAAGGAAGGTGGTCATTCTATGAATAGTAGGTATAAGGTATTTGTATATGGTACGCTTCGTGAGCATGAATCAAATCACTATTTCTTAAAAGAAGCGTCATTCTTGGCAAGGCAATGCTGGACCTATGGAGTATTGTATGAAACGGGATTAGGCTATCCGGCAATGATACCGTCAAAGGACAAAAAAGTATATGGAGAATTATATGAAGTAAATGCCAAGCAACTTAAGGAGATCGATTTGTTTGAGGGTTATTTCGGTGATGGGAGAAAAAATCTCTACAACCGAATTACACAACCGGTATATACGGAAAAGGAGTGTGTTGAGGCCTTTGTATATGTTTTACCTGCTTCAGATAAAGAAGAATTACAAGGTATCGAAAGCGGTGATTGGAAATGTCATCAGTTTCTGAAGCATGAAAAGCTGCTCTATTTTGCATATGGCTCATGTATGGATCATGAGCGATTTGAGCTTGCTGGTGTAGGCCATCTTTTTACAAAGATAGTAGGTTGCGGTACAGCTGAAAATTATTCATTAGCCTATACACATAAAGCAATTGATGGAGGCAGAGCTGACCTGGTTGAATCGAATCAATTAGTGCAAGGTAAAGTTTTTGAAATTAATCAAGAAGCCATAATTTATTTATACAAAAGAGAAGGTGTAAAAAGTTGTATGTATCGCCCGGCATTTATTCCAATTCAAATCAATGGTGAAGTAGTTAAAAACGTCCTTGTTTTCCTTGTCGTTGAAAAAGCAGAGGAAATCGCACCACCTGACCATTATGCACGGGAAATTCTACGCGGTGCAAAGGGAATTGTTAGTAAAACATACTATAAAAAGCTGGAAGAGGAATTATTCAAAAAATTTCAATTGAAGATAACACTTTAATAATTGATGCGTGACTTTTTGGAATGACAGGGGTATCATATTAAAATAATCAGTAGGTTCTATATCATCGATTTTCTCATCATGGAGGTACATAATATGACAATGAAAAAAGCTTTAACAATTGCTGGATCTGACACAAGCGGTGGTGCGGGCATACAAGCAGATTTAAAAACGTTCCAAGAACTTGGTGTTTATGGAATGACATCCCTAACCGTTATCGCAACAATGGACCCAAAAAACCATTGGCATCATAGTGTTTTTCCGATTGCAAATGACGCATTAGAAGCACAGCTAGATACAGCTTTATCTGTCGGTATTGACGCTGTTAAAACTGGAATGCTCGGCACAGTTGAAACGATTGAAACAGCTGCTAGAAGAATAAAGGCGGCTGGTCTTGAAAAGATTGTCATCGATCCAGTCATGGTTTGTAAAGGGGAGGATGAAGTTCTTAATCCCGAAACAGCTGATGCATTACGAGAGGTGATCGTGCCGATAGCAACCGTAGTGACTCCTAACCTATTTGAAGCAAGTCAATTAGCGCAAACTGGCCCAATCAAAACCATTGATGAAATGAAAGAAGCGGCAGTAAAAATTAATCAGCTTGGTGCTAAATATGTTGTGATCAAAGGCGGCAGTAAATTACAGTATGACAAAGCAGTTGATTTATTATTTGATGGCAAGGATTTTAAGCTGTATGAAAATGAAAAAATTGATACGACCTATATTCATGGAGCAGGCTGTACATTTTCTGCTGCTATTACAGCTGAACTCGCAAAAGGGAAATCTGTTTTAGAAGCCATTGACGTTGCAAAAGCTTTTATTACAGAAGCGATCCGCCACGGCTGGAAGTTAAATGAGTATGTAGGACCAACAATGCATGGTGCATACAGATTGTACGGTGCAGGACGCTTAGAATCTGAACAGCTAGTTAAATAATCAAGAACAAAGATAAGGGTAACTCGAATCAACTCGAGTTACCCTTTTTTATTTTTGTACGAAATATACAAATCAGTGAATTGTAAACTTTCTTTCATCCCCTTCTGACAACATTGGTAAAAATGCCAATCATTCACTAATGTTTTGCACTTGTAAACCTGTTAGCCTTGTACTTGGGCCTGTTTCTTTCAAAAAAAATAAAACAGGAGGTTTACAACATGAAAAAATTTCGTATCTTAACTCTTTCTCTGGCATTTTTAATTTCATATACTGTATATCCAACAAATTCTTCACACGCTGAAAAAATAGATTCTATTAAGACTGGTGACACGTTGCATTTAATGATGGAAAAACATGATATCGACATGAAGGAAACAGAAGTTGTGGACGTACGTTTCTTAGAAAATGAACAACCAATTGCAGAACCAAAGCTGCTTGTTGAAAAGAAAGAGCAAAAGAAAGAAGAAGAGGAAACTCTATCACTGACTAAAAAAGAAAAGAATTTACTTGCACGTCTTGTTCATGCAGAAGCAAAGGGTGAACCTTTTGCTGGAAAAGTGGCCGTTGCAACTGTTGTGCTGAATCGTGTTGAAAATGAACAGTTCCCGGATACTGTGAAAGAAGTCATTTATGAGAAGAATGCATTTGAACCTGTTCAAAATGGTTCCATTAATGAACCTGCAAACAAAGAAGCACAAAAAGCAGTTCAAGAAGCGCTGGAGAATGAAGATAAAAACGATGAATTATTATACTTTTATAATCCGGAAACAGCAACGAGTGATTGGATTTTAACTCGAGAAGTAGTAAAAACGATCGGTAATCATGCATTTGCTATTTAATAAGTGCGTACAGCATATTTGCTGACGCACTTTTTTAGTTATATAAAAAAAGCAAAAAAAATAACCTTCACAATGAAGGTTTGCGTGTACGTTCCTGTTCGATTAATGTTCGATAAGCCATGTTTTGTTCCTTTGTACTCAAGCAGTTTTAACCTCGTACTCAGGTGGTAATCATCTATCTACAGAGCAAAAGCTCTGTCCTTCCATCCGTTTAGATTCCTTCAGGAAGATTCCCCTACCAATAATTTTGGGTTTCTCGCTCGTGGGGTTTACCGCGTTCCATCTTATTGGTTTCCCAATAAGCTTCGTCACTGTGGCACTTTCAGGGATACTCGGCCATATCTTAAAAGACTTAGGCGTTTTTTCCCGCCGTCAATTCAGCCAAAAAGCCAAATTGCCCTAACTTATTATTTCGTTAGGCACGATCACTACAGGCATCTCAGCACTGTGCGAGCATGGACTTTCCTCTGCAGCAACGAATGCTGCAGCGATTACCTGAACATTAATTCAGTTAGCGTACAACATTAAGTATAGTAAAGTTTAAATGTTAGATCAAACGTAATTATTGGCAAAGAATTTAAAATTTGGATTCATTTATTTTCATTTTCGAGAAAGCTATGTTAAAGAGATAGAAAGAAGAAGCAACTATAGTTTATCTTAAGGTTTATAAAATAAATACAGAATATAAAATTCTCCTTTTTTCCTTTAAAATAAAATAGAAAGCATTTTAAAGATAAAGGGGATACTAACAATCATGACGGAACAATTAAAAATGAAAACAGTGCTTGTAACTGGATATGCAAAAGCCCCACAAGGGAGTGCAATGTTTGAAATTTATAAAACTTCGGGAATTGTGTTGGAAATTGATTATGAAACAAATGTCATTGTCAATGCAGAGTTTACCTTTGTAACAAATCTTGCACGGGATTTTTTGAGCAGATTAATTGTGGGCTATGATTTGTCAAAAGGATTGGAATCACTGATTCAAAGAATAGAGGCCCACTACTATACTCAATCAACAAACTCTGTAATTGTAGCAGTAAAAGCCGCGTATAAACGATACATGGAAAAAAAGAAAAAAATTGAAGAGATTTCTTGAAACAGCTAGATGCATTTGTTAGGATAAAAATAGACGTAATTGAAAACGTTAACAAACTTACGGACGGATAGTGTCTTCTTAATGATGAAATACACCCATTTCATACGAATTAAGAAAGCCCAGCTTATCCATTGGAAGTAAGGAAATTTTTTTGTATTTCCTTTTTCTTATGGCCAAGACTGGGCTTTTTTGTATACTCCTAAAAGTCCAGCGAAGAGTGAAAATGTGCTAATGAAAAGGAATCGCAGTCATTCACAAGACGTAAAGGAGGAAAATAGAGTGGGAAAAACGAGATCAGTTGAAGAAGCGATCTTTCCAATCACATCAGGATCGACAATTATGGTAGGCGGCTTTGGACTTGTGGGAGCACCTTTAACCTTAATTGAGGCGCTCACAATCCATAACGCTGATATGCTAACAATTATTAGCAATAATTTAGGTGAGGAAGGTAAGGGGCTTGGAGAGCTACTTAGACAAGGAAAGATAAAAAAAGCAATCGGCTCCTACTTTACAAGTAATCGGGAGGTGGCTGAAATGTATCATGCAGGAAAAATCGAAGTTCAGCTTTTACCTCAAGGTACTTTTTCCGAGTCAATTAGGGCGGGAGGAGCTGGAATCGGCGGTTATTACACACCAACTTCGGTTTCAACCGAACTTGCCATTGGGAAAGAGATTAGAGAAATTGATGGGAATTTATTCTGCTTTGAGCCTGCTTTAAAAGCAGATATTGCTCTAATTAAAGCACATAAAGCAGATGAATTAGGAAACCTGACTTACTATAAAACAGCAAGAAATTTTAACCCGGTGATGGCAACAGCAGCCAATTATGTGATCGCTGAAGTCGACGAAATCGTTGAGGTAGGCATGCTTAATCCTGAGGAAGTCGTGACACCGCATCTTTATGTTGATGCCCTGGTCTATAGTCAAAAAATCTTAACAAAAGAAGGGGTAATCACCATATGACTACAATTTTAAAACCAAAAGAAAACATTGCTATGCGTGCAGCAAAAGAATTACAAGAGGGAAATATCGTGAACCTTGGAATTGGTATCCCGACACTTGTCAGCAAGTATATTGATTCACCTTCGATTCATTTACACACAGAAAATGGTTTATTAGGTGTAGATGATTTAAAGCAAGATATCGATCCATTGCTGGTTAATGCAGGTAAACTTCCTGTAGGTGAAGCGAGCGGGGCGTCATATTTTGATAGTGCGGATTCATTTGCGATGATCCGTGGCGGTCATATTGATGTTGCGATTTTAGGTGCGCTTCAAGTAGATGAAACGGGATTAATTGCAAACTGGGCAATACCGGGTGAAACGATAATGGGTGTCGGTGGGGCAATGGATTTAATGAGTGGAGCCAAGAAAATCATCGTGACGACCAACCATACAAATAAAAAGGGAGAACCAAAGTTAGTTAAAACATGCACATACCCAATCACTTCTATTCGGAAAGTAGATATGATCATCACAGAATTAGCTGTTTTTGCATTGCAAGAAAACAAGTTAACACTGATTGAATTAATGCCAGGTGCTACTCTTGATGAGGTAAAAAGAAAAACAGAAAGTGAATTTTCCATTGCTGAAACTGTAAAGGGGGGATAAAACATGGAAAATGAGGTTTTTGTAATAAGTGCTCATAGAACACCGATTGGAAAAATAGGAGGAGCTTTTGCTAATATCCAGCCTGATGGGCTGTTGCTTCCATTATATGATGATATTCGTTCAAAGCAGTTGATTCCGTTGGAGACCATCAATGAGGTGATCATCGGACAGGCTAAGCAAACACAAGACCAATCAAATATTGCGCGTTACTCCCTGCTTTCAGCCAGGTTTCCTGAATCAATACCAGGATACACTGTTAATCGCCAATGCGGTTCAGGAATGCAAGCTATCCAAAATGCATACATGGGAATAAAAGCAGGATTGGCTGACGTGGTGATTGCCGGCGGGGTAGAAAGCATGAGCACCGCCCCTTATTATCTGAGAAGTGCTCGATTTGGTTATCGCTCAGGGAACGCTGAGTTATTAGATCCTAATAAAGAAAGCCAGCCTGGTTCACAGCCATCTGACATATACGGTAGGTTGACAATGGGTCTAACTGCTGAGAACCTTGTGCAGGATTATGACATAAGTCGGAAGGAACAGGATGTTTTCGCATTGAATAGTCAACAAAAGGCAGCAAATGCTATTCAAAATGATCTCTTTAAGAATGAGATCATTCCTGTCAATGTGCCGCAAAGAAAAGGAGTACCAAAACCAATTTCGCAGGATGAACATCCAAGAGAAACCAATCTTGACATGCTTGCTTCACTTAAACCCGTCTTTCTTGAAGGGGGAACCGTAACAGCAGGTAATTCATCGGGATTGAATGATGGCGCTTCCATGCTCTTGCTTGTGTCGAAGCAGGTTCTCAAACAGTACAACTTATCACCGCTAGCCAAAATCATCGGTATCGGAGTGAGCGGGGTAGCACCAGATCGAATGGGCATCGGTCCAGTTCAGGCATCTAGATATGCCTTGCAATCAGCTTCTTTAACGTTGGACGACATCGATTTAATCGAATTAAATGAAGCATTTGCTGCACAGTCACTTGCTGTCATAAAAGAACTACAGTGTCCTTTAGAAAAGGTAAATGTCAATGGGGGTGCAATCGCATTAGGTCACCCGATCGGAAACAGCGGCTCTAGAATCTGTGTTTCGCTGATCCATGCACTTCGTTACCGGAAGAAAAAATATGGTTTAGCAACTCTTTGTACTGCTGGAGGACAAGGGATTGCAACTGTAATTGAAAATTGTATGTAGGAAAATGGAGTGAGACAGCCAATAACTTAAAATAAGGGGGTAAAAAAATGAAAAACGAAATAGAAGTAAATAATGGGAGACAACCAGGACAAACATATACACCGCCAAGAACCATAAAAGAGAAATTGTCCAATGTTGGACCGGGCCTTGCTGTAGCTGCCACAGGAGTTGGAACTGCGGATATGATTACCGCCATTGTCTTAGGGACATCTTTTGGAATGACCTTTGTATGGGCGATTATCGTTGGTTCAGTCTTAAAATACTTTTTAAATGAAGGCGTAGGTCGCTGGTATTTGGCAACAGGGAAGACGATATTAGAAGGATGGCGCTCACTAGGGAACTGGGCAACAGGTTATTTTAGCACTTATTCTGTTATATGGGGATTTGTTTATGGAGCTGCAGCCGCTTCTACCTGCGGGATGGCGATGGAAGCGATGTTTCCGATTATGCCAATTTGGGGCTGGTCGATTGTTCATTCTGTTGTTGGCTTCCTCCTCGTCTTTACTGGAAGGTATCTTCTTTTTGAAAAAATAATGACAGCTTTAATTGCGATTATGTTTATTACAATCATTGGAACGGCTCTATTATTTTTACCCAGCCTAGGAGAATTTGCAGGCGGTTTTGTTCCAAGGGTTCCAGAAGGATCGTTTATGATGGCACTCGGATTAATTGGCGGTGTCGGCGGGACGATTACAATGGCTTCATACGGATACTGGCTGAAAGAAAAGAAATGGCAAGGAAGCAGCTGGATTTCAACAATGAGAACAGATTCCAAGGTGGCTTATACCGTTACTGCGATTTTTACGATGGCTTCCTTAATTATCGGAGCCCAGTTTTTATTTGGAACAGGCGTTACAATCAGCGGCGATCAAGGCTTAGTCACTCTGGCGCAAATGCTTGGTGATGAATTTGGTGCACCGCTTCGCTGGTTATTCTTACTTGCTTTTTGGTCTGCAGCATTTAGTTCCTTATTAGGTGTATGGAATGGAGTCCCATATCTTTTTGCTGATTTTATAAGAATTTTAAAGGCACGTAAAAATAAAGCCTATGAAACAAAATCTGTTGAAGAAACAGATCCAGCCTATCGCTTTTACTTAGCATGGCTTTCCTTTCCTCCATTGATTCTATTATTCTTTGGAAAACCGGTACAATTAATTATTATTTATGGTGCACTAGGAGCCTTATTCATGCCTTTTTTAGCAATATCATTAGTCATTTTACTTAATTCCAAAAAAGTAGCGGCTGAATACCGAAATAAATGGGTAGCAAACAGTGTGTTAATTGGCTGTGTCATAATGTTTGTTTTTTTAGCCATCACACAGCTTATGGAAACATTTTAATTGTTGTGATGGTAGTCGCAGTAAATAGCTGCGGCTTTTTTCTATTTTAAAAAAGGATATGAAAATCAAAAATCGAATAAGTTATGATCACATGAGGAGAGGAGTAGAACATCAATGATTGTAATTAGCTCTTGTTTAGCTGGTTTAAAAGTAAGGTACAATGGTACTCACTCTTTAGAACAAGAGATTTCAAAGTTAATAAACGAAAACAAAGCCATATCGGTTTGCCCTGAATTGTTAGGAGGCTTTACAACTCCCAGAGAACCGGCAGAAATCGTCGGTGGTAACGGGGAAGATGTTTTGGATGGGAAAGCAAAAGTGTTTGAGAAATCTGGCAGGGATGTGACCGAGCAATACTTAAAGGGTGCTTATGATACCTTAAATAAAGTAAAGGAAGTACAAGCATCTATCGTAGTGCTCAAGGAGGATAGTCCATCATGCGGCAGTTCAAAGATTTACAGTGGTCGATTTAAAGGGGAGAAAATTCCCGGAATGGGCGTGACTTCTGCTTTATTAAAAAGGAATGGAGTACAAGTAATTTCAGAAAAACAATATATCAAAGGCTTAAGCGAAGATAAGTAATATAAAAAAATCATAATAAATCATTCCATTTAAAAAATGTTAAAAAATGTTTTAATTAGAAGAGTTGGACATATCTTTTTTATAAGACATTTAAAAGGAGTGGATGACAGATGAAAAGCAAAGCATTAATTGTCCCACGACTATCAGCCATGATGTTTTTAGAGTTTTTTATATGGAGTGCTTGGTATGCAACTGCAGGTTTAGTCCTCAGTAACTACGGTTTGTCTTCAATTATCGGTATTTCCTATTCAGTGGCCGCTATCGCCTCGATCGTTGCACCTTTCTTTCTTGGAATGGTGGTTGACCGCTTTTTTCCATCAGAAAAAGTTCTCGCCATTCTGCATCTAATAGGAGCAGTACTTTTATGGATGGTACCAGGATTAATCGAATCAGGAAATGAGACCGTTTTATTATGGATTCTTTTTATTTATAACGTTTGTTATATGCCGACAATTGCCCTAACAAACAATGTAGCCTTTCAAAATTTAGAGTCAGGTTCTAAAAATTTCCCATATATAAGGGTATTCGGAACGGTTGGATGGATTGTTGCCGGAATCTTAATCGGACAACTAGGTTACTCAGATAACATTATTATTTTTCAAATCGCTGCTGCAGTTTCACTATTGCTAGGGTTATACAGCTTTACATTACCGCACACACCTGCACCGGCAAAAGGAAAACCCTTGTCCGTTCGCGACTTGCTGTTTCTTGATGCATTAGCGATGTTAAAAGATAAAAATTATTTGATCTTTATTGTTTGCTCCATGTTAATTTGCATACCGCTTGCTGTTTATTATTCGTTCGCATCCCCATTCCTTGGTGCTGTTGGGTTTGATAATGTAGGAAGTGTTATGACGATCGGGCAAATGTCCGAGACCTTATTTATGCTGTTAATTCCATTCTTCTTTAAACGGTTTGGTGTTAAATATATGTTATTGGTGGGGATGATTGCCTGGACGTTGCGTTATGTCTTCTTCGGTTTCGGTGCACCAGAAGAAATCGCCATTTTTATGTATATTGGGATTGCCTTACATGGCATTTGCTATGACTTCTTTTTTGTAACAGGCTTTATATATGCGGAAGAAAAGGCAGATGAAAAAGTAAAAGCACAAGCACAAAGCTTAATTGTATTAGTTACTTATGGAGTCGGTATGTTCATTGGTTCACTTATTGCGGGTGAGCTCTTCAATTCAACAGTAACGGCCCAAGGTAGTGAAGCTTTACAACAATGGAAAAACTTCTGGTTATATCCTGCAGGTTTTGCAGCGATCGTCGCCATATTTTTCTTCGTTTTATTTAAAGAGAAATCCGAAAGTCCTGACACGCTTGTAAGAAAAAAGAAGGAAGTCTGATTGTTCATATGTGAAAGGCGATAAACAGAGAATACCCAAAACGTTCATGGGTATTCTTTTTTCGTTAACAATTATCAGCTGGGATTCTTATTAGATTTTTATATGGAAAACGAGTTGTTTGCTGATGGAATGTGTAGAAATCGAAGCTCCTACTTGCCATACCTAGTCTTCGAAAATAAAAAGCCTATATCCTAGTATCAAGACACAGGTTATTTTTTTATTCTTGGGTTTGAAGTGCCAATTTTAAACCTAAACCAATATATACAATTCCTACTGCTTTTCCAATCCAGTGTGAACGACGATTTTTTTTCGAATAGAACTTATTGCCGACTATACTTGTTAGGAGAACTAATAGTGTAGTATACGTTATACTCATGAACACAAACGTTAATCCTAGGATTAAGAGTTGGGTTGTTACGGGAATTCCATTCGACAGTACAAATTGTGGCAAGAAGGCTAAGAAGAATAATGATGTCTTGGGATTAAGTAATTCAATGAACAAAGCTTGGCGAAAAGACGCAATAGTTTCAACATCTTTTAAAACGGGTTTCTTATTGGTTTTTGATTTTTCAATCAAAGTACAGATCCCTATATAAACCAAGTAGGCCGCACCTAAATATTTTACGATCTCAAAGGCGAGTGCGGATGTCATTAAAATAGCGGATAAACCCAGTACGGCTGCAAAAGTATGCCCTAAGTCCCCTAGAGCAATCCCAAAACCTGTAACTATTCCATTTTTTGTTCCACCTTTAATCGTTTGAGAAATAGTTAGAAAAACGGCAGGACCAGGAATAAGAAATAACATGAGGACAACTAGAATAAAAGTTAACAATTTAGGTTCATTCCTTTCTTTAAAATGATTAGGGAAGTAACATAGCACTAGAAGTTTTATATCTTTTCTAACTTAGCATAAATTGGCAGAAACAAAAATAAATAATCGCAATTTGTTTTGAGTAATTTTTAATAACGTAAAAAACACAGGATAAACATTAAAAATAAATCCCAGCGAGCAATGTCATTATGTAATGAAATTCTCGAAAACTATCCTTTATTGTTGGAAAAAGTAAACTTTTGCGCTTGCCCAGGAAATTTAATAAGAGAGGAAATTATACAATGAGTTTGTAAGGGCTTTCATTTACAATGGAAAATGTAAAAATCATAAAGAATTTTTACTAATAATTATTTATATCAGTTCAAAATATCTCTATACATACATGATTTTAAACAAACGTTTATTTTAAAAACAGAAATTTTTTAGTGAAATGGTAAAAATTCATTCGTAAGGCTTTCTCAGAAGCAATGGAAAAGTCCATTTAAGAAAGCCATATTAGTTCTAACTGGGATAGTAAACAACTCTTTTGTATTACTGAATGTCACGCATAGAACCCAATACAATGTTATAGCCGTCTGGATCTTTAATATATGTATTTTTAAATTCCCATTTGCCGTGAGAACCAGAAAACGGCTCGACTGCTATATGACCTCCATTTCTACGTATTTCTTCAACTAAATCGTCCAATCCGTCCCAACTAACATGAATGAATGTATCCCATCCGTATTCAGGTCCTTCCCATTCAGTCGGATAATTTTTACGCTTTTTTGACAAGGCGTTTGGTCGTACATCATCAGAGGAGTTGGCTTGTTGCAGTAAAACAATCATTCCATCACGTTCAGCATGTCCCCAATCATCTACCTTACAACCAAGAACATCACGGTAGTATTCCTGTGATTTTTTTAAATCAGTGACTAAACGTACTTGAATGGATTGTCCAAATTTCCCTTTATTTTTTGTGGGAACATTTGCTTTATGTTCGCTCATTAACGTACCTCCTTTTGTTTTCGCTTTTAAATAGCTATTCGAAATAAATATTCTGCTTTTTGGTGATATATTCCTACTAATGTCGAATGCTTTCTTCCTCAGCAGAGAGAGGATTTGTAAAATGAACTGGAGACTTAATTATTTAAAGGAGATTCATAAGGAAATGACTATAAAAATATCTGGAAGATGTTTTAAGGATTAGTGACATAGAAATAATAATGTACAAGGACTTAAGTTAGGGATGTTGAGCAATGGATCATAGCAGAAGAAGAAATTATATTATAAGTTAAAATTCATCTTTTTTGACTATAATCGAAACTGATATCAGAGTTATTATAGGAGCAATAAATAATGAATTGGTCATATGGCATGAAAATACATGGTCAAATTGATCTGTATGACCTGGATGGGATTGATTTTAAGTTTATAGAATCGCTGAAGAAAAGAATTAATTGTGACATGATTTCTTTTAGGAAATGGTATGTTTCTTATATAAGAACCTAAAATAAATACTTAGATTCTGAAAATTTTTATTTTTTGATTTGATACTATTGAAATAAAATAATCTAATCCCAATATTACCTATTAAAAAACGAAAAAACCGTTACTTATCAAAGTTTGTCTTTAATAAAAAAATGACCAAGAAAAATAAAAGTTATATCACTACTTCGATAGATTTTTCTAAATTTTTTTACTTTACCTATACATATTTTCATCAAAAAACACCTATGGTACGATCTTATAGGTTTTGGAATTTCTGATTGTACAACACTATTGAGTATATTCATCACCTTCCAAAATCAGAAAATTATTTAGTCATAGAGGTGTATGATGAAAGTAAGTAAGCAGGTCAAAAGTGAAAATATGTCTCTTTTATTGGAAATATATAATTTAAAAAACCATTTAAACGAACTATATGCAAAAAAGGGCCCGGCAAATGGGGAATATATATCATTTTCAATAAAGTTAGATTTACTCTTGAAGCAGTACATGGAAGAGAAACTGATAATGCTTGGCGATGAATTGAAGGAAATGACAAAAAATAATAGCTATTCGGCAACATAATTACTTTAAGGTCGACAATCTAAGCGCTTTCTAGTTATAGCAGCATTTAAAACACTAAAAAATGTACTTGAAGTTAGTAAGAAATGTGTTAAAATAAAAGAAATGAAAAGGCTATGTGTAACTGGCGAAACACGGATAACCGTGAGGGAGCACATAGTGTCGAAGCCGTTCGCCTGGGCAGAGGTAAGGGAAAACTTCCCTTACCTCTTTCTGTTTATTAGGAAATAAATTTAAGGTTGAAACTCTCCTTAATTTGCATTATTCTAATAAAATATAAATATTCATAAAATTTAAAATCTAATATAAAGGAAAAGAGGAGAAATCAAAATGAGCACAACAACGTTAGAAAAAGTAAAAACAATCAAGACCTTAAACAATATTGCACAAGTCGGGCTTAATGTATTCAATCAAGGCAATTTTACGATTGACAATGACAATGAGAATCCAGATGCCATTGTTTTACGTAGCTTTAACTTGCATTCAATGGATTTTGCCAGCAATTTAAAAGCCATTGCACGTGCAGGAGCAGGTGTCAATAATATTCCTGTCGACAAATGCACAGAACAAGGGATTGTTGTTTTTAATACTCCTGGTGCGAATGCTAACGCTGTAAAAGAAATGGTCCTTACGACTTTAATGGCTTCTTCTCGTAACCTATTTGCAGGTGTGGCTTGGACAAAGTCGTTAGAAGGGGAAGGGGATCAAATTCCAAAACTCGTTGAAGCAGGTAAGAAACAATTCGTCGGAAAAGAAATCAAAGGAAAAACATTAGGCGTTATCGGCTTAGGTGCAATCGGTGCCCTAGTTGCTAATGATGCACTTGATTTAGATATGGATGTCATTGGATTTGATCCGTTTATCTCTGTTGATACAGCATGGAACCTATCTCGCAAAGTACAGCGCGCGATGACACTTGAACAGCTTTTTGCGAACTCTGATTATATTACGGTTCACGTACCATTAACAAAGGACACAAATGGTATGTTCAATAAAGAAACATTCAGCATCATGAAAGATGACGTTCATATTTTAAACTTCTCACGCGGAGAGCTTGTGAATGAAGCAGATATGCAAGAAGCTCTTGAAAGTGGAAAAGTTGGTAAGTATGTGACAGACTTCCCAAATGAAAATGTTCTTAAAATGAAAAATGTGGTTCCAATCCCGCATCTTGGTGCTTCAACTCAAGAATCTGAAGAAAATTGTGCGATTATGGCCGCTCGCCAAGTAAAGGACTTCTTAGAAACAGGTAATATCAAAAACTCAGTGAATTTCCCTAACGCTTCTCTTCCTTATACAGGAAAGCGCCGTGTAGCTGCATTCCACCAAAACGTACCGAACATGGTTGGACAGATTACGCAAGCTTTATCAAACTATAACTTAAACATCGCGGATATGGTAAACAGAAGCCGTGGAGAATATGCATACACATTAATTGATATTGATAATGAAGTAAACGGTGAAATCATTCCTCAATTAGAAGAAAAAATCAAGCTAATTCAAGGTATTGTTACAACTCGTATTATCTAATCATCGTATAATAGTTTAGTCAATAAAAGGTTGCTGGTTTCAAACGGCAGCCTTTTATTGTTTTTTAAAAGATTGTCTTTCCTAAATTTGCTTGATTTTTTCTATAATTCTATCATTTATACTAAAATAGATAACATTTGTAAGAGTTGAAAAAGATTAATTTAACGGGGAGGGTATGGCTAAAAACAGCTAATGTTATGACAAAACGTATAAAGCACTTCTTCCTCTTGTTAGTTAGTATTTTACTAGTATGTAGTCTAATTATCATTGCTTATGTTGAGCAGTGGAGGGAGACAGAAGCTGGCATCGTACCAGTAAAGACCGCAGTATTATTACATGCCGTTAATCAAAACCTCGTTTCAGCTGATACGAAAGCCCCAAAGATTTTTACAAGATCAGGTACTCCGCCTTATAATCGAGAAACGATTCATATTCCGATGTCTGACGGGGAAGATATCCCAATCAGAATCTATGAACCAAAGGCAGAAGGACCACATCCCATCATTTTGTATTATCACGGCGGAGCATTTATGGAAGGCTATGGGAATATCGATACCCATGATAATATCGTACGAGCCCTCGCATCAAGAACAGGCAGTGTTGTTATCTCAGTTGACTATCGATTGGCACCTGAATATATTTATCCAACTGCCGTTAAGGATAGTTATGAAGCATTACTTTGGGCTGTTGAGAATGCTGCTGCATTTCATGGTGATCCAACTAAGCTGGCGGTTGTTGGTGACAGCTCAGGCGGCAATGTTGCCACTGCTGTAACAATGATGGCTCGTGACCAAAAAGGCCCTGAAATTACAGCTCAAACTCTTTTTTATCCACTAACAACCTTTAAAGATATCGCGTTTTCATCGAGGGAAACGTATGACAGCGGCTATTATCTTTTGTCACGAAGTGTGATGGAAATGGCAAGGGAACATTATACACCAAATGAAGAAATGTGGAATCTCCCATATGCCTCGCCATTACATGCTGATTCACTCAAAAACCTCCCGGCTGCACTCGTTATTACAGCAGAGTTCGACCCATTACGAGATGAAGGTGAAGCATACGGTAAACGTCTGGCCGAAAGTGGCGTACCTGTTAAAGCCATTCGTTACAATGGGGTTATGCATGGTTTTGTTTCCTTCTATGAAGTGATGGATCGAGGTAACTATGCTTTAAATGAAGCAGTTTCGTATTTAAACGAAGCTTTTCTTGGTGGAAATGAAAATCGTCAGTATAATTTTATAATTTATGACAATTACCCAACGATAGAAGCACTTAAAGAACGAGGAGAAGCATATGCAATTGGTGGATATTTATTAGGGAAGCAAGTAGTATCAGCGTTTTCGTCATGGTATCATCACGCCGGTATCTTTGGGAATGAATAATCTTGTAAACTTAGTGATGAGAACTTAAGGCGGCTGAAAAGTATATGACTATAAAGTTTCGATAAAGAAGCACTTTCTAAAGGGGTGCTTCTTTATCTATTTACAAGAAAAGCATTCGTGTTGGACAAAGGAAAAAATTCAACAAGTGTTTAACCGGTATTTAATACTGTTACTCTAAAAGCAGCTAACTATCAAGATTCTTATTAATAAAGGAAATTAGGTACTCCCTTGAAGTAAAGTCTTAATTCGAAATGCTAGACGCAACCGCAATGTTTCGTCAGGTTCTTTAATACTTCTGCCAATGATTTCTTCACATTTTTCTAAACGGTAAATCACAGTATTTCGGTGTATATATAACCTTTTTGCCGTTTCGGATAATTGGCAGTGTGTTTCCAGATAAACAGATAACGTTTGCAGCAGGTCCTGATGATCCTTTTTCGGTTCATTAGCAAAGGCTTGAAAGGTATCTGTATAAAACTTTTTTAATTGATCAATTGGAACCATACGTAATATTTCAGGAACTTCCTTCGGTTGGTAAATTTCAATAAATTGTATTTTGCCTGACATATTTCCATAGTAAAGGGCGTCTTTTGCTTCCTTATAGGAAACAGGAACTTGGATAAGTTGTTCAGCGTAGTTACTTATACCAAATGAAATGTGTTCGCGGTAGTAGGTATAAACCTTAGATTGAATAGTTTTTAACAAAGAAAGAACCGTTTCCTCAATGTTTTTCCATGTTCCTACGAGTTCGAAAAGAAGGATATAGGACTGGTCCATTGTGAAAATGTGGACAGGTTGTTCAAAGGGGCGGATTTCAGATTCAATGGTTTCGTAAATAAGTTCTTGTTTTGACTGATATTGAATAGTTGGTACAGTTTTGTCTTGGTCAGATATATCAGCAGCAACACAGATATACCTCTTATCGTTTTGCAATCCAAATTCTCTTCCTCTGCTAATAATTTCATCATTCGAAGAGAATGTCCGATTAATAAAGTTGGAAAAATACTCGTTTCGTACACGTCTTGAATGCTGATTTAAAGCATTTTCCTTCATAAGTTCAAACGCTATGACGTTAGTTGCTTGCTCAACAGTTAAAATGGTCGATCGGTCAGAAAGAGGGATGAATCCTAAAACTGCTAAAAAACTAGACTGGCTTTTATGTGTATAAATAGGAAATAGACTAATTGATTCCCGTGTCTCAGATAACATTGAAAAGCTGGACATAGTCGTTTTTGGTAAATGAAAGGAATACCCTTTTGTAAGCAATTCTTCTAATCTATCAATAATTGACTTTTGCTTTGCTTGTTTTTGAAGAGGACGTAATTGGTGATTTAATAAGACAACAGGATAATCAATTAATGTGGATAAACGTTTAACAATCTTTTCAATCCCTTGACCACTAATGACATCATTTGTAAATTGTTGATGTGTCTGCATAGCTTGATCAAGTTCATTTGTGCGGACATCGAGGATGTAACTTAAAGATTGATTAACAATATCTCCTAATGAAGTTTGAACAGGCAGTTCAATAAGCGGAAATTGGAGTTCGTTTGCAAGTGAAACAGCCGCTTCCGGTATTTTATCTAAAAATCTCTTTGTTTTAATACCTAATGCTGAACACCCTTGCTTTTCCATTTCAAGTATGAGTGAGAGTAATGAATCAATATCTTCTTTAAAGTGGAATGCTGTAGTAATAAGTAAATCATTTTCTTTTAAAAAATGGATAATATCTGGCGCATCCATCATATTTACTGTTTGGACTTCACGTGAAATTCCTTGTTTTCCAGCGACTATAAAGGCTCCATGAAACACGGGCAATTGTAATAATTTACATAATTCCATTCAATCTCTCTCCTATTGTCAGGATAATTAACATAAATTTGTGCACTAATGATTATTTTTAGTTAATATAAACAATGAATCTATAAAACATTCTACATTTGTGTGAATGATTTTACTAGTTTTTTCTTTTACAATCAAACTATATCACTATTCATGTAATAAAACATCCCATTTAGGGTGATGCAATAACAAGATATAGAGGGGGATAAGGTTGGTAATAAGGGAAAAAACGTCTCTGGCTTACTTCGACCAAATTGAAGAAATGGTGGAGTGGCTGGCTTCATTTGGAAAAAGCAAAAACAACGGAGTCACTCGCCAATTATACTCAGATAGTTGGATATCCGCACAGCAAGCGCTCGAAAAACGAATGAAAAACATCGGACTTCATGCTTTTTATGATGATGTCGGAAATTTATTTGGCAGATTATCAGCTGCACAAGAAAATCCCTCAACTATTTTAACAGGATCTCATATTGATACAGTAATTGATGGGGGAAAGTATGATGGAGCGTTCGGCGTAATAGCGGGAATGATTGCTTTACAATATTTGTTTGAACATTACGGGTTACCGAAAAAAAATATAGAGGTCGTTTCCTTATGTGAGGAAGAAGGAAGTCGTTTTCCGATGACATACTGGGGATCTGGCAGTATTACTGGTGTTAAATCTCTCAAGGATGTTCAGCAGCTGATCGATTCAGATGGCACTCCTTTTGTTATGGCTATGAAAAATGCGGGGTTTGGCCAAGGGAAGTATCAAAAACCTCAACGAAAAGATCTTGATTGTTTTATTGAACTTCATATTGAACAAGGTCAAATATTAGAACGGGAACAAAAAACAATTGGGATTGTGAGTCATATAGTCGGACAAAGAAGATATAATGTCACCGTAGTTGGGGAAAGCAATCATGCAGGAACAACCCCAATGCCTTGGCGCAAAGATGCTATGTTTACAGCAACTGAACTCATTCAATATCTTATAAAGAAAGCAAAAGAAACATATCCTGACCTAGTTGCAACAGTTGGACAAATGATTATAGAACCTAATTTGTCAAATGTCATTCCGGGCAAGATCATGTTTAGTATGGATATCCGCCATAGTGAAGAGTATGTTCTTGATCAATTTTGTGACGACGTATTTGCACATTTTATTTCGATTGCAAATCAACATGATACAAAAGTAACCGTCGAGAATTGGATGAATGAAAAACCAGTAAAAATGAATGAACAATTAAATCAGGTGACTGAATTGATTTTATCCGAAGAGCAAATACCTTTTAAAAAAATGACGAGTGGCGCAGGTCATGACTCACAAATTTTCGGGTCGTATTGCCCTACAGCATTATTATTTGTACCGAGCAAAAATGGAATAAGTCATTCCCCATGCGAGTTTACCAAAACTGAAGATTTAAAAAAAGGGATTCAATTATTGATCAAGATTTTGTATAAGTTAGCTTATTAAGGAGGCAAACAGTATGAATGCTTTTCAAGAAATAGATGCACCTTTACGGACCATTATGACTCCGGGACCTGTTGAGGTCGACCCAAGGGTATTACGAGCAATGAGTATGCCAATTTTAGGACAATTCGATCCTGCTTTCACAAAAATAATGAATGAAACAATGGAATTGCTTCGCCAGGTGTTCCAAACGAAAAACCAATGGGCATTTCCCATCGATGGAACATCGAGATCCGGTATTGAAGCGTTATTATGCAGTGTAATAAAACCGGGTGATAAAGTGCTCATTCCGATTTATGGAAGATTTGGGTATTTATTAACAGAAATAGCAGAGCGGAATGGTGCTGAAATCCATCTGATTGAATGTGAATGGGGAAAAGTATTTGATCAAGAGGTTATTATAGAGGAACTAAAGAGAGTAAAACCTAAAGTGCTCGCGATTGTTCATGGCGAAACATCTACAGGTTGTATGCAGCCTTTAGATCGGATTGGACCAGCATGCCGCGAGCATGACGTATTGTGTATTGTAGATGCAGTTGCGACGATTGGCGGCACTGAAGTTAAAGTAGATGAATGGAAATTGGATGCCGTGATAGGCGGAACTCAAAAATGTTTATCTATTCCATCTGGAATGGCTCCGATCACATATAATGAACGAGTTGAACAGGTTATTGCTTCTCGAAAAAAAGTAGAAAGAGGAATTTCGACTGAAGAGGATCAAGTTAATGTACAGGAACCGATTCGAAGTAATTATTTTGACCTTAGTCAACTTCAGGATTATTGGGGACCGAGAAGGTTGAATCACCATACAGAGGCAACCTCCATGCTATATGCTTTACGTGAAGGTGTCCGCATCGTATTACAAGAAGGGCTGGAGGAGCGATTTGATCGACATCGTTTTCACGAAAAGGCGCTAATAGAAGGAATTAAGGCAATGGGTTTGGAATTATTTAATGGTGTTACTTGGAAACTCCCTATGGTAACTTGTGTAAAGATTCCAGCCGATGTGGATGGTGAGTCTGTAAGATCCATGCTCTTACAGCATTTCGGAATTGAGATTGCTAGTTCGTTTGGTCCGCTGCACGGGAAAATTTGGCGAATTGGAACCATGGGATTCAGCTGCCGTAAAGAAAATATCTTATTTGTGTTGGCAGCTCTTGAAGCAGTTTTAATCCGTCATAAGGTGAAAGTTCAAACAGGCCAAGCGTTACAAGCAGCATTAACTATATATGAAGCATCTAATTTGGTTGTGAAATAAAAGAGTTGTTAAACAGATTAGAAGGATTAAATACTAGGGTTTGTGTTTGTGTTTCAATCTTAAAGAGGGGTAAGTAATCCGACCTGTCTGTGGTTCAATACTACCTTTACGTCGTTCAATCCCGACGATTCATGGCTAAATCACCACGCTTCAAGGTTCAATAATATCTTTTCCCTAAAAGAAAAAGGCATCTGTTGTAAATAAACTAGTAAATCATATTCATGGGCTGAAAGAATCCGATTTATTGGAGGTAATGAAATGAATGATAAATGGAATGCGTTTGTTAATGAAGGTATTGTTTTGGAACCATTAGAGGAAGGTCCGTTAGACGGATTCAACTTTACAGTAAAAGATGTTTTTTCAATCAAAGGCTATACAAATACGGCAGGAAACCCTGATTGGTACCGAACACATAAACCGGCAACGGACCATGCTCCAGTCATTAGCACTCTTTTGCAGCAAGGAGCAAAGCTAACAGGAACGGTACATACAGATGAGCTTATGTATAGTTTAAATGGAGAGAACGTTCATTATGGTACACCTATAAATCCAACAGACCCAACAAGAATTCCAGGAGGCTCTTCAAGCGGGTCTGCTGTGGCAGTTTCGGCAGGAGTAGTTGATTTTGCCTTGGGTACAGATACTGGAGGCTCTGTTCGAATTCCTTCATCTTATTGCGGAATTTACGGATTTCGTCCAACACATGGAGTTGTGCCTATTGAAGGGATAATCCCTTTGGCAAAAAGCTTTGATACAGTAGGGTGGATGACAAAAGATTCGAGATTGTTAATAGAGGTTGGTGAGGTCTTATTAAATGGGCAAAACGCAGAGGAAGGCTTTCGTCATATTTTCTTAGGTGAAGACGCTTGGGGGTTGTTGGACAGAGAAAACAAAGGAGCATTATTATTGTTTTTTCAAAAAGTGATGAACAAAGCAGATCACTGTGAGTGGCGGCATATCGCGGAAGAAGGATTGGCAGAGTGGGCAAATACATTTCGAGTTCTGCAAGGGCTTGAGATTTGGGAAGAACATGGCGAGTGGATTCAGAATGAAAACCCGAAATTTGGACGGGGTATTTCAGAAAGATTTAAGTGGGCAAGCACATTGAATAAAGAAGAATGTAAACGCCAATTCCAATTAAGACAAACTATTACAGACAAACTGTCATACCTATTAGGCGAAGAATCAGTTTTCGTCATACCGACTGCTCCGGGCGCTGCACCGCTAGTAAATCTGCACGGAGAAAAAGCAGAACAGTATCGTTCTAGAGCCATGCAATTGACCTGTATTGCCGGTTTGGCAGGTTTACCGCAAATAACAATTCCTGTTAATGTGAACGGATTACCAATAGGATTATCGTTTATTGCGAATCGACATAATGATCGAAAACTATTACATTGGGTTCATGCCCTTTTACTCGACAAATAATGAGAGTGTATAGTTTCAAGTAAGGAGAAGGAAAAAATGAAGCTTGCCACAATAAAACTGAAGGATAAAGAAGAGGGTGCCGTCATTTCGGAGGACCGAGCGACTTTGATTCAAATCATAAATGAATATGCAGGGGAAAAATGGAGTACAAACCTGTTTGAACTATTGCAAACAAATCAACTGACAGACCTGAAGAACTGGTATAAAAATGGCGGTGAAAGCAGACTATCTCACCTCCCGACCATATTAGCAGAAGATACAGCGTTTGCCCCGCTCTATCGTCAACCGCGAAAAATTTGCGGTGTCGGGATGAATTATTTGGATAAGGCGATTGAATTATCTGGACGGCCACCAGAAGCTGAACCGATCATTTTTATGAAGCCAGATACGAGCTTAATAGGGCCGAATGATTCAATCATACTTCCTCCTCAAGCAAATGTAGTCACAGCAGAAGCTGAACTAGCCATTATCATTGGGAAGACGTGTAAAAATATTGACGAAGCAAGCGCATCATCATTTGTTGCAGGATTCACAACGGCAATCGATGTTACAGCTAAAGATATTCATGCAAATAATCCTCGGTTTTTACAACGGGCAAAGAGTTTTGATACGTTTTTTAGCTTCGGGCCATATTTCATTACCACTGATGAATTCACACACCTAAAAGATATTACTGTTGAAACCACGCTAAACGGAGAAGTTACTCATCGCAATGTGGTCGCCAATATGATGTACCCGCCTTGGTTTATCGTTTCATATTTCTCGCACATCATGACGTTACATCCAGGAGATATCATTCTGACAGGAACACCAGGATCAGTTGTTATTAAACATGGAGATATTGTTGAATGTCAGATTAATGGTTTTAAGCTATTGTCTAATTCTGTTACAAGACGATACTAACCCGAAAAGCCAGGCACTTACATAATCAAAGTACCTGGCTTTATTACTATCTAATTTTAGTTACTCTGTACAAAATAATTAATAATTAATTTACAATTCTACTAATGATTCATACATGATGTTCCGATAAACTAATTATATGTTACATTTATTCACATAGATTGTTAGATAATGAAAATCAAAGTTTTCCTTAAAAGGAGTTTTGAGAATGGAGCAATTAGATATTGTGATAAAAAATGGAAAGGCAGTTTTGTCTGAGGGAGTAATCCAAACAGATATCGGAATAAAGGATGGAAGAATTGCCATTATACAAAAGGACATTAAAAATATTGCTAAGATTACTTGGGAAGCAGAAAACCACTATATCTTTCCGGGTATGATTGACGTACATGTGCATTTTAGCGAACCTGGGAGAGAGCATTGGGAAGGATTCTATACTGGTTCAATGATGATGGCAGCAGGCGGCTGTACAACTTATTTTGATATGCCTTTAAACGGAATTCCTTCAACCGTGAATGTCGATGCCCTAAATCAAAAAGCTCAAATTGGAAATCAAAAGTCTTTTGTTGACTTTGGTTTATGGGGCGGTCTTGTGCCTGGTAATGAGACGGATATAGAAGAGCTAGCGCAAGCTGGAGTTATCGGATTTAAAGCCTTCCTATCTGAAACAGGAAACAAAGAATTTGAGTCAGTTGATGATATGACACTGCTAAATGGTATGAAAGTGATTGCGAAAACAGGGAAGGTTTTAGCGCTCCATTCGGAAAGTGCGCCGATCACAAATTGGTTAATGTCAGAGAAAGTAAAAGCGGGAGCATTAAGTGCTGATGATTATTTTGAATCAAGACCAATTATTGCTGAAGCAGAAGCGGTAGAGCGTGCATTATATTTTGCAGAGCTTACAAGATGTCCGCTGCATTTTGTTCATATAAGCTCTGCCTTAGCTATTGAAAAAATTGAACAGGCAAAGCAAAGAGGGATGGATGTTACAGTTGAGACCTGTCCTCATTATTTGCTATATAATCATAACCACTTACGTAAAATGGGCAGCATAGCTAAATGCGCTCCGCCTTTACGTGAAAAAGAGGAGCAAGAGAAATTAATTTCATTAGTCATTCGTCAAAAATTTGATATGATCACATCTGATCATTCACCTTGTCCCTATGAATTAAAAGACCCTGCTGAGCATCATTTGTTTTCAGCGTGGGGAGGAATTAGCAGCGGGCAATTCACTCTTCTAGCCATGATTGAAATAGCTCTGAAATATCACATTCCATTTGAAACAGTTGCTCAATTGACAGCTTTTGCACCAGCGGAAAGATTCGGATTATCAAATCGGAAAGGGAAAATTGCGGTAGGTTTTGATGCAGATTTAGCGATTATCACAGTAGATGAATCGTTTACAGTTTCAAAGGAGAACTTTTTTGCAAAACATAAAGAAAGTTTATACATCGGTCATAGATTTCCTTGCAATGTTGCAGGAACCATCAGTAAAGGAAAGGTTGTGTATCGAGATGGAAAAATTATTGAGCAGCGCCCTTACGGAAAGTGGATTAAGCCAAAAAAATCCGTAGAAGTAATATAAATTCAAATAGGAAAAAGTAAGAAAAAAATACTTTTTCCCAAAGAAAATATTAAAATATTTTTTAATTTGTCTATAACTTTACTAATTATATTGTTGATTATCCATTAATGAAAACCAGACATTGCTATTCTTAAAAGAATAGAATGTCTGGTTTTTTAACTGCCGCGATAAATTTGATATCCCCAAGGAGAGATTAATAATGGAACGTGATAATGGCTTTCTGGATTTGCGATCCCAAAGCGAACTGGTACTTGATCCAAGAAAGCCGGGCTTGGAATTTCGATGTTTTTGCTCTGAAAGTAGTCGCCTATATGATAAACGAGCTCAAAGGTTCCGATTTTTACATCATCGTCTGAGAGGAGGGGGTGTTCAAGTCGTCCGTCTTTATTCGTTACAGCAGTTTTTACTAACCGCCATTCCTTTGATTCTAAGAAGTATAGGTCAATTTTAATGTTATCGGCTGGTTGGCCATGGGTTAAATCAAGTACATGAGTCGTTAATCCTGCCATGGTTGTGATCTCCTTTAATAAAATTGAATTTTATATTAAATTAAGAACTACTCACAGAGTTTTTTAAGTCACTGATAAATTCCGGCTCTTTATAAGTAAAATATTGATCAAGAATTTCTTTTCGTGCATCATGGAAGAGTTGTTCTGATACTGATGTTACTAATCTAGGTATTCCGAATTTCATACCTGAAAGGGCAGAGGCTACTATACCACAGCTAATTAATGCTGAATAATTGTAAGTAAATAGACCATATAGTCGTTTTTTACCAGCTTCATCTTTGCTTTGAAGACAGAAGCCTGAACTTAAGTAAGGATGAGCGTCCAGCAGAGGGTTCTTCACACCATTTGGGGGCTGATAACGATCACTCCATCTGGCAATATGTTTTTCAATCAGGCTTAATTCGGGTCGCAAAGCCGGATTGGTTATTAGTCCAGTGCTGATAATTAAGAAATCAAACAGGAATTTCCCTTTTGGTGTCGTCACTTCAACTTTTTCCTTTACAGGTTTAACATCCAGCCATGGTGAACTTAAATGGAGACAAAAACCCGGCCATGAAGCAGCTCGGTCATACGTATCATTTGTTGGAGGCTGATTATTTATAAAGAAATGGGACATAACCTCATATTTTTCTTGATCTGGCAACGAATAGAAACATTCGATGAGTCCAGATCCTTCCATTTGACGAATCGGATTAATACGCGGCAATTCTTTACGTCGGACAAATACATGTGCTTCAGAGACCTTTTCAGATAACGCGTAATTAGCGTTATCAAAGGCCGAAGCTCCTCCTCCTAAAATAGCAATCTTCTTCCCTTTTAATAATGAAAAATCAATTGGTTTCGATGAATGGGAATAAAGATGTGATGGTAAGTTTTCAGAGATCATTTTAGGTACACGCCATTCGCCGCCGCCTTGAATTCCGGTAGCCAAAATCACTTTTCGTGCTAATAATGTTTGAGATGGAGCCCTATTACCGGTAATATGAAGCTTATGTTTGCCGTTTTCCAAGGGTTCGATTAATGTTAATTTTACTTCGTTTATAACAGGCAAATTAAGAACATTTCGATACCAGCGTAAATAATTCATCCAATCTACTCGAGGGATTTTATCTATGGCTTCCCAGCCTTTTTCTCCAAATTGCGCTACCCAGTATGAACGGAAGGTAAGGGAGGGGATTCCGAGATCTATGGAAGTCAAATGCTTAGGGGTACGCAAAGTAACCATACGAGCGTATGTATCCCACGGCCCTTCAAATCCTGCCTTGTTTTCATCTATTACGAGAATGTTTGAGATTCGCTCACGCAGTAAACCGAAGGCTGTTCCCAGCCCTCCTTGGCCGCTGCCGATAATGATCACATCATACACATGTCCCTCAGAAAATGTAACAGGTTGCTTCTGTTCTTTAAGGTTTATACCAAGATAGGATAGATCCTTTTTTACTTGTTCATTTAAAACTTCTAGACTCATTTATTTCATCCTTTCACTTCATGACTAAAGGAATTCTTATAGAAAGAAGGGTTTATTTTTTGTAATGGATAAATCACTTAATTTATCTTCTAAACGAAATCGGGCGATTTTATAAATTTCTTCTAAGGCTGTTTGAAACTCACGAACTTTATCGTTTTGAAGTCGTGTTTTCATCGCTTCGCAGATTTGATCCTTGTTTTTTCCGCGGACTGCAAGAATAAAGGGGAAGTTGAATTTTTCCATATATCGCTTATTTAGATCAAGAATGGTGTCATATTCTTTGGGAGTAAGATCCTGCAATCCTGCTCCCTTTTGTTCGGTGGTCGATTCTGTTGTCATTGACACTTTTTCCCCTAAATTAGGATGTGCTTTGATAAGTGAAAGTTTCTGTTCAAGGGAAGAAGTCTCAACAACAATTACCATTTCTTGAAACAAATGCTCCAAAGATAAATATGGTTTTGCTTTTTCAGCTTTTTCAGCAATCCAAGGGGAGTGTTCAAAGATTCCTCCGACAATTTCCATAAATTGTTCGGGGGAAGTGTTATTCAATGTTTCAAGTGTATTCATGCCATCAAACTCCATTTATTTATATATTTTTTACTTTCGGTTCTAATGTTTGGTCAGATATTATTTGAATTGATCGCTTAGGTCGGATGTTAAATACAATATTTAACAGAATCGCGGTAATGCTTCCTGTAATAATTCCGTCACTGACGATGATTCGAAGTGTATCAGGCAGACCTGCAAAAAGTTCCGGCACAACGGTTGCTCCCAGTCCTAAAGAAATTGAACAAGCTATAATTAAAAGATTATTGTTGTCGGTAAAATCGACCCCGCTAAGCATTTTTATTCCGGAAGAAACAACCATTCCAAACATAATCACTGTTGCACCACCTAAAACAGATGTTGGGATAAGGGTTGCTAATGCTGCAATCTTTGGCACCAAACCTAATCCGATTAAGATGAATCCTGCTGCTATCGTGACATATCTCGTTTTAATTCCAGATAATTGAACAAGACCTACATTTTGAGCAAATGTACTATATGGGAATGCGTTGAAGATTCCGCCAAGAGTAAATGCAATCCCTTCCGTTCGATAACCGCGAGCAATGTCATTTTCAGTTAGATCTCTTCCGGTCATCTTTGAAAGGGCGAGAAAGGCACCTGTCGACTCTACGAGGATGACAATCCCCACTAAAATCATCGTTAAGATTGGTACGAGTTCAAATGAAGGTGCACTAAAATGAAATGGTGTTGGGAAATGGAACCAATTCGCGTCCGAAACTGCCTTGGTATCCATCTTTCCCATAAAAGCAGCGGCAATCGTACCGAAAAAAATTCCGATTAAAACTGAAATTGCCCGAAGGAATCCTTTTAAAAATCGATTCAAGATTAAAATAACACCAAGTACGCTAAAAGAAAGAATGATGTTTTCTACAGATCCAAAATCAGGATTCGAAGCACCGCCACCCATATTTTTTATTCCCGTTGGAATTAGGGACAATCCAATAATTATGACAACCGTTCCAGTTACAACTGGTGGAAAAAGTTTGATTAATTTACCAAACAAATTAGAGAAAAGTATAATAAAAATTCCTGCTGTAATAATTGACCCATAAATAGCAGAAATCCCATAATTCGTTCCGATCATAATCATCGGGGATACAGCTACAAAAGAAGTTCCTAATACAACCGGGAGTCCGAGCCCGATATATTTACCATTGATTGATTGCAATATTGTGGCAATACCGCATGTAAGCAAATCAATGGAAACAAGGAAAGCGATCTGTTGCGGAGTAAATTGCAAAGCTCCTCCTACAATTAGTGGCACTAAGATAGCCCCAGCATACATGGCGAGTACATGTTGTAAACCTAATGAGAAAATTTCCGGTTTTCCGATGTTTTTTGTCATAATGAACCTCCTTATTTTAATGTAAGAAATATTAACATAAAATGTATTTATTTCTTACATGATAAACAATATTCTGAAAACTGTCACTGTATGAAATAACAAAAGTGTTATTTTTTATTATGCAAGTTGTCTAAATTCTCGCTTTAGTGAATTGGAAATGCTTTATTCTTTCACAACAAGTTTTCAGAACGTGTTATATTTTCTGCCATTGTTTTTTGCGTGAAATGTATACAAAAGATGGGGAGTTAGAATTTTCATTTTGGGAGAAGTTTTTTGAAAATTGCCAAAAGGAAGCTGTAAATTTATCGTCATTCATCAAAATAGGAGTAAATATATAGAGGTGAATTAATTAGATAGAAAAATGAAGGGGAAAATAAATTTTTAAGAAATGCTGAATAACAAAACGATTATATATTTGTTGAACGCATTAAGTTTCATTCAGCAGTGTATACGATGATGGAAACAGAGAGAAGGTATGTATTGACATCAACCAAGCATGAAATGGCCAAATGAAAAAAGTATGAGTCTTGCAAGATGACCTTATAAGCATTTAAATTTGTTTTCGTTTTTCGACCTGTTACTATAGTGATGAAACTTAATCATGAAAGGAATCATGTAAATGTCAAATATACACTTTCCCGTATCTGTCTTAAATCTTGCTCCTATTCGTGAAGGGCAAGGGACGAAGGATGCCATTGATGCTATGGTTGATTTGGCTCAAGCGACTGAGCAAATGGGTTATACGCGATATTGGATTGCTGAACATCATAACACACCGACGCTTGTTAGTTCAGCTACTTCTATTTTGATTAAACATACATTGGAGCATACAGACCATATCCGTATAGGATCTGGGGGTATCATGCTGCCAAACCATTCACCGTTAGTTGTAGCCGAACAATTTGGAACAATGGCTGCAATTTATCCGGATCGTTTAGATTTAGGCCTCGGCCGTGCGCCTGGTACCGATATGATGACAGCAAGTGCATTAAGGCGATCACAAAATGATTCTGTCTATACATTTCCTGATGATGTTAATGATTTGCTTACCTATTTTGGGCCGGAAGAGGGCCAGGGTTATGTCAAAGCATATCCAGGTGTTAATGCAAATATCCCTATTTATATTCTTGGTTCTTCTACAGATTCTGCCTATTTAGCAGCTAAATTAGGCTTGCCATATGTATTTGCTTCTCATTTTGCACCAAGGTATATGGAAGAAGCCATCTCGATTTACCGCCAGCGCTTTCAGCCATCCGAATACCTTGAAAGTCCATATATGATGGTTTGTCTAAATGTGATTGCGGCAGAAAGCGATGAAGAGGCCCAATTTGAATCTACAACCATGCAGCAATTTTTCTTAAATGTTGTCAGAGGTTCAAGAATGCCGATGCGTCCTCCAGTTGAAAATATGGACCAAATTTGGAATCAGTCCGAAAAAGAAATGGTGACTTCCATGTCCAACGTGACGTTATTAGGCGGGAAGGATTCAATTCGAAAACAATTGACAAGCTTCCAAGAAAAATATGCAGTAGACGAGATAATGGCTGTCTCGTATATATTTGATTCGAACAAGCAAAAACGTTCTTATGAGATTTTAAAAGAAGTGGTGGATGGTAAGTAAACCATTTTAATATACTGTTTAACCACCTTCTTAAACCTTGAAGAGAAAAATATAAAAAATAAGAGGATGCTCAATCGAGCTTCCTCTTATTTATGGTTATGATTTAACGTGCTTTTATCGTTGTTCTTGTTAGCTTGAAAGATATTTTTTGAAATAGTGTTCAGCTTATTTAAAAAACGGTTAAACCCGAAACCCACTAAGAAGGAAATGCTGATTTGACCATAAGGGGTGTCTTTAAAATCGGTAAATTCAATTAAGAAGATCCCGCTTTGTATTAGCGTAACGGCAACTACAGCTGTTCCTGTTGCAAAAATCGGGTAAAAAATATACATAATCCATTCTCTGTAGTCATTTAATTGCCCCTTCATATACCGAGAACAAAACATATAAAGGTGACGCAGTGATCCGCCAATAGCACCGGCGAAGAAATAATACAAAAAGATTTCTATTTTTGAGATAAATGGCATCGATTGCTCAAAGGATCCAAGCCATAAACCGCTTACCACTAAAAAGCTTCCAAAAAACAATATTGAGAGATAGACCAAAATGACTGCTTTTACCCACCTTGTCAACAAATCACCCCCATTTCATCCTATGAGCAACCAGGGATAGTTGTGAGGCATTCATTCAAGATATAATCTTTAAATCTTTTGCAGAAAAAAGTCAGTTTATGCGCTTACCCAGGAAATGAATCTTTATCATCAACCATTTATTATGAAATTTTAACTAGAATATCCTCCATATTACTAAAAGAAAGTTAAAGAAAGATGAACTTTTAGTAAATTTAAACATACTTTAGTTAAATGGAGTATAATAGATTAGGAATCTATGTAACAGGAGTTTTGACAAATGAATAAACAAAATAGTAAATACAGATGGATCGTTTTTGCCAGCGTATTGTTTACTTATTTTATTATTGTAAGCCAAAGAACAGCGCCGGGACTCATAACAGATCAATTAATGCACGATTTTAAAGTGACGGCTGCTACCATCGGATTGCTGACAAGTATACAATTTTTTGCATATGCAGGGCTTCAGGTTCCGATTGGGATTTTGTCCGATCGATATGGGCCAAACTTCTTTCTTATCACAGGAACAATTCTTACTGGTTTAGGTACAGTTATTTATAGTCTTGCCCCGAATGAAACGGTATTGCTTCTTGCTAGATTAATAGTAGGAACAGGCGATGCAACGATTTGGGTGAATTTAGTTTTAATTTTAAGCCAATGGTTTAAAGGGAATGAATTTGTCAAATTGCTAGGGATGGCAGGAATGACAGGAAGTCTGGGCTTCTTGATGGCAACAGTACCTTTTTCTGTTTTCATTGCCTTGTCAGGTTGGAGAACTTCTTTTTTAACAATGGGAATTATATTATGTCTTTGCGGAATTCTTCTCTACATTGTTCTTGTTAGACAGCCAAAAAGGATGATTAAAAACAATCCGGCAAATACTTCATCATCTGTAAAGGGTGAACTAAAACGTGAGAAAACACTCGTCATCCTAAACCGGATTTTTTCCAGCCGCCAAGCTTGGGCAGCCTTTTTCTGTCACTTTGGCGCTGTAGGAACATATGTAGGCTTCATCGGTTCATGGGCTGTGCCCTATGGAATGCATGTGTTTGATATGTCCCGATCTGGTGCGAGTCAATTTATTATGATTGGTCTTATCGGAGCATTAATAGGCGCGCCCTTAACAAGCTGGCTATCCAGTCGTTATCATTCTATTAAAAAACCATATATTCTAGTCCAAATTCTCATTCTGACGAGCTGGTCTGCTTTTCTGCTATTTAATGGAAAACCTCCAATTATCATGCTTGTGCTACTTTTTTTACTAATAGGCTATGGTAATGGAGCAAGTGCCTTAACCTTTGCCGTTGTTCGTCAATCATTTGATGTGAAAGAGGTGGGGGTTGCCTCAGGATTTGCCAATATGGGTGGCTTTTTAAGCGCCGTCCTGCTGCCAAGTCTTTTTGGTAAAGTATTGGATCATTTTCATGGTGCAGAAATCAGCGTGGGCTATTTTTACGGCTTTTTGATTCCAGTCATCTTTTCATTGATCGGCTTAATTGGCGGGTTGCTCATAAAGGAACAGCCACAAGAAGTTACACAAACAAAGGAATTGACCGTTTAGTTTTGCATCTAAAAATTTGAGTCATTTTCAAAAGTGAAGGGTCTGACCTCAAAAACTCATATATCTAGAAATTATAACTAGTTTAGAGCTTTATACTATGTTTGAGAGGTCTGACCCATATTTTTAAGATCAGAAGGACAAAAAAGATAGAAACACTTACCAGAAAACCTTTTTATTTTGCAGGAGGAATAATCGTGACGTTTAAACCTAAAGCAATATTTTTAGACATGGATGGGACAATATTAAATCATTATAATCAGGTAAGTATACATACAAAAGAAATGATTGATACACTGCGGAAAAATGGAATTTATGTGTTTATTGCAACTGGGAGATCGTTTGATGAAATTGAAGGAGTAGTGCCAGAAGGATTTCAAGTGGATGGGTTTGTTACTTCGAATGGAATGGCTGGGTATGTAGGAAAGGATGTCGTTTTCGAGCATTCTCTTTCCTCGGAGCTAGTTCAAACGATTATCGAAAAAGCAAGAAAAAATAAAGTATATTATGAACTCTTTCCATACGGAGAATCCCGAATAACCTTAAAGCAGGATCAGTTGTTTGTTGAACATGAGATTAGAGAACCAAAACCTGAAAGTGTCGGTATTAATGAGTGGCTTTCCCGGAAACAAGCGATTCAAGAAGAAATTAATTGGACAGAAAAAATAGAGGGAAATCGCTTCTCAAAGTTTTATTTCTTTGCGAGAACGAAAGAACATATCAATCAATGGAAAAAAGAACTTGACCTATTAAAGCAAGACATTGATTTTACTACTTCGGTATCAACAGAGCATAATGTCGAATTAATGGTTGCAAATGTGAATAAAGCTACTGGAATAAAAGAGATGTTAAAACGATTTGATTTGACTGAACATGAAATAATGGCTATCGGAGATAGTGACAATGATATCCCCATGTTACGATTTGTCGGATATTCTGTAGCAATGAAAAATGCACCAGATAAAATAAAAGAAATAGCTGATGACATTACAGAATTTACTTGTGACGAAGATGGTGTTTATCATTATTTAAAATCAATTTTAAATACGGGAACACTCACCAATATAGTAGGATGAAAATGGAGCAAAGGTTTTTGTAACTCGCCAAAAATGTCTGTGCATATGGATTTAAAGAAATTGAACAAATCCTGTTAATGGAAGGCATAAAGTAAAGTGTTAAAGCAGAAAGCGGGTGATGAATATGGGTGAGGAAACCATTAAATCAATGGAATGTCCATTCTGCAATAAAAACAATAACTGTGGTTATGAGTCATGCTGGTGCAGCAAAGAGTTCTTTCCACGCGAAATCTTTGACCTGTTACCTGAACAACAATTGAGAAAATCTTGTATCTGTCAAGCATGTCTCGATCATTTTAAAGGTAATCAGAGGACATAATACAATTGCGAGTGTAACAATTTATAGAACAGCATAAAAAACACCACTTAAAAAGTGGTGTTTTTAGTACTATTCTATTTCGATAAGATTTGCTACAGGAACACTTTGTTTACTAGTTGGTTCACTAAGAGGGTGGATTGTAGCAGTTCCGTTTTGTTGGTCTACATGCTCAATATAGATTCCAGCCCCGTTATACGTGACATTAGCCATAGTTGAAGAATTTGCAATTTCTTGTGCACGATTTGCATCCATGTTTATAGCCTCCTTTTCATATGTAACAGTTAAAGTGTTTGTTATCGATGACTTTTATATACGTTTGAATTCTCATGTTTGTTGTTTGCATCTATAGTGAGTTGATAAAGTAGGATTAGATCTTAATTTAGAAGGAGTTAAACTGTTTAAGTCACCGATATGTTCTGCTAGCTCGTAAAAAAACTGATGAAAGTCGAAAATAAAATTAAAAAACCTGGCTTATAACCAGACTAAGGGTCGAAAACGGGCTTTTCACTGGTAAACTTGGCTAATCATCTGGTGGCTTGGGATAGTTCGTCGAGATCTATACTGCGGTGAAAAGTCACTAGTGAATAATACCATTCTACCGATATATTGCTAAGTGTCGCTGATACTTAGGAAATAGCTGAAGATAAACCAAGACTATCACTGATAACATATTATATATTTTGAATATTAGTAAATATACAAATACTCTCAGGAACCCCAAAAAAAGGTAGATCAAAAGGCAATCATCTAAGCCTTCTGAGCCACCCATCAAACAAAGTATAATCTATTACTTTCATCCAATACGATTTTCTAAATACACTCATTTAATCTCAATCCCATCACGTTCAGTAAAAAAACGTGAAACAAGTCGTTCAAGCTTCTCAAGCTGATCTTCCTCAAAATGAATGTGATCCTTCTTCAATGTGAATAAGGTGCTTTCGATTAAAAATTTACGAGGATCTTTTCCGTGCAAGAATTCATCTCGAACAAAATCCAGTAATTCAGCGTATTTCGCTTGATCTTTATGTCCATTCACATTCTTCTTTAATAATCCTATGACTTGACTAAGCTCTTCTTGAAAGGCAGGCTCACTTTTTCTCAATTCTGGAATAAGGCTTTCTAAAAGCTCGGGTTTGTTTAATTGCTCACCAGTTTCGGCAAGCTCCTCAACAATATTCTTAATTCGGCTAACACTGTAGTGGACGACTTCGTGTACGCCTGTATTCAAATCATGATCCATTTGATAATACTTCATATTATGATGTAAGATGCCCATAAACATAATGGCGCAATCTAACAAATAGGGCTTTTTTTCTTCACCGAAAATTTCTAGAAAACGCTGGAAAACCCAGTGTAGCATCTTTAATTGGCCTTCCTTCATAAATTGTTTCAGCTCGGCATCATTTGAAACAAGAACCTCCTCAAATAGGGTAAATAATTTGTTTTTATTATTAGTATTTAATTGCAAATCAAGCTGCTTTATAAATAAATCGATATTGGATCGATCTTGGCCAATTAGCAATTCGTTGCGTTCTTTATTGATTTTCTTAAAAATCTCTCTGAAAAGAGCAATTAATAACTCATTTTTAGATGAAAAATAATTATAAAACGTTCCTTTCGAAATACCGCTATATTCCAATATATCTTGAATAGAGGTGTTTTGAAATCCTCGTTCGATAAATAATTGGTGGGCCATTTTGATCACATGCTGTTTTCGGTCGTTCACTTTTCATCACCTTTAGATAAATAATCTATTTTATAAGAAAAAATTCATGATTTCCTTTTTGTACTGCAAGTATAAATTTATAGTACCTTATTTTTTAGTAATTCACAAACCCCTTATCCTAAAAGGATATTTTTTTATTGCATTATCTGAACCATTGGTATATTATATTCTATGCGTAAACTGAAGGTATAAAAATTGAACTCTACGTTTAGAGGGGGAACTATATGGATCAAACGACAAAACAGGCGAAAGGACCAAACTATGGAATTCTTGCGATTCTTATGATTGGTGCTTTTATAGCTTTTTTAAATAACACATTATTAAATATCGCTCTGCCTTCCATTATGAAAGATTTAGAAATTAATGCTTCAACGGTTCAATGGTTGACGACAGGATTCATGTTGGTTAATGGAATTATGATTCCGACAACTGCATTCTTAATTCAAAAGTACTCTGTGCGCCGCCTCTTCTTATCAGCAATGGGATTATTTGCGATCGGAACGATTGTTGCTGGATTCACCGATTTATTTTCGGTTTTATTAGCAGGAAGGATGCTGCAGGCTTCTGGATCGGCAATCATGATGCCTCTCTTAATGAATGTCATGCTTGTTAGCTTTCCAATTGAAAAAAGGGGAACTGCAATGGGGATTTTTGGGTTAATTTTAATGGCTGCCCCTGCAATAGGCCCGACTTTATCAGGATGGATCATTGAGCATTACGACTGGAGAATGCTTTTCCACTTTATTACACCAATTGCAATTGTGATTTTACTTATTGGTTTTTTCTTATTAAAAGACAAGAAGGAAAAAGTGAATATTCGGTTAGATGTTATTTCACTTCTATTATCAAGCATCGGTTTTGGCGGAATTCTTTACGGCTTTAGCTCAGCTGGAGACAAAGGCTGGGATAACCCTCAAGTCTATTTAACTATTATCATTGGAGTTGCTTCACTGATAACTTTTATCCTTCGTCAAACGAAACAGGATAATCCAATGTTAAATTTCGGCATCTTTAAATATCCGATGTTTGCCTTATCATCATCAATTTCAATGGTTCTAAACATGGCGATGTTTTCTGGGATGCTGCTTTTGCCAATTTACGTACAAACCATTCGCGGCATATCACCATTTGATGCGGGGCTAATGATGCTTCCTGGTGCACTGGTCATGGCTTTAATGTCACCGGTCACTGGAAGATTATTCGATAAGTTCGGCGGAAAGATTTTAGCAATTACCGGTTTAACTATTACAACAGTTACTACGTATCTGTTTAGTACTTTAACATTAGATACAACTTACACGCATCTAATGATTTTACACGCGTTTCGCATGTTCGGGATCTCAATGGTTATGATGCCGGTCTCAACAAATGGATTAAATCAATTGCCAGCGCGCTTCTATCCGCATGGTACCGCGATGAATAATACCTTAAACCAAGTGTCAGGAGCAATTGGAACTGCCTTATTGGTTACGATTATGTCAAACCGCACCGAATCAGCTGCGGTTGACTTAGCGGCAGAATCAGCAAAACAATATGCAGGTCAGCCAACAGAAGCTGCAATAGCGGAAATGCAGCATCAAATTGCGATGAAAGCTATGCTGGAAGGAATTAATTTTTCTTTCTTTATTTCATCGTTCATCGCTGCTGTGGCTCTGATTTTAGCATTCTTCATCAAACGGGCAACACAAGCAGAAGATACAGTAGAAAAAGAGTCTTCTGATAAAAAGGCTTCAGCTGGATTAGTGGGGAATTAATTAATAAGATAAATGAGATCAAACAAGGCGCTTCCAAATTAGGATAGCGCCTTTGATTATGGTCTTTTCAAAGAGATTGTTGTTTTTTATATAGGCTCTTTGCCGAAAACTGTTTAAGGTTGATTTGTGCTGGTTACTAGACTCCTACATAGAGAAGCAGGACAGATGAGATTTATACAGGTGTTTACGAAAAGGAGGCTCATTGCCCGAACCACGCTAAGCGAAGGATTCTCTCACTGCAATGAAATATTCCGCACAACTTGGTAAAAAGCAGCTAAGTTTGCGAGAACAGACTTAATTTATAAAGAACTTGTTTTAGATACTTGCTTATCTTTTGAAATTCTCGCTCCAGGTAAACTGACCAAAATCATCCCAATTATAAATAACAGAGATCCAGTGAGAACATATGGTGTAATGGGCTCATTGTAAAATAGCCAAGACCAAAGGAGAGTAAATAAGACACTTGAATTAACAAGGATTGCAGCTGCTAAAAACGAGACTTGCTTTAATGATTTCGCATAAATTAAAAAGCTGATACCAGTAATAAAGCCTAACGCGATTAAAGCAAAGATCGTCAATCCGTTAAATCCACCAGTCCACTGAAATTGGGAAGGCAGCTGCAGTGTTGTTATTAAGCTGCACCATAAAAAGATCGACAAATTCATATCAGCAGAATCCATCGTTTGAATTAATATTTTTTGACTAACATAATGAAAACTGGCTCCAAGGGCGGATAAAGCAAAAATGAACGTCAAGAAGAGATCGAACTTTAATAATTCTTGAATCGGCATACCATTCCAGCTAATCAAAATAACACCTAAAAGACAAAATGCCAAGGAGATCCAAGAAAGAAATGAGGCTCTTTCCTTAAAATAAAAAATCGAAAAAAGCAGCATAAATATTGACAAAAAAGGTGAAATAAGAATTTGCTCGTATGCAAAGCCAATTGAAACACCAAAATTTTCAAAAAGATAATTCATTATTTTCCCTAATGCTCCATACCAAATCCACTTCGATCTCCAAGTAATCGTAACTTTTCGTTTGCTAATCAAAACAAACAGCAACAAAAAAATCACACCAATAAAAAAACGCAAAAACGTAATCGTATAGCTATCTACCGAAGCAGAAGCCGCTTTCACAAATATGCTGACAAAGCTCCACATCAACGTACTTAACAAGAGTAAAAATATTCCCATGTCATCTTTCATCCTTCTTTGATTTAAGCGGTTAAGTTAAATTAGTCTACCTATAGTGTAAAGCAGCTTCTATTAAAATACTATATTTTCAGAAAATTATTTTTGAAGGAAAACGCTTTCTAATAGAGAATAACAATATGGATGAAAGTGTTTTCAAATGAACAGGGGGATTGGTACGATTGAAAAGTACGATTTATATTACAGGTGCAGACAGGGGATTAGGACTTGCACTGGCAAAGGTTTTTCTTGAAGCGAATTTTAAAGTGTTCGCAGGACGCTATTTGGAAAATTGGCTAGAGCTTGGTGAGTTGCAAAAATTGTATGGAGAGGATTTAGAGATTCTTACTTTGGATGTAACAGATCAGCAATCAGTCGATGCAGCAGCAAATGTGATTGAGGAACGAGCAGGGAAGTTGGATATTTTAATTAATAATGCGGCCATTTACAAGGATCGTTCAGAGGATCTCTTTGGAGAATTTAATTATGAGGATATGCTGAAGCTGTATGATACGAATGCATTAGGACCATTACGCGTTTCTAAGTCTGTTGTTCCATTATTACGTAAAGGCACACATAAAATCTTGGCGAATATCTCATCAGAGGCAGGAAGCATAGCAGATTCTTGGCGTAAAAAGGAGTATGGTTATTGTATGTCAAAGGCAGCTTTAAACATGCAATTAACAATCATGCAAAATCAGGTAGATGAGGATGGGATAAAGGTGCTAGCCTTCCATCCAGGATATGTTAAAACTTATATTTTTGGTGAATTTAATCAAGATGCTACCCTTGATGCAATCGAATCAGCAACTGGAATTAAGGAGCAAATCCTGAAATCACCAATGCATAGTGACCATATGTTTATTGATTTTAAGGGGAATAAGATGAACTGGTAACGAAGAATATTCATCTTTATAAAATGCAGGTCAACTTAGTTGAATTAATCAACCAACTAAGTTGACCTGCATAACTAGCATCATTCTTTATAAGGATCAATTGTTTGGATCGTACCGTCCTCGTTATAGGTTAGTTCAGTGTATTTTACACTTCGTTTATGGTTAACACCGTCCGATAATGAGCTATCGTGATAGAATAAATACCATTTTTCTTCAAATTGCACGATCGAGTGATGGGTCGTCCAACCGATAACAGGAGTGAGAATTTTTCCTTTATACACATAAGGTCCTAGTGGATTTTTACTTATAGCATAAACAATATAATGAGTGGTACCTGTTGAATAAGAAAGGTAATAATATCCATTGTATTTATGAACCCATGCACCTTCAAAGAATCTTCTTTCTTCATCACCAGCAAGGATAGGATTGCCATCTTCATCTACAATTTTTATTTCCTGCGGATCACCTTTAAAACGAAGCATGTCTTCGCTTAATTCAGCTACTATCGGCCCTAATGCAGGCTCTGTTGGAGCAGGTTCTTTTCCATCAGGATGAAAACTGCCAGTTTGCCATTTTTCTAATTGTCCGCCCCAGAGACCGCCAAAATAAACATAGGCCTTGTCATTATCATCAACTAATACGGCAGGATCGATGCTAAAGCTTCCTGGAATGTACGTTTCTTGAGGTGTAAATGGACCTGCAGGATTAGAGCTTGTTGCAACACCAATTCTAAAGATTTCGTCATGGTCTCTTGCAGGGAAGAACAAATAATAAGTATTGTTTTTATAGGCAGCATCTGGTGCCCATAACTGTTTTTTTGCCCATGGTATATCTTTTAGATGAAGGACTTCACCGTGGTCGACACATGGAGATGAAAAGTTATCCATCGACAATACATGATAATCTTCCATCGCATACTGGTCACCATTATCATTTGTTGGTCCATCATGGTCAATATCATGGGAAGGATAGATATAAATTTTCCCTTCAAAAACATGTGCAGACGGGTCAGCAGTAAAAATATGCTCGACAATAGGTTTGTTAGGATTTGTAGTCGTTTTCATTTTACCTCTCCTTTGGTATCATAGTAGTATGGTAGAGCTTTAATACTATTATATCAATGTAAGTGCAGCAAGCAAGATAAAGTTTTCCAGATAAATAAAAATGGATAGGTTGATAGAAGGCAAGAATAGGATCTTTGATCAATGAAACAAAGCATTAAAGGAATTGGATGGTGTATGATAAATGAAAAAAATCGTTGCCCTATTAGGTGATTACTGGCATGAAGCTGATGCTGCGCAAGCAGGCTTAGAAGCAGCACTATCAAGATTGCCTTACAACACCGAAATTAGAGTTCAATACTTAACACATACAGATGTTTCACAAGCACTTGATGAGAAACCGCCATTATTTATTAATGCAAAAATGAACGAGCTTAATCCAAAGGATAAGCATGTTATGACATGGTTGACAGATGAATTGGATGATAAAATTGTCAATTATGTAAAGGCAGGAGGAAGCATGCTGGCTTGGCATGCCGGTTTGGCCAGCTATCCAAGTGACAGCAGGTACATTCAAATGCTGAGTGGCTATTTCGATTATCATCCGCCAGGACTTCAAGAGGTTACATATAGTTATAAGGATAAAGAAAATACGGGAGAACAGACATTTTTACTCTCTGACGAACAATATTTTGTGATTTGTGATCATGCAAAGACCGAAATTGACCTTTGGAGTACAGGAGCCGATGGAGATTCCATTGGAGGCTGGAAACATTCCTATGGAAAAGGGAAGGTATGCTGCTTTACTCCGGCACACACAAAAGAAGGCATGCTGAATAAAAATGTCTCAAGCTTGTTAGCCGAGAAACTAAATTGGGCAATTTCTCGCTGAAAAGGATAAGAAAGATGGGTGAAAAAGTCCAAAAACCTATGCCGAACGTTTCTGGACTTTTTAAAATGTGATAATAAAATTAAACATAAACTGCCTACTGTATTTTCAGCAAATCCACCAAAGCTGAATCTAATGATGAAAAATTGAAATTAAATCCTTCTTCAAGCAATACCTTAGGGATAACATGCTGACCTTCTAGTACAAGTTTGCTTTTTTGTCCAAGGAGGAGCTTCATTGCGATCGAAGGGACAGGAAGCCAATGAGGGCGATGTAAAATGGAACCAATTGTCCTGCCAAATTCCTTCATCTTTACTGGTGATGGAGCTGTAACGTTGACAGGCCCAAAGATCCTATCATTTTTTATAACAAAGGCGATGGATCGGACAACATCTGCTACATGAACCCACGACACCCATTGTTCACCGCTGCCAACAGTTCCTCCTGCAAACAGACGGTAGGGAAGCACCATAAGAGGAAGTGCACCTTCTTTTTTGCCAAGAACAACACCGAATCTCATTAAAACAGCACGAATTTCAAGGGATTCTACCTGTTTGGCTTTTGCTTCCCAGTCATATACCGTTTTACCTAAAAAATCATTTGCTGGTTCAAATGTATCCTCCGTATATACACTTGTTAGTGAAGGGGGGTATATACCGATCGCACTTGCATTAATATAAACAGACGGCTTTTTAGGCAGGGCTGATATAATTCGTATTATCTCATCCGTTGCTTTCATTCGGCTGTGATAAATCTGCTTCCTATGGGCTGAATTCCATCGTCCTGCATTAATGGAAACACCAGCTAAATTGATGAAGGCATCGGCAAGTTTTATCTCTTTTTCAGGAGCAGTGCCTTTTTCAAGCCATTGTATATACGAAATTTGACCTGAAGAGTTTTTCTTCTTCCTTGATAGGATGACAATTTCATGTCCTTCTTGGACAAGGGTGTCGGTTAATTTTTGTCCAATAAACCCTGATCCACCTGCAATGACGATTCTCATGTTCTCCCTCCGATTCAAAACAATACATACTATTATTATCTCTTATTGCACTCTTATTTGTAAAATATTACTGAAGGCAAGAGAGTGTAAAAGAATTCAATAATGGAAGACTTATTAGATATAATGGTATGATTGGAAAAACCACTAGTTTAATAAACTTTGAATAAGCATTGATAATCATTATGACAAGGAGAATGACTATGCAAAATATTGTCAGTACAAAATGGCTTGCTGCTGAAATTGAAAAAAAGAATAATAAACTGGTCATCGTCGATACACGTTTTAATTTAGGCAATCCACTGGAAGGATATCATCAATATATAGAAGGACATATACCGGGTGCTGTTTATGCTGATCTTGAAAAACATCTTTCAGATCCTATTGACCAGCATGGCGGGCGTCATCCTTTGCCAGATACAGACTTATTAGCGAGAAACTTAGGTGAACTTGGAATCAACCATGATTCACAAGTCGTTATTTATGATGATCAAGGCGGAATGATTGCTTCAAGGCTTTGGTGGCTGCTTCACTACATAGGAGTTATCAATTCAGCTGTATTAGATGGAGGCTGGAGAAAATGGACAAGTGAAAACAACCAAATTAGCACGGTTATACCTAATCCTTCAGTTGAAACATTCCATCCGCGTGTAAATCCTGAGTGGAAATGGGTTGATCATAGAGAGGTGAATAAAAAGCTTCATCACCCAGATACCATTCTAATTGATTCAAGGGAAAATCCACGTTATCTAGGCGAATTCGAACCGATAGATCCAGTAGCTGGACATATACCAGGTGCAAAAAATTATTTTTGGAAAGATGTTTTGAATGAAGAAGGAAGCTTTAAGAAAAGGGATGAGTTAATTGCTTATTTCTCTGACGTTCCTCTAGATAAGGAAGTCATCGTTTATTGCGGATCTGGAGTTTCAGCATGTCCGAATATTCTTGCTTTAAAAGAAGCAGGATATCCAAATGTGACGCTATACCCAGGGAGCTGGAGCGATTGGATTACCTATCCAGACAATCCAATTGCTGTAGGAAATGAAAGTGAGCAGGATAAAGAGAAGAGATAGAGATTTTTAATAGGAAGAAAATGGGGGCTGTCTCGAAGCACAGAGGCAGCCCCATAAAAGAAGAATCTATTGTGGTTTAAAAAGCTTAATTCATCTCATCATCCAGCTTAGCTGCTTCTCCCAGCTTGTTCAAAGATTTCTTAAATGAATTTGCTCTATTTGTTACATTCTGCTCCAAATCAATCTCTTCCGTATTCGTATTCCAAATACTATATTTCATTTCATTTACTTCTTCTTTTTCTGGCATGTTATATACTCCTATTTTTTATTAAATAGCATTCGACAAGTTTGTCATTATATACCTAAATTTTATGAGTTATTTTCTATTAGGCGCTTTAACTTAGCTTCAGTACCAGTTTGATCGACAGGAGTATATACACTGCATCGGAGATCATTTTCTCCTTGAACCTGTAAAGAAGTCAGGTTAAATAACATTTTTCCAGCTTTAGCATGACGAAATTCGATTATTACCTCTGGTGCTGAACTTACTTCGCTTTGATTCCATAGTTCCTGAAATTCCGGATACTCTTGTTCCATCTGCTGAACAAAAGTTGAATACCACTGGTCGGCCATATATTGGCCGTAGTAGGTTCGAAAAATGGCTAGAAATCCTTTTACAAAATGTTCCCAATTAACAGCTAAACTTCTAAATTCCTTTCTTGAGAATAAAAGGTTAATGAGATTTCGCTTTTCCGGGGGAATCTTGTCAAAATCTAAAAACACATGCCTTGCCGCCTGATTCCAGCCAACAATATGGCAGTGTCTGTCCGAAATGATCGTTGGACAATATTGAAGTTCTTGCAGGATTTTCTCTAATGACGAGCTGATTTTTGTTTCTTTTTCAATCGTAATATTTGGTTTTGATCCTTCTTCAAGGGCTAATGCATATAAATATTTTCGTTCATCAGTGTTTAATTGTAAGGCGTTACATATCGCATCTAAAACTGAAATAGACACTTTAATATCTCTTCCTTGCTCTAACCATGTATACCAGGTGGTACTGACACCAGCCAACTGGGCAACTTCTTCTCGACGGAGACCGGGTGTTCTTCTGCGACCCCCGACAGGTAGTCCAACCATATGCGGATGTATTTTGGAACGCTGCGTTTTTAAAAATTCCGACAGCGCTTGAAGTCTCGTTTCTGGTTTCATGATGGACTCCTTCCTTATCGTAGTACTAATTATACCATGATAAACAACAACTTGTAATAGGATAACGATCGAGTAAAATAAACACAAGAAGATGTTGGGAGGGGTTATATTGAGTAGAGTAGTTATTACTGGAATGGGTGTTATTTCACCCCTTGGAAATAATGTAGAAACGTTTTGGAGCCATTTAGTGGAAGGCCGTTCTGGCATTTCCTTGATTGATACTATTGATGTATCTCATTCAAAAACAAAAATAGCAGGTATTGTGCACGATTTTGATCCTGAGAGCCGCTGGGGACGAAAAGAGGCTAGGAAAATGGATCGATTTTGCCAGTTTGCTTTAGCTGCAGCAGAGCAAGCATTTGAAGATTCCCAATTACAGCTAGACAAGATCGACCGTGAACGTTTTGGAGTATACATCGGTTCCGGAATTGGCGGAATCAATACCCTAATTGATAATGTTAATTTACTTAACGAACGAGGACCGGGAAGGGTAAGTCCTGGCTTGGTACCTATGATGATTTCGAATGCAGCAGCAGCTCAAATCAGTATTAGATTTGGAGCACTAGGTCCTTCGTTGTCACCAGTAACTGCATGTTCTATTGGTAACACGTCTATCGGTGAGGCGTTCAACATCATTCGAAACGGCGAAGCGGATGTGATATTTGCAGGCGGAGCAGAAGCGGCAATAACGAATTTATCGTTAGCAAGTTTCGGAAATGCAACAGCTTTATCAATGAGGAATGAGGAACCAACTTTAGCAAGTCGTCCATTTGATGCAAAGAGAGATGGATTTGTGATGAGTGAAGGAGCGGGGATAGTAGTGTTAGAATCACTGGACCACGCGGTACGAAGAGGTGCCCAAATTTATAGTGAAGTGATTGGGTATGGAGCAAGCTCAGATGCATATCATATGGTAGCAACACATCCAGAAGGAAATGGGGCCTTTTCGGCGATGAAAAATGCATTGATGAAGGCAAATCTATCAGCCGATGAAGTAGATATTATCAGCGCCCATGCAACAAGTACACAGGTAGGTGACCTATCTGAGACACTAGCCATAAAGCGGTTGTTTGGAGAATATGCTTATCAAATTCCAACTACGGCTAACAAATCCATGCTAGGTCATATGTTAGGTGCTGCCGGTGGGGCTGAGGCTATTGCTTTAGTGAAAACCCTAAGACATGGTATTGTACCACCAACCATAAATTTAGAAAATCCTGATCCTGAATGTGATTTGGATTATGTTTCTGAAGGTGCAAGACATGTTTCGCTTGAAATAGGTTTATCCAACTCATTTGGCTTTGGCGGCCACAATTCTGCTATCGTTTTAAAAAGGTATGAATAATCCATTAAAATATGTTGAGAGCCTATGTTTTTAAAAAATTTATAAACATAGGCTCTTTTAAATAAGATAATTATATTTACAGCATCAATTATTTTAGCTTTAACTAATTAAAGTTTCTAAGCGGAAAATTGGTTAAAATAGTTTACTAGAAAATAATTATGTAAACTGTAGGATCACCTAAACAATTAAATAGTAAATGTAAAAACTACCTCTCCTTATCAAATTTAAATGAATCATATACAAGAACGATAAATGTAATACATACTAGAATTATAGAGAAGGTGTTGAATTGGAAGCTGTCGAATTCTTCTTCAAACCATAAAAAGTAATTCTAGATCATTAATGAAATAAGTACAATTTTAGATAAATAAATTTGCAAGGAGTGAAAAATAATGGGTTTTACAATCCTTCATATTGAAGATGATGAAGAAATCGGCTCATGGGTTAGTGAGTTTTTTACTGAGCGCAGATATAAAGTGATTTGGTTGAAGTCAGGGCATCATGCTTTAGAACATATGGAGCAAATGGATATTGTGATCATGGACATCATGCTTCCTGGTCTTGACGGTTACACGGTCGGTCAGCGCATGAAGCAGAAGTTCCCTGAAATACCTATTGTGCTGCTCACAGCTAGAACTTCCATAGAAGATAAGCTGCAGGGGCTTGCCTTTGCAGATGATTATATGACGAAACCGTATCATCCTGATGAACTTGAAGCGCGGATTCAAATCCTGCTAAGGCGCTCAGGTGCTGTTTCGAGCGATCTGATTCAGCTGAATCATTTGAGGATTGATCGGAAAGCCAACCGCATTTTGAATGAAGAAACTAACACGGAAATTCTTCTCACCGGTAAACAGTTTCATATCTTTATGTATCTACTAGATCATTTAAATCAAATTTTGACTCAACGGCAAATATATGAAGCTGTGTGGAATGATCCCTATATAAAAGGGGATAAAACCCTAATGGTACACATCCGTCACATGCGTGAAAAAATAGAACTCGACCCCAGTGATCCCAAAATAATTGAGACAATTCGCGGCATTGGATATCGGTTGAAGATATGAATCTTAGAAAATCGCTTGTCACTAAATATTTGTTACTAATTTTCGCCTCTTTACTCATGTGGCCCATTTTACCAGCAATCTATTATTTACCTGACATCTTGCTTAAACAAGGTGAGATACATGAGCCGCAGGAAATAGTAAATATGTGGGACCGTGCAACTGAACAACTTAAAGAAGCTAAAGGGGATACCATCAATAAAACGCTAGGTAAGATACAAGATCGTTATCCTAAAGCAGAGCTGTTTTGGGTCGATAAAACAGGGAAAACTCATATGATCGGTAAGCAAATCAATGACATTCCAGAGAAATGGACACCTATGAATCTCATCAACTATCTTGAAAGGAAAAAGCAACAAGAGATATTTACTGTGACCGCTTCGATAGGTGAAAATGGAAGGCAAGGGTTTATGGTGTTTCAAATCCCAAAATCCTTTACCACGCTCGCAATTACTCCGGTAACTGGAAATCTCTTTTTAATCCTCATTATTTTTATCGCAGGTGTTTTAATCGTTACGGTCTCCTTGTTGTTCTTTTTAAATATTCGCAAAAGACTTATTCGACTTCAAATGGCTATGTCAGATCCGGTGCATACTGGAATCTCAGAAGAGGTTATTGTTAAAAACAGCGATGAAATAGGTCAGTTGGAAAAAGCTTTTAACAAGATGGTCACACAATTAAAAACCAGTCGTGCGCGGGAGAAGGAAGAAGAAAATATTCGAAAGCAATGGATCGCCAACTTATCTCACGATCTCAGGACGCCATTGACAGTCATTCAACAGCATGCCTACACTGTTCAGACTGATCCTTCTTCACCAAAAGCAATAAAGTCAATAGATATCATTATTAAAAAACTCAATGATGTTGGTAAATTATTAGAAAATCTACTCACCTATACATTGCTTTCAGCAGGAAAACACCCAATAAAACGGGAAAATATCGATGTTATTGAAGTATTACACCATGCCGTTGTTGAATGGTACCCTGTTTTAGAAAAAGAGGGCTTTCAAGTGGAGATCGATTTGCCGGATCATGCGTTAATCTGGAAAGTTGATCCTTTATGGGTACGATGTATCGTCGATAACCTCGTGCAAAATGTCACCAGATACGCCGGCTCTGGTCAATACATAAGGAGTGGTGTTATTGAACGGAAGGGCACAATATGCCTGTTTATTGAAGATAAAGGAGAAGGAATTAAGCACACTACAGAGGCGAAAGGTGCCGGTATTGGCTTGTCGATCGTTTCCCTCATGACAAAAGAAATGAACATTGATTGGGAGATATCCAGTTCTTCAAAAGGTACACTCCATTATTTAAGCCAGAACTTAAACAAAATTTAAACTTCCGGTCACCTTAATTTTCCATTTGCCGAGTAAAGTGGAAATTAAGGTGATTTTTATTTTTAATGGAAGGGTGTTGGAGTTGAATACTAACAAAACAAATGATCAATTGATACGAAATCGAAGTGCTAACTTTATCATTGTTTGGTCCATGATATACGGAGCGCTTCACTTATACTGGACGCTTGGTGGAGGAGGATATCCTTTCTTAAATGAGGATCTCGAATTATTCGCAGCCATCATTACCTATCTTCCCCCACAGGTTGGAAGCAGCCTATTCGTTATACTATGTGTCGTCGGTTTATTGGTTGGTGTGGTAATAAGAAGACCTGATAGAGTCATTCCAAAATGGTTTATTCTTACATTTTTATGGGGGACAGTCGTTGCATTGCTGTTCTTTGTAACAGATTCAAGCATGATTGCAGCAAAGGCTTATGCCTTTTTGCTTATATTTCAATTTAATTGGCTGATGCTGAATCAGATTATCTGTATTATCGGTGCCTTTTTGTTTGGTTTTGCCGCCATAGCATACCAAAGAAAAATGCGAAATGCCTGTCAACGTTGCGGCCGATCAGAAAATCAGAAACCGAAATTCCTCGTCCGATGGGGCAAATGGATTACCTATATAGCAGTGGTTGCACCTCTGCCATATGCAATAAGCCGTTAGCATGGGCGCTCGGTATCCCATTAGGAATGGACAAAAATCTCTTGCAAGATTTATCAAGCATCAATCCAATGCATCAGATTATTGAATGGGTATTCGGCTCACTATGTATTGCTGGAGGCATCCTCACTCTTGGCCTCATTCAAAAATGGGGCGAAAGATTCCCATTGTGGTTTCCCTTCATTGGCGGTAAAAGAGTCCCTGTTTTATTAGCAGTGATCCCAGCAACCTGTGTTGCCATTGCCGTAACAAGCGCCGGTTTTGTCTTTACCACATCCTTTATCGCAGTCAAATTTCAACTTGTACCAGCAGTTGGATTGTTAGCCAGCCAAATCTGGGGCACAGTTGGACCGATGCTTCTCTGGATTCCTTGGGGAGTAGCGTTAGGTTTGGCAGCTATCGCTTACTATTATCGGAGAAGAGGCCAGTGTAAATATTGTGGGAGAGGTGGGAGTGAAACGATATATTAATAAATCTAGTAGTACAACACTATGCTAGTAAAAATAAATGGATATCTATAAATTTATTATTTATATTTCAATAACGTTGTAAAGCTGCATTTTACTTATCAAAATGCAGCTTTACAACGTTAAACGACAAATTATAATTGAAAATAAAGAAAACGGATTACTTGCAACTGCGAAAAGTTTTCAAAAAGGAAAATGATTCATAACTATGGTACTCTTAAGATATTACGTGTAAGGAGTGGTAGATTATGAGTAGTTCAATTCCTGAAATAACACTTAATGATGGAGTGACGATTCCAGTTATTGACCTGGGTACATATACTCTTAAAGGAAATCAGGGCGCTAATTCCATTCAGTATGCAATTGATGAGTTGGGCTATCGGTTAATCGATTCGGCTTATAATTATGAAAACGAAGGAACTTTAGGAGAAGCAGTTAGACGCAGTTCAGTACCGAGAGAAGCGTTACGAATTACATCAAAAATTACCAGGTCGCTATCAGGCGTATGATCTTGCAGTAATGACAATTCAAGAATCCTTATATCGTGCAAATTTAGATTATTATGATTTATATCTTATTCATTGGCCAAATCCTAAACAGGGTACATATGTGGAAGCGTGGCAAGCATTAATTGACGCAAAAAGGCAAGGGCTTATTCGTTCGATTGGTGTTTGCAATTTTTTACCTGAACATCTTGAGCGTTTAGAAAAGGAAACAGGGGTAAAACCAAGTATTAACCAAATCGAATTACATCCTTTTTTTAATCAAGCCGAGCAAAGAAAATGGCATGAGGAGAATGATATTACTACTCAATCCTGGAGTCCATTAGCACGTGCGACAGAAGTCTTACATCATGACACGCTTCAAACAATTGCACATCATCATAACAAGTCGGTTTCACAAGTAATCTTACGCTGGCATTATCAGCTCGGATCCGTTTCAATTCCAAAATCTTCATCACCTGAGCGACAACGAGAAAATAGCTCCATTTTTGATTTTTCTCTCGATGAATCAGAAATGAACATGATTTCAGGGTTAACCAGGACTGATGGAAGACTCAAAAATCAGGATCCTGCAGAGTATGAAGAATATTAAATTTATCAAAAATCGCCCTCCAAACAGGAGGGCGATTGTCTTATTTTAATACATAGGCTGCTAACGTTTTTTGTACATCGTAAATATTCTTATCTTTCTTAAATGTTTTTGCTACAGGCTCGGTCGTACTTGAAATCCAAATCTTAAGCTCAGCATCTAAATCAAATGTACCAGCAGTCTCTACGCTAAAGTGGGTTATATTACGATAAGGAATAGAATGATATTCAACCTTTTTACCTGTCATGCCTTGCTTATCAATAAGAAGCAATCTTTTATCTGTAAACACGATAAGGTCACGGATTAACTTAAATGCCTTTTCCACTTTTTCATTTTCCGCGAGTACTAATTCTATATTTTTTGAAACTGTGCCAAGATCTGCTTCAGAAGCATTTCCAAGAAAACCATCTAATATTCCCATATAATCCCTCCTTTGATCATTTCCTTTCATTATAAACGATATTCATCAGGTGATTGAAGTTTTTTCATATACATCCTTCTAACGTTATTCCATTTGTCAAATGAGCTATTGTAATCTATTGAACAAAGTGATTAATAGATTCAGAGTTATTGAGCGGATTTGATTAAATAGATAAGAATGCAATAAGCCTGTAGTCTATTCAATTATGCCTTGCTTTTGTAATTGCAGTGGATGAAGATGTTGTGCTGAATGAAGTAATTATTCGTCCTGCTATCTAATACTCATGAAATATAAAAATACATAATGCCAATGTTGGCATAAGTCTGCATTGGCATAAAACTATCTTTACATTGTTGTTAGATTAACAGATTTATGCATTGATTTTTTGGTCGTATTTCTCCCTCATGCGTTTAATATCTTCTCTTGGTGGAAGACCAAACATACGGGAATATTCCCGGCTAAATTGCGATGGACTTTCGTACCCTACACGAAATGCAACATCTGCAGCATCTGTTGATTCCGATAATAACAGACGTCTGGCTTCCTGCAGTCTCAGTTGTTTTTGGAACTGAATCGGGCTCATAGCGGTGATTTCTTTAAAGTGTCGATGTAGCGAAGCAGTACTCATATTAGCTATTGCAGAAAGCTCCTCAATTAGAAAAGCCCTGTTAAAATTTTTCATAATATATTCGACAACGTCTCTGATACGATAGGTATAACTTCCTTCTATTACGATTTGTTTTAAGGTATTCCCATGGGGACCTTGAAGAACTCTATAAAGAATTTCTTTTGTGAACAAAGGAGCAAGAACTGGGATATCTTTTGGATTGTCCAGCAAACGAGATAACCTGATCACTGGATCTATCAACGTTGGTTCGATTTTGCTAACAAAAAGTGCTCGTTTTAGTCTGTTTTTTGGTTCAACTTCCATTTTAGAATCACTTAAAACTTCTAAGATTTGATTCGGTGTAAATTCTAGTTTAAGAGCCAAATACGGAACGTCAGGAGAAGCTTTTATAACTTGCCCAGTTACGGGTAAGTTAACAGATGCAACTAGGTAATCAGAAGGACCGTACGTAAAACGTTCCTTTGATAGCAATATCTCCTTCTCTCCTTGAATGACCATGCAAAAGGATGGCTTGTAAACTCCATAAAGTGGTTCGGTTACCATGGATTCACGAATAAAAAATAATGACGGAACAGCAGTTTTATGAACACCGTCCTTTCCCGGATACCTTTCAATAAGGTTTGTGAGTTCATGCTGCTGATTGAATATTCGCTCAGACATATTGATTCTCCTTATTTGCTTTGTTTTTAATAGTTTCATTCTAAAGCAAATTAGATGATAGTGTAAGTGGTTGTGAGAGGATTAGGCAATCATTTGATACGAATGTGATAACGGTTGCTTTTTCATCTGTTGCATAATAAGAATACATAATCACGATAAACATCATTGAATGTAAAAGTTTAAAAAAAGTGGGGATTATGAATATGGAATATGTGAAACTTGGAAATACAGGCTTAGATGTATCCAAGCTTTGTCTTGGTTGTATGAGCTTTGGTGTGGCAGAGAGATGGCTTCATCCATGGGTACTTAATGAGGAGCGCACACGCCCAATTATAAAAAAAGCACTTGAGGCAGGGATTAACTTTTTCGATACGGCGAATGTGTATTCGGATGGAACAAGTGAGGAGATTGTAGGAAGGGCTTTAAACGATTATGCAAATCGAGATGAAGTTGTTCTTGCTACAAAGGTCTTTTTTCCAATGCATGATGGTCCAAATGGTTCTGGTCTTTCCCGAAAAGCAATCCTGAGCGAAATTGATAATAGTCTTAAGAGACTGGGAACCGATTATGTAGATCTTTATATCATCCACCGATGGGACTACGATACGCCCATTGAAGAAACGATGGAAGCTCTCCATGAAGTTGTGAAGTCTGGGAAAGCAAGATATATTGGTGCATCAGCGATGCATGCATGGCAGTTCCAAAAGGCTTTGCATGTAGCAGAGAAAAATGGATGGACCCGTTTTGTTTCAATGCAGAATCATTTGAACCTCATTTACCGTGAAGAGGAAAGGGAGATGCTGCCGCTATGCAGGGAAGAAAAAATTGCGGTGACGCCATATAGTCCGCTCGCCTCAGGGAGATTAACACGTGATTGGTCGGAAACAACGCATCGTTCTGAAACGGATCAAATTCAAAAATCGAAATATGATGCGACGGCTGAAGCAGATCGATTAGTTGTGGAACGGGTTGCAGCAATAGCAGAAAAGCGTGGCGTACCACGTATTCATATTGCACTTGCCTGGCTGCTTCAGAAAGAAACAGTAGCTGCTCCTATTATCGGCGCTACGAAAATCTCTCATCTTGAAGATGCCGTAGGTGCTCTTTCGATTAAGTTATCACCTGAAGAAATAAATCTATTAGAAGAACCATATGTACCTCATCAAATAGTAGGTTTTAAGTAAGGGTTGCCATAACAAATTCACTTTCAATAGCTTTTATATGTAATATTCAACTTGAGGCGAAAGCCCTGATCTCTTTTAATTTGAAGGATATCAGGGTCTATTTACATTATTGTTCGAAAATTAGGACAAATGCCAAAATGGCCTTTGTAATACATGCCTAGATTTACTTATAGTAGTAAATGCTCCAGTTTTAGCTTGCTTTTAAAATAATTTTGATCATTTTTGGAGGAGGAATAAGATGGAGCGATTATGGACTAAGTCTTATATTTTTATAATAATAGGGATGTTTTCCCTATTTATCGCATTTTATATGCTCTACCCAACGCTGCCGCTTTTTATTACGCAAATTGGCGGGAATGAATCACAGGTCGGTCTTGCGATGGGGACCTTTATGTTATCTGCCGTAATTTTTCGACCTATTGTAGGGGGACTTTTGGATCGGTTCGGCAGACTTCCTTTTATCATCGGCGGTTTAATTCTTTTCGCTTTTTCGATGTACATATATAACTGGGTTGGCGGACTCGTTGTTTTGATGGGGCTTAGAATATTACACGGGATGAGCTGGGCTATTTCTACAACCTCTATCCTAACGGCGATTACAGATATGATTCCATCTTCCCGTCGTGGAGAAGGGCTGGGGTGGTCTGGCATGGCCACGACCTTAGCAATGGCAATCGGTCCGATGCTCGGTATATGGGTGACGCAGAACCTATCGTATCACGCTCTGTTTTTAATGGCAGTCGGTTTTTCTGTTACAGCGTTACTTCTTATGATTAGAATAAAAATTCCTTTTCAGCCGCAATCTAACTCAAGGAAAATCGAGCTTTTCGAAAAATCAATCTTACCTGTCACGTTAACAGTCTTTTTTCTATTTATTGCTTATGGTGGTATAACGACCTTTGTTCCGTTGTTCGCAGAATCGATTGATGTCAATTCCGGCACCTTTTTTCTGATCTATGCCGCAACGCTTGTTCTGATTCGTCCCACTGCTGGGAAACTTTCAGACCGGTATGGTGAGTCGTTTGTCATTGGACCAGCCCTAATTGTAACGATTTTAGCTTTGATCGTCTTAGGATTTTCAACTGGATTGTTCGGTGTGCTTCTTTCAGCAGTTTTATATGGTATTGGCTTTGGATCTGCACAGCCAGCTCTTCAAGCCGCAACGATCCGTCTTGTTCTTCCAGACCGAACAGGTGTAGCCAATGCTTCTTTTTCGACTGCTACTGACCTTGGAATTGGGCTTGGTGCAATGATTCTAGGGTGGATATCACAGCAAACTAGCTATCAGGTGTTGTTCACGGTCAGTGCCGTTTCTGTTGCGTTTTCATTACTAGTGTTCACCTTTTCAGTGAAACGTTTATTAAAAAACAAAGGGCTTAACTCGCTGAATAATTCTCTGCCTTCCAAAACAGGCTGATACAACTTATAATGAAGGAGAAAGGATTCACTTTATGGATCCCCAAAATAAAAATTATATCGAGGCTGTATCAAAATGGAATTGTTCATTTGATACAGCCTTCATTCATTCAGAAAGTTACCATTAGCAGATCCTACTATCGCATGAAGCATGTATGAATCTTTGATGTAAACCCTCTTCGAAATATGTAAGCGAAGATCATTCTCATTTAGATGTCCCTTTTCCTATTGACCATTTTCTATATGACCATTAAAATAGCAATTATTCTAATATTTCTAATTTATTCAACTGTTTCCACAGGTATTTATTGTTACTTTAGACTTTTCTGATGCAGTTTCCCCTGTCAATAAGTAGCCTATTATTCTTTTTACAATTATGATGAAGAGGAAATGTCCTTTGGAATCGCAAACAAAGACAATAAAAATATGAGTTTAGTTATAATGAAAATGTAAGTTTTCTTTTATAATGTAAATATTTAGTGTTATCATGTAGATGAAAAATTTTGATGAGTATTGAAAGGGGATACAAGGTTTTGAACAAAAAACACCTAGATTTACTGGCCCAAATCTATGATAGTGAAGAAAAAGTGGTTACAGAAATTATTAATCTAGAAGCCATTCTAAACCTACCAAAAGGGACAGAACATTTTGTCAGTGATTTACACGGGGAGTATCAAGCCTTTCAACATGTGTTGAGGAATGGATCTGGGAAGGTCAAAGAGAAAATTGAAGACATTTATAAAAAGGTATTAACTGAAAAAGAAATTAAAGAATTTTCAACCTTAGTTTATTATCCTGAAGAGAAAATTAAGTTAATTAAGAATAATTTTGACAATGAAAAAGAATTACACCAATGGTACACCGTAATCATTGAGCGTATGATTAAGCTTATTTCTTATGCCTCCTCTAAATATACACGCTCGAAATTGCGAAAAGCATTACCTAATCAATTTGTTTATATTATTGAGGAGCTATTATACAAAACGGATGAATTTACGAATTTTAAAGAACCTTATTATTCAAAGATTGTCCAGCAAATTATTACCTTGGGACAAGCTGATAAGCTTATAATCGGTCTTGCATATACGACTCAGAGATTGGTTGTTGATCATCTACACGTGGTTGGAGATATTTATGACCGGGGTCCAGAGCCAGATAAAATTATGGAAGCTCTAATAAATTATCATTCTGTTGATATTCAATGGGGAAATCATGATGTTCTATGGATCGGTGCTTTTGCTGGTTCAAAGGTTTGTCTTGCAAATATTATTCGGATTTGTGCACGCTACAACAATTTGGATATTATTGAAGATGTGTATGGCATTAATCTTAGACCGCTTCTTAATTTGGCGGAGAAATATTATGGAGACAACCCACCCTTTAGACCAAAAATCCAATCAGACGACAAGATCTCTGAGGATGAGCGATTACAAATTACCAAAATTCATCAAGCAATTGCAATGATTCAGTTCAAGCTGGAAAGTCCTATTATAAAACGACGCCCGAACTTTAATATGTCAGAAAGGCTTTTACTTGAGAAAGTTGATTATGACAAAAATGAAATCACGATTCAGGGGAAAACATATCCTCTAGAAAATGCGTGCTTTGCAACGATTAATCCCGAGCAGCCTGATCAGCTATTAGAGGAAGAAGAGCAAGTAATGGAAAAGCTGTTATTTTCCGTTCAGCATTCCGAAAAGTTAGCTAGACATATGAATTTCCTTATGAAAAAAGGCAGTCTTTATTTAAAATATAATGGTAATCTTTTAATACATGGGTGTATTCCTTTAGATGAAGAAGGAAATATGGAAAAAATGATCATTGAAGGTAAAACCTATGCAGGTCGTGAATTACTTGATGTGTTTGAACATTATTTACGCTATTCTTTTGCACATCCTGAAGAGACAGATGATCTTGCAACAGATATGGTCTGGTATTTATGGACAGGAGAATACTCATCACTCTTTGGCAAAAGAGCAATGACCACCTTTGAAAGGTATTTTATTAAGGATAAGGCAACCCATAAAGAAAAAAAGAACCCATATTACCACTTGCGTGAAAATGAGGAAACATGCCGTAAAATTCTAGCAGAATTTGATCTTGACCCTGAACAAGGTCATATCATAAATGGCCATACACCTGTAAAGGAAATTGAAGGAGAAAATCCAATTAAGGCAAAAGGAAAAATGATTGTTATTGACGGCGGATTCTCGAAGGCTTATCAAAAAACAACAGGTATTGCTGGTTACACGTTATTATACAATTCCTTCGGTATGCAGCTTGTCGCCCACCAACATTTTAATTCAAAGGATGATGTTCTCTTAAACGGAACAGATGTATTATCAGTGAAAAGAATTGTTGATAAAGAACTTGAAAGAAAAAAGGTACTAGAAACGAATGTTGGAGAGGAATTATTACAGGAAGTTTCAATTTTGAATAGTTTGATGGAATATCGCTATATGAATTAAGATTTTCAAGTAATTTGAATCATGTTTAGTAATCATATGATAACAAGCAGAATCTTCTTTTTTACTATCAGGAGATTCTGCAATTTTGTGCACAATGTTCGATTTAAAAATAAAAAGCTTTTGTACTGTGTACAAAAGCTGTATTTTTATCATTTCATTTTTAAATTACATATAATCATAGCAAGAATCTACAAAATAGAGCCAGTGATAATATTCAATCTGTGAATCTGTCATTTTAGCAATTTCTTTTTCATTGAATTTTTGTTTGTCTAATAATTGCTTGACTTTGCTATCTCTTGCTAGTTGGCTCATTATAAATCCCCCTTATATTTTGAGAAGTAGTAAAGTAACTACATTCTGTAAACACCACTGTATTATTTCTTAATAGTATTATATATCTCAAAGTGAGATAAAACCAATATCACTTTGAGATATATTTGCTAAAACTTATATATAAATGTTATTTATTGCTGCTTTGGTCTAAAACAGCTATTAAAGGCCGCATTTCTTTGTCTGATTTGTTAGGGGAGTGAACATTCAGTTAAAATGAAATTTATAAAGGGAGGGATTTTGATGTTTGCCGCTGGACAAAAGGAAATGCAGCAATTGGATCAATATACGATAGAGACAATAGGCCTTCCGGGAGCAGTATTAATGGAGAATGCAGGGGCAAAGGTTCTGGAAGAAATTATGGCTGTTGCTCCTTCCAAACGGTCAAAAGTTTCAATCCTTTGCGGAGGAGGGAATAACGGGGGAGACGGTATTGTTATTGCCAGGAAGCTGTTTGATTTAGGGATTGAACCATCCTTATTTTTATTAGTAAAGCCCGAAAAGCTAAAAGGGGATGCGAAAATCCATTTTCAAGTATACAAAAATCGTGGATTACCATACAGCGAATGGCACGAAAAGGAAAGGGAATTGCTGGAGAGCACATTAAAGGAATCTGACATCATCGTTGATGCCCTGCTGGGAACGGGCGCTAAAGGAGAGATTAGGGAACCCTTCCGAACTGTCATTGAAATGGTCAATCAAAAGAAGAAAGAGCAAACTGTGATTTCGGTTGACATCCCTTCAGGCGTGAACAGCGATGATGGAAAAGCAGAGGGGCTGGCAATTAAAGCGGATAAGACCGTAACGTTTGTTTATCCGAAAAAAGGCTTTTTCTTACAGGAAGGGCCGCTCCACGTAGGAGAATGGAAGGCAGTTGATATTTCTGTTCCTCCTTCCATTGTTGATGAACTCAAGCTCCAGCTTCCACGAGTGATAACGGATGAACTGGTAAAAAACACTCTCCCAAAACGAGTTCCAAACGGACATAAGGGGACGTTTGGCCATGTATTAGTCATTGGTGGGTCAAGACAATATGTTGGGGCACCTATTTTTACGGCAAAAGCTGTACTAAACAGCGGAGCAGGTTTAGTAACTTTGGGAATTCCTGAAATCATTTATCCGATGGCAGCAGCCCAAAATCCTGAATCACTGTTTCTTCCATTGCCTGACAAGGAAGGGCATCTGTCAGAAGAGTCTATCCATGAGTTAACATCACGGCTAGGGCAGTTTGATTGTGTGGCAGTAGGACCCGGGATGAGCCGTTTTGCTGGCGGAGAGGGATGGTTAAAGTCATTGTTGTCAGCTTTAACAGGTCAGCCGGTTGTCATTGATGCGGATGCCCTTTATTTCCTTCGTAATGAGTTGGACGTGCTCCGCCATTATAAAGGACCAGTTGTTTTAACTCCTCATCCTGGCGAGATGGCAACGCTAAGCAAAAAAACCGTTAAAGAAATCGAGGAAAGTCGACTTGAAACAGCACTTGATTTTGCTCGGGAGTATAAGGTCTTCTTGCTCTTAAAAGGACATAGAACGATTATCGCTTCACCATCAGGAGAGGTATTTATTAATCCACACGGTCATGATGCTCTTGGAAAAGGAGGAAGCGGCGATATTTTAACAGGATTGATCGCATCCTTTTTAGCGCAAGGGGCGAAACCGGAAAATGCGCTAATTTCAGCAAGCTTCCTTCACGCAAAGGGTGGAGAGGAAAAAGGAAAACAACTATCCAATTTTGGAGTCATGCCGCTTGATATTATTGAATCAATGAAAGAGCTTTTGAGGAATTATCAAAGTGATGATCTTAGATAAAGGAAACCAAATTTCTTTAAAATTATTGAAGAAAATAACGATAGATAAACTGTAAAATCTCATTAATTTAGGTATTTAAACAAGCTCCTTCCTTGAAATGTTCATATACATAAATGTAGGAAGGAGATGTGGAAAGAATGTCAACGCGGAAATGGAAGCCAGGGTTATGTGTATTTCCAGGCTATAGATGGTGTGGTCCTGGCTGCAGCGGACCTGGTGCCCCGATTAATGATGTTGATGCTTGTTGTTTCAAGCATGATCGATGTTTAAGCAGAGGGAGCTCAATTTGTCAATGCGATCAAGAATTTTTAAATTGTTTGCGTTCAAAAATCAATAATCGTACAGAAAAGGGAAGAAAAGCGGCAATCATGTACGAGTACATGAAATTTCAAAGACTGTTTACTTGCGGTTTCAGTAGAAGATCATGATTAGTGAAACACAATAGGTAGTTGCCTATCGTGTTTTTTATTGTCTTTATTCATAAAGGCGTTACTAATCATTTTTATAAAGCTATCTTCACTTTATCCAATCAGAAATTGATTAAATTGTTCAATATGATTAAGATTGTCAAGGAACAGATTTCCTACTAGGGAAAAAGAAGTTTTCTAAATATATATGGATGTAATAATTATGAAAGCGTATTAAAAGGAAAATCCCCTTATTCTAAGGTAACCTTCCTTTGATTTTGACACCGCTGTTTCTTTAGTACTAACAATGCTGTTAAAAAAAGGGATAATGAATCTTTTATTGAATAAACAATATCCCAGACTCAATGTGTAGAAGGTTCGAACAAAAAGGAACTCTTTTTTGACATATCAACGATAAATCAAATATTCACAAGTTGTTTTTGCTAAAACTATTAAAAACAGTAGATAAAAGTCGTTATGGTTGGTTGGATGGCTTTCTCCTTTATGAACGTTTTTGCTAGAATAAGAGGTAGAATTAGGAAGGGAGAAGCAAAAATGGAAGGTAGGAAATTGAATACATACGAATCAACAATTAAAATCAGGTTGAAAGAAACAACTATTTTATTTCTCATACTCATCCTTATTGCTGGCTGTTCGTCCAATGTGACCGAAAAATCCATGAAAACTGATTCACCAATTAAGAAAAAACAAGAAGAACAACAAGAAGAACAACAGGAAGAACAGCAGGAAGAACAGCAGGAAGAACATCAAAAAGAACAGCTATTAACAAAAGCTAACATTTCAGCACGCCAATATGACTATCAAAATGCTATAACACTATTAAAACAATCAGGGATTAACGAGGATGAAGACATTCAAAGTGCTATTACTATATATGAAAATCAAAAGAAAAGTCTTGTGACGTGGCCAGACAATAGCAAGATTCCTCATTTATTCTTTCATTCATTGCTAGTTAACCCCTCAAAGGCATTTGATGACAGCAATGATATGTCCCAGGGTTATCTAGACTACATGGTGACTGTAAATGAATTTAAAAAGATTTTAAATCAATTATATGAGAAAGGTTATGTCCTTGTGAATTTAGAGGATATTGCTAAACAGGACAAACAGAAGAACATGGTTTATCAGGATATTCATTTGCCGCCGGATAAAAAGCCATTGGTATTGTCACAAGATGATGTTAGCTATTATGAATACATGGAAAATGACGGATTTGCCAAAAATTTAACAATTGATTCCAACGGAAATGTCACAAATACCTATGTAAACGAAAAAGGTGAAGTCGTACAAGGAGCGTATGATCTAGTTCCCATTGTGGATGAATTTATTGATCAACATCCTGATTTTTCTTACAAGGGAGCTAAAGGGATCATTGCGTTAACCGGATATAACGGAGTGCTTGGTTATAGAACGTCAGAGAGTACCTATGGTGAAAACAGTATAAAACCAAACCAAAACATTCTTAAGGATCAACAGCAAGCGAAAAAAGTAGCTGAAAGGATGAAACAAAAAGGCTGGACATTCGCCTCTCATACCTGGGGGCATCTTAATGCAAAAAATGTTTCCTTGGATCATTTAAAAAAAGATACGCTCAAATGGAAAAAAGAAGTTGAACCAATTGTCGGACCGACTAACACGATTATTTTCGCTTTTGGAAGTGATATTGGAGATTGGAGGCAGTACTCAAACGATAAATATAACTTTTTGAAAAGTCAGGGCTTCGATTATTTTGCTAATGTGGACGCATCAAAGGTTTCCTGGTCACAATTAGGGAATGATTACTTTCGGCAAGCAAGAATTAATGTTGATGGGTTGAGGATGCGTGAAGCGTTAACTAGAAAAAACGATGTATTAGAATATTTTTTTGATGTTGAATATGTTTTTGATTCCTTACGACCAACAGCTAAATGACTTGTTCATTAAGGAGTCACTATATTCTTTTAATATAGAGAGTGGAAAAACAATTGCTTTCACTCTCTAATTTGCAAAAAGATGTTCCGAACACATAGTCACCGCTGATATGCATTTAATAGATTTTTCCACAATGCTTGTATAAATAATACTTAGTTATATTTTAACTTGCTCTCATTATACTAGATTCATATATTTATGTATTTGCTTCTTACCATAAGGCATTAAATTGGTCTTTTAAAATAATTGAAATAGTTGTGGGGAGTTTATTCTAATAGGTTTAGCACTGTGATGCGTCTGCGTTTGTTTAAAGATTAGCGCATCCTTTATTCTTGCAAAAAGCACTTTTTAATTTCGCCTATATTATTTGAACATATATAAGAATGGTTGACAAGTAAAATCATTTCTACTATTCTATTACCAAATCTAATTTTGAATACGCATTCAATTACGCGGTCTGTTATCTTCGGCATGTAATATGTATTCATTATTTTGTAAGCGCTGTAATTACTGAAGATTCATTTCAAGCATAGGTGATGGGAATATGAATCTAAAAACAATACAAATGAAACGTCTTATGGAGAGACTTAAGGGAGGGTAATGATGAAAAATTTTAGTGAATTGAAGGGGAAAAAAGTATTGATAACCGGCGGCAGTAAAGGGATTGGAAAAAATATCGCCATGACTTTTGCGGAACTTGGTGCAGATCTTATGATAACTGGAAGGAATAAAAAGGATCTGGAAGAGGCAGTGAGTGAGTTAAAAGAAATTCATCCCCGTTCTTATTATGTAACAGCTGATGTGAAAGACGTGAAAAGTATCTATCAAATGGTGGATGAATCCATTTCCATTTTAAATGGTCTGGATATCCTAATTAACAATGCAGGAATTAATATTGCTAAGCCTGCATTGGAGGTCACTGAAGAAGATTGGGACCAGGTATTGGATACAAATTTAAAAGGAACTTTTTTTTGTTCACAGCGAGCAGCAGATCATATGGTGAAAATGGCGGAGGACGAATCATTAATATTGTCTCACAAATGGCCTTTGTCGGATATTATAAGCGGGCAGCCTATTGCTCAAGTAAAGGAGGCTCGGTTCAGTTGACGAAAGCATTGGCTATTGAATGGGCTTCGTCTAATGTAAAGGTTAATGCTGTGGCGCCAACTTTTGTTGAGACAGAATTTACGAGAAATATGTTTGAGGATGAGGGATTTTATAACGATGTTTTAAATCGGATTCCATTAGGAAAATTGGCAGAGGTATCCGATATTACAGGAGCAGTTGTTTTTCTAGTATCAGATATGGCCCGTTTTATTACAGGGGAAACAATCAAAGTGGATGGAGGTTGGACAGCAATATGATTTTTTCTCAAGAAAAAGTAGCCATAATTGGATCGGGCACGATGGGGCATTCAATTGCTCTGTCTGCTGCAATTGCAGGATTCCATGTAAAAGTATGGGGTGTGAGCGAACAAGATATAGAGCACGGCAAAAAAGGAGTTGCTGAAAAAGTAAATGTCCTAAGCGACCATGATGTCATCAGGAAAGAAGATGCTGAAAAGGTACAATCTTCTATTGAGTTTGATAGCTCTCTGGAAAAATGTGTAAATAAAGCAACCTTTATTATTGAATGTATTCCAGAAAAGGTAGAATTAAAACAAAGAATGTTTCAAAGATTAGAAGAATTGTGTGCTTCAGATGTCATTATTGCTAGTAATACATCGGGGCTTAGTCCAACTGAGATTGCTGCCTTATTAGTTCATCCAGAAAGAACATTGGTTACACACTTTTGGAACCCTGGTCATTTGATTCCTCTTGTTGAGGTCATTCGCGGAGAACAAACGTCCAATGAAACGGTTGAGAGAGCCATGCAATTACTAAAGGATATGAATAAAAAGCCAATTCTAGTTCAAAAAGATATTCTCGGTTCGATCGTCAATCGTCTTCAATACGCTCTATTCCGTGAGGCACAATATATTCTGGAACAGGGAGCAGCGACTATGGAAGATATTGATCAAGCTGTTCGCTATAGCATCGGACGCAGACTGGCTGTGACAGGACCTTTTATGACAGCTGATATGGGAGGGCTTGATGTATTTGATATGATTTCATCTTATCTATTTCCAGACTTAAGCACTCATCAGCAATCCTTACACACAATGAGAACACTTGTCGATGAAGGGAAATACGGTCAAAAAAATGGAGAAGGATTTTTTGATTGGTCAGAGGATAAATCAAGAGAACGAAACAAAGAACGAGAACAAGAATTAATCAGGTGGCTAAAAAGAGATTTGGAGTCTAATAAGAAGGAAAAGTAGGAAAAATACAGAAACATATACTGATGACCCTGAAATGAAACCTGGGTCATCATTTTTTTATACGTTTTTTTAAACAGCTAAATGGCTGATGTCAACAAATGAAATGCTTTTTATCATCTTTTTTAGTTATTGATTAAGTATAGGAGGTAAATAAAATGAAAACAAAAGTAACGAACATGTTAACACCTATCTCATTTACAGATGTAACCATTGAGGATCAATTTTGGACGCCAAAAATCAGGATCAATCGTGAAAAAACCATTCCTTATCAGTATGAGCAATGTAAAAAAACAGGACGGATAGATGCCTTTCGTCTGGACTGGAAGCCGGGAATGGAACCAAAACCACATTTTTTTTGGGATTCAGATGTAGCAAAATGGGTGGAAGCTGCAAGCTACAGTCTTGCTACAAACCCTGATCCTGCACTGGACGCTTTATTAGATAAAGTCATTAACATGATCGTCTCTGCCCAGCAGCCTGATGGTTACTTAAATGTTTATTTCACCGTAGGGGAGCCTGAAAAAAGATGGAAGGATTTACGAGATGCACATGAATTATATTGTGCAGGTCATTTGATCGAGGCTGGGGTCGCCCATTTTAAAGCGACCAAAAAAAGACAGTTATTTGATGCCATTTGCCGCTATGCCGATTATATTGACACGGTGTTCGGCCCAGAGGAAGGTAAGCGAAAGGGTTATTGCGGTCATCAGGAAATTGAACTGGCGTTAGTTAAGCTGTACAGAGTCACAGAGAATGAGAGATATTTACGCCTAAGTCAGTATTTCATTGATGAACGCGGTAAACATCCTCATTATTTTAATAAAGAAAAAAAGAAGATGCCGGGATTTTTCGATGAGTTTATGAATACTCACCAGGATATCAATGCCTATAATCAGTCACATAAACCTGTAAGAGAGCAATCAGAAGTGGTTGGCCATGCAGTAAGGGCACTTTATATGTACTGTGCCATGACAGATTTGGCAGGCGAGCTGGGCGATGAATCCTTGTTAAAAGCTTGCGAACGCTTATGGGATGCCCTTCACAACAAAAACATGTACATAACAGGCGGAATAGGCTCAACAAGAAATAATGAGGGATTTACATTTGATTATGACTTGCCAAATGAAACAGCATATGCCGAAACCTGTGCGTCAGTTGCCGTGGTTTTTTGGAATCATCGGCTTTTGCAGCTGGGCTGTGATGGAAAATATGCTGATGCCCTTGAAAGGGCGTTATATAATGGCGTGTTAAGCGGAATTTCCCAGGATGGCAAAAAATTCTTTTATGCCAATCCACTAGCAAGCCTTGGAGAAACACATCGAAGTGAATGGTTTGGCTGTGCCTGCTGTCCGCCAAATATTGCTCGATTATTTGCCTCATTAGGAGAATATGTTTATTCACAAGGTGAAAATGAAATCGTTACCCATTTATTTATTCAAGGAAAGGGCAGGTTCCATCTGAAAGGGCAAGACATTACCTTACAACAGGAAACAAACTATCCATGGAACGGAAACGTAAAGATACAACTTGAGCTAAATAAACCGGAAACGTTTGCCTTAAAGCTGCGAATCCCTGGGTGGTGTAAAAATGCCTCGGTCTTGGTGAATGGAGAAAAATTCGATCATTTCAAAAATATGAACAAGGGTTACACGACCATTGAAAAGGAGTGGAAACAAAACGACCAGATCGAGCTGGAAATGCCCATGCCGGCAGAACGTTATTTTTCACATCCAAATGTAAGGCAGAACATCAAACATACAGCGATTCAAAGAGGACCAATTGTCTATTGTTTAGAATCAACTGATAATGTTTCATCCTTGCAATCTGTCATTCTTCCAAAAAACACCGCTCTAAATGCTAGTTATGATGCAGACCTTTTAGGTGGAATTGTTAAAATTACTGGTGAAGCCAATGTTTTAATTGATGAAGAATGCAGTCTATATAAATCGGACAGGGCAAAGCCAAAACTGTTTCCGTTGACAGCTGTTCCGTATTTTTTATGGGATAATAGGGAACAAGGGCAGATGGCTGTTTGGATACATGAAGACTGATCTAAATATCTTAAAACAGAATGAGGATTGCTAAATAAAGCAAAACGAATCTATGTAAATATATGAATTGAAGGAAAACAAACCATTTCTCATCTAAACTCCTATTTTTTGATAAAATTCTTCATACTCTAGTTGACAGGTAGGAATAATGGGGTTTATAATAGGAATAAGAAATAGCCGATCGCACAAACGAAGGCCTAACCTCATTAAAGGTTAGGCCTTTTTGTATTAATTTTGGCAGGGAGTTCCATTAGAGTTTAAAAAATTTTAGAAACATTTGATAACTCAATTCGATGAGGAGGTCAAAAATGACAAATACATTATTAATATCAGATTATTCTGTAGATACACAAATAATGAACCTAATCAACCATAATATCAGAACACAAGGGATAAAAACGGAATTGATCTCACCTAAAAGTTTTCACCTAGATGTATTGTTTGATCATCAATATGGACATCCAAAAGTCAGACTGTTTAAAAAACAAGTTGAAGCATCAAATCAAATCTATGTCGTTTTTCAAGCCTGGAATAAACCATTATTATGGTTGATCAATGCCATGTTCAAATTTATATCGAAGGAAGAATTAAAAGGCAAAAACATTGTGCCGATCGTCATCACTGAAGCAAAGACATGCAAGAATGAAGTTTACTATAATTTCTCTACTATTTTTAAAGACTATTTTAATGAAGCTTATTCAAAATGGATTTTTATTCAAAAAGAATTAATTAGCAATTAGGGATTTTATATAGAGAATGCCACTAGTATTTTTGTTCCAAATTCAACCCGGAAATTGCTTTAATGAATAAATAGGGAGGTAAAAGAAATGACCCAGCTACTTTATGTAGTCTTCCGCAGAAAAGAAAAACTAATAAATAAACTGCTGGATTTAGGAATTTATAAAAAAAACGATCAGCATCTATATGAATTAACTTTATCAGAGATTGAAGCTGAGTTTGATCACGTAATCAAAAGTAAACAGTCGATTGGATAACCAAAGGCCAAACTATGTCACGATAGTTGGCCTTTTTCTATGAAGAAAGAGCAATACGAAATGGAGGTCTTATTTTGGGAAGAGAGTCCTTACAATCAACACTTGAGGAAGCACCAATTATTCTTGGAACCGTTGTAAAGGGAAGACAACTAGGAAGAAAATTAGGATTTCCTACTGCAAATATTGATGTCAATATGAATTGGTTGAAAAAGGGAGTATATGGAGTAATAGTCAGGGTAAAAGATTCATTTCATTTAGGTGTTATGAATATTGGAGTAAAGCCAACTGATGAATCTAATCTACGGAAGACGTTTGAAATATACTTATTGAATTTTCAAGAAGATATTTATGGTGAAAAGTTAGGATGTAATATCCTATTTAAAATAAGGGATGAAAAAAAATTTGAAACTTTAGACTTATTAACAGAGCACATTAAGATGGATATTTCCTATGCAGAACAACGATTTAAACTCCTTGGGCTTACGTAAAACATGATGAAATGTCTTTGCTAAAAAAGAGAAAAACGTATTTGCAGCATCAAATTATTAGAATACTTGCAAGGAGGAATTGAGATGAGAGAAACATATCCTGTCATTGAAGGAGCAGAAGAGTTCTATATAAAAGGAAATAAGGTTGGTCTCTTATTATCACATGGATTTATGGGGACTCCCCAAAGTGTGCATTTTTTAGGAGAGAAATGGTCAGAACTTGGTTATACAGTGTATGCCCCTAGGTTGAAAGGCCATGGTACTCATTATAAAGATTTGGAACACTCAACACATATGGATTGGTTTTCTGATCTCGAAAAAGGTTATTTGCACTTAAAAGAACACTGCACAACGATCTTTATTATTGGGCAATCCATGGGAGGAACTCTAGCACTCTGGCTGGCAAATAAATATAAGGATATAAGAGGATTAGTCCTAATTAATCCTGCTTTAACCGTACCGAATTATGATCAATGGATTGGCAAATCAAGTCCTAGATACCTTTCAGAATCAGCACCAGATATTAAATCAAAAGGTATTCGTGAAATCACCTACAACAAGGTTCCTATTCAATCTATTCATGAACTTCAAACATTAATGGGAAAAACACCAAAGATTCTTCCAAACATAACAAATTCCATCTTGTGCTTTAAATCGGCAGAAGATCATGTTGTCCCACCGCAAAACACGGATTATATTTTAGTGAATATAGCTTCTGCAAAAAAAGAGGCAGTTATCTTGTATCACTCCTACCATGTTGCCTCTATGGATCATGACAAAGAGAAAATCATCATGAAAACTCATACATTTATTCAGAAAAACCTGAAGGAAGCAAACTTGATCGATAGGGGAGCCTAATAAAATAAAATAAAATCCTATAAAATTTACTTGAAAACTCGGAATTACTATGGTAATATGAATCTAATAAATGAAATACAGTTGTGACCGACTAGTTTACTAGAGGCTCTTGTTCTTTTTAGATCTTAAAAAGACAAGAGCCTTTTTGTTTAAGAAATTGTGTCTGGATCCAACTTTTCGATAAGCAGGCAGCTAAGCCAAAATTATGTTATGAATCTGCCAACCAATTTTCCACTTATATATCCTACTAATCAAATAGGTATTTAAGTATATAAAACGTTATTATGTTGACCAGTCTACTGGAAACACCTCATGTTCTTATAAGGAGGTGAATTCGCAGTACGGTTTTTATCTATATGTTGATTGTAGCTTACTAAAGAGGAGGAAAAGGAATGAGTTTACTAAGAGAATCTTCTAAACAGGTAAAAAATATTGAGATTCAACCGATTGCTGGTCGTATTGGTGCTGAAGTGAAGGGGATCCAATTATCGGGGAATTTAGACACTGATTCGATCCATTTTATTAAAGAAGCTATATTAAAATATAAGGTGATCTTTTTTAGAGACCAAAATCATCTTACTGATCAGGAGCAGGAGGCATTTGCCAAGCTTTTTGGCGAACCGATCTCACATCCTACCGTTCCAGTTAAAGAAAATACGAAGTATTTATTAGAACTAGATTCCAATAAAGGGGGAAGAGCAGATTCCTGGCATACAGATGTTACGTTCACACAAGCCTATCCGAAAGCCTCCATTTTACGTGCTGTAAAAGTGCCTGCTGCAGGCGGAGACACAGTCTGGGCGAATACAACATCAGCTTATAATCGACTTCCAAAGGAATTAAAGGATTTAGCAAATTCACTTTGGGCACTACATACAAATGACTATGATTATGCCTCCAGACGCCCAAATGTTTCAGAAGAAGATCTTGATCGACATAAAAATGTCTTTGTTTCAACATTATATGAAACAGAACATCCAGTCGTAAGAGTACACCCTGAAACAGGAGAAAAAACATTAGTTTTAGGACATTTTGTTAAAAGAATATTAGGTTTATCATCATCAGCATCCCATCATATTTTTTCTTTGCTGCAGGAATATGTGACAGAGCTTGAAAACACTGTTCGCTGGCATTGGCAAGAAGGCGATGTTGCATTTTGGGATAACCGGGCAACACAGCATTATGCGATAAATGATTACGGCGAAAGCCACCGAGTAATGAGACGGGTAACATTACAGGGAGAAATTCCAGTGAGTATTGACGGAAAGAAAAGTGTTCAAAAATAAGGGCGAAGATTTGTTTTTACAATCTCAAAGGTAAATAGGATCGTTAAGGCTGATCGGTCAACCGAAGGCTCCTCCATATTTGGAAGGGCCTTTATTTTTTAATATGTTAATTTAAGAAAATGTTAGAGGAGAGTGTCATAGATGAGTAAGTCAAAACGGCAAATGAAACTTGGAGCATTTTTCATGATTCCTGGTCATCATGTGGCATCCTGGAGGCATCCGGAAAGTGCCGCAGAAGATGTCCAACAATTCCATTTGTACAAACGCCTTGCTGAAACAGCAGAAAAAGGAAAGTTTGATATGATCTTTTTTGCCGACGGATATGCCATTAATGATCGGCTTGAGTCAGCTATTGAGCATACGGTAACAGTTAGACCTGAACCACTAACATTACTGTCAGCTATATCAGCAGTTACAAGTAAAATTGGGCTGACAGCCACAGTTTCCACAACATACAATGAACCCTTTCACGTTGCCAGAAAATTTGCTTCACTTGACCATTTAAGCGGAGGACGTGCGGCTTGGAATGTCGTAACATCCTCACAAAATGCTGAAGCGTTAAATTTTAATAAGAATGAACACCTTAAACATGCATCCCGTTATGAACGTGCAGAAGAATTCGTTGATGTCGTGAAAAAGCTATGGGACAGCTGGGAGGACGATGCACTGCTAATCGATAGAGATTCAGGCAGATTTGCAGATCCAAGCAAGGTGCATGAAATCAATCATCAAGGAAATTGGTTTTCTGTAAAAGGACCATTAAATGTATCGAGACCTGTGCAAGGACATCCAGTGATTATTCAGGCTGGATCTTCTGAAGCGGGAAAAGAGCTAGCAGCGAAAACTGCAGAAGTCATTTTTACTGCATGGCAAACGTTAGAGGAAGCTCAGACGTTTTACAAAAATGTAAAAGGGAGATTAGCAAAATACGGGAGATCCCACGATGAGTTAAAAATCATGCCAGGGGTTTTTCCGATTGTGGGGCGCACAGAGGAAGAAGCAAATGAAAAACAGGCATTATTAAAAGAATTAATACCGGAAAAGGCTGGTGTCGGATTGTTATCTGCCCTAATAAGCTATGATCTATCATCCTATCCAGTTGATGGACCGCTTCCAGATTTGCCTAATATTTCAGAAATTAATGGCGGAAAAAGCCGGTTCCAGCTACTTAAGGATATAGCTGACAGGGAACAATTGACGATTCGTCAATTATATCAACACATAGCAGGTGCAAGGGGACACAGAGAAATTAAAGGAACTCCTGTCCAAATAGCAGATCAATTGCAGGAATGGTTTGAAAATGAAGCAGCTGATGGTTTTAACATTATGCCGCCATATCTGCCTGGAGGCTTGGAGGATTTTGTTGAATTGGTGATTCCTGAATTGCAAAAACGCGGGTTGTTCCGTACAGAGTATACTGGAAATACGTTGAGAGAGCATCTCGGACTAAAGCGTCCGCTTTCATCTTTTCATATCCATAATGTTTATGAAAAGAGTATTCATTCATAAGTTTAATCCGACTATTCATATAGGTTAAACAATAATAAGTTGCAATTTTTGAAATTGAGAGGAGATAAGCTTGTGAATTCATTGATGAAAGTTACTGGATTAAGTGTATATACACTCTTATTAATACTTGTATTATTTGGCTGCAGTGCTGAATCAAGCAGCACTGCAGCAGAAAAGGATAAAGGTACTGGTGAAAATAAGCTTGAGGTCGCTACATTACGTTATTCAGGTTCAGCTGGGCAAGTTACCTTTTGGGAATTAGCAGAGGATTTAGGCTATTTAGATCCCTTAAAACTTGAATGGACGGGCAACTCGACAAGCGGTCCGGAGAATATTCAAGCAACTGTTAGTAATAGCATTGATTTCGGAGGAGCATTCAATGGAGCGATTATCAAGTTAAAAGAAGCAGGCGCCCCCATTACTTCCGTCATTGGCTATTATGGGTCTGATGAACAAACTTTTAATGGTTACTATGTATTAGAAGACAGTCCGATTAAGACAGCAAAAGACCTTATTGGGAAAAAGATTGGTGTAAATACGCTAGGTGCCCACCATGAATTTGCCATTATTGAGTATTTACGCAGAGAGGGATTAACAGAAAAAGAAATTGATGAGGTTTCCTTAGTTGTTATTCCCCCTGCCAGTGGTGAACAGGCATTACGTTCAGGTCAACTAGATGCGACAACACTTGGAGGAGTGCTTCAAGATAAAGCCTTGGAACGGGGAGGGATCCGTCCATTATTTAAGGACACTGATTTATTTGGATCCTTTACAGCCGGAAGTCTGGTTTTTAGGGATGATTTTATTAAGAAAAATCCAAATACTGTTGCTAAGTTTGTGGAAGGTACAGCAAAAGCCATTGAATGGGCTAGAAATACACCTTTTGAAGAGGTAAGAGAACGGATGAAGACAATCATTGAGAAACGTAATCGGAACGAAGATGCTGAATTAATCCCTTATTGGAAAAGTGTAGGAATTGAATCAGAAGGCGGGCAGATCTTGGAAAAAGAGTTTCAAGTTTGGATTGACTGGTTGGAGAATGATGGATTCTTAAAGAAAGGTAAGCTTACACCAAATGATATTTTTACAAATGAATACAATCCTTACAGCAAATAACTGGAGATATGCTATATCAAACATGAAAGGAGTCTGATTTAGTGATGAGTGTAAAAATTGAAATAGAAAACGTAACAAAAACATTTTCTGTGAAAAGAGGAAAAGGAACAACTCCTGAGGAATTTACAGCTGTTTCAAATGTAAATCTTGATATCAAAACAGGTGAATTTATGGTGCTAGTTGGTCCGAGCGGCTGCGGAAAGTCAACGTTGTTGGATTTACTAAGCGGATTAACAACTCCAACAACCGGCTCGATAAAACTTGATGGAAAGCTGGTAACAGGTCCTGCGCTTGATAGGGGAATAGTATTTCAGCAATATGCCCTTTTTCCTTGGCTATCGGCTTTGGGAAATGTGACATTTGGTTTAGAGGAAAAAGGCTACTCAAAAAACGAACAGATTAGAATTGCAAAGGAATATATAGCACTTGTCGGTTTAGAAGGATTTGAGGATCGGTATCCTCATGAACTTTCAGGTGGAATGAAGCAACGAATCGCCATTGCACGAAGTTTAGCGTATAATCCAGAAGTTCTTTTAATGGATGAACCATTTGCTGCATTAGATGCTCAAACACGTGAAACATTACAATCAGAATTATTGCGTATTTGGAAAAAGACAGGAAAAACCATTTTGTTTATCACTCATGGAATCGATGAGGCTGTTTACTTAGGGCAGCGTGTAGCTGTTATGACATCAAGACCAGGAAGAATTAAAGAAATCATCGATATTTCTTTGAATGCATTACAATCAGAGCAAGACATTCGGTCCCTTCCTGAGTTCGGAACATATCGCCAAAGAATTTGGTCATTATTGCATTCAGAAGTAGATAAAGCACAAAAGCTTGAAAAACAAATCATTTAAGATAAGGGGGCTTCATAAATGGCTCGTACAGAAGAAATTATCCATTTACCTAAAAAAACAGAAGCATTAACAATACCTAAAAAGCTTCTTTCAGGAACCGCTCACTATTTTACCAAATCGGTTGCGATCATTTTATTGTTTGTTTTATGGGAGATTATACCTAGGATTGGACTAGTTGAAGTTGCTTTTTTTCCTCCATTATCAATTGTTTTGACTGGCTGGTGGGAATTGGTCGCTACAGGTCAATTGGTAGAGCATATTACAGCTAGTTTCATCCGGTCTATCATTGGTTTTGGCATTGCGGTTATTATTGCTATTCCGCTTGGTTTAACGATTGGATGGTTTAAACGCTTTTCAGATTTTGCGAATCCTTTACTTGAAGCCTTCAGGAATACCGCAGCGTTGGCAATCCTGCCAGTTTTTATCTTATTGCTTGGAATAGGTGAAGCATCCAAAATAGCGGTTGTTATTTATGCATGCTCATTTCCAATTCTTCTCAGCACGATAAGCGCTGTTCGTAATGTAGACCCTTTGTTTATCAAGTCAGCGAAATCTATGGCATTAAGACCGGTTAAGCTCTTTCTTAAAGTGATCTTGCCAGCTGCTGTTCCGACTATCTTTGTTGGTATTCGGCTTGCGGCATCTTCCTCCATTTTAGTATTAGTTGCAGCTGAAATGATTGGTGCAAAAGCCGGATTAGGCTATTTAATTATTAGCTCACAGCAAAACTTTCAAATAGCCTATATGTATTCAGGAATCTTAACGATATCTGCTTTGGGGATGCTTGTGAATACGCTGCTCCTTCAACTTGAAGGAAGATTATCAAGGTGGAAGGTTCATCATTGAGGAGATTTGGATCTTCGATTTAAAACAGATCTGCTCTTTACCAATATGTTTTTTAGAAATATAAATTTTTTTCAATGAAAACTGTTGACAAGGAATGGGTACTCACGTTACTATTTATTCATAGTTAACCAATCGGATTAATAAAGGTACGATCAGACGACTGAAGGCCTTGTAACGTTCAATTAATTTTTTGAACGTTGCAGGGCCTTTTTTGTCTAAAAATACTTTTCGTTTCCGTTGGTTGGACCATAGGATGTATGACCAATGAGTTGTCAATGAAATGTAAAAAAGGAGAGGAAGATCTTGGCACATAAATTTTTAGTGCATCATGTTGGAGATTCGGTAGGTGTAGCTATTGAAGATATCAATGCTGAGGAAGAAATACAAGGCGTTTATCTAGAGGATGATTCAATCATCACGACTGTTTCTAAGGATTTTATCCCTTTAGGTCATAAAATTGCTTTAGTTGATATTTCGAAAGACGATTTTGTGATTGAATACAAAGAAAAAATTGGCATCGCAACAAAACAAATTGAACAAGGGAATTATGTACATACTCATAATTTAAAAACGGCGAGGTGGTAAAGATGGAAAAGAAACTATGGGGTTATCGAAGAGAGAATGGAAAAATAGGAGTTCGCAATCATGTCGTCATCATGCCAGTCGATGATATTTCTAATGCAGCGGCTGAAGCAGTCGGTAGAATTGTACCTGGTACATTACCAATACCGCATGCATATGGACGCCTTCAGTACGGTCCAGATCTGGAGCTGTTCTTTAAAACGATCATTGGAAATTGCTCAAATCCAAATGTTGCAGCGGTAATTGTCATTGGAATTGAACCGAAGTGGACAGAAAGAATCGTCGAGGGAATCAAAAAGACAGGAAAACCTGTTGCCGGGTTTTCCATTGAACGACATGGAGATTTTGCAACAATCGAAAAAGCATCACGTTTAGCACAGAAATATGTTCAATATGCTTCAGAACTACAACGTGAAGAAGTTGAATTGTCAGAAATTTTAGTGAGTATTAAATGCGGTGAATCTGATACAACAACAGGCTTGGGATCTTGCCCAACAGTTGGGAATGTAGTGGATCGATTAGTTGATGCTAACGGTACGGTCATTTTTGGAGAAACCTCTGAATTAACAGGCGGGGAACATTTAATTGCTGATCGTTGTGAGTCAGATGAGGTGAAAAGGAAGTTTTATAGCATTTATAACGATTATGTTGAGGAAATCGCGTCAAAAGGTGTTGATTTGTTTGGGAGTCAGCCGACAGAAGGAAATATTAGAGGAGGGCTGACAACAATCGAAGAAAAAGCGTTAGGAAATATTGAAAAAACGGGTTCAAAGCAAGTTGTAGATGCTTTGGAGCCAGCAGTAGCACCTACTAAACAAGGCTTGAATTTCATGGATACATCTTCTGCAGCAGCTGAATGCATTACCTTAATGGCAGCAGGGGGAGCAGTTGTTCACTTTTTTCCTACTGGACAGGGAAATATTATCGGAAATCCAATCGTACCAGTTATAAAAATCTCAGCTAATCCGATTACAGTTGAGACAATGAGTGAACATATTGATGTGGATGTAACAGGGCTGCTAAAACGCGAATATAACTTAACAGAGTCGGGAGATTTATTACTCGATATGTTAATTAGAACGATAAATGGAAGATTAACAGCTGCTGAAAGCCTTGGACATAGAGAATTTGTTCTTACGAAGCTGTATCGCAGCGCCTAAGCGAGGTGAACAGTATTGAAAATAATTATTTCGGAAATGATGCATCCATCAGGTATTTCAATATTACAGTCTATTGGGGAGGTTGAGCTGCTCCCTGATTTATGGAAAAGCAAGCAGGAATTATTGCAGAAAATGAGTGAAGCAGATGCACTTATTGTACGAAACCAAACAAATGTGAATAAAGAAGTCATAAAAGCAGGAAAAAATTTAAAAGTAATTGGCAGATTAGGTGTTGGTCTGGATAATATTGATCTTCTTACAGCGAAGAACTTTGATGTCAAAGTGGTTTCAGCTAGACATGCAAACTCTGTTTCAGTAGCTGAATATGTGGTGGCTGCGATTCTAACAGCCTCTCGTTCCTTATCTCAAGCAGGTGAAGATGTTAACAAAGGAAATTGGAATCGGGCACTTTTTACAGGTAATGAAGTATATGGAAAAACATTAGGGCTGATTGGAACGGGGGAAATTGGTCATAGACTTGCGAAAAGAGCTATTGCCCTTGGAATGACGGTCATTGGATATGATCCATATGTCAGGGATGAAGAATTCCCGTTTGTAGAAACAGGAATTATTAAATCAGAATTTCATGAAGTTCTAAAGCAGGGAGATTTTATAAGTATTCATACTCCCTTAACAAAAGACACGAAATCATTAATCAGTTCTGATGAATTCCATTTAATGAAGAAAAACGCAATTGTGATTAATACATCAAGAGGAGGAATAATAGACGAAGCAGCTTTGCTGAAATCTGTGGAAGCTGGCCATCTTTCAGGCGCGTTTTTGGATGTGCTTGATGTAGAACCTATTAAACTAGACAATCCTTTATTAAACAATCATAAGATTACTATTACTCCTCATATAGCTGGATTAACGAATGAGTCACAAGAAAGAATTTCTGCGATTATTTCAGATGAGGTTGTAAATGTCCTTCAAGGCAAACATTCATTGTCACTCGTTCCATTATAGGTTTTGAAGGGGGAAATAATATTATGACGTTCTATCAAGCTGATACATTAAAAAACTATATAAAAAGTATCTTAGTAAGCCAAAGAGTCAAAGCGGAGGATGCTGAAATTGTTGCAGATTCTCTTGTAAGAGCAGATCTTGAAGGAATTAGCAGCCATGGTATCAGCAGGTTACCTATTTATTCGAAACGAATGGAAGAGAGCAGAATAAATCCTGCTCCTTCTATCAAAATTGAAAAATCAGGTTTATCGACATTACTTGTAGATGGAGATCATGGATTGGGTCAGGTTGTTGCCTATACAGGGCTGAAAGAAGGAATAAAGACTGCAAAAGAAACAGGGATTGCAGCTGTTGCATTACGAAATAGCAATCATTTTGGGTGTGCATCCTATTATTGTCAAATGGCTTGTGATGAAGGGCTAGCGTCCATCATCATGACAAACTCTCCGTCAGGAATCCCGCCATGGGGAGGTAAAAAAGCTTTTTTCGGCACGAATCCAGTCGGATTTGGTTTTCCTGTTAAAGACTTGCCAAATGTCATTATTGATATGTCCGCAAGTGTAGTAGCGAGAGGAAAAATCATTGAGGCAGCAAAGGAAGGGCAAAGCATACCAAAGGGATGGGCAATCGATCAAAATGGCTTAGATACAGAAGATCCAACCGCAGCAATCAATGGGGCAATTCTTCCTTCAGGGGGTGTTAAGGGGTATGGCTGGGCACTAGCGATCGAAATCCTAACTGGTATTTTATCGGGGGCTTCATATGGTCCGCATGTCCAAAACATTTATTATGATCATCACCAACATTCAAACATCGGACATTTCTTTATTCTCATTGATATCGAAAAATTCATGCCATATGAATATTTTACAAGTCTAGTTAAAAATATGCTCATCGAATTAAAAGAAGTTCCTAAAAAAGTTGATACAGATACCATCTTCTATCCAGGTGAACGAAGGGAAAAATCCTATCAAAAACAATTATCTTCGGGAATAAACTTATCTTCTGAAGTTGTAAAGGACCTAAGTCTTTTAGCGAGACGTTTCCATATCGAAAATCCCTTTGAAAAAGGGAAATGCGATGTTTGAACATTTAAAGTTTGATCGATCAACCGTACCTAATAGAATCGTAGAAGAAATAAAGGCACTTATTCAAGAACAAAAGCTAGTGCCAGGGGAAAAGCTCCCCTCAGAGAGAGATCTCTCCCTAACATTTAATGTGAGTCGAAATACCATTCGAGAATCCTATAAAATTCTTTCGACACTTGGTTTTATTGAGATAAAGCAAGGACATGGAGCTTTTGTTGCTGATGGAGTGAATAATTTAGCAAATTTGACTGATCAATATTTCATTAGAAGTGATCAATTAGCTGATTTATTTGAAATAAGAAGACTAATCGAAACGAGTGCAGTCATCTGGTCTGTTGAAAGGGCTTCAGATAACCAAATTGATGAGCTTTATCAGTTTGTAAAAGAGACTGTCCTTTTATTAAACGAAAATAAGGTGAATGATCGTATATTGTCCGAAAGAGATCACACTTTTCATACAAAGATTGCAGAACTATCAGATAATGCCATTGCATTCAGAATTATGAATAGTTTAACCGGCCTTTTTAATAAAGTGAGGCAGGAGACATCTAAAATTCCTGATCGAATACACGACTCTTGGCAGGAGCATACTCAGATCGTTGAAATGATGAAGAAACGTGATTCGGTCAAAGCAAAGGAATATATGGAGAAACATTTACAAAGTGTCGAGCAGACTCTAAAGGAGGAATTGGAAGGAGGTAAGCTATGACAAGTAAGGTTTTGAACGAACAAAATATTGGCGGGTTTTTTGCTATACTCTTCGGTTTATTATCGCTATATGAAGCTAGCAAATTGAATTCATTTGGTCAGGGACTTTTAATTGGTGATCATGTTTTCCCGGGATTAATTGGTATTCTGCTAGTGGTGTTTGGGATAAGTTTAGTTTTTGAAAGAAAAACAGATCGTAAAAAGGCTGATTTAGTAAATCAAAAAACGCGGAAAGTCTTAATTGCCTCTATTTTCATCCTATTACTCTATAGCTTTCTGATTGCAGCAGTAGGTTATGTAATCAGTACTTTGCTAGTCTCTGTCAGCTTAATCAGACTAATTGGAAACTATCGTTGGCTGATTTCGATCCTGATTGGAGGAGTGATTACAGCTGTCTTTTATTTATTATTTATCATTTTGCTAAAAACTCCGTTACCAATCGGTATTTTTACACTTTAAGGAGGGAGTTATGTGGAATCAATTGTTTATCTATTAAATGGTCTTAGTGAAGTGATAACTCCGTCTAATTTGCTGATTGTATTAATTGGTTCATTACTCGGGACACTGGTTGGCGTTCTTCCCGGATTAGGTCCAACTTCAGCCATTGCCGTCTTATTACCAGTAACAACGATGCTTGATCCTGCTCAAGGACTCATGATGATGGCCGGGATTTATTATGGCTCCATGTATGGCGGATCAACGACAGCTATCTTAATGAATATTCCTGGTGAATCTTCATCCGTACCTGCAACGTTGGATGGTTATCCGCTTGCTAAGGAAGGAAGAGCTGGAGCTGCACTTGGAATAGCTGCTATAGGGTCTTTTGTGGCTGGAATTATCGGATTAATAGGACTTGTTCTATTCGCTCCGATTTTAGCAGATCAAGCTTTAAAGTTTGGTCCGCCTGAATATTTTACCTTAATGCTCATTGCATTGCTTGTTCTGTTTAATTTAACAGGCTTCTCATTTAAAAAATCGTTCATTATGGGGTTATTTGGATTTCTATTCTCTTTAGTTGGAATTGGCGTCACGACCGGTATGCCCAGATTCGATTATGGATTCAGCTTTCTAACAGGCGGATTTGAAATGATTAGTATGATTATTGGTCTATTTGCTATCTCTGAAGTCTTAAAAGGACTAGAAGAAAAACGCAGTACAAAGAAACATGTAAAGATTAAAGGGGTTTTTCCAACGAAAAAAGACATTAATGCGAGTAAATATCCGATTATAAGGGGAAGTTTACTTGGTTTTTCCCTTGGCATTTTACCAGGAATTTCAGCCACGATTACATCGTTTTTATCCTATGATCTAGAAAAGAAAGTCTCAAAGCATCCTGAAAAATTTGGGAAAGGAGCAATTGAAGGAGTAGCAGGACCGGAATCAGCTAATAATGCAACAAGCTCAGGCGGGTTTATTCCCCTTTTATCATTAGGAATACCTGCATCACCGCCATTAGCGGTACTATTAGCAGCTCTAATGATTTATGGACTGACACCCGGACCTATCCTGTTTGAACAGAATAGTGAAATGGTGTGGCTAGTTATTGCCAGTATGTTTATCGGGAATGTCATTTTATTAGTATTGAATCTGCCATTGGTCGGGCTATGGGCTAAGCTGACAGAGGTTCCTTTTGGAATATTAGCTCCTATTATTCTATTAATTAGCATCCTTGGTGCATATTCTGTGAGAAATAGTATGTTTGATGTAGTTGTTGCCATTATTTTTGGCGTTTTTGGTTATGTATTCAATAAATACCAATGGCCCATCATTCCATTTGTTTTATGCTCTGTCCTTGGACCGAAAATAGAGAGCTCTTTTTTACAATCAATGGAAATGTCTTCAGGAAATCTACTTATCTTTATACAAAGACCAATCTCATTAACGATTCTATTAGTTGCTGTGGTATTTTTAATTTTTTCAATCTTTTTAATGAAAAGAACGAAAAATAGAATTATGCAAGAAACAGGGGAACAAATGGAATTCTCTTAATAATAAAGATATAAATAGGAGGTATATTTATCATGAAAAAATTACAATCGATCTTTGCCGGTATCCTTTTAACAACAGTATTTCTATCAGGATGCGGGGCAAATTCAAAAACAACGGCTGATAAATCCAGTGAAAGTATTGACTACCCTACTAGGCAGATCGAACTGGTCGTTCCTTTTGCAGCTGGTGGCGGTGTTGATCTGGCAGCACGTGCTGTTGCTGATTATGTAAGCAAAGAGTGGGATCAGCCAGTTGTTGTGACAAATAAACCTGGCGGAGGTGGAATCATCGGTGCACAATATGCGTTAAAAGAGGCAAAGGCAGATGGATATACAGTATTAGTTAACAATAATTCCTCGACAACGATGTATGAAGCAGGAAATACAAATCCTACAATCACAAGCAAGGATAACAAATTTGCAGCCAGAATTGCTGAAGGAACACTTGCCTATGCTGTAAAGGCTGATGGGGAATGGGAAAATTTCAAGGAATTTTCAGAATGGGTAAAGGCTAATCCCGCGGAGTTAACGTGGGCAAGTGTTGGTCCTGCTGGTTTTTCCTCTTTCGGGGTAGCTGAGTGGCTTAATACACTAGATATAGATTTTAAGAAAACGGCAATGGTTTCCTCTGAGGGCGCATCAGACTCTGCAGCAAAGGTGGCAGGGGGACATATCGTTCTTGCGGTTCATACCGTTGGGGAATTAGCTCCGCTTGTAGAAGCAGGTAAAATTAAACTGCTTGCTGTTCAATCGGAAGAGAGAAGTCCTCTATTTCCAGAAGTGCCGACAGTAAAAGAAGAAGGCTTCGAAGGTTTAACAGTCAAATGGTGGACGGGTTTGTCGTTTGCAGCTAATACGCCTGATGAAATCGTAGAAAAGTGGAATCAAACCGTTCAAAAAATGGAAAATGACGAACAATTTATCAAGCAATTAGAAAAAATAAAGCTGTCACCTTCCTATTTAAACTCTAATGATTTCACAAACGATGTAAAAGAGGAAACAGATCGATATACAAAAATTGCGGAAGAGACTGGAATCAGGAAATAAATAATAATGAGAACAATCTAATTTTAATAGTAAAAGCAGCTAATCTCACTACTTTTCCACTGATTCAACATTTGAAAGATTAATTGAATAATAGCTTTGAGTTGACAACCAGAGAATCCATCGGTATGAAAAGGGAGGTCTTTGGTTGTTTTTATTTAAAGATTTTTAAGGAGAACATACTTTTAGATGTTAAATTGAGAAAATATATTAATTGTCAGCTTTATTTCGACCATTACATATTTTTAAAACATACTTGATTTATCGGAATATAGATATTAATATAGACTTACAAAATCTATTACTACTAACATACTTATTAAGAAATAATCAATTCCGAAGTCAACTGGTCGACCAAAGACTTCACATTCAATTATGGATGTGAAGTTTTTTTTTGTAGAAAGGAGGTAAATCAATGAATTCTTAAGATGAATGAGGCGAGGTTTGGATCTTACCAAGTAAAGTGAAGCGCTTAAATATAGGGAGATGGATAAACATGGATCATTCACGATTTAGAGGGATTATTAGCGATACAATTGAAACGTCAACTCCTTACTGGGAGCAAATGAAAAAACCAAAAGAAGGATCTCCAAATGTTCTGCTTATTTTATTAGATGACTTGGGATTTTCCCATCTTGGCTGCTATGGATCAGATATCCATACTCCAAATATAGACCGGCTTGCCAAAAATGGCCTTCGTTATAACAATTTTCATACGACTGCCATTTGCTCACCGACAAGAGCAGCCTTGCTGACAGGCAGAAATCCACATTCAACAGGTGTTTCTTTTGTAGCACATCATGATAGTGGATATCCGAATGGACGCAGTAAAGTTAGTAAAGAAACGGCCATGTTAAGTGAGATTCTACAAAATGAAGGCTTTAGTACCTTTGCAGTTGGAAAATGGCATTTGCTTCCTGGAAAAGAGCAATCAAACATTGGTCCTTTTACCAATTGGCCCTTAGGCAGAGGATTTGATCGTTATTATGGATTTTTAGAGGGGGCTACAAGTCAGTGGTACCCAGATCTGGTCGAGGATAATCGCCGCATTTCCCAGCCTAAATCACCTGAGGAAGGATATCATTTGACTGAGGATTTAACCGATAAAGCTATTCAAATGATCAAAGAGCAAAAATCAGCACAAGCAGATAAACCATTTTTTTGTTATTTGGCCTATGGTGCGACACATGCTCCCCATCATGCTCCAAAGGAATTTATCGATCAGTACAAAGGAAAGTATGATAAAGGATGGGATATTGTCAGACAGGAATGGTTCAATCGTCAGAGGGATATAGGGATTATTCCAAGTGAAACAAATCTTCCTCCACGTAATCCAGATATCCCTGAATGGGATTCTCTTTCTAATGATCAGAAAAAACTTTTTGCTCGTATGCAGGAAGCATTTGCTGGATTCTTAGAGCATACGGACGAACAAATTGGTAGGTTAATTGATGAATTGAATAAAATAAATCAACTTGAAAATACAATCATTGTCTTTTTATCGGACAATGGTGCATGTGCAATGGGTGGAGATGAAGGCAGTGTAAATTCATGGAGTGAAAGTCTCACACAAGTAAAGGAATTATTTGAAAACAAAATAAATCGAATAGATGAAATCGGCAGCCATCTCGCCGATAATCATTATCCTAAAGGATGGGCAAGTGTCGGAAATACCCCTTTTAAATGGTATAAATCCTTTGTCCATGCAGGCGGAATTAAGGATCCGCTTATCATTCATTATCCGGATGGCATAAATGAAAAGGGCGGCATTCGCTCTCAGTTTCATCATGTAACTGATATCGTGCCTACAATCCTTGAATTACTTAAGATTGATGAACCAAAGGAGGTAAATGGAGTTAAACAACGACCTATCTATGGAGAAAGCCTTGTGTATTCCTTTCATAATCAAGAGGCAGAAACGCGAAAGAAAATTCAACATTATGAAATGATTGGAAACAGGGCCATATGGAAAGATGGATGGAAGGCAGTCGCCATTCATCAGCGTGATACTTCATTTGAAAAGGATGTATGGGAGCTCTATCATGTAGATACAGACTATTCCGAGAGTGTAAATCTTGCAAACCGGCATCCAGAAAAATTGCAAGAACTGAAGAAATTATGGTGGGAAGAAGCAAGGAAATATGATGTATTGCCGCTTGATGGCCGCTCAATTTCAAGTAAAGTAAAAGGAATACCTAATGAAGTAACAAAACATGGGCCTGTTCAAAATATTTATTACCCTACAGAAAATCGTTTTCATTCATCAATCGCACCTGATATTAAAAACAAATCCTTTGAAATAAAAGCTGAATTGAAGAGAAACAGGTTTCAAGAAGAAGGAGTGTTAGTATCCAGCGGCTCACAAGCCGGCGGATATGTTCTCTATATAAAAGATAATCGAGCCTTTTTTGATTATAATTATAATGGAGTTATTCATTATGTTGTTAGATCTGAACTAGAGCTTCCAAATTGGATGAACCAACTTATCTTCCGTTTTGTGAAAACTGGAAAGAATCAAGGTATTGGTCAACTTTATGCAGATGCTTCTCTAATTGGGCAAGCTGAGATAAAAAACACAAACAATCTAGGATTCTCAAAAGGACCTTTCCAAATTGGCCAAAACTCTCAAAGTACCATTTCAAAAGAATATCTGGCTCCATTTGTCTATCAGGGAGCATTGAAACAAGTATCGTTCACAATTGGTTCCTATCAGAAGGATTTGCTTGCCACACTTGAGATGGAATTGGCTAGGGAATGATTTAGTCATGGAAAGATTGTTAATATGAACAAACAATCCAAGACTAGATACAATAAAAGCTATATTTAATAACTAAAATAACCTATTAATAGATGAAGAAATAAATATCTTTTTGTAAAAATTGAGTTGACAGGTTGGAATACTTGGGTATAAGATTAAATAAAAAAATGATTCCGATCGTGTAAACGAAGGTCTAACCAATAATAATGGTTAGGCCTTTTTGTTTAATCAGGGAGGTGGAAAATACTTACCTTTTTGGGTTGATGAACAGGAACCGTTATTTTTTGAAGATAAGAATGCTGGAACCAACTAAAATTGAATCTTTTCCGTCGACCATATGTTTGGAGGCATACTTTCTATTTGGAAAAGTATGCTTTTTTTGTTCAAAAAACTGAAAGAGGGAGTGGGTTAAATATGATACGAAATAATCAAAATAACGAACTGAGCGAAAAAGCAGATATAGAGATACAGGCAGATGTAGTTGTAGTGGGTGGAGGACCCTCAGGAACCTGGGCAGCATTAACTGCTGTATTAAAAGGGGCAAATGTCATTTTAGTAGATAAAGGTTATTGTGGTACAAGTGGCGCAGCAGCACCGTCAGGCAATGGGGTCTGGTATGTAGACCCTGACCCTATAAAAAGAGAGGAAGCAATGAAGAGTCGTGAGGCTTTAGGAGGTTATTTAGCAGAACGCAAATGGATGGAAAGAGTTCTAGACCGCACTTATACGAATATGAATCACCTTGCAGAATGGGGATACCCTTTTCCGGTTGATGGTCTTGGAAATACTTACCGGAAAAGTTTACAAGGACCAGAATATATGAAACTTATGCGAAGGTTAATTAAAAAGAAAGGTGTTCGCATCCTTGATCATAGTCCTGCATTAGAGTTATTAGTTGATGAAAATGGTGTAGGAGGGATATATGGTATACGTCAACAAACAGAAGAAACTTACAAAATTAAAGCAGGTGCTGTTGTTATTGCTTCTGGTGGCTGCGCATTCCTCAGTAAAGCCCTTGGCTGCAACGTTTTAACGGGTGATGGATATTTAATGGCTGCAGAAGCAGGTGCTCATTTCTCTGGAATGGAGTTTTCAAACGCGTATTCGATATGTCCGGCATTTTCATCTGTAACAAAATCAGCTTTTTATAGCTTTGCAACTTTTTATTATGGCGATGGTACTCCTATAAAAGGGGCTGGTTCACAAAAAGGACGATCAATTATAGCCAAAACACTATTAACTGAGCCAGTTTATGCAAAGCTGGATAAAGTTGATGAAGACGCAGAAAGATGGATGAGAACTGCTCAACCAAACTTTTTTCTATCTTTTGATCGCCTTGGTATTAATCCATTTACGCAATTATTTCCTGTTACGTTACGATTAGAAGGGACGGTTAGAGGAACTGGCGGAATTCATATCGTTGATGAATCATGCGCAACAAAAGTACCTGGTTTATATGCTTCAGGCGATGCCGCAACTCGAGAATTTATTTGCGGTGGTTTTACCGGTGGCGGCAGTCACAACGCAGCATGGGCGATGTCCTCTGGTTCTTGGGCTGGTGAAGCTGCTGCTTCTTATGCTGTGAAGCTGGTAAATTTGAATGCTTCCAGGAATGTTAAAAGAGTTTCATCAATGCCATTAAGCAAGAAAATAAATTTAGGGAGTGCAACGTCTTCGAAAGAAATTGTAACTAGAGTACAACAAGAAGTTCAGCCTTACGATCGAAATCTGTTTAGATCTGAAAAGAAATTAGAAGAATCACTAAATCTTTTGAACCAAGTTTGGGAGGACATCCGCCAAGGCTTTCTTGAAACGGAGGGGAACATCATAAAAAGCAGAGAGGCAGCAGCTATGACAGCAACAGCTCGTTGGATGTACACTGCAGCAATTGAGAGGAAGGAATCCCGGGGCATGCATAAAAGAGAGGATTTTCCAAATATAAATGAAAGCTATCACTATCGGTTGCTAACTGGAGGGCTTGATCTTATTTGGGTAAAGAAGGATCTTCAATCTGTTCATAAGGAGGTAACAAATTTATGATAGAGGTTGTTAGTAAATCCCGTTGTATCGAATGTAATCAATGTATCGCCGTTTGCCCTACAAATGTATTTGAAAAAGGAACAGATGGTTACCCGGTTATTTCTAGGAAAGATGATTGTCAAACATGCTTTATGTGTGAGCTCTATTGTCCAGCAGATGCACTCTATGTTTCTCCAAAAGCTGATGAATATGTAAGTATATTGGAGAATGATGTAGTGGAAAATGGCCTTTTAGGGAGTTATCGGGAAAGTATTGGCTGGGGAAGGGGAAGAAAATCTACAGCTGTAAATGACGGTTCATATATCATGTTTCGCGAAATAAATAAACAAAACACAAAGTAAAAATTCAGCTGAAATAAAAGGTGGATGTGAAAGGTTCATTCAAATTCCTGCAGTGATTCTCCATCTTTAATCCTTACTGAATGTTTTGGAGGATTAATGGAAGTGTTAGTTATTGTTTTAAAGGATTAAATCCAAAGATAAAGATGATGAATCCTTCATTTACTGACTTTGCTTATTGGAAATAACAGCGTCAAATGGTCTTCAATTCTTCACAACTAATGCTGCTGTGAAGTCTTTTTTAATGAAAAAGGCTAAAACCATATGTAAAAAACTAATTTTGTTGAATTCATTACATATAAAACTAGTGACGTGAAATAAACAGTTGCCAGACGGTAGAAGAAGACTAACCTTTTTAGTATGTAAAATCTATTCTTTTCTTTATGTTTTGTTCTCTTTTTTTATCTCATTTTCCTCATTGCTCCTCATTGTTAATTGTTTTTCTTCAAATGATTGTAGCAAATGGGAACTGTATGATACATTACAGCTATAGTTTTAACCAACTAAATTTATCGGTTTTATTGATATTCCAACCGGACAACCGGAGGTACTTTTCTTAAGAATAGAAAAGTGCCTCTTTTTTTCGGTTTTGAATATGTAAGAAATGACAAGAGGAGCGAAGGGAATGAAAGAGATGGAGACAAGAGAATATGTCACTGATGTATTAATTGTTGGAGGCGGGACTGCAGGTACAATGGCTGCTATAAAAGCAAAAGAAACAAATCGTGATTTACAAGTACTTATTATCGACAAAGCAGATATTCGCAGAAGCGGAGCCATTTCAATGGGGATGGATGGATTAAATAATGCGATTATTCCGGGTCATGCCACTCCTGAGGAATATACATTAGAAATAACAGCTTCAAATGATGGTATTATCGATCAAAAAGCAGTTTATCGACAAGCAAGCGAGTGCTATGAAGTGGTAAAAGAGTTGGATTCATGGGGAGTAGACTTTGAAAAAGATGACCAGGGAGAATATGTCGTTCATCGTGTTCATCGAAAAGGAAAGTATGTGCTCCCAATGCCAAAGGCCAGTGATTTAAAGCTTATTTTAGCTAAAAAAGTAAAACAAATGAGAGCAAAAGTGGTAAACAGGGTAATGGTCACAAGATTATTAACGTCAGGAAATCAAGTAGTAGGTGCACTAGGTTTTGATGTAGTGAAGGGGGATTTTATCATTATCCGGGCAAAAGCAGTGATCCTAACAGCAGGTGCGGCGGGAAGGATGAGCTTAACAGATAGCGGATATTTATATGGTACCTATGAAAATCCCACCAATTCTGGTGAAGGTTATGCGATGGCTTACCAAGCCGGAGTGGAATTGACGGGGATTGAATGCTATCAAATAAACCCAACGATGAAGGATTATAATGGACCTGCTTGTGCTTATGTTGCAGGGCCATATGGCGGCTTTACTGCAAATTCACTAGGAGATCGTGTCACGGGTTGTGATTATTGGAGCGGCGAACTAATTATGAATATGTGGAAGCTTGCAAATAAGGGAGAATGGCCATTGTATTTAAAAATGGACCATTTACCTGATGAAATTATTAGCAAGATTGAATCAATTCTGCACAATAATGAACGGCCAAGCAGAAGTACCTTCCACAAAGGGAGAGAAAAGGATTATCGAACGGACATGGTTGAACTTCACTTCTCTGAAATTGGTCTTTGCAGCGGGCATAGTGCTGCAGGTGTTCTTGTGAATCATGAGGCAGAAACATCAATGAAAGGACTTTATGCTGCAGGGGATATGGCTTGCGTTCCTCATCAGTATTTATTAGGAGCCCTGACTTTCGGGAAAATATCTGGAATTAATGCAGCAAATTTTGCAGAGAAGCAAAGTTTGCTCGAGGTTAATGAAGAGCAAATAAATGAAGAGAAAGATAGAATCATTAAGCCATTGCAGAACGCTGATGGCGTGCCACATCATCAAGTAGAATATAAGATTCGCCGGATTGTCACTCAATACATGATGCCTCCAAAAACAACAACAAAGCTTAAAATAGCTCTTGAAAAAATTGAACATTTTCGAAAGGTAGATTTGAATCTATTAGGTGCAAAAGATCCACATGAGCTAGGCCGGGCCTTGGAAATTCATAGTATTGTAGATTGTGCCGAGATGATGGCAAAAGCGTCTCTTTATCGAAAAGAAAGCAGATGGGGCTTCTATCATTATTTCTTAGATTATCCGCAAAAAGATGATGAAAATTGGCTAAAACGAGTGATTGTAAAAAAAGGGAAGGACGGTTTAATGGAGATCTTTTCGAGAGAACTTCCTGAATATATTCTGGGATTAAAAGAAAAAACTCAAGTCGAATTGGAAAAGGAGAAGACCAATGAGCAACCTATCTGCTAAATTTGTTTCCCAACGTTCAGAAGCCAGTATCATTATTGACCGTGATAAATGCATTGGCTGCAATATTTGTGTGCAAGTATGTCCAATGGGAATTTTAGCCCTTGATGATGAGAAAAAAGCGTATATGAAATATGACGAATGCTGGTATTGCACCCCGTGTCAAACGGATTGTCCCGTTGATGCTGTAACAGTAAATTTACCCTATTTAGTTCGTTAAAAAATGGTGATGGAGTCATTGACTTCATCACCCCTAACAAGGAGGATAGAGCATGGTCAAAAGTAAGATTTTTGCTGTAATAATCGCTTTTTCTATTATGGCCTTTCAAGGATGTTCGAATGAGGTTACGAACTCAGAAGAAAAAAATAACAAGAAAAGAGAAATCATCACAATTGGCTATCAAACACCTACGGCTCAAACATGGGGAGCACTTATTATTAAGAATCAAGGGTTATATGAAAAACACCTACATAAATTGTACCCAGATAAGGAGTTTACGATAAATTGGTTTGATGCCAATGCAGGTGCTATTTTAAATAACAATATGGTTGGTGGAAAAATTCAGATTTCATTTTTAGGAGATATGCCAACATTACTTAATGCTCAAATAGGTATAAAGCAAGAAAATTACAATTCTGTTTTTCTAGCATTTGATGGCAAAGGGTATGATGGGAAAAACCAATCGATTGCGGTACCAAATGAGAGTAAAATAACCACCATTGAAGATCTAAAGGGAAAAACAGTGTCTACACCAATCGGAAGCAGTTCCCATCGGATGCTGCTTGATGCATTAGAACAGCATCAATTAGTTGACGAGGTAAAGATTGTGGATCAATCTGTCACAGTCGGAATGCAAAGCATCGAACAAAATAAAATCTCCGCACATTCAACATGGGAGCCGTATCCAAGTTTAATTGAAGGAAACAAAATAGGAAAATTGATCCTCTCTGGTGAAGAGACAAAAATAGACTATTTAACAGCTGTTGTTGCGAACAAGGATTGGGCAAAAAAAAATCGAAATTATGTTGTGGCTTTTCTCCAGGCGTTAAATGAAGCCCATCAAATAGCGTTAACAGATCCTGAAAAAACTGCGAAAATTTTCCAAGAAGAAAGTAAGTATCCGTATAATATTACATTGAAAATGGCAAAGAATATCAGGTTTGATTCAACTATATATCAAAAAGATATAGATACATTAAATGGCAGTATTGACTTTTTAACAAGGATTAACCGACTTGATGAAAAAATTAACTTGAACGATTTTATCGACGAAAGCTATTTGCTAGAAGCCATTAAACGTCAAGGGAAGAAGGAATTAACAGAAGAAGAGTTCAAAGGCGACTGGATAAAGGGGAGGGTAAATTAATGAAATCCTCAAATTCAAGTGCGGTACCATTCAATAAGAAAGGAATGCAATATCTTGTCCGAAGTATAGCAATCGTAGTGTTATTTCTCTTATGGCATATTCTTGTCATTCACAATATTAATTGGCCATTACAATTTGGAAATCTTCCAAAACCAATTGAAGTCTTAACCTCTTGGTATCAAACATTTTTTTCAGCTTCGTATTACAAAGATATCATGGCTAGTACGATACGGGTGTTAGCTGGTATCCTTCTTGGGTTAGTGAGCGGTGTACCTTTAGGTATGTGGGTAGGACTTTCTCGTAGTAAAGTGAGTGAGGCTCTTTATACAAACCTTGAATTATTTCGTCCGATTCCTTTAATCGCTTATTTGCCGATAACTATGCTGTTATTTAGTACAATCGAAAGCAGTATTATTTTTATAACATTTCTTGGTGCTTTTTTTCCTATTTTTATTAATAGCATGGATGCAGTAAAACAGGTTCCATCCTCTATCGTGGATGCCTCACGCTGCTTAGGTTGCAGGCCCATTCAATCGATTTGGAGAATTTATCTTCCGGCCGTTTTGCCGCAAATATTTACAGGAATTTCAGTTGGAATAGGAGCCTCATGGATGGGAGTCATAACCGCCGAAATGATGTCGGGACAAACGGGAGTCGGGTATGCAACATGGTATGCGTACCATTTGATGGATTATCATTTATCAATCATCGGGATGTTCACAATAGGAATTCTTGGATTTACTTCAGTTGTTATTATTCGAAGCTTAGAGAGATTCATTGTTAAATGGAAATAAACGCGGAAAGCAGGTGGATAAAATGCTTGTTACTTTAGAGAATGTTACAAAATCATACAATGTTGGACAAAGGAAAATTGAAGCGATACGTAACCTGTCTTTGGCAATACAAGAAAATGAATTTGTATGCATTGTCGGGCCTTCTGGTTGCGGGAAAAGTACGATATTAAAAATGATCGCCGGAATAGAAAATGAAACAACCGGAGCTGTTACATTTAGGGGACAAAAAGTGACACAGCCCTCAGTTGATAAAGGGTTTATTTTTCAAGACTATGCACTGTTTCCTTGGTTAACTGTAAAGAAAAATATCCTTTTTGGGCTGGAAATGATAAAGGCAAATTCAGCAGTAAGGAAAAGCCGACTGGAGGAATATACGGATTTATTAGATTTAGGTAAGGCGTTAGAGCTTTACCCTGACCAATTATCTGGAGGTATGAAGCAGCGCGTGGCAATAGCAAGAGCACTTTGCTTGAAACCGAAATTGTTGCTTATGGATGAACCCTTTGCTGCACTTGATCCATTTTTACGACAGAAATTACAAGATGAATTGTTAAGAATTTGGCAGGTTGAAACGATTACATTTGTTCTTGTCACACATGATATAGAGGAAGCCGTGTACCTTGCTGATCGAGTAATCGTGTTAACACCTGGACCAGGGACAATAAATGACGTTATTTCTATATCTATACCCCGTCCAAGAAAAAGATCAGGCGATCATCTAGCTCAAATACGCAATGAAATCAACAAGTTAATTATTCCGCAGACGATCTATCAATCTGCTTATATATAAAGGTGATAAAAATGGGAATGGATCGATTAAATATCATGACGATGCAACAAACTATGGATTATCTTAACGTCAGCCGTGCAACAATTGACCGTTGGAGAAAAGATAAACAATTACCTTTTATTAAAATTGGAAAAGAAGTATTGTTTGAAAAAACAGCGATAGATGAATGGATCAGGGGTTATTCTACACAAGAAAGCCATGATGAGACAACTGTAATAATCGGCTATCAAAGTAGGACAGCACATATGTGGACAGCCTTATTAATAAAAGAGCTGGGATATTTTAAAGAAGAGCTTGAACATTTTTTTCCTATGAAGGGTTTTTCTATTCATTGGCATAATGCAGCCAGTGGATTAGAGTTAGTCGAATTAATGATAAAAGGCAAGGTGCATATTGCTTCGCTAGGGGATTATCCGATGACAATTTGCAATCAACTAAGCAAATTGTTTCCGGAATTTCAATCAGTCATTCTTGCTTTCGACGGGAAAACGGAGAAAGGTTGCGGTATTTCATTTGTTGCCCCAAAACAAGCAACGATCATTTCAGAGCAGCTTTTCCATAACCCGATCTCTACAGTGACAAATTCAAGTGCTGATGTCAGGTTACTTGAATTAGTATCTGCGTTTGGACAAGATATTAGACCAAAAGTCGTTCATCAATACATGGATGATAGCTTGGACAGTATCGCTCAGCAAAGAATTGGAGGAAGTGTAATGTGGGAGCCTTATCCAAGCTTATTACGCCATTATGATAAAGGTCAAATTATTATTGAAGAGGTTGGTGAGAGTGATTATTTAACCGGAATAGTGTCAGAAAATAGCTGGCTGCAACATAATGAAGCAGTGACGATTTCATACTTAAAAGCACATATTCGAATTCATCAGCTTCTCAGAAATAATCCGTATAAAGCAGCTCAAATACTAGCTTCATGTACAAATCTGCCACTTCAAATTATTCTTCAAGTGATCATCAAAGTACGTTGGGATTCTACGATTTATGGTCGAGACATTGACACATTAAAAAGATTTCATTCGCAAAGAACGAACGATAAAAGTGATGACCATTCTTTTTTAGTAAAAACCGAGTATTTACAAATGGCGATTGACGAATTGAATCTGCCTTTACTTACAAATTCGATCGTAAATGGGCATTGGTCCACAGATGTTCTTTATTAGTAACCCTGTGGTTTCAAAAAAACGTGAAATGTGGTGTTTTAATGATGTTATCAAAAACGGTCATAATAAATTCACTAAAGGGTGTTTCTGATCGGAACTTAAACAAAAGCATTGTTGAAACTGGAGGTGTAAGAGAAATAAAACTAAGCAAGGGAAATGTCAGCTTAAGAATCGCTCTCTCTAAAGCTGAAGGTCATGAAACACAGAAGATCCAACAGCAAATTGTTAAGTTGTTAAAAGATAAAGGCGCTAACTCTGTTGGATTTAAATTTGAGCAATTGTCTCGCGAAGAGATCTTGAAGCTTGGTGGTTCACCAGATTCGAGTGATATCGCACCATCTTTGTTAAACCCGAATTGTACTGCTACTTTTATCGCCATAACCAGCGGAAAAGGAGGGGTAGGAAAGACTACAATCGCAGTAAACCTTGCAATCGAATTGACCCGATTAGGGAATAAAGTGGGACTAATTGATGCAGATATTTATGGATTTAGTATCCCTAATATGATGGGAATTACAACGATACCCAAAATAAGTAATGGTTTGATTCAACCAATAGAGCAATTTGGAGTCAAAGTTATCTCCATAGGTTTTTTTATAGAAGACAATGGCGCTATTTTATGGCGTGGACCCATGCTGGGAAAAATGCTCGAACAATTTTTTACTAAAGTCGAGTGGGGAGAGATTGATTATCTGCTGATCGATTCTCCGCCAGGTACAGGGGACGTCGCTATGTATTTAGATAAGACAATACCTTCTATAAAAGAAATTCTTGTCACAACACCACAAGAGACTTCAGCGTTTGTTGCTGAAAGGGCTGGAGAAATGGCAGTAAAAACAGGTCATGAAATAATAGGTGTTATTGAAAATATGGCTTATTATCAGGAGAGTGATGGAGAGAAGAAATATTTATTTGGTCAGGGAGGCGGGAAGCGTTTAGCGGATAAATTCAATGTAGAGTTGCTGGGAATGATTCCTATTTCCCAACATACAACGAAGTGTGAAGATGGTTCTATTCACACCAAGAATTTTCAGGAAGTGACACAAAAGATCATGAGAAAGACAGAAAGATGCAAGTAATCTTGTCCAAGTAAGCAGGTGAAGAAAATGGCTGCCAGAATTTATTTATTTTCTTATGAATCTCAGGTTAATAATCATACAAAAGAATGTATTCAAAAAAGCTTAACTACCTTATATGATATTAAGCAAATTCATGAAAATGTTAACATGATCAAGACAGATGATGATATAACCATTCTTGAAAAATATTTATCTTCTTGTTTTGATAAGAAGGAAAGTTACTTAATAGTGGATATTACGGAGCAGCCATGCCGCAATAAAACCACAAGTTCCTCTGGTATATCATTTTGGATGGATAACATTTAAGGAAGTCGTTGCTGCATCCACTAATAAAAAATATCTAAATAAATGATAGAACGATACAAAACTTCGTATGTGTCTTTAGGTACTGTTTTAATGCCGGAAATATTAAAATTTTGTAAATATTATTGAAACTCTTTATAGATTTATATATAATGATTTTAAAATAAGGGAAAAGCTGACTTGTCTACAAGAGGCGCTAAAAAGTTCTCAAGCAATACGAACTTTTTAAGCGTCTCTTTTTCGTTTTTCTCTTATTTAAACTCCGTTATGTGAGGGGATTTAAGATGGAAAAAATGGCGCTGAGTATGACGATGATGACATGTATGGAAAGAATGATGTGCGAAATGAAGTGTATGAAGATGATGATGAATGAAATGTGTGAAATGGGTATGAATATGGAAATGAACCTGGATCAGATGATGAATACAATGCAAGAGTGCGATGAAATGATGACATCTATGATGATTATGATGGCTGAATTGAAGGAAAATGCTAAGTAATTACTTAAGAGGAAGCACCCTATCATAGATAGGATGCTTTTTTAACGACTAAAAAATTTAAAACTTGAGACTAAATCGTGAATGATGAAGACTGTATCGTTCGAATTTGTCGTCCAACTATAAGCCGCTGATGCTTGAGCTTTCGTAATTTCCAATCAAAATATTGATGATTTTTTTGATTATAAATGGAAAGTATTTCATCATTTAATTGTTTATATCTTTCTATAAGATTTTTAAGCAAGGTTGATTGATTTTGTTTTTTTTTAGATTGGATTGTTTTTAATTTTTCAATTATTTCTTGCTGCCACAACGGATCTCCAATTTGACCTGCAAAAAGATACAAATCTAAATAATCATTTACCTGTAACTCCTCTTCATGAATGCTCATAAACATTCTCCTTTCTTATCTTCAGGAATTAGCACCTTACAGAAAAAACACTGTGGTTGCTGAGGTTTCATAGGACCAGTTCCTCCGCCTCTCTTGATAAGATGATTTTTTTTTCATATTATAATAATCGGATTAATAGGAATTGTCAATAAAATTTTTTGGTGTTGTTTTTTTATTTAAGGCTCTTTTATTGTTTTTTAAAAGGTAGTTTGAAGCGGAAATCAAACTTTCCGGACTACTTTAAAATTAACAACATGTTTGCGAACAGTGCCTTAAAAAAGATACACACCAGAAAGATAAATCTTAGAAAAAGCAATATAAGAAACCAAGAAGAAGAGTTTTCCCTCACTTCTTTGGTTTAAGAATTTTTAATACTAAGGTTTATTGATAGCATACAGATTTTTTAACTAAAAATTGGTTTTACATTTTCATGCGCTGTAACAATAGAATGAATTTCGGAGGACTTATTTTCATAACGATGTCTTTTTTGCTTCCCTATATCTGTGCCATAAATATGAATGGTAATAGCCGTATCCTTATAGGGATTACGTACACTATGGATGTCTGCATTTGGCGGATAGACAAACGAAATATCATTCTTTTTAGCAATGACAGTGTCAAGGACTTCTAAATTAAAACCGCGATCAAATTGATCATGATGTACTTTTCGATATCTTGTTTCTTCAATTGCCCCTTCATATAATCCCACAAGTCCCCAAACCAAATGGTCGTGAATAGGCGCTGTTTGTCCTGGTCCCCATACAAAAGCAACAATGGAAAACGCATCATCTTCAGGTTTGTAAAGTAAATATTGACTATATTTCTCTAATCTGGGCTGTCTATAGTCTTGCGGGAGTAATCCTTCTGTTTCAAGCAATTTAGCAAAATGAGGCTTAAGGATGTTCACAATCCCTTTTTCACTTTTTTCCAACTCAAGGACTTTTCTAACCTCTTTTTCAAAGTGTTGCAGCGCTTTTATATGTGTCATTATGTGCTCCTTTACAAAAAATTTAGAAATACCTATAAAAATATCATAAGTATCATCGCGGCGTTTGTATAATTGAAAAATAAAAACGGATCGTTCAAAATAAATAAACTGTTCATAAAACCAACTTGACTGATCAGAAAAATGGGTTTATAGTTAGAGTAATAAAATTCCAATAACCCACTAGACAACTAGAGGTCACCGAATAGATAAGATACAGTGGCTTTAACTAGTGGTTTTTTTATTTAATTCGATTATAAAAGCCTATGAAATCTTTATCTAAGATTCATAGGCTTTTTTTGTTGATAATGATTAAAGGGGTGAGCAGATGGATTTTAGGGCTCTAAAAACCTTTCAAACAATAGCAAGGCTGGGAAGTTTTAATAAAGCAGCTGATGAGCTGAAGTATGTACAATCAACGGTTACTTTGCAGATTCAGAAGCTTGAAGCAGACCTTGGGGTAAAATTGTTTGAACGAGGCAAAAAAATTTACTTGACTGAAGCAGGCAGAATATTTTTAGAAAAAGTAAACTTATTACTTAGAGACGTAGAATATGTTCAAAAAACGATGCATGAATGGCAGCAAGGTGAAACCGGCCAAGTGAGAATTGGTGCAATAGAGCCTATGGCCATCTATAGACTTCCAAAAATATTGCGACGTTTTTGTGAGAAATATCCTAAAGTACAAATAAGTATTCAATTAAATAATACCCAAAATTTAACGAAAATGATGAAAGAAGGAGAACTGGACTTAGCTATTTGCAATACACCTGTATTGGACCAAACGACGACATTTGATCCTTTGTTAGTTGAAGAGGTGTCTCTTCTTATTCCTGAAACTCATCACCTGCTGCAAAAAAATGAATTATTCTTATCAGATTTAATCAATGAGAAACTCTTAATTGGTGCACTTACATGTAATTATAGAATAAATTTAGAAAAATCATTAGCTCAAGCAGGAGTGAGTATTCAATCAGGGTTGGAAATAAATAGTATGACCGCTTTAAAAGAATTTGTACAACAAGGTCTTGGAATTGCCATTGTTCCAAATGTTGTAGTTGGGTCAGATCCTGAAGGGATGGTCCTAAAAAAAATCGTTGACTATAAAGAAGGTGTTGTAACGGGGATTTTAAGAAAAACAAATAGCTTAACATATGGTACTGCTATAGAACGATTAATTACATTCATAAAAGAAAGTTTTTAATGGTCATGATTTAATGACTTTAAAAAAAATGAACAATACGTTTTTATTTATCAATTATACAAATCGAATCATTTGATTTATACTTTGTGAAAACAGACAATTCCTAGTTGAAAACTTAGTTAACTAGTCTAGTAAAATGGAATGTTGTTAGAAAGGAGTTTGAAAATTAATGAGTACAGAAAGTAACGGGCCCCTAACCGGCTTGCGTGTTATTGAATTTGGGCAAATTGCTGCAGGTCCATATACGGGAATGCTATTGGCCGATATGGGAGCAGATGTTATAAAAATCGAAAGACCAGATGGCGGAGATGGAATGAGATCATGGCCCCCTTTCTTTGAAGCTGATGGGACCGGCAGTTATAGTGCTAATTTTTCCTCTTTGAACCGCAATAAACGAAGTGTTGCAATCGATTTTAATGATCAAGAAGATTTGAGGGTTTTAAAGGAGCTTTGTATAAAAGCAGATGTCATTGTTGAAAATTTCCGACCAGGTGTCTTAGGGAAATTTGCTTTAGACTATCAGCATCTTTCAATAGATAATCCACAAATCGTTTATTGCTCGATCTCAGGATACGGTCAACAAGGTCCTTATGCTAAAAAGGGTGCGTTTGATGTAACAATACAAGCATTTAGCGGGTTAATGAGTGTAACGGGGGAAGAGGATGGTCCTGCAGTAAAATGCGGTGTTCCAATAGCAGATTTTGCAGTTGGTTTATATGCGGCTTATTCAATAGCTGCTTCTATTACCAAAGCGAAGCAAGATGGAAAGGGTACGTATATAGACTGTTCCATGCTCGGATCTGTATTAGGGATCTCAGCATTACAAACGAGTGAATATTTTGGAAACGGCCGAGCTCCAAAAAGATTAGGTACAGCTCATCCTCGAAACGCACCTTATCAAGGATTTTATGGTAAGGATAAACCTTTTGTCATAGCAGCTGGAAATGATAAGCTTTGGTATGAAGTTTGTGAAGCTACTAATTTACAAGAATTATATTTAGACCCAAGGTTTTCTACACAAACAAACAGAGCAAAAAATCAAAAGGTATTAAAAAAGATTTTACAGAACGTATTTGTTACGAAAAAAGCTGATGAATGGCTTGAGGAATTTGATCAAAGAGGTGTCCCGTCAGCACCGGTAAATGATTTTAAAGAAGCATTGGCAAATCCGATTACTGAATCACTAAATATTATGAAAACGATGAATTTACCGAACGGTGTACAAACACCGACAATTGGTTTTCCAGTGAAAATGACTGGATATGAATTTGAGATTTATCAGAACCCCCCTTTAATCGGTGAACATAATAATGAGGTGATAAAAGAATGGCTTCATCCGATTGTCACAGAAAGTTAGTCCAAATACGGAAACTTAATCTTTAAAGTTGAGTTGTCGGATAAGATTAATTGGTTTTTAATGAGGGTTAGAAAAATGATTAAAGAACATTTTTCTACTAAATAAGCCATATTATGATAAATGAACTGGAAGGAGATACATATGATTATTGCTATGGTTCTAGGAGAGAAGGAAACGATTGTTCCTATTATTGAAGGTAAAGTGATTCGCCTATACGATGTAAAATCAGGTGATGTTCAAGATTTTGAAAATCCAGCCCTTAAAGTGGATACTGGGAAAAGAGGAGCTGTTATCAAGTGGCTGAATGAAAGAGGGGTACACATATTATGCTCACCTCCAAGTATGCTATGTGAGTTGTCCTACGAGACGGCTAAACAAGCAAACTTTCGATACTACCGTGTCCAAAAGAATACTCCTTTTTTTAGTGTAAAACAAGAGTTAGCTAGCAACCAATTAGAATTAACAGAAGCACTTCCAAAGAATGAAATTGAGCCTAGCCTCATACCAAAAGTGAGCAAATAGAAAGATGACGAAAGGAATGTTATGGATAAGGTAAAGCTAGTTATTCACCAAAACGAAACATATAAAAAAGTTGCTCAAATAACCCTGAACAGTGTGCAAAATCTTAATGCGATCGATGTAGATTTATATATTGAATTAAAAAAGAGCCTGGAAATCATCAAAAAAAGAGATGATATAGGTGTCCTTATGATTACTAGCGAACTAACTCGAGCATTTAGTACCGGAGTAAATGTTAAATATATTCAGACATTAACAAATAAGGAAGCAAGCCATTTTTTCCAAGATTTATCGAATTTACTAAGTGAACTGGCCCTTTTGCCCATCCCTACAATTGCTTTAGTAAATGGCTACACATTTGGAGCAGGAGCCGATCTTGCACTTGCATGTGATTTAAGAATAGCTAGTTTATCGGCTGTTTTTCGATTTCCAGGCCCGCAATTCGGATTGATCCTTGGAACACAACGGCTCATTAACGAAGTTGGCCCTTCCGCTGCAAGGTACCTCACATTAACAAATACTAAGGTTCCTGCTCAAAAAGCATTAACTTATGGATTAATTCATGAGGTTTGTAAGGATGAAAAAGAGGGACTTGAAAATTTGGCAAAGTGGGCGGATACAATGTTAAATATTCCTTTGCAGACAGCTCAACAATTGAAGCAGTTATGTCACACCCAGCAGGATTTCTTACCCAATCTGACTAAAGACTCGGTATTAAATGGGGATTTTGGAAAGAGGTTTAAACATTATTTAATGAAATAATGTTTAAGAAAAAAAGGGGAATTAGAGTTTTTATATGAAAGGGCTGACCAGTACACTGGAGGTCCAATAACACATTGGTGTTGTTGGGCCTATTTGCATGTTTAATCAAGGAGAAATCCATTCTTTAGAAAAATAAAGTTAGTTTGGAGTGAAGGAAATGGAAGAGAAGGTTGGTGTGGAACTAAACATTCATAATCTGCAAAAATCATTTGGAAACTTACAAGTATTGAACAATATTGATCTGCATGTTTCTCCAGGTGAATTTGTAGCGATTGTTGGAAAAAGCGGCTGTGGCAAAAGTACTCTTTTACGCCATATAGCAGGATTAGAGGTCGTGACAACGGGTGAAATACTTCAAAATCAGTTGATTATTAACGGGTTAAATCATGAAGCTCGGATTATGTTTCAAGATGCGCGTTTATTGCCATGGCAAACTGTTCTTGAAAATGTAGGAGTTGGACTTGGTCTAAATAAAGGCTGGAGACATCGTGCAATTTGGGCGTTAAAACAAGTTGGATTGGAGGAGCGAGCAAACGATTGGCCCTCAGTATTATCTGGAGGACAAAAGCAGCGGGTTGCTTTGGCGAGGGCATTGGCGTCCGAGCCACATTTACTGCTCTTGGATGAGCCGTTAGGAGCATTGGATGCATTGACAAGAATTGAGATGCAAGCTCTCATAGAAAAGCTTTGGCTTGAACAAAAATTCACAGCCTTATTAGTGACACATGATGTCAATGAAGCTATCACTTTAGCTGATCGAGTAATTTTAATTGAAGAAGGATCCATACAGCTAGATGTAAGAATTCCTTTATCAAGACCTAGAAATCGAACAAATAGTGAGTTTACGAAACTAGAGGAGAGAGTTCTAAATAGAGTGTTAGGACGGGTTGAACGTTTAAGAAGAACAGCAAATGAATAATCCTGATTAAAAATTACGACATATGGGAGGAACGGAGAATGGTTGAATTTATTACTATGGCACCAACTTCTGGTGACAGTGAATATGTGGGATGGTCTCATCCGGGAAATGAAAAAGTGAATAGTTGGACGGGAACAGATGAAGGTGCTGAGCGTCAACCAACTTTTGAATATATTAAAGCTATTGCGCAGGCTGCAGAAAATGGCGGGTTTTCCACTCTTTTATTGCCAACTGGAGCTGGATGTCTTGATTCGTTAGCAGTTGCTGCCAATTTAATCGGACATACAAATAAACTAAAATTTCTTTTTGCTGTGCGTCCTGGATCAATTGGACCTGTTGCTTTTGCAAAACAGTTTTCAACAGTTGATTATTGGTCAGGCGGCAGAGCATTAGTGAATATTGTAACGGGAGGATCTCCAATTGAATTAGCATCTGAAGGTGACCATCTGGATCATGAAAAGCGTTACCAGCGAACTCAAGAGTTTATTCATGTACTAAAAAAATTATTTACAGAGGAACACGTTAATCATCAAGGAACTTTTTTTCATTTAAAAGATGCATCCCTATTTCCAAGACCAAAAGAAACCCCGCCAATCTTTTTTGGCGGAGCCTCTGATACTGGAAAGGAAGTGGCTGCATCTCAATCTGATGTTTACATGATGTGGGGAGAAACGCTTGAAAATATAAAGGAAAGAATTGAGGAGATGAAAGACCGTTCTGCCAAACATCAACGAAAATTAAGCTATAGTGTTTCATTTCAAGTTGTCCTTGGTGAAACAGAAGTAGAGGCTTGGGAAAATGCAGATCGACTAATTGGTAAAGCAACAGCCAATATCGTGCAAAATAAAGCAAAGATGATGGCTAAAGGAGATTCAGTTGGAGTAAAAAGGCTTCATCAGTTAATGGAAAAGTACAAAGACAATAACTTTAGAATCGGGCCTAACTTATGGGCGGGATTGACTCAAGTTTTGTCAGGAAATTCAATTGCACTTGTGGGAACACCTGACCAAATAGCCGATCGTATTATGGAATATATTGAATTGGGATTCGAGAAAATTCTGTTAAGAGGGTTTCCACACTTGGAAACAATTGAACAAATAGGAAGATCAGTCATTCCAAAAGTTCATGAAAGATTAGCCCTAAGACAACATGTATAAAAACAAGTAGAACTGAACGTTTTAAAAGACAAATTTAATTCAATTGATGGGAGAAACAACGATGAGACAAAATAGATATAGTAAAAAAGCATTCTTGCTAATTACCCTTTTGGCTTTTTCTCTTCTTCTTACTGCCTGCGGAGTAGCAACAGGTGACAACGAGAATAACAACAAAGGAGAAGTAAAAATAGGTTATCAAAAAAATGGAACAACACTAACGCTTAAAAATAACCAGGACCTTCAAAAGGAATTAGAAACAGAAGGATATACAGTGAAATGGTCAGAGTTTAATACAGGTAGTTCCATACTTGAAGCTTTAAATGCTGGAAGTATAGACTTTGCAGGTGCAGGAGATATACCATCCATTTTTGCTCTGGCGAAGGGCAGCGATTTTAAATATATAGCAAGCGAGCTTTCATCACCCTCTTCACAAGGAATTTTAGTTTCTAAAGATTCTAACATCAAGTCAATAAAGGATTTAAAGGGGAAAAAGATTGCTTTTAATAAGGCATCAATTTCTCAATATTTAATAACACAATCGTTAGATTCAGCCGGTCTGACCATAAGTGATGTGGAACCAGTATTTTTAAATCCTCCTGATGCAAGTGTTGCTTTTGAGCAAGGTGAAGTAGATGCATGGGTTGTATGGGATCCGTATTTGTCAGTATCGGAAAGTAAGGGCAATATCATTTTACAGAATCCAGCAAGTGTGCCGTATCGTTCCTTTTATTTTACCAGCTCAGCATTTGCCAAAGATCATCCTGAATTAGTGGAGAAATTTATAGAGCATCTAGCATTGGTAGGAAAAGAGATTGATAAAAATCCGAAAGAAGCTGCTGAATTACTGCAAAAAGAAACAAATATCCCGAAGGAAACATGGGAAAAAGTTTTAAGCAGGAAAAAGTCAGACGTATTTTTTATGGATGAAAAAGCGGTGGAGGATTTACAGGCACAAGCTGACAACTTATTAAAAATTGGATTAACTGAAAATACAGTTAATATCAACGAGTTTGTTTGGAATCCAGCAGATTAGTAATCAACATCTGTTTAGAGAGGAGTATGCATATGACAAAAAAAAGCATAAAGGCTTATAACCGGGCTGCACCATGGTTGATTCCAGTTTTGATCATTATCTCCTGGCAGTTATTAACGGTAACTGGCTGGATTTCCGGGAAAGTATTGCCATCTCCTTTGGAGGTCATTAAAGCAGGTGCTGCGTTGACGATGAATGGAGAGTTATTGACAAATATATGGGTTAGTTTTACGCGTGCTTTCATTGGTTTTTTAATTGGCGGCGGACTAGGATTGATCTTTGGATTACTAAATGGTATGTATCCTGTCTTAGAAAGACATTTTGATACGACGATCCAAATGCTTAGGAATATCCCTCATTTAGCGCTAATACCAATCGTTATTTTATGGTTTGGTGTAGGGGAGGAAGCAAAGATATTTTTGGTGATAATCGGTGTATTTTTTCCAATCTATATTAATACGTATCATGGTATTCGTTCTGTAGATAAGGGACTGATTGAAATGGGGGAGGTTTACCGTTTATCCAGATGGAAGCTATTTTCTAAAATCATATTCCGAGGTGCTCTGCCATCCATTCTTGTAGGCTTTCGTTATGCGCTTGGAATCATGTGGCTGACATTAATTGTTGCTGAAACAGTGGCAGCAAGCTCAGGGATAGGATATATGGCAATGAATGCAAGAGAATTTATGCAGTTGGATATCGTTGTCTTAGCCATTTTATTATATGCACTGCTAGGAAAATTGGCAGACTATATGGCAAAGCTTTTTGAACGACACTTGCTCAAATGGAATCCAGTCTATCAAAAAAATAAATGAAATTGTTCGTTTCATACATTCAAGCTATTGGATGAAACATACAAAACATAAATTAGTCTATCTTTAAACTCTCTATTTTTAGGGATTTAATAATTGATGGCTGACCAGATATCTGGAGGTCCAATAACACTTTGGTGTTATTGGACTTTTTATATTTTCACGCAGCTTTAAAAGGTTTGATAAAGTAATGGTTACATCTTGGATAGAAAGGAGAAATACGTATGACTGCACCTACAGCTATTAGTCAATCAAGCATAGAGATTGCAAATGATCTTGCTAGAAAGTTTTATGAAAATGCAGCTGAAAGAGATGTAAGGGGAGGAAGTCCAAAGGTCGAGCGAGATTTAATTCGTGAAAGTGGTTTACTAAAAGTCCTTATCCCACAGCAATACGGAGGCTTAGGAGGAACGTGGACGGACGTTGTTACAATTGTGAGAATCTTTGCAAGATATGATAGTTCATTAGCACATGTATATGGATATCATTTTGTCAATCTCATTACTCCACATCTTTGGGGAGATGCTAAACAGCAAGAATACTATTATTCTGAAACTGCCAAAAATAATTGGTTTTGGGGGAATGCCTTTAATCCAGTTGATATCAAATTACAAGCACATAAAGAAAACGGACATCTTGTCCTGAATGGAGTGAAAACGTTTTGTACAGGAAGTGTCGATTCAGATCATCTCATTCTTTCAGCAGTATGCGATGATCAAGAAGAACTGCTGATTGCGGTCATTCCAACAAATCGTGAAGGAGTCATCATAAACGGTGATTGGGATAGTTTTGGCCAAAGACAAACAGATAGCGGTTCTATTACCTTTACGAATGTGATGGTGAAGGAAGAGGAAGTCTTGCGAAATGATTTGAAGGCTAACGAATTTGCAAAACTGCGAATTCATATTTCTCATTTCATTCTTAATCATCTCTTTCTTGGCATTATGGAAGGGGCTTTTGAAGAAGCGAAGAAATATACTGTGTCAAAAACAAGGCCACATTCCCAAAAGGAAAACTCTGCCATTGATGACCCGAGTATTCAGCGGCATTATGGTGAATTTTATGTTCAAATAGAGGCTGCCCGGTTACTTGTAGAAAAAACAGCTGGAATGTTTCAACGATTATGGGACAAAGGGAAAGCTGTTCAAGAGGATGAAAGAAAAGAATTGGATTATGCCGTATATTCAACAAAGGTCTTTTTGACAAGAGCCGGATTAGATATCACTTCACGTATATTTGAAGTAATGGGAAGCAGAGCAACCTCGAGTCACTATGGGTTTGATCGCTATTGGAGAAATATGCGCACCATGACATTACATGGTCCAGTAGATCCGGTCATTCAAGATCTAGGAAAGTGGATCTTGCATGAATAAATGATAAAGGGCATAGGAGGGGAATAGATGAATCAAGTATTGGAGGTACAACAGCCGCAAGACCAAATGGAACATATGCATAAAAAAATAGAAGCAAAATCGGTTTCTTTTAAGTATCAAAATGTAGAAGTATTAAAGGATATTAATCTAGAAGTAATAGAAAGCGAATTTTTAGTCATAATGGGACCAAGTGGTTGTGGAAAGAGTACGTTTCTCAGATTGATGGCCGGGTTAGAACAACCAAACCAAGGTGATATCATAATAAATGGAGTATCCTCAACAACAAAGACACCGGATTGTAGTGTTGTCTTTCAAGATTACTCATTATTTCCATGGTTATCCGCAGAAGAAAACATTGTTCTTGCCCTTAAACAAAAATTAAAGGGCAAGAAAACGAAAAAAGAATTGCAACAGATTGCAGAAGAATATTTACTACTTGTTCAATTGGGCCATGCTGTAAAAAAATATCCTGGGCAAATGTCAGGAGGAATGAAACAGCGTGCAGCGATTGCCAGGGCATTAGCGTTTGGATCAGATTTGCTGTTAATGGATGAGCCATTTGGTGCTTTAGATGCGATAACCCGTATCCATTTGCAAGATTTAATCTTACGTATTAGCAGGGATCAAAAGCGGACCATTGTGTTTGTTACACATGATGCCGATGAAGCCATCTATTTAGCAGACAGGATTGTTATGTTCTCACTAGGATCTGAAGGAGTTACAACAACAAGTGTAGATGTTCCGTTTAGCAAACCTAGAAATCGAAAGAAATTGTTTAGTAGCAGTGAATTTACTAGATTCAGAGAACATATTTTCTCCATTATGAACCAAGGGTTACTTGAAAACATAGAAGAACAGATTAAATAATTTTATTCGCTGGACTATAAAAAGGAAAGATATTAAGGGGAGGGAAAGTTATGAATATTGGCAGTCATTTTAAACTTAAAGCGATACTTGCCACCCTAACGGCAGCTGTTACTTTAGCTGGATGCGGAGCAAATACAGAAACAAAGGAAGTTAGTTCCACTGAAACAAAAGAAGAGAAAGTGTATGAACTAAAAGTGGGATATGGTCAAGGTACAGGTGCTGCTTTGTTCGATGTTGCGGATCTTGAAGGATTTTTTGATGATGAAAATTTGAAAGTGGAAGGGATCGGCTTTGCATCATCTGCGGATGGACTGAATGCTCTTCAAGCTGGAAAAATTGATTTAGGGATGACATTTGGAACAGCAGCACCTCTAACTTTTATTTCAAAGGGATCTGATTTCTCAATTATTGGGGGCCATTTAGAAGGGGGACATCCGATTTTAGTTCAGGAGAAAGATAAAGCTAAATATAAAACATTGGAAGATTATAAGGGTAAGAAAGTAGGAACAATTCGTATGTTTACTTCCGATATAGTGTTTCGTTCCGCACTTGCAGAAGCAGGAATTGACTGGAAAAAAGATCTGGACATTGTTGAATTTAAAACAGGAGGAGATTTACTTCAAGCCATTTCAAGTGGAAAAGTTGATGTTGCCGTTTCAGCAGGCTCAACATATTTAAAAGCAAAAGAGCAAAAGCTTGCTGTTATCGCTTGGAGCAATGATTTAAATCCAACTCACGTTTGCTGCCGTGTTGTGACAAGAAAAGATCTATTAACAGAAGACCAAGGTGAAGCTTACAAACGATTTTTAAAAGCTTTAATTCGAGCTGAACGTGTAAAAAATGATCAACCAGAAGAAGCGGTAAAAGCTGCACAAAAGCATTTAAAATTAGATGATGCAACCGTCAATTCAATTGTCAATGAAGAACATGCCCACTATTCACCAGATCCTAATAGTAAAGAAGTGAAAAAAATGTGGGAACAGATGAAAGAGATTGGCTATGTTGAAAATGCAGAAGATCTTAACATTCAAGATTATATTAATTTGGATCTCTATGAAAAAGCATTAAATGAATTAATAAAAGAATACCCTGAGGATAAAACATATTATGAAAAGCAATTAGAGAGATTTAATGAACAAAATGTATAGATGGATAAAGCTGCACAGGAACTGTTACATGCTATGGCCATAGTTAATCGTTTGGATGATAAGCAATTAGATAGAAAGGAGATATACTTTTGAAAACATTTCTCAAAAAATATACGATAACTATTTTTATTGGAGTAGCTTTTATCCTGATATGGGAGACTCTTACCAGATACGGCAGTTTAAATCCAGTTATTTTCCCGGGATTAGGGAAAGTATTTGGGGTGTTTCTTTCTGATGGAAAAGAATTATTGTTGGGATTGCTTAGTTCTCTCAAGTTATTGGTCCCTGCATACATGGGGTCAATTATTTTAGGTATTGGTGGAGGCGTCTTTCTTGGTCTTTCTACCAGTGTTCGACATATATTAATGCCTTATATCCATTTGCTGAGCCCTTTACCGCCAACAATATTTATTCCTTATGCGATTGCTGTATTGCCAAGTTTTCAATCTGCTTCTATCTTTTTGATTTTTATTGGAACGTTTTGGCCCATTTTTTTAGGATCTCTTCAAGGTGTATTAATCATTGATAAACATTATTTAGATAATGCGAAAATATTAGGTTTAAAAGGGAATGACTTTTTGTTTAAAGTGATTATCCCAGCCGCTTCACCTCACATTTTAAGTGGTGCCGGGTCAGCATTAATCATGTCGTTCCTGATTTTAACGATGGCTGAAATGTTTGGAGCTGAATCCGGGATGGGCTACTTTATACAATATTATACAGATTTTGCACAATATGATTATGTCATCGCTGGTATGATTTTTAATAGTGCTGTAATTTTGATTGCTTTATTATTTTTTGAAAAATTAAAGAAACAGGTCCTGTTTTGGACGAATCTAAAAACGGATTCCGAGTAAGAAGCAGAAAAATGAGATTCCTTATTTTATTAATAGGTTGCTTATTAATACTCGGTGGATGCACAGCGAAAGAGGAAGCCAAGACCTCTAAAACAATTGGTCTTGATGTGGCAGTAACCAGTATTCCAAAACAAATCCAATTATTAAAGCCAGTGAAGATTACTGCTTTAGTTACAATAAACGGTGCCGAAGTGAATGAAAAAGCCGAAGTTGAATTTGAGCTTATTAAAAAGAATGGAGCTCAAATAGGTTTCGTCACTCCTGAATATATCGGAGATGGAAAGTATCAAATCGAAACGATTTTCGATGAAGAGGGAGAATATCAGATTGTGTCACACGTATCTATAGGAAATGTTCATGAGATGCCAATATTTGAAATCAAGGTATTACCTTGATGAGAGGACGGATGGGATGCCAATAAAAATGAAAACGATTTTGATTGTCCGTCTAAGTTTTTTATCAATTTTGATCATTGCAGCAGTCTATGTCTTTTATAACGAGGTCTTTAAGGAACAAGAAGTTGTTGCAGCAAAAGTTGGGTATACAGCACCAGATTTCACCCTGAAACATTTAGACCGAATAGAACAAACATTGTCTGATCATGGCGGCAAGGGGATTGTCCTTAACTTTTGGGCAACGTACTGCCCACCTTGTGAAAAGGAGATGCCCTATCTTGAGAACGCGTATCAGAAATATAAAAACCAAGGGGTAGATATTTTGGCGGTAAATGTTGCTGAGCCGACTCTACTTGTCAATCAGTATGTGACAAATAAAAATTTAACTTTTCAAATTTTACTCGATCGAGATGGAGTAGTGGCTGAACAATATCAAGTTCAAAATCTACCAATTACATTTTTCATTGATTCCAACGGTGAAATTATCGATAAAGTTTCCGGTGAGTTGACAGAAGCAAAACTTAAAAAAGGAATAGAAATGATTCAACCATAACGTCTAGTGACAAAGCTTATGAAAGTAGGGGGAGTATACATGTCAAAGAACAAAACATTAAAATTAGGAGCCATGATCCATGGTGTTGGTGGCGGCTGGGCAGATTGGAGACATCCTGATTCTTTGCCAAACGCCAGTACAAACTTTGATTTTTATAAGGAACAAGCGCAAAAAGCGGAAGAAGGGAAATTTGATTTTGTCTTTATTGCGGATAGTGTATCAATTAATGAGAATTCTAGTCCCCATTATTTAAATAGATTTGAACCTTTGACAATTTTGTCGGCGATTGCAGCCAATACTTCTAAAATTGGATTGGTAGGCACGGTTACAGTTAGCTACAGTGAACCTTATACAGTTGCGAGACAATTCTCTTCTCTTGACCATATCAGTCATGGAAGAGCAGGTTGGAATGTTGTAACATCTTGGCTTTCAGGATCAGCTGATAATTATAGTAGAAAAGAACATCCGTCACATGCAGAGCGGTATAAAATAGCACAAGAATTCCTTGAAGTGACTAAGGGGCTGTGGGATTCGTGGGAAGATGATGCTTTCCTTCATGATAAAGAAACTGGTCGCTTTTTTGATAAAGAAAAGCTGCATACGTTGAACCATAAAGGCAAGTATTTCTCTGTGAAAGGTCCGTTAAATATCGCCCGTTCAAAACAAGGACAGCCGGTTATTTTTCAAGCCGGTGTATCAGAGGACGGGAGAAATTTTGCTGCTAAATATGCAGATTCGATTTTTTCAGGATTTGAAATAAAAGAAGAAGCAAAGAAATTCTATAAAGATTTAAAAAGAAGAGCAAAAGAATTCGGCCGTAACCCTGATAAGCTATTTGTATTACCTGGTATTATTCCGGTTATTGGAGATACACAGGAGGAAGCAAACAGAAAGCAACAAGAAATTGCCAACCTAGTATCGATTGATAAAGCACTTCATGCTTTGGGCAGGCCATTTGATGACCATGATTTCTCACAATACCCATTGGATGAACCATTTCCGGATTTGGGTGATTTAGGGAGTGACAGCCATCGTGGAACATCAGATAAAATTAAGCAAATGGCTAAAGAAAAAAATTTAACCCTTCGACAAGTTGCGGTGAATATTGCAACGCCAAAAGGACAATTTGTTGGAACCCCTGAAAAAGTAGCCGACCTTCTACAGGAATGGATGGAGGAAGAAGCAAGTGATGGATTTATTATTGGTGCTGCAACACCAAAAGGTCTTCCTGAATTTGTTGAACGAGTTGTTCCTATTCTACAAGAACGGGGGTTATTTAGAACGGAATATGAGCATGATACTCTACGAGGACATCTAGGATTGAACATACCCGAAAATCGCTATTCAAAAAACGTATTACAACGATAAAGGTCTATAAGTGAAAGAATCACTAATGACGTTTACACTCCTGGTTCCTGCAGTTGATGAATGCAGAAACTTTTTGTCATGAATGAAAAGCCTTTTTCATCATTTTTTTGATGTATTGGCTTTTTCTATTTACTTAGCAAGAAAGAAATTGAACTAGGACTGAATACCTTCTTAAAACCTATATTCTTCTCTATTTCCTTTTGAAAAAATAGTGAAAACAGGAAACTACTACAAAAGAATTAATCCATTAGATACCACAGCCCATAATGCAGAAAACAATCGTAAATTGAAATAAATTTAATTTGAAAAAAGTGGTTGATTTTTCTAAACTTTCATAATATGATAAACAAAAACAAACATAACCAATAGGGAATGTCGGAATTAAAATGTAAACAAGTTTACTAAACAAAAAACTTTGGGTTAAAGTTGACTAATTCACTCAACTTTACAGGAGGAAAAAATGAAGGTTTCTAGTAAAGGTGAATATGCATTAAGGGCCTTATTGGTTTTAGGTCAGCAACAAGGTCAGGTAATGACCATTCAAGAAATCTCTGATAAAACTCTTGTTACGATCAATTATTTAGAACAAATATTACTGCAATTAAAAAAATTGGATTTCGTAAAAAGTAAAAGAGGAGCACGTGGAGGCTATTTTCTCCATAAAGAGGCGCAACAAATTAACATTGGTGAAGTTATTCGAAAGTTAGAGGGACCTTTATCTCCAATGAGCTGTGCATCCATTACAAAATATGAACCTTGTCCATTAGAGGCAGGATGTCAATTAAAGCCGCTATGGTCTCTTGTCAGAGATACGATCTCTTATGTTCTTGATCGTACGACTCTTGAAGATTTACTTTTAAATAAAATACATTTACTTGAAGGGGATGAGTTAGTTGTCTTCAAAAAATAAAATTGATCAGGCTGTTATCGAAAAAATCGTTAGTTTTTTGGAAAATATCGAGTATGGAACCGTGCAAATTACAGTTCATGATTCACAAGTTACCCAAATTGAAAAAGGTGAGAAATACCGTTTTGCCATGAAAAAAAGCAATGAAAATGTAAAGCAATTAAAAAATTACTAATCTAGGGAAAACAAAACATGAACAATTTTCAATAACATGTTCTTCCATATAAGTAGGAACTTAAAAACTCAAAAGCCTCCGTCTTCTCACTGACAGAGGCTTTTTTGTTGGTTAAAAAAGGAAAGCCGTAATGATCCTTTCGATAGGTATAGAATAAACAGTTAGTTATCTATAAATATATTATGTAAACTGACCAGCAGGAATACTCTTTCTAGTAGACAGCAAACTTGTGAATATTGCTTTTTATTAATCTTACAGTGATTCCATTTGAAGTCTTATTTATCGATTTAATGAGACAAATAAATGAAGGTGAAAAATACCACAATTCCTTCTATATATTTCTTCTCAGCGTTGTTAGAATAAAGAAGGAGGTGAATAATGGAAATTAACGAGACAACAAAAGCATGGTATCAATCCGATCGTTTTAAGGTATTTATAAAAATAGTGGTTCCTATTGTGATTGTTGCTGTTCTTCTTTTTGTCATGAACCAATGGAATAAAGCAGTCCTAACATTTATCATAAAACATAAATGGCTCATGTTAATTGGTTTCACGGCAGCAATACTATATTGCAGCTGGGCTTTCTCGGAATTTTTTAATAAACAGAGGCAAAATTTAAGAAGAACCTGGTACTTTCTCTTTCTAATAGGGATTGTTTTTATGCTTAGCGAAACAGGCTTTGATGCACAAAAATGGCAGGGATATACCTTGCTGGCAGGAATGTTTATATTCGTTGATTTAGCGCTATTTTTAACACCTTCAATTAAAAAAATTGCAGGGGCAGAAATGGAACAAATCAATGAAATGGAGAACGTAAATGATGAAATGAAAAAAGTCATCGTCCAAACACAAAATAGAAGCTGGCAATATACCAATATATTAGATAGGCTGGACACTTCTTTGTTCGGAACACAGCAATGGTTTAATATAGATGAATACCGAGGCAGTTTAGAAGATTTTCTTTCCATATACGGGGAGACTTGCAGGCAAAGCATTACTGTATTTAAGTTTGATGATCAATCATTTTTCAAACAAGAAATAGGAACTGTCATGGGAGTGGATTTGACTGATAAGGAAATTGCTTTATTAGAGGAACAAAAACTTCTTCACATTGACAGAAGGACCATCCTGATTCCATACATTGAAAGAGTATTTCCAGTCGTCATATCAATTTTCGGAGAAAAGGACATTCTTGATATTGACACTGATCATATTGTCAACTTATCCTTAATACATAGCTGGTTAAAAAAACAAACATGAGGATTAAGTAGATGAAATAAGTTTATTTTGATCCAATCAAGGGAAATAAAGGGTAAAGGAGTGGATGAAATGGAAAGAGCAATAGCAGGTGAATATGGGACAACTCCTATAGAAAAACACAAGGCGAAATCAAAATCACCTTTTTTATTAGAAAATGCCACTCGCACAGTCCCGCATACTACTCCATCATTATATACAAGAGACTTATTTGAAAGAAGCGATAAAGCGGTAGAACAGCTAAAACAATACAGAGGCAGAGTGCATAAAGCGGAATAGTTCTTGATCAGACTGTTTGTGGTTTACGGCTAAAACTCTCATAAAATGGCCATACAGTAAATATACTTGTTAAGAGTTGCTGTATGGGAGTGGAAAAGATGGGAGAAAGGAAGAAAAAAAGTCCTTTTTTATTAGACAAGCCTTCTGGTACGTTACCAAACAGAAATAAGGAACACCATCAGTTGTTATCACTAAACAATAAGATTAAAGAACAACTCAATCGATTGAAGAAAGACAGATGATTTCTCATCTGTCTTTTTTGTGTCTTAAGACAGATGAGATAAGTGTATAAGGATGAATGTATAAATTTTTTGCAACAAAGCTATCAGCTTATGACTATAGGCAATCTTAATGGAGTACAATGATATCTTAGGAAGGAAATCATATAACGTAAAATTTTGGAGGATATGAAATGAGTATAATTGAACAAGCGATTAACTTCGCAGCAGCAGCGCATGATGGACAAACGAGAAAAGCAACAAACATTCCATATATTACTCATCCATTTGCAGTCGGTATGCTGTTGCAAAAAGAGCAGTGTACAGATGAAGTGATTGCTGCCGGTATATTGCATGATACGATTGAAGACACATCTGCCACATACGAGGATTTAGAGAATCAATTTGGCAAGCAAATTGCACGTCTTGTCCTGGCGGCATCTGAGCGTGACAAGAGCTTGCCGTGGGAGCAGAGAAAGCAGCACACGATTGATGCATTGAAACATGCTGGCTTAGATGAAATTAAAATTATTACAGCAGATAAATTACATAACTTAAGAAGCATTCATGCAGATCTTATCATACAGGGAGAAAAAATCTGGGAACGTTTCAACCGCGGAAAACGTGATCAACAATGGTATTATACAGGGATTATTAAGGCATTATCACCACGCCGAAATGAATTCGCGCTGATTGGAGAGCTTGAAAAGGAAGTGGAGTCGGTATTTGGCTCGCACTTCCATCATGAATAATGGGGATCTGATTTTTTAACTTAATGGCATTCTGGATTTACAAAAAAAACGAATACACGCAATCTCCTATTTTGTTAGCCTAGATTTCGAACTAAAAAGTAAAAAAAGACACGTGTTATTGAGGGTTAACTATTGTTTAATGAAAATAGTATAATCAGCAGCAAATTCATATCGTAGTTTAGAACATCCCATTTTCATTAGGGGACTCCTCTGGTATAGGCTGACCAATATCCCATAACTCAACAATTTGGTTATCCTGGAAACGAAAGATATGGACAACAGCCCCTCCAAGATCATCTGAATTCTGCTTAACATGTGAGTGAACCGCAACAGTATCTTTCTCCTGAATAGCACGTTTGACCTCAAGGATTTTGTGAGGGTTTTTTGCTGCATTCTCTTCCATCGCAATCATAAGAGAGTCCGCATCACCGCGGAAATAGGGGTTGTGGTGACAAAAGTCAGATCCTATGTACCTTTTGTATGCTTCGCGAACATGTCCTGATGCTACGAGCCGCAAGAATGATACCGCTTTCTCTTTGGGGGAATTTGTCGATGCAGACGAATGTTCTATATTCAAGTAAATCATCCTTTCTATTCAAGAATTAATTTTGTATATGAATGATTAGAAGTTTAAGGTATTGAAAAAAACATGTCAATTTTGACGATAATTCGTCATGCGATAACTAAAGTAAAGGTGGATGTATCGGTTTTTTTGTATATTGATTTTTCGAACATTTGTTCCTTTAATAATTAAAGGAACAAATGTTGATTGAGGTTATAGAAAAGGACAAGAAAATCGATTCAACATTAAATAAGGTAATGGATGCGTCTTTATTTTCAAACAAAAAACAGCAGGAAATGTAAGTGGTAAGTGGTTTCTTTCCATTCTTCTATTTTTTTTCAAATACAATTTTTTAGATACGTTCTAAAGGTATATAAGAATAAGAATCATATTTCCGTTTCAAGGGATTATAGAGTTAAGCTGTGATAATGGGGAATTGGGAGAAATTTTTGGTAATATGATATACTTTTAAGAAAAAAATTTTAAGGAGGAGACACCTTGAGTATACATTTTGACGTGAAAAGAATCATCAAGGTACCCAAACAAAAAGCATATGAAGGTTTGCTTGATCTTGATTCTGCCAAGCAATGGATGCAAGGTTTTGTAGGAATAAATCGATTAGACGAAGGCCCTTTAAGGGTTGGAAGCCAGTGGAAAGAAACAAGAAAGATGTTTGGAAAAGAGGCTACTGAACATTTTGAAGTTGTTGAACTAAATGAACCTGATAAAATTGTACTACGCTGTGACGGAACAAAAGGAACAACAGGTAAAGGAGAATTTGTGTTTACATACATACTTGCTTCAACAAATGATTCTACAGAGGTTAGCTTGTACGGTGAGATAAAGGGACTTACCGGTTTAGCTAAATTTTTTGGAAAAATGATGGCAGGAGCCTTTAAAAAAGCCTGCGCTAAAGATTTAGATGCGTTAAAGGGCTATTTGGAGAAATGAGTGGATGGAACAGGTTTTAGATTAAGGGCAGAGTTAAATAAATTTACATATATTACTTTAATAAAAAAGGATTATTGAAACATTAGGGAGAAAAACATACGTATATGCTTTAAGAAATTAAAAAATTGATTAATGAGGTGGAAATAATGGGTAGATTAATTCATTTCGAAATTCATGTGGATGAAATGGAGCGGGCAAAAACGTTTTATGGTGAGGTATTTGGCTGGACATTTGAAGATTGGAGTGAATACGCTGGAATGCCATATTTTGGAGCTGTGACCGGTGATGCCAATGAACCAGGAATTAATGGCGCTTTGATGCAGCGACAAGGTCCTTCCCCAGAAAGAAACCAGCCTATGAATGGCTATGCTTGTACAATGGGTGTGGAAGATTACGATTCGATTGAGGCGAAAATTCTAAAAAATGGAGGACAGGTTGCCTTGCCAAAATATGCACTGCCTGGAATGGCGTGGCAGGGTTACTATGTTGATACCGAGGGAAATGTTTTTGGCATTCATCAACCAGATGAAAACGCAAAATAGACAATCACGAAATTATTCTTCCACTACATTATCAGAAATAAATCCTCTTTAATGCTGACTTTAATTAGTGCCTGTCCTGCAATGGACAAAAGTGTTTCATACTAGAGGACAGGCATCATTTATCAGACCTTCAAATATTCCTAATCAATGTAGACCAAAAATTAAACGGAATCCTCTTCATGTTCTTCGGCCTTTACAACGGTTTCCATATAATTTTTTCCCCATTCATACATGGATTCCAAAATAGGCATAAGTGTTCGTCCCTGCTCCTTTAATGAATACTCTACTCTAGGTGGAACAACAGGATAAACTTCACGATGAATGATTTGGTCCTCTTCTAATTCTCTTAATTGATTGGTTAACATTTTTTGCGTAATATTGGGCAAAAGAGCCTTCAATTCACTAAATCTTTTTGTCCCTTCTTTCCCAAGATGCCAGATGATAATCATCTTCCATTTACCGCCAATTATTGAAAGTGTTAATTCCTTTTCACAATTAAATGATTGATTTAAATATCTATCCATTCGACCTTCCCCCTTGCCAACAGGTTCTTTTTCAAACCATAATTCGTAAAAATATGTACTATGTCATTATAATCGTTATTCTCTGTTAGTTTCTATTATAAAAAACGATATGTTTTGCCTGATATGGGTAATGTAATAATATAACGGCGGTAAAAATGTGGGAGTGTTGAGATGAAAATATCAGGCGGCATTATTTCAGGTGAGTTTGATAAGGATAAGAACGAATTTGCTTTACAAGAAATAAAGTCATTTTCTACAGAAACAACACTTAAGGAACAACAGCTAAATGCATTATATGAATACTTGAGTAAGCATCAGCAGGAAGAGGGAGGACAAGTTCTTACCTTATATGATCAAATGCCTGTATTATTTACTAGACAGGAAATCAAGGAATTATTAAAAGATCTGCATTCCATAAAAGCTTTATATCATTAAATGTTAAAATGTTCCGCTGCATTCTAAGCCGGGAGGGATTCTAAAGAAATAGAATCCAAAGCCCGGCTTTTTCTCCTTTTGGACAGGTTCCCTTATTAATTTCTTATTTTTAGCCAAGACTGTTTTCGCAAACTTTGTTGATAATAATCCCTTTCCAATGTGATGGCTGTGAGCCTTCAAGACGTATACGCCTATGAGGATTCGCCTAACCCGCTGCTCTAAGCAGGATCCCGCAACCAGCTTCCAATCAACTTTAACCAGTTCCCTTAAAGAATTTTTGTCTTTCTCATCCCCTTAAATGTCTATTTCTTTAAAAAATGAACTGAAAATTTTTTAGTTCCTTTATAGGATGTAAAAGGATACTTTCAAAAATGACCTCAGTTTGTTTGTCAATAGTATCCTCCAGGTAACTGAGTAACAAAAAAGTAGGTACTTGTTAAATTTATTCATTTATTTCATAATGTCATTAGTTTGTATAAATTAATAATGTTTTATCTTCTTAGATATTTAGATAGAAAGTAGGTTGAATAAATGAAGTTAAGAGTTTCTGCCGTACAATATCATCTTCATACGATTAAATCGTTTGATCAATTTGCAAAGAAAGTCGAGCATTATATCAAAACCGCTCAAGAATTTTTATCAGATTTTATTTTATTCCCTGAATTTTTTACGACACAATTAATGTCGATCGAAAATGAGTTTGGAGAAGCATTAACGATTGACCAGCTGCCTAATTTTACGGAACAATATCGTTCATTATTTATGACACTTGCGATAAAAACAAAAATGCATATTATTGCCGGTACACATGTTATAAATAAAGACGGGAAATTATATAATGTAGCTCATATGTTTTATCCGGATGGAAGAGTTGCTGAACAAGCTAAGCTTCATATTACTCCAACCGAAGTTAATGAATGGAACATGAGTGCAGGGGATGATCTGCAAGTGTTCGAGACTGAAAAAGGAACAGTTGCTATGTTAACTTGTTATGATATCGAGTTCCCGGAGATTGTCCGGATGGCAAAAGCAAAGGGAGCGGACGTGATTTTTTGTCCATCTTGCACAGATGATCGCCATGGCTTCCACCGTGTTCGTTATACAAGCCATGCCAGAGCCATTGAAAACCAAGTATATGTCGTAACAACAGGCACTGTTGGCTCTCTTGAAACGGTTGATTTTATGCGGGGTAACTTTGGGCAAGCAGCAGTCATCACACCAAATGATGTTCCATTTCCACCAAAAGGGATTTTGGCAGAAGGGGAAATTAACCAGGATATGATTGTGACAGCAGATCTTGATTTAGAACTACTTTATCAGGTTCGAAAACATGGTGCTGTAACAACTTGGCGAGACAGACGAACAGATCTTTATCCCGATTGGGAAAAAACAGTCAGTAAAACTCTCGTATAAGGAGGACCAAATGTACCTTAAGGAGCTTTATGTTTTCAATGATGATCAGCCGATTCCTGCCATTATTCGCAATTATAAACCAGAAGATTTTGCAGGATTGATCAAGATCCAAGAGGAAAGTTTTCCGCCTCCATTTCCAGCTGAATTATGGTGGAATACGGAGCAGCTTTCAAATCATGTAAAGTTATTTCCAGAAGGTGCTCTATGTATGGAAGTGAATGGGGAAATTGTTGCATCAATGACAGGCTTAATTGTCGATTTTGACCCACATCATCCTGAGCACTCTTGGGAAGAAATAACAGATAATGGCTATATCAAAAACCATACCCCTAATGGAAATACACTATATGTCGTTGATATAGGAGTACGTCCTGCTTATCGTAAATACGGATTGGGAAAATGGTTAATGCAGTCGATGTATGAAGTAGTTGTTCATTTAGGCTTGGAACGATTGCTTGGCGGCGGAAGAATGCCTGATTATCATAAAGTAGCGCATGAGTTGACAGCACATGACTATATCAATGAAGTGATGAAAGGAAACCTAAAAGATCCTGTCATCACCTTCTTATTGCGATGCGGACGGACACCTGTAAAACTTGTTGCTAACTACCTGGAAGATGAGGAGTCTCACCATTATGGTGTCCTTATGGAGTGGAAAAACCCTTGCTTTACATCCATTAAAGGAGAGGAATAAACATGGAATTTTTAAGAATAACAAATATAGTAGATCCATTATTTAAACAAATGCACCAACTAATGCAAGATGTTTTCCCTAAGGAAGAAGTATTAGACTTTGAGCTTTGGAAAGAACCGTTAGAGGATCCGGGAATTCGTGTTTTTGTTGCAGTCCTTAACGGGAAAGTAGTAGGAGCAACTGAGTACCGATACTATGAAGATTTTAATGTGGCGATGACAGACTTTACGATTATCGGGGTAGCAGGACTTGGAGTAGGACCATTTTTAGCAGAAAATAGATTAGCAGACTTACAGGAATTAGCTGCTGCGAATAACAAAGACTTATATGGTATGTTTGCTGAAATATATAATCCTTATCAGGTTGAGCATTATGAATTTGGCGGAATTAAACCAATGGACCCGTATGTTCGCCGTGAAGTTTTAGCTCACCTTGGCTATAAGCGCATTGATTTTAAATATGTTCATCCATCATGGGACAATGATGGCACAGCAGTAACCGGCCTTGATCTTTGCTTCCTGCCAATGGAAAAAGGAACGAACGAGCTCCCAACTGATTTAGTTGTTAAATTTTTAACAAGATATTATACAGTATTGCCTTATAAACCAGATTCCTGGTATTCAATGGTCCAAGATTTAGAAGCAAAGAGCCGTATAGCTCTAATGCCTTTATAAGATATATAGAGTGCACTTCAATGTTAATAATCTCTAACATTTTGAAGTGCCTTTACCATTTAACACTCTGTAAAAGCTTAAAAGGCACATCCTTAGCTTTGTAAAGTTGTGCCTTTTAATATTTTTTGCTTATTATCTTAAATACCTTTATGCATTATGAGAAAGAGCTTAATTTACAAAAATAATCATATCGTGATAACAACTTTTCCTTTTGCGTGTCCTTTCTCAAAATATCGGAATGCATCTGAAACCTCTTCCAGTGGATAACATTGATCAATAACAGGCTTTACTTTTTCCGCTTCGATAAGTTCCTTCATAAAGTACAGATCGTTTTGGTTGGGCCGTTGTAAAAAGGTACTCATTTTTTTACTGCTTGTCATGGAAATCAATGGCCCTCGGACAATGGCCTCGAACATTTGCACTTCGGATCCGCCGACATGCACAAAAATACCATTGGGATGTAATACACGGTTATAGGCAGAAAGCGGCTGAGATCCATTAACACCAAGAATCAAGTCATATGTTGTTGTTTTCTTTGTAAAATTCTCCTTTGTATAATCAATAATATGGTCAGCTCCAAGTGAACGTAAAATGTCTACATTTCTTGTACTGCATACACCAGTTACCTCTGCACCAAAAGATTTGGCCATTTGTACTGCGAAGGTTCCTACACCGCCAGAGGCACCATTAATCAATATCTTTTGTCCTTTTTGGATGTTGCCTTTATCTCTCAGACTCTGCAATGCTGTTGAACCAGCCATAGGTACAGCAGCTGCTTCAACAAAGGAAAGATTGACTGGCTTTAATGCTAATGCACTTTCCGGAACAGAAACATATTCGGCAAAACCACCCCAGCCGCAACCGGAAAGATCTCCAAACACTTCATCTCCCGGTTGAAATTGCTTAACATTATTGCCAACGGCCTCAACTCGACCTGCGATGTCTCCGCCTGGTATGGAATATTTGGGTTTTAGCAGTCCAAAGGCTAATCGGGCTAAAACTGGCTTCCCTTTCAACAGAATCAAATTTCCATAGTTCAAGGATGCCGCATGAACCTTTACTAATACTTGATGATCCAAAGGAACAGGTTTTTTTACCTCAGTCATTTCAAGAACTTCTGGCGTACCGTATTTGTAACTAACGATTGCTTTCATTATAATCCCTCCAACTTTCTTAAATGGATTGGAATCTACCTGAAAAATGAAAATACTCTCTAATGTAGATATTCCAGATGTTCATTCCTTCTTAAAAGCCATACTCAAAGTAAAAGGAAGTTGAAGGTCATATAAAAAAATTACTAAAGATACTGGCTCAAATGATGGTAACTTTACCATTTCTCTTTAAATTGAGTACCAATTGCTATACGATTTCGTACATGAAATAGATTCATTATTTGCTGGGTTTTCTCAAACAGGGGACTGATTTTAATAGCTAGTGAGTATGATAAAAATGTACGATTCTTGATTGAATATGAAACTATAGTTCTATTTATTCGTAGTTTTAGGTATTCATACATTTAACTGATTGGAGGAGAATAAATGAAAGCAATTGTATACACAAAGTATGGTCCTCCCGATGTTCTACAATTGAAAGAGGTAGAAAAACCAATTCCTAAAGAGAAGGAAATTCTGGTGAAAATAAAAGCGACTACTGTAACTGTAGCAGATATTCGGGCACGAGGTTTTACAGTTCCTCCTGCTTTTTGGCTCCCTGCTCGAATAACACTTGGTTTCAAGCAACCAAAAAAAGAGATATTAGGGATGGAGTTCTCTGGAGAAGTGGAGTCAGTTGGGAAAGATGTAAAAAGGTTTAAGAAAGGTGACCAGGTATTTGCAGCAACCTTGGCCAATTTCGGCGCTTATGCGGAGTATAAGTGTCTTCCGGAAGATGGTCCGATATCTATTAAACCTTCCAATATAACGTATGCAGAAGCCGCTGCTATTCCAATTGGGGCACGCACAGCATTGTATTTTCTAACAAAAACCAATATTCAAAGCGGACAAAAGGTCTTAGTTTATGGTGCTTCAGGAAGTGTAGGAACTTTTGCTGTTCAACTTGCCAAGCATTTCGGAGCAAACGTAACTGGGGTATGCAGTACCACGAATTTAGAATTAGTAAAATCTTTAGGTGCTGACAAGGTAATTGATTATACCACAGAGGATTTTTCTAGAACTGACGGGACCTATGATGTGATCTTTGAAGCTGTAAACAAGAGTTCCTTTACAGCATGTATGAATTTGTTAAAAAAGAACGGTACCTATATAAATATCACGGAACCGCTGCCAAATATCAGAATGCTTTGGACTAAACTGACAAGCAAAAAGAAATTAATATTTAGCCGGAATTCACCTGAAACTTCAGAAGCTCTTATCTTCCTTAAAGACCTTGTTGAAATGGGAAAATTAAAAGTGGTCATTGATAGAACCTTTCAGTTTGAAGAGATCGTTGAAGCTCATCGATATGTTGAGAAAGGACACAAAAAGGGAAATGTCATTATAAATGTGTAACCAAAAAAGATTTTATTAAACTAAACACAATAACGACCTGTTGTAAGAAATGGTTCATTCCCAAATTTATAAACTCCACATAAACATTTATATATTTTTAATAAGATAAGAGATGGAGTTAGAGAATAAGAGAGGAAATAATCAACCATCCACATTGTTGTGAATGAAAAAATTTGGTAGTTAGAGAGATTTTTATTTTCTAAAGTTTTCCATTAAAATAAAAAATGCTTTATACTGGAGGTGTTAATGAAAAAAACAGCGCTATTATTCATATTTTTTATCTTTATATTTTCTTCATCAGTTCTAGCTTTGTCTTGGGCTTATCCTTTTGTTGTTTGGAACGGAAAGGTTTATGAAGTTAAACAAGAAGTTATCGAAGATAGTGAGATTGGAAAAATGATAGGGGAAGTAAGGACCACACCTCATGAAATAACTGGAAATTATTACGGAAATGCTTCAAACTACTACCCAAAAGGGACAAATTATTATGAAATAAAAGGAACATCAACTTCAAGTGCAATTGCAATAAAAAACGATCATAAATGGGTAAAGGCTATCTATGTCCAAAAAGCTCCATTTCACATAATGAATGTACTCACCAACACCTGCTTCATCTCTGCTGTTATAATAATCGCTCTTATTGCTATTGTGATATTCCAATTGAAAAAGTCTAAAAATGAATGATATATAGAGACATAATCAATTTTGACCTATCATTGAGATGTTATTTTCCAAATGTTTTATCTGCAAAAAACCTTTGATAACGCAAAATTTACATCAATCTTACAGGAAGTGAGCAAGTGAAAAAAGAAAATTAAAAAATATGATAAACAGGTAAAAATGTATGAAAATTATCGTTCAAATCAAAAGCTTGCAGGATTGAGAAAAAAATTAATTAAAAGCGCATACGGAAAAGTCTTAGAGGTCGGAGTTGGAGCGGGAGCGAACTTTCCTTACTATAATAGAAATAATGTTGAGGTCACAGGAGTTGACTTTAGTTCAGAGATGATTAAAAGTGCCAAAAGAACAGCATCAATTTTTCAAATAAAAGCAGAATTTATCCATGAAGACATTAATGAGTTGAAATTAGAACACAACTCTTTTGATTGTATCGTATCAACCCTTTCACTTTGCAGTTATCTGACCCAATTGCTACATTAAGTAAATTTAATGGTTGGTGCCGTAAGGATGGGATTATCTTGTTAATGGAGCATGGTCTGAGCTCTAATCCATTACTCTCCTTTTCCCAAAAAATAAGTGATCCACTATTTACTAAAGTCTCTGGATGTCATTGTAACAGAGATATCAATAAGATCATTGAAAATTCTAATCTTAAGCTCGAACATATCGAACGTTATTGGTCTGATATCATCTATCTAATTCTGGAGAAACCTGTTAAGTAACAGTTCTGCTCTTATTAAAATCTAAACTAAAGGGCGCAATTCTGAAATAAGGATTCAGCGTACAATTGAGGGAATACAATTGAATGAAACCTTTTAAGTGTAGTAGATATTTATGTTAAGTTTAGAGATTACCAATAGGTTGCCTAATAATCTTAAAGTATATTACTTGGATACAATTCTGTTGTTGTAATAAGGACATCCAAATTATGAACAACTATTGTGAATAAGAATCACTATTACCTGGGCTAGCTCAATAGTATAAAAACTCTTTAGGAGGAGAATGTATGAGTCAAAATGAAAAGGATAGCAGTTTTACAGAACAAAATACACAAATAATTGATTATAATGAAAAAAAAGAAAAAATTAATGTAGATGAAGGGATTAAATGGTTGCGCGCAGCCATACATACAGGCGACGTAGGGGCAATGAATGAGTTGTCCTATCAGTTGTTAACAGGAAAAGTAGTTAAGCAAGATGTAGAAGAAGGAGAAAAATGGCTTAGAAGATCCGCAGAAATGGGGGATAGATGGGCAATGATGGAATTAGGCTACCGTCTGCTTGTTGGAGAAGACCTTAAAAAAGATGGTGTAGAAGGAGAAAAATGGCTTAGAAAGTCTGCTGAATCACACTATCCAACTGCAATGAGAATATTAGGTTATCGATTATTAGCAGGTAGTGAATTAGAGCAAAATATCGAAGAAGGAGAAAAATGGTTACGAAAAGCTGCTGAAGCAGGGGAAGCCGTCGCGATGAGAGAGTGGGGAAAATATTTAATAAACGGGTTCGTTAAGTAACTTTATGAACAATCATTTAAAATAAAAGAACGATTAGAAGCTATTCGTTATTCGGATAATGGGTGCAAGAGTTGAAGATCTACTATGGTCGGCAGCTCTTTTTTAATGTCTATCGGGGCAGGGACTACGGATTCATGAAATTAGTTAGTAGAATTCTCTAAAGTACAATGAGGGAAAAATGAGAAAAATAGGCATATTTATCTATTTTTCTCATTTATCTATATTATAACAACAAAAATATAATTAATCTGTTATAATACAACTAGTATTTATTTTATCATGAGGTGAAATTATGAACGCTAAACCATGTAAACTTTCTCGTTGTGTCAAAGCAAATGTTGTCCTTCCACCAGATACCCAGCATCATCACACATTATTCGGTGGGCGGCTAATGCAGTTAATAGATGAAGTGGCTGTATTATCTGCAACCCGCCATGCAAGAAGGCCGTGTGTCACAGCTTCCACAGATTCAGTTGATTTTCTGTCTCCGGTTCGGGTAGGAGATTCTATATGTTTAGTTGCATATGTAACATGGACAAGTAGGACTTCGATGGAAGTTTTTATCAGGTCTACTGCTGAAGACCTGATGACAGGAGAAAGAAGAATTGCGGCGGTATCTTTCCAGACTCTCGTAGCTGTGGATGATAATGGAAAACCAATGCCTGTTCCAGAAGTAATCCCTGAAACAGAGGAAGAGGAGTATTTATTTAAAACTGCTCCAATGCGAGCCATTTCACGTAAAAGGCATCGAAAGGAAACGAAAGAACTTATCGAAACATTAACGTTTATCAACACAAATCATCTTGATGTGAATGAGCAGCTATATGGTGTTGTTACCGGATAAGCAGAATGATAACCAGCATTTACAATCTATTATGTGCATTTTTCATGCAATTAATCGATTCCCGTATCGTATTCAATAATAATATCATTATAAGTCTGAATATTCTGAATGCATAAACAATAAATGATTAACTAATGAAGCTGTATGTTAATGGTTTATATTTGAGTAAACATTGGAAATATCGAAAGAAAATCGAAGTTAATTTTGTTGGAATTATTTATACATTCTGATATAGAATGTATAGATAATTCTTTATTTTATTATAAAGACAAGAAAGGATATGAATGTCTGTGTTGCAGATTGCAACAGATATATCGCCTAACCAAATTAAGTTTGGCTTTTTCATTTGAAATTTTCTTTTCATTGTAAATCCGCATTTTCCTAAATGTACCTCAATAAGAAACGTAGCATGTCAGGCGTTGATTTTAATAGTACTCTTTAAAGTTAACTTATAGGTATTATAAAAAACAAAATATTACCAAAGCTTTTTAGTTGACTTAATGAACTGTAAAGATTAATATTACAGTAAAGTTGCGGCAAATAAATTCTATGAGATTATTTATATAACTTTGTTATATGTCTTTTGTAAAGCAGATCTTTCTCTAAAATGTATAAATCATTAAGGTAATTAAACAACATTCTTGATTGAAAAACACTACGGTTTATTTGAAGTTAAACTGTAAGATTTTTTGTTACATTTTATCCCCTAATGTTGAAGCAGGAGGAAATAAAAAAAGATAAAGGAGTGTGTATACGTATGGTGATTATATATACGACACCAAGTTGTACTTCATGCCGAAAAGCAAAAGCTTGGCTTGAGGAACATCAAATTGACTATATTGAAAGAAATATATTGTCTAATCCCTTGTCAATTGATGAAATTAAATCGATTCTTCGCCTAACAGAAGAAGGGACTACCGAGATTATTTCAACTAATTCAAAATCTTTTCATAAATTAAATGTTAATATCGAATCTCTTTCACTTAATGAATTCTATAAATTAATCATGCAGGATCCTAAAATACTGCGCCGTCCAATTATCCAGGATGAAAAAAGATTGCAGGTTGGATATAACGAGGAAGAAATTCGCAGGTTTCTGCCCCGCAGACTTCGGACAATTTTAAACATCGAATTGCAAAAAGCAGCAAATTAATATGTTTCAGTTGCTCCTATATTTATCTTTATTACTATTTGAAAGGAGGAAGAATCGGATGATTGAAGTAATCATTACAGTTAATTATAAAGATAGATATTATCAAACAAATGTCATTGTGAATAAAAATATGACATTTGAAAAAATTAATCGTTTGGCAGAAGAACAAATTAAGAAACAATGGAATCTTTAATTATATAGCCAAAGATTAAAACAATCAGAACAGGCTTTACTGTTGCAATAATTGATTATTATACCTTGTATTCATATCGTGATTAAATTTTTAAATGTTTGACAAGATGATCTGTAACATTTATTATTACAGTGTGTTTATAAATAGTAATAAAGATGCAGATAATAATTTTCAATGCAGTAAGATAATTAGCATTTTTATTCTTCTTAGGAGGCTGGCCATGAATAGTGATTTTACACTTGCCATTCACAGTTTAACTTTTCTAGCACTGCAGCCAGACCGAATGTCAACAAGTGATGCTATTTCGGAAAGTGCTGGTGTCCACCCGGTACGCATTCGTAAAGTACTAAGTTTATTAAAGAGACATGGATTTATCAACTCAAAAGAAGGTACTGGCGGGGGATTTATTTTTGCTCTGGATCTTGGTGAAGTAAATCTCTGGGATATTTATAAGATAACCTCTGTAGGTGCTTTGCAACCTAGATGTCCTGCATCAAATGAACAATGCATTGTCGGCGCTAACATGCAGAATGTCCTATTTAACATTTTTTTAGGTGCTGAAGAACATTTGGGTAAATATTTAAGGGAATACACAATGAAAGAAGTTGTCGATCTTGTCAATCAAGGATAATGAGTGGCCTGAATGATAAATACCGGCAAGCATCTTTTTCTTATAAATGTAATAATAATAATTACAGTTAGACTGAATGCTGTAACTAAAGAATGAGAAGAAGTTTGATAGATGTTCAATAGAATATCTTTCTTAAGAACGATAAATAATGTAAGAAGGTGAAAAAGGTATGAAAGCCAATAAAAATCAAATGTTAAAAACAGGTGATTGGATTAAGGGGAAATCACAGGACGGTGAATTAATAGTTGGTTATATCGAATCACTTGATATCCCAAAAGGAGTAGTTAAGGTTACTGTTGTTACAAGCGATAATAATGAAACGATTGGAAAAACAATTTCAGTATTAGCTAAACAGATTAAGAGATTGCCTGATTCAAAAGTGACAAACAAGGAACAACTTTTATTTCTAATAGACTTGGCATTATCAACAGGAGATGAAGAATGGTTTATTGAGCTTTCTTCTAAGTTAAATTCAATGAAACAGCTTGTTAATGGAAAATGATAAACCTTATAGATTAATTAATAGAGATATTTTATAGCCGAAATGCGTTAATGTTAACAGAGGTATGACAGCAGGATTGACGACCGGGGAAGGTCATTACGCCAATAGGATATTGAGGTTTATCAATTGTCAAAAGTCGTTGTGATAGGAAAAGCGGAATCGCCTTGCTCAGCAGGTAGAAAAAGGAGAACTTGTATGAGATAAAGCGAGACTAAATCGGGCTTTTTACGGGCAGTTACTATTTTAAGTTTCACTTCTTTGATTAATTGCGCAATAAACTGGGGAAAAGGAACTAAGAAACGCTGGAGCTATGAAACGCGGAATAATGAGATTCATTGGTTAGTAAGTTTGAGAGAGAATTTTATATAGGCTATGAATAATAATCTTCCTGTTTTGGAATGGACATTTAAATTAAATTATTATTCAAGAATATGGCGCGATTGTGAAATAAAAAACTTAAATTTCTAAATGACTTTATGTAAAAGTATCCTTTATAAATTAGTTAACAACTTTATTTTACCCCCATCTAATATAGGATGGGGGTATAGGTGTTAGAAATGTAAACATAAATAACTTTTTCTATCTTGACAATTCCTTATTGCAGGTGGCGACAGGCTTCGCTGGTACTAGCCAAGCGAAAAGAGATGATTCATTGCCACGATCATAAACATAAAATATTGCAAAAATGTTGATAGACTTTTTACAAAGCCTTATATATTGTAAATCATATAAGGAGATGAAAATATTATTTGTATGAATTTTCGTATTTTTGCGTAAAAGGAATAAAATGAGTCAGGAAATATGAGCGGTGAGGGTAAACGTATCGCGTCAGACCATTGCAAAGTGGGAAAACGAAGAGGCATTGCCTGATATTCAAAAATGTAAACTGTTAGCCGAAATCTTTCAGGTAACATTGGATTAGTCATCCTGTGATATGTTTGAAGAAGAGGTACAGCAGCTGGGCATAAAGGGAAAACAATTCTTTGACGTTGTAAAAGCAGGGGAGCGAGGACATATTGTTATTCCAAAACAAGCACGGGAAATGTATCAGATTAAAGCCGGTGAAAGCTTGTTGTTTTAGGGGAAGATGCAACAGGGGATAAATCATACATGGAAAATGCGCGTAAACTTTCTGTGCACTTTCGAAATGCCTACGGAGCAGCAGAAGTGCCAATATCATATTGGCTAAAAATTGAGGAGAACTGATAATGAAACTTAACCTATTTGAAGATAAGGACCTCTTAACATGCACAAACACCTTTATCCATGTGTTTAATCAAGAACCATGGAATGATGAATGGGAGAAAGAAACTGCAAAGAACTATTTACTTGACTTCACGAATACCCCAGGTTTTAAAGGCATCGTCGCTGTAGATGGGGAAGAGATGATTGGCTTTATATTTGGTACTTGCAAGCATTGGTGGAGAGGAGACGAATTTTTTATTAATGAAATGTGTGTTAGGGTAGAGGAACAAAATACCGGTATTGGATCTAAGCTGATGAAATTCTTAATAGAAGAACTAGAATCAGATGGCGTAAGGACCATCTCATTATTAACCGACAGAGGTATTCCTGCCGAAGACTTTTATAAGAAACACGGATTTTCAGAGTTTGAAAGATTAATGTTTTTAAGCAGGAGCGTTAAGTAAAAAGGAATTTAACCTTTATGATGGAAATATTGCACATACGTTTCACAAGGAATGGTGAGTGTTTAGAGAACGAACATGCCAACTTTTGAAAGAACCCTAAAATAACCTTGAATGGCTCTAGCTGTTCAAGGTTTTTATTGAATATGTCCAGTAAGGGAGAGAAGGCTTAAGAGGAACCTTGTAAGCAAAAGCTGCGAGTGCCTCTCTTAAGAAGACAGGTCAAACTGCCATTACTTGCAGAAAGTACTCGAAATCATCCTTTTATTGATGGAAAAAGTCAGTTTATGCGCTTGCCCAGGAAATTTTGCTTGCCAAGATTGCCTTGATCATTTTTTCAATAAAGATGACAGTGATCTTGAAACTAGATGAAAATAAAAGATTGATGTTGGCTGGAAGAAAATCCATATGGCTTACTTAGTTATTCAACAAAAAAGAGTTATTGTTCAGATAAATGCACTTCTTTTACTGTTTTTTAAACAAACGTTTAATTAAAAGTTGCTGGTTACGTATTTTCTAACTTCAAAGACAGTTAACGAGAAAAATATTATGTTAACCAAAATGTTGAGAGCTTTCCTTTTTTACGCGAGTAGGTAAAAATATGATAAAGAACCCCAATAAAAAAGGAGCATATCCATGAATAAGCTGATTGAAAGAGGCTTAAAGCAATTAGGAGACCTCGGAAAAATTGACACCCTAAAGCCTGTTTCAGGTGGAGATATAAATGAAGCTTTTTATATAAAAACAAAGGGCAATGAATATTTTGTTAAATTAAATCAACAAGTAAATACAGATTTTTTTCAGTTTGAGGCAGAAGGGCTTCGGCTCATCAAACAGACAAACACAATCGATGTCCCAACCATTTATGGTGTATTAGATAATAAAGAGGCGCCAATGCTATGGATGGAATGGATTAGTGGTACGGAAAATGAAGAAACAGAAAAATTGTTGGGTGAAAGGCTTGCAGCTTTACATTTATATGAAGGTCAAGGATATGGATTTGAAAAACAAAGTTACATCGGAAAATTAAAGCAAGAAAATAAGCTATTGGATAACTGGGTTACCTATTATCGCGACATACGATTAATGGGTCAATTGAAAATCGGTCACTCACTAAAAAAAATCACAGGAAGACGAGAAAAACAATTACTCAAATTAATTGAAAGAATAGACGAATGGCTCCCAGAAAAACCGAAATCAAGTATCTTGCATGGTGATTTATGGGGAGGAAATTGGATTGCAGGAAAAAATGGTGCCCCGTATTTAATTGATCCTTCTGTATTGTACGGAGATCATGAGTTTGAAATGGCTTTTACTGAATTATTTGGCGGCTTTTCTAAACAATTCTATGATGCGTATACTTCCATCTACCCACTATCTGCCGAATACCAGAACAGAAAAGAGCTTTATCAATTATACTATTTGCTCGTTCATTTAAACATGTTTGGAGAAAAGTACTGCAATGCGGTGGATCGTATTTTAACGAAATATGTAGGGGATTATGGAAGTATATAACAATGAGAGCTTTCTATTAAATGAATATCCTTAATAGAGCAACAGAAAACAGGAAGGTAGCCCTTCAAATAATCAGCAAAAAAGAAGTCGATCCATCAATGGAATCGACTTTTTAAGATATGATAACATTTTATACTTAGTTTTTTGTGTCTAGCTACTCATCTATTGAAGGCAATGAAGGCATTCTATTCATGTGCGTCTTATTTGCGCTAAGCTGATCAAAGCACTTACGCTTTTCTGTTTAAACAGTCTCAGCCTTCATTTGCTTATTTCCTTGCTGATTTAACTTCCTAACCGCTTCTTTACTTGTGTCAACACGTTTAACAAATAGGGCTAATAGGAGAGCCACAATATTAATACCTAAAGCGACATAGAAGGAGTATTGTATCCCAGCTAATAAAGCTTTTTGTGTTAACAACGCTTGAGCAGCTGTTGTCATCGTTGTTGGATCAACACCTGACATTAGGCTTTCAGCTTCCGTTTTTGTTACTGAGTTCATAATCGTAACAAGAACAGCAGTACCGATCGAACCTGAAACTTGCTGAGCTGTATTGTTAACAGCAGTACCGTGTGGATTTAATACAGTTGGCAATTGATTTAAACCATTTGTCATAATTGGCATCATAACCATTGACATCCCAAACATGCGCAATGTGTAAATAAGAATAATATAGGTGTGACTAGAGTCAAGTTGTAAGTGTGCTAACATGTAAGTTGAAACAGCGGTAATGGCCAAGCCTACTACAGCAAGAAGACGCGGGCCAAATTTATCAAAGAGCTTACCTGTAATAGGGGACATCAAGCCCATAATAATCGCACCAGGCAGCATCATTAATCCTGAATCGAGCGGTGATATGCCACGTACATTTTGAACATATGCCGGTGTTAAAATCATCCCTGAGAACATCGCCACTGCGTTAACAATGGCAATAACTGAACCAAGAGCAAACATTGGGTACTTATATACACGCAAATCTAACAATGGTTCTTCCATTTTAAATTGACGATAGATAAAGGCAGCTAAGGCAATCGCCCCAACAATGAGAGTGGTTAAGACGATGGCATCAGTCCAGCCATCAGAGCTTGCCGCACTGAAACCATAAAGTAATCCGCCAAAACCGATTGAAGATAAAATAACTGAAATGTAATCAAGCTTCGCGTTTTTATTTTGTTCCATCACATTTTCAAGCTTCCAAACCGCTAATAATAGCGTAATCACAGCTAATGGTAAAATCATTTCGAACAGTAAACGCCAGTTATAATGTTCGACAATATAACCTGATAATGTCGGCCCAATGGCTGGCGCGGTAATCATAACTAATCCGAAAACCCCCATTGCTGTACCGCGTTTTTCACGCGGGAAGCTGACAAGCATAATATTCATCAATAACGGACCCATGACCGAGGAACCTGCTGCTTGGATCATACGCCCAGTAAGCAGGACACCGAAGTTTGGTGCAAAGGCTGCTAATGCTGTACCTAAGGTGAAAATGACCATTGATGTCAAATATAAGCTGCGGTTTGAAAACCGCGTTAATAAAAAGGCTGACGCCGGAATTAAGACACCGCTGACAAGCATATAACCAGTTGCAAGCCACTGGATCGTAGAATAATTTTTAATACCTAAATCGGCCATAATTGAAGGCAGTGCCACATTTAAAAGCGAGTTGTTTAGAAAAGATACGAACGCACCGACAAATAAGATCGCAATCATCAAATAGGGCGGTTTCTTATGTTGTAATTCTGTTTCCATCTATCTATCCCCTTATTTTATAAAATTCTTTAAGGATTACCCATGCATTCTTTACTCGACATGTCCAGAAAGGCAGGTCGTTTACATAATTGTGCATGAATTCCTTGTTTTTTAAGTCTTTCTACAATTTTTTTAAAATCAATCGATTCTTTTTTTGTTCTATTATGTGATTCCATCAGTGATCTTCCTTTTGAAGCCCTCTTTTTAGCAGTTCAATTTGTAACATATAATTTTCCAAAGCTTCTTCATCACTTGATTCCTTTACAAACACCTGAATAAGGTTTTGAAAGGTGACTGCACTTATAATTTTCATAACCTGCTGGAGTTCCCGTTCATCTTGAATGTTCAATTTTTCCCGGTTAATCAGGTTAATCGTACTTAAATACTGATTTTTCTGATTCTCCATGTAGATATTATTTGCTAATGTTTTTTCTTTTTTATAGTTCATATTTAAAAACACATTTTTAAAAAAGTTTTTGTGTTCCGCCTCTCTGTGCCTCTTGATCATAAAGCGGAAAATCCCAATAAAGGTTTCAAATAAATCTCCGTTTTTCTCCTTCAAAATCGAGATAAACCGCTCATGATTTTTTTCCGCAAGCTGATTTAATAGGTAAAAGAATAAATCCTCCTTATCCTCAAAATATTGATAAAAACTGCCTCTTGGGATTCCCGCTTTTTTAATAATATTGGCAATCGATGCTTCATGTAAGGGAACCCTGGAGAATTCTTCTTTAGCAGATTGAATTAAGATGTCCTGTTTATCTTTAGCTAAGTGAAAAAACGTTTGTTTTGGCATAGTAAATGATTCTCCTTATTCAAAAGTGACACCGTGTCATAGTTAAGCACATACAAATTATATATGACACAGTGTCATAAAGTCAATATAAATATGACACTGTGTCATATTTTTGTATTAAATGGATGTAAGCTAAGTAATTGATTGGTGATTGTCATTTTTTCAGCGATGGTAAAATAGTCAGTTAAAAAGGTCACCATGGTTTCACAACATGAAATAATGCTTATTAGTTAACCGGCAGATTCATTAACAAGAAAAGGAAATAAGCATCGTTGTATAGAATTAATTAGTCAATTCATATTCTTGGAGGGATGACTGAATGGCTGAATTAATTTATCATGTTGCTGTTTCACTAGACAACTTTATTGCAGATCAAGCGATGATCGATGGAAATATTACGGATTCTCACTTTTTATTTGAAGGAGAGCATGTACCGGATTTTTTATCTGATATTCAGCATTACGATGCTGTGTTGATGGGCGGAAAAACATATGAGTTTGGTTTTAAATTCGGTGCTAATCCAGGTGAACCGGGATATAAGGGCATCAAACATTATATCTTTTCAAGCTCCATGCAGTTTGAGTCAAATGAGGAAGTCGAACTTATCAAAGAAGATGCGATTGGGTTTACTAAGAATCTCAAACAAAAAGAGAACGGGAAGATTTGGCTTTGCGGTGGGGGAGAATTGGCAGGATCGTTACTGAAACATAAACTGATTGATCAATTAGTGTTAAAGGTGAATCCAATTATTGTCGGTGGAGGTATTTCATTGTTTGGCAACGAAAAGCCATGTTTGAGATTAAAGTTAGCGGACATGAAACAGTATTCTAATGGGGTCCTCAAACCGACTTATCATATTATTTATACATAGGATGAAAAAGATTGAAATGTGTAAAAAAGCATCGGAAGAATTGGACTGCACCCCAAAATACTGGGCTGCAAAGTATAAACTATATGAAGACTTCTTAAGTCAGTTGTTTGGAACAATGAGACATGAGAACGTCTTTAAACCTCGAATCGAACCTGCTGGATTCAGAAAGTAATTACCTGTTTTAAAAAGCATTGAAATGAATGAAGATTATACTCGGTTACGGTTATTCGCCAGTATGAAAATGCATGTGTCATACAATTCCATAACGATTGGGATGAATAACCTAAGAAGAACATACATTTCAAAGGAATTAAAGTAAACAACATACATGAAAATACGCTTATTTATAAATGTAAAAAGGATATTAGCATATAGCTAATATCCGCTGTAACGAGGAGTTTTACCCTCTTAGTCTTGTTCCTGATTTTGTTCTTGATCCTGATCAGAATCGGCTTTCGCTCTAACTCTTGCACGTGAGTTGCTGTCTACTCTGATGTGAACATCTACTTTGGAATTACCACTTTTAATGATTTTAGCATTATTAACGTTTTTATCGTTTACGTCAATATCGTTATCATTATCTAAATCATTATCCAAATCATTATCGACATTAGTCTTGTTTTCTGCATTTGCTCTAGCTCTAGCATCAGCTTCTTCATTTGAACGTGAAGATTTATTATTTCTCCAAAAAACCATATTTCCACCCCCTTGTTTATACTAGTACTATATTCAAGGATGCAATTGATAGAGTGGACAAATTTCCCTGGTCAACTGCATATTTTGGAAGTTTTAAAAAATAAAAAGACTGTTATCTTTTAATAACAGCCAAAGTTGTAATTAATTAGCAAACGCTTTAGGTTTTAGAATGTCACACGGAATACTAATCTATAGTAGTAGTTGTTTTAGGTCAACACAATTCCACTAATGTATGCACAAATTCCTAATGGAAAAAGGAAGCGGCAAAGAGTCCTTAAAGTTGGTAATATTGAAAAAAGAGACCGTTATATATTTATAACAGTCTTTAGAAGGTAAACTTTCTTCATCTTAATTTATTCAACATATTATGAAAGTGTTAAAGTTCTTTTAATGAAGAGAGAAGATTATTCCTTATTGTTAATAAAATGAAATGATTTTAATGACTTTGAAAAAAGATAATGGGATAAAGCCAAAATTCCACCTGATAAGTCTGATAGTAAATCTAATTCGGTATCTAACAAACTAGGTTGATTTTTAATATGAGGTTTAAACATTGCATCCTGTAAAACTCGAAAATTTCATAAAACGTGCCTATTGATGTTGAGAGCAGGATAAAGAAGATAATGATGAACTTTTTTTGAGTAAATTTCATTTTTACAAATTGCTGGATAATAAAAAATGACCATAACGTCATGGAATACGTTCTAAATATATGCTGGATTCGATCAAATACATTAGAAGTTACATAAAAATGAAAAAATTCACCTATATAATCATTAGTAATGATCGAGAGAACTGCTACAATTCGGACATATATTCTAAAATCATATAAACCAGCCAGAAAATAAGATCTGTTAAAGCCATTCTCAAGTAATCAAAATTTTCTGTGATAATCAGTCCAAGGATACAAGTGATTTGAGCAGTAATAAAGATTACATCAATTTTTTAATTTCTTTTTGGAGTTGAAATTCATCTATATTACTCTTAAAAGTGGCTTACATTAGAAACGAGAATAGAGGTTGTTTTTTTCCAATTTGTTGAAGAGAACAATGTGGCAATTTTCAAAAGTCGCGGAGGGAAATATTCTGATTTTGAAAAAGCTGATGAAATGATTGAAACATTAAAAAAATGATCCATTTTGTATGTTTGCTTTGGCAGGGGAAAAAGAAGTTATACATACAGCTCATTAATGGGAAACAGATTGGAAAATTAAAGTGGATAACATAAATCATCAAAATAAATTTTTCAGTGATTTAAAAACAACTCAGGACCTTCATAAACGATTCTGGTCAGAAAAATATGATGGGTGGGTTTCATTCGTTGAAGCAACAACCTATATTGTTGCTGTAACAAAGGAATCTACACCTAATAAGGCTGTTCTTCATTTTGATGAATCTAGATTTGATTTTGAATATGAGTTTCTAGAAATGAAAATGAAACGGATATTAAAAGTTAAGTCCGGTGAATTTGAGCCAATACGTTGTGAAAAGTGTGATTATTGTAGATCAACAAAAAAATCTCCGACACGATGGAAATAGGAATGTTGATACATGTAAGTGAAGTATTGAAGAAACAGCATTTTCCAATACTTCACTTTAAGTATCTAAATCTCAAATAAAACAAAATATGAAAATAAGTAAGAACAAGTAATGTAATAGTACCGAAAGCTTCCAATTTAACATAAGTAGGTAAAATGTATGCTAATCCAAATGCTGATAATAGAAATAAAATTAAGTTTAAAAGGTACACTTTGTACGTAGTAGTCACACCAGTCTTTTTAGTTAAAAAATCAATTATCAAGGTCACAGGAATACCAATTATTATATAAATAGGTATCGTAACAAGGGCAACTAGTACGAACCCCCAAAAAGGAGAACTATATTTAAGATATTCTTCTCTGATACTCTCATTCAATAAAAGATAGCCATACATGATACCAATGAGAGATGATAAAGGAGAAGAGATTAAAATAGCTAAAAGAATTTAAGAGAATTTATTCATAAATGGTACCTCGGTTTAGTTAAAATTTTCTATCTTGTTAAAGTGATTGTACCATTGGAAAATTCATAAGAACATATCTTTAGTTAACGTAATTAAAAAGGACTGTTATCTAGTGATAACAGTCAACCATGGAGAAGATTAATAGCAACAGTTTCGAATTTTGGAGGTTCCGAAATTATTGACTAAATAAATTTATGCTTTGTAATGCTTGTTTAAGAACAAAGTACATTAAAAAAGGAAAAGTTATTTATATTTCGGTTTAAGTATATGTTAAGAATTAAAAAAGCCGAGATTACTCTCGACTTCTCAAGTATCGTACAAAGTGGCTTCTTGGCAAAATTCACTTTGTATATTTAGTAACCCAAATCAAGAGAAAATTATTCGGTAAGACCTTGAAAGATTGTTGGTTCAAGTCTTACCGTATTATGTATTACAGGTGTTACTTCTTTAGAAATAGAGGTAGCTGATTTAACAATCTCCTGTTTTATTAAAGTGTAAGGGGGGAGGTATTAACCAACCTTTTTCTTTATTTAACTTTAACATTTTTGCACCAAATTGTGCCTTCGCCAAGTGAAACTGTCCATACATCATAGCAATATCTTCTCGTATACATTGCCCTATTACTTGGCTGCAACTAACTAATCCTGTAGCGACGTCTTTGCTTACTGAGGCACTAATCTCCGGATCAGTAAATCTTGCTCCAACAGGGATGTCCTCTAAATTAGCATTTGGCCGGTCTGGAGGTGTTGGTGGTAAGCCAATTCCATTTGTTTTAAGAAGTTCTTGTAATTGTTGGTTTTCGTTTTTCATACCTTGGATGGCTTCTTCAATAAGTTTTTTCAGGTCTTGATCGCCAGTATTATTTATGTAGGATTGGTAACCAGCAATAAATCCATTGTTTGTCAATAGGTGACTCCATATTCCAAACACCTCACCATAATGCATTGGTTCATCTTTGGGGTTACCACTTAAAATTCCCATAACTACACTCCTTATCTTCTTTTGTATAATTATGAAGTACTCCTTTTTAAGGAATTTGAATATAGGGATATTTTTAACTATGCCTGTTAATTTTATACATTTAATAATATTAGTTAAATAAGGTCGCATTTTATCTTAGTGGACAGAAAGATGAAAAATATATATAAGAAAGTGTTAGAAAAAATGCTCATAAAAATATTTTTTTGTTCAGTTCAATATGTTTTTTAAATAAAAGAGACTGCTATCTAACGATAACAGTCAATTAAGAAGAGGATAAATAGCAACAGTTTCGAATTTTGGAGGTTCCGAAATTATTGACTAAAAATAATTATTCCTTCTAGTACTTGTTTCAGAACAAAATTTACAAAAAAAGTTAAAGGACACTTCGCTTAAATACGGTACAAGGTCATGATGCAAATATATGATGAATGGAGGACAGCCTTGTACCTTGTAGGTTAAAGTGTCCAATAGTATTAGGTTTATACAAATTATGAGTTAGTTCTTTGAGGTTTTGAAAGGAATTCTTTAATAAAATTCTATTAAATATTATTATCTTTACTGGTTCCTTCAGTAGTTTCTCGGATAATTTCTTTTAATTCATCTGAACCATTAGTCTTTATTTCATAAATTTGATTTATTTCTTTTGAGTCTTTTATATGATTATTTTCCTTTTCCATAACTAGCCTCCAAATATTTTTTGATTACAAATATAGTCTTAATTTTGGGTATATTTCGTTAAGAAGGGTACGCTATGATAAGTACAAATAGAGGATTTACCGTGTACCTTGTTGGTTAATGTAACCAATAGTATTGGATTATACAAAATATGTGTTAATTCTTTGAGGGTTTGATTTTGTATAAGATTTCTTTGATTTCTCAGGCAGGGATTCCTGATCCTAAAGCGTGGAAAATAAGATTAATCGATTCATTGTCTAAATTTTTTATATTCAAGTTTTCATTCAAATAAATCCTCTCCTAAAGTTATATGCTTATAAGTTTCATTGTGGGTATTTTTGTAAGAAAAGGAAAGTAAATTGGATAAAAATTAATGAATTTAAAAAAATCTTAAACCTTAGAAATGTGATGAGTTGACACAAATTTCATTTAGAATAAAAAAACGACCATTAAAAAATGGACTCACGGTTTCATTACGTCGTTGTGATCGACAATATTAAAGATTAGAATGTGGAATAATTAGCTATCAAAATGATAACAGTTCTAATGACAATTTGTTAGAGTGAAATATGTTTGCTGGACTAATAATATATGCTTTAAATTCTCTGTGGTACCAATTAAAAAATTTAATTATGTAAAAAGTTCTTTTTGAACATCTATTGAATAGTTCACAATGAAGGAGTAAGTTAATGATTATTAAAAGGTTTTTAAGTCAAATCAAGAAAAAATTTTAATAAAATTTGATGTTCTGGTATTTATTCAAAACATTATCTAATTTTTGGCTAAATTTTATGGTTTGCGGATGGGTAAGGCCTTTTAATTTACCAGTATTAATCATAAAATAACGCAATAAAAAAATTTCAAATTCTAAAAAAATAATAATAAACCTTTTTAATGGCATGATTTTTATCTCCTGTTCTTAAAACTTTAAGTAATGAGTTTCATTGTAAAGAAACCTTTTTAATTTGTTAATACTTTCGACAATCAATATTACAAAGTTACAAAAAAAGCTATTACTTTTAGACAAAGTATCGGTGATTTGGAATTTACTATCGAGTGGTTAGAAAAAGGTAGACAGCCAGGAGCGAAAAGAGGTTATGATCGAAGGGATTCTTATAAGAGGATGTTGATTAAGGACCCTAAAATAATTGATACTTTTAGTAAAGGGATTTATAAGGATTCAGATGAAAAGGTCTCTAGTGCTGATCTTGATCAAATTAAAGATGCTCTATCAGTGCTTACAAATCGTGAGAAGGAGATATTTATATTAAATAAGGTACTGCTGTTTTCATACGAGGAAATTGCTAATATTTTGGGTGTTAAAAAGTTAACTGTTCAATCAAATATAAAGCGTGCTGAAAACAAAATGATGAAGCGTAAAAACGAGAGCCTTTTCTTTTTAGCAAGATAAGGCTCTTTTTTGTCATACGTTTGCCACCTATATATGCGATGAAAAAAATAATTCAAAATAAGGACTTTATAGTCAAAAACACCCCTATTGTGCCGTATTTTATGCTCTAGGGTTGATAAAATGAATAAATATAAAATTAGTCATTTCCTTGATAATGGATTTTCAGTATCACAAATAGTAGAATCTGAATCTAGAGAAAGTGTGTATAAAAGTTTAGCTGAGGAAAGCATCATAAATTTTAGTGATGAAAATGATGTTTATTTTATTTTAAATATGAATGAAGTTAAGTTAATCAGTGTAATTGAAAGAACCATCCAGATGAAGGGGATGTAATCATCTTTGTTGAAGATCGTTTCAACATGAAGGTAGATACTCTATTGTTGAAATCGTTGAATTGATGGACAAGAAAGGAAAGGTAATAGATTGTGATGTTACCCTTTCTAATTTCAGCAATATCTTTGAACAGCAACGACGTATGGACAATGCAACAAAATCTCTAGCAGATGCAATTGAGGGTAAGAGACCTTTGCCTTTTGAAGCACTTGCCATTGTGGTACAGCAGGCAACAATCGCTTTACAAAATGCTCAAACAGAGCTTCAATTCCCAGACAACGGAGGAATACTTGCAATTGATAAAACCAACCCTAACAAGTTGGTTCTTTTTAATTCTGCTGGAATAGGGATTTCTGATGATGGGGGCCAGACCTTTGAAAATGCCTAACAGGTTCAGGACTTGTCGCGGATGTTGTCACATCGGGGACTATAAACACTGCATTTGTTAGGATTCAAGGTGCTACTGGAAATATGTATATTACAGGAGATCAGTTTAAGGCTATTGATTATGTAGATCCAAGTAAGTATGTCGAGATCGTTCCAGGAATGCTGACCATTGGAAATGGCGCTGTTAAAATCATACGTCCTGACGGTGCTGTTTGGGTAGAAAACGGTGTACCTAAACAAGATGTTGCAGTTCAGGAAACCTCTCCAAAATTCATAGGGTACAACACTACAGAACGTGATCGTTATTACAGAACAACTGTTCAAACATATGAAGAGGTTGGAGCATATAGAACTACTCACATAGGGAGATATTTAAAGGTCGAAGGCTATGCCATAGTTAATAATGGTGATTTAGGAGTTGCTGTTCAATCTTATGCCGGGGAGTAAGTTTTTATCAAGTAATGACTGTTCTATATGATCCTAATTCAATTGGTGGAACGTATTTCGAAATGACATTTGATTTAGGAAAACACAGCTATTCAAGCATTAGATTTTATATTAAATTCAGATCAATTGATGCTGCAGAAGAAGTTGGTTGCCGTATTGATGGAGTTTATCAATAATGAGTATTATTTCAAAATGCAGAATAGTGTTTTTGGGGTTAATCATTAATTAAATAGGGTATCTATGAAACGAGAGGAGATGGGAAAGAGGTGGTGAATCATTGCATTCTCAATATGACGAATTAACGATTGAGATGATAATAGAGTTTTATTTTGAATTTAAACTCAAAATAGATAAGAAAATGTTTACAGAAGCAATGAAGGCTGAATTACACCTTATAAAAGAAGCTGCTAAAAATAAAGGAATTCTTATCTTAGCTTAACAGTAACTCTGATTGCTCTTTATAAAAATTGTCCCTCCCTCTCTAATTAAAGTAATTTTTCACCTTAGAAGTTTTTGAGTACCTTACTAGTCACCATAATGGTGCTTTTTATTTTGCCTTTAAGGAGGTGATCAGATTGCAGTTGAAATCACAGTTTCAATCGCAATAGGAAGTTTCCTAATTGGCATTATTACATTCAGCAGAAATCGAGATAAAGATGTAAAAAATGATGCAACCGAATCGGCTGTGATCCGAACAAAACTTGATAATGTAAGTCAAGGTGTGGATCCATTCGTATTGATATTAGGGCAAATGAACAGCGTGTAAGGGATTTGTCAGATAGAGTTGTTAGAGTAGAAGTAAGCTCAAAGAAAGCCCATAAACGACTTGATAAAATTGAACATAAGGGAGAGGTTTAAATGAAAAATTTTATAGATAACATAGATAAAGGCACGGGTATTCGAACGGTGCTTCTTTTTGTTGCGTTAATAAATCAATCACTAATACTTTTTGGGAAATCTCCAATTCCTTTAGAAGAAGGTCAAATAACAAGTCTTATGGATGGTATTTACTTAGTTGGATCCATGTTATTTACTATTGTCATTTCACTTATAGCCTGGTTCAAAAACAACTATGTGACAGAGAAAGGTCAGTTGCAAAAGAAAGCATTGCAAGCTCAAGGATTAATCAAAAAGTAAGCTGCCATTCGGTGGCTTTTTATTTTGAATGGAGAAGATATTAATTGTGAAGTTAGTTATTTCATTTGGCCACGGTAAATATGTGAGTGGAGCCAATTCATATATTAATGAAGTCACTGAAGCGAGAAGAATTGTAAGTAGAGTTGTTAATTATTTAGAAAAATTAGGTTGCACAGTGTATGAATTTCATGACAATACTACGAAGACACAAAATGAGAACATTCAGTCCATCATAAGATATCATAACAGTAAGATCCGCGATTTAGATGTTTCTATCCACCTTAATGCCGCAAGTAAAACAAATGATCCCCGAGGTGTTGAGGTTCTTTATGTTTCAGAAAATGGAAGAAAAATTGCTAAAAAAGTGTCTGATGCTATCGCAAAAGTAAGTGGATTGAAAAATCGAGGGGCTAAAAAAAGAACGCATCTTGGATTCTTGAAAGGTACAGAAAAACCGGCAATTCTCATTGAAGTTTGTTTTGTTGATTCAAAGGCAGATGTTGTAATTTACAAAAGTAAGTTCAATGAAATTTGCAAAGCTATTGCTGAATCAATCTCAGGCAAGAAATTACCTGAACCAAAACCTAATCCAGGAGTAAGCGTGCAAATTAGAACAGGCGGTTTATCACCCGAAATGGTTGCTGAAATCGGCAAGTATTTTGATGATAAAAAATAGTGGGCGCAAATTCAATATACAAGTGATGGGGCAAACCCTACAGCCTTAACGGGTGGATTATCTCCAGAAATGAGACAAGAATTTGAAGAATGGTTAAAAGAGCATAATTGGTGGTACAAATTAGTTTAACGTAAAAGCCCCTCCAAACTAGCATGGGGCTTTACTTATTCAGACTTTATTTCTTCAATTATTCTAATGATTCATAACAATAACAAATACATCATTATAAGAAATAATATTGTTCTCAGCTATGATTTGCAGATAAATCTCATTTGAAAATATTTTGATTTATTAAAAATGAATTTTTTAACCATAATACCTGTCCAAACTATCTCCTTCTATTTTTCATAAAATGTATTGAATGGAATAAATGTGAAGGGGGGACATTTAATGTGTAGTTGGGATTCTAGTAAGAAGAAAGACAGTTGGAATTTCAGTAAGAAGAAAGATAGTTGTGATTCTAGTAATAAGAAAGACAGTTGGGATTTCAGTAAAAAGAAAGATAGTTGTGATTCTTGTAAGAAGAAAGACAGTTGGGATCTTAGTATGAAGAAAGAATGTTTTGCTTCTTGTAAGAAGAAAGATAAGAAAAAGGAACCTTGGTATAACTACTGGTACAATTGGTAAATCTTCTAGTAACGTTCTATCAAATAATCTAAACTAATAAGGTCACATTAGGGTTAACCAGTTCTTACTGGTTAACCTTTTTTGTATAGGAAAGCTAGTTTTCTTAACTTGATGATAGGGATTTACCAGGATGTATAGATACTGAATTGGATTACTGGTGTATGATGATCCAGGACTCCTATATCTTAGGAATTTCAAGTGCTACTCCTAGTGTCCATGGAAATAGTGGAGAAATGCGATGGAAAGATAAATTCGTTACTGATGAATGGGGAAGAATCCAACAGCATGAGGTAACAATTCCTGCTCAAAATAGATGAAGAAGGGAAGGTTATTACTCCAAAATACAAAGAAATACAGTGGAAGGTTAACCCCGATTGGAATCCGGAAAGAGAATATATATCTAGACTGAAGCGACCGGAGTGGGTTGCCATTGGGTTACAAGGTTAAATCTTAGTTATGGCACATGTCAACCAGGAGGTTACTGTAGTCCTAATGATGAAGGGATTGCCACAGCTGCAGAGACAGGCTACCGCGTTATGAAACGTACCGGGCCGAATCAAGTATTAGTGTTGATTAAATAAGTAACATCAAAGATTAATAATTGATATCATAACTAAAGAAGCCCTTCCTACTAGAAGGGCTTTATTAGTTAATTTGTCTTCTATTATCAAATTTAATGTAATGGAATCAAAAGGAGTAACACGCTCTATTTCTTCAACAGTCATTTTTTCTTCAAAATAATGCTTTGAAATAAGTGCTGTTTCAGCTTCAGTTAAGAATGTATTTACTATAAATAAACCCTCCCATTAACATTTGTCCTAAGTAAATTAGATCATAAGAGAATGAAGTTATTTTTATTTAATTATAAATATTTTGTAATTATTTAACTTTAATCCTATTTGCAATCAAGTTATTGTCTTTGTCCCTCACTATAGTAACGCGTCTTTTTGTATAGGGCCAGATTCTTAAATAAGAGAAGGGGTGATTAGAAAGTGAATCGCAGTTCTAAGTAATTCAATTAACGGACAGCTAACTGAAGAAGGATATTATCTTAATGATCAAGAATTAAAAGATAAATACTAGTAACTTCTTACATATGTAATAGTAATTCTTTTTTCTGAATAGAAAAGAAATGGAGGAAGAAAGATGATAGAGATTGAAGGGCAGGAAAATGAACAGATAGGTTTGGTATTTATTCAAGGTGCAGGCTTAGAAAGCCGTATTTGGGAACCAGTTGTATCAGAAATGAAAAGTCCCTTTTTACTAATTAATTTTCCTGAACGAGAAGGTGAGAACAGATTGCGGCAAAGTTTGACTCTTCAAGATTACAATGTTTATATAAAGCGACAAATTAAAGCTTGGAAAGTCAGAAAATTTGTTATTGTAGCACATTCTTTGGGGGGTGTCCTTGCTCTTAAAATTGCTAATGATCTGTCTGAGAGTCTGGTTGGCTTTATTGCAATTGGGGCGACTATTCCTAAAAATGGGGGATCATTCCTCTCAACTTTTCCATTTGCAAAACGTTTATTGATGAATGTACTTTTACGTGTATTTGGTACGCGACCACCTGAGTCAGCTATTCGTAAGGGACTTTGTAATGATCTTTCACCTGAGCGAGCAAACGAAGTAGTACGTGGTTTTATACCAGAGTCAATTCATATTTATACAGATCGAACAAAAGCAATCGTTCCAACAAATGTACCCAAGCTTTATATAAAGTTAGCAAAAGATCAAGAAATGAGTCTGTCCCAACAAGATAAAATGATCTCCAATCTTGCTCCACAGAAAATCGAAATACTAGAAACAGGTCATTTGCCCATGCTCATTAAACCTAACGAATTAAGGAATTCACTAAATGCATTTCTTGCTCAATGGGAACCCCATTAAAGGGCGCTTTTCTTGAGTCACGCCATTGGTGGGACCCCTTCTTCGTCTGAAAATGTCGTTTTTAATGCGACTTCCTATCTGGAGGTTCATTTATACTGCCCGATAGAAATATTGATTTTATAATGGCCGTAGACCAGAATCTCATCCAGCAGCTTGGACAGCTGATTTTGGTCAGGTACCTGGGCTTTTAAAATAAAACACGGCTCCCCGCTGACACGGTGAGCTTCTTTAATTTCATCTCGCTCCTGAATAAATTCCTGGAACTTCTTATGCCTGTAATCCTTCATCTTAACGATAATAAAAATGCAGTAAATGTTCCCCAGCAATTTTTCGTTCAGCCGGACCGTATACCCCTCTATGACCCCTATTTCCTCCAAACGCTGAATTCGATTTGATACAGCCACACCAGACAGATGGACAAGCTGCCCGATCTGTTTCCATTGCATTCTTGAGTTGCTTTGTAAACAGCGTATGATCTCCATATCGATGTGATCAATCATGTCAATCATCCTTTCATCGCTAAAGTACATCCTTTCATCACTAAAGTAAATGGGAGCAAACTCTTTCACCAATGTATGTAAAAGAAAAGGTACACATATTAGAATAATGATTAACCGGTTGTAGTTTTAGCGTACGTTTTTTCCGAAATGTTGTCTGTTTCCCTTTTTACGGTCAAAGTATCTAAATCTAAATAATTAGGAGTGGAGAATTTGGTAGTAAAAAAACTTTGTCTTTCAGCAATATGTTTTCTTTTCGTTTTGATGGTAATGGTACCAGCGACATATGCAGCAGAAAAAGATTATACAATTGAATCGTTCCACTATTTAACTGTAGATGGAAAAGATATGAATTCCATGGCCACAGTAAATAACAATTCCAACAAAGACATAAAAATAACCATGGTTCTGCCTAAACAGAATAAAAAAGGCGATTGGTTAGCGTATGGATTTACGAGCAGAGAAACTTTGCAGGCATTTATCAAAAAAGATAAACAAAGACAGAAACTTCAAAACAGAGTCGCGCAAAACGAAATCGGGATCATGGCCAGCGGTCCTTGTTGTACCGATTTCTATGAGGGTAAATATCAAACTGGATATTATATTTATTGGAGATACGGGTTTACAAACTTGCCTTCCAGCTGGAATGACAGAATTTCCTCCTTAAGTACAGCGTCACCTTCTTATAGCTATTCGACGACGCTATGGGAGCATACTTCATATCATGGGTATGGAAGAGGAGTTTTATTTAGACACTCTGATTGGTATGGTAAAACTGCTAATATGGCTTCGGATTGGGACAACAAAGCTTCGGCAATCGAAATCAAATATTAACGAGAGTTTTAAATCACTATTCTCTCATCGATTTAGAAGGAATGGGAGAATAGTGATTTTTTTGTAAATTTCGTCGCAACTTTCACCCTGGCACAAGCCGTCTTTGACTTTAGGTGAATTAAAGAATCTTCGATTGAATATCCTTTTTCAATACCGATAACATCGCTTATAAGTATAATAGAATTAGAAAAAAATGGAATGGTTAAATATTCCTTATTTTCGGGCAATTGAATAAGCAACAAAAAAGAATCTACGTTTGAAGATTCTTTTTTATTACTGATAAAGCCTCATTATGTAAACTAAATTTTTATAAAGTATTCATGTGGTATTTTGTGATAAGGAATATAGAAGAGATTTTTGTGGTTTTAGTTGCAATCCATATAGGATACATTTAAGTATGTATATTTGTCATATTTATCTATACTTTTATTTATTAAATGAAGTGATTCTATTGTTTCTTTTATTTCTTCTACAAGCTGAACTAACATTTGAACCATTTCTTCAATTTTACGTAGATCTATCATTCCTAAACCGCCTTACAACCTAGTCACTTTATGGCAACGATTCATTTGCTCTTATTTAAAATTTTAACTTAATTTAAATTTTTTTCACCGAAAATAATTCAAATTCCATATGCGTGATAGCGCAAAATAAACGAAATGGACCAATATATTTACCTTTAAAGAATTCACACAAGAAGGTGTAAAACTTTTATTTAAGTAACAAATTAAAATAGTAGAGACAATAATAAACTTTATATTAAATAAGTAAGAATTAGACTTAGTTTAATAATACATAGTCCTATGTCCACTACTGAGCACCTCATCAACTGTCAGGATTCTTTAGAAAACAAAAACGTTGATAAAACAATGATATATGATCCTACATAATTGATAAGAAACACAAAGTAACGCCAAATCCTTGATAGATATAGGTTTGGTGTTTTTGTTTTCTTCTTAAAATTGACTTTATATTAACTTACTAATGGTCAAACGCATTTCAAATTGAATATTACATAAATGAATATGAGTGAAGTGAGGGTGAATTAAAAGATCTTTACGGAGCATTTTAGAAATATTTGCACAAATAGGAGTAGAAACAAGCGATGTTATTACAATATCTAGTCAAGGGAGAGGATCAAATGACTAAATTAGTAATAAAAATTAAAAAACAATGGGTTGTAGCTTTTGTAGCATTTGAGTTGTTATGTTCAATTTTTATACCTCAAGCCGATGCAACTACTTCTTCGATAATCAATACAAATACATCACAAAACACATCTTCTTATTTGTTACAAACTTCTAAAGGTAATGAGAAAGGCATTACAACATTTGCCACAACGGGATTACCTTGGTACTTTTCCTATGCATTTGATTCAAATTTAGATGGAGCTACTAAATTTTATTATGATTCCAGAAAAGGTCGATTAAATATATACATGTCTTCTAGAATTCCATATCTCGACTATGGGGATTATGGTTATTCAGGGGACTTTAAAGTAACCTTAATGAAGATTGATCTAATAAATGGTTATAGTTATGCGGTTAGCCATGCAGGTTACCTGCGAAATAAACTAAAATCAGTTACTTTTACTTATCAATATAGTGGAGCACGATTATCTTCTGGTTATTATTGGTTAAAATTCTCAAATCCAAAACCACATCATTATATAACCGGAAGTGGAAAAGCTTATTATGTAAATTAAAATAAAATTTACTGCAATATAACTTTAATGTTGCTAAATCAAATGGAGGAGAAAAAATGACATTATCTAAAAAGGTTAATAGAAAATGGCTATTACCGTTTATTTTATTGTGTTCTTTAGTTCTATCCATACTTCCATCAAAAAGTGCATTAGCAGGAACTTTAGGACCAGGATTCGGAGAAGCTACTTATGGTGGAACTTTTTATAGCCTTTGTAACTGAAGATGGAGAGTTTGATGGGGCAGCTTGGGTTCTTAATACGGGACAGAATATAATGATACGATAAGTCGATTTATATTCAATAAACAAGAACTCTGGATATAAGAAGCCAATTTATAGTAATCCATCGATGTTACGGGTACGTCTATGTAATGAATCTACTGGAAGTTGTACAGTATATAAGTTTTTTTACTGGGGATCATTTAAGGGAACATCTGGTTATTTTGCTTCATTTACAAATATGAAAGCTGGAAATTATCAGATAGATATTATAGATACATGGCCTAGTTATAGATTTAGCGGACAGTTACACGAAACTTATTATTGATGTAATTCATACTATTTAGCCCCCTTTGATAAGGTGGCTTTTTTATTTTCATAAATGTGTTCTAACCTTAATATTGAACCTAACCAAAAGTTAGTCCCATTGTAGAAAATCCCACGGTTGAAAAGTGATAAAGTTAAATGATCTGAAATTCATTCAATGTAATTAAACCTCTATTTTATTACATTCATATTTTCATAAAGGGATAGTAAACCTTTGAATGACTAATTCCAAAGGTTTTATTCCTATAACATCTGATTATGTGAATTTATTTGAAGGTCATGCGTATTTCACATGTATAGTTACTTTTCATGCAGTAACTCTATCACTTAACCGTATAGGTAGGAGCAATGCTCTAGATAGAAACTAGTACTATCTTTACCCAAAAAAGAACGTCGTTTTCTTAATTTGTAAGAACGCGACGTTCTTCTTTGGGATTTAATCATTGTTTACTTATAAAACTATCTTTTTTTGTAGTTTTTAATCGTTTCATACGAGCCGTCATTCAATAATTTAAACATTGATATAGCAGGAGTCAAGTTCGCTTCTATGATCCAAACCTTACCTACCTGGTCAATTCCTAGATCGATTCCATAAACCCGTTTTTTTCTATAATACTTTGCTAATTGATTAGCAATTAATATTGATACCTGATCTATATTGGCTATAATATCCGATATTTGCTTATTATTTATCGCTGAACTTTCAATAGCATCTTCAATTGATAATATGTCCTTTGCTACATTCGTAACAACATAGTTATTGGCTGCTACCTTTGCAAGTTTACCAGTAATAACCCATTTTGATGAATGTTTCTTGCGTTGAACCATTACCCGAATATCAAATGGATTATTTTTAATCCTTGCAAGAGGAATCCGTTTTTGAACAATATAACTCTGGCTTTTTTGGGGGAAGTGATTCTCCTTTAAGTAATCATAAATATCCTCTTTTCCATCTATCATTATTTTTCGATCATCAATATAAAGTTCGAAGTCTACATCGTTTAACTTTGTAATTTGAATAATTCCTTTTCCTTGATAACCAAAGCAAGGCTTTACCATAATTTGATTATACTTATCTAACATATTAGTTAAGGAATTTCTATTTAAATATTGAGTATCAGGCAGAAATGAAGAAAGTCTTGGTTCTTTTGACATCATTTTATATTTAGTCCATTTTCCAGTAGAAACACGCCTCATCCTACATCCCCTTTTTAAAAAATTTATCAGCATAATCCTTTTTATATTATATTTTGAAAAAGTAAAATTTCTTGTACCAATTAATAAATTGGATAGATTGTATGAAAAAAACGTCATACAAAAAAGAACGTCGTTTTCTTAATTAGTAAGAAAGCGACGTTCTCTTTTGCGATTTTTAAATTTTTAGCAACATCGTTTGTTGTACAATATCCCTTCATTCTGCTCATTTTAGACAAAAAAACGTATGTCTTTTTAATCAATTGTATAAAAACCGAGGCAAAAGAATCAAACCGTCCCTGTGTTTCCTTAGCGCAGCATTAAACGGTTTTCATATCTTAATTACGGAAATGTTAACTAGTTTTGTATAGAATATTCATGTAGTGTGATAGGGAATATAAGTGGAGATTTTTGTGGTTTTAGTTGTAGTCCATTTAGGATACATTTAGGTATGTATATTTGTCATATTTATCTATACTTTTATTTATTAAATGAAGTGATTCTATTGTTTCTTTTATTTCTTCTTCAAGCTGAACTAACATTTGAGCCATTTCTTCAATTTTACGGAGATCTATCATTCCTACACCTCCTTACAACCTAGTCACTTTATGGCAAACGATTCATTTGCTCTTACTTAAAATTTTAACTTAATTTAAATTTTTTTCACCGAAAATAATTCAAATTTCATATGCGTGATGGCGCAAAATAAACGAAATAGTCCTAATGTATTCATTTTTCGAAAAATCCACAAAAAAGGAATAAAGCTTTTTATTCAAGTAACAAATTAAAATACTTTATTAAATAAGTAAGAATTAGTCTTAGATTAATAATGCATATGCCTATTGTACTGACAAGTCACCCAGTGAAAACCAACAGAATTAATTATCATGGCCATAAAATAAAGTTTTTAACATATTAGCCTTAAAATGTCTTTTTCTTTCAAAGTTATGTTAAACTTTATAAATATACCTATAAGGATTCTTCGACTTTTCTTAATCATCCCTTATAACAGGGAAGGAGGACTAGAAAATGGAGAAAATTAGCGTTTTCCTAGATGACTATCGGAAAGCACCCGAAGGTTATGTGTTAGCCGAGACAATTGACGAGTGTATAGAGCTCTTACAAACATATGATATTGAACATCTTTCTTTGGACCACGATTTAGTAAATAGAACCAGGAACGGTACTATGCTTGTTAAAATGATGGTTAAAGAAAAACTTTTTGCTAATCGCATTACTATTCACTCTGCCAATTCAGTCGGCGGTAAAGCTATGTTTAACTGCTTGAAACAAGCACAACATGATTCTATAATGCCCACTGACATCATTGTATCCTTAAGACCACTGCCCATCAATTACTTCCCGTCAGCTGTTCTGCAACATTATTTAGAAATACGGTAAACTCTTCCCATTACATCATCCATGAATATTCTCTGTAAATGAAATGAATTAGCCGGAATAAGTAAACTCGAGTTAACAAAAGGTAAGATAAAAAATTTTAAGGGGGCAACCTTATTACAGTTAAAGTTGCGTTGCCTAGCAAAATTGATAATTTGTCAAAGGTGCATCTGCTTCAAAGAAATCATACATAAGTAAAGAAAGAAGAGTACCAGGTTCAAAATATCTATGCAAATCAAAATATGCCGAGTTTTTCCAGAATCTCCTGTTTAGGAAGGTTCTCTCATCCGATTGTCTAGCTATTCAAGTACAAGCGGCCAAGCTTGTTCGTGCTTGTCACTAGATTCTTCATCAGGAAATCCTGCATGCGTAAGACGCATTCTAGTTCTGTTGCCAGAAGATTTAAGTTCTACCGTAATAACTGTTTCAGCTCCCCTTGAAAGCTTATCGAATGTGTTTGTTAATTAAATTCCAAAAATAAATAGCAGTTTAAATAATAGAAAAACAGAAACACAATTTATCCCGTAGGCTCAAATAAACAGTTCGCACCAAAATTTTATGTAAAGTTTTCAAATATATAATGTAATTAGTAAAATTGGGATGAAAAAAAGAAGCGTATCAATTACGCTTCAAAATAGAAGAAATGTTGGTTTTATTTTTAGTTATTCATCACTTTTAAAATATTAGTATCCTCTAAAAGATGTACCAACAATAATTAAAAGGATGAAAAGAACAACTACCAAAGCAAAATTAAGGCCATATCCATTTGACATCATGTATCACCTCCTTTTTTCAGGAGTTAATACATGTTATGTCAAGCTTTAATTCTTTGAAATAGCCAAACATGGAAATTTTGATGCAAATATTGATTTCATTATTTAACAGCACGCCATAATAAGAAAAATTCTTGGGTTGAAAAGATAAAAACCTTCCAATCATTATAATTTTAAGAAAACGGCAAAAAAAGAAAAAAGAGCAACCTTATGCAGCTCTATTTTTCTTTTTTCCACATCTAACACAATGGTGAGAGTAATAGCTGAATTTATGGTTTCTGGTAAAAAAACAAATTAAGGCCTTAATTTTCAACCAGACCAACTCCTTAATAATGACATATTTTGTAATCTTATCTTGATCTTACTATGAAAGGTTCAAATTTTAAATAAAAATAGTTTGACAAGTTTCTGTCAAAATCTACAAATACCGAGTTTGAATGAAAAAAGCGTTTCTCTTTAAAAAGGAATTGGTTTTAGGCAGGAGGTCTATTTTTTGAGTGGGATATAGGAGAAATGATAATAGTTCAATGCTTTTTTAGAAACAATAAATAAAAAGAAAGAAAAACGTTACAAAGTGAGGAGTTTTATGAAAAAGGTTGCCATGTTTTTCCTATGTTTTCATTTAGTAAGTCTTCCATCACAAGTTTTTGCTCAAGGAAAAGTCCCCATTTTAGTATATCATTCGATTGATGAGTTTAAAGGACAGGGTTCTAGGGAGTTATATGTAACCCCTAAGAATTTTGAGAAGCAAATGATTTATTTAAGAGACCAAGGCTATACGTTATTAACTTTTGAACGATGGCAAGACATTTATAAAGTTAACAAACCCATTTTCATTAGCTTTGATGATGGTTACAAAAACAATCTGAATGCATTTGCTATTTTTCAAAAATTGAAAAACGACCGCTTTAAACCAACTGGTACCGTATTTGTTATTTCTGACTTTATCGGTGGCTCCAACCGATTATCGGCATCAGATTTAAAAATGATGGCTGAATCGGGGATCATCTCTGTCCAGTCTCATACTGCTACACATCCTGATTTGACGAAAACAAAAAATTTTGAATATGAACTGAAAGGGTACAAAGATAAAATTCAAAGTATAACGGGCAAACCAGTTATTGCTCTCGCCTATCCTTACGGAAATTTCAGTAAAGAAATAATAGCGGAAACGAAGAAATTCTATTTGTTTGGACTAACAACAACTCCTGAATTATTTTCTGAGAAGGGCATTAAAGACGAAATCTATCTTTTACCTCGTATATATATCAAGTATTCAACTACTCTTGATGACTTTGCAAAGATAGTTGACGGAGAATGAAAGCGGTAAACTTACAGGTTATCGCTTTTACTTATTTAAATAAGGGAAAGAAACAGGAAAACAGGATGAGGTTAAATTAGTTAAGGTATTCCATTTTCATAAATGAAAAGGTAAAAAATATTAAAAGGATAGTAAATATGAATAATGATTTTTTGAGGGAAGGGGAGGGCACTTAGGTTATCACATTATTTGTTTTAGGGATTATTATATTAATTATAGTAATTATAACAACTATTGGTTCTTAAATAGCTTTTTTTGTTCTCTATCATTTTGTTTGAATAGGAATGTTCTCAGATAAAAAAGAGGGTATCAAATCAAAAAGGGTAAAGCTTTTTCCTTTCCCCATAGAGAGTAGAAAAAGGATTCTTTACCTTAACAATTGAATAATAAAAGAATAAAATGTGTATCTTTAAGGACGGTTAGTTATTTTGTATCGACAAGTAAGATAATATCCGTTCCTTTGTAATGGATTGCAAGTGTTTAGGATGAAATCAAGGTATATAAAACCCGGAACGATAAACGAATGCGGGAGCTGGTTGCTATAATGTAAGGAAGAGAAGCATCACGGAACAATTTCAAAAATAGTACCATGGTTAAAATCTGTCACTTTCATAGAGCCATAAACTCCTAAATATAATCTCGTTTGGTTTAGATTCGTTCCCAGAGCAACATAATAAGCAGATTGAGATCCTGAATGATAATCGGTTTCTATAACACTAAAATCATTTAGTTTACAATCTTGTCTTACCCTAGTATAAGCTAAAACACCTTTAACCGGCGTTTGAGATTTTTCCTTCCGGGCAATATCAGTAAACACAATGCTTCCCGTTAAAGCGGGGATTCCTTTCCCCATATAGGGATGAACTCCTGTAATGGCAGTTCCTCCAAACTTATCAAGTCGGGGATCATTATGGAAATAGCTGGTTAAAGGCTGTATCCGTCTCACAGAAGTTTTAATTGCTTCATTGTAATAGGCAATCGTTTTCTCATCCAGATTAGGATTTGCAGAGCATCCCCTCATAATCGAAGTAGGAAAAGCACCTTCCCAACCTCGCCAACCAAAGTTAATAAGCCCTTCTAGGTCAGCTTCTGAGTTCATTAAAGAAGCTTGAATAAGCTTGGAAACCGGAATTGGTTTATAATGAACGAATGAAAAAATGGACTCTACCAAATCCTGTCCGACATTTCCCACATATTTAATATATTGATCATAATACCTTTGATATGAAATCCCTGGTATATTGCGAACACCTATGGCCATTACCGTAAGGGTTTCTTGAATAGGTGCGGGGAGTTCATTAAAACGTGTGACGACTGGCGGATTATAGATGGATGTATTTTTAACTACATCTATTTCTATTATTTTACCCGCGATTTCCATCTCGTCCTGGCTTAAATTAAAAGGATCATAGCCTGATCCGCCATCTCCTGTTGTTAAAACTAGTTTTCCTGTTTCAGGTGAAAAGTTTAAGCTATTAAAACCATTATGATTAGAAAATGGTCTTCTTATGTTAAGTAATGTCCGTCGTTTTTGAGGTTGACCATTCGATTGTAAAATCCATTCTTCAACTGTATCAATATGATCATATTGATTATCTCTATTCGTCCATCTTAGGTTTAAAGTCTTGGGATCACAAGGGTTAGGATGAAAAGATTCTGGGAGAGCACCAGGACCTTGTGTTCCAGCTACTGAATAATGAAGATAAAATAAACCGTTATAATAAAAGTTGGGATGAAACGCCAGCCCAAGCAATCCACGCTCATCATATCCACCAGAAGCACCTAGTTTTATAATTCGCGTCCGAATATCTAAAAAGGTCCTAATATCCCCATTTCCTATGTAAAAGATTTCTCCTACTTGGGTTGCAATAAATAATCGTTCAATTGAGTCACCAGGAAGTATAGTTGTTTTTAAAACAGTGGGTAAATTAATCCTGCTTACAATGGGACGCAAACCAACTTTAACTTTTATCAACTAACTTTACACTCCTTCTAATTGTTTATCTCATTCTTAACGGGCAGTAAAACCCTTACCACAAGATTTTAGAAAAGCAAAAAAGATAGGTGGAGGATAACTGGCAGTATAGATGTCCCGCTATGCATCAGTGGGTGAAGAGGAAAACCCCCACTGATGCAGGTCTCGCTTTATAAGAATATGATTAGAACTGTTCTAATAGTACCAATAAAGGGCGAGGAATCTTCTTCCAATCCAGTGACAATCATTCTTTAGCAACAGGGGAGATGTTTCATTCCAGCGGTCTTTGAAGCAAAGGGCTCATTCTTCCGAGTTGTCTTAATTGCGTTTATATGAACATATGTATGAAATGACACCATCTAAAAAGTATTAGGATAGAAAAAGGACAACTTATCTTGAACAATTTCAAGCATAAACTTCTTGCACACTGCATTTACCTATAATGGAGGTGTCAGATGCGGTCATTTTTCAAAAAAGTTACAACTAGTTTTTCGGGTGATGAGTTTATCCCAACGATTGATAATAATTCTAAGACAATGCGGCTAGTAGTTGGTGCCCTTTTAGGCTCAATAGCGGTTATTTTTCAATCTGCGGGGATTTTCTCTGGGATTGGTTATATTCTGAGCATGATGAGTACCGGCCCGCTTGTGCTTGCTTGCCTAATGTCACTTAGAATAGGCGTGATGACTTATTTCCTAACCATATTTCTATTGGCTATTTTCCAGCCAAGTGAGCTATTGGTGTTCCTTTTTACAACAGGGTTATTAGGACTCAGTTTAGGCATTGGGCTTAAGTATTTAAAGAGAAGCATACTCATTATTTCATTTGCAGCTGTATGTTTAACACTAGGTATAAGTATTTTATTATATGGACTTAAATTTTCTATACTGGGACCATCGATAACAACTCATTTTAATAGTATGGTTATTTTAGGGATTTTCGCTTTCTCCATATTGTATAGCTGGATTTGGAAAAAAGTAAGTATCTCTGCTTTTAAAGGTCTCAATAAAGTTTTTTCCCGATCATGATTTTATCGAAATAAGGTTTAACTAAGAAAGAAACAGTTAGAGATCTTTGTACATGCAGAAAGAAGTGGGAATGGAGAAGTGTTTATACTGTTACCTGTTAAGCAACCGATAATGAAGAAACACAGTTACCGTTTCCCAGGTTATTGTGGTGAAACACGATCATACCAAAAAAAAGTAAATATGGTAGTTATGAGTTGAGCATTTTTTTCATTCGACAAACGAAACGGTTGATAAAGAGTGATGTTTAATCATTTTAACAAACGGTTCATTTTATGAAATAGAACTAGAAAACAGTCATCCTGCCAACAAAACGCGTAAAAATTACGCTAAGCTAACTTCAACCATGTAAAAAGCCGATTTTTCCTATAATAAGGAATGATCGGCTTTTGTTTTCTCATCAAAAATTCTTATATAACGTACTTTTGAGGTGTTAAGAATAAAAGGATTACTATCACCTTTTACGATAAAAAAATCACAGCGTTCTATCCTTTTTAATATTTCTTGTAAAACATCATCTTTCTGTATACTTGATGTTTTACTTATCTTTCCCCACTTAATATCATCATCAAGTGTATAACATACCCTGAATTCTTTTAACAATATAATCTTCCCCTCAGTTGCTCAATAACTACTAATATTCTACTTTTTAAATACATTAGATATACAAGAAATAAAGAGTAATACAGATAATGATAACGCCAATCCTGCAATTACTTTCATTAGGAATCCACCAGTTGTATTAATAAATATTTTATTAATTCCAAACCAAAACCCTATTATAAGTAATAATAAATCTAGTAATTTAATATTAATTTCTCTCACTCCATGTACAAATTCTTTATTTCTACAATTTAATACCAAAGAAAAATCTTTTTATAATAATTGTTATCTTCATTATTCAAATTTCTAATTAAATTAAGATGTTGAAAAAAATTTAAAAAACTGTTTTCTTTCTAAAATATTTTCTCGGAGAAACTATTTTTTTCGAGGGTAAAATGGGAAAAGAATGCAAAATATCTAGATATTTTGAGGAAATGTGTCGAAAAAATGGAAAATCAACCCATTAACTAAAGAGGTTTCCCTACAAAAAATGAGCTTTTTTTAGATAATTAGACTGTATTGAGATGTTATTATATTGTGCTATGATTTTTTAGGCTGCTAAAAATTCTACGTTTAATATAATAAAAGTTAAGGAGATCACGTCTGTTTTACAAAGTAGTGTGATGATAAGGAGGTGAAATCATGCTTAAAAAAGCAACCGGTTTAATAGCATTTATCTTAGTTTGCATTCTGTTAGGAAAACCTGCAATGGCTGAAACATACATAATTCAACCTGAAGATACCCTTTCAAAAATTTCAGACAAGTATGGAATAACGGAAGATAGGATTGTTAACTTGAATAGATTAGATTCTACCGTTCTTGAGCCGGGACAACAGTTAGAAATTCCAAAAACGTACATAGTTAGCAAAGGGGACACACTCTATAAAATTTCAATTAAACTGGATTGTACTTTGTCGGAGCTAATACGAGCAAACTCCCAAATTGAAAATCCCAAGATGATTTACCCGGATCAAATCATAAATGTACCAATAAAAAATGAAAAAGTTTATATGGGAAGTCCTAGTAAGAAAAGAATCGCACTTACCTTTGACGACGGTCCGGAAAATATTTATACCCCGCAAATTTTAGATATTTTAAGACAAAAGGATGTGAAGGCCACATTCTTTGTAGTAGGGAAGCAGGCCAGGGAGTATCCTGAACAGCTGAAACAGATTTACAAAGAGGGACATGCCATAGGCAACCATACTTGGGATCACCCGCATTTACCTGATCTCTCGGATCAAGAATTGAAGGATACCATACAGGCTACTTCTGAAGAAATAAAGAAAATTACAGGGGTGAAACCAAATTTATTCCGACCCCCGTACGGAGAATTTGAGGATCGACAGATAGCTCTCCTTAATAAACAAGGCTACCGTTCGATCATTTGGACAGCTGATACAAAGGACTGGAGCGGAGTGTCTGCAGAAGAAATTGTGTCAAGAGTAAAGAAAGAAGCGAGACCTGGAGTTATCATTCTTCAACATAACTACCATGTTTCAGGGGAATTTGAGACTGTTAAAGCACTTCCTGAAATCATTGATTATTTACGAGCACAGGGCTACGAGTTTGTTACCGTTCCAACAATCTTAGGTAATAAGAATCAAAAATAACAACAAAAAATGATGCTGGGTATCCTCTATAAGATACTCAGCATTTTTTTAGATATTAGCAATTGGTTGGAGCATTTTTTTGATTTTTAATTTATTCTTCTGTTATTTTTTTACCTTTTTTCTTAGTAATTAAAAAAGCATTATTTGAATGGTAGAGAACCTATTAACTTTTTGGTCTTTATTTTTTTCGTTTTGCGATGAGTGGTATCTAGTAAGTATAATAGGATTGAATGCTGGCAGGCTTTCTGCTAGTAAATAAAGTAATAGTAAGGAGACCGCTATGCAAAAAATAGTTCCGCATATATGGTATGACAAAGAAGCGAAGGAAGCCGCGATGTTTTACACTAGTTTATTTGACGATTCTACATTATTAAATGTGACAGTTCTTGAAGATACTCCTTCTGGAGACTCGGAATATGTAAGCTTTGAGTTGGCCGGACAACGATTCGATGCAATAAGTGCAGGTCCTTACTTTAAATTTAATCCATCCATTTCCTTGATGGTGGCATGTTCTTCTAAAGAAGAAGTAAATGCAAAATGGAATGCTTTCATTGAAGGCGGGACCGAATTAATGCCACTGGGTGAATATCCTTTTAGCAAGTGGTATGGCTGGGTTCAGGATCGATTTGGGTTGTCTTGGCAGTTGATGCTTATGGATAAAGAACAAACTGTTCAAAAAATTACCCCGAACTTTCTTTTTTCAAGTGATTCATGCGGGAAAGCTGAAGAAGCAGTTAAGTACTACGTGGAAATATTTGTAGATTCAGGAATAGAGATAATCAGCAGATATGGAGAAGGAGAAGCGGCGTCGCCGGAGGCAAAAGTAAATTATGCTGGTTTCAACCTTGGCGATATTCATTTTTCAGCAATGGATAATGCCTTTGGCGCAGATTTCAATTTTAACGAAGCATTTTCATTCATGATAAATTGCAAAAATCAGGAAGAAATTGATTACTTTTGGAATAGACTTTCTGCGGTACCTGAGGCAGAGCAATGCGGATGGGTAAAGGATCCATTTGGCGTTTCATGGCAGATTGTTCCGGAAAACATGGATGAGGTCATGTTTAAAGGCTCAAGTGATGGAATCAAGAGATTGATAAAGGAACTCTTAAAAATGAAAAAAATTGATATTGCTGCATTGGAAAATGCCCGCTTTGAAAGTTGATCAAATAGGAAAAAAACAGCTGCAAAAATCACCTTAATAGGCGGAAGCAAATAGAATAATATTACATTTAAAAAATAAGTCTGATTATAGCACCAGCTAATAATTTTGCTCAAAGACTATATGAAAAGAAATGGATAAATATAGGATTCGCCATTTTATCATAATGAATGAAATTTGACTTAATAATGATCTAATAGATTGTTCAACTTTAGGGCGCTTATCTCTCATATAGATAGCGTCCATTTTTTATGTTAAGGGCCATATTGTAAAAAAATACAATATAGATTGACTAGTTTTGAAATATAGAATAATTTAAAATAGACGATGAATTTCGTTGTTACTTTTATGCGCTCAGAATTAAAAATACATAGCACACCTCATAATGAGTGCACGAGTTAAAGTATTAATCATAAGGAGAAAGAATAATGAAGTTAAGAAACTACCTTTTTAATTGTTTCAGTCTACTAGTTTTCCTCACTGGATGTGGAGATGGTAAGGAGAACAAAGTGGCAACGACAACAACTGAAAAGGATACAGAAGAAAGTCACAAGGAAGAGAAACATGAAGAAAATGTGTTACTAGATACAACACCTTACCAATCAACTGAAATTGAAGATATTCTTATGCAAGTCCCTGGCAAATTCAGTGGCGATAAATATAATGAATTGAAAGTCAAGGAATTGATTGACCAATGGCCGAAAGACTTAGAGATGAAGGAATATTATGAACAGTTACTTGCCCTCGTTGCTGAAGATTATCGGCCGTATAAAGAATATTTTGATGGAGTAGATACGTCTTTTGAGGAAAATAGTGCGGAGCCGGGAAGCAAAAATGTAGATGTTCCATCAGGGAAAAAGGTAAACATACAGATATTATTTGACTCAAGCGGAAGTATGAATGGCGAAGTAAGCGGAAAACAGAAGATGCAATTAGCAAAAGATGCAGTTCAATCTTTTGTATCTGAACTCCCTGAGGATGTTCAGATATCCTTACGGGTATATGGTCATAAAGGAACGGGGAGTGATGCTGATAAATCTCTTTCATGTAGTAGTACTGAAGTCGTTTATCCATTTCAACCTTATGATCAAAACCAATTTTCTGCGGCATTGGATCAATTTTCACCAGCTGGATGGACCCCATTAGCTAGTGCCATTCTAGCAGCTGGAGAGGACTTAAAAGCATTTTCAGAAGATGATGTAGAGAACATTCTCTATGTAGTAAGTGACGGGGTTGAAACATGTGATGGCGATCCGATTAAAGCAGCCAAACAAATCAACCAATCGGATAGTAAAGGTATCGTTAATATCATAGGTTATGATGTAGATAACGAAGGTCAAGAATTACTAAAAGAAGTAGCCAATGCTGGTGCAGGGAAATATGAAACCGTCTCCTCACAGGAACAATTTGAAGACTTTTTCAAAAAAGAAAAAAGCCGACTTATCGAAGCTTGGTATGAGTGGGAGAGTACTAATGTAGATAAGGTTTATGATTCAGAATCAATACGAAAAGATGAGATAAATGCGAAAGAAAGTGAAATGCGTAACATACAGGAGAGAGAAGAAAAACGTCTGGAGGATCTTACGAAATACATTGGTGACCATTTAGAAGAAGACCCAGTTGACATACGTTTAAATGTAGGAGATCGCGGAAGAGAATTACGAATCTATGTTGGTGACGCTGCAAGAAATTTAAGAATTGAACTCTCTGACAATGGGCTTAATCAGCGAATCGAAACGAGGGACAAGGCACTGGATGAACGGATAAGAATCCGTGAAGAAGAATAATAAAAGTAGCTCAATCATTTCTATCTCAAGCTGTCGGGAAAGTCTCGGCAGCTTGTTTTTACTATTCTCTCATGCCTTATAGCAAACAAATTGTATATCATATTCGGTAAACGTTTCATTATAGGCAGAGTAGGCGAATGGGGATATTTAACTTGTATTGAAAAGGACTGTCAATATTTTACTAATTTCTTTGTAAGCAACTGTAAGTACCAAGGAAAAAAGAATCTAAAAACGATAAAATAAACAGGAAGTCCATACCATGTTCTCCAGTCGTTATTTTTCATGTATCCAAACAAAACTAAACCTGTTTCTAAGACAGTACACAATACAGTAAAGGAAATAGCAAACATCCATTTTTTCTGTGGCTTATAAAAATTAACAAAGCTGGTAGCAATGCTCGCAGGAACAAAGCTAATTAAAAAAGCATCACTAAGCTCAGTAGTTTGTTTTTTTGCCAGGTCAAATAAATCAATTACTGACCCTGCAATGCTATCGGAAATCCAAGTAAGTCCCCCAGATAAAAAAATCGTCATAAAAATGCCTGCCCATGTTAGATTTTTTTTAGGCATGATTAATACGAATAATATGGAAGTCAATACAATGGTCCAGACATACCATTCACCTTCATATTTCATAAAGTCCATTAAATCACCTATTTAATGTTTATTTTAACGTAGCAAGATGTAAGTTCATCTGACATTATTTTGATTAAATAGGCAGGAAAATATACCAATTTAGCTCTGCTACTTGACGCTTTAAAACAGAAAAGAATAAGGTGAAGCACTTCATTACGACTCATTCTTTCATTAACGGGTTGGAGAGAAGAGAACTTTTTTTCATTTCAACTTCTTTCATTTTTTTATGGATTCTTTTAGTAGAATCTTTATCAGTTACCACTTATTTAGGTAAATGGACGATACCATATTTCAGTTCATATTAAATTAGAGCACCTGTTTAATAGTTCTTTGAACTGTTTAACCGGTGCTTTACACATAACCACATTTATTTCATACTTTCTTGAAGATCTTTTTGCATAAAAATAACAATTTCTGTATCGGTTCCTTTATTACCATTGGTATCAATACATTCCCAGCTTATCGGAAATTCTCCATACCCCCAATCTTTATAGCCTAATTTTTCATAAAGGCGTTTGGCTTCAGAATTCTCGACACCTACTTCTAAACCTATGTGAGTGCATCCTTTTTCTTTAGAGAGTCGTTCTGCTTCTTGAATAATAGCTGTTGCTACTCCCATTCTTCGATATTCATCTTTAGTTAGCCCTGCTTCTAGAAAAGCACTATAAGTTATATCAATAGAGTTGGTAACATATGTATCTTGAGGACCGCACCAACGTAGTAAAAAATGACCAATAGGTATGCTGTTTTTCCAAGCAATCAGATATAGTCCCTCGGCCTTCTTTTGAACATGATATCGGTTATATTGAAACATTGGGTTATCGGGGGAAAACTGTGACACTAGGTAATCTAATTGGGATTCTTCTGCAGCTTTTATCTCTATGTTAAATCCTTGCTTATTCAACATACTACCTCCTCAGCCTTCATTTACAGGTTATCTATAAAAATAAGTATTCGATCATTCTATAATAGTTCCTCTCTTTATTTGCGAGAAAAGTCCTGTAGCCATGAGAAGTTTTAGAAATTAGGAATTGGATCTTTTGTCTTAAAAGAAACAAATCATTTAAGATGAACTTGAATAACATCCCTTATATAATCAAAGTTAAGAATCATTGTTGCTTATCTCTGTTTACAAGGAAATTTAAAATATAGTTGACAGGTCGGAATAATGGGTTTTATAATCAGGTTATGTTAATGAAAGAAAATTATGTGAAAATTTAATAATTAATGCTGACTAGAAAACTAGAGGCTCTCAGAACTAAGTGACTTGATCTAACACTTAGCTCGGGAGCCTTTTTTATTTATCAAGATTGTCTATAAAAAAGCTAAATGATTACGATTGGGGGATTTTACAATGAAATTACGTATTTTACTTTCTATCACAAGTATTTTATTAGCCTTTGTGATAGCAGGCTGCAGCTCTTCTTCTTCTGGTAAGGAGACGAATGGATCAGATGAAAAGAATGAGAAAACAGTCTATATAGGGTTTCAAAAATTTGGAACATTAAATATTTTAAAGGCAAATAAAAGCTTAGACCAGGCATTAGAAAAAGAAGGTTATTCAGTAAAGTGGACAGAGTTCCCTGCTGGTCCTCAACTGTTGGAGGCTTTAAATGTAGGAAGTGTTGATTTTGGCCATACAGGAGAAGCACCGCCGATCTTTGCACAGGCTGCAGATGCACCACTTGTTTATTTTGCCAATGAGCCGCCAAACCCTAGAGGGGAAGCAATTATTGTACCAGAGAATTCGTCTATAAAAAGCATAAAGGATTTAAAGGGAAAGAAGATTGGGTTGAATAAAGGGTCTAATGTTCATTACCTGCTTGTAAAGGCACTTGAAAAGGAAGGAATTAAATATGAAGAAATAGAGACTGCTTTTCTTCCGCCCGCAGATGCACGGGCTGCATTTGAAAAGGGAGATATTGATGCTTGGGTTATTTGGGATCCTTTCTTAGCAGATGCAGAGTTGTCAACAAACGGGCGAATTATTGCCGATGCAACAGATTTAGCTGCCAATAGAGAATTCTTCCTTTCGTCACGTACGTTTGCTGAACAAAACCCAAAGGTTCTGGATATTATTTTTGATGAAGTGAAAAAGACAGAAACATGGGTATCAAAAAATCCGAAGGAAGCTGCAGAGTTTTTATCACCGCAAATCGGTATGGATGCAGAAACCTTAGAACTTACTTTAAATAGAAGGACATTTGGATTAGAGAAGGTTACAGCAGATGTGATTAACGATCAGCAAAAAATTGCCGATCAATTCTATAACCTTAAACTAATTCCTCATTCAATAAATGTTGAAGATGCATCATTAAATAAATAATAAAGAAGGGTTGAGAAAAATGAATGTTTTCTGGTTTATTCCAACACATGGGGATTCAAGATATTTAGGAGTGACAACAGGTGGAAGAGAAGTGAATCTGCCTTATCTTAAACAAATTGCACAGGCAGTCGATTCATTAGGCTATTCAGGTGCACTCCTGCCAACGGGAAGATCATGTGAAGATGCTTGGGTTGTGGCATCATCGCTTATTTCGGTTACATCACAAATGAAATTCCTTGTTGCTGTACGACCTGGCTTAACTTCTCCATCACAAGCAGCAAGAATGGCATCTACATTCGATCGATTATCTAACGGAAGGTTGCTTATCAATGTTGTGACAGGCGGTGATCCTGTTGAACTTGCTGGTGATGGCCTAAAGCTGGGTCATACACAACGATATGATTTAACAGATGAATTTTTAACCATATGGCGGGATTTATTATCCAAAGGAGAAGCTGATTTTGAAGGAAATTACTTAAGTGTTACCGGCGGGAAATTATTATATCCGCCTGTGCAATCACCTTATCCACCATTATACTTTGGCGGCTCTTCACAAATAGGCCAAGAAGTGGCTGCAAAACATGTTGATGTCTATCTAACTTGGGGAGAACCGCCAGAGAAGGTGGAAGAAAAAATTAATCAAGTGAAGAAGCTTGCTAAACAACAGGGAAGAACGCTGCGTTTTGGTATTCGGCTTCATGTCATCGTTAGAGAGACCGAAGAAGAAGCATGGGCTGCAGCAGTTGAATTAATTAAATATGTAGATGATGACTTAATTGCAACATCTCAAAAAGTCTTCTCTCGATTTGACTCTGAAGGACAAAAAAGAATGTCACAATTGCATTCAGGTAGTAGAGATAACTTAGAAATTAGTCCAAATCTCTGGGCAGGAGTTGGATTAGTTAGAGGCGGAGCAGGTACTGCTTTAGTCGGAGATCCAAAAACAGTTTCGCAAAGAATGAAAGAATATGAGGAAATAGGCATCGAGACGTTTATTTTGTCTGGTTATCCACACTTAGAAGAGTCTTATCGTGTAGCAGAGCTGTTATTTCCTTATTTGCAATTAGGGAAATCAAACAATGCAAGTAATCCTAGTATTGTAAGTCCTTTTGGGGAAATTGTTGCAAATAATCTCCTTCCGAAAAAACTACATGCAAAAAGGTGATAGAAATGAAGAAAAGTATAAACCAATTTGTACCATGGATATTCCCATTCTTATTGCTGGCCACTTGGCAGGTACTATCATCGGCAGGAGTCATTTCATCAAGGATTCTGCCTAATCCTGTTGATATTTTTAAAGCGGCAATTGAGCTGGGACAATCTGGACAATTATTTCATGATATTAGTGTTAGCACTAAGAGAGCCTTTATTGGATTTATTATTGGCGGAGGGGTAGGTTTTTTACTTGGTCTATGGAATGGATTATCGCGAGTAGCAGAAACAATATTTGATACGTCCATCCAGATGATTCGTAATATTCCTCATCTCGCCTTAATACCGATCGTTATTTTATGGTTTGGTATCGAAGAAGAAGCAAAGCTGTTTTTAGTTGCACTTGGAACGTTTTTTCCTATCTACTTAAACACATTTCATGGAATACGTTCCATCGATTCATCACTAATTGAAATGGGTAAGGTATATGGGTTAAAAGGATTTCATCTATTCTGGCATATTATTTTTCCGGGTGCTTTATCCTCCATTTTAGTTGGTGTTCGCTATGCTCTTGGAATTACTTGGGTTACGTTAATCGTTGCTGAAACAATCGCAGCAAATTCCGGAATTGGTTATATGGCAATGAATGCAAGGGAATTCATGCAATTGGACGTTGTCGTTTTAAGTATCATTTTATATGCTATTTTAGGAAAGCTATCTGATTATACAGCAAAATTAGCAGAAAGACGGTTCTTGAAATGGAATCCAAATTTTCAGAAGTAGGGGGATCGTCGTGAGTATAGGGGAAAAAGTTAAACTTGAATTAATTAATGTTCAAAAATCATTTGGTGAAAAGGAAGTTCTTAAGAATATTGAATTAAGAGTAAATAAAGGTGATTTCATTGCAATCGTTGGCAAAAGCGGATGTGGGAAAAGTACTTTGCTGCGATTAATCGCTGGGCTGGAGCCTCCAACTGAAGGAGAATTGTTAGTAGATGGAAAACAAATAAATGAGAAAAACTCAACTGCTAAAATGATGTTTCAGGATGGAAGGCTTCTCCCGTGGAAATCAGTCCAGCACAATGTTGGTTTAGGATTAAAAAAAGGAAATCAAGACAAAGTAACAACTTTGCTGCAGCAGGTTGGATTATTAGAACGTGCAAAGGATTGGCCAAGTGTTTTATCTGGCGGTCAAAGACAAAGGGTTGCTTTGGCAAGGGCACTTGTCCATGAGCCAGAGCTAATGTTGCTGGATGAGCCCTTAGGTGCACTAGATGCGTTAACTCGAATGGAAATGCATCGGCTGATTGAAGATTTATGGAAGGAAAAGAAATTTACAGCTATTTTAGTTACTCATGATGTTGAAGAAGCAGTCGCGTTAGCTAACCGAGTCATTGTGATCGAAAATGGAAAAATATCTATGGAACAAGTCATCAACCTTCCTTACCCAAGGCAGAAGGATCATCCCCTCTTTAATAAGTTTGTCCGAAAGATATTGACTCAAATTTTAGGGGAAGAAAAGATCCTATCTGAGGATTTTAAAATTTCGAAAGCTTCTACTTAATTGATTGCTGAAATTCCGACTTATTTCATAGGAATTATTCGATATGGGTTATTATGCAGTTTGATTAAAAGAAAGCCTGATGTTGTAATGAAGGTTTAATCCTACTATTTATAACCATAAGTAAAAATCAAAGTCGATTGGATAACCAAAGACCAACCATGTTAATATGGTTGGTCTTTTTTATAGAGGATGAAGGAAATGGAATTAATGAGGATGTTAACTTATTTGTGAACTGAAACAAGGGGGTACTTTCCATGGAAAAAGACGTTATGAACATTATCGATTTTCTGCAAGAAACAAAGAAAACAACTTTACTAGAAAACCATCATTTAAATCTTCCGGATCTTTCTTTTTTTCGAAAATGCAACGAGCAGTACCAGATTAATCGAGGTGTATATAATACAATTGACAATTGGTTCTTTGAGTACGGTATCATCCATGTAATACATCGGAGAATCTATATATTAGCTTTTTTAAACTATGTATCTGAAACAAAAAGGGACGGATCTACTATAAGTAAATATATACGATTTGGACATGGAGGTCTAACTAGTGCGTTAAACTCCTTTGTAACAAACTATATAAATGGATATAAGGATATGAAAAATTTTTTTCAATTAAATGACTGAAAACGAATTTTGTGGGTTATAACGGCAATCTAAGAGGAAAATGCATACTGATATAGAATAGAATAAACCTAAGAATTTAAATTTTCCTTGGTTAGGTGGTTTATGTTGGAAAAGACAATACCAAAAAGGATCCATATTATTGGCTCTGTTGGGAGTGGTAAAACAACATTAGCAAAACGAATATCTTCCATGTTGGATATACCGTTTTACGAATTAGATAATGTTGTTTGGATAAGAAATCATAATGGAGATATAAGAAGATCTGAACAGGAAAGAGAAGAATATCTTAATTCTATTATTCAATCTAACATCTGGATAATCGAAGGTGTCCACAATGAAGAGTGGGTGGCTAATAGTTTTCATCATGCAGATTTGATTATTTTTTTAGATACAAAGTATTCAATAAGAACTTATCGTATAATAAAGAGGTTTTTGAAACAAAAGCTTCAATTAGAGAAGTCAAATTACAAACCTACATTTAGGATGTTTTTTAGCATGTTTAAATGGAATAGACAATTTGAAGAAGTAGGGAAAAGAAATTTTTTTAACAAGTATAGGATGTATAATGATAAGATAGCTATTTTTAAGGACAAAGATTGTATAAATAAATACTTCAACTAGGGATGCTTTACTTCAAAATAAGAGTGGAGCATTTTTTTGAATTGGATAAAGCATTAATTTTGAAACTGATATTTACTATCTTTAATGGAGGGAGATTAAAGGAATAAATACTTAAATCGAAAAATGATAGTAAAAAGGAGTGAATAAAGAATAAATAAAACAATGATTTCTATTCTTACTTTATTGTTAGTAGCGGGAATGGCAGCTGGAACATATCTTCTAGTAAAAAATATAAGTATAAAGCAACAAATACAATCAGGAAGATCACAAACTTCACAGGTTATAAAACAAAAATTAGAAAAGGTAGAGGAGTTTAAATACTATTTGGATACTGGTAATAAGTCGATTGGTGAGCAAATGAAGCAAATGGATTTAGTCATCATTGAACCGATTGAAATGCAGCAAATGTATATTAATGCTGCCCAAGAGAGCGGTACATTAGTCTACGGTTATATTAACACCATGGAAGGCGACAAATGGAATAATGAGCTTTATCGTAAATTCATCGAAGAAGATTTTTATAAGGATAAGAATGGGGATCGGATTTATTTCGAGGAATGGGATTCCTACATGATGGATATGACTTCTCCGCATTACCAGGAAGTCATGCTGGAGGAGATCCAAAAGCAGGTAGTCAGCAAAGGGTTGGACGGGGTTTTCTTGGATACGGTCGGAAATATAGATTCCTTTCTTCCTGAATCGGAACAAACGGAGCAAAACGAAGAACTAGTAAAATTTATTAAGAAAATCAAACAGCAAAATGATATGTCAGTGGCACAGAACTGGGGCTTTCACACTTTAATGAACTACACGGCACATTATGTCGATTTCATCATGTGGGAGGATTTTTCTTATCGGGTAGTAGGAAAAGACGAATGGTCTTTGGAAATGATGAAAGAGCTGCAAAAAGTAAGGAAGAAGCACGGAACCCAGGTAATGGCTGTAGGTTTTACAGACCAAGAAAAAAGCAGGGAGTTAGCAGATAAAAATGGATTCAAATTTGTATTTAATCCTGCAGGCTCTTACTATAACGAATGGTAGCAAAAGTTCATCTAAAATTTTAATGATGAGTATAAAAAATAATACAAACAGTCAAAAAGAAATGTCACTTATTAAAAAAGCGCAGTAGACCAATTGTAGGATGTGCAATTTAGACAATTGCAGAAAATGGTTATGAACAAGCATCTATAGGACTGATCGCTAAACGTGCAAATATAAGTTAAGGGGTTATTTCTTATCACTTTACCAATAAAGAGGAACTTCTTGAGCAAGTTGTCATTGAAAATTATTTGGCATGCCAGTCTTTTGTTTGTCCGCAAACTGAAGTTCAAACGTCTCCCCATGACATGATTGAAAGCATATATTGTAGCAAATCTGACCTTTGTAAATAAAAATCGAAAGCATGTATATGCAGTTATAGAGATAATATCTAATATGAGAATGGAAGACGGAAAACTAAGTTTTGCAGCTGAGCATAATGAAACAATTTTTCAACCGATTGAAAATATTCTACGCTTGGGGATGAAGGAAGGAGTATTTTGAGAGTTTTCGGTACAATCTGCCAGAGTCATGGCGTTAACGATCAGACAATCTATTGATGGTTTTAGCATTGAATGAATGAGAAATCCTCTGTTAAATGTTCAGGAATATTCTAAAGAACTAGTCGCAATCTTCAACAGGGCTACTCGAAAGTAATGCATCAAGTGAGGGGGATAACATGTTTTCATATGAGGTCATTTGCTGTAGTTGTAGAAAAAAATTTAGAGTTTATGAAGGAACTAGGCAATATAAACAGTTCAAAGAAAATAGGAAAAGTGTATTTTGTTGTGAAGATTGTACTCATATTATTCGCCTTGATGCAATCAAAAACTTTTTTAGGTATAGAGAATGAAGAACTATTTGTGTGATCTCTTGAAGTAATCATTCTTAAATCATAGGGGGTGTTTATCGATGAAGTGACCCCAAAAAGCTGTACAGGTATCTTTAAAACACAACAAGCAATAATGCTAATAAACTTATAATGTACGCATAACTTGCTCTTCATATGAAAAAAATAATAAAAAAATCGATTCTATAAGTCAGAGATTTTATTCTCGGGGGCGGTTATGAAGAAAGAAAATATAAACGGACTTCAGCTATTTTATGTCCTGGTGGGGTTTGAAATTGGAACCGCAATTATTCTGGGAATAGGATCAGGAGCCAAGCAGGATGCATGGTTGGCGACACTGATTAGTATGTTATGTGGCCTGATTCTTATGGGCGTTTTTACACAATTATCACTTTATTATCCAAATGATACTTTATTTTCGATGCTGCCAAAAATAATTGGAAAGTACCTTTCTTATCCAATTACATTGATTTTAATTATTTACTTAATCTATATAGCAGCAACAGTCTGCCGCGATTTCGGGGAATTAATTTCTTCTACAATGTTAGTTCGAACTCCTACAGTTGTTATAATCGCAAGTTTTATGGTATTAATCATTTATTGTCTCCGAGGTGGGGTTGAAGCATTTGGGAGAATGGGTGAAGTGATATTTCCAATTTACTTTATTTCCTTGATTGTACTTTGGGTTTTATTATTAAATGTGGATGATTTTACTTTAAAAAACCTTACTCCTGTTATGGGAAATGGATTAAAACCAATAGTGAAAGAAGTATATCCTGGTATTATAAATTTCCCTTTTGGAGAAATGATTATCATCATGATGTTCATGCCTTATTTAAATAACAAACAAATAATTAGAAAGGTAGGCATGTTTGTTATTTTAATAGGTGGCTTAATCCTGACAATTAATTCAATTTTTGTTTTGTGTGTCCTAGGTCCAGCAATTTATGATGAGAATTGGTTTCCTTTTTTTACAGCTACTCAGATGGTCTCAATTGCAGATTTTCTTGAACGATTTGATGCATTGGTTATTTTAATGATGGTATCTGGGGTGTTTTTTAAAGTTGGGGGTTGTACATTTGGTGCTGCTGTTGGAATCTCTCATTTAGTTAAATTAAATCAAACGAAATCGGTACTACTCGGTTTAGGGACCATTATTACTCCTTTATCCTTATTAATTGCAACGAACCTTGTGGAATATTTGGAAATTGCATATGATTACTTAATTCCTTATTTATTCGCACCATTACAACTGATTTTGCCAATCATCCTTCTTTGTATTGCATTTATACGCAAAAAGTTCAACCTGGAAAAATCGTCTACATGAGGTAAATCTATTATTATAAATTAATTACTTTTATATAGAAATAAAGTGCAATAATGAAATGAAAATAATAACTTATATTCCTTATATTTGCTCTATTATTTTGCATTCACGATTTAAAATTCGACAAATGAGATTATTCAGCAAAGAATGGAGTTGGTGTCTAAGGATATGCCTTACCATTTGCTTGGTTCGGCAACCTTCTGGATGAGCTTCAGCATCAATGACAAACGTATTTTTGCAGTAAAACTAAAACGGTTCCGCTTTCTTCTAAAAAGAGAAAATGGTACCTGTTTTTTATCTTTTTTTATTATTGTCTTGAAATAGTCCTGCTAGGATTTCTGCATTCCAATTTTCTGGAATAGCCAGACGTATGGGTCACGACGGCAGCAGTATCCATATTTTCTACATTTGACAACACTGTGCTTCTTTACATATGTTTTTTTTTTGAGATTTCACCTAAAAAATCAGCATGAAATTAAGTTTCGAAAATCCTTGACCTTGAGCGCGCTCTAGGTCCTACACTAAACATATCTTAAACAGGGAAGGGATGATCAGGTATGTTAAATGTAGCAGGAAAAGTAATTTTATTAACCGGAGCATCTAGTGGAATCGGAGAAGCGGCTGCAAAAGTACTTTCAAGCAAAGGAGCTAAGGTCGTACTTGCAGCAAGGCGACAAGAGCGTTTGCGGAATCTTAAGTTAGCTCTTGAAAAAGAAGGTGGAACAGTTGAATATAAAGTTACTAATGTAACTTCTCAAGAGCAGATGGAGGAGCTGGCCCGTTTTACAATCGATACCTTTGGAAAAATTGATGTGCTCATTAACAATGCGGGGATCATGCCTCTTTCTTTTTTACACGAAAAGAAGGTAGAGGAATGGGATCAAATGATTGATGTAAATATTAAAGGAGTGCTTTATGGTATTGGTGCGGTTCTTCCGTATATGCGAAAACAAAAACAAGGTCACATTATTGATGTTTCCTCGGTTACAGGTCATATCGTTAGAAAAACTTGGGCCGTCTATTCAGGAACAAAATTTGCCGTTCGAGCGATTACTGAAGCTTTGCGACAAGAAGAAGCAGCGAATAATATTCGCACGACGATTATTTGTCCTGGAGGAGTGAAAACGGAGCTGGTTAATACCATTTCAAATGAAGATATTAAAGAAAGCATTAACGAGTCCTTGCAATTTGCATTGCCGCCGGAAGCTATTGCCCACTCGATTCTTTATGCCATTTCACAACCGGAACATACGGCTGTCAATGAAATAATTGTAAGACCAACTTTACAAGAATTATAATAGATGATAACTAAGTGCTCACCTTTTTTTTGCAGGTGGGCTTTTCACTTAGCAAATAGATTAAATGGATGGAAAATTAGAGCATAGCAAAGTATTACATATGGACTTTAAAAACTTAATAGACTACTATAGGAGGAATTCGTTTGAGCTATACAATTGGTCAAGCATCAGAGAAAACAGGGTTATCGATTCACACATTGCGATATTATGAAAGAGAAGGAATTATGCCAAATGTAAATCGTAATGAAAGCGGCATACGCTTGTATGAAACGAAGGATCTTGAAGCACTTGAATTTATCTGCTGTCTTCGAGCGACAGGTATGACTATTTCTGATATAAAGCAGTTTGTAAGAGGAAGTACAACGATTGACCAACGTATTGAAATGCTTGAGAAACAACAAGAAAACGTAAAATCACAAGTAGAACAATTTATGTCGTATCAAGTCATGATTAATCGTAAGATAGATCTGTATAGAAAAATGAGGCAGACTTAATCTTGCTGTCTTATAAACCAGTATGGAGGCGATAGACGTTAATGAAACGACAAGAACACATTATTTTTCGAGAAGTTCAGCGCCCCCGACAAATTTGGATATGGGTTATCATTTTATTGATTGCAGCATTTATGTGGTTTAGCTTCATAACACAAGTCATCATTGGCGTTCCAATAGGTGATAAACCGGCTCCGGACATAATTATGTTGCTGTTTTGGCTTGCTTTCAGCATTGTATTTCCATTGTGTTTGCTCCGGTTCATGAAGCTGGTAACTGAGGTCCGGAGGGATGGACTTTATGTACGTTATGTGCCGTTCCATTTTCATTATAAGTCATTTTTATTTAAGGATATTGTTCGTTATAAGAACATTACATACCGTCCGCTTGGACGATTTGGAGGTTGGGGCATACGTTTTAATGCAGAAGGAGAAACTGCTTATACCATGAGTGGAAACCAAGGAATAGAATTACATTTACCAAATAGTACTGTGGTGGTGGGATCTCAAGATCCTGATGGGTTGATAAAAGCTCTGGATTCAGCGAAAAGGGACCTAATGAGATTGTAATAAAAGGGCGATTTACTTGAATAAGAGTTGATACCAAAATAGTAAAATAAATATACAGATATTATTTCTTAGGGGAGAGAAAGATGGAGATAAGACTGTTAAATCCGCCAGATGCTAAGAACTATCTTGATCTAAGATTAGAGGCCTTACAAAACAGTCCTAGGCATTTGCATCTAGTTATGAAGAGGAGAAAGATCAATCCGTAGAAAAATACAAAATCAGATTTCACTCTCAGGAATCCTTTACTTTTGGTGCTTTTGAAAATGAAAAACTTTTCGGTGTAGTTACGTTGGTTAAAGAAAAGAAGAGTAAATTAATACATAGAGCGAATATTTTCGCAATGTATGTTTCTCCTGAAAAGCGTGGTATTGGTGTTGGAAAGTATTTAATTCTAAAGGCAATTAAGAAGGCAAAAGAAAATGAAGAAATTGAGCAGATTTATTTAACAGTGGTATCAACTAATAGTAGAGCAAAAAGGCTTTATTCTTCTTTAGGGTTTAAGGTATTTGGAAAAGATAAGAAAGCATTAAAGTTAGAGCAAACCTATTTTGATGAAGAATTAATGGTTTTATTTCTTTAAAAGAGGTTGTTAGTTTCCTAGGACGTTTAGGTAGTTTTTCTTCGTTTAATCAATATTCTGCTTCGAGCGCTATAATTGAACAATCATAAAAAAGGAATCTTCATTTTGTTATTATCCCCTTATAGTGGACAGTAAAAAGAAAGGATTGTACTGTCTTCTATGGAGGGGATTTTTTCATGGGGAAAATTAGAACAACCTATACAAAAGAAATTAAACTAAAAGCTATTAATTTATACGAAAACGAAGATATGGGGATCAGATCAATTTCCAAAGAGTTAGGGATTGGATATACAATTGTCCAAAGATGGATAGCTCATTATAAAAGTGAGGGAATTCAAGGGTTAAACGAAAAGAGAGGAAAATCTCGAAACCCACTTAAAGGTAAAGCTAAAAAAGACCACGAGAGTGATACAGAAAAAATAAGTCGATTAGAAGCAGAGAATGCCTATTTAAAAAAGCTATTAGCTGCGAAAAGGGAGATGATTCCGGAAAAGAAAAATCGTTAAAATACAAAATAATTCATGAGCTTACGGATCAATTTACTATTATCACGTTGTGTAAGATAGCCGGTGTTTCAAAAAGTGGCTATTACAAATGGCTAAAACGCCAAGATAACCCAACAGATAAGGACTTGGAAGATCAATCCATCGTAACTAAGATTATTAAATGCCAACAAGATCCTGATATTAATTGGAGCTACGGTTACCCAAGAGTTCAAACTTGGCTTAAAAAGATGTATGGTTTGAAAGTTAATCATAAGAGAATTTATCGTTTAATGAAGGCGAATGGAATTCAAGCAAAGATACGAGTAAAGAAGTGGAAACACTTTGGACGAAAAGAAAAATATGTCGTTTCAGAGAACGATTTAAACAGAGAATTTTCAGCTTCACGCCCAAATGAAAAATGGGTAACTGATATAACATATCTACTATTTAATGGAAAGAAACTCTATTTATCTACGATACTAGACCTTTACAACAATGAGATTATTTCATATAAAATAAGTGAAAGAAATGATCTAAAGCTAGTAGCTGATACAGTAAAAAAAGCAATAAAAAAAAGAGATGTGAAAGGACTCCTATTACATAGCGATCAAGGATTCCAGTACACCTCAATAAGATATAACAAGCTATTAGAAAGATACAACATTAAGCAAAGCATGTCTAGAAAAGGAAATTGTTTAGATAACGCTTGTATGGAGAGTTTTTTTAGCCACTTTAAAGCTGAATGTTTTTACCGATACCAATTTGAGAGTTCGAATGAGGTTAAGGAAGCAGTAAGAAATTATATTAAGTTTTATAATAATAAACGTTTTCAAAAAAAATTAAATAACCTTAGCCCTACTGAATATAGAGCTAAGGCTGCCTAATAAGTGAACCTTTTATTAATTGTCTACTTGACGGGGATAAGACCATTTTGAAGATTCTTTTTTGTGCTGTTAATCTCTATTAAGTAAAATGACATCTTTTTGTTTAATACATGTAAATGCCAGACGCTTATACATAAGATATGACCTCTATATTACGTCTTAAGTCTTATAATCAAATTAGTCCAGGGGTGGTTAAAATAGCCCTTCATACATTTTAAAATTAGTGGAAGTGTAAACGTTAATTTACATTTCTAAAATAATTATATGGAGGAATCAAAGTGAAATGGCGTATAGACTTTCAATGAAAAAGAAGCAGATTTTAGTAAGCATTCACGTGCTTAGTTTAGTGGCTTGGCTGGGCGGAACAATATGCATGCTGTTACTAGGGTTCTATATGAAAGGTGCTGAAAATAGAGAACAACTTTATTACACATTGTCGAGTATGAATGTTATTGATGTTTCATTGCTTAAATACCCAGCACTTGTAACGTTATTAACTGGAATTCTATTATCAATTTGGACACAGTGGGGACTTATAAAACATTATTGGGTATTGGTAAAGTGGATTTTAACATTTGTTATCATTATTTTTTCTATTATCGTTACAAGTGAAGCATTCGCGTTTCTACTGGAAACTGTTGATAAAATTGGGTTTATTTCTTTACAAAATAAAGATTTTCAAATTGCATGGCTTCAGACGATCTGGGGAGCCAGTATTAATATTGTTGCTATGATATTCATGACATTTATCACGTACCTTAAGCCTTTTGGTAAAGTGAAAAACAAAAAGTGAAAGAAGGGTAAACGAAGCCCCTTGATAGAGGGCTTTTTGTACTTACTTCCGACAAGTCACAATACGCTAAATATTAATAAAAAGACTGTTATCTACATGATAACAGTTAAATAAACCATCTTTTTTGGACCGCAGTTTTGTTCGTTGCTGCACTCGTAATATATGTTTAATCTACAAAAAAGTTGATTAGATATAGTTGATTATAAAGGACATTAGCATCTATAAGTAGGGGATTAAGTTAGTATGTGAACTGTAATAAAAATATTGAAATAAACATTGATAAATTAAGCAATACAAGCGCTATTCTAAAATGAATTTTTTAAAGAATAGCATTATTATAGGAACCAAAAAAATTAACGCTGCCAGGGAGCGGATGATAAAAACAGATATGGATAACTTTCTAAAAAGTTCTGAAATATTTCCATTTTATCAACTCATACAAAATAAGTTGGTTACTAAATAGGTTATCCTATATACCTCATAAATTTGTAGAAACAAAAATGGTTAAAGGATCATACTAAAATGAAAATTTAATTGTGAGATTTAAGGTTGTTCGATTTTGGCTTGCCATAGGGATATAAACCTTGTCAATTACACATATTCGCAATAGTAGTCAGGAACGAATACTTTACAACCAGTTCGTGATCTGCTTTTTATGCTCTTCTCTATGGTGCCGAAAAAAGGTATTTAGTAATGAACGGTCATTTACTATTATGTAGGGATAGCAACAGATCAGCTATTAATAAGCCTTTTTTGTAAGCATAACATGTACTTCATTGGGGAGAATAATAAAAAACTCTATTCGGTTAAATAAGAGTTTATTATTCTCGGGGGCGGTTATGAAGAAGCAAAATATAAATGGACTTCAACTCTTTGATGTCCTAGTGGGATTCGAATTTGGAACCGCGATTATCCTGGGAATAGGATCAGGAGCCAAGCAGGATGCATGGTTGGCAATACTGATCAGTATGTTAAGCAGTCTGATTTTAATGGGCGTTTTTACACAATTATCACTTTATTATCCGAATGATACATTAGTTTCTATGCTGCCTAAAATCATTGGGAAATTCCTTTCTTATCCATTAATAATCCTGTATATTTCTCATTTTATCTATTCTGCGGCAAGAGCATGTCGTGATTTCGGAGATTTAATTACTTCTACAATGTTAGTTAAAACTCCAATAATCGTTGTAATCGTAAGTTTTATGTTATTAATTATCTATTGTCTTCGAGGCGGAGTTGAGGCATTTGGAAGAATGGGTGAAATGGTATTTCCCATATACATTATGTCTTTAATTATAATTTGGATTTTATTATTAAGTGTGGAAGATTTTAATCTAAAAAACCTTACCCCTATAATGGGAAATGGATTAAAGCCAATTATAAAAGAGGTATATCCCGGAATTATAAACTTTCCTTTTGGAGAAATGATTATCATTATGATGTTTTTTCCATTTTTAAATAGCAAAAAAATAATCAGGAAGGTGGGCATGACTATAATTTTAGTCAGTGGGCTAATACTTACAATTAATTCAATTTTGATTTTGTCTGTCATTGGTCCAGAAATATATGGTGAGAATTGGTTCCCTTTTTTTACAGCTACTCAGATGGTTTCGATTGCAGATTTCCTTGAACGCTTTGATGCATTGGTTATATTAATGATGGTATCAGGAGTATTTTTTAAAGTTGGGGGTTGGACTTTTGGTGCTGCTGTAGGAATTTCTCAATTAGTTAAGCTAAATCATACTAAATCAGTACTTCTTGGTTTGGGGACCATTATTCCCCCTTTATCACTATTAATTGCACCAAATTTTTCTGAACACTTAAAAATTGGATTGGACTATTTTGTTCCATATTTCCACGTTCCACTTCAAATAATTATCCCAATATTACTGCTTTGTATTGCTTTTATCCGTAAAAAGTTTAAGTTCTAATGTTTATGCTTACCCTGTGTTGCTGATTTTTCATTATATAGGAATAATTCTACTTATTTAAAAAGAATAACCTTGAATTTATACGAAGGAGTAGGAGCTATGGCATTAGTACCATTGCCATTTAGGCAACTAGCTAACATGAGAAGAGACTTTGATCGAATTTTTTCTAATTTCTTTTTACTATAGACCACATGAAAAAAGGCCAGCCAGTAAATTGGCTAACCTTATATTATGATCGGACCCGATTACCCACCTAAAACAGACGTCACAAATGATAGTACTAACAAAACAGCCATAAGTCCGCTAACTGCAAATGCGTATTTTCTTTGTTTTCCTTTTGCTTTTGGAACAAGGGAGCGATAATACAGTAAAGAACCAATAATAACGAGCATAAGCTCAAGAGTCATGCTGGCAATAGGAAATTTCCATAATCCCAGTCCAAGTAGTGGGAAATTTCCGTATGCTCCAGGAAGGATGCCCATATCTGCTCTATGCACAATTAAATCAAGAAGCCAGTGGCTGAAGACAACCGAGGAAATGACAATACCGCCTCGCTTTCCCCAAAAGCGCCAAGCTAGTAAACCAGCAATGAGCGATATGGCAAGTGTACTTATGAAAGCATGAGTGTAATGAGCATGAATGATCGCTTTACCATACCCGCCACCATCCAAATTTTCTAAGCCCTCAACACCAGCAATGTACAATGGAACAAATAGGATATCTAATAATTGAGTACTGAACATAAGTGCCCATAAAGGAACTCTGGTGTTTTCGCTTTAACTGCAGCTGCAACACCAAAATGACCTGCAAACATATTAGTTCATCTCCTTTTCAACATCTGCACGAATTCTGCTGTCTACTACACCGCAAACTACTGTAAAAAGAAGAACAAATACGATAAAACTCATTTTTTTATCACTCCATTATTTAGGATGATTGATTAATTTGAGATTTCATTTTATGAATTCCAGCAATAAAAGTATCGATAATCAAGTTAATGCTGATATCAATATCGAGTGGGATGCCAAAGGCATTCTTTTGTTCAAGAGAAGCGAAGCCATGTAAAATGCTGCGAAGCCCTCTAGATGCATGAATGGATTCCTCATCTCCAAGTTCATAAGCATGTAACACACGAACAACGAGGTCTACGATTTTTGTACTAATACTATTAAATTCAGTGTTATTTACATCAGCATTTGCCCAAAGTGTTGCTTCATATAAACCAGGATGAGCACGTGCAAAACTTATATAAGCTTGACTGATTGCGTGAACAGCCTCATCTTTTGATCGTCCAATTGCTGCTTGTGACATCCTTTCGTATAATTCCTCTAATCCATAATGAGCTAATGCTTTTTGCAAACCCTGCAATCCTTCTACATGATTGTATAAAGAAGGGGGACGAATCTTTAATTTTTTCGCTAGTGTCGCTAAGGTTAAGGAGTCAACTCCTTCAGTGTCAACAATTTCTGATGCTGCGGATAAAATAGTGTTTAAATCGAGTCCGGCTCTAGGTGACATAGTCAATCCTCCATTTTGTTCATGTAATAGTTTTCTCAAGTTTAAGAATGGCGCATTCAATTGTACTCGCAGGCTGCTTAATCATTTTTCCATGTCCAACGGCGAGAAGAGACGGCTTTTGATTTTTTAACTTCTTTGCGCTTTTTAGTGCTTCTTTCTTATTCCAAGTCGCCATGGCTGGGAAAGGAAATAAAACCTGTACATGCCCTGAAACAGCCATTCCACCTCGTGTTTGAAAAGCATCTCCAGCAATGAGTGCGTTCGTTCTTTCATCTACAAATGACATTGAGCCGGGTGTGTGGCCTGGTGTACTAATTGCTCTCAGCGAGCCAATTCGGTCCCCATCCAGAAGTAACACATCTGGTTGGGTTTTTACCATTTCAGGCTTAGGAACACCACCTTTTATTGGTGTTTTGTTTTCATTTACATCTAAAGAGCGATCCCCTCTTAACAAGCGTTCGTCTCTTTTGGATATATAAACCATTGCATCAGGAAGTATTTCCTTCAGTTTATCCAGGGAGCCGATATGATCCCCGTGTGCATGAGTCAAAATAATCCGTGTAAGAGGTTTTCCAATCTTTTGAGCTGTCTCTATTATGCCTTTATAGCTATTCGGCAGTGCAGTATCAACTAATGTAAGTTCATCCTTTTCTTCAATCATGTAGCAATTAACTGGAAAAAGTGCCGGGTAAAAAGTTAATTGGTAAATAAAAACTTCTTTACTAACCTTCATTTTTAACCACCCTCTTTTAAACTAATAACGTTAGTTTAATTTTAACTAATACCATTAGTTTTTACAAGCGCTTTTTTATTTTTTCAAAACATGTTTGAAAAAGTCATGAAAATTAAACTTAGTTTCTTTGGCCGAAATCAGGAAATGATCAAGCTGATATAAAAACACACAATCAATTATTCCTTGCTTAATAAGCTACAGCATTCGCTTTAATTCTTAGGTCTTTTCATATCTTTATCATTTTTTCCTCAATTTCACTACAAACCATCCTTTGAAACCAAGCAGGTTTTTAAACGGTCCGTTTGAGCTTGAACAGAAGGAGGGGCGGCTGTGGGTAATAATAGTAAAAAATGATATAAAGATATAATTACCCCATGCAATTCTTATTAAATAAAGACATAAACGATAATTTTAGGAAATAGGCAAAATAAAATACTATCCTTTAGAATATGTCTTATTTTTAAGAAAATGATTCTTGATCCATTTTATAATAAGAAGGAAGGGGATATATACATAAACAAAAACAGTTCCTACATTTGCTGTAAGATTGATGAGATGATCAACACTTTTAAATTCTTTTAAGCTTATGGAAACAATAGCTATTGCAATAAGTAAGAGTTTTAAAGTCACTTTTGGAGGCATTGAAAAAGCTCTTTTTACGATTCTTGTACATGCCCACAAAGAAATACAGATAGGGGATATCACCACTAACAACCAAATAAATATGAACGCGTATTCAAATCTTTCCACGAAGGAGAATTTAACAATTTTTACCATAATTAGAGTGGCCCAAGGCAACTGCTGTAATACTTCTTGATTGAAGTATAAGAAGGAAATTAACGTTACAATTAGATACACAATGATTGTATATATATTCCCCAGATATGCCCATTTAGAAATTTTTTTAGAATTTGATTCCTTAATGAAAGGGTAGTACATCAGTATCCACTCGAAACCAAGAAAAAGCAGGGAAAAAGCCTTAGAAGATAAAAATAGCTCACCAAGAGAATGGCTGAAAGCCGGGAGTAAATAAATATAATTGATATGCTTCATTGGGAAATAAATTAAGATAAATAGAAAAGAAGGTAAAACAACTCCCCAGAAACTAAAGCCGGTTAAAGTACGGAAGCCACTTGATATTAGGTAATAAAATGTAAGTCCGAATACGAAACAAAGTTGCCAAGTTTTTATGGTTGGATACACCCATATTTGGATGACTTCAATATAGGCGCGAAAAACCGACAAGGAAGCTAACCAGAAATAGACCATTGCAAAGACAGACAACATGTTACCCATCAATTTTCCAAAACAATAGTGATGAACAGCTACTAAATCGTTGTTTTCCTCATCTAATAACTTAAAAATAAGAAAGAGTATGATATGGGTTGTAACACCAGTTATTAATAAAGAAATCCAAGCATCCTGTTCAGCACCTTTAATCACTTGATTTTGAAAATTTAGGATACCAACACCGGTTTGCGAAGAGTGAATGAGAAAAAATGTGAAAAAAGCCGAAACCTGAAATTGTTTTTCTACTTTTACGGCCACTATTTTCCAACCCCAGTTTGTCTAACGACAATTTTGGTATTTACATCAAACGTCATATTAGGATAGATCCTTTCGTAAAAACGCTGCTCAGACCAATTTTTGTGATTGATTTTATATATTCTTCCTAAACCTAAAGGATCTACACCATTTGTTTGAAAATCCTTAAGAAGTAGTTCAGTGTCGTTTGAAATTGATTTCTGTAAGGAATTTTTAAAAAGTTTTAGATCCTTTTTCTTTTCCAAGTTGATCCATTTGGGCAAAGTATCAAGTTTTACATCTAATTCTAGACTCACATTGACTTGTTCCCGGAGATTATTCTTGATGACTTTTACCTTATGTTTTCCATCAATCGTTCTGACCCCAATATTACCTTCGTGTCCATTCATGTTGAGGTTAAAACTGTATACGCCCCGTTTGTTTCTGTCTGTCATTAATTTTAATAAAAATGTTTCTTTATCTGAAATCTTAAGTATTAATTTATCATCTTTAAAAATCCCCATTCCATCGACTTTAATATTTCCTTTAGAATCTACTATAAGATTTGGAAAGGACATATCAATTCCACTGCCAAAATACTGATCAAACATTACATGGATGTCTGATTCAGGTATTCCTTCATTTTCAATACTTTTATCAATCAAATTCATTAGGAATAACGGACTCTCATTCAGGGATTTACTTAATATTTGATCTGGTGATCCATCTGTAATGACCATTCTTGTCATGCCAATCTTTGGATCTTTACAAATGGTGTCCAATACTTCTGCTAAACCGTTTCTACTTAGATTATCTCCAAATATCATTAACCTTACTTGACCTATTTCAAATGGAAATTCAGACTTATGCCCAAGTTCTTCATGCAGACTAGATGGATTTTTAGCAACAGCTGTCATTAAAGTAGATTTATTCCTTTCGGTATATTTTGGATAAACAACACTTGCTTTTAACATCTCTCCATCTTCATCATAGCCTACATTATGCATCAAAGAGACTTCATTGATAATATTGTTAGGTACACATCCAGCCAGGATTAGAGAGATAACAACAAAACCAATAGTAACAAAAGACTTATTCGTCATTAATATCCTCCTTCTTTTTGTTTCTCTCTATAGGGGAATATTTCATTTTATCTTTAGGTCTCAAAAAATCTGGCCTTTTATTTAATATATTATAAGGTGGCCTTATAATACTATCTGTTAAATTATTGAAACGAAACGGATACAAAGGAACCATGTAAGGTGTGTCAAACGATTTTAGTTTAAACAAATGACATAGTAACACTGTAAAACCTATTATAATACCTAACCCGCCAAGTAATGATGACATAATGATAAAGGGAAATCTTAAGATTCTAATTGTGTTGGACATAACCATAGTTGGTGTAGTGAAAGAAGCTAAGGCTGATAAAGAGACAATAATTAATAAAATATTACTTGTCAGTCCTGCCATTACTGCTGCCTGCCCAATGACAATACCTCCAACAATTCCCAATGTTTGTCCCACCTTAGTAGGCAAACGAGCTCCTGCCTCTCTTAATAATTCAATTGTCATTTCTAAAAAAAGAACTTCCAATAACGGCGGAAATGGAACATTTGCTCTGGACTCTATTAGCGGACCAAGTAAATCCGCGGGTATCATCTCATAATGAAACGTCACAACCGCAACATAAATAGATGAGGAAAAGATTGAAAAAATGATCGCAAATATTCGTGTTAAACGCAAGAAAGACCCAATAACCCAGTTATAATAATACTCTTCAGATGAAAGTAAAAAATCGGCTATTGTAGAAGGCCCGGATATTGCGTATGGTGAACCATCACTAAATATAACTACTTGGCCCATAGAAAGTGTATAAGAAATTTTATCTACCCTCTCTGTAGTCAAGTAAAGCGGAAAAGGAGTGTGAGAGTTTTCTCTAATTATTTGGTCTATAACAGTAGTATCCCAAATAATATCAAAATCTATTTCAGAAAGTCTTTTTCTGACTGTTTCGATATGTTCTTCATTTGAAATACCATCTAAATAAACAATGATAACTCTTGTTTTTGACAGTGTGCCTAGCACGATCTCTTCAGTCGTTAATAAAGGTGATTTTAACTTAGATCGAAGTAACAGAATATTAGTATCAAGACTCTCAACAAACCCTATTTTTGGCCCTATAACATTAAATTCATTCTCAGTTTCGTTAGATTCTCTAATCCCTTTAGATAAATTGCCTACATTTACTAAAAGACATTCTTTAGTGGTAATTTCAAATTTAATGAGTACATATCCTTGATGAATTTTCGATTCAATTTCTTCTGGATCCTGTGTTTTAAAGACATCTTCAAGAGGAAGGTTGTTTTTAAATTGATGAATATCAAAAGATTTGTCTTTCTTTTTTTCATATTCATTAAGATATGGAAGAAATACACGTTCCATCGTCTTGTGATCAATAAGAGTAGTGAAGTAAAAAATAACGATCTGGAATCCTGAAATATTCTTTTTAATCTCTTTAAAATCAGCTGATTTTTTAGCTCTCTTCACTATTTCTGCAAGCGTTTGATTTTTTGTAGGGTTCTGATTATTTTTTTTCTTAAACATAAACAATTGTACTCCTTATTATGCAGTCAATAATTAGTATCTTTACTATCAAAAATTGTATTCACCTTTTCATTTTTATTATGGCTGAATGACAAACGAATTAATGGCAAACGTAAAGTAAGAAAAATCTCGAAAAAGACATCGTGGTTTTATTCGAGATTTAAATTTATTATTTAATCATTTAAAGATTAACCTAGTTTATTACAAAATTTTTTATTTGAGCAGTGTCTAATCCTTATTTAAGTCATGCTAGAGATTTAGAGAAAGTAATCTCTCATTTCTAACATTCAATGTTGATTAAACATGAAGGCTGGCTAGGGGGCGAACAGTTTAGCTGAAGGGATCGAGTCCCACGGGTGCATAATTGAGAATGGGTGATAGTTATCAGTAAACAATTGATAGAACGTTTCCTTGATCTAAGAAAAAACTTCTCTAGTTCCTCCTAAATAAGGAATATCACGAGAGGTTTGTTTTATATGCTGCTCTTTGAAAAATAGTTCCGAGTATCTTCACGTATTTGTTTGGATAAGACACGATCAAGCTCTTCATTTAACCAAGCAATTGTTTTACTTCGTAAAAAATCACGCATTTTTTTTTCTGCAAAGAGCATAACTAAATTGATGGTACAAGAGGAGGGGACTGTACAACAGTTTTCTCTATACAAATAACCATTATCTTTTATATTTTTACATTGAAAAATAGGCTTAGGATCTTCTACTGCTTCAACTACATCCCAAAAGGAAATTTCATCTGGGGACTTAGATAACCTATATCCTCCCTTTACACCAGGGACAGAACTTACAATTCCAGCCTTTAGATAATTTACCGAAAACTTATGAAAGAAAAGTCTCAGAAAGCCCTTGAAATTCTGCCAAATCCTTTATTCCAATACTTTCATTAGATGGAACATCAATTAAATAAACCAGGCAATGTAAAGCATATTCAACGCCGACACTATATTGCATATATAAACTCACCTATTTTTACTTTAAAGGTTTTCAAATTGGTATCTTAGGAGTTAGTCAAATAAATACCAAACCTTATTTGGAAAATTTTATTCATTTGACAAAAGTAATCATAACCTTTATATTATAGACATAGTTAATCGCCGATTAACTTGATCTTCAATTGTGATTTCCCAAATTTCATGTTAAAGGAGAAATGCAAATGAATAAAACACTTGTCATCAACGCACATCCAAAAATAGATGATTCTTCTTCAGCTAGCTTGCAAGTTTTTAACTGCTTTTTGAAAGCTTATAAAGAATTAATTCCTGATAGTGAAGCAATTGAACAGATTAACTTGTACAGTGATGAAGTGCCTATGGTAGATAAAACAGTTTTAAGTGCCTGGGAAAAACAACGAAAAGAACAGGAGCTAACGAGGGAAGAAAAAAAAGTGAACGATCGTATGTCAGAGATCTTACAACAATTTAAACGTGCAAATACGTATGTCATCGTTTTACCTTTGCATAATTTTAATATTCCATCAAAGTTAAAAGATTATATGGACAATATTATGATTGCACGTGAAACTTTTAAATACACTGAAAATGGGTCAGTGGGACTGCTTAACGACGGCCGAAGAATGCTTGTCATACAAGCAAGTGGCTCAATCTATACAAATAATGATTGGTATACAGAAGTTGAATACTCTCATAAATACCTAAAGTCAATGTTTAATTTCCTTGGGATTGAAGATTATCAAATCATTAGGGCACAAGGAACTGCAATACTAGAACCAAATGAAGTTTTACAAAAAGCATTCAAAGAAGCTGAAGAAGCTGCTTCCAGATTAGCAGCTCAAGAAAAAATACTTTTTTAAGGAGGTAATGAAATTGGAACAACGAATTGATTATTACAATTTAGCACCAGAAGCAATGAAAATAATGATGGAAATGGAGAAATATACGAAAACGACAGGTATAGATCGTAAACTTCGTGAGCTCATAAAAATTAGGGCTTCTCAAATAAATGGTTGTGCATTTTGTCTTAATATGCATTCAGCAGATGCTAGAAAAATAGGAGAAACAGAGCAGCGTTTATATTGTATTAGTGCTTGGAGAGAGTGCACATTTTACACAGATGCAGAAAAAGCCGCACTTGAGTTGACAGAGTACGTGACTTTAATTCCGACTAAAGGTGTGCCAGATGAGCTTTATCAACGAGTACGTGAACATTATGACGAGAAACAATATATTGACCTTGTTCTAATCATTAATCAAATCAACAGTTGGAATCGAATTTCTATTTCAATGGGGAATATAGCAACTGAAAAATAATAAATCTCAATAAACATCTAATCATAATCGTTACAGATTATAGACAAACGGCATCCAAATGAACCAGTTTGGATGTTGTAAGTTCATTTCGTCTGATGACTTTTACTTGACACTTACCTATTAGTAAGTTAATAATATTGAAGACAATGAGAATTTAGGAGGTGATAATAGAAGTTAAGATGTTCATTAAGGTACAGCTAAACTAAAATTATCAAATTTTTTAACAGTTAGATCGATTTCTTTGAAATTAGAACTTACCTACTAGTTAGTTAGTTTCGTGAATTTAATTATTATTAAAAAATCATTAAATGATAAATAATAAAACGTATTGATATTGATCGCAAATAAGGTGATTAAATGTATGATTATGTAAAAATATCAATAATTTTGCTTCTTGGTATAACATTATCCGCGTGTATGAATTTTTCATTACCTGAAGGTATCTCTTCCAAGGGAGAACAAGTGGGACAGGATCATAATCAATCTGAACAAAAAAACAATATAGAACAAAACGAAGAACAAAACGAAGAACAAAACATTGAACAAATGGATAAAGACTTCTTATTAGAATCACACTATTTTAATGTTGTGAAAGAGGCAAATGGTAATAAAATGATCGAAAATCCAACCAATATCCTTGCAATGGTAAATAAAGAGTACAGCTTGCCGGAATCATATGAGCCAGCGGACTTAGTTGTTCCTAATGTTGAGTTTTCTTTTAGTGACACAGATATACCTAAGCGATATTTGCGTGAAGAGGCAGCAAAGGCTTTAGAGGAATTGCTTGCTCTTGCTGAACAAGATGGGGCTGAATTGCTTGCTGTATCAGGATTTAGGTCGTATTCAAGGCAGCAGGATCTTTTTAATATTGAAAAAGAAAAGAAAGGTGAAGAAAAGGCACTGCAGGCTGTGGCTTTACCAGGGAAAAGTGAGCATCAAACCGGCTTGGCAATGGATGTAACAAGCAGAAGTGTTAACCTTGAAATAACCAAGGAATTCGGTGAAACGAAAGAGGGAAAATGGGTGAAGGAAAATGCTCACAAAGCAGGCTTTATTATCCGTTATCCTAAAGGGAAAGAACCAATCACCGGTTATCAATATGAGCCATGGCATTTACGTTATGTTGGAAAGGAAAAGGCATCTGTCATGTATGAGAATGATCTTACGTTAGAAGAATATTTCCAAATGGTGAAAAAGATTTAATATGGCGATGATCATCTGCAAAAGGATTTGAATTTCTTTTCAGCGGATTTAATTTCAACAGAATGGCTAGAGTATTAATTAATTATTATGAAAAGGGGCGTTCCAAAAATGATGAAAATGGAAAAGAAATTGTACACGACAACTGTAAACGTTCAAGGCGGAAGAGACGGCAAAGCGGTTTCCAGCGACGGCAATCTTAATGTTGACTTGAGATATCCCACGGAATTAGGCGGTAACGGAGCTGGAACAAATCCAGAACAACTTTTCGCAGCTGGTTTTGCCGCATGCTTCGAAGGTGCAATGGGTACGATTCTTAGAAAAAGAAAGATTAAAGCAGAAGGAATATCAATTGCTTCTCATGTTACGCTTGGTAAGGATGAGGAAGATGGCTATTTGCTTGCAATGACTATGGATATCACTATTCAAGGCGTAGAAACCAGTGTGGCTGAGGAAATCGTAGCGGAAGCTCATAAGGTTTGCCCTTATGCGAAAGCAACTCGCGGCAATATCGAAGTAGTAACGAATGTTGTTGGTTAATTAAGGGACAAAGAGTATAAAATAATCCATTACAATAAGGGGAGTTCCAAAAATGATGAAAATGGAAAAGAAATTGTACACGACAACTGTAAACGTTCAAGGCGGAAGAGACGGCAAAGCGGTTTCCAGCGACGGCAATCTTAATGTGGATTTGAGATATCCCACGGAATTAGGCGGTAACGGAGCTGGAACAAATCCAGAACAACTTTTCGCAGCAGGATTTGCCGCATGCTTCGAAGGTGCGATGGGTACGATTCTTAGAAAAAGGAAGATTAAAGCAGAAGGTATATCAATTGCTTCTCATGTTACGCTTGGTAAAGATGAGGAAGATGGCTATTTGCTAGCAATGACTATGGATATCACTATTCAAGGCGTAGAAACCAGCGTGGCTGAGGAAATCGTAGCGGAAGCCCATAAGGTTTGCCCTTATGCGAAAGCAACCCGCGGCAATATCGAAGTATTAACGAACGTTGTTGGTTAATTAAACGGACAAAGAGTATAAAATAATTCATTACAAAAAGGGGCGTTCCAAAAATGATGAAAATGGAAAAGAAATTGTACACGGCAACTGTAAACGTTCAAGGCGGAAGAGACGGCAAAGCGGTTTCCAGCGACGGCAATCTTAATGTGGACTTGAGATATCCCACGGAATTAGGCGGTAACGGAGCTGGAACAAATCCAGAACAACTTTTCGCAGCTGGTTTTGCCGCATGCTTCGAAGGTGCAATGGGTACGATTCTTAGAAAAAGAAAGATTAAAGCAGAAGGTATATCAATTGCTTCTCATGTTACGCTTGGTAAGGATGAGGAAGATGGCTATTTGCTTGCAATGACTATGGATATCACTATTCAAGGCGTAGAAACCAGCGTGGCTGAGGAAATCGTAGCGGAAGCTCATAAGGTTTGCCCTTATGCGAAAGCAACCCGCGGCAATATCGAAGTAGTAACGAATGTTGTTGGGTAAATAGTATAGTGGATATCGTCAGCAGCTTGCCAAAAAGATGATATTAAAACAAAGATAGCTCTGATTATACGGGGAGGATTAAGTCCCTTAGAACTTGATGACACGATTGTGATTAATGGCATACTTGACGGGGATGCATAGGCTGTTCACTTCAGCCTTGCAATTCCGGCGAGATCGCCAGCACAGTCGTGTTTGTTATGAGATATAATCAATTTAGTGGCTGATTGAAGATCAAGCAAAAGGATAACAATTATGAGAGATATTTTGTGTAAATTAAGACTTAGAGCTTTTCACCTTGACACTTACCTATTAGTAAGTTAATATAAGAACATGGAAAATAGAAAAAAACAAATTGTAGACTTAGCAATAAAGCTGATCCAACAAAAAGGATATGTAGCATTCAGCTATGATGACATCTCAAAACAACTTGGCGTGACTAAGGCTAGTATTCACTATCACTTTGAGAAAAAGGAGGATTTAGGAATTGCAGTTACTGAACGTCTTTCAAACAGCCTGCAAAACTCTTTGGAGTTAATTAAAAATTCGTCAGTTTCAGCTGAAGAGAAACTTAAGCAGTTTATTCAGCGACAATCTGAAAGGTTCGAGTGTAATGAAATTTGTCCAATCTCTTCGTTGCAGACGGATTTTGAATCTTTGCCACTTTCCGTACAAGAAAAGATTGAGGAAGTAAGCAGACTGGAACTCTCGATCATCAAAGAAATTATGACTGAGGCACAAACTGAAAAAAATATAAATGGTTCTGAAGACGTTCAAATGTTAGCAATATCGATATTATCAAGCATTAAGGGAGCATTATTATACAGACGTGTTCTAGGTGACGATGTATTAGTCCAAGTACTAAACCAGTTAAACCGTTTCTTAAGAAATCCGTAAGAACGGTTTTTTTTTAAGGATTGCAACTTACCTTCTAGTAAGTAAGGTTATTTTTATCAATCACATTCTAAAAAAATTTAGCAACTAATCACTTATATATAAAGTTTTATTGAGAATAAATAATAGAAAGGTGGGGGTTTTATAATGAAAAGAATGCTATTGGTTTCTCTTTTGATGTCGAGTGGGGCAACCTTTATTACTCCGTTATTTCCTTTATATAGTGAGACCTACCAACTGAATAGTTTGCAAATCACGATCTTGTTTTCCATATATGCTGCTTTTCTATTGCCGACTTTGCTTGTCACTGGATCGAAAGGCAGCACTTGGGGATTAAAAAAGGTTATTCGCAGCAGCATTTGGATCTCCATCATATCTACCTTGCTATTCCTGGGAAGCATAGATGACTGGATGCTCTATGTCGCCAGGTTATTGGAAGGCATCGCTTACGGAGCCTTTACAGGAACAGCTGTTGCTTATCTAATGAAGCAAACTCCCCAAAAAAAAGCGGGCATAGCACTCAAGTTATCTGGAGTCACGATCCTCGTTGGTTTTGGTCTGGGACCAGCTTTTGCAGGTTTAATCTTGCAATATTTACAGCTCCAGCCACTTCGACTGCCATTTGGGATTCTGCTCGTCCTGCTCATCATTTCGCTCATCATACTGGAAACGATTCCAAATGATGTTGTTTCCCTTGATCAAAAACGTGCAAAAACCAAGATAACACTTGGTGTACCTAGCAATATTCGTTCTCATTTTTGGTCAATGGTCGGTTTGCCTATCTTTACTGTTTTCACAATACAAGGAATAGCGTTTTCCCTTATTCCTGCTTTCGTGAAAAATGTCATTCACACGTCTAACCTCTCCGTTTCTGGATTGATTATTTTCGTGCTTCTCAGCGGAGCGGCTTTGGCTCAGTTCATACCTTGGCCGAATCATCCAGTTACACGTATCCGATTTGGCATCATGCTTCTTGTGATCGGGTCATGGGTTATTGTTTCTTCGGGTTTAACATCAAGTTTGCCATTACTCTGGACAGGCATTTTCATCCAGGCTATTGGTGGAGGATGGACGTTTCAAACTTCGTTGCGATTTGCAGGTCAGTTACCGGAACCTAAAGCGCGGCCACAAGTTATTTCGGCTTTTTATCTGTGCGCGTACTCTGGATTTATCGTTCCGGTTATTGGGGTCGGAGCACTTACTCAATTTTTCAATTTGAACACTTCGCTGATCGTACTAAATTTGTTTGCGGCACTCATTGTTGTATATGTGTTGATGTATTCTGTCAAATTTAAACGCGATTTTTCGGGAAGTGCGTGATTCGTTGCTTCTAAAAACGAATGGAAGATTCCTTCAGAATAACGATATGCTCCATCTTACGGCATAACAAATCCATCATATATGGAAGAAATGGACGTTAAGCTGTTTGGCATTATCATTATTAGTTGATAATGCCAAAACATTCCTCCCAAATAATATAAAGTATAAATACCATTTTCTTTGGTAAACTTAGAAAAGAAAATAAATTGTGGAGGGGCCTTCCAGATGAATGTAAACGAATTAGGCTTTCTTTGGTATTTAAAATCAAGTTCAAATTTGTTCAACTTCTTTTTGGAATATCTAGTTGAGACGGCTGAAGATCGTGATTTAAAAAATATATTAAATGAGATTAAAACACTTGCTACATTTCAAGAACAAGAGGCTAAACAATTATTGTCTGAGAATGGCTATCATGATACACCGTTTTTCAGTGACAATGATCTATATTGCTCCTCTGCAAAGTTATTTTCTGATCAATTAATTATAGAGATTCTTAAGCATATATCTAGTAATGGATTGCGCGTCCTTTCTTATCAGTATGTAGACTTAACGGACTCAAAAGTTAGGAATTTTTATAAAGAAATTCTTGTTAAGATAACTGAAATTGATCAATCTCTTTTAATTTTGCTAGATAATAAAGGTTTATTACAAAATAGGCCATTTTCTTACAAAGAAGCTGAAGGTAGTGAGGGCAAATTTTTTAAAGTTGCATCCACCCAGCAAAGGCCGCTTAATGCTGTTGAATTAGCAAGCATGTTTGGTTCATTTCAATGTAATAATGTTGGCATAGCCCTATGTACTGCTTTTTCTGAGGTTGCAAAGGATGAAGACACGAAGAGGTTTTTGCAAGATGGGACTAAGTTGGCTTTCAGACAAGCTGCTGCTTTATCGGACATATATAGAGAAAACGGAGTTCCAACAACAACCGGATTAGAGGCTCATGTAAATAAAGTGAGTAATTCTCCATTTTCAGATAAACTAATGGCTAACTTAGTTATGTTCCTGAATGCTATAGGGGTCGGTAATTTACAAACTGCTGTTGTATCTAGTTATAAAAAAAGCCACGTGAAAAAACTAAAGGAACTAATCGAACAGGTTGAAAGCTATTCGGAGGAAGGGTTTAAGTTATTAGTAAGGAAAGACTGGTTTAATGAGCCACCGGTTACTAATTGGTCAAATGATTAGTTACTATTAGAGCAGAAGCAGAAGCAGAAGCAGGAGCAGGAGCAGGATAAAGGGGAACCTGCATAGTGAAACATGATCAAACAAATTGTGTTAGACCAATTAGAATTAAAGAACAGCCTAACCTTGTGATCTAAAATGGGGAAAGGTAGGTCCACGCAGTCACCTACATACTATTCAATGGATTTTTATTATATTATTAGGCGTATGGAAGAGTACCTATTGAGGAAAATTACTAATCATATTTATATTCCATTGCTTCATAATTGCTTTGATTATTCTCTTCCTTTTATTGTTTATCCTGAATTGGCTTTTTTACTTATCAAAACTTTCAACAAATGTTAAACAGAACGTTCGTTCGCATAATTTATTGTTAAAGGATAATAATAAATATTTTTTGTATAAATAAATCCCAATTTCTCATTTTTGTTATTGAGAAATTGGGATTTTTAATATGGATATAATATGTTTAAAGATGTAAGTCCGTATTTTTTTGATGTTACCTTTTAATTTTGGACTTACTTATTAGAAAATATTTTGTTGTGGTGTTTCCGTTTGAGAAGCTGAACGTTAAATAGCCAAACTTTTGACTACTGGATTCTTCTATTTGGCATACCCTCTGATAATAGACACTAAGTTAATTAGATTTGTATAGGTATACATATAAAAGAGTAGCTAAGTAGGATTCCCCCTCATAACTATACACCAAAAAAGTTTTTACTATTGTATATGATAGCAATGCGACTTTTAACCGCTTACAAAATTATTCATAAGTCTGATGATTATATTTTACTTACAAATTATACTTTATTTGTAAAAAAATGGATCTTTTTTCACCCAATATATTATGAGATATCTTTATAAAAAAATATGGTCAGGCATTGGTATATCTTTTCTTAGTTTTGAAGGAGTGCCTTTTTTAGGACCAACAAGTAAGCGCTAATACCGTGGACATATTTCCCACACTGAGAAGGGCATACATGAAGGGATAATAACAAAAAAGGTGCTTATAAACGAATTGTTTCTGTTCACCTAAATTGAATGAAAACACCATGCGGTATTATAATCTACTCAAATCCTGACATGAAAGATAGTGATGGAGACGGATTAACCGATGGGCAAGAAATGGGGCCATTCAAAACATTCACGATAACTATTTTTGGAATTACTATTCTTTTTGAAGGTTTCTTTCCAACTAGTTTTCCTGATGAAAAAGATAGTGATGGAGATGGAATTTTTGATAATGAGGATTCGAGACCGTTGTACGCTGATCTATCCAATTTAACCATTTTTCAATCAGACAGACCAGAAGGCTATGATGAAAATGGAAATGTAGCGAATGATATGACAACAAATGATTATACTGGAGATGAAATGACTGACATTAGCTGGATGTTCAATTTCCAACTACTTGAATCTTATTTCCCAGGTATTCTCTTTGATGAATTCGAGACAATGTCAACAAGCTTATTTTCTACGGGAGAAATGGAAGATGTTGTCTTAAATATGATTGATCATTTTGAGGATGGAACTGGTACAGAGTATAGCAACCAGACTTTAACTAAAAAAGCGAGTGAGCATGAGACAACAAAAGACTATGTTGAATTTGTCAAGAATGCTTTAGTTGATGAGCTAAAGAAAAATGGAGGTAATTTGGCAGCTCTTCAGTTTGATAAAAATACAAAGGAAACGAATGAATTTTATCAATATATACAGGATAATGCTTCTTACCCGACGTTTAGCACTTGGGATGATAGAATAGGCGGACTTACAATTACAGTAAATGATACATGGGGAAATACGATATCCGTAAAAGATTTTTCAGTAGAGAATAATCACTTTAAAGGTGTCATGCATGTTCGTTTATATGATCATTTTGGGCTAGATCAGCCAGATGTGGAGAAGGTGTATGTCAACTTAGCAGGATTTCGTTCTTGGTTTGTCTTACAGCATTATGATGAATATGATGGGAAATATAAGCCCTTTGTTACTATAATGGAAATGGATATACCTTTTGAGGGGGACTTGAGTGAATAAAGTGTATTTAAAAATTCTAGTTTTGATTATTGGTATATGCTTCATTCCATTATACTTAATCGGATGTACAACGAATGGGGAATCAAACGGGGAAACAAAGATTTTCGAAATTGCCAATACAGAACAGGTCATTGGTAAAAAGGATGAAGAAGTGGTGACTCTTAGAAAGCATTATATGATTCTGAATCCACCAAAAGATTTAATAGATGTGAAAGAATTAGTTGAAAAATACATTAGGGATCATCCAATTGAAGATGAAATGAAAGAAATAGAAGGAAAAAACAGGAATTTTTATATGTCCTTCTATAGGGAAAGTGACGATTTGCCAAGAGACTGGCAGCCTGATGAAAGTTACATGAATACAGATCGGATGGAACATCATAAGTATGATCTCATTGCATCAATTATTTGGTCAGATGCTGAACCACAAAAAGAATACAATGTTTATGATAAAAGTAAGGAAGGAAAGGTCATGAAGAGGATGCAGTTTATTGAGGATCAGCTTGTTGAGTGATAAACTAAAATGTAAAACAGATATGCAGCAGGTTTCATTCTATATCATGAAGGCCGACTGATCAATTAAATTGTAACCTTATCAATATAATTACAAGAAATTCGGAATTTAGTTGAATGATTTTCGAATGTTAAAATCAAAATAAATAGGGATTTGTTGCTAAAACACCAACCACCGGTACTTTTTACGTTATATAGGACGTACAATAACACGAGAATATGGGATAATATTAGCCGTTTTCTACTTCGGTGGAAAACGCTTTTTTTCTTTATTAATACGTTTATTAGCAGTTAACTAATTAGCTCTATTCGTATGCAGGATAAATAACATTATAAATGCAAGACATATTAACGTATTAGGCGGAAGAACAAAAGGGGTAAACTGTGCCATCAATTACATGTGTTTAAATCATACCTACCTAAAAATAGGCATATTAAATCTCCATTTTAACTCAAACTGTTAAAATCCATTTCATTAAAACACCTGACAGGGTCGTGACAAGGGTTCATGTCCCGCACAGGTCATTTGATATAATAACTAAATAGACTAAAACCCTAAATCCTACATTTTAAGTAAATAATAAAAAAATGGTTGAGGCTTCAATATATTAGTCAGGTGTTCTAGTAAAACAAAGAGCGAAAAGGATCTTCGCTGAAGATCGTTTTCTATTTCCGTTAACATCGCTTATAAATCTAGGTTTTAAGAAGAAAAAGCTTTTTTTAAGTAACAAATTTAATTATAGGTGACAATAATAAATAAGTACAAATTAGACTTAGTTTAAAAATGTATGGTCCTATTGACCACACAAGACACCCAGTCGTGATAATAGTACCATGCAAATTTTTATCTTGTTAAACGAACACTCCAGTTAGCTATCTACCGTAGCAGTATATTCGTTCATTTACACTGAGTTTACCTAATTCCTGTTTTATTCTAAAAGTTTAAAATTAATTTCAAAGACGTTCCATAAAAACAAAATGAAAATAGTTGAAAGGATCCATGCAAAAATAGGGCGTTTATAGTGAATAGCTAATAGAGTAAACATTGTAAAATTAAAGACTAATGACCACCACATATTCCACCCATGGTGGTAACTAATCATTCCTAATAATTTAGAAACATATTCAATGGCACAAAATAAAATTGTCCAAGTTAGAATATGCATGGCATATTTTTTGAAATTTTTTTCCTCGGGGAAAAGCGATAAATAAATAAAAACTAATATTGGAAATGAAGTGAATGTTTTTAACAAATCAATACTCATCCTAGTAGGAAGAACTTTTTTTTCAAATGTGTGTTCAAATCTCCAAAATGGATAGTCATAAAACAAAAAGCAATATAGGAGATTTCCTACCACCATAAATAATACAGTAGGATAATATGTTTGCCAGTTTTTCCATTTTCCCCATTTTAATGAAATTAGTAAAAAGATTATCGGGTAAATTATTTGCATGTTTATCACTTTTCTTTTTTATTTATGTTTGCCATTTTAAAATACCTTATTCGTTATTTTGTTGCTTAAAGATTTTTCAAATAAAAATTTCTAATGACCTTATATGCTTAATTAATTAACTTTACCTTTGCAATACCTAAGCAAATACGAGCCAACTCATAAATGATGATCCCCAGTTGAATTTCCCTGAACAAATCATCAATGCACCAATTAAAAATGAAATCATTTATATGGGAAATCCCGAGAAGAAAAGAATCGCACTAACCTTTAACGATGGTCCAGAAAAAATTTATACTCCGCAAATTTTAATAATCTTAAGACAAAAAGGTGTGAAGGCCACATTCTTTGTGGTCATTAAAGCAGTCCAGGGAGTATCCTGAACAGCAAAAACAGATATAAAGAGAAGGGACAAGCTATAGGTAACCACATTTGGGATACTCGCATTTACCTGAACTTACGGACCAACAATTGAATGAAATATACAGGCTACTTCTCAAGTAAATGAGAAAATTACAGGAGTGAAACCAAAATTATTCCGACCGCCGTATGGTGAATTTGAAGATTGCCAGATAGGAACTTCTTAATAAACAAGGATACCATTCGATCATGTGGAGAGCTGATACAAAGAACTGGAGCGGAGTGCCTGCAGAAGAAATTGTATCGAGAGTCATGAAAGATGCGAGACCTGGAGTTATCATTCTTCAACATAACTACCATGTAACATGGAAATTTGAAACTGTTAAGGCACTTCCTCAAATCATTGATCAATTACGTGCACAGGGCTATGAGTTTGTAACAGTTTCAACACTCTGAGATAATTAGAAATCAGGTATATTTGAAAAAAACCAAAAGGTAAAACCCTTTTGGGATTTTTGTTTTTTAAGATTATTGTAAAATATTTAATAAAAAATCTGGACATATTAAAATCCTCCTGTAAAATAATAAAGATTGTAGAGTCTAGTATCAATGGAGGATATTATGAAAGAATATAAATTCAAGAAATTTATAATCAACATTATTGATGAAGTTGTACAAAAATCTTCAATAATCATTGACATTGAGATAAATCAACAAATTATGAGTTTAACTCAACCTATTTTTAATAATCTTAAGATTGAAACAGAATTCTATGTTAAGAAAAATAAATTAGTTGATGAAGATGAACTTGAAAAATTGGAGAAAATCTTCTCAATTTAAAAATGCACTGTTGCTATCGATAACCTCCTATATTTTACGAAATTGGTGTTTTGTTAAAAGCTAAGATCTAGCAAAGTAAAGTTCTAAACCACTGTCAAATACAACTTATGTATCCCAGAACCGATAACAAATAACGCTGTATATAAATAAAAAACTATTTGGTAAAATTACCATCATTGTTAAGTTCTTGTTATTCATTTATAATTTTCTAGAATTATAGAAAATTATAAAAAAAAGGAGAACAGTTATGAAAAAACTGGGGGCAATTTTACTTTCATTTTCATTGTTAATCGGCTTATTTCCGCATTTAACAAAAGCCGCTTCAAACACTAAGTTTGAGCAAGAACTTACCCAATATTTACAAGAGGTTAGTAACGAAAGAGGATTTGAAGTAACGAAAGAAGATATAGAAGCATCTCTAGCACTATATGAAGATAGTATTGAAAATTATGATTCTGTTGAAGAGATGGGTGATTTCTTAGGTGAAGTCATTAAAGCTGATTTAAGTAACTTAGAAAATATTTATGAGGCATATGAATTGGATGAAGAAGGGCTCCATCAATTGTTACAAGAAAATGGGGATGAAATAAACGATTATATTTTCCTTGATGACCTCGATACAGCGGTTTACTTCTATACAGAAGAGGGGGTTTTTGAACGTGATCCAAACTTTGAGCAAGACCTAGTGAATTATCTAACCAAAGTTAGTAACGAAAGAGGATTTGAAATAACAAAGGAAGATATAGAAGCGTCTCTTGCTATTTATGAGACTAATATCGATGAATTTGAAACGGTCGAGGATCTAAGTGATTTCTTAGGTGAAGTCATTAAAGCAGATTTAAGTAATTTAGATTACTTTTACGAAAATTATGAGTTGGATAGACAAGCCATCATCCAATTGTTAGAAGAAAACGGTGAGGATATCAACGATTATGTTTTTATTGATGACCTTGACAATGCTGTTTGGACCTATTATGAAGGTGAGCTGTTTCCTGGAATGGGAGAAGAAATAGCTGAAGATCTTCTTCCTATTTTTCAGGAAGAAATAGACCTTACGGATGAGGAGCTTCAACGAATCGAAGGCCATTTAATGTCCTTAGAGGAACATTTCTCTAATCCAGAAACCCTAGAACGACTTGATGAATTGGGTAACCGCATGATGGCTTTCGAAGATTTTGATTTTGCTACCGAGCTTACAGCCGAACAAATTACTGAGTTAGCTTCTATTTATGAAGAATTACTTTCTATCTTTAAGCTAAAAGTATCGTATAGCCTCGTGAAAGATGGTTCAGAAACACCATTATCTCTTGTTGACTTAATGAAAATAGAAGAACTAAAGGGTGCTAATTTGAAAGTAGTATTATCTAACACTGATGGGCATTTCCTTGCTGACCTTATTGTAACGGGTGAAATAGTTGATTCCGAAACAGTTATTGAAACAGGCGAACAAATAGAGGAGTCTGCCGAGGCTGTGATAGAAACAACTGAAAGTTCACCTGTAGCTAAATCAGAAAAGCATACGTCACCAATCAAATCAGAAAAACAAAAAGTCGTTGCTACTCAGAAGAACATGGAACAGAGGACCGTAAAAGGTGCTAAACTTCCAAAGACTGCTTCTGATTATATCCCGAATACACTATTTGGACTTTTCATTGCATTATTCGGAATATTGATGTACCGAAGGGTAAAAATTGCATAAGATGGAAACACAAACAGATAAGAGAATCAATCGCAAAAAACGAATGATCTTTCTTTCAATTACGATCGCTGTCATCTTATTTGGAATTTGGTTTTCTACGACAAATGCCTATAAGTTTGCAAAAGGCTATTTTGCTTACAAGACCCATTCCTCGAGCAGCCAAGTAAAAGAACCAACAAAGCAAATTAAAGAAGATATTGACGAAGAGCTATATTCTGAGCGACCTAAAATAGGGGAAGAAATAGGAGAACTGTATATACCAAAATTAAACGCAACACTTCCTATTTATCATGGGACTGACGAGGATGAGCTGGAAAAAGGAGTCGGCCATTTTGCAGGAAGTGTGCTGCCCGGTGAAAATGACAATTCCGTTCTTTCAGGTCATCGAGATACAGTATTCCGAAAACTCGGTGAGGTTGGCGAAGGAGATTGGTTAGTTGTCAGAACTTCAGCAGGGGAGTTCAAATATAAAGTCAATAAAGTACGCATTGTTGATGAAGATGACCGGACCGTTATTGTTCCGAAACCCAGAGCAACGCTAACCGTTAGTACATGTTATCCTTTTGAGTATATTGGTTCAGCACCTGAACGGTATATACTTGTAGCTTATTTGGCTTCAAAAACAGTAAGTTAACTAGTATCTCGTCTTATAGAGATGAAAAATAAAAACCTCGGATTCTTAACTGGAATCCGAGGTTTAATAATTTGTATGGAAAGTTCATAACCATTTTCATTCTCATATATTCAGTTCTTTCGAAAGATCAAATAAAGAGATTTAAGCAATTACAATATTATCTTAGGCTTAGGAGATCGCTGCTTTTTTAATTTTTGAGAGAACCTTATTAAGCTAATGGTGCTTCGTATTATAGGGTTAACCAGTTTTTAATCTGTACCCAATGAATAGGACCTATTATTTCGGTAGCTAGGGACCCCCACTTTTTTATGCAGGTGCTAGGAACTTGGATCTTGGTCAACAAGCAGGAAATTGCCTGTATCAAACGTACTTTTTTGCATGGGTGAACCAATTTTATTGATGATATCTATGACTTGATCATTTCTTCCAGCAAATAAACCATGGTTTTCAATGTATAGATAGACGCCTTTTTTCTCAGCGTATTGGCAGCATTCAGAAAGGCCTTTTAATACATATGCGATTCCTTGCACATAGGTAATGGATTGGTCAGAAGGAAGATCTCCAGTGAAAACCCCATTACAATATATGTCGAAAAATGATTCGCCATATCAATGGCATCCGTAACCTCTTTAATTTGTTCCTTAAATGTCTCAGGATCCTCTGTCACAAAGTTATAGCAAACAGCATAACTAGATACCGATAATTGATTCGTTTAAGGGCTTCTTCGACTAAAGGCAGTTCCAGCTTTTGATTGCGCCAAAAAATACTTAAAAGTTCAACATCTTCTGCTTTTGTCGTTCCGGCAAAATCAATAAATTCGGTGATCGTCCATTTTTCTTCAAACCAATATTGGTGAACACTCCACATGCTAAGGGAAATTTTCATTTGAAATACTCCTTACCTTTAATAGGGATGCTTATAACTAGAATACTTTGATGAGAATCTCTTATCTATACATATCGAAAGAAATGTGAAAAAGGTAAAAAACGAAAAAGCTAGAATAATCAAAAGTAAATCAAATAGAAAGTGAGTGAATGGCTTATGCAGTCGCAAATGTTGAGTGTCCTCATTGTAGATGATGAAGTCCCGATTCGAGAAGAATTACGACTAGTTAATTGGGCGTCACATGGTGCTGTATTAGTAGGGGAGGCAGAAAATGGTCAGGATGCACTGGATTTTTGTACAGATTTTGTTCCGGATGTTGTTATTACAGACATTACGATGCCAAAGATGGACGGCATTCAGCTCGCACATATGCTTAAAAGCCAGTTTCCTGAGGTGCAAATCATTATGTTAACTGCTTATAGTGATTTCCGCTATGCCAAAGAAGCGATAAAACTAGGTGCGCTTGATTATTTGGTAAAAGTGCTGTGGAGTGAGGAAGAATTAGCATCTGTTCTAAATAAAGCAAGAGAGATCATCATACGTGAACAATTACATAAGAAGAATTCAAGGGAACAGCTCCGCTTCCAACAATCAAACTTGTTTAATCAATATTTGCATGCAGGCTCATTGACAACAAATCAGTTTATAGCGGAGATGGAATCTGCAGGTATTCTCCTATCTTTTCCTTATCGTATGGCAAAACTAGTTGTGAGAGTCGCATTAGAAGATATCCTTTTCTTAGATCGTGCTTTACAAAAATTGCTCAGCGAATTGGAGCAATTGCAAAATGAACGATTTATTTGGCTCCCGTCAAAACCAGGAGAGTACTATTTATTCTTAAACAATCCCTCCAACGACCTTTCCATCCTGTCGAAACAGCTGGAAGACATTCGCAGCTTTTTGCAAAATGGAATTCTGCAACATGTGTCATACATAAGCTCGGAGGTTGATTTATTTGTTCTGATAAGCCATTCTTTTTTGGAAGAAAAAGAAATTTTAAGTAGATTAAAAGAAATGAATTATAGTGCTCATTACGGATTTTATGAGAACCAGCAGAAAGTGGGGGTGATCGATCAATTTGCTTATCACTCACTGAATAACGAAAAGACAAGAGAAATCGAAAAGGGAATGAAAGCGTTTTTATATAATCGCGAAAAGCTGACAGACTTCCTCCAGCGTGATTTTTATGATTGGTGTACGAAGAACAGATTTCGACCTGATGAGATAAAAGGGCTTGTAGCTAAGTGGCGAATGGAATGGATGAAGGAGGTAAAAGGGGTGGCTGAAGTGGAGGTGAGTCAAGAATTGGCGGAAGCAACAAGCTTATCGCAAGTGATTCACGTTTTAACGAAGGAACTAAATACAAACGAAAACATTGAGTACAAGCATCGCTTTGAGATCAGAAAAGCGATTGACATCATCGAAAACAAGCTTGGAGAACAGCTGACGCTTTCCTCTGTTTCTGAAGAGGTAGGACTTAGTCCGAATTATTTAAGCCGCCTTTTTCGGGAAGAAACAGGAAAATCATTTAATGAGTTTATGACGGATTTACGGATGGTAAAGGCCATTCATTTACTCAAACATTCCAATTTAAAAGTGTACGAAGTGGCGGAGAAAATAGGGATTCCAAGTTATCGCTATTTTTCTGTGTTATTTCGAAAATGGACAGGATTAACGCCAAAAGACTTTAGGAAAAGGTGATGCAGATGAAGTTCACGAATCGGCTGAGTATTGCGACGAAGCATTTTATCTTTTTGTTCATCTCAACTTTAATGATATTTGTAACCTTGATTTGGAATAACCAACAGGATTCAATAAAACTATTTCGAAACCAAGTGATCTATGATTCTCAAAAATTGTTGGAAAACACAAACTTGTTCTTGAATTCGTACTTAGAAAACATTCAAAGTATTTTGTTGGATTTGTCTATGAAGGATGAATTACTGTTAACGAAAAATGAAGAGGCGATCAATAACGAATTACGAACAACTGCGGATATTAATTCATCATTAATCAATGCCATCTATATGATCAGCACAGATGGTAAGGTGTATTCCAGCCATAAGGTTTATTATGAAATTTTAGGAAATCCGCAAATTTCTTATTTATATCAGCTTTCTCAAAAAAACTATGGCGGAATCAATTGGAGCGAGCCGTATCATTCGCCGCTTTCAGCAGGCAATACAGTCGCTTTTGTCAGTCCAATCAAGAACAAAAATACCTTTATTGGCACGGTTGTCATCGAAATTGACCTTGAACAATTGTCTCGCAAACTTACTCCGATGCTATTAAATAAAAATCAATCCTTTATCATTCTTACATCGTCCGGAAATATCGTATCAACAGATATTAAAAAGGAATCAAACATCCCTCAGGATTTATCCGATTATCCTAGAAAGCCTAGTAAACCCTTTATCCAAAACATAAAGATCCAAAAAAATGGCGTTCATGACTTAGCCGAACAAAGCATGTCACTTGTTTCGGTTAAATCAGATCAAAACCGCTTAGGCTGGAGTCTTATTTCCCTCATCGACAAAAATGTATTTTATGAAAATGTTAATATCCTTAATGAAAATTTTAAAAAGGCTGGAGTTTTTCTTGTTGTTATTCTTTTTATTAGTACATTTATGTTAAGCCGATACTTAACGAAACCAATACGAAAATTAGCGAAAAAAATGGATACCGTCACAAGCTTGCAAAATATGTCCACCATCGAGATGAACAGGTCGGATGAAATAGGAAGTCTGGCAAGAAGCTATAATGCGATGATTGATCGTATTCAGTTTCTTTTTAAAGAAAATGCAAGGATGGAGGATCTGAAAAAGGAGTACGAATTTAAAATGCTTCAGTCCCAGATTAAACCGCATTTTCTTTATAATACTTTAGCTTGTATTGGAAGCTTAGCCAGACAGAATAAAACAGAGGAAGTGCGGGGAACCATCCGTTCTCTCGTCGGCCTTTTATCCTTTAGCTTTGATAAACGCTCAGAAATGGTTTCGTTAACAGAGGAAGTAGAAAGTGTTGAAATGTATTTCGACATTCAAAGAATGAGATATGGCAATAAATTCACCTTATCCGTTGCCGTAGACGTAGAAGCATTCGTTTGTAAGGTTCCTAGGTTAACGTTACAGCCATTTGTTGAAAATGCGATATTTCATGGGATTTCAACAATGGAAGGGAAAGGAGAAATTTCAATAAAAGGGACCATCTCAGGAGGAATGTTAAAGCTGTATATTCGCGATAATGGGGTTGGTATGGAACAAGAAAAAGTCAATCAGCTCCTAAATGAATCGATTAAAAGACATGTGACAGAGGGCTTTAACAGCATCGGGATGGTGAATGTTCATGAGCGAATTCGCCTTCATTATGGCAGCAGTTATGGAATCCGTGTAAAAAGCTTGAAAAATGTGGGGACGATTGTGAAAATCACCATCCCCTGCGGAAATGATGAATCAGTAAAGGATCCAACTTTAGGCTTAACGAAAATGATCCAGTGACCAATGATGATTGTAACATATCGTACATTTTTACCGATTATGTGTATATAAAAAGAATTTCCTGACTTTTATACTACTAGTAAGACAAACGGAAGGAGATGATTCGAACGCCAATTATGTAAGGGTTTACATTAACAAGGGGTCTCAATAACTAAAGTTGCTTAAATGGCAAGTAAGGAAAAAGACTGAAAGGCGGGTGGTGACGTGGACCTAAATACTGCAACCGAAAAGACAGTATATCCAAAAAAAGAAACAAAGCTGCGGCTTATTTTTCAGCTCGTTTGGAGACATAAAGCCTTTTATCTCATGCTTCTCCCAGGTCTTATCTATTTCATCATCTACAAGTACATTCCTATGTACGGAGTCGTGATCGCGTTCAAGGATTTTAACATCATGGATGGAATCATGGGAAGTGCTTGGGCTGATCCTTGGTACAAGCATTTTAAAGCATTTTATGATTCGCCTTATTTCTCCCAGTTATTAACTAATACCTTTTTAATCAGTCTTTATAAGCTTATTTTTGGTATGATTCCGCCAATTCTCCTGGCCTTGTTATTACATGAGTGCCGCTTTCTCTGGTATAAGCGGATCATTCAAACCTTAAGCTACATGCCGCACTTCCTATCATGGGTCATCATTTACGGGATTTTAATTGCCTTTTTGTCTGAGAGCAGCGGTTTATTGAATCAATGGTTAAAAGGATTGGGGATCGAACCCATCAACTTTTTAACATCACTAGATTGGTTCCGGACCATCCTGGTTGGCTCAGATATTTGGCAAAACCTTGGGTGGGGGGCGATCATCTACTTGGCCGGGATGTCTGGCATAAATCCAGAGTATTATGAAGCGGCAAGAGTAGACGGAGCAAGCAGGCTTCGCATGATCTGGCATATCACTCTTCCTGGAATCCGCAATTTAATTATTTTGCTGTTTATCCTGCATTTAGGAAAGTTTATGGAAGCGGGTTTTGAACAGATTTATATTCTTTATAACCTTCAGGTGTATCCAGTTGCAGATATTTTAGACACATGGGTTTTCCGTGTCGGTCTGCAGCAAATGAATTTCAGCTTAGGGGCAGCGGTCGGATTATTCAAATCAATCATCGGTCTCGTCCTGGTTCTTAGTGCGAACCGCTTAGCGAAGAGATGGGGGGGAGGAATTTGGTAAGAGGGCTTGAGGATCGCATCTTTAATGCTGTGATTTATCTCATTTTAGGGATTGTCGGTATAATCTGTGTGTTTCCGTTATTATACGTGCTGGCTGTTTCTGTCACACCATATGGCGAGGTGTTAAAAAACGGAGGCTATATCATTATTCCAAAAAGCTTTACCTTAGAGGCTTACCATCAGCTTTTTTCAGGAAATGAGATCGTGAAAGCATTCGGTATAACCGTCTTTATCACAGTAGTTGGAACGCTCGTCAATATGTTTTTAACAACCTTTATGGCCTATCCTCTTAGTCGAAAAGACTTGCCGGGGCGAAACTTTTTCTTATTTTTAGTCGTATTTACCCTTCTGTTTAGCGGGGGAATTATTCCAACCTATCTCGTTGTCCGTGATACTGGTCTTGTAGATACAGTGTGGGCGATGATCATCCCAAATGCTGTCGGAGCCTTCAATTTACTGATTATGAAAAGCTTTTTTGAAAATATTCCGAATGAACTTTTTGATTCTGCCAGGATTGACGGGGCGAAGGAGTTTAGAATTCTCTTTCAAATTGTCATGCCATTGTCATTGCCAGTATTACTGACGGTTGGGTTATTTTATGCAGTGGGGCATTGGAATGAATTCTTCCAAGCGGTCATGTATATCACCGATACGGAATTATATCCGCTGCAGGTAGTGATCCGAAACATTTTAATGCAATCAACAAATCCTGAGCAAATGCTCGAGGAATATGTTCCGACAACAACGTTGCAAATGGCTGCAGTCATTGTAGCAAGCTTGCCAATTATTGTTGTATATCCTTTTATCCAAAAACATTTTACAAAGGGGGTCATGATTGGCTCAATAAAAGGTTAGTTGTTTTTGAATGACATATAAAGGGGAGGAACACGTATGAAAAAATCATTATTGGTTAGTGTGGTCACGATGCTCTTAATAAGTCTTTTTCTCATGGGCTGCAGCTCAAATAAAACATCTAGTGAGAAAGAACAGGATTCAGGCAATTCGAATAAACCAATGGAAATTGAAATTGCGATGTCAGGGACAGGATTTCCAGATCCGGATCCGATTGCAGAAGCACTTAATAAAGCATTAGGAATTAAGATCAAAATAACAGCACTGGCAAGTGAGGAAGACTATTTTAATCAATTAAATGTTCGATTAGCTGCAGGTAACTATCCTGATATCATCCTCACTCAGGATCGCCAGCGCATGGCGGAATACGGGCGGAAAGGCATGCTTCTTGATTTAACACCTTATATGGAAAAGCTTCAGCCTTCTGTTACCTTTGCAGGAGATGATAATTTCAAAAAAGGAAATCTTGATGGCAAGCAGTACGGAATTCCGAGGATACCAGATGTTCCATTTTCCACATGGTGGGTACGGAAGGATTGGTTGGATAACTTAGGATTAAAAGTTCCAACAACAATCGATGAAATCACAGAAGTAGCAAAAGCATTTACCTTTAATGATCCTGACCAAAACGGAAAAAATGATACGTACGGAATAACCGGCGGAGGACTTGCAGGCTTTACAGGTGTATTTAGCGCATTCGGTGCGGGGACGCCGGGGAATTTCTACATTAAGGATGGTGAGGTTATCAATTCGCTTTACGACCCTGCCATGAAGGATGCACTTGGCTTTATCAAAGGGATGATTGATGAAGGAGTTGTCGATCCTGAATTAATCGCCAACACTGGCAGACAGCACTTAGATAAAATTTACAAAGGCCAATATGGCTTAATCTACCATTCTTGGACAGATATCGCGAAAAAGGAAAACCAAGAGGAAATTAAGTTAGTAAACCCAAAAGCAGAATGGATTCAGATCAAAGCACCTGCGGGTCCTGGCGGAAACTTGGATGGCGTTTATGATGTTGCCACGGTTTCAAGAATGTGGTCATTACCTAAATCTCTAGAAAAAGAACCAGAAAAGCTTGAAAAGATTTTAGAGCTCTTTAACTATGTATCGGAAAGAGAAGGGAACCTTCTTGTGATGTATGGAGAAGAAGGCAAGAACTATAAGATAAATGGCGACAAAGTGGAAATCACCGATCCTAAAGGGGTTGAGCATTCTCACTACTTCCAATTGACAGGACGCCCGAACGCAGAATATTTAGCATCGAAATTCGGCTATGCCCAGCCGCAAATTGATTTCGCAATCGAACAGCCGCGCATTGAAATTTATGATAGTTTAGTCACATTGCCAGAAGGCTTTGTTGCTTCAGATGCGGAACGATATATTAATGAAGAAATCGTCAAATTCATATACGGAAACCGTTCCTTAAATGAATACGATCAATTCATCAGCACGTTGGAAGGTACCTATAATTACAAGGCTTATTTAGATTCAGCTACCGAACAAATTTCAGAGTTTGTCAGTCAGTAACTCGTGAACAAGGGGAGGAAAATAATCTGAATTTGTTTTCCTTCTTACTATATAAAGCAGAAGGTGATAGTGTACGATGAATCAGGAAATGAAGGCAGACATCGTGATTATTGGCGGAAGTACCGGCGGCTGTGCAGCTGCATTAGCCGCTGCAAAAATGGGAAAAACGATCATTATGACAGAGGAAACTGATTGGATTGGCGGCCAATTGACAAGCCAGGGAGTTCCTCCCGATGAGCATCCATGGATTGAACAATTCGGATGTACCGAGAGCTATCGCCAATTTCGAAACCGTGTCAGAGAGTATTATCGACGAAATTTTCCGTTGACAACTGAGGCAAGCGCTCGTCTCTTTCTCAATCCGGGCAACGGAAACGTAAGCAGGATTTGCCATGAGCCAAGAGCTGCACTTGCGGTGATTCAAGAGATGTTAGCTCCCTATGTTCATAGCGGTCAGATGAAGATTTTCACAAATTATGTACCGGAAAAAGCTGAAGTAAAAGGAGACAGCGTTTTAGCTGTCCAAGTAAAGAATGCAGGTACAGGAACAAGAATGACATTGACTGGCACCTATTTTCTTGATGGTACAGAATGCGGAGATCTATTGCCATTAGCAAATGTAGAATATGTAACAGGCTCCGAGTCACAAAAAGAGACCGGTGAACCCCATGCATTAGCAGATGAGGCTGATCCGCTGGATATGCAGGCGATTACCCATTGTTTTGCAATGGATTATGTGGAAGGGGAAGATCATACGATTCCAAAACCCGAGAATTACGAGTTTTGGAGAAACTATCAAGCCAGCTTTTGGCCTGACAAGCATTTTAGCTGGACAGTTCCGCATCATATTACTTTGGAACCAAGACACTTTACCCTATTTCCAGAAACAGATCTCCCATCATGGTGGTTATATCGAAGAATCATAGATAAAGAGAATTTTGCACCTGGAACCTTTGTCAGTGATACGACCCTTGTCAACTGGCCGCAAAATGATTACTGGCTAGGACCAGTCTTTGAAGTGAGTGAAGAAGAAAGGCAGAAGCATTTGCAGGGAGCAAAGCAATTAAGTCTTTCCCTGCTTTATTGGATGCAAACCGAAGCACCAAGACCGGACGGAAAACAAGGCTACCCGGGACTTCGCTTGCGCAAGGATCTATTTGGAACAGAGGATGGCTTGGCAAAATACCCGTACATACGGGAATCACGCCGGATCAAAGCAGAATTTACGGTGTTAGAGCAGCATGTCTGTCCAGATGCAAGGGGGGAAGCCAGGTCTGAGGAATTTTTCGACTCAGTAGGAGTTGGCAGCTATCGAATTGATCTGCATCCTAGTACAGGGAATCGAAACTATATTGATATATCAAGCTACCCGTTTCAAATTCCTTTAGGGAGTCTTATCCCAATCAGAGTAAAAAATCTGCTGCCAGCATGTAAGAACCTTGGCGTCACCCATATTACCAATGGCTGCTATCGCTTGCATCCGGTTGAATGGAATATTGGAGAATCCGCAGGGTATTTAGCCGCTTACTGTATATATGGAAATTTTGAGCCGCGTGCAGTTCGCAATAACCATGAAACCCTGGTAGATTTTCAAAAGCTGATTACTCAGCAAGGTATTGAAATCCAATGGCCGAAGCTTCGGTCACTGTAAGTAAAAATGATCAATGGAAAGGGGAAAATGATCTTGTCAAATCATGAATATGATGTCATTGTTGCCGGCGGAGGACCAAGTGGAATTGCCGCGGCTGTAGCAGCTGCCAGAAATGGAGCAAAAACCCTGTTAATTGAACGATATGGCTTCCTTGGCGGAGCTGGAACAGCGATGATGGTAAATCCGTGGATGACTTATTCAGCCGGACCTAAACAAATCATCTATGGTGTACTGCAGGAATTAATTGACGGCATGTCAGAGCTTGGCATGTATGGACATCCGAAACAAAAGACAGCCTTTGATCCTGAAGCGTTAAAATATGTAGCCGAGCATCTTTGCCTTGATGCAGGTGTTGAACTTTTGTACCATACCTTCTTAGGAGACGCGCAAATGGATGACTCCATACGGTATATCCAATCAATCCGTGTTGCCAATAAAGCCGGAATAATGGACTTAAAAGCCAAGATTTATGTGGACACAACAGGCGATGCCGATTTATCCGCATTAGCAGGGGCTACTGTCGAAAAGGGCCGAGAAGTGGACAGTTTAAGCCAGCCAATGACCTTGAATTTCCGCATGGCCAATGTCGATATTGATCGTATGCCAAGCCGCGAGGGAATGACCGAATTATATATCGAAGCCAAAAAGCGCGGAGAATTAAGATGCCCACGTGAAAATGTTCTATGGTTCTATGCCAATCAAGAAGGGGTAATTCACTTCAATCAAACCCGTGTCATCCTAAAGGATGCAACAAATCCATGGGAACTAACCGCAGCAGAAATTGAAGCCCGTGAACAAGTCCAGGAATTTGTTGCCTTTTTGAAAAAGCATGTTGACGGTTTTGAAAACGCCTACCTGCAAACTACTGCTCCGCAAATCGGGGTCAGGGAATCACGAAGAGTCATCGGCGATTATAAGTTAACAGCTGAAGAACTGCTAAACGCCTGCAAATTTGATGATGTAGTAGCACTCGGTTCCTATCCAGTGGATATTCATAACCCAGCGGGCGAAGGAACTTTGCTGCAATATTTAAAACCTGGTGAATGGTATGATATCCCATATCGATCACTCATCCCGAAAAAAATTGATAATCTTATTGTTGGCGGAAGACCAATCTCTGCTACACATGAAGCTCATTCCGCGCTTCGCGTTCAGCCGATTGCAATAGCTATTGGCCAAGCGGCAGGAACAGCAGCGGCATTATGTGCAAAAGAAGGAAAGCTGCCGCGCGAGTCAGATGTGAAGCAAATCCAGAATTCATTGCTGGAACAAGGGGCTTATCTAGGGCCACAGTTTGAGAAAAAGACGGTTTAGGGATGAAGGGCAGATAAGAGAAGAAATGTACGTCCCGTTGAAAGCTTCAACGGGACGTACATTTGTAATAGACAAACGGAATTAGTCAATAAAAAGCTTTTATAAGACAGAAGTTAGGTATCGCAAAGCGGAAATGTCCCATAGAAAGCCTCTATTGGACAACACTCATTTTCTCAGCAAATTTCCACACAATATATAAAAACAAATTCAGAAAGAGTTCTGCACTCTTCCGAAGGCTCTTCCTTTTATGTGATCTGGTACTTCTTTTACAGAATTTCCTCATAAAAAGTTATCCTGTTAAAAAAAGGATCGTTCACCGTTAGTTCCACTGTATTCCAAGGAGATTTCTCTAAACCTGGTTTTGCATATTTATAGTTTTTTTCTTTTAATATAGAATGAAATTTTTTGAGATCTGTCATTTTTATTCGAATGGCACTGCCTGGGGAGCAGTCTCCATGATGTTCAGAAAGATGCAAAATAAGATCATTTAAAGATACCTGACAATAGATCAGCATGTCTGTTTCGAAACGGTGTGTCCAATCAAGCTGAAATCCTAAATATTCGATGTAAAATTCCTTTGCTTTTTCCAGATCAAAAATACGAAAAATAGGGGTAATCACCATCATACACTCCTTAAAAAATATGTATATGGTTCATTATCCACTATTTAACAAAAAACATAAAGGCAATTATGCGTTTTCGCTAAAAAGGAAAGGGTTGAACTGCAATGAATCTTGTTTGAGTAAGCAGTTGTTATTTATTGACTTTTTTAATCTTCTACTCTAAAATTATAGTGAATGTTTATATAAAGGAGGATTATAAAAAATGCAATCTGTCAGACTTCGTTTCACAGCTTTGAACCAGTAATTGAATACGTTCAAAGGCTCTGTTTGTGCAGGGTAAACGAGATTAGTCTGTCCTTTTTTATAATCTTCATGATGCATATACGAAACTAGGTGAAGAAAGGCGGTCAATCTGCCTTTCTTTATTTATGGGTAAAGACGTTCTCTTGCTCATTAAATAAGGAAAATGTTTAATCGTTTACTCAAAATCACAGGCAGGTGTCTGTGACCTTTTCGTTTTATGAAAGATGAGCGTATATCGTTTTACTGGGGAATTCACGTAGTAAAAAGCATTTGTATGAAAAATGAAAAGGACGTGAAAAGATGAACTCAGTAAATGAACATGGATTTGAAAATTGGAAAAAGAACATAACGCTGTTTTTAAGCAGCCAAACGATATCGCTTTTTGGTTCAGCATTGGTTCAATATGCGATGATGTGGTATGTAACGCTTAATACACAGTCAGGAATGATGATGACACTCTTTATTATATGCGGCTTCATTCCTACCTTTATTTTATCGCCATTTGCAGGAGTGTGGGCAGACCGGTATAACCGAAAAAAACTGATAGCCTTATCAGATGCCTTAATTGCGACATCAACACTTCTTCTCGCTATTGTTTTTTTAATGGGATATGATGCAGTGTGGTTACTCTTTCTTATGGCTGCTCTTCGTGCGATCGGAACCGGTATTCAAACGCCTGCAGTAGGGGCGATTTTACCGCAGATTGTACCAAAGGATAAGCTGACGAAAATTAACGGGATAAACGGAAGTCTGCAAGCAGTCAATATGTTTATCGCACCAATTGTCAGTGCGGCCTTATTATCAATGGCCTCCCTTGAGATTATTTTCTTTATCGATGTAATAACGGCAGTCATTGCCATCTTCACATTATTAGGTTTTCTGCAAATCGCGAAACATCAGAAAGCAGCTGATGACCAACCAACAAGCTATCTCAATGATTTTAAGCAAGGGGTCACGTACATTAAAAATAACCCTTTTTTAAGACAGTTATTTTTGTTCTTTGGGATCTTCTTTGTCTTAATGGCACCTGCCGCTTTTTTGACGCCACTGCAAGTTACGAGAAGTTTCGGTGACGAAGTTTGGCGGTTAACGGCTATTGAAATAGCTTTCTCCGTAGGGATGATGGCTGGTGGAGCAATTATTGCCTCTTGGGGCGGCTTTAAAAATAAAATTCATACGATGACCCTAGCAAGCCTAATAATGGGGATATGTACAATTGCACTAGGGATTGTACCGTTTTTCTCCATTTATATATTTTTCATGGCTATATTCGGTATTACGGCGCCGCTCTTTAATACACCTGCAACCGTTGTACTCCAGGAAAAAGTAGATGAAAACTATTTAGGAAGAATTTTCGGTGTGTTAGGGATGATTTCCACATCAATGATGCCAATGGGCATGCTGATTTTCGGACCATTGGCAGACGTGATCAAGGTGGAATGGCTGCTGCTTGGGACTGGTATATTGATTTTAATCCTTGCCATTATGCTGGGAGCAAACAAAGTGTTAATGGATGCAGGGAAGCCGGTAGTAGAGGAACCAGCTCAATAAGGGAAAGATGAACGAAATTTATAAAAATAGAATAAAACAAAAGCTCAGAGAATAATAAAAACTCTGAGCTTTTGTTTTAGGGAAAGAAATAAAAATAAATCGGCCAAAAAAGATTTAGAAGTAACCCAAGCTGGAGATGAACCAACGATTAAAGTGGGAGCATATCGATGAAAAGTTACGTTGTCGCGTTCATTGACATGAAGTCTGATTTTAAATGCACGTTTTGTTGAGGAAGGGTTATGTATATGTTTTGATGAGCGTGTATCTGCTTCAAACGATAAGGAGGGTTTTTCATGAATCTTAGACAATTCATCGCCAGATTGATCAATTATCTAAGATTCATGAAACATTTCAAGGAAAGATGATCCCCCAGGAAGCACAACAGCGTTTTCAAAAGGCAAAGAAAGATTGCTAGGACTTCAAGTTTTGATTGCCCATTTGATTCAGGAAATAGAGAAAGATGAAATAAAACAAGCTTAACAAGTGCTCCAAGTGAAAAAATCGATATTGAGATTAATTCGAACATTGTCACATGTGACCTTTACCACCAAAATGGGAACGTTTTGCTTTATATTTTATAACAGTAGTAAATGGTTTTTGTTACGATCGTTTCTTTCTAGAAAATTCAAAAAGCCTCAAGGAGTATGATTGTCAGGAACTGTTGGTACGGGATATTCATTTTGACGCCATTAAACCAGTTTCAAATGGAAAATTGACCAGAGGTCACTTGTAAGGTTTTGGTGGGGCTACCCTTAAAAGAAGTTTGTTCAACAAAATAACATGTTGGTTTAACTAAACAGCTAATAGAAGTTGATTAGAATATTCTTGAATCGGGAGCAAGGGATAGCAGGGATTTTTAGATTCCTAATCGATTCTTGTTTTTTAAAAATTCAGTTGACAACTCGAGTTGATAGATATATTATTGCATATAATTAAATAATAACAAGCAAAGATTGGAAATAGTAGAAGGTGTATAAGCTTCTCAGAGAGCCGATGGTTGGTGAGAATCGGTAGTTATTCCCTTTGAACTCATCCAAGAGCTACTCTCTGAACATAATAAGTAAGAGATGTCGGTTTTCTACCGTTATGAAGATAGGTGGTGATTGCCACCGAAAATGAGTGGGTTAATCGCATTAAGATTAATCAATTAGAGTGGTACCGCGAGCAATGCCTCGTCTCTATATTTTTATAGAGACGGGGCTTTTTTTATACATTAATATGACAAAGGAGTGTTTCTGAAATGACGAGAAAAATTTGGGTGTTTGATACGACTTTAAGAGATGGAGAGCAAGTTCCAGGGGCTAAGCTCAATTTGTATGAAAAACTAGAAGTAGCACAGCAGCTAAAGAAGTTACAAGTTGATATTATTGAAGCCGGTTTTCCTGCGTCTTCAGTTGGTGATTTTAATGCTGTGAAAGAAATTGCCACTAAAGTAGGAAATACAGACGACATTATGATCACAGCATTAGCAAGAGCAGTAAAAGCTGATATAGATGCTGTTTATAATAGTGTGAAATTTGCTGAAAAACCCTTAATCCATATAGTTTTAGGCACTTCAGATATTCATGTAGAAAAGAAATTTGGGAAATCGAAAAGTCAAATATTAGACATCGGTGTTGACGCCGTAAAATATGCAAAAACATTTCTACCAGATGTGCAATATTCAACAGAAGACGCGTCTCGCTCCGATTTTGAGTACTTATGGGCAACGATTGAAGCAGTGGTAAAAGCAGGGGCTACCATTATTAATGTACCTGATACAGTTGGTTATGCTGAGCCGGAAGAGTTTGGTGAACTAATCTTTAAATTAAATGATCGCTTAAAAAACTTAAATGATCAAGTACTTTTAAGTGTCCATTGTCATAATGATCTCGGTATGGCAACCGCAAATACACTTTCAGCTATCAAAAATGGTGCGGATAAAGTGGAATGTACGATCAATGGGATTGGTGAACGTGCAGGTAATGCGGCATTAGAAGAAGTTGTGATGGCAATGAATATTCGCTCAGCAGTCTATCAAGCATACACGAATATAAATACAAAAGAAATTATGAATACATCTAAGTTGGTAAGTAGTTTAATGGGGCTTGATGTACAAGTAAATAAGGCTATTACAGGAGATAATGCCTTTGCTCATTCTTCAGGTATACACCAAGATGGTTTATTGAAATCAAGGGATGCCTACGAAATCATTAGTCCAATTGAAGTCGGCCTAGATGATATGGAACTTGTTTTAACGGCTCGTTCTGGTCGTCATGCAGTGAAAAATGCGCTTGAAAAATTAGGTTTTAATCAGTTAACCGAAACACAATTTGATAGGATATTTGAATCCTTTCTTGAATTAGCAGATGCAAAAAAAGAAGTATATAGTCATGACTTATATGTTATCGTTGAGAATTATTACACAAAACATAATATTCCTCATAATCAAGATATAACGCACTATAGTGATAATTTTTACGAACTAATGGGCTTACAAGTGATAAGTAATTCAATTTTCCCGTCTGCGAGTATAAAAATTAAAAAAGGTAAGCATGTATTAAAAAGCAGTGCTGTCGGTACTGGTCCAATTGATGCTTTGTATTCCGCCATTTCAGAAATTAGTGATTTAGATATTAAATTAATTGAATACAATATTAGCAGTGTATCAAGAGGTAAAGAGGCATTAGGGAAAGTAAAGATCCAAGTGGAATATAGAAATGAAAAATATATTGCCAAAGCAACAGATACGGATATTTTGAAAGCAAGTGCATTAGCGTATATCAATGCAATAAATAGTATTGTTGTTGATCATTTGATCTCAGTTAAATAGGTTTATGTTTTATATGTTTAATGATGCATCAATTATTAGAAATACACAGTGGAATATAAAAATGAGGGAAAGAAAGTTAATTGATAAAGGGATTTCAAATAAAGTAGTGGATCAACCAGTTAGCACACGTACTGCTCAGGAAGCAGCAGATTCGATTGGGTGTTAGGTGGGATAAATGGCAAAGACGATTAATTTTATGCTTGGTGAAGCCAAAATAGGGGGAAGTTGTTGGTGATAAGATCGGTAAGGTGGACGGAAAATTTGTAAAGAAGAAAACGGGCTTTTTAATTGGTGGTGTTGCACCGATTGGTCATGTAAATAAGCTCGTTAATATAGTAGACGAAGTCTTATTACAATAAAAGACGAATTTGGCAAGCGGCTGGGCATTCGAGAGTAATTTTCAGCAATCGATCAAGATTCTTGAATAAGGAAGAAAAAATTAACCTTGAAATGTAAAAGTTATGTTATAAAAAGAGAAACTTATTGGTAAAAGGTAAATTATCTAGAAAGATGATATGGTAAAGTAGTACTATTTTTTAACAAAGGTAGGGGATTTCGGTGTCAATTAAATATGCTCACACAAACATTGTTGCAAAAGACTGGCGTAGATTGTCTGATTTTTATGTGAAGGTTTTTGATTGTAAGCCTGTATTACCCGAAAGAGACCTTTCTGGCAAATGGATAGAAAAAGTAACGAATATAGACAATGTTCGTATTAAAGGCATCCATCTAACCTTACCTGGATACGATGAAGGACCAACTTTAGAGATTTTTCAATATTATCCAGAAAACCCTGATAGGCATCCATCAAATATTAGCTATCAAGGATTTGGACATATTGCATTTGTAGTGGATAACGTGGAAGAAGTTTTGAATAAGGTAATCGAATGCGGTGGAAAGAAATATGGAGCTTTAGAAAAAAAAGAGTACGATTCCCTTGGAGTATTAACAGTTGTTTATGCAGAAGATCCCGAAGGAAATATTATAGAGATACAAAATTGGAAAAAATGAATTGTTGTACTTTTCTTCATTTACTCTACAATAGGGCGCTTTTCTTTAAGAGAGAAGCGCTTGATTATTTAATATTTTAACCCTTATTAAACCAAAGTGGGTCATTGTCATCAACATCGCCATTATAGTTGATTAGAATTTCTTCTCCAGCTTTTATATTTCTAAAAGCATAGAATACAAACGTGTGATTTGTAAAATTAATATCATAAGTTGCATTAGGTTCATACGAATGGTTAAACAGCATTCCATAACCAAGAATGACAGCAGAGTGGTTTATCCCATACTCAAAAACGTAATCAGCGAGTATTGTTTTCTCAATGTATTTATGCTGATCGTTAGGATAAGGAATGACAGGTGCTTCATGTATAAGCTCCCCTTTTTTTATATCGCATGTAGCGAATACACCTCTATTAAATTCTCCATTACTTAGTGTAGAGGCTTTTACCTCAATCATATTAAGTCACCTTCTCATCTAATATGCTTTCTATCTAATTGTACCATTACTTTTATATATTTCGACAAACTGGCCAAAATTATATAAGCAAGTTAACAATACATAAAGTATACTTTGGGGAAATGTTACAGAAAAGGAATATACTATTATTTTTTTATAAAAGAAGAAATCTATACTGTAATTTAATCGATGTGTTAAAGTGTTTTCTTTTTTATTCATTAAAATGACGCAATTCTCCTGCAAGAATTGTGCATTTTCTTTATGTTTAGGGCCATATTGCACGAAGGCAAAAACGTTAACGGTTGTATCCAGACTGATATGTGTAGGTTGGGTACCACATTTCATTTCATCCGTTACGAAACTGCCTCGGACTAAAGGCGCACGTTCAGTAGTTTAAACCTAGTGCATAATTACCTTCACTGGGTTTTGCCTCCGAGCCAAATTTTCAGTATCTTACCATAACATCAAAGGACTCATAGTAACCAACGACTTACAGCAGAACAGATAACGCAGCTAACACTTCCTTCGTATGTAGGACTCAGCTGAATTGTAATGCATCATCAGCGGAGGAAATTGCTGTATAAAGAATCTATTCTTTCTTTATTTGAAAAAGCGCAGTTCAGAAAAGCTTGATCTTCGAAAGGGCTTATTTATGTCGAAAAAAGCTGAAAAAAATATAAAACAATCCACTAATATAGGAAGAATAACCTATTACATTTGAATGGGTTTGGACGTATAATCTAGTAGATTTTATATATACATACAGGGGGATACTATGAAAAAAGAATTATTGTTAGCCTGCGGACTTTTTCTGGCATTACCTGCGGGACAGGGGTTTGCAGAGGGGAAAGCATACGTTATTGAAAAATGGTCAACTTTGCAGCAGCAACAGACAAATGAAATGAAGCCATTTGGCTTTGTTGAAGAAGACCTAACGTATTATGAAGACGAGCCTAATGATTCGTTGGCTAAAGCGAATCAAGTAGAGACCGGGTATTTTTTGGAGGGAAGCAGCCATAACCAGTCTGTTAATAATGGAAAGGATATTGATCTTTATAAATTCACAGTAAATGAAGAAGCAGATTATTCACTTGCAGCATTTACTGAGAATCAAAAAGAACAAACACTTACTATTCGTGTCCTTTCATCAGATGGAACAGAGGTAGCAAAGAGCACTTTTTTAAATGAAGATGGATATGAGTTGCAAAGTGTTGAGAGTGTTCTTACGCCTGGATCCTACTATTTGGAAGTAACAAATTCCTATTCCACTGAACTTAATGAAAAGTATGGAATCTATCATGATGTTATCGAGTATGGACAAACGTTTGAAAGACTCGCCGGCGATGACCGCTATGATACTGCAGTTAAAATCTCACAGGACGGCTGGTTTGATGGTGAAGCAGAAACGGCTGTCTTAGCGACTGGTGCAAACTTTCCTGATGCCCTAAGTGCAACACCGCTTGCATACCGCTATAATGCACCATTGCTGCTGACAAGACAAGCTTCCCTTCCGTCTGTTGTTAAAAATGAGCTAATTCGTTTAGGCGTGTCTCAAGTATTTATCGTTGGCGGAACAAATGCAATTTCGGCAGATGTTGAAAGACAGGTAAAAAATATGGGAATTAAAGTAACAAGGTTAAGCGGATCTGACCGTTATGCAACATCAGTAAAAATTGCTGATGAAATCGGAGCAGATGCAGGTTCGGTTGTCGTTGCAACAGGCAGCAACTTTGCGGATGCTTTATCGATAGCTCCAATTGCTGCTCAATTGGAAATGCCGATTCTTCTTTCAAGAAAGGATTCGGTTCCAGGTTCTGTTACAACTTTTATGAATAATTGGAATGTAGAAAAGAGCTATGTTATCGGAGGAGTTAATGCGATTTCCGATGCAGCTGCAAAAAAACTAACTGGATGGCAGCGAATCAGCGGTGCAGACCGATATGCAACAAACAGCAAGATCATTGATACTTTTATTGATGACATTGATCCGTTCTATACTTATTTTGCAACAGGCACCAATTATCCTGATGCGCTAGCAGGCTCTGCTCTTGCAGCTCAGTATTTCAGCCCTGTCATTTTGACAAATCCGGTTAAAGCGAACACGGCTACAAAAACAACCGTGCAAAAATATATGGATGAAACTTATGTATATTACATCCTTGGCGGAGAAACAGCTCTACCGCAAAGTGCAATCGATCAATTGTTTGAAGAATAAATGGAAAGCGCGGCACAGTGCCGCGCTTTTTTTTTAAGTGCGCCCAGCATGGGTGTAATCTATAGGGTGAAAGTCCCGAACTGTGAAGACAGAAGTAACAGTTAGCCTAACACAAGGGTGTCTATGGTGACATGGAATCTGAAGGAAGTGAGCGGCAAACCTCCGGTCTGAGGAACACGAACTTCATATAAGGCTAGGTATCATTGGATGAGTTTGCTTAACAAAACAAAGTCCTTTCTGTCGAAGGTGATACAGAGTAAATGAAGCAGATAGGTGGAGGGAAAGATTGCACTCTTACCTGGGGAGGTCTGATTGGAACGCCAAGTACATTTGGTAACCTATCTAGCGATAGATAGCTGAACAATCAGAAGTCAGCAGAAGTCATAGTACCCTATTTTCTCGAGAATTAGGGGAAGGGCTGAACAATTAGGAAGAACTAAGAACTAGGCGTAAACTTCTTATGTTGAAACAGATAATCTGAAAAGAGCTACCTAAAGGAGGATATGGTGAATTCC